>NZ_QNRK01000017.1:0-52722 GCF_003315135.1 Roseiarcus fermentans
CGCGGCGACGCGGTTACCTTCGACTTCCGGGCTCGCGAACAGCCCGGGCGTGGACTTCCACCACGCTGACAAAGCGTCCTCGCGGACGCACGAGGGGCGGCGTCCCGCCGCCCCGGCGGCGAGACGCCGCCGCTCGCGGTGAGCGCCGTGGCCGCCGCTCGTAGGCTGGGCTTGGCAATTACGGGCGACTGCAGCAATTGCCAGGGCGGGGTCCTTACACTTCGTCATCGCGAGGAGCCCGAGGGCGACGCTGCGATCGAGGAGCCGTCTGCGCTGCCGGCTGCCGAAGCGCTGGACTCCGCTGGCGGCAGGCGTCGGCGTCCCGGACTCCTGGATCGCCACGTCGCTTCGCTCCTCGCGATGACGGCTTTGAAGCGAGCCCTCGCCTTGGATACGGTCGCGTACGCTTTTCGCCGCGCGCGGCGCCCGGAAAGCGGCTGCGTCTGCAGCGGGAACGCCGCCGCGCCCGACGAGCGCGAAACCGCCTCGCTGGCCGACGCCGCACTGACGCTGCAGCGGCCGGACGGCCGGCGCGCGCCTGCGCTGGTTCTGCTTCTGGATGTCAAACAGCCGGGCGTCTTCGCCGCCAGCGATCCACGCCTAATCGAAAGCATGATAGTCCGTATTTCTTTTTTTCACGACATATTGTTTTCCGAGGCGCTGCTCTTGCGCACCCTTCGGCGCCGCATCCGAGCGGTGCGGCTCGAAGCCATCAACCGGGAGTCCCGTGACGCCCGCGTTGCGGCGCCGGCGGCTCGCGACCTCGTTAGGACGCGCGCCTCAACATTCCGGCAGGTTGACGGCGAGACCGCCGAGACTGGTCTCCTTGAACCTGGCGCTCATCGCCTCGCCCGTCTGGCGCATCGCCTCGATGCAATTGTCGAGCGGCATGAAGTGCGAGCCGTCGCCGCGCAGCGCGAGCGAGGCGGCGGCGACCGCCTTCATCGCGCCGATGCCGTTGCGCTCGATGCAGGGCACCTGAACGAGCCCGGCCACCGGATCGCAGGTCATGCCGAGATGGTGCTCGAGCGCGATCTCGGCGGCGTTCTCGACCTGCGCCGGCGCGCCGCCGAGAACGGCGCACAGACCCGCTGCGGCCATGGCGGCGGCGGAGCCGACTTCGCCCTGACATCCCGCCTCCGCTCCGGAGATCGAGGCGTTGTGCTTGATCAGGCCGCCGATGGCGGCGGCGGTCAGCAGGAAATCCGGGATTTTTTCGCCGCTCGCGCCGAGGCAATGGTCGAGATAGTAGCGCAGGACGGCGGGAACGACGCCGGCCGCGCCGTTGGTCGGCGCGGTCACCACCTTGCCGCCGGCGGCGTTCTCCTCGTTGACGGCGAGGGCGTAGACGCTGAGCCAGTCGGAGACGACGTGCGGCTGCGTCAGGTTCGATCCACGCTCGCGCTCGAGCTGGTCGCGGATGCGCTTTGCCCGCCGTTTCACGCCGAGGCCGCCGGGCAGTTCGCCGTCGCGCGACAATCCGCGCTCGATGCAGCCGTTCATGGCCGACCAGATGAGCGCGATGCCGGAATTCACCTCCGCCTCGGCGCGGGCGGCGCATTCGTTCGCCCGCTTCATCGTCGCGATGTCGAGCCCGCTCTCGCGCGCCATGCGCAGCATCTCGGCGGCGGTCGCGAACGGAAACGGCTTTGCCCGTCCGGCCGTCTCCGTCGCGGCCTTTCCCGGTCTCGCCCGTTCTTCCGCGGTGACGACGAAGCCGCCGCCGATCGAATAGTAGGTCTCGGACAGGAGCAGGTCCCCGGCGCCGTCGAGCGCTTGTGCGATCAGGCCGTTGGCGTGGCCGGGCAAGGCCGGCCCGTAATCGAACACGACGTCGCGCGCCGGGTCGAAGGCGAGCGCCGGCAGACCCGGGGGCGTGAGCCTGCGCGCGGTCCGCAGGTCCTCGAGTTGGCGCTCCGCCGCGTCGATGTCGAGGTCGCCTGGCCGCCAGCCGAGGAGGCCGAGCGCGACCGCCCGGTCGGTCGCGTGGCCCTTGCCGGTGAAGGCGAGCGATCCGTGCAGGCTGACGCGGATGGCGGCGGCGCGCCGTCCCGATCCGGACGCCCGGAGACCATCGAGGAAGTCCGCGGCCGCCGTCATCGGCCCCATCGTATGCGACGACGACGGGCCGACGCCGATCTTGAACACGTCGAACACGCTGAGGAACATGGGACCGCCTCCCCGGACTATGGGGACCGCGGACCGATCTGTCGATCGGCGGTCGATTGGAAACCCGAGGCGGAGGTCCCGAACCCACGGCCTTGGCGGCCGCTGCGGCGCCCGGATCGCCCTCCGCTGCCGACCTTCGCAAACCCGTCGAGCGCCCGCAAGATCGGCTCTGCGGCCTTGCGGCGCTCCGCTTCGCCCGGCGAACGGCGGGCTCGGCTCCCCGAGGGAAAGCGCCGGCGTCGAAACACAGGCCCTCCGCGCCGGGACGGGACCCGCGGACTGGCCAAAATGTAAAAATTTGCACGGAGATTTGTTGGGGCGGCTTTGCGACGATGGCGCCGAACGCGCATAGTGTGGATGTCGCGCCGATCCTGTCGGCGGCGAGCGAGTTCTGCACAGAATGTACGTTAACAGCTCGGGAGGAAGGTCATGAGGGTAAAGGCGGTCGTCCTCGAGGGCGTTGGCGATGTCTGTCTTCGTGACATCGAAGTCGCTGGAACGGCGGAGCCGGGCGACAACGAGGTGCGGATCGCCATCAAGACGGTCGGTATCTGCGGCAGCGACGTTCACTATTACCAGCACGGCCGGATCGGCGATTTCGTCGTCAAGGAGCCGATGATTCTCGGCCACGAGGCGGCTGGCGTCGTATCGGCCGTCGGCGCGAAGGTCGCCCATCTCAAGGTCGGCGACCGCGTCTGCATGGAGCCGGGCATACCCGACTTCAGCTCGCGGGAAACGCTCGGGGGCCATTACAACCTCGATCCGTCCGTGCGCTTCTGGGCCACGCCGCCGATTCACGGCTGCCTGACGCCGGAAGTGGTCCATCCCGCGGCCTTGACCTATCGGCTGCCCGACAACGTCAGCTTCGCCGAAGGCGCCATGGTCGAGCCGCTGGCGATCGGCGTCTACGCCGCCTTCAAAGCGGCCGTCCGTCCCGGCGACGTCGCGGTCGTCGCCGGCGCCGGCACCATCGGCATGATGGTCGCTTTCGCCGCCCTGGCCGCCGGCTGCGCCAAGGTCATCGTCAGCGACGTCGCCACCGCCAAGCTCGACATCCTCGCCGACCGCCCGGGCGTCGTCACCGTCGACCTCAACCGGGAAAAGCTCGCCGACGTCGTGGCGGAGCACACCAATGGACAGGGCGCCGACCTGTTCTTCGAGGCGAGCGGCAGCCCGCGCGCGTTCGACGATCTGATGGAGGTGGTCGGCCGCGGCGGACGGGTGGTGCTGGTCGGCATGCCGCACGATCGCGTCGCGCTGGACGTCGTGGCGCTCGAGATCAAGGAGATCAGCGTGACCGGCATCTTCCGCTACGCCAACGTCTGGGAGCGGACGCTGGCCTTGCTCGGATCCGGCAAGATCGATCTCAAGCCGTTGATCTCGGCGACCTACCCGTTCGAGCAGTCGGTGGCGGCGTTCCAGCGCGCGGCGCAGCAGAATTCGTCCGACGTGAAGATCCAGATCGCGTTCTAACCAGAATCGGCGACGCTGGACGCGCGTGGAGAACGGCCGAGGGGTTCGCACAATGACCGTAAAGCCTGTACTCGAGGTCATCCAGACGCCGCTGGATCGCACATTCCGCATCTACGCTCACGACTATCCCTTCGTCTACTCGGGATGGCACCATCATCCGGAGTACGAACTGCATCTGATTCGGCGCAGCCGGGGCCATTTCTACGTCGGAACCTACGCCGGCGAGTTCGGCCCGGGCAATCTGGTGATGACCGGCCCCAACCTGCCGCACATGTGGGTTTCCGACGCCGACGAGCGCGACGCCGACGGCTGCATCGTCGGGCGGGATCTGGTCCTGCAGCTGAGCGCGGGCTTCGCCGAGCGGTGCGTCGCCGCATTCTCCGATTGCTGCGGCCTCACCGGCCTCCTCGAGGCGTCGCGGGCCGGCATCGAATTCTCGAGCGAGGCGGCGGCGGAGGCTGCGAGGCTGATGGAAGCCCTCCTGGCCACAGCCGGCCTCGAGCGCATGGCGGTCTTCTTCACGCTGCTCAAAACGCTCGAGGAAGACCGGGAGCGAACGTCGCTGTCGCTCATGGGGGCGGACCACGAATGCGCCCAACCCAAGCGGCTCGAACGAATACTCGCCTATATCGCGGAAAATTTCAACCGTCCGGACCTGTCGTGCCGTGAGATCGCCGAAGACGAGGGAATGGGTCTTCCCGCCTTTTCGCGCCTGTTCGAACGCCATGTGCGATGCACCTGCATCGAATACATCAACCATTTGCGGATCTACAAGGCGTGTCAGCTTCTGATGGAGACCGACGACGCCATCACGCCGATCAGTCTCGAGGTCGGGTACGACACCCTATCCACCTTCAACCGGAATTTCAGGCGATTGATCGGGAAAACACCGTCAGCATTTCGCGCTGAACGCAGATCGGGCGCAACGGCGGCTGCGAAAAGCCTCCGACCGCCGGGCGCGGCAGGGAGGGTCGCATGCATAGCGGAGTCGACTTCGCAAGGCAGGGGACGAAGCCCCCTGGCCTCGATCCGACCGGGCGCAGTCCCCCTGTTCCCCTACCCGGCCTGATCGAACCCGACGGGCCCCGTCGCGCACGCAATCCGACGCCGGCCCCGACCGCTCCCCCAGCCGCTCCCGAGCCTGACCGCAACGCCATCGCGCGTGGAGACGCTCGTCGTCTCGGAGAACCTTGATGACGCAAGACACCGTCCTCGAAGTCAAGCACATCAGCAAGTCGTTTCCCGGCGTGAAGGCGCTCGACGACGTCTCCTTTTCCGTGCGGAGAGGTTCCGTGCACGTGCTGTGCGGCGAAAACGGCGCGGGAAAATCGACATTGATGAAGATCATCAATGGCCTGTACCAGCCCGACCATGGCGAGACCCTGATTCGCGGCGAACGGGTCAAGATCGACTCTCCCATCAAGGCCGGAGAGCTCGGCATATCGATGATCTTCCAGGAGTTGAACTATACGCCGGAGATGTCGATCGAAGAGAGTCTGTTCGCCGGCCGCTGGCCCACCCGGTCGCTCGGTCGCATCGACTGGAGCGCCATTCGCAGCAAGACGCTTCAGCTTCTCCAGCAGGAAAACCTCCCGTTCGATCCGGAGACCAAACTGAAGGCCCTGTCGATCTCCAATCTCCAGATGCTGGAAATCCTCAAGGCGATCTCGCGCGACGCCGACATCATCATCATGGATGAACCGACCTCGTCGATCAGCAACAAGGAAATTGAAACCTTGTTTCACAAGATCGCCGATCTCCGCGCCCGCGGGAAGGCGATCGTCTATATCTCCCACAAGATGGATGAGATCTTTCGCATCGCCGACGAAATCTCGATCCTTCGCGACGGAAGGGTTGTCGAGACCCGCGCGCGGGCGGACTTCGACATCGACTCGGTGATCGCCCTGATGGTGGGACGCGCGCTCGGACACGGCTATCCCAAGGAAGAGGTGGCTCACGGCGAACCGGTCCTCGAAGTCGAGCGCTTCAGCGGACCGACCGGATTCCGCGACGTTTCCTTCCGGGTTCGGGAAGGCGAAATCGTCGGCTTCGCCGGACTTGTCGGCGCCGGTCGCACCGAGACGGCGCGGGCTTTGTTCGGGCTCGATCCGGGTGCGCACGGGACCATCAAGGTTCGCGGACGAACGTCGAAGATCGGCAGCGTACAGGACAGCGTCGCTTGCGGCATGGTGATGCTTTCCGAAGACCGCAGGCGGTTCGGCATCGTCCCGGTGCGCGACGTCAAGGAGAACGTCACGCTCGCCTCGCTGGCGCAATTCTTCCGCAACGGCCATCTCCACAACGCCATGGAGCGAAAGAAGGTCACAGACATCTGCGAGCGGATCAACGTGCGGATGCCGACCATCGATTCCCCGGTCGGGACCTTGAGCGGCGGCAACCAGCAAAAGGTCGTCCTGTCCAAATGGATGCTGTGCAACCCGGACATCCTGATTCTGGACGAGCCGACGCGCGGCATCGACGTCGGGGCAAAGTTCGAGATCTACAAACTGATGACCTCGTTCGTAAAAGAGAGAAAATCAATTCTGATGATTTCTTCCGAACTGCCTGAGCTGATCGGAATGTGCGATCGCATCTACGTCATGGCTGGAGGACGCATCACCGGAGAACTCGCTCGGGCGGAGTTTTCCCAGGAGACCATCATGCGATACGCAATGAATATGCCGAAGGCCGGGTGAGATCCAGGAACAGAACAGCGACAAAGGTATTGGTGATGACCGCCGTGATGTCAAGAGAAACGTGGCAGAAACTAAAGACACGATACTCCATATATATGGTTGTCATCGTGATGATTATTGTCTGCAACGCGCTGAACCCGAATTTCCTGTCGACACGGAATATCTCGAACATCGCTGCGCAGATTTCCGTGACGACCATTTTGGCTTTCGGCGAGACGTTGTTGGTCATCTGCGGATTGCTCGACCTGTCGTGCGGATCGGTCCTGGCCCTCGCCGGCGTGCTGTCGGTCTATATCTTCAAGGAAACGGGATCGATGGCCGTCGCCTTCGGCGCCGGGCTGTTTTTCGGCGTCGTCTGCAATTACGTAAACGGAATCCTGGTCCGATACTTCAGCATTCCGGCGTTCATCGCCACCCTGGCGATGATGACCATGGCGAGAGGCGGCGCGCTTCTGTTCACCAGAGGCCAGAACATCTATCAAATCGGCGATTATGTCTGGTTCGGTCAGGGACAGATCGGCTTTATCCCCGTCCCGGTCGTCTTCATGGTCATTATCGGTATCGTGACCTGGTACATCCTCGGTCATACCCGATTTGGCCGCTCGTTATACGCTGTCGGCGGCAACGAGGAAGCCGCCCGAGCCTCCGGCATCAATATCGGCCGAATCAAGATTCAGGCCTATCTGATCAACGGCGCTTTCGTCGGCCTCGCCGGCATTCTCCTGATGTCGCGGACCAATGTCGGCGCGCCCAATGCGGGGCAAGGATACGAATTCGAAGCGCTGACGGCGGCGATTATCGGCGGAACCAGTTTCTCGGGCGGGCTCGGAACCGCAGGCGGAACCCTGGCCGGCGCTTTCATCGTCGGTTTCCTGAACAATATCATGAACCTGCTTGGAGTGGATTCGTACCTGCAGCAAGTCATCAAGGGCGCGATCATCGCGCTGGCGGTCGGGTACGACATGTGGGCCAAAGTGAACCGCACGAAGAAGTCGCTTGGCGCGGTGGAGCTTTCCAGCAAGCCAAAGGAGGCGAAATCCTAGGTCAACGAAACCATACAACCATTGGTGAATCGAAAACATGCTTCCGGGTGGAAACAAAGTAAGGGAGAAAACCGTGCACACGTTTTTGAAAACAATAAAGACCATCGCAGCCGTCGGCGCGCTCTGTCTGGCGACGACGACGATCGTCCAGGCGGCCGAGTATAAGGTCGCGTTCATCGCCCGAGCCCAGGCCGACTCGTTCGCGGCGTGGCTCGCCAACGCGATTCAGGACGAAGCCAAGAAATATCCCGACATGAAAGTCGACGTGATGGATTCTCAGGCCGACGACGCCAAGGAGAACGCCTTCATCGAGAACGCGGTCGCGAACAAATACGACCTGATCATCGTTCAGCCCAACAACGGTGAGGCGCAGCGGCCCTACGTCGAACGGGCGGTGAAGGACGGCGTCAAGGTCATCACGACCAACGCGCGCATCAAGAACATCCCCGGTTCGTCGTCCGTCGACGCCGACCCCTATGCGCAGGCGGCGGTGAACGCGCGTCTGGCGCTCAAGCAGGTGCCGCAGAACGCCAACGTCGTCGTGCTGGACGGCCCGTCCGGCAACATGCACGCCGACATGCGTCGCGACGCCTGGCAGAAGGAATTCTTCGCCAAGCGTCCGGACGTCAAGATCGTCGGCGAGCAGATTGCGCATTGGAACAAGGAAGAAGCCATGCGCTACATGGAGGACTGGGTTCAGGCCAATCCCAAGATCGACGCGATCATCTCCATGAACGACAACATGGCCGCCGGCGCGCTCGAGGCGGTCAAGGCCGATCCGCGGTTCACGGGCATCCTCGCCTATGGCGTCGACGGCACCGCCGAAGCCATGCTGCTGATCCAGTCCGGCAAAATGACGTCGACCGCCTTGCAGAACGCCTATGATCTGGCGGCGAAGAACATCAGCGTGGCGCACGACCTCGTGACCGGAAAGGTCAAGCAGATCGACACCGATATCGACTGCCCGCTGGTGACCAAAGACAACGTCGCGGAATTCATCGCGATCCACAAGAAGTCCGGCGCAATCAAGTAAGGTTGCGCTTTGGCGGGCGCGCGATCGGCGTCCGCCACAGTGAGCAGCCCCGGGCCGCAGAGTCCGGGGCTGCTTTGTCGCTGGTCACTCGGGGCCGGATTTCGAGGACGGCGCGCCACGACCGCCGCATCGTCTCGGCGGCGGCGATCATCGCGGTGGGCGTCGACGCGAACGGACGGCGCGAGGCGCTCGGCATGGACGCCACGGCCCGGGACAGGCTCGCGCCGGGACGGGCGGCCTGCCGTCGAGCGGCGCGATCGCCGCCCTCCCCGGGGCGGCGCAGGCGCCCGGAAAATCCCGCGCAAGAGGCTGAAACGCCCAAAACCGGCCGGCGCCGGGACTGCGGAGACGGTTTCCGATCCGCCGCCGCCATCCCACGCAAATCGCATCACACCGTCCGCGTCACCTTCATCAGGTGCGGCGGGTCGTCGGGGTTGCGGCCGCGGCGGCGCGCGACCGCCTCGGCCAGCCAGTAGAACGCGTGCAGCGCCGCGATCGGGGTGACCATCGGATGGCCCGCGTCGGGCGCAACCAGCGTCGGAAACCGGGCATGGCGCAGAACGTCGACGATCAGCGGCGCGGCGCCGAACGAGGCGAGGCGATCGATCGTGGCGAAGAACCCGTCGCGCGCGGCGTCGCCCGGGGCCGGAGCGAAGCCCAACGCCGGGAAACCCGGGCCGACCACGCCTGCGGGGCCGTGCAGCACCTCGGCCGAGGAAAACGCCTCGGCGTGGATCGCCGACGTCTCCTTGAGCTTCAGCGCCGCCTCCATCGCGACCGCATAGGTCGCGCCCCGGCCGATGACGTAGAGCGAGTTCGCGCCGGCGAGCGCGGTCTCGAGATCGCCGGGCGGCGGCGCGACCGGGTCGAGGATCGCGGGCAATCCCTCCAGCGCCGCCGCGAGGCCGTCGTCGCGGCTCCAGCGCGCCGCGAGCGACACGCCGGCGACGAGCGCTGCGATCATCGACTTGGTCGCGGCGACCGACCGCTCCGTTCCGGCCAGAAGCGGCAGCAGGGCGTCGGCTTCGGCGGCGACGGGGGAATCGGTTTCGTTGACCAGCGCGATCGCCGTCGCGCCCGCGAGTTTCGCTGCGCGCTGCATCGCAATGATGTCGGGGCTGCGGCCCGACTGGGAGATGGTGATCGCGACGGCGTCGGAGAGCCGCATCGGCGCGTGATAGAGCGAGGCGATCGAGGGGCCGAGCGAAGCGCAGGCGAGGCCGAGCTTCAGTTCGACGACGTGCTTGAGGAACAGCGCCGCATGGTCCGAGCTGCCGCGCGCGATGGTGGCGACGAACGCGGGCTCGCCGGCGCGAAGCTCGTCCGCGAGTTTCCCGATCCTCTCGGCGGCGCCGTCGAGCTGGCGGCGGATCGCCAGGCCGGTCTCGGCGATCTCCGCCGCCATGAATGTGCCGCTCATCGGTCGGCTCCTTCGCCACGCGGCCGCGCGCCCGGCGGCAACGACAGTTCGGCCACGAAATCGTAAGTGTCGGAGCGGTAGATCGAGCGGGTGAACTCGACCCGCCGTCCGTCGGCGAGATAGGCGATCCGGTGGATGTCGAGTCCGGGCGAGCCTTCCGCAACCTCGAGCAGCGCGGCCTCCGCTGCGTTGACCATCACCGCCCTCAGCCTCTGCACCGCGCGCACGGGCCGGCAGCCGGCGGCCTCGAGCGCCGCGTAGAGCGAATCGCCGATCTCCTCGCCTTCGCCGAGAAAGCGCATCGGCACCGCCGCCCGCTCGATCGCCATCGGCACGCCGTCGGCGAGGCGCAGGCGGAAGAGACGCAACACCGTCTCGCTCAGCGCGATGTCCAGCATCATCGATTCCTCTGACGTCGGCAAGAAGGCGCCGCGTTCGATGACCCGGGACGAGGCGGCGAAACCCCTGAGCCGCATATCCTCGGTGAAACTGGTCAGGCGCGACAGCGGCTGCCGGACGTGTGGCGGGCTGCGCTTGACGAACGTGCCTGCGCCGTGGCGGTGGGTCAGCACCCCTTCCTGCACGAGATCGGCGATCGCGCGCCTGAGCGTGGTTCGGGAAACCTCGAGCAACTGAGACAGCTCCCGCTCGCCCGGCAGGACGTCGACGTTGGCGAAGCGGCCGCTGGCGATCTGCCGCTTCAGAGTCTCGCCGACGCTCGCGACCAGCGGCGCGCGCGCGGCTCCGTTCGATTCCCGTGCGGCCACATCACGCTCCCGAAGCGAGCCCCTAGACAAGAGGTATACGCTTGGACCATAAATGATGGCAAGAGGGCCGGACGATGGCGGCCCTTCGGGCCGGTTGGGCGGGCGCCTGACGGCGCCGCGCGGCGTCGCGTGCGAGGGTCGAATGGTCGAGGAACCGCACAATAGCGGAAATCCATTAAGCCCTAATAAGTTAGCGGCGGCCATGGGCTATCTTGACGGAGCCGCGCGGCTGCTCACGACGCTCGTCGAAGGGCAGGAGGCGGCGTTCGATGCGGCCGCGGAGGCGATCCGGCGGACCATCTCGGAAGACGGACTGGTATACCTCTTCGGGACCGGCCATTCGCACATGCTGGCGGAAGAGGGCCATTTCCGGGCCGGTGGCCTGGCCTGCGTCGTCCCGGTTCTCTCGAGCGCGGTGATGCTGCACGAAAGCGCCGTGGCCAGCACCGCCCTCGAGCGGGTCGGCGGCGTCGCCGACGTGGTCCTGTCGCGCTATCCGATCGCCAGCCGCGACGTCCTCGTCGTCTTTTCCACCAGCGGCGTGAACGCGGCGCCCGTCGAAGCGGCGAAGCACGGCCGCGCGGCGGGCGCGACCGTCGTCGCCGTCACCTCGAAGGCCTATTCGCGCCAGGCGGCGGCCGGGCGCGAGACCCTCGCCGACGTCGCTCCGATCGTCCTCGACAATCGCGCGCCTCCGGGCGACGCGAGCGTGACGATCGCCGGCGCCGTCCGCGCCGGGCCGCTGTCGACGATCGCGGGGGCGGCGCTGCTCAACGCCCTGCTGGTCGAGGCCTCGACGCGTCTGGCGGCGGAAGGCGTCGATCCGCCCGTCTACGTCAGCGCCAACATGCCGGGCGCGGCGGCGCGCAACGCCGCGCTGATGTCCCGTTATCGCAACCGCAATCCGCATCTTTAGCGCCCAACCCAGGAGGACGGCCATGCGTGGAAGAAACTTCGTGTTCGCGAGCCTCGTCGCGATGCTCGCCGCGAGCGCGGCGGCCCAGGCCGACCCGGTTCAGATCCGGCTCTGGCACATGGAGCAGCCGCCGCAGCGGGTCGCGCGCGTGCAGCAACTCATCGACGAGTTCAACAAGGCCAACCCCGACATCGTGGTCAAGCAGGAGCCGCAGAACTGGGGCGAGGTGTACGCCAAGGCGCCGGCCGCGATCGCCGCGGGCAACGCGCCCGACATCCTGTTCGCGATCCCCGACTTCACCACCGTGATCAAGGGTCTCGGGGCGCTGACCTCGGTCAAGGACTTCGTCGCCAAGCTGAACGAACAGCACCATTTCATCCCGGCGACGCTGCGCCCGTACGAATACGACGGCGGCGTCTGGGCGGTGCCCCTCTACAACATGGCGATCTCGCTCTGGTACCGGCACAGCGTGTTCGACAAGGCGGGGCTCAAGCCGCCGCAGACCTGGAGCGAGTGGCGCAAGGACGCCGAAGCGCTCTCGAAGGCGGGCCTGTACGGCGCCGGCTTGCCGGCCAACAAGCAGCTCTACACCGACCAGACCGTCTACGCGACGATGGTCAACAACGGCGCGGCGCAACTCTTCGGCGACGACGGCGCCCTGCGCTTCGACAACCCCAAGACGGTCGAGGCCTACGCCTTCTACAAGGACATGTTCAAGTACTCGGCGCCGGACGCGACGAACTGGACCTGGGGCGAGGCGGAGGCGTGCTTCGACGCCGCCAAGTGCGGGACGGTGCTGCAGTTCACCGTCATCTCGACCTACAACGCCCAGGGCGGCGACCCGGCCGACCTCGGCGTCGCGGCCGTGCCGCACAACGACGGCGAAACGGCGTCGAACACCATCGCCTACTCGAACGCTGCGATGATCCTGGCCAAGGACCCGGCCAAGCGCAAGGCGGCCGAGGCCTTCATCAGCTTCCTGCTCGAGCCGGCCAATTACGGCCGCTTCCTCAACATGGAGCCGGGCCTGTTCCTGCCGGCGACCGAGGACGGGGCCAAGGCGCCGAGCTTCTGGAACGACCCGCTCGCGGTGAAGTACAAGTCGCAGATCGAGACCATGATCGCCAACAGCCAGAACGGCATGCTGTTCGGCTTCACCAGCGGCAAGGTGTTTCCCGCGATCGGCGCGATCTCGGCCCAGAACATTCTCGCCGGAACGCTGCAGCGGATCGTGGTCGGCGGCGACGCGCCGGCCGCCGCGGTGGCCGCCGGGCAGAAGGAGATGCAGGAGGCCGCCAAGTAGGACCGACAAGCAGGGCCGCCGACGTGCCCATTCGCCGTTCTCAGCGCCTCGCGGCCCGCCGCGAGGCGGCGTTCGCGGCGCTGCTGGTCGCTCCCGTGCTCGCGTGGCTCGGGGCGACCCTGCTCTACCCGCTCGCCGTGTCGCTCGCGCTCAGCGTCGAGAACGTGCGCGTGATCGGCTCGGTCGGACGGTTCGTGGGACTCGACAATTACCTCTCCGTCCTCGGCTCGGCCGCCTTCTGGCTCGCGCTCGGACGCAGCGTCGTCTGGGTCGTCGGCAACGCGGTCGTCCAGACCGCGCTGGCGATGGCCGCGGCGCTCGTCCTCGAGCAAAGCTTTCCGGGCGTCCGCATCGCCCGGACCTGGATCGTCCTGACCTGGATCGTGCCGACCATCGTCATCGTCATCGTCTGGCGCTGGCTGCTCTCGACCTCGGGCGGGATGATCAATCCGCTCCTGATCGCCCTCGGGGTGATCCGGGAGCCGGTCGGCTTCTTCTCCACCCCCGCCAGCGCGATGGCGACCCTGATCCTGATCAACTCCTGGCGCTGGTTTCCCTTCATCGCGGTGATGCTGCTTGCGGGCCTGCAGCGGATTCCCGGCGAGCTCTACGAGGCTGCGGCGCTCGACGGCGCGTCGCGGTTCGCCCGCTTCCGGCGCATCACGCTGCCGCTCCTGCAGCCGACCCTGTTCGTGCTGACGGTGATCGGAACGCTGCTGTCGTTCAACGTCTTCGACATCGTCTGGCTGCTCACCGGCGGCGGCCCGGCGAACGCCACGACGACGCTGCCGATCCTCATCTACCGCACCGCCTTCAAGGGCTACAGGCTGAGCGAGGCGGCGGCGATGTCGGTCGTCGCGACGGTCCTCCTGATGGGCCTCGCCCTCATCGCCGTGCGCACGCTCGCCCCGCGGGAGGAAGCGCGCTGATGCGCCGCAGCGTCGCAATCACCCTCGCGCTCGCCGTCGCGCTCGCGGTCCTCGCGATCCTCGTCATCCTGCCGTTCTGGTGGGTGATGTCGTCGTCGGTCAAGGCGACGAGCGAAATCGTCTCGACCAGCCCGACGATGTTTCCCCGCAGCTTCACGCTCGAGCATTTCGAGAAGCTCCTCGGCGGCTCGGACTTCCCGCGCTTCCTGTTCAACAGCGTGATCGTGTCGCTGGCGTCGATGGCGCTCACGGTGGCGTTCGCCGTTCTCGCCGGCTACGCCTTCTTCCGCCTGCGTTTCCCGGGGCGGGATCTCCTCTATCGCGCCATCCTGCTCGCCTACGCCTTTCCCGGCATCGTCGTGCTGACGCCGCTCTACGGCATGATGTCGGCGGCGGGGCTGATCGACAATCCGCTCGCGCTGGTGATCGTCAACGTCACCTTCGCCGTCCCGTTCGCGATCTGGATGATGCGGGCGTTCCTTGCGGCGGTTCCGGTCGAGATCGAGGAGGCCGCCCGGCTCGACGGCGCCTCGCGCCTGATCGTGCTGCGGCGCATCGTCCTGCCGCTGATCGCGCCAGGCGTCGCCAGCGTCGCCATCTTCGCCTTCGTGTCCAGCTGGACCGAGTACCTGTTCGCCTCGGTGCTGATCCAGACCGACGCGCACAAAACCATTCCGGTCGGCCTCGCCGGCATCATCGGCCAGTACCAGGTCGACTGGGGACTGATGCTCGCCGGCGCGACGATCACCACGCTGCCCGTTCTGGCGCTGTTCGCCGTGATCGGGCGCTACTTCGTCGCCGGGCTCACCGCCGGCGCGATCAAGTGACGGGCTGGGGTTGACATGTCGGCGATCTCGATCAGAGCCTTTCGCAAGCGGTTCGGCGCCGCGGAAGTGATCCGCGGCGTCGACCTCGACATCGCGGACGGCGAGTTCGCCGTGATCGTCGGCCCCTCCGGCTGCGGCAAGTCGACCCTGCTGCGCGCGATCGCCGGGCTCGAGGACCTCAGCGAGGGCGAACTCCACATCGGCGGTCGCGACGTGTCCGACGCCGACCCCAAGGATCGCGGCGTCGCGATGGTGTTCCAGAACTACGCCCTCTACCCCCATATGACGGTGCGCGAGAACCTCGCCTTCGCGCTCGAGATGGCGCGCCGGACGAAGGCGGAGATCGAGGCGCGGGTGCAGGCGGTCGCCGCCTCGCTCCACATCGGCGAGCTTCTCGACCGGAAGCCTGCGCAGCTCTCCGGCGGGCAGCGGCAACGCGTCGCCATGGGGCGGGCGATCGTGCGCGACGTGCGCGTGTTCCTGTTCGACGAACCGCTGTCCAATCTCGACGCCGCGCTGCGGGTCGCGATGCGCGCAGAACTCGTCAAGCTGCACCGCGAGCTTCACAGCACCGTGGTCTACGTGACCCACGACCAGGTCGAGGCGATGACGCTCGGCGACCGCATCGTGGTGATGAATCGAGGGCTCGTCGAACAGGCCGGCAGCCCGCTCGAGCTCTACCATCGCCCGGCGAACCTGTTCGTCGCCGGCTTCATCGGCTCGCCGCGGATGAATTTCCTTCCGGTCGACGTGACGGCGACCGACAGCGCCGGCGTCACGGTGACCAACGCCGACCTCGCCCCGATCCGCGTTCCGGTCCGGCCGACGCGGCTGACGGCGGGCGCCGCCGCCACGCTCGGCGTGCGGCCCGAACACGTCACCCTGCCGCACGCGGGGGCGGTGCGGATCGAGGGCGCGGTCGAACTGGTCGAGCGCCTCGGCCGGGAAACCGGCGTGCGGCTGACCACCGCCTCCGGCCTCGCCCTCGACGCGATCCTCGACGGAACGGCGGCCGTCGAGGCGCAGTCGCCGCTCGCGCTCGGCTTCGCCCCCGAGGCGTGCCATCTGTTCGATGGCGACGGGCGGGCGCTGGAGCGGCTCAGCGCGCCTGCGATCGCCTCCGCCGCGCGTCCGCCGAACGGCTAGCTCCGATGCAGCGCGACGATCGCCTCCCGGGCGGCCTTGAAGCGCGCGAACCCTTCCGCGTAGATCGCGGCGCGCGCCGGGTCTGGCTCGAAGCGCCGGCGGACGAGGGTGGCCTCGCGCGCCGCTTCGCGAACGGATCGGCGCCGGCCGACTGCGACGCTGGCGAGAAGCGCCGCGCCCTTGGCGCCGAACTCGCCGCCTTCGAGCGTCAGGACGGGCGTGTCGGTCACGTCGGCGATCGTCTGGCTCCAGAAGTCGCTGCGCGCGCCGCCGCCGACCAGGCGGATCTCGGCGATCGGCCGGCCGATCGCCGCGTAGCAGTCGCGGATCGCATAGGCGACGCCCTCATAGACCGCGCGCAGCATGTCCGCCCGCCCGTGCGCGGCGCGAACGCCGGAGAACTGGGCGCGGGCGCCGCGCGACACGACCGGGGCGATCAGCCCGACCTCGCTGAGATAGGGGTGGTAGAGCAGCCCTTCGACGCCGGCCGGCCGGGCGGAGGCGATGCGTTCGAGCGCGTCGAACACGGAGGCGCCCGAATCGGCGGCGGCGAGATCGGGAAAGAGGGCGCCGAGCGCCCAGTCGAGATTCGGCGCGCCGGCGAGATTGACCATCACCCGCAGCCACAACCGCTCGGGCATCGTGAACAGAAGGCCGACGTTGGGCGGCTCGAACACCGGCTCGCCGGCGACGAGGCCGTTGTGGCAGGTGGTGCCGAGCACCGTACAGGCCATGCCGGGGTCGACCGCGCCGGCCGCGATCGCGCTGCAGGGAACGTCGCCGGCGCCGATCGCGACCGGCGTCCCCGGGCGGAGGCCCGTCTCCGCGGCGGCGGCGGCCGTCACGACGCCGGCGATCGATTCCGACGGGCGGACCGGCGCCAGCAGGTCGGCGTGCGCTTCGAGCCCGAAGATGCGCAGCATCTCGGGCGAGCGGTTCCGCGCGCGGGCGTCGCCCGGGGCGACCGCCGCCTCGGTCACGTCCGCCGCCACTTCGCCGGTGAGGCGGTAGCGCAGCCAGTCCTTGCAGGAGAGGACGCGGCGGGTGCGCGCGATCGCCTCCGGCTCGTGGTCGACGAGCCAGCGCAGCGCGGGCAGGGTGCAGCCGGGCTCGACGACGCAGCCGCCGCTGCGAAAGATGCGATCGAGCGCATCGGGATCGTTGGCCGCGGCGCGATCGATCGCTTCCTGCCCGCGCGTATCGGCGACCAGCAGCGCCGGGCGGACCGGACGTCCGCGGTCGTCGATCGGCCAGACGCCGACCATCGCTCCGGTGACGCCGACCGCCGCCACGTCGGCGCCGCTCGCGCGCGCCGACGCGAGCGCGGCGCGAACCGCCTCGGCCGCGTCCGTCCACGCCTGGTCCATCGACCGCTCGGCGGCGCCGGGAAACGGCCGCGAGACCGCGCCCTCGACGCCCGCGGCGGCGACCTCGCGACCGACCGCGTCGAGATCGAAGAGGGCGGCCTTCGTCCGCGTCAGGCCCGCGTCGATCCCCAGCATCAGCGACTTCGCCACGGTCCCGTTCGCCCTCGATTCCCGCCTCGCCGCCGAGTCCGCGTCGCCAAGGAACGAGGACGACCAGGTCGCTCGCGCCGCTCCGACGCCCGCCTGCGGCGGGCCGTTAACCGACAGGGAAATGCCGGTTGCGTGCGGCTGAAGATTATGCGCCCTTAGGCGCCGAGGCAATCAGCGAGGCCGCCAGCGCGCTGCCCAGCGCGACGCGGACGCGTCCGGGGCGCGGGAGCGAATGACGGATCGAAATGGGCGGGCCTGAAGCCTGCCGGAGGAGGAGGACAGTATGAAAATTGGTCTCGCATGGATGCGCTGCGGCGCCGCCGTGGTCGCGCTCGCCGCCGGGCTCGCCGCGGCGCACGCCGGCTCGCTCAAGATCGAAAGCTGGCGCAACGACGACGCCGACATCTGGAACAACACCATCATCCCGACGTTCAACAAGCACTACCCGGACATCAAGGTCGAGTTCTCGGCCACCCAGCCGGCGGAGTACAACGCCGCGCTGAACGCCAAGCTCGATGGCGGCACCGCCGGCGACCTCATCACCTGCCGGCCGTTCGACGCCTCGCTCCAGCTCTACCAGAAGCATCAGCTCGACGGCCTCGACGACCTCGCGGGTCTCGCCAACTTCCCCGACGTGGCCAAGGCCGCCTGGTCGACCGACGACGGCAAGGTCACGTTCTGCATGCCGATGGCCTCGGTGATTCACGGCTTCATGTACAACGAGGACGCCTTCAAGAAGATCGGCGCCAAGCCGCCCAAGACCATGGCCGAATTCCACGACATCCTCGACAAGCTGAAGAAGGACGGGACCTATACGCCCATCGACATGGGCACCGCCGACCAGTGGGAGGCCGCCACCATGGGCTTCCAGAACATCGGGCCCAACTACTGGAAGGGCGAGACTGGCCGCGAGGCGCTGATCTCCGGCAAAGAGAAGTACACCGACCCGGACTATATCGCGGTGTGGAAGGAGCTCGCGACCTGGGCGCCCTACATGGGCAACGGCTTCCAGGCGCAAAAGTCCGCCGACAGCCAGAATCTGTTCTCGCTCGGCAAGGCGGCGATCTATCCGGCCGGGTCGTGGGACATCTCGACCTTCCGCAAGGACGCGCAGTTCCCGATCGGCGCCTTCCCGCCGCCGCTGCCGGCCGGCGACACGGAGTGCTACATCTCCGACCATACCGACATCGGCATGGGGCTGAACGCGGCGTCGAAGAACAAGGAGGACGCGAAGAAGTTTCTCGAGTGGCTTTCGACGCCCGAGTTCGCCGACCTCTACGCCAACGCGCTGCCCGGCTTCTTCCCGCTGAGCAAGGCGAAGGTCACGATCAAGGACCCGCTCGCGGCCGACATGCTCGGCTGGCGCGCCACCTGCAAGTCGACGATCCGCAACTCCTACCAGATCCTGAACCGCGGCACGCCGAACCTCGAGAACGAGCTCTGGAACGTCTCGGCGCAGGTGATCAACGGCGCGATGACGCCCGAGGCGGCCGGCCAGCAGGTGCAGACCGACCTCGACAAATGGTACAAGCCGGCGAAGTGAGCGCTGTAAGGCGCGCTCGCTGAGCGCGCCCTGGGCGGGGTCGGCGACCCCGCCCTACAACGCGCGCCACTCGGCAGCAGAGGACCGATGGCCGAACCCATGTCCCAGGTGGTCGCTTCCATGCCGCGAGGACGATTCCTCGCGCTGATGGCGCTGTTCCTCGGGCCGTCGGTCGCCGTCTATACGCTGTTCTCCATCTACCCGCTGATCGCGACGATGGCGCTCGCGACCTACACGACCGACAGCGCGGGCGCGTATGCCTTCGTCGGCCTCGCCAATTTCGTCACCCTGCTCGCGGATTCGGTGTGGTCGAAGCCATTCTGGAACGCGGCCTGGAACAACCTGATCTTCTTCGCCGTCCACATGGCGGTGCAGAACCCGATCGGCATTGCGCTGGCGGGGCTGCTCAGCCTGCCGGGGATCCGGTTCAAGAGCCTTTACCGCACGGCGATCTTCCTGCCGACCATGCTGTCGGTGGTGATCGTCGGCTTTTCCTGGAACCTGATCCTGTCGCCGCTGTGGGGGGTAGCCGAGGGGGCGCTGAAGTCGGTCGGCCTCGGCGGCTGGTTCGCGCCGTGGCTCGGCCTGCCCTCGACGGCGCTGGCGACGCTGGCGCTGATCTCGGTGTGGCAGTTCGTCGGAATTCCGATGATGCTGATCTATGCGGCGCTGCTCAACATTCCCGACGAGCTCGTCGACGCCGCCCGCGTCGACGGACTGGGGAACTTCCGCATCTTCTGGCACATCAAGCTGCCGCTGGTGCTGCCGACCATCGGGCTCGTGTCGGTCCTGACCTTCGTCGGCAATTTCAACGCCTTCGACCTCATCTATTCGGTCAAGGGCGCGCTCGCCGGGCCGAATTTCGCTTCCGACATCCTCGGCACGTTCTTCTACCGCACCTTCTTCGGCTACCAGTTGCAGCTCGGCAACCCGACCATGGGCGCCGCAGTGGCGACGGTGATGTTCTTCATCATCCTCGTCGGCGTCTGCTTCTACCTGTTCGTCATCCAGCGCCGCATGCGGCGCTACGCGTTCTAGGGGGTTCGATGCTCAAGCAGCGCGCCGAGACGCTCGGCGTCCACGTCATCCTGATCGCCTACAGCCTCATCGCGATCGGGCCGATCCTGCTCGTGGTGATGAACTCGTTCAAGGCGCGCAAGGCGATCTTCGGCGCGCCGCTCGCGCCCCCGAACGCCGACACCTTCTCGCTGGTCGGCTACGCCAAGGTGTTCCACGCCTCGCACGTCGTCACCTATTTCGGCAATTCGCTGATCGTCACGCTGGCGAGCATGGTCCTCGTGCTGCTGTTGGGCGCGATGGCGGCCTGGGCGCTGACCGAATACCGGTTTCGCGGCTCGACGGCGCTGGCGCTGTTCCTGTCGATCGGCATCATGGTGCCGATCCGGCTGGGATCGGTCGCGATTCTCAAGATGATGCGCGCGGCCGGGCTCAACGACACGCTGACGGCGCTGATCCTCGTCTACATCGCGCAGGGGCTGCCGCTGGCGATCTTCATCCTGAGCGAATTCATCCAGCAGATCCCGAAGGATCTGCGCGACGCCGCACGCTGCGACGGGGTGCCCGAGACGCGCATCTTCTTCGAGGTGATCGCGCCGCTGCTCAGGCCCGCGATCGCGACCGTCGCGGTCTTCACCATCGTGCCGATCTGGAACGACTTGTGGTTCCCGCTGATCCTGACCTCGTCGGATTCGACCCACACCATCACGCTCGGCGTGCAGCAGTTTCTCGGCCAGTACATCACCGACTGGAACGCGGTGCTCGCGGCGCTGTCGATGGCGATTTTGCCGGTGGTCGCGATCTACGTGATCTTCTCCCGTCAACTGATCAGCGGCCTCACCGCCGGCGCGGTCAAGTAGGGCCCGCGCCATGGCGAAACTGCATATCGACGCGCTCAACAAGAGCTATGGCGAGACGAAGGTGCTGGTCGACGTCGACCTGGCGATCGAGGACGGCGAGTTCCTCGTGCTCGTCGGCCCGTCCGGCTGCGGCAAGTCGACTCTGCTCAGGATGATCGCGGGCCTCGACGCGCCGACCTCGGGCGACATTTACATCGCCGAGCGCAAGGTCAATGCGCTGGCCCCCGCCGAGCGCAGGATCGCCATGGTGTTCCAGTCCTACGCGCTCTATCCGCATATGGACGTGCTGAAGAACATGACCTTCGGGCTCAAGTTCACCGGCGTTCCGGCGGCCGAGCGCGAGCGGCGCGTGGCCGAGGCGGCGCGCATGCTGCGCCTCGAACCGCTGCTCAAGCGCTATCCGCGCGACCTGTCGGGCGGGCAGCGGCAGCGCGTGGCGATCGGCCGCGCGATCGTGCGTGAACCGGACGTCTTCCTGTTCGACGAGCCGCTGTCGAACCTCGACGCGGCGTTGCGCGTCTCGACCCGGGTCGAGATCGCTCGCCTGCATCGGCTGCTCAAGGCGACCATGGTCTACGTCACCCACGACCAGATCGAGGCGATGACGCTCGCCGACCGGATCGTGGTGATGAACCAGGGACGGATCGAACAGGTCGGCAAGCCGCTCGACCTTTATTACGAGCCGGCGAACCTGTTCGTCGCCGGGTTCATCGGCTCGCCGGCGATGAATTTTTTCACAGGCCGGGTCGAGCGGATCGAGGGCGGCGAGGCGCTGGTGACCGGACCGTGCATCGGCTCGGTCGCCGTGCCGGCGGCGACGTTTTCTCCCGGCGACGACCTGACGCTCGGCGTGCGGCCCGAGCATCTGGGGCAAGGCGCCGGGGCGTTCTCGACTTCGGGGATGGTGGAGCTCGTCGAGAGGCTCGGCGAAGCCTCCTTCGCCCATGTGCGCCGGGCCGACGACAGGCTGATGGTGGCGGAAATCCGCGGGCGCGACACGCCGGCGCCGGGCGAATCGGTGACCTTGTCCGCCCCGGCCCAGGACATCCACGTTTTCGACGCGCGCGGGCGGCGGCTCGCCGCGACGCCGGTCAACTCTGCGTGATCGCCGCGCCGACCGCGCCGGGATTCGTGGCCGGTTCGCCACAATATAACGCAAAATGCTGAATTTGCGGCGGAAGCGCGTTTGAAAGCGTTGCGCGTCGACGTCCGTTCGCCATACTTGCGACGCTACGGTCCACGGCGTCGCGACCTTCCACGCGCCGCCGGGGCAAGTCAAAAGTCGGGGAACCTGATGCGCCGTATCCTTGTTCGAGCCGCCGCAGTGGCGGGCCTGTTGCTGAGCGCTGCGACCGCGCCGGCCTTCGCCAATGCGCTCGATTCCCAGTTGCAGCCGGTCGCCCAGCCGGTTCCGCGCGAGACCGTCTCGTTCGACGGCGCCGAGGCGCCCGGTACGATCGTCGTCAAGACGAGCGAGCGGCGGCTCTATTTCGTCCTGCCGGACCATCAGGCCCTGAAATACGGCGTCGGCGTCGGCCGCCCCGGCTTCTCCTGGGCGGGCGCGACCCACATCGCCAATAAGCGCGAGTGGCCGGACTGGACGCCGCCCCCGCAAATGCTCAAGCGCCGTCCCGACCTGCCGCGCCATATGGCGGGCGGGATCGACAATCCGCTCGGCGCGCGCGCCATGTACCTCGGAGGCACCCTCTACCGCATCCACGGCTCGAACGAGCCCGACACGATCGGCCAGGCGGTGTCGTCCGGCTGCATCCGCATGACCAACGACGACGTGATCGACCTCTACAGCCGCGCCAAGGTCGGCGCCCGGGTCGTCGTCACCCGCTGATTTTTCTGTGGCGTCCGCCGCTGATTCGCGCGGCGGACGCCTTTCTTTCGGCCGCCGGCGCCCCTATTTTCGGCCGATGAACGCTGTCTCGCCGCCTCCCGAAGCGCCCCTCGTCGATCCCTTCGGCCGCAGCATCGCCTACGTGCGCGTTTCGGTGACGGACCGCTGCGACTTCCGCTGCGTCTACTGCATGTCCGAGGACATGAACTTCCTGCCCAAGCGGGATATTCTGTCGCTCGAGGAGATCGACCGGCTGTGTTCGGCGTTCGTGCGGCTCGGCGCCCGCCGGCTGCGCATCACCGGCGGCGAGCCGCTGGTCCGGCGCAACGTGATGGCGCTGTTCCGCAGCCTCGGACGGCGCCTCGGCGGCGGCGGGCTCGACGAAGTCACGCTGACCACCAACGGCTCGCAGCTCGAGCGCCACGCCCGCGAGCTCGCCGATTGCGGCGTCGAGCGGATCAACGTCTCGCTCGACACGCTCGACCCCGCGAAGTTCCGGGCGGTGACCCGATGGGGCGACCACGCGACCGTGATGAGGGGCATCGACGCCGCAGCCGCGGCGGGCCTGAGGATCAAGATCAACGCCGTCGCGCTCAAGGGGTTCAACGACGGCGAAGCGCGGGCGCTGGTCGACTGGGCGCACGGCCGCGGCTTCGACATCACCTTCATCGAGGTGATGCCGCTCGGCGCGATGGACGAGAACCGCGCCGACCAGTTCATGCCGCTGACCGAGCTCAGGCGCGGCCTCGAGGAGAGCCTGACGCTGACGCCCTCGGCCTACGCCACCGGCGGCCCGGCCCGCTACGTCGACGTCAAGGAAACCGGCGGCCGGCTCGGTTTCATCACCCCGCTCAGCCACAACTTCTGCGAGAGCTGCAACCGCGTCCGGGTGACCTGCACGGGCACGCTCTACATGTGCCTCGGCCAGGAAGACGCGGCCGACCTGCGCGAGCCGCTGCGCCGCTCGGAATCGGACGCGCCGCTCGTCGCCGCGATCCGCGCCGCGATCGCGCGCAAGCCCAAGGGTCACGATTTCGTCATCGCACGCGCCGCACGGCCCGCCGTCGAGCGGCACATGAGCGCGACGGGGGGGTGAATTTTTCCAGTTCGGCGCGCTGGCGGGGCGCGCGGGCAGGCTCTATATCTTAGCACGGTGAACGGGCGGGACCTTGACCTCCGCTCCGGAAAGGATTGAACGCCATGGCGAATGCACGTGAACGGATCGAGACGCTGATTGCCGAGCATCCGGTCGTTCTTTTCATGAAAGGGACGCCGCAGTTTCCGCAGTGCGGGTTCTCGGGTCAGGTCGTTCAGATCCTCGATTACCTCGGCGCGCCGATCCACGGCGTCAATGTGCTCGAGGACGAGGAGATCCGCCAGGGCGTGAAGGAATTCGCCAACTGGCCGACCATTCCCCAGCTCTACATCAAGGGCGAGTTCGTCGGCGGCGCGGACATCGCCCGCGAGATGTTCCAGTCGGGCGAACTGGCCTCGGCGCTCGCCGACGCCGGCGTCGACCTGAAGAGCAAGGCGAAGGTGTGAGCGTTGCGGCGGCGCGACTCCGTTCGTCGCCGCCTTCTCGCCCATGCAGAGAAGCCCGCCTGCCGCGCGGCGCCGGGGCGGGATGTGTGGGCCTGGCCCGGGCGGCCGGTAGATATTTTTCCTGACACGACACAGCCAAGCGCGGCCGCGATGCTTCGAAGCGCCGCGGCGGCCGCGGATCGACATTGATCGCGCACGCATCGGCCGACCGCGACCGAGACGTCGGGCCGCGGCATTAGCCTTATAGCTCGATTGAAAACTTGGCCGTCGATAGTTACGTATAACGATATGGGAAACGGCGGGCCAGAAACTGACCCGGGGAATCGCTCGATGTTTCGATCCTATTCGTACCAGATGTATGAAATGGTGCACGCCTCGCTCGCCCCGGCGCGGGCGGTGACGGACACGATGCACTTCGTTTTTCGCAATCCGTGGAACCCTTTGTCCAACACCACGGTCGGCAAGAACATTTCCGCCGCGGCCGAGTTGTTCGAGCGGATGACGCGGCGATACGGCAAGCCCACCTTCGGCCTCGACGAGATCGAAGTCGACGGCGTTGTCTATCCAATTCTCGAGGACGTCGTCTGGAGCCGGCCGTTCTGCAACCTGCTGCACTTCGTCCGCCCGGACTTTCCTCACGCCGAGGACCAGCCGAAGCTGCTGATCGTGGCGCCCATGTCCGGCCACTACGCGACGCTGTTGCGCGGGACGGTCGAAGCGCTGCTGCCGTATTGCGACATCTACATCACCGACTGGACGGACGCGCGTCTGGTTCCGGTGGCGGTCGGGACTTTCGACCTCGACGATTACATCGACTACCTGCGGCTGATCATGGAGCACCTCGGCCCCGGGACTCACACCCTCGGCGTCTGCCAGCCGGGCGTCCCGCTGCTCGCCGCGGTCGCGATCATGGAGGCCAACGGCGACCCGAACGTGCCGGCCAGCATGACGTTCATGGGCAGCCCGATCGACACCCGTCGCAGCCCGACCGAAGTGAACAAGCTCGCCGAGAAGCGCGGCATCGAGTGGTTCCGCCGCAACGTGCTGCATCCAGTGCCCTTCCCCTATCCGGGCATGGGTCGGCAGGTCTATCCCGGCTTCCTGCAGCTTTCCGGCTTCATGGCGATGAATCTCGACCGCCATGTCAACGCGCACATGGAGATGTTCAACCACCTCGTTGAAGGCGACGGCGACTCGGCGGAGAAACATCGCGACTTCTACGACGAGTACCTGGCGGTGATGGACATGGACGCCGCCTTCTACATGCAGACCATCGAAAAGGTGTTCATCCAGCATGCCCTGCCCAAGGGCGAGTTGAAGCACCGCGGTCAGACCGTCGACTGCTCGACGATCCGCCGGGTCGCCCTGATGACCATCGAGGGCGAGAAGGACGACATCGCGGGGATTGGCCAGAGCCAGGCGGCGCACGACCTGTGCGTCAACATTCCCGACTCGATGAAGACCCACTACCTGCAACTGGACGTCGGGCATTACGGCATCTTCAACGGCTCCCGTTTCCGCAACGAGATCCTGCCTCGCATGCGCGACTTCTGGGCGGCCATCGACGGCAAGCCGGCGAAGGTCATCCCGCCCGCCAGAGTCACCAAGAGCAAGACCGGCAAGCCCATCTACGACAAGGCGGCGGCCGTGGCGCCGAGGCGGACGGTCCCCGTCCCGGTCCCGGTCCCGGTCCCGGCCTAGCGTCCATCGACGGGGCGGCCCGTTCGCCCCGTTCCCCCTTTTCGCACCCGCGCCTCCGCTTCGCCCCGATGACGCCGTCGGTCGCGCGAAACGGAGGCGGCGGCGTGCGCGGCATGGCAATTCTTTGCGCGGGCCTCGGCGTTCTTCTCGCCGTCGCGCCGGAAACGACGGCGGCCGCCGGACGGCCGGCCACGCTCTCCGAAGCCTTCCCGCCCGGTGCGATCGTCATCAGCCAGTCGGCGCGAAAGCTCTATCTCGTGACCGACCGGGGACGGGCGATCGTCTATCCGGTCGCCGTCGCCAAGCGAGGCATGGAATGGAGCGGAACGGCGCGGGTCATGGCCAAATTCGTCGAACCCGCCTGGGCGCCGCCCGAGTCGGTCCGACGCGACCACCCCGCGCTGCCCGAGATGATTGCCGGCGGCGCGCCGACGAATCCGATGGGCGCGCGGGCGATCACGCTCGATCGCCCGGAAATCGCGATCCACGGCACGAGCCGGGCGATGCGCGCCTCGATCGGCGCGGCCGCCTCCTACGGATGCATCCGCATGCTGAACGAGGACGTCATCGACCTCTACGACCGCGTCGTCGTCGGCGCGCCGGTGACGATGGCGCCGTAGAGGGCTGCCGGGCCAGGAACGTCGGCCCGGCGCCGCGCTCCCGAGCCCCGCCGGCGACCCGCCCGGCCCGGGCGGCGCCGCTGTCGGCCGCCGTGGCCAGCCTCGTCAGATCGGCTCGGGCCCGCGCGAGATCGCGGCGACGCCGGTGCGCGACACCTCGACCAGTCCCAACGGGCGCATCAGGTCGACGAAATCATCGATCTTCTGCGGATTCCCGGTCAATTCGAAGATGAAGCTCTCGACCGTCGCGTCGATCACCTTGGCGCGAAAGGCCTCGGCGAGGTTCATCGCCTCGACCCGATTCTCGCCCCGGCCGCGCACCTTGATCATCGCCAGCTCCCGCTCGATCGCGCGCACAGTCAGCGTCAGATCCTTGACCGAATTGACCGGCACGAGCCGTTCGAGCTGGTGGCGGATCTGTTCGATCGTCTCGGGCGTGCCGGAGGTGACGATGGTGATGCGCGACAGGTGGCGCTCGTGGGCGACCTCGGCGACCGTCAGGCTCTCGATATTGTAGCCGCGGCCGGAGAACAGGCCGACCACGCGGGCGAGCACGCCGGGCTCGTTGTCGACCAGCACCGACAGCGTGTGCGTTTCGACGTGCGATCGGTGCGGCGCGGTCGAGTACGGGGAGAGCGGCGCGGCATGTGTCTTGACCATGGTGATGAACGTCCTCGTCGAATGAGACGCCCTTCGAACGGCGCCCCGGATTGATGTTCAGGCCGCCGCGGCGGTCTCCGGCGCCTTTGCGACCCAGCGTTGGAAGAGATCGAAGTCGATGTTGCCGCCCGACAGCACGAGCCCGACCTTGCGGCCGGCCAGACGCGCCCGCTCCTTCAGGGCCGCGGCGAGCGGCGCTGCGCCCGCGCCTTCGGCGAGATTGTGGGTGTCGGTCCAATAGGCGCGGATCGCGCCGGCGATCTCGTCGTCGGTCACGAGCGCGACGCGCGCGGCGCCGCGGGCGATGATCGCCACCGCCTCCTCGTCGGGCGCGCGCGTCGCGACGCCGTCGGCGAGGGTGTCGGCGCGCGTGGTCGAAACGGCCCGCCCGGCCTCGAACGAGAGCGCGTAGGCGGGCGCGCCGGCGGACTGGACGCCGACGATCTCGGTCCGGAGGCCGAGCGCGTCGCGGGCGGCGATGGCGCCGCAGATCCCCGAACCCTGGCCGATCGGGACATAGAGCACATCGAGGTCGGGCCGTTCCGTGAGCAGCTCGAGCGCCCAGGTGGCGACGCCGCGCACGAGGTCGACGTGGAACGCCGGGACGGCGTGCAGCCCGCGCGCCCCCGCCAGCCGCATCGCCTCCTCGCGCGCCGCCTGGAAGTCCGCCCCGTGCTCGATCAGCTCCGCCCCGAAGGCGCGCATGGCGGCGTTCTTCTCGGCCGAATTGCCGTGCGGCGCGACGATCGTCACCGCGAGCCCGAAGCGTCGCGCGGCGAAGGCGAGGCTCTGGCCGTGATTGCCGCGGGTCGCGGAAACGATCCCCTCGACCCGCGGCGCGCCCCGGCTGAGCGCGTCGCAACAGGTCAGGCCGCCGCGCACCTTGAAGGCGCCCGTCGGCTGGTGGTTCTCGTGCTTGACCACGACCTCGGCCCCGAGGCGCGCGGCGAGCAGCGGCCAGGCGAAGGCGGGGGTCGGCGGCAGGAACCGCCGCACGAGGTCGTGGGCCTGGCGAAGCTCGGAGAGGCTGAACATCGGGGGTCTCTTCTCGACCGACGGAAAGGCGCAATCCCTGCCGGGCTTGCGGGGCAAAGCGCGCCCCCCGGGGATTGACCCGAGGGGCGACCGGAGGCGGCCGGCCGGACGAGGGCTCGTCTCGAACGCCCTCGCCCTGCCCTCCCCCGGGATGGCCGGCAAAGCGGGCGAGGGATTACACCAGCATCTTGCCCTTCTCGTCGATGATGGCGCCGAGATCGACGCCGGCGTCGTCCCCGAGCTCGTTCAGGATCATCTCGTTGTGCGCCTTGCCCGACGGGATCATCGGGAAGCAGTTCTCCTTCTGGTCGACCATGCAGTCGAAGATGACCGCCTTCGGCGTGTCGATCATCTCCTTGATCGCATCATCGAGATCGCCCGGATTCGAGCAGCGGATGCCGTGCGCGCCGTAGGCCTCGGCGAGCTTCACGAAGTCCGGCAACGATTCCATGTAGGTTTCGGAATAGCGATTGCCGTGCAGCAGCTCCTGCCACTGGCGCACCATGCCCAGATACTGGTTGTTCAGGATGAAGATCTTGACCGGCAGGCGGTACTGCATCGCCGTCGACATTTCCTGGATGTTCATCTGGATCGATCCCTCGCCGGCGATGTCGATCACCAGCGAATTGGGATGGGCGAGCTGGGCCCCGATCGCCGCCGGCAGGCCGTAGCCCATCGTCCCGAGACCGCCCGAGGTCATCCAGCGGTTCGGCTCCTCGAAGTGGAAGTGCTGCGCCGCCCACATCTGATGCTGCCCGACCTCGGTCGTGATGTAGAGGTCGCGGCCCTTGGTCAGCTCGTAGAGCCGTCTCACCGCGTGCTGCGGCTTGATGATCTGGGTCGAGTTGCGGAAGCCGAACGAGTCGCGCGCCCGCCAGCCGTTGATCGCCTCCCACCATTTCTCGAGCGCGGCGGCGTCGGCCCGTTGCCCGCCGCGCCACAGCCGGACCATGTCCTCGAGCACGTGGGCGCAGTCGCCGATGATCGGCACCTCGACCTTGATGGTCTTGTTGATCGACGACGGGTCGATGTCGATGTGGATCTTCTTCGACTTCGGCGAGAAGGCGTCGACGCGGCCGGTGATGCGGTCGTCGAAACGAGCGCCGACGCAGATCATCAAGTCGCAATCGTGCATGGCGTGGTTCGCCTCGTAAGAGCCGTGCATGCCGAGCATCCCGAGCCACTGCTTGTCCGAGGCCGGATAGGCGCCCAGGCCCATCAGCGTCGAGGTGATCGGGAAACCGGTCGCGCGCACCAGCTCGCGCAGCAGGGTCGCCGCATGCGGGCCCGAGTTGATCACGCCGCCGCCGGTGTAGAAGATCGGCCGCTTGGCCTCGGCCATCATCGCGACTGCGCGCTTGATGTGCTCGAGGTCGCCCTTGAGCTGCGGGCGGTAGGTCTTGTGCTGGATGTTGCGCTGGAACGTGTAGGCGCCGGTGGCGAACTGCACGTCCTTGGGAATGTCGACGACGACCGGCCCGGGTCGCCCGTGCGAGGCGATGTAGAAGGCCTCGTGCAGGATGCGCGGCAGATCCTCGATCCGGCGGACGAGGTAATTGTGCTTGGTGCAGCTGCGGGTGATGCCGGTCGTGTCGCACTCCTGGAACGCGTCCGAGCCGATCAGGTGCGTCGGCACCTGGCCGGTGATGCACACGAGCGGAATGGAATCCATCAGCGCGTCGGTGAGGCCGGTGATGGCGTTGGTCGCGCCGGGCCCGGAGGTGACCAGCAGCACGCCGACCTTGCCGGAGGAGCGCGCATAGCCCTCGGCCGCATGCGCCGCCCCGCCCTCCTGGCGCACGAGGATGTGACGGACCTTGTCCTGCATGAAGAACGCGTCGTAAATCGGCAGAACCGCGCCGCCCGGATAGCCGAACACGTACTCGACGCCCTGGTCCTTGAACGCCTCGACCACCATTTCGGCCCCGGTCATCTGCTTGGCCATGTCTTCCAGTCCTTTTCGCTTTGTCCGTCGTACGCGTGTGAGAGGATGTCGAGGCAATAAAAAAGGCCCTCTGAGGGGCCTTGGGCATGCGCTAGCGGTCGGATGCAGGTCCTATGCCTGCCCGTCCTCCAGCGCCGAACTTACAATAAGGATAGCCACGTCTCGCATCGCCTCTTTGTCGAGATGGGGCACACGTCTAGGAGAGCGCGGCTGCGCCGTCAAGAGCTTCGCCTCAGGATTTCCGGGAACGGCGCCGGTCCGATGCTTGCGCCCCTGCGCGTATTCCCTGTATCGCTTCGAGCCATGGAGATCGCTTCGCCAGGCAGGAGGCGCGGATGAGCGGGGTTCAGCGGCCCGTCGCCGTCATCATGGGCAGCCAGTCCGACTGGACGGTGATGCGGCGCGCCGCCGAGACGCTTCAAGCGCTCGGCGTGGGCTTCGACGCGCGGATCGTCTCCGCCCATCGCACCCCTGATCGCATGGTCGCCTTCGCCAAGGGCGCGAAGGCGGAAGGCTTCAAGGTGATCGTCGCCGGCGCCGGCGGCGCGGCGCATCTGCCTGGCATGACCGCGGCCTTCACCACGCTGCCGGTGTTCGGCGTCCCGGTCCCGACCAAGGCGCTCGGCGGCCACGACAGCCTGCTGTCGATCGTGCAGATGCCGGCGGGCGTGCCGGTCGGCACGCTGGCGATCGGCGAAGCGGGCGCCGTCAACGCCGCGCTGCTCGCGGCCAGCGTGCTGGCGCTGTCCGACGAAGGCCTTTCGGCCCGCCTCGAGGCCTGGCGCGCCGAGCGGACCGCCGCCGTCGCGGAGCGGCCGCAGGACGCGCCTCCGGTCGAGGGACCCGCATGATCCTGTCTCCCGGCGCGACCATCGGCATTCTCGGCTCCGGCCAGCTCGGGCGGATGCTGGCGATCGCGGCGCTGAAGGTGGGCCTGCGCACCCACATCTACGCGCCCGAGGCCGAAGCCCCGGCCTACGACGCCGCGGCCGCGCGGACGATCGCGCCATTCGACGACGAGGCGGCGCTGGAGGCCTTCGCCCGCTCGGTCGACGTCGCGACCTACGAATTCGAGAACGTGCCGACCGCCACCGTCGAATTTTTGAGCGCGCGCGTGCCCGTGCGTCCCGGCGCGCGGGCGCTCGCCCTGACGCAGGACCGGCTGGTCGAGAAGACGTTTCTGCGCGACGCGGGGCTGCGGACGGCGCCCTTCGTCGCCGTCGACGACGCCGGCGCGCTCGCCCGCGCGGTGGCGGAGCTCGGCCGCCCGTCGATCCTCAAGACCCGTCGGTTCGGCTACGACGGCAAGGGCCAGTCGCTGATCCGCGAGGGCTCGAACGTCTCCGCCGTCTATCGCGCGCTCGGCGGCGCGCCGATGATCCTCGAAGGCTTCGTCGCCTTCGAGCGCGAAGTCTCGGTGGTGGCGGCGCGCAGTCTCGAAGGCGAGATCGTCGCCTACGATCTGGCCGAGAACGAGCACGAGCGGCACATTCTCGCCCGCACCCGCGCGCCGGCCCGCGTCGCGCCCGAGACGGCGCTCGAGGCGCGGCGGATCGCGACCACCGTGCTCGAAGCGCTCGATTATGTCGGCGTGCTCGCGGTCGAGCTGTTCGTGACGCGCGAATGGAACGGGCGCGAGGGGCTGGTGGTCAACGAGATCGCGCCGCGCGTCCACAATTCCGGCCACTGGACCCTCGACGGGGCGCAGACTTCGCAGTTCGAGCAGCACATCCGCGCCATCTCGGGCTGGCCGCTCGGCGCGGCGACCCGCCGCGGCCGGGCCGAGATGCACAATCTGATCGGCGAGGACGCCGAAGACTGGCGCGACATTCTCGCCCAGCCCGATCTCTGCCTGCACCTCTACGGCAAGCTGGAAGTCCGCCCCGACCGCAAGATGGGCCACGTCACCCGCATTTTTCCGGAGGCCCCGGGGGAAGGATGAGCGCGCGCGCCATGGGAGTCCGGACGAGCGAGGAGGATCGCGTGAGCCCACTCTGGTCGCAGCGCGCCCGCGACCTCGAGCCCTACGTGCCCGGGGAACAGCCGCAGATTCCGGGCCTCGTGAAACTGAACACCAACGAAAGCCCGTTCGGTCCGTCGCCGAAAGCGACCGAAGCGATCCTGGCCGCCGCCGGCGACGCGCTGCGCCTTTATCCGGACCCGCGATCGACCCGCCTGCGCGAGGCGCTGGCGCGCCGTCACGAGGTCGCGCCCGACCAGGTGTTCGTCGGCAACGGCTCGGACGAGGTTCTGGCTCACGCTTTCGCGGCGCTGTTGCAGCAGCCGTCCCCCGTTCGCTTCCCCGACGTGACCTACAGCTTCTATCCGGTCTGGTGCCGGCTCCTGGGGATCGCGCACGAGACGGTCCCCCTCGACGCCGACTTCCGCGTGCGCGTCGACGACTACTTCGAGCGTCCCGGCCCGGTGATCGTCGCCAATCCCAATGCGCCCACAGGCGTCGCCATCGGGCGCGCCGAGGTCGCGCGGCTCGCCGCCGGGCGGCCCGAGTCGGCCGTCGTGATCGACGAAGCCTATGTGGACTTCGGCGGCGAAACCGCCATCCCGCTGATCGGCGAATTCCCCAATCTCCTCGTCGTCCAGACCCTGTCGAAGTCGCGCGCGCTCGCGGGCCTCAGGGTCGGATACGCCATCGGCGACGCCGGGCTGGTAGAGGCGCTGACGCGGGTCAAGGACAGCTTCAACTCCTATCCGCTCGGACGCGCGGCGCAAGCCGGCGCGATCGCCTCGCTCGAGGACGAGGACTGGTTCCGGCGCTCGCTGACGGCGGTGACGCGCAACCGCGACGACCTCGTCGCCGCTTTGACCCGGCTGGGGTTCGACGTCCTGCCGTCGGCGGCCAATTTCGTCTTCGCCCGCCACCCGCGCCGTTCCGGCCGATCGCTCGCGGCGGCTCTGCGGGAGCGCGCGGTCCTCGTCCGGCATTTCCCGGCGCCGCGGATCAACGACTTCCTGCGCATCACCGTCGGCTCGCAGTCGGACATCGAAAGCCTGACCCGGGCGCTGAGCGCGATCCTCGCGACGCCCGAGCCCGGCTGATCCGCCGCCGACCCGCGCCGGTCCGGATCTTGCGGCGCAGCGCGGGCTCCTCTATAGCCTGCGGCTCGCGCCGATTCCGACACCCCTGGAGGCGTGGCGCGAGACCAACATCGAAGGACATCCCTATGGCAGCGATCAAGCAACTCGCGGCCGTGGCGCGTAGCGGGACAGGCAAGGGGGCCGCCCGCTCCGTTCGTCGCGAAGGCCGCGTTCCCGCCGTCGTCTATGGCGGCGGCATGAAGCCCGAACCGATCTCGGTCGACTTCAAGGACGTCAACAAGCTCATTTACGCCGGACACTTCCTGACGACCATCTTCGAACTCGACATCGACGGCCGCAAGGAGCGCGCCCTGCCGCGCGACTACCAGCTCGACGTCGTCACCGACCGGCCCGTGCACGTCGACTTCCTGCGTCTGGTCGCCGGCTCGCGCGTGCGGATCGGCGTTCCGGTCCACGTCGAGAACCGTGAGGCCTCACCAGGCATCAAGAAGGGCGGCACCGTCAACCTCGTGCTTCACACCGTCGAGGTTCTGGCGCCGGCCGACAACATCCCCGAGGCGATCACGGTCGACCTGAGCGGCCTCGATTTCTCCGACTCGGTCCACATCTCCGCGCTCAAGATGCCGGAAGGCTGCAAGGCGGCCGCGACCAAGACCGACCTGACGGTGGTCACGGTCGTGCCGCCGACCGTCATGCTGGAAGAGGGCCCGGCCGCGTCCGGCGCCGCCCCGGCCGCGGCGGCGCCGGCCAAGGCCGCGGCTCCGGCCAAGGCCGCCGCCCCCGCCAAGGCCGCAGCCCCGGCCAAGGCCGCAGGGCCCGCCAAGGCCGCCGCCCCGGCGAAACCCGCCGCCAAGAAGTAAGACGCCGCGCCCTCGCCCGTTCGCCGGGTCGAGGGCGCCGCTTACCATTCGGGGGCTTGCCATGCTCGTCGTCGCGGGACTCGGCAATCCGGGCAGGGAGCACGCGCGCAACCGCCACAACATCGGCTTCCTCGCCCTCGAGGCGATCGCCGCCGCGCATCGCTTCGGCCTGTTTCGCGCCCGCTTCTCCGGCCTCGCCTCGGAAGGGACGATCGGCGGCGAGCGCGTGCTTCTGCTCAGCCCCCAGACCTACATGAACGAATCCGGCCGCAGCGTCGGCGAAGCCCTGCGCTTCCACAAGCTGGACGTCGGCGCCCTCACGGTCGTTCACGACGAACTCGATCTCGCGCCCGCCAAGGTGCGGGTCAAGGTCGGCGGCGGCAACGCTGGGCACAACGGCTTGCGCTCGATCACCGCGCATGTCGGCAACGACTACCGCCGCGTCCGGCTCGGCATCGGCCATCCCGGCGACAAGGCGCTGGTGCACAATTACGTGCTCAGCGATTTCGCCAAGTCGGAGCTGGGCTGGGTCGAGGCGGTGTGCCGGGCGGTTGCGGACGCCGCGCCGCTGCTGGTCGAAGGCCAGGACGCCGGCTTTCAGAACCGGGTCCACCTCGCCGTCGAGGCCGCCGGCTTCGGCGAGAAGGCGTCGACCTGAGGCCTCACGCGGCCTCGGCCGGATCGCTGCGCCAGCGCCGCGCGCCGCGGCCGCGCTGCGGCTCGGGCAGCGCGTCGGACCCGAGCGCCGCCGGCGCGCTCATGACGCGTTCGGGCGGGAAGATGACCACCGCCTCGGTTCCCTCTTGCGGTTCCGACGTCAGCCGGAACTGTCCGCCGTGCAGTTCCACGAGCCCCTTGACGATCGGCAGCCCGAGTCCCGACCCTTCCTCGGCCTTCTTGTGCGCCAGCGAGCCGCGCCCGAAGGACGACAGCACGACCGGAATTTCCTCCGGCGGGATGCCCGGGCCCGTGTCGCGAATCGCCACGTACTGGCCCCCCGAATGGGTCCACCCCACCTTGACGGCCAGCGAGCCGCCCTGCGGCGTGAACTTGATGGCGTTGGTGAGCAGGTTCAGGGTGATCTGGCGCACCGCCCGCTCGTCGGCCCGGATGGGCGGCAAGGCCTTGTCGAAGGCCTCGGTCAGCGTCAGGTTGCGCCCTTTCGCCCGCATCGCCAAAAGGCGACAGCAGTCCTCCACCACGCCGTGCAGCGACACCGCCTCCTCGTTCAGCTCGTAGCGGCCCGCCTCGACCCGCGACAGGTCGAGGATCTCGTTGATCAGCATGAGGAGGTGCTGGCCGCTCACGTGGATGTCGTTGGAGTATTCCCGGTAGGACGCGACGCCGTGCGGGCCGAACATCTCGCCCTTCATCACCTCCGAGAAGCCGAGGATCGCGTTCAGCGGCGTGCGCAGCTCGTGGCTCATGGTGGCGAGGAACCGCGACTTGGCGAGATTGGCGCTCTCCGCCCGTCGCCGCGCCTCGTCGGAATTGAGCCTGGCCTGTTCGAGCTCGGCGATCAGCGCGTCCTTCTCGGCCTGGAGCGAGACGCTGCGCGCCGCGGCGGCGCGCAGGCGGTGGACCACCACGAGACAGGCGCACACGACGCCGATCGTCATGGCGGCGACGGGAAGCGCGGCGTTCTCCCGGCGCGCCCCGCAGGCGAGGCCGACGCCGATCACCATCGGGGCCATGCCGGCCACGAACGCGGCCGGGATGGTCGCGGCCAGCAGCGACAGGACGGTCGACAAGAGCAGCATCACCAGCATGGCGAAAGCCGGCGCGTCCGGATCGGGCGATCGCAGTTGGGCAAAAATCAGCCAGGCCCACGCCGAGCCGCAGAAGGCCGTCGCCACGACGACGCTGCGCCGCCAGACGCCTGCGCTCCCGCCTGTGTCGCCGCTGTCGAGAAGCGCGATCGGCAGGGCGGTGACGAGACCGACGGCGCAGACGACCAACACCCACGTCGCCAGCGCCGGCGCGCCGACGAGGCCGAGCGCGACAGCGGCGGCCCCGAGGGCGACGAGCCCGACGAGAAGGGCGGAGTCGCGATGGATCCGGGCGAAGCGCCCGCGCGGCGCCCCCGGCCCAGACCGAATCCGGCGCGCCCGCCACGGATCGACGCCGATCTCGCGCCGATCCGCGCCGACCCCCGGACTGTCTTCGCCGCCCGTCCAGCGCTTCGCCTTCCATTCGCTCATGACACTCGGCACGCATTGTAACCCGCAACCGCGCGCCGATCATGCTGTCCAAGGGCTTAACGAGGGGCTGACGCGGGTCGTGGCGACCCGGGATTTTCTTCGAAAAGTCGGTTACGGTTTCCCGGACCTTGCGGCAGGGAGGGACAATGAAACTGTACAATTCCAACTTCGCGCCGAACCCGAGGCGGGTGCGCGTCTTTCTCGCGGAAAAAGGCGTGGCGATCCCGCGAATCGAAGTCGATCTCGCCAAGCTCGAACAGAAGGCCCCCGAATATTCGGCCGTCAATCCGTTCCAGGTCATTCCGGCGCTCGAACTCGACGGCGGCGAAGTGATCGGCGAATCGATCGCGATCTGCCGCTACATCGAGGAATTGCACCCCGAGCCGAACCTGTTCGGCGCGACGCCGCTCGAGCGGGCGATGGTGGAGATGTGGCAGCGGCGCGTCGAGTGGCATCTCCTGCTGCCGATCGCGCAGGCGTTCCGCCACTCGCACCCGGCGATGACGAAGATGGAGGATCCACAGATTCCCGACTGGGCGGCGGCCAACCGCACCCGCGCGCTGCGCAACATGATGATCTTCGATCGAATGCTCGCCGACCGGCCGTTCGTCGCCGGCGACCGCTTCACCGTGGCCGACATCACCGGGCTGGTGGCGCTGGATTTCGCCAGACCCGCCCGGATCGCGATCCCGCCCGAGCTCGGCCAGCTGAGCCGATGGCACGAAACGCTGAAGGCGCGACCGAGCGCGGCGGCGTGAAGGGTCGCTTCGGGGCGGCCGCGACGGGCCCGCCCCCCGCGCGAGGCCGGGCCGTCCTACCTGCAGACGCGCACGCCGTTGCGCCACCAGCAATGCGGGCCGTAGGGGTAGGGTCGGGCGTAAGGATAAGGCCGGGGCCCATAGGCGTAGGGATAGGGCCGATAATAGGGCGCCGGCGCCCCCATCGGGACGCAGCGCCCCCATGGGTTGCGGAACCATCCCGGGCCGCAGCCCTGGGCGATCAGCGTGACGCCCGGCTGGGCGTCGGAAAGGGCGGAGAACGGCATCGCCTGCGCGGGAACCGCGGCGGCAAGCCCGCCCAGAACCGACGCGGTCACAATCCACTTGCTCATCATCGCACCTCCGAAGTCCGGGGGAGAATGGCGCCTCCGGTGAAAACTTACTAGCCGGCCGACCTTGAATGCGCGCTGAACGCCGTTCGCCCCGTCACGCGACGGCCGGCTTGCGGCGTCTTCTCGGCGTCCGGTTCGGCCACAGCACGATCCGCTCCGGCCATCGCTCCTGCGCGAGATCGTCCTCGACCACCGACACCCGGCCGCGCACCGACAGTCCAGCCTGGTGGACGCTGTCGGACGATCCGGACACCAGCGGATGCCAGTCGGGCAGGTCCTTGCCCTCGGCGACGAGACGGTAGGCGCAGGTGACGGGCAGCCACGTCAGCTTCCGCACGGCCTCCGGCGTCAGCGTCACGCAGTCCGGGACCCGGCCGCTCCGATTGCGGTAGTCGCGGCACCGGCACGCCTTCGCGTCGAGCAGCGTGCAGCCGATATCGGTGAAATGGATCTCGCCGGTGTCCTCGTCCTCGAGCTTGACGAGGCAGCAGCGCGCGCAGCCGTCGCACAGGCTTTCCCATTCGGCCGTCGACATGGCGTCGAGCGACTTGGCTCGCCAGAACGGAACGGTTTCGGGGCGCTTCTCGGTCACGTCTTTCGGCTGCGCTTCCCTGGCGGGCCATCGGCTCGCGCTTGCGGTCCTGGTCGATCTTCAGCCTTGCATCCGGGCGCTCCCGGCGCCGATGGCGAGGCTTTCCAAAGCTATAGTCCGATCGGGCCCCCGGCCGCAATCGGGCGCGTCGGCGTCGGGTCGGCGCCGGCGTCCGACGCGACGAAGGGCGGACGCACGGACGGCGCCGGTCGCGCGACTTGCGCATTGCGGCCCCGGACCGCGGGGGCTATGTGAGGGACCGCGTCGTCAGCGAAGCGACGACCTCCTCCTGGGCCGAGGCCGGCGCGCTCGCGTCTGACGTGCATGCCGGAACCCTCTCCCGCTGCGAACCGTTGGACTTTATGGACTTTGCCCGCCATCGGCGCGAGAGTGCGGCGGAAGGGGAAACGCTTCGGCGAGGTAGGACACCAGAGTGACCACACTGCTCATCAGCCACCCCGCGTGCCTTGCGCACGACATGGGCGAGGGGCATCCCGAGCGTCCCGACCGGATTCGCGCCGTCGACCGCGCGCTCGAGAGAGAAGTGTTCCAGATGCTGGCGCGCGACGTCGCGCCGCGCGCCGAAATCGCCGCGATCGCACGCGTCCATCCGGTCGACTACATCGAGGCGCTCCGCTCGGCGACGCCGGCGCAGGGGCACGTCGCCATCGATCAGGACACCTCGATGAATCCCGGCACCTTCGAGGCGGCGCTCCGGTCGGCGGGCGGCGCGATTTTCGCCGTCGACGAGGTCATGACCCGAAAAGTCCGCAACGCGTTCGTCGCGACCCGTCCCCCCGGGCATCACGCCGAAATGGCGACGCCGATGGGCTTCTGCTTCTTCAACAACGCGGCGGTCGCGGCGCGGCACGCCCGCGCCGTCTACGGCGCCGAGCGCGTCGCGATCATGGACTTCGACGTCCATCACGGCAACGGCACCCAGCACATCTTCTGGAGCGACCCGAACGTGATGTACACCTCGACCCACGAAATGCCGAACTATCCCGGGACCGGCGCGATCGGCGAGCGCGGCGAGCACGATCAGATCGTCAACGCCCCGTTGCGGGCCGGCGACGGCGGCGACACCTTCCGCGAGGCGATGGAAGTGGCGATTCTGCCGCGCATCGACGATTTCGCGCCCGACCTCGTCATCATTTCCGCCGGCTTCGACGCTCATCGCCGCGATCCGCTCGGCAACCTCAATCTCGTCGAGGCGGACTATGTCTGGGCCACGCGCAAGCTGATGGAGATCGCTCAGAAGCGCTGCGGCGGACGCGTCGTCTCGGTGCTCGAGGGCGGCTACGATCTCGAAGGTCTGTCGCGCTCGGTCGCCGCCCATGTGACGACGCTGATGGAAGGCTGAAGGCGGCCCTGTCGCGTTTCATCGGCGCCCGGCAGGCCGGCGCAACCGCGTCGTCGATCTCGACCAGGTTCCGGCGCGCGCAGCCACGGCGCGGAACTCCGTCATATCTCCCATGAGGTTTCCGGCGACGACAAAACCCGGTCGGACGCCGATTTCCTTGCAATGATCACCAGATTTTCCCCAAGAACGCGCCGCCCGAACAGCGCCGCCATCGGCGCCCAGAGCGGGAAAGACAAGGCCGAGCGCAACGGCGTCGCGTAGCTGCCCGCCGTGGTGAAGGCGACGATCTTGAAGCCTATCTCCTGAAGCATGAGGCGCATTTGCGTGCTGGTGAGCGGCGAAATGTGGCGAACGCCGCGGTATTCCGACTCGCCGAAGGCCCAAAGATCCCCAGTCAGGAAAAACTTGATCCGCCCCTCCCAGAACCCGACGTTTGGCTTGATCACCGACAGCAGTCCGTCGTCGTCGAGCAGGGCCCGGGCTTCAATCAGCGCATGCCGCGGCGAATCGAGATGCTCGATGACCGAGCTCATGACGATCAGCTTGAATTTACGTTTGAAGATTTTGGAGAAATTCTGGTTGAGATCGATCCGTGTAAACGGAACGTCCGCCAACTTGAAGTTGGCGTCTCGAAGGTCGGCGGCGTTCAGATCCGTGTAGCCGGCGTCGCCCAGCCGTTGCAGAAGTTCGCCCGACCCTGCGCCAAGATCGAGCACGCCCTCTTTGGGGCCGCCTTGAGACAGCGCGAGTTCGACCAGGCGTTCATGGGTCCCCGGGGCGCCATGCTTGACGAGGCCTCGGTAGGTCTCCAGCTCCCGCGTCAGCCATTTTGTTCTCAACAGCCTCATTTGCCCGTTCTCCCTGGTGACGGTACAAGTTCAGCGCCCTGAAGGAGAGCGGCGCATAGGGGCTTGGGAACATAAAAAAGAATTTGAATAGAGAGCGATTGCAAAGGTCTTGAATCGGATCGGAGAATCAAAATTTCGCCAGGAACCTCCTATTCTGACCGGGAATACGGCATTCTCACGGCCGGTTGATTGATTCTCGGTAACGTCGTTCGGTTGAGCGTGTCGTCATGACTGGCGGCGCGGCGCAGCGCGCGCGGGAAAACTGCTGGTCGGGCCGGGGCGCTCGCGCCAGACGCCGTCACACGACGTGGAAACGATGGCGCAGCGGCGGGTCTCCCGCGCCCTCGGCCGGGAAGGGCCGCGCGAGCAGGCCGGCGCAATCGTCGGCGAGGCCGCAAAGCGCCGTCTCGATCGCGCCCGCGGCGAGCGGCGCGAGCGCCCGGTCGACCACGGCCTGCCACGCCTCCTGCGGGATCACGGCGGCGGCGGCTTCGGCGGGAACGATTCGAATATAGTGCTCGGCGAGCGACACGTAGACGAGCACGCCGCACTGCGTCCGGTCGAGGCCGCGCAGGGCGAACTGGGCCAGCGCCGCGCGATGTCCGGCCGAGCGGGCGGCGCGTCCGGGAACAAGCGCGCGGCGGACCCAGGGGAGCGATCCGAGCGTCGCGGCCAGGATGGCGACCAGAAGTTGGACGACGTAGATCCGGTGCGCCGACATCTCGGTGAACAGGAGGAGCGGCAGCGGCGTCGCGAGGGCGAGAGCGCAGGCGCCGAGGAGGAACTCGGCGTCGCGGGAGATCGAAGCTTCCGCCAGCACGCCGGCCAGCGGCGCGCGGGTTCGCTTCTGCGCCGCGTCGAACGCCGCCTCGATGCGCGCCGTCCCGGCCGGATCGATCATCACCAGCCCCCCGAGGCGCCGCCGCCGCCCGACGAGCCGCCGCCGCCGGAGAACCCGCCGCCGCCGCCGAAACCGCCGCCGCCGAAGCCGCCCCCGCCGAAGCCGCCCCCGCCGCCGAAGCCGCCGCCGCCCATCGGGATGAACACGACATTGCCCCCCGAGCGCCCCCGGACGCGGACCAGGACGAACAGGATGAACAGGACAATGAGGAACGGCGCGATGGCGTCGAACAACGTCGCGTCCTGCTCGGTGCGCGTGTCCTTCGGTTTCGGCTTCCATTCGGCCGAGTCGGTGGTGAGGGTGGTGATGATGTCGTCCACCCCGCGCGTCACGCCGCCGTTGAAGTCGCCGGCCTTGAAGCGGGGCGCGATGGCGTTGGCGATGATCAGGCTCGAGATCGCGTCGGTCAGCGTGCCCTCGAGGCCGTAGCCGACCTCGATCCGCACCCGCCGCTCCTTCGGCGCAATCAGCAGCAGGGCGCCGTTGTTCTTTTTCGCTTCGCCCAGCTTCCAGAAGCGGAAGAGGGCATTGGCGTAGGGCTCGATCTCCTCGCCGTCGAGCGAGGGAACGGTGGCGACGACGAGCTGGATGCCGGACTTCTGCTCGAGGTCGGCGAGCTTGCGCTCGAGGTCGGCGGCGGTGATCGGCGACAGGATGTTGGCGGCATCGACCACCCGGCCGGAGAGCGGGGGAAAGTTCGCCGCCGCCAGCGCCGCGCCGATCCACAGCGCGGCGACGAGCACGGCGAGCAGCGCTCTCGGGATCAGCCGCGCCACGACGCCGCCCCCGCGGCTAGAACTTGACCTTCGGCGCCGTCTGCGCGTCCGCCTCCGCCGCGAACGGAACGAGCGGCTTAACCGAGCGGAACACGGTATTGGCCCACAGCACGCCCGGGAAGGTCCGGAGTTCGGTGTTGAAGTCCTGCACCGAGGCGATGTAGTCGCGGCGCGCGACCGCGATGCGGTTCTCGGTCCCCTCGAGCTGCGACTGCAGCGCGAGGAAGTTCTGGTTCGACTTGAGGTCCGGGTAGTTCTCGCTGACGGCGAGCAGGCGGCCGAGGGCGCCGGAAAGCTGCGCCTGCGCCTGTTGCATCGCCTTGACCTTCTCCGGGTCGGTGAGGTCGTCGGCGGTGAGGTTGATGGCGGTCGCCTTGGCGCGCGCCTCGGTGACGGCGACCAGCACGTCCTTTTCCTGCTTGGCGTAGCCCTGGACGGTGGCGACCAGGTTCGGCACCAGGTCGGCGCGGCGCTGGTACTGGTTCTGCACCTCCGCCCATTGCGCCTTGGCGGCCTCCTCCTTGGTCGGAATGACGTTGTAGCCGCAGCCCGAGAGCGACAACGCGATCACGGCCAGAACGACGATCGAGCGGATACGAGCAGGCAAAGTCACGGAGCGGCCCCCAACGTCGTGGACGCGGCCTCACGCGCGCCGCGGCTTCGACTATACAGGCCGCGCCGCGCTTTCGCCATGGGCGCCGCCGGCGGCGGCGCCCACGCCGGAATCGGCAGCGTCGCCACGACCGGCGCGCCCGCCGGTCGGCGCCTGGAAGCCCGGCAGGCAAGGGCGACCGGCCCGATCGCCTTCCCCTCCGCCGGCCGCGTCCCGCGGGCTCGCGGCGAACGGCCGCGCCGGCCGCCGGGGCTGTTTCCCGCGGGCTCGCGGCGTCGGATTCGGGAAGCGAGGCTTCCGCTGTTGATCCGGATCGAAGCTCGACGGTCCGATTCGTCGCGGCCGGCGCGACCGCCGAAGGCTCCTGCGACCGGATTCCCGCATTCTCCGGCCGCGAGCGCTTGATCGCCCCCCCGCCATTGCCTAGAAACGCCGACCACTTCGAACGCGGCGATACCGAAAAAGGAACTGCGATGCGCGTCTATTACGACAGGGATTCCGACCTCAACCTGATCAAGAGCAAGAAGGTCGCCGTCGTCGGCTACGGCAGCCAGGGCCACGCGCACCTGCTCAACCTGCGCGACAGCGGCGTCAAGGACATCGCGGTCGCGCTCAGGCCGGGCTCCGCTTCGGCCAAGAAGGCGGAGGCCGAGGGGATTACGGTGATGGACGTGCCCTCGGCCGCCAAATGGGCGGACGTCGTGATGATGCTGACGCCGGACGAGCTGCAGTCGGACATCTACAAGGCCGAACTCGCGCCCAACATGAAGCAGGGCGCGGCGCTGATGTTCGCTCACGGCCTCAACGTCCACTTCAACCTGATCGAGCCGCGCGCCGACCTCGACGTGCTGATGGTCGCGCCGAAGGGGCCGGGACACACGGTGCGCTCGGAATACAAGCGCGGCGGCGGCGTTCCCTGCCTGATCGCCATCCACAAGGACGCGAGCGGCAACGCCCACGACCTCGGCCTCTCCTACGCCTCCGCCATCGGCGGCGGCCGCGCGGGCGTGATCGAGACGACCTTCCGCGAGGAATGCGAAACCGACCTGTTCGGCGAGCAGGTGGTGCTGTGCGGCGGCCTCGTCGAGCTGATCCGCGCCGGCTACGAGACCCTCACCGAGGCCGGCTACGCGCCGGAGATGGCCTATTTCGAGTGCCTGCACGAGGTGAAGCTGATCGTCGACCTGATCTACGAGGGCGGCATCGCCAACATGAACTACTCGATCTCCAACACCGCCGAATACGGCGAGTACGTCACCGGCCCGCGCATCGTCACCCCGGCGACCAAGGCCGAGATGAAGCGGGTGCTGGAGGACATCCAGTCGGGCCGCTTCACCCGCGACTGGATGCTCGAGAACAAGGTCAACCAGACCTCGTTCAAGGCGACGCGCGCCAAGGCGAACGCCCATCCGATCGAGGAGGTCGGCGCGAAGCTGCGCGCCATGATGCCCTGGATCGGCAAGAACAAGCTGGTCGACAAGGACAAGAACTGAAGCGTCGGCGACGGCGCGGCGCTCTGGAGAATCCGCGCGAAACCGGTTCCGGTTTTCGCTTGCCAGCCCGCCGCGCCTTTGCTACATGCCGGCTCCTCGCCGATCCTGAAGGGGCCGGCGACTTCGATGGGCGCATAGCTCAGTTGGTAGAGCAGCTGACTCTTAATCAGCGGGTCCAAGGTTCGAGCCCTTGTGCGCCCACCATCGGAGATTTGGAATCGATGCGAGGACTCTGGGCAGAGTCCGGGCGACGGCGCCGGGCCGTGGCTGACCCCCGCGGGCGCCGTTAGGGAGCGCGCCGTGCAACCGGGCTCGCCCCAGCGTCAGCGTACCCCTCTGAAATCATTGCCCCCGCTGACCGCAGAGTGCGTAACTCCCAAGCCTTGGGGCGCCTTGGGAATGACGGGCGGTCGACGACCCCGAGGCGGCGGCGATGACGCTTCCCGCCGTCCTCGCGAGGAGCCCGAAGGGCGACGCGGCGATCCAGGGGCCGCCTGCGCCGACGTCGAAGCGCGGCGAAGCGGGGCATACGGCAGATCTTGGCCGCGCCCCCCTGGATCGCCGCGTCGCTTCGCTCCTCGCGATGACGGCGGCTTGGGAGTTGCCAGAGTGCGTAACTCCCAACCCCGTCATTGCGAGGAGCGAAGCGACGAAGCAACCCATGCCGCCGCTTGCCTCCTGCGGAAAAAATCGCTCCGTCTTCTGCTCGCAACGAAGGGCGGCGGGACGACCAGAGGGCGCGACAGCGGCCCAGCGGCCCTGGATCGCTTCGCTTCGCTCGCGATGACGGCGCTGTTCGCTGCCGGCTTGGGAATTACCAGAGTGCGGCAATCTGCCCATCAACCGGTTGAATTGGCTGCGCTTCGGCGCGGGATCGGCGTCCTGCGCGGGACGCCGCGCGGCCTCGCGCCGCCGGCGCCGCTCTGGCGGCGCCGCCCGCGCCCGCTCACGTATGGGTGATGGTCGTGGTCGTCACCGCCCCCGTCGTCGACGAGGCGACGGCGAAGCTGCCGGCGGTGAAGGACCCGGCGAAGTCGAACCTGTGCTTGGTCCCGCCTTGCGCGAGCGTCAACTCGCCCACCCCGCCGACTTCGGCGAAGCTCGAGAGCGTCCACGAGCCGAGGAGCGCGACCGAGTCGTTCGCCGCGAAGCCCGAGATCTCGCCCCAGAAGCCCTGCGGGCTCGTCAGATCGAGCGCGCCGGACCCGGCGAAGACCACGTTCTGGGCGTGGAGCGCTGTGCTGACCCCGACCGACGAGTCGAACTCGAGCGTCGCGCCGCCCGAGATGGTGTCGGTCGCAGGGGCGGCCACGGTCCCGCCGGTCACCGCGCCCTGGATGTCGAGCGTTCCCGAGTTGACGTAGACGCCGCCGTTGACGCTGGCCCCGCCGGTGTTGACGCCGCTGTTGGTCAGCGCCGGGGCGATCACGCTGACATTGGCTCCGCCGGTCTTCTCGAGCAGGCCGGCATTGGCGATCGTCGACCCGGTCGCCGCGCCGCGCGCGATCCCGTTGCCGTCGAGGAGGTCCCAGACGCCGCCCGCGAGAATCGCGAGCTTGGCGACATGCGTCGCCACCGCGTCGCCGACCGTCGCCGAAGCGACGCTTTCGTTGACGACGCCGGAGTCGTTGAACGTCGTCGTGGCGCCGATCGTCAGGCCCGAGACGGCGGCCACCCCCTTTTCGTTGAGCGCGTTCGCCCCGCTCGTCGCCGCGCCGGTGAACGAATCGGCGCCCGTCAGCGTCAGGGCGCCGCCGTTGAGCGCCAGCGTCGTCCCCGCGCCCGCGGCGAACGCGCCGGCATAGGTCAGGCTTTCGCCGAGCGTGACCGTGGTCCCGGAGACGGCGAGGTTGGCGACCGAAAGCCCGCCGCCGGCGCCGATCGTCGTCGCGCCGCCGGCGAGCGCCAGCGTTCCCGCGCCGCTGACGCCGCCGCTGATCGTGGTCTTTCCGGTGAGGGTCAGCGTGTCGCCGGCCGCGATGCTGACGGTCGAACCCGCGGCCTCGCTGAAGCTCCCGCCATAGGCGAGGATCTCCGCGAGGGTCAGCGCGGTCGTCGCCCCGCTCAGACTGAGCGACTGCGCGGCGATCGCGCCGGCGCTCAGGGTCGCGGCGCCGCTCGTCCCTGTCAGCGAGACGACGTGCGTATTGGCGTCGAGCGCGGTCAGGTCGCCGACGATCGCGGTGAGCGTGTCCTTCACCGCGAGGGTGTAGGGCGTCGCGTTGGCGTTGACGAGCTTGGCGAGCGCAGCCGCCGCGTTCGTGATCTGGGCGTCGGTGACCGTGACCGCCAGATTGTCCGAGACGGTGATCGTCTTGGCGTTGGCGTCGCCGCCGAGCGCGGCGAGGCTCGGGGAGATGTTCGCCGCCGTGTCCTTGACGGCGAAGCCGCCGACGATCTTGTCGAGCGCCGCCTTGTCGGCCGTGAACGTCGCCACGGGGACGACGACGGCCCCGGTCGCCGTGATCGCGCCGATGTGGGCGACCGCGGCCTGCAGGGACGCGATGCCGGCCACGACGTTGGCGGCCGTGTCGGCGATCGCGAGCTTGTAGGGCGTGGCGTTGGCGTTGACGAGCTTGGCGATCGCCGTCGCGTCGCTGGTCGTCTGCGCCACCGTCGCCTTGACCGCCGCGCTGTCGGAGACGGTGATCGTCGTAACGGCCGGGTCGACGAGCGCGGCGAGGTTTGCGGAGATGTTCGCCGCCGTGTCCTTGACGGCGAAGCCGCCGTCGATCTTGTCGAGCACGGCCTTGTTGGTCGAGACGGTCGCGCCGGAGACGACGAGCGGACCTCCCGTGGCCGTGATCGAAGCGATGTCGGCGTCGCCGAGCGCGGCGAGGCTGGCCTGGACGTGCGCCGCCGTGTCGCTGACGGCGAAGCCGTTGACGATCTTGTCGAGCAAGGCCTTGTCAGCCGTGAAGGTCGCGACGGAGACGGCGACCGTCCCCCCGGTCGTGGCGATCGAGGCGATGTGGCCGTTGGCCAGCAGCAGCGCCGGCAGGGCGGCCTGCACGTTCGCGGCGGTGTCGGCGATCGCCAGTTGCCAGGGGGAGGCGCTGGCGTTGGCGAGCTTGGCGAGCGTCGCGGCGTCGCTGGCGATCTGGCCGACCGTCAGACCGACCGGCGCGCTGTCGGACACGGTGATCGACAGGACGCCCGCGTCGCCGAGCGTGTCGAGGGCGGCGGAGAGGTTCGCCGCCGTGTCGAGAATCGCGAACCCGCCGGCGATCTTGTCGAGCGCGGCCTTGTCGGCCGCGTAGGTTGCGGCGGAGACGGCCACGGGGCCGCCGGACGCGGCGATCGAGGCGATGTTGGCGACCTCGGCCTCGAGCGTCGCAAGCCCGGCCTGCACGTTCGCGGCCGTGTCGGAGATCGCGAGTTGCAACGGCGTCGCGCCGGCGTTGGCGAGTTTTCCGATCGCCGCCGCGTCGCTCGTGAGCTGGCCGACCGTGACGCCGATCGCTCCGTTGTCGGAGACCGTGATTGCGACGATGCCGGCGTCTCCCAGCGTGTCCAGGGCGGCGGAAAGGTTCGCCGCCGTGTCGAGAATCGCGAACCCGCCGGCGATCTTGTCGAGCGCGGCCTTGTCGGCCGCGTAGGTCGCGACCGAGACGACCACCGGGCCGCCGGACGCCGCGATCGAGGCGATGTTCGCCGCGTCGGCTTCGAGCGTCGCGAGCCCGGCCTGCACGTTCGCGGCCGTGTCGGAGATCGCGAGCTGGAACGGCGTCGCGCTGGCGTTGGCGAGCTTGCCGAGCGCCGTGGCGTCGCTCGTGAGCTGGCCGACCGTCGCGCCGACCGCTCCGTTGTCGGACACCGTGATCCCAAGGATGTTCGCGTCGACGAGGGAGTCGAACGCGCCCGAGAGGTTCGCCGCCGTGTCGCTGACGGCGAAGCCGCCGGCGATCTTGTCGAGCGCGGCCTTGTCGGCCGCGTAGGTCGCGACCGAGACGACGAGCGGTCCCCCGGAGGCCGCGATCGAGGCGATGTGCGCGACGTCGGCTTCCAGCGTCGCGAGGCCCGAAGCCACGTTGGCCGCGGTGTCGGAAACCGCGAGCATGGATGGCGTCGCGCTGGCGTTGGCGAGCTTGCCGATCGCCGCGGCGTCGGAGGCGAGCTGGCCCATGGTCACGCCGACGGGCAGGCTGTCGGAGACTGTGATCGAGACGATGTTCGCGTCGCCGAGCGTGTCGAGCGCGGCCGACAGGTTGGCCGCCGTGTCGCCGATCGCAAAGCCGCCCGCGATCGTGTCGAGCGCGCCCCTGTCGGCCGCGAACGTCGCGACCGGGACGACGACCGGGCCGCCGGACGCCGCGATCGAGGCGATGTGGGCGAGATTCGCCTGCAGCGTCGGCAGACCGGCCTGCACGTTGGCCGCGGTGTCGGAGATCGCGAGCTGATACGGCGTCGCGTTGGCGTTCACGAGTTTGCCGAGCGCGGCCGCGTCGCTGGCGATCTGCGCCACCGTCGCGCCGACCGCTCCATTGTCGGAGACGGTGATCGCATTGATGTGGGCGTCGCCGAGCGCGTTGAGCCCGCCCGATATCGCCGCAGCCGTGTCGCTGATGGAGAAACCGCCGGGGATCAGGTCGAACAGCGTCGGAACCTGGAGATATTGCGCGACCGTCGCGACCTTGGGCAGCGCGATCACGTTCGTCCCGCCGGTCGCCGCCTGGGTGACGAAGGCGAGGCCCGTGTTGGCTCCGGAAAGCTTCAGGGTGGCGACGGTGGTCGCGCCGTTCGCGACCACGAGCTGGTTCGAGGCGTTGAGGGTCGCCGAGGTGGCGGTGATCCCCTTGAGAAAGATCGTGTCGTCGAAGCCGAGGCCGCCGATCGTGCTGGCGAAACTCGCCGGAGCGCTGAGGTTGAGGGTCGCGCCGGCGCCGGCGAACGTGACCGCGGCGGCGGCGTTCAGTGTCCCGCTGATGGTCGCGGTCGCGCTCGCCTCGATCTTCAGCGCGCCGGTGACCGTGTCCGCGCCGGCGAGGGTCAGCGACCCGGCGTCGTCGATCGTCACCGCGGCGCCCGCCGCGCCGGCGGTGACGGCCGTCAGCGTGGCCGCGCCCGTGACCTTGAGGGTTCCGGCCCCCGTGACCTTGCCGGAGATCGCGTTCGTCGCGCCGGCCAGCGTCAGAATATTGCCGTTCAGCGCCAGCGCGGCGCCGTTGCTGGTGGCGAGGTTCAGGCCGGCGGAATCGGTGAAGCTCGCCCCGATGGCGAGCGCGCCGCCGGTGACCTTGACCGCCCCCGCGCCGCCGATCGAGCCGCCCGAGAGCGTGAAGGTTCCGGTGTTGAAGTCGAGGGTCGCCCCGCTCGCGACGGCGAAGCCGCCGGTCGACGTCCCGCCGCCGTCGAATTGCAGCGTCCCCTTCTGCACCGACACCGTGCCGGTGTTGGTGAAGGCGACCTGGATGTCGGTCGTGCCCGTGGTGACCGACTGGGTGAGCGTTCCGGCATTGATGAAGGCGGTCGTCCCGCTGTTGTTGTATACGTATGACGCGGACTGAAAGTTGAAAGTCGCGCCGGCGTCGTTCTTGATCGAGCCCCCGCCCACCGGCGTCCCATAAGGGTTGTAGCCGAGGTAAAAGTTGCCGTATCCGCCGGCCGCGTTCACCGTGAACGTGCCGGCGTTCTCCAGCACCCGCCCGCCATCGAGGGCGATGTAGGCGGCAGAATCCGTGGTCGCGCCCTGAAGCAGAGTCGTTCCTGTTCCGGTCTCCTGGTCGTTATTGCTGCCGGTGAACGTCGCCGCACCCGTAACCGTCAGCTTGCCCGTGCCTGAAATGGTCCCGCCCGTCTGGGCGAGGGATGGCGCGGTCACTGCATTGGCCCCGAGGGCGAGCATGCCGCCGGACACGCCCAAAGTCCCGGCGCCGTTGACCGTGCCGGCCGAGAGCGCGAACGTGCCGCTGCCGCCGAAGTCGAGGGTCGCCCCACTCGCGACGGTGAAGGCGCTCGCTGAGGACGTGCCGCCGCCGTCGAACTCCAACGTGCCCGTCTTCACCGACACCGCGCCGGTGTTGGTGAAGGCGACCTGGATGTCGGTTGTGCCCGTGGTGAGCGACTGGGTGAGCGCGCCGGCGTTGATGAAGCCGGTCGTCCCGCTGTTGTTGACGATGGTAGACGCGGACTGGAAGGTGAAGGTTGCGCCGGCGTCGTTCTTGATCGAGCCCCCGCCCGCCGGCGTCCCATAGGGGTTGTAGCCGAGGTAAAAGTTGCCGCCGGCTGCGTTCACCGTGAACGTGCCGGCGTTCTCCAGCACCCGCCCGCCGTCGAGGGCGATGTAGGCGGCAGAATCCGTGGTCGCGCCTTGAAGGAGGGTCGTCCCTGCGCCGGTCTCGGTATCCCAATTGCCCCCGGTGAACGACGCTGCGCCCGAAACCGTCAGCGTGCCCGTCCCCGAAATCGTCCCGCCCGTCTGGGCGAAAGACGGCGCGGTCACCGCGTTGGCCCCGAGGGCGAGCGTGCCGCCGGACACCTGCACCGCGAACGACGGCGCGGTCACCAGATTATTTCCGAGGGCGAGCGTGCCGCCGGACACCGCCACCGTCCCGGCGACGTTGAAGGTCCCGCCCGAGATCGCGAACGTCCCGCCGCCGAAGTCGAGCGTGGCCCCGCTCGCCACGGTGAAGGCGCTCGCCGACGATGTGCCGCCGCCGTCGAACTCGAGCGTTCCCGTCTGCACCGACACCGTGCCGGTGTTGGTGAAGGCGACCTGGATGTCGGTCACACCCGTGGTGACCGACTGGGTGAGCGCGCCCTTGTTGACGAAGGCGGTCGTCTTCCCCGCAACGGGGTAGTCGTATATGGTGGAGGCCGACTGGAAGGCGAACGTCGCGCCGGCGTCGTTCTGGATCGTCCCGCCGCCGACATAGGTCGTGTAAGCGTTGAAGCCGAGATTGAAGTTCCCGTATCCGCCGGTGGCGTTGACGGTGAACGTCCCCGCGTTCTCCAGCACCCGCCCGCCATCGAGCGTGATGTCGTAAGCGGTATCCGTGGTCGCGCCCTGAAGCAGCGTCGTCCCTGGTCCGGTCTCCGCGTCGTAGCTGCCGCCGGAGAACGCCGCCGCGCCCGTAACCGTCAGCGTTCCCGTCCCCGCAATCGTCCCGCCCGTCTGGGCGAGCGACGGCGCGGTCACAGCATTGGCCCCGAGGGCGAGCGTGCCGCCGGACACCCCCAAGGCCCCGGCGCCGTTGACTGTCCCGCCCGAGATCGCAAACGTCCCGCCGCCGAAGTCGAGGGTCGCCCCGCTCGCCACGGTGAAGGCGCTGGCCGACGACGATCCGCCGCCGTCGAACTCCAGCGTGCCCGTCTGCACCGACACCGTGCCGGTGTTGGTGAAGGCGACCGCGACGTCGGTCGTCCCCGTCATCACCGTCTGCTTGAGCGCGCCTGCGTTGATGAAGGCGGTCGTCCCAGTGTTGCTGTAGACGTATGACGCGGACTGAAAGTTGAAAGTGGCGCCGGCGTCGTTCTTGATCGTCCCCCCGCCGACCGTCGTCCCATTGGGATTGTAGCCGAGGTAGAAGTTGCCGTAGCCGCTGGCCGCGTTGACGGTGAGCGTGCCGGCGTTCTCCAGCACCCGCCCGCCGTCGAGGGCGATGTAGGCGGACGAAACCGTCGTCGCGCCCTGAAGCAGCGTCGTTCCTGTTCCGGTCTCCACGTCGTAGTTGTAACCGGAGAACGTCGCCGCGCCGGAGATGGTCAGCTTGTTTGTGCCCGAGATCGTCCCGCCCGTCTGGGCGAACGAGCCGGCGGTCGCGGCGTTGGCCCCGAGGGCGAGCGTGCCCGAATCCACCTCGAGAAGCCCGCCGAAGGTCGGCGTCGCGGCGATCGTCACCGTGGCGCCGGACACCTGCACCTCGCCGGCGCCGCTGAACGGACCCGCCGCGATCGTGAAAGCTCCGCTGTTGAAATCGAGCGTGGCGCCGCTGGCAACGGCGAAGGAGCCGGCTGCCGAGGACGTGCCGCCGCCGTCGAACCGGAGCGTGCCCGCCTGCACCGACACCGCGCCGCTATTGGTGAAGGCGACCCCGATGTCGGTCGTGCCCGTGGTGACCGTCTGCTCGAGCGTGCCCGCGTTGACGAACGAGGCCGAGCCGTAGTTGTCCGAAACGGAGGTCGCGGACTGGAAGTCGAACGTGGCGCCGGCATCGTTCTTGATCGTGCCGCCGCCGACGGATGTTCCGAACGGCGTGTAGCCGATCGAGAAATAGCCGCCGCTCGTTGCGTTGGCGGTGAACGTCCCCTTGTTCTCCAGCACCCGTCCGCCGTCGAGGGCGAAATAGCCGGAGGAGTCCGTCGTCGCGCCCGCAAGGACCGTCGTCCCCGTTCCCGTCTGCGCGACCCAGTTGTAGCCGGAGAACGTCGCCGCGCCCGAAACGGTCAGCGTATTCGTGCCCGTGATCGCCCCGCCCGTCTGGGCGAACGAGGCGGCGGTCGCGGCGTTGGCCCCGAGGGCGAGCGCGCCCCAATCGACCTCGAGAAGCCCGCCGAAAGTCGCGGCGGCGCTGATGGTCACCGTGGCGCCGGACACCTGCATTTCGCCGGCGCCGGTAAACGCGCCGCCCGATATCGTGTAGGTTCCGGTGTTGAAATCGAGCGTGGCCCCGCTCGACGCTGCGAAGGAGCCGGCCGCCGAGGATGTGCCGCCGCCGTCGAACCTCAGCGTCCCCGTCTGCGCCGACACCAGGCCGGTGTTGGTCAGCGCGACCGCGATGTCGGTCGTGCCCGTGGTGACCGTCTGCTCGAGCGTGCCCGCGTTGGTGAAGCCGGTCGTTCCGGTATTGCTCGTCACGCTGGAAGCCGACTGGAAGTCGAAGGTCGCGCCGGAATCGTTCTTGATCGCGCCGCCGCCGACCGTCGTCCCGGTGAAGTTGTAACCGAGATAGAAATTGCC
>NZ_QNRK01000017.1:52820-145054 GCF_003315135.1 Roseiarcus fermentans
AAGCCGACTGGAAGTCGAAGGTCGCGCCGGAATCGTTCTTGATCGCGCCGCCGCCGACCGTCGTCCCGGTGAAGTTGTAACCGAGATAGAAATTGCCCCAACCGGCGGTCGTCGCATTGACGTTGAACGTCCCCGCGTTCTCCAGCGTCCGCCCGCCGTCGAGGGCGACATAGTAGCTCGAATCCGTGGTGACGCCGGAAAGCAGCGTCGTCCCGGTCCCGGTCTCCTGGTCGTAATTGCCGCCGGTGAACGCCGCCGCGCCGGAAACCGTCAGCTTGGCCGTGCCGGCGATCGCACCCGCCGACTGGACGAAGCCGGAGCCGATCGTCGTCGCCGCGGCCACCGAAAGCACGCCGCCGGTCAGTTCCGCGACGCCTGTGCCGCTGAAGGCCGCGCCCGAGAGCGTGAACGTCCCGGCGTCGAAATCGAGCGCCGCCCCGCTCGCGATGACGAACGACCCGGTCGAGGACGCCGACCCGCCGCCGTCGAGTTGCAGCGTGCCCGTCTGCGCCGACACCACGCCGGTGTTGGTCAGCGCGACCGCGATGTCGGTCGTGCCCGTGGTCACCGTCTGCTCGAGCGTGCCCGCGTTGGTGAAGCCGGTCGTTCCGGTATTGCTCGTCACGCTGGTAGCCGACTGGAAGTCGAAGGTCGCGCCGGAATCGTTCTTGATCGCGCCGCCGCCGACCGTCGTCCCGGTGTAGTTGTAACCGAGATAGAAATTGCCCCAACCGGCGGTCGTCGCATTGACGTTGAACGTCCCCGCGTTCTCCAGCGTCCGCCCGCCGTCGAGGGCGACATAGTAGCTCGAATCCGTGGTGACGCCCTGAAGCAGCGTCGTCCCTTTCCCCGTCTGCTGGTCGTATCCGCCGCCGGTGAACGCCGCCGCGCCCGAAACCGTCAGCGTGCCCGTGCCGGCAATCGCGCCCGCCGACTGCGCGAAGCCCGAGCCGATCGTCGTGGCCGCGGCCACCGAAAGCACGCCGCCGGTCAGTTCCGCGACGCCCACGCCGCTGAAGGCGGCGCCCGAGAGGGTGAACGTCCCGGCGTCGAAATCGAGCGCCGCCCCGCTCGCGATCGCGAACGACGCGGTCGAGGACGCCGACCCGCCGCCGTCGAGTTGCAGCGTGCCCGTCTGCACCGACACCGCGCCGGTGTTGGTCAGCGCGACCGCGATGTCGGTCGTGCCCGTGGTGATCGTCTGCTCGAGCGTGCCCGCGTTGGTGAAGCCGGTTGTTCCCGTATTGCCGGAGACAGTGGAAGCCGACTGGAAGTCGAAGGTCGCGCCGGAATCGTTCTTGATCGCGCCGCCGCCGACCGTCGTCCCGGTGTAGTTGTAGCCGAGATAGAAATTGCCCCAATTGGCGGTCGCCGCGTTGACGTTGAACGTCCCGGCGTTTTCCAGCACCCGCCCGCCGTCGAGGGCGACATAGTCGCTCGAATCCGTGGTGACGCCCTGAAGCAGCGTCGTCCCTTTCCCGGTCTGCTGGTCGTATCCGCCGCCGGAGAACGACGCCGCGCCCGAAACCGTCAGCGTGCCCGCGCCCGACAGCGCGCCGCCGGTCTGGGCGAACGAGGCCGCGGTCGCGCTGACCGCCCCGAGATTGAGGGTTCCGGCGTCGATTTCGAGCAGTCCGCCGAAGCTCGCCGATCCGGTGATCGTGAGGGTATTGCCGCCCGCGAGATCGAACGTGTCGTTACCGACGGTCAGGCTGTTGACGCTGACCGAGGGCGCGCCGCTGTCGAAGGTGACGGTGACCGGCGAGGCCGTGTTGATGACGACGGCGTCCCCGGCGACGGGAATCGCCGCGGGGTTCCAGTTGGTTGCATTGGACCAATTTCCGCTGAGCGTTTTCCAGGTCTTGGTCGTCATGGCAATATATCCGTCGTTGAAAGGGGCTCAGGGAATCGGTCGTACAGAAGCGCGGAGAGAGCAGGACCCGGTCGCGCGCGGACGTCCGCGACGCTTGGGAGCGAGCGTTTCGTGAACCGGGAACCAAAGGGGAGGTCGGTCGGCTGGGAATGCCGACCAAGGCGTCGACAGGCGGCCTGGACGACGCAATGCGCGGCGTGCGTTTGATCGAAGCAACGGCATCGGGTTTTGCCGATCAGCACATGAGCTGTCGACACGAGAGCCTCCCCTGAACAGCCGTTTCCGCCGGCTGGAGAGGCGCTCCGTCGTCAAGCTTCGTGAAATCAGAAGACCACCGCCCCGCTGCGGCGGTCTCGCCCGACCTCCAATGCTCTCGACCCCTTGCCTGGCCCGCCCGATCGTTCCGAGCCGGTCAGGCCCCGCCCTTCCGCCGTCTGACGACGTAAACATATTGATTGACGCTGCGCAAGCGACAATTTCCTCAGTCTTGTGAGGCGATGTGAACGATCGACTCCGTTCGGCGAAGCGGGTTCTGCACGGTGGGATCGGCTAGCGTATCCTGCCGCCAACTGGCGGGAGATCGCCGACTCCTGTTCAGCGGGTCCGAGGTTCGAACCCTTGTGCGCGCGCTCTCGAAACCTTCGATCCTCGGAGACAACGCCTCGATCGCCGATCGCACGAGCGAACGGCGCCTTGCGCGACGCCATGGTCGCCCCGGCGGCGATCACGACCAACTGACTCGATGTCGTCCAGAAAAACGCGATTGCCGTCAGATTTTGAGCGGTATTTTGAATTATTAGGTTGCTCTCAGTTGAGCGCCCGAATATCTGCTTGTCTCAAGCATAAGCTGTTTCGGCGGGAGATATCGAACGTGAGTGGTTCAAATTTGGTCGAACTCGCGGCCAGGGTCGTGTCGGCGTTCGTCTCCTACAACTCTCTTCCGGTCGGCGAATTGCCGGCTCTGATCGCGACCGTTCACGAGTCGGTCAAGCGATGCGCCGACGGGACGGGGCCCGAGATGGCTGCGGAAAAGGTCGAGGCGAGGGCCCCTGCGGTCTCGATCCGCAAGTCGATCACGCCCGACTACCTGATCTGTCTCGATGACGGCCTGCGGTTCAAGTCCTTGCGGCGTCACCTCAGCGCGCTCGGCCTGACGCCCGAGCAGTATCGTGAGAAGTGGGGCTTGCCGTCCGACTATCCCATGGTCGCCCCCAACTACGCCGCGCAGCGTTCGGCTTTGGCGAAGAAGATCGGACTGGGACAGGGGCGCAAGGACCGGGAGACGACCCGAGAGCCGGCGTCGGCCGCGTAGGGCGAGGTTTTTGTCGCCGTGCACCCGGGCCTGCGGCGCGAGGACCGACGACCCCCTTGATGCACGCCCGGGGGACGGAAAGGGCGCCGCCACGCGCGGTGGCGCCGACGACGCCGGTGGGAACGGGCGACGGGCCTGACTTCGGAACGACCGGCCGCGGCGCTTACGCCCTGACGCGCGTCGCCGCAGGATCGTAGGGCGGCTCCAGGAACGGCTGCGCCGGAATCCTTTCCCCGGCGACCTCGAGCGCGTAGTCGCCGGACAGGACGAAATCGGCGTCCACGCCGGCCGCGCGCCGTACGTAACCGTAACCGATCGCCTTGCCGACGGTGTGCCCGAAGCCGCCGCTCGCCAGCCAGCCGACGCGCTCGCCGTTGCGGTAGATGGTCTCGCGGCCGAGCAGGATCACGTCGCTCGCCGCCGTGAACCCCGCAAGCAGGCGGGGCAGCGGCGAAGCCCGCTGCGCCTCGAGCGCCGCCCGGCCGCGGAACGGCAGGCCGGACTTCAGTTTCACGAAGCGGCCGAGGCCCGCCACCAGCGGCGAATGGTCGGGGCCGATTTCCGCGCCCCAGGCGCGATAGCCCTTTTCCAGGCGGAGAGTCTCGATCGCCCGGTAGCCGGCGAGCCTCAGCCCATGCGGCGCGCCGGCGGCGACCAGGGCGTCGTAAAGGGTCGCCGCGAATTCGACCGCGACGTGCAGCTCGTAGCCCAGTTCGCCGACATAGGTGATGCGTAGCGCGAGCACGGGCGCGCCTGCGATCGAGACGTCCCGCGCGGCGGCGAACGGAAACGCCGCGTTGGAGAGGTCGTCACGCGTCAGGGATTGCAGAATTGCGCGCGACTTCGGCCCCATCAGCGCCAGCACCGCGGTCTGCGACGTCGTGTCGATCAGCGACGCCCGCGCCCCCGCCGGGATCGAGGAGGCGATCCAGTGGAAATCGTGGGTCGCGAAGCCGGTGCCCGTGACGATCGAAAACCGGTCCTTCGCGTGACGAACGATGGTGAGATCGGCCTCGATCCCGCCGCCGTCGTTGAGCATCTGCGTGTAGACGATCGACCCGTCGACTTTTCGCACATCGTTGGCGGCGATCTCCGACAGGACCGCTTCCGCGTCGGGACCGACGAGGGTGAATTTTGCGAACGAGGTCTGGTCGAACAGCGCCGCCGCCTCGCGCGCGGCGCGGTGCTCGCGCGCGACTGCGTCGAACCAGTTCGGCCGCTGGTAGGTGTAAAGGTCCTGCCCCGGTTCGTCGCCTTCCGCGAACCAGTTGGCGCGCTCCCATCCGAGTTTTTCGCCGAAGACGGCGCCGGCGGCGCGCAGGCGGCCGTAGAGCGGCGAGCGCCGCAGCGGTCGACCCGAGTGATGCTCTTCCGACGGCCAGGCCATCGTATAGTGTTTCGAATAGGCCTCGAGCGTGCGCGAGCGGACCCAGTCGGCGTCGCGGTGATTGCGTCCGAAGCGCCGGATGTCGACCGGCCACAGGTCGAACGGCGGCGCGCCGTTGACCACCCATTCGGCCAGCGCCATGCCCGCTCCGCCCCCGGAGGCGATGCCGAAGGCGTTGAAGCCGGCGCCGACGAAGACGTTGCGGATTTCCGGCGCCTCGCCGAGGATGAAATTGCCGTCCGGGGTGAAACTCTCCGGGCCGTTGATGATCTGCCGGACGCCGACGTCGCGCAGGGACGGAACGCGGCCCAACGCCTGCTCCATGATCGGCTCGAAATGATCCCAGTCGGGTTGAAGCAGCTGGAACGCGAAATCCTCCGGCAACGGGTCAGCCAGCCATGGCCTCGGGTTCGGCTCGTAGCCGCCCATCACCAGCCCGCCCACTTCCTCCTTCCAGTAGGTCAGCCGGTCGGGATCGCGCAGCGTCGGCAGACCCGGCGTGACGCCCTCGACCGCCTCGGTGACGATGTACTGGTGCTGGATCGCAGTCAGCGGCACGTTGACGCCAGCGAGGCGGCCGACGGCGCGCGACCATTGCCCGGCGCAGATGACGAGTTTTTCGCAGGCGATCCGGCCGGCCTGAGTGACGACGGCGCAGACCGCGCCGTTGTCGACCTCGACGCCGACGAGTCTCACGCCCTCGCGGATCGCGACGCCCTTCATCCGCGCGCCCTTCGCCAACGCCGCCGCGATGTCCGACGGCGACGCCTGGCCGTCGGTCGGCAGGAAGGCCGCGCCGACCACGTCGTCGACCTGCATCAGCGGCCACAGGTCCTGCGCCTCCTTCGCCGTGAGGAGCTGCATCTCGAGGCCGAAGGAGCGCGCGGTCGTCGCCTGACGCTTCACCTCGGTCCAGCGCTCCGCGTTGCAGGCGAGGCGCAAGCCGCCGTTGCGCTTCCACCCCGTCGCCTGGCCGGTTTCGGCCTCGAGCCGGTCGTAGAGGGCGACGGAATAGCCGAGCAGCTGGGTGATGTTGGCCGAGGAGCGCAGCTGCCCGACCAGACCCGCCGCATGCCAGGTCGAGCCCGAAGTCAGCTTGCCCCGCTCGACAAGCAGGACGTCGCTCACGCCCATCGCGCCCAGGTGATAGGCGACCGACGCGCCGACGATCCCGCCGCCGACGATCACGACTTTGGCCGACGACGGCAGTTCGGTCGCGCTCATGGCCCCATGTCCTCGAAAGCTGCGCAGGCGGCCTGGAACCGCCGGAGATTGTCCGCGGTATAGGCGCGGTAGTCGAAGTCGATCCCGCTCGTCTGTTCCGAGACCATGCTCCAGAGGGTCTCGCGCATCAGCGACGCCGCCGTCATCGCCGCCATCCGGCGACGCAGGTCGTCGTCGACCGGGCGCCCGAAATAGAGCGCGAGCAGATGCTCGATCGCCTCGGGGCGCGCTTCGCTGTTCGAGGCGAGGCCGGCGATGTCGAACAGCGGCGAGTTGAAGCCGGCGTATTCCCAGTCGATCAGCCACAGCCGCTCGCCGTCGTCGATGAGGTTGGCCGCGAGCAGGTCGTTGTGGCCAAAGACGATGTCGATCGGGCCGACCGCCCGCTCCAGCCGCTCCGCCATCGCCGCGAAGGCCGGCAACGCCGACACGTGCTCGCTGTGCAGGTCGTTAAGGACGCGGCCGTAGTGGCGGACGACCTGAAACACCCAGAACAGCGGCGCCGGCCCAGGGAAATGCTTGGGAATCTCATGATGCGCGCGGCGGATGAGATCCACGAGGCGGGGGTGGGTCGTGGGCGCCCGGATGTCCTCGACGCTCAGGGTCCGCCCCTCGACGAAATCGATAACCAGCGCGTTGGGGTCCGCGTAGTGAACCCGCGGCGAGACGCCGGCTGCGTGCGCGGCGCGGCTGGCGGCGGCCTCCGTCGCCCGCACGACGTTATGCGCCGGGATGTCGCCGCCGATGCGCGCGACGTAGCGCCGGCCGCCGTCCTCGACGAGGAAATTGTCGTTGGTCATGCCGCCGCCGAGCGGGACCGGCGACACGCGCGCGCCCCAGCAGGGCAGCGTCGCCGCCACGTGAAGGGGATCCTGCCGCGCCATCGCCGCCAGTCCGCAGGGTCAGAGTTTTCCGTCGAGCGCGGCGGCGAACACCCGCCTCGCCGCGGCGCGGTCGAAGGGAACCGGATTGCCGCCGGCGCAGGGATCGACCTCGGCGGCCGCGGCGATCTCCTCGATCCGGGCGCCGTCGACGTTCAGGCCGGCGAGCGTATGGGGAACGCCCACCTCGTCGCGCAACCGCAGGACCCAGTCGATCACGCCGGCCGTGCTGTGCGTCGCCAGCCCGAGCCAGCGCGCGAGCCGCGCCATCCGGTCCGCGATGGCCGCGTCGTTGAACGCCAGCACGTAGGGCATGAACACGGCGTTGGTCATGCCGTGATGGGTGTTGTAGAGCGCGCCGACCGGATGCGACAGCGCGTGCATGCCGCCGAGCCCCTTCTGGAAGGCGGTCGCGCCCATCGCCGCCGCCGACATCATGTGCCCACGCGCCTCGATGTCGGTTCCGTCGGCGACGGCGCGCGCGAGGTTCTCCTTCACCAGCCGCATGCCTTCGACCGCGACGCCGTCGGCCATCGGATGGTAGCCCGGCGCGCAATAGGCCTCGAGGCAATGCGAAAGCGCGTCCATGCCGGTGGCGGCGGTCAGAACGGGCGGCAGGCCGACGGTCAGTTCGGGGTCGCAGATCGTGACCGCGGGCATCATCTTCGGGTGAAAGATCACCTTCTTGGTGTGCGAGGCCGAATGGGTGATGACGCCGGCGCGGCCGACCTCGGAGCCGGTGCCCGAGGTGGTCGGGACGGCGACGATCGGGGCGATGCCCTCAGGGTCGGCGCGCGTCCACCAGTCGCCGATGTCCTCGAAGTCCCACATCGGCCGCGTCTGTCCGACCATGAAGGCGACCACCTTGCCGACGTCGAGCGCCGAGCCGCCGCCGAAGGCGATGACGCCGTCGTGACCGCCGGCGCGATAGGCGGCGACGCCCGCCTCGACGTTGCGATCGACCGGGTTGCCCTGCACTTCGCTGAAGACGGCGGCCGGCCGGCCGGCGCTCTCGAGGACCCTCAACGCCGCGGCGAGCATCGGCAGGTCGCGGATGCCGGGATCGGTGACGAGCAGCGGCCTTGCGATCGCCGCGACCTTCAGGGCGTCGGCAAGCTCGGCGATGCGGCCGGCGCCGAAGCGGATCGCGGTGGGATAGTTCCAGTTTGCTTTCACGGACATCGAAGTCGGGGTCCTTGCGAAAAGATGCGCCTGGGGCGGACCGTCAGCCGCCGGTCGACAGGCGCAGGTGGTAGCTTTTGGGGCGGGTCAGCGACCCGTAGCCGAGCGAAGACAGCGACGCGCCGTAGCCGGTGTCCTTGACGCCGGTCCAGGCGAGGCCGGGGTCGAGATAGTCGCAGCGGTTCATGTAGACCGTGCCGGTCTCGATCCGCTCGCCGACCCGCCTGGCCGTGGCGACGTCCTCGGTCCAGACGGAGGCGGTCAGGCCGTAGGGGCTGTCGTTCATCAGCGCGATCGCCTCGTCCTCGTCGCGGACTCTTGCGATGCCGATGACCGGGCCGAAGCTCTCCTCGCGCATCACCGCCATCGTGTGATCGACGTCGGTCAGAACCTGCGGCGCGAGATAGGGCGTGCCGGCCTCGTCGCGAGGGAAGGAGCCTGGGTCGATGTGGGCTCTTGCGCCCTTGTCGATCGCCTCCCGCGTCTGCGCGCGCACCACGTCGGCGAGGTTTGTCCGGGCCATCGGCCCGAGCGTCGTCGCCGGATCGAGCGGATCCCCGAGCGCGTATTGCGCCGTCAGCTCGACAAACCCCTTCACGAACGCGTCGTAGCGCTGCTCATGAACGTAGATGCGCTCGATGCCGCAGCAGCATTGCCCGGAATTGAAGAACGCGCCGTCCACCAGATTCTCGATCGCGAACGTCAAATTGGCGTCGGGCGCGACGTAGGCCGGGTCCTTGCCGCCGAGTTCGAGGCCCAGCGTGGTGAACGTGCCGGCCGCCGCGCGCTCCATCGCCCGCCCCGCCTCGACCGACCCGGTGAAGGCGACGTGATCGACCTGGCCGCCCGAGAGGATCGCTTCCGTCTGGCTGTGCCCGAGCACGATGTGGGTGAACAGCCCCTCTGGCAGGCCGGCGGCGGCGAACGCCTGCTGGAAGCGGTCGCCGACCAGCAGCGTCTGCGCGGCCGATTTGAGCAGGACGGCGTTGCCGGCGATCAGTGCTGGCACGACCGAGTTCACCGTCGTCAGGTAGGGGTAGTTCCACGGCGCGATGGTGAAGACGAGGCCGACCGGCTCGCGCGCGACATACCGCTCGAACCCGGGGCGGTCGTCGATCGGGCGCACGGGCGCGAGCGCCGCCGGCGCGACCTCGGCCATGTAGCGGGCGCGCTCTTCGAGGCCGCGCAATTCGCCCTGCCCGTAGCGGATCGGGCGTCCCATCTGCCAGGCGAGTTCCTCCGCGATCTGCGGCCCGAGCCCCTTGAGGACGTCGACGAAGCCGATGACCCGCGCGATGCGCTCGCTCAAGGGCACGCGGCGCCAGGCCTTCTGGGCGGCGCGGGCGCGCTCGAGCGTCGTCCGGATTTCGGCTTCGCTCGCGGTCGGCCGGTCGACATAGACCCGGCCGTCGACCGGCGAGATGCAGGTGATGTGGCGCGTCATGACAAACTCCCGGGCGCCGGTTCGCGATCCGGCGCGCGTCGCGACGAGATGATCCCCGGGCGTCGCGACTTAGATGATTTCGAAGTAGCGATCCATCTCCCAGTCGGTGATCGCCTTGCGGAATTCGCGCTCCTCCCATTCGCGGGTCGCAGCGTAATGCTCGACGAAGGCGTCGCCGAACAGGGCCCTCGCCGGTCCGGACGCCTTCAGACGCTGCGCGGAGTCCCAGAGGGTGCGCGGCAGCTGGCGCTCGACCGGGTGCGTCACCGCGTAAGAATTGCCTTCGATCGGCTGGTCGGGCTCGATTCGGCGCTCGACGCCCCACAGGCCGGAGCCGATCGCCGCGGCGAGCGCGATGTACGGATTGATGTCCGCCGCCGCGATCCGGTACTCGACCCGCTGCGACTTCGCCGATCCGGTGATGGCGCGCAGCGCACAGGTGCGGTTCTCGTAGCCCCAGGTCGCGTCCGTCGGCGCCCAGAACCCGGGGATCAGCCGGGTGTAGGAATTGACCGTACAGGCGATCATCGCCAGCAATTCCGGCATCAGCGCCTGCTGGCCGCCGATCCACCAGCGCATGACGTCGGAGACGCCGCGGTCCTTCTCCGCATCGTGAAAGACCGGCTTGCCGTCTCGGGTCAGCGACAGGTGGATGTGGCCGGACTGGCCCGGCCAGTCGCGCGACCACTTGGCCATGAAGGTCGCCATCCAGCCGCGGCGCTGCGCGAGGACCTTGGTCATCGTCTTGAACAGCGCCGCCTTGTCGGCGGCGGCGAGGGCATTGTCCACCTTGATCGCGGCTTCGAGCACGCCGGGTCCGGTCTCGGTGTGCAGGCTCTCGAGCTCCATGTCCATGGCGCGGCAGGTGTCGAGCAGCTCGTGGTAGAACTCGGAGTGAACCGTCGAGCGCAGCATCGAATAGCCGTAGAATCCCGGCGTGATGGTCTTGAGGTCGCGATAGCTCTTTTCGCGCACCGAATGCGGCGTCTCGTCGAACAGGAAGAATTCGTACTCGACGGCGGCGGAGACGGCGTAACCCATGTCCGCGGCGCGCGCGAGCACGCGGCGCAGCGTCCCGCGCGGGCAGACTTCGCCGTGCGCGCCGACGAACTCGCTGAGCACCAGCGGCAGATCGTTTTCGAACGGCAAGAGCCGCGTCGTTTCGGGGAGCAGGCGCACGCCGGCGTCGGGATAGGCGGTGTGCCAGCCAGTCACGGCGACGTTGTCGTAGAGCTGGTCGCTGCTGTCCCAGCCGAGCACCACGTCGCAGAAGCCGAAACCCTTTTCCAGCGAGGACAGGAACTTGTCGCGACCCATGTATTTGCCGCGCATGACGCCGTCGACGTCGAACACGCCGACCTTGACGTAGTCGCAATTGCGCTCGCGGACGTAGTTCGCCAGCTCTTCCGCGGTCTTGATGTTGAGATCGGTCATTGAACAAAGGTCTCGGGGGCCGCGTTCCGCGGGTGCGAAACGGGCGATGGGATGGAGGAGGCGCCGGGGGGCGACGGCCGCCCAGCGCCGATACGACGGACTTCGTCAGATTTCGCCGACGGCCTTTTCGGCCGCGAGAATCTCGGCCTGCCGCTTGGCGATCATGTCGCCGATCGGCGGGCCGTTGAAGCGGCGGCGCTCGAAGGCGAGCCAGATCACGCCGGCCAGCACCAGAAATCCGACGGTGATCCAGAGCGCCCAGTCGTTGGGCGGCTGGACGCCGATGAAGAAGATCAGGATCGCCGACAGGATCGAGAGGACGGCGACGGTCTTGAACAGCGGCTCGCCGAGGTTCCACGGCCCCATCCGCGTCCAGGTCCTGCCGTGGGCCACGAGCCCGAGCGCGATCGGGATCGCAAACGAGAAGAACAGGAAGATGACGGTGCAGGAGACGACGATCGAGTAGGCCGAAGCGCCGGCGATCGTCACCAGCGAAGCGCCCCAGACGAACAGGAACGAAAGGATCGACACCGCCCAGATCGCCGCATCCGGCGTGCGGTGCGCCGGGCTCACCCGCTTCAGGAAGCGCGCCCCCGGGATCCCGTCGTCGCGGCCGAAGGCGAACAGCATGCGCGACGCCGAGGTCACGGTCGCAAGTCCGCACAGGAATTGCGAGAGGAAGATCGCGACGTAGAGGCCGTTCTTCAGCCAGACCGGAAAGCGCGCGTCGAGCGCCCAGAAGAACACGTTCCAGCCCTGCTTCGCCGCATCCTTCATGTCGGGAATGAGCACGAGGAAGCCGATCAGCATGACGTAGCCGAACACCGACGACCACCAGACCGAGCTCACCATGCCGCGCGGCGCGGATTCGGCCGCCTTGTGCGTCTCTTCCGAAGTGTGGGCCGAGGCGTCGTATCCGGTGATGGTGTAGATCGGCAGCAGCAGGCCGAGCAGGAACACCATGAACCCGCTGACGTGGCTCGGCCAGATCGGATCGCCCTTGAGTTCGCCGGCGCCGTTCAGGGTCGGATCGCCGGAGAAATTGGAGAAGGTCCAGAGCCGGGAGAAATCCCAATGCTCGGCGAAGACGAAGCAGGACACGGTCAGCACGATCGTCGCGGCGAAGATGAGGTAGCCGGAGAAATCGGTGAGCTTCGCCGTCAGCCGGATGCCGTAGTGATTGATCAGCGCCTGGATGGCGGTGATGATCGCCACGAAGACGATCTGATTGCGGAACCCCTCGGCCACAGTCGTGTCGACGTTGATCCAGGGGAACCAGGGGGCGATCGCGCCGGAGAAGAAGCCCCAGGTGCCGACGTTGATCGCGCCCAGCACGGTGATCAGGCCGAGCAGATTGAGCCAGGCCGTCAGCCAGCCGGTGAACCGGTTGCCGAGGATGGAGCTCCAGTGATAGAGGCCGCCCGCCGTCGGATAGGACGACGCGATCTGACCCATCCCCAGGGCGAACACGCCGGAGATGAAGCAGCCGAGCGGCCAGCCGATGCCGATCGCGGCGCCGCCGGCGCCGGCGGTCGCCTGGGCGAGCGAGTTGATGCCGCCGGAAAGAATGCAGATGATGGAAAACGAAACCGCGAAATTCGAAAAGAGACTCATCCTCCGTTCGAGTTCCTGGGCGTAACCCATCGAGTGGAGGATCTTCACATCCTCCTTCCTGTCGCTTTCCGAGTATTTGTCGTCGAACAGGTCTGTCATTGCCCGCTCCTCCTCGCCCGTATCGGGCTCTGCATCAGGCGGTCGTGTCGTCTGTCGGCGCAGCGCGGTCCCCGGCTCCGAGGACCGTCTGCGCAATGCGTTGCAAGAGCGGCGCGAGGCGCATGGCCCAATCCGCCTGGCCGGCTTCGGTCGAGACCAGATCGTTCCTGACCTCGATCATCACCGACGGATTCCCCTTGTCGTCGCCGTGCCGCGACAGCGTATGGTAGACCCGGTCGGAGGGCGCGTAGGGCTGGTTGACGCCGACGATCAGGCCGTCCTCCGCCGCGAGCGCGCCGGCCAGCGGCGCGCCGAGCCGCGAATCCGAGGCGAAAATCACACCGCAATGCCATGGCCTGTCGACCCCTCCCAGGTTGGGCGTGTAGGTGTGGACGGCGACCAATGCGCTGCGCAGTCCGGCGCGTTTCCTCTTCGTCAGCAGGTCATCGACCGCCGCATGGTAGGGCGCATAGATCTCGGCTGCGCGCCGTCCCCTCTCGGCGGGCGAAAGGTCGCGATTGCCGGGCACGATCCTGCCGTCGGCCACCTCGACGATCGAGTCGGCGTCAGAAGGATCGCGGTTGACGTCCAGCGCGAGGCGAGACACGAGGCCGTACACCAGCGGCGCGTCCAGCAACGCGGAAAGGCGGCGGCTGACCGCGAGAGCGCCCCGATCCCAGGCAATGTGCTCGAGGAAGTCGCTTTCCCTCAGCCCGAGCGCGCGATGGCGGGCGGGCAAGCGGTTGGAGGCGTGGTCGCACAGAAGAACGATGGGGGACGCGGCGTCGGGCCGCTCGACCGCGACGGCCGGCTCGTGAACCAGGGCGTCATTCGCACCCTTCATCAGCCCCCACTCCCGACGATCGCCGCAGCGCTTGCGGAATATGGCATAGTAGTTTCAGGATCGCGGAATTTGTCAACCGCGTAATTTCCGTTACAGTCGCAGCCGCCTCGCGCGGCGGGGAGGCGGCTTCAGGGGAGGGATCGGTTTGATGGACTCGGCGCCGGTCGAGGATCGCGCCTCGATCGCGGAGCAGATTCGCGCCTCGCAGGGCCGCCTGACGGCGCAGGAGCGCAAGGCCGGCCAGGTCCTGCTCACGAACTATCCGGCGGCGGGGCTGGCGCCGGTCGCCGAATTCGCCGCCCGCGCCCGGGTCAGCGCGCCGACCGTCCTGCGTTTCGTCGCCAAGCTCGGCTATGCCGGGTATCCCGACTTCCAGCGGCAATTGCGCGAGGAGCTGGAGGCGCAACTGGCCTCGCCGCTCGTGAAGCCCGCGCACCGGCCGGCGTCGCAGAGCCGCGCGCGCCCGCTGATCGACCCGTTCGCGGAAGCCGCGATCGCCAATGTGCAGGGCACGTTCCGCCATCTCCCCGAGGAGGATTTTTCGGCGATCGTCGAACTGGTCAGCGATCGGCGCCGCAGCGTCCATCTCATCGGCGGCCGCTTCACCGACGCGCTCGCCCGCTATCTCGCCGCCCATCTCAGTCTCGTGCGGTCCGACGTCCGCCACGTTCCGTCGGACGTCGGGTTTCGCCGCGACCGCCTGCTCGACCTCAAGCGCCGCGACGTGCTGATCGCCTTCGACATCCGCCGCTATCAGGACGACGTCGTGGCGTTCGGACGAGACGCGGCGGCGCGCGGCGCGGAGATCGTCCTCGTGACCGATCAGTGGATTTCGCCGCTGTCGCGGCAGGCCAAGCACGTGGTCGCCTGCCGGGTCGCCCAGCCGTCGCGCTGGGACTCGAGCGTCGCCCTCATGGCGGTGGTCGAGGCGTTGACTGCGGCCGTCACCGAGCGCCTCGGCGACTTCGCAAGGAAGAGAATCGAGGATCTGGAACGGCTGCGCTGAGGTCCGCCCGATCAACTCGTCGAGGGGGTGAAGCTCGCGACCAGTTCGTGCGCCGCCGCCGGATAGGCGAGCGTCACCTGCGTGACCGGCTGGCCCGCCATCCACGTCCGCCTTTCGACCACGAGACACGGCGCGCCTTCGACGAGACGGAGGACCCGGGCGAGGTCGCGATCGGCGGCGGCGGCGCGGATGCGATGCTCGGCGGCCGTCCAGGGCTGCTGCGCCGCGAGCCAGGCGCCCGGCGGCGTCGCCGTAAATGGCTCTTCAGCGGCGGACGGGACGGCGGCGAGATTGATCAGGCGGTCCTCGTAGCAGAACGGCCGCGCGCCGGCGTCGTGCCGGCAGACGATGGCGAGCAGCGGCGCGCCCGGCGGGACGGCGATGCGGTCGCGATCCGCCTGCGACGCCCGCCGCCGCCGCCGCTCGATGAGGGCGAAACCATAGGGCAAGCCGAGCGCGGCGACGTCCGAGGCGACGTCGCGGATCTCCAGCAGCGCCGACTGGACGTGCGGACGGGTGACGAAGCTGCCGGCCTTGCGCCGCCGGACGATCAGCCCCGCCCGGGCGAGTTCGGTCAGCGCCTTGCTGACCGTCATGCGCGAGCAGCCGTACTGGTCCGTCAGCTCGTGCTCGTAGGGAATGCGGTGGCCCGGCGGCCATTCGCCATTGAGGATCTTCGTCTCGATGTCGGCGATGATCCGGCTGTGCAGCGAGGCGCTGCGCCCGCTGTCCGGGCCCTCGGCCGGGACCGGCGCCGCGTCGTCCGCCGAATGCGCGCTCACCCGCCGGGCCGTCACAGGGCCGAGGCGGCGAGCCGCCGCAGGGTGTCGCCGAACCGCGCGGCGATCGCTTCGCGCCGGACGTGCCGGCCCTCGACCACGACCTCGCGGCCGCCGCTCCAGACGCGGTCGACGAGATCGCGCCCGGCTCCGAAAATCCAGGTGTCGAGAACGGCGTCGTCGGCGCGGCCGGCGATCAGCGGCGAGCCGGCGTTCAGGGACACGATGTCGGCCGCGGCGCCGGGCGCGAGCGCCCCGCCGGGCCGGCCGAGCGCCTGCGCCGCGCCGGCCGCCGCCCCGTCGACGAGCGCCCGCCCTGTCGATCCGCCCCTGCGCGCGCAGACGTTCCTGGCGCGCGAGACAAGGCGCTGCGCGTATTCGAGCAGCCGCAATTCGCCCGCGACCGTGATCTCGACGTTGGAGTCCGATCCCACGCCGAACCGGCCGCCGGCGTCGAGAAAGGCGCGCGCCGGAAACACCCCGTCGCCGAGGTTGGCCTCGGTGATCGGGCAAAGGCCGACGACGGCGCGCGAGCGAGCGAGCGCCGCGGCTTCGCCTGCGTCGAGATGCGTCGCGTGGACGAGGCACCAGCGCTGGTCGACCCCCACATGGTCGAGGAGCCATCGCACCGGCCGCGCCCCCGACCAGGCGAGGCACGCCTCGACTTCCGCCGTCTGTTCGGCGACGTGGATGTGGATCGGCGCGTCGCCCGCGAGGCCGGTGACGGCGGCAAGCTCCTCCGGCGTCGCCGCGCGCAGCGAGTGCGGCGCGACGCCCACGACGGCGGCGGCGCCGAGGGCCCGGCGACAGTCCGCCACGAGCGCGGCGTAGGAGTCGAGATCGTTGACGAAGCGGCGCTGCTCAGGCCGCGCGGGCGCGCCGCCGAAGCCGGCGTGGGCGTAGAACACCGGCAGCAGCGTGAGCCCGACGCCCGTCCCGGCGGCGGCGGCCGCGATCCGCTCTGCCATTTCGGCCCGGTTGGCGTAGGCGCCGCCGGAGACGTCGTGATGCAGATAGTGGAACTCCGCGACCGCGCCGAAGCCGGCCTCGAGCATCTCGACATAGGCCTGAGCGGCGATCGCTTCCACGTCGTCGGGGGTCACGGCGAGCGCGAGGCGGTACATGGCCTCCCGCCAGGTCCAGAAGCTGTCGTCCGTGTCGCCCCGCTGTTCCGCGAGGCCGGCCATGGCGCGCTGGAAGGCGTGCGAGTGCAGGTTGCCGATGGCGGGAACGCCGATCCCGCAACGCTCGTCGCCGGGCGCGCGCGCCGCGCCGCGCTCGACCGAGACGATGCTTCCGCCGTCGATCGAAATCCTGACGTTCGACGCCCACCCTTCGGGCGTGAGCGCCCGCTCGAAATGCAACGCCGTCATCGTCCGCCTTCGCGCTTGACACGAATATGTCTATACATTAAAAATTCCCGCAGGCCAAGGGGCGACGGTGGAGTCCATGACCGCGGACGGCGACGAGACGACCATCTGGCGCAACGCCCGGCTCGCGACCTTCGCCGGCGGAGCCCCGGGCCTCGGCGTGGTCGAGCGCGGCGCGGTGGTCGCGCGCGGGAGCCGCATCGTGTTCGCCGGGCCGGAACGGGAGCTGCCGTCTCCGCCGTCGGCCGCGCGGGTGGTCGACTGCGAAGGCCGCTGGATCACCCCCGGGCTGATCGACTGCCACACCCATCTGGTTTACGCGGGCGACCGCGCGGCGGAATTCGAGGCGCGGCTCGCCGGCGCGAGCTACGAAGAGATCGCGCGCGCCGGCGGCGGCATCGCCGCGACCGTCCGCGCCACGCGCGCGGCGAGCGAGGACGACCTCGTGCGCCAGGCCCTGCCGCGCCTCGACGCGCTGATCGGCGAGGGCGTCACGTCGGTCGAGATCAAGTCCGGCTACGGCCTCGATCGCGACAGCGAGCGCAAGATGCTGCGCGCCGCCCGCCGTCTCGCCGACGAGCGCCGGGTCGACGTGCGCACGACCTTTCTCGGCGCGCACGCCCTGCCGCCCGGGTTCGCGGCGGATCGCGAGGCCTATCTCGCCGAGGTCGCCGACGCGACGCTGCCTGCGCTCGCGGCGGAAGGCCTGGTCGACGCGGTCGACGGCTTTTGCGAGACGATCGCCTTCTCGCCCGACGAGATCCGGCGCGTATTCGTCCGCGCCGGCGAGCTCGGCCTGCCGGTCAAGCTGCACGCCGAGCAGCTGTCGAACTGCGGCGGCGCGCGGCTCGCGGCCGAATTCGCCGCCCTGTCGGCCGACCATCTCGAACACGTCAACGAAGACGACGTCGCGGCGATGGCGCGCGCGGGCGTCGTCGCGACGCTGCTCCCCGGCGCCTACTACATGCTGCGCGAGACGAAGGCGCCGCCGGTCGACCTCTTCCGCCGGCACGGCGTTCCGATGGCGGTCTCGACCGACTGCAATCCCGGCACGTCGCCGATGACCTCGCTGCTGCTTGCGCTCAACATGGCGGCGACGCTGTTCCGCCTGACCGTCGAGGAATGCCTCGCCGGGGTCACGCTGAACGCCGCCCGCGCGCTCGGAATCGAAACCGACGCCGGCTCGCTCGAGTCCGGCAAATGGGCGGACCTCGCGATCTGGAGCATCGAGCGGCCGGCGGAACTCGTCTATCGGCTCGGTTTCAATCCGTTGCACGCGCGTATCTGGAGAGGACGATGACGGTCAATCTCGCCGGCGGCTCGGCGTCGCTCGCCGACTGGCGCAGGGTCTACCAGGGCGCGAGCGTCGCGCTCGATCCCGTCTGCGCCAGGGGCGTCGAAGCGAGCGCGGCGGCGGTCGGGCGCATCGTCGCGCGCGGCGAGCCCGTCTATGGCGTCAACACCGGCTTCGGCAAGCTCGCCAACGTGCGCGTCGCCGACGCCGACCTCTTGCGGCTCCAGCGCAACATCGTGCTGTCGCATGCGGCCGGGGTCGGCGAGCCGGCGCCGGTCGCGGCGACGCGGCTCATGATGGCGCTGAAGCTCGACTCGCTCGCGCAAGGGGCGTCCGGAGTCCGCCTCGAGACGCTGGCGCTGCTCGAGGCGATGATCGCCCGCGGCGTCACGCCCGTCGTGCCGGCGCAGGGGTCGGTCGGCGCGTCGGGCGATCTCGCGCCGCTCGCCCACATGGCCGCCGCGATGATCGGCTTCGGCGAGGCGCGCCTCGGCGGCGAGGTTCTCCCGGCCGCAGTCGCGCTGGAGCGCGCGGGGCTCGGCCCGTGCACGCTCGGCCCGAAGGAGGGCCTCGCGCTCCTGAACGGCACGCAATTCTCGACCGCGCTCGCGCTCGCGGGCCTCTACGAAGTCGAGCGCGTGTTCCGCGCGGCGTTGGTCGCCGGCGCGCTCGCCACCGACGCGGCGCGCGGCTCCGACGCGCCCTTCGATCCGCGCATCGTCGCGCTGCGTCGCCATCGCGGCCCCCGCGAGGTCGCCGCGACCCTCGCGTCGCTGATGGCGGGAAGCTCGATCCGGGAATCGCACCGCAGCGGCGATCCGCGCGTCCAGGACCCCTATTGCCTGCGATGCCAGCCGCAGGTCATGGGCGCCTGCCTCGACCTGCTCCGCCAGGCCGCGACGACGCTCGCCGACGAAGCCGCCAGCGTGTCCGACAATCCGCTGATCTTTCCCGAAGATGACGCGGCGCTGTCGGGCGGCAATTTTCACGCCGAACCGGTCGCCTTCGCCGCCGACATGATCGCGCTCGCCGTGTGCGAGATCGGCTCGCTGTCGGAGCGGCGCACCGCCATGCTGGTCGATCCGGCGCTGTCCGGCCTGCCGGCCTTCCTGACGCCGCGGCCGGGCCTGAACTCCGGCTTCATGATCCCGCAGGTGACGGCGGCGGCGCTGGTATCGGAGAACAAGCAGCGCGCCTATCCGGCGAGCGTCGACTCGATTCCGACCTCGGCCAATCAGGAGGACCACGTCTCGATGGCCGCCCACGGCGCGCGCCGTCTCCTCGACATGGCGCGCAACGCCGCCCATGTCGTGGCGATCGAGGCGCTCGCCGCGGTCCAGGCGATCGAGTTCCACGCCCCCCTGCGGTCGAGCTCGGCGCTGGAAACGGTATGCGCACGCCTGCGCCGCGAGATTCCGCGGCTCGACGACGACCGCTATTTTCATCCCGACATCGCCGCCGCCGCGGCGCTGGTCGCCTCGGAGGCGCTCGTCGCCGCCGCGGGCGACATCGGCTGGCCGGAGCTCGATCCGAGATGACGCACGAATGGCTCCACATCGAGCGGCGCGACGCGCCGCTGATCGTCAGCATCCCGCACGCGGGGACCGACCTCGCCGGCGCCGAGGGCCGCTTCGTCAGCCCGTGGCTGGCGCGCCGCGACGCGGACTGGCACATCCCGGAACTCTACGATTTTGCCCGCTCGCTCGGGGCGACGATCGTAAGGACCGGCATTTCGCGCTCCATCGTCGATGTGAACCGCCATCCCGACGGCGTCTCGCTCTATCCAGGCCAGGCGACGACGGAGCTCTGCCCGACGACGACGTTCGACGGCGAGCCGCTCTATCGCGACGGCGAGGCGCCGGACGCCGCCGAGATCGCCGGGCGCCGCGCGCGCTGGTGGGCGCCCTACCACGAGGCGCTGAGGGCCGAGATCGCCCGCCTGCGGCGAAGCCACGAGCGCGTCGCCCTTTACGACGCGCATTCGATCCGCTCGGTCGTTCCGCGGCTGTTCGACGGCGAGTTGCCGGTGTTCAACCTGGGGACGAACTCGGGGCGAAGCTGCTCGGACGGTCTGCGCGAACGGCTCGCCGCGCCGCTCGCCGAAAGCGGCCAGGACTTCGTGGTCGACGGCCGGTTCAAGGGCGGCTGGATCACCCGCGATTTCGGCCGTCCCGAGACCGGCGTCGAGGCCGTGCAGCTCGAACTGGCCTGCCGCGCCTATATGGCCGAGCCGGCCGAGCCGTCGCCGGACAATTGGCCCGGCCCCGTCGACGAGGCCCGCGCTGCGCCGACCCGCGCGACGCTGCGCGTGCTGTTGAACGTGCTGATCGACTGGACGCATGCAAGCTGAGACCGGTCGGATAGCTCGGATGGCTTTGGAGCGCGACCCTTCCCCAGCTTCGCTGGGGAAGGTGGCCCGTAGGGCCGGATGGGGTGCGCAAAGCAGGACTCGGTCGGTGACGCGCAGGCAGCGAAAGTCGTGCAATCCGTCGACAGTGAAGACGCGGGCCACACCCCATCCGGCGCTTCGCGCCACCTTCCCCGCTTCGCGGAGAAAGTGGACGCGGTTCCCGCCTGTCCTCTGCTCGCGCCCCCGAAAGGACCCGCCATGACCCACGCCCGCCTCGACAACATGCGCGTCGTGCGCGCCCCCCACGGGACCGAGCGCTCCGCGAAGAGCTGGCTCACCGAAGCCCCGTTGCGGATGCTGATGAACAATCTCGATCCCGACGTCGCCGAGCGGCCGGGCGAGCTGGTGGTCTATGGCGGCATCGGCCGCGCGGCGCGCGACTGGAACGCTTTTGACAGAATCGTCGAGACGCTGCGCCGCCTCGAGGGCGACCAGACGCTGCTGGTGCAATCCGGAAAACCCGTCGGCGTGTTCACGACCCACGCTGACGCCCCACGCGTGCTGATCGCCAACTCCAATCTCGTGCCGCGCTGGGCGACCTGGGACCATTTCCACGAGCTCGATCGCAAGGGCCTGATGATGTACGGGCAGATGACCGCGGGCTCGTGGATCTACATCGGCTCGCAGGGCATCGTGCAGGGCACCTACGAGACCTTCGTCGAGATGGGCCGGCGCCACTACGGCGGCACGCTCGCGGGCCGCTGGATTTTGACGGCGGGCCTCGGCGGCATGGGCGGCGCGCAGCCGCTGTCGGCCACGTTCGCGGGCGCCTCGATGCTGGCGGTCGAATGCCGGCCGTCGAGCATCGAGTTCCGCCTGCGCACCGGCTATCTCGACGTCGCCGCCCAGACGCTCGACGAGGCGCTCGCGATCATCGACCGCTCGGTCAAGGACCGCAAGCCGGTCTCGGTCGGCCTCATCGGCAACGCGGCCGAGGTGCTGCCCGAACTTGTGCGGCGCGGCGTCCGGCCGGACATCGTCACCGACCAGACGTCGGCGCACGATCCGCTCAACGGCTATCTGCCCAAGGGCTGGACGCTCGCCGAGTGGGAGGAGCGCCGCGTCTCCGACCCCAAGGCGGTCGAACGCGCGGCGCGCGCCTCGATGGCCGACCACGTGCGCGCGATGCTCGACTTTTGCCACGCCGGCGTTCCGACCGTCGACTACGGCAACAACATCCGACAGATGGCGCTGGAGGAGGGGGTCGCGGACGCGTTCGACTTCCCGGGTTTCGTGCCGGCCTACATCCGCCCGCTGTTCTGCCGCGGGATCGGGCCGTTCCGCTGGGCGGCGCTGTCCGGCGACCCCGAGGACATTGTTCGCACCGACGCGAAGGTGAAGGAACTGATCCCCGACGACCCGCACCTGCACAATTGGCTCGACATGGCGCGGGCGCGGATAAAGTTCCAGGGGCTGCCGGCGCGCATCTGCTGGGTGGGCCTCGGCGACCGCCACCGCCTCGGCCTCGCCTTCAACGCCATGGTCGCGAGCGGAGAGGTGAAGGCGCCGATCGTGATCGGGCGCGATCACCTCGACTCGGGCTCGGTCGCCTCGCCCAACCGCGAGACGGAAGCGATGCAGGACGGCTCCGACGCCGTCTCCGACTGGCCGCTCCTGAACGCGCTCCTGAACTGCGCCTCGGGCGCGACCTGGGTGTCGCTGCATCACGGCGGCGGCGTCGGCATGGGCTTTTCCCAACATGCCGGCATGGTGGTCGTCGCCGACGGCACGCCCGAAGCCGCACGGCGCGTCGGCCGCGTGCTCTGGAACGATCCCGCCACCGGCGTCATGCGCCACGCCGACGCGGGGTATGAGGACGCGATTCGCTGCGCGAAGGAAAAGGGGCTCGATCTGCCGAGCCTGGGGTGAACCGCCCTGCCCGGCCTACAGCCCGAGCCCGCGGCGCGCCGCCGCGACCATGGCCGTGAACTCGGCCTCGCCATAGCCGACGGCCGCGCCAAAGCCCCAGACCGGGCCCGGCCAGGCCGGGTCGCCGGCATGGCGCGCGACCACGTGGACATGCAACTGCCGCACGATGTTGCCGAGCGCGCCGACGTTGATTTTTTCCGCGCCCGCGTGGGCCACGAGCCAGTCTCCGGCCTGCGAAACCTCCTCGATCAGAAGCGCGCGGGCGGCGGCGTCGAGATCGCTCAGCTCCACGGCGTTGGCGACCCGCGGCACGAGGATCAGCCACGGCCAGCGCGCGTCGTTCATCAGCAGGACGCGGCAGAGCGGCAGGTCGCCGACGAAGTCCGCATCCTGCGACAGGCGCGGGTGGAGCGAGAAGCTCATGCCGCCCACGCCTTCCCGTACCGCCCCGTCGGCAGGCCGAGCTTTGCCCCCAACGTCTCGGCGATGTCGGCGAGGCTTTTCCGCCCGCCAATTGGGCCGGCCGGCGCGCCGGCGCCGAACGCCAGGATCGGCACGTGCTCCCGCGTGTGGTCAAAGCCCTTGTAGGTCGGGTCGTTGCCGTGGTCGGCGGTGATGAGGCAGGCGTCGCTGGGGCGCATCGCGCGCTCGATGTCCGGCAGGCGCCGGTCGAACGCCTCGAGGCAGGCGGCGAAGCCGGGCACGTCGCGGCGATGGCCCCATTCCGTGTCGAAATCGACGAGGTTCACAAAAATCAACCCGCCGTCGGGCGTGTCCTTCAGCGCTTCGATCAGCAGATCGACGTTGCCGTCGTTGTTCTTGCCCTTGATCTCGCGCCCGGTGTCGCGATGGGCGAAAATGTCGCCGATCTTGCCGATCGACACCGTCGCGCGCCCCGCCTTCGCTGCGCGCTGCAGCAGGTTTCCGTCGGGCGGGGGCACGGCGAAATCCTTGCGGTGCGGGGTGCGAACGAAGTTGCTCGCGTCCGCCCCGACGAACGGCCGCGCGATCACCCGGCCGACGTTCAGCGGGTCGCACAGTTTTCGCGCGATGCGGCAGAGGTCCAGAAGCCGCTCGAGCCCGAACGCCTCCTCGTGCGCGGCGATCTGGAACACCGAGTCGGCCGAGGTGTAGCAGATCGGCTTGCCGGTGCGGACATGCTCCTCGCCGAATTCCTCGATGATCACGGTGCCCGAGGCGCGCATGTTGCCGAGAACGCCGGGCAGGCGGCCTTCGGCGATCAGCGCATCGGTCAGCGCCGGCGGAAAGGCGGGAACCGTGTCGGGAAAATAGCCCCAGTCGAACTCGACCGGCGTGCCGGCGATCTCCCAGTGGCCCGAGGGCGTGTCCTTGCCGCGCGAGGTCTCGATCCCGTAGCCCCACTGGCCGCGCGGGGCGGCGTCGAGGTCGAAGCCGGGCGGGGCGCGGCCGGTCGAGGCCTGCATGGCGTGGGCGAGGCCGAGGCCTGCGAGGTTGGGAACGGCGAGCGGCCCGCGCCGCACGCCGTCGCGGTTGCCGAGGCCCAGCGCGCAGGCTTCGGCGATGTGCCCGAGCGTGTCCGCCCCCTCGTCGCCATAAGCCGCGGCGTCCTCCGCGCCGCCGCAGCCGACCGAGTCGAGAACGACGAGAATCGCGCGGCCCATGATTCGCCTCACTGGCTGACGACGCCGGAAAACGTCGCCTCGTTGGAGAAAGCGGCGGCGAACAGGGCGCGGGTGTAGTCGCTCTGCGGGGCGGCGAAGATCGCCCGCGCCTCGCCGCTCTCCACCACTTTTCCGCGCCGCATCACGATGATCTCGCTCGCCAGAGCGCGCACGACCCTGAGATCGTGCGAGATGAACAGATAGGCGAGTTTGCGCCGCTTCTGCAAATCCCGGAGCAGGTCGACGATCTGGGCCTGGATCGTCATGTCGAGCGCCGAGGTCGGCTCGTCCAGCACGACGAATTTCGGGTCGAGCGCCATGGCGCGGGCGATGGCGATGCGCTGGCGCTGGCCGCCGGAAAACTCGTGCGGGTAGCGGTCGAGGGTGGACGAATCGAGGCCGGTGTCGCCGAGCGCCTGCTCGGCGACCCGGCGCCGCTCGGCGGCGTTGAGCTTGGTCCCCTGCGCGATCAGCCCCTCCTCGACGATCTCCGCCACCGACATGCGGGGCGACAGCGAGCCGAACGGGTCCTGGAACACCACCTGCATGTCGCGTCGGAGCGGGCGCATCTCCCGGGCGGTCAGCTTTTCGATCGGCCGTCCGCAATAGGCGATTGCGCCTTCCGAGCGGATCAGGCGCAGGATCGCGAGGCCGAGCGTGGTCTTGCCGGAGCCGGATTCGCCCACGACCCCGACCGTCTGCCCCTCGCGCACCGCGAGGCTGACGCCGTCGACCGCCTTCACGTGCCCGACCGTGCGGCGGAACAGGCCGCGGCGGATCGGGAACCAGACTTTTACGCCTTCGGCGCTCGCGATCGTCCGGGCGCTCCTGTCGGCCGGCGGCGGCTCGCCCTTCGGCTCGGCCGCGAGCAAGGCTTTGGTGTAGGGGTGCTGCGGGTCGGCGAACACCGCGGTGGTGCGCCCCTGCTCGACGATCCGGCCGTTCTGCATCACGATCACCTCGTCGGCGATCCGGCGCACGACGCCGAGGTCGTGGGTGATGAACAGCATCGCCATGCCCATCTTCAGCTGCAAGTCCTTCAGCAGCTTCAGGATCTGGGCCTGAACGGTGACGTCGAGGGCGGTGGTCGGCTCGTCGGCGATCAGGAGGTCGGGGCGGTTGGCGAGCGCCATGGCGATCATCACGCGCTGGCGCTGCCCGCCGGAAAGCTGATGCGGGTAGGCGCCGAGCCGCTCTTGGGGATCGATGATGCCGACCTCGGTCAGCAACTCGACGATGCGCTCCCGCGTCGCCGCCGCACGTCCTTCGTGGAGCGCGATGATCTCGCCGATCTGCCCCTCGATCGTGTGCAGCGGATTGAGCGAGGTCATCGGCTCCTGGAACACCATGGTGACGTTTCGGCCGCGCATCTCCCGCAATTCGGCGTCCGGCATTTTGAGGACGTCGCGGCCGCGAAACAGGATCTCGCCGGTCGGATAGCTGGCCGCCGGCTGCGGCAGCAGCCGGACGATCGCCTGCGCCGTCACCGTCTTGCCCGAGCCCGATTCGCCGACCAGCGCCAAGGCCTTCCCCTTCTCGAGCCGGAACGAAACCCGGTCGACCACAGTTTTACGCGCGGCGCCTTGCGCGAAGGCGATCGAGAGGTCGCGGACGTCGATCAGCGGCGGGTCGGCCTTCATGGCTGGCCCCCTGGTCCCCGGGCCGCGCACAGCGACCTCGAGCGTCGCCCGCGCCGCGGCGCGAGGGGATGGTTCGGACCGGCGGTCACGAAAAGGTCTTTCGCGGGTCGAAGGCGTCGCGCACGGCTTCGCCGATGAAGATCAGCAGCGACAGCAGCGCCGCGATGACAACAAAAGCGGAGACGCCGATCCAGGGCGCCGCGAGGTTGGACTTGCCCTGCAGGAGAAGCTCGCCGAGCGAGGGCGAACCCGGCGGCATGCCGAGCCCGAGGAAGTCGAGCGAGGTCAGCGTCGAGATCGACGAATTGATGATGAACGGCAAGAACGTCAGCGTCGCCACCATCGCGTTCGGCAGCACGTGCTTGACGATGATCTTGGCGTTCGACAGCCCGAGCGCCCGGGCGGCGTTGACGTACTCGAAATTGCGCGCGCGCAGGAACTCGGCGCGCACGACATGGACGAGGCTCACCCACGAGAACAAGAGCAGGATCACCAGCAGCACGACGAAACTGGGCGCCAGGATCGCCGACAGGATGATGAGGATGTAGAGGTGCGGCAGCGACGACCAGATCTCGATCACCCGCTGCATGACGAGGTCGAGCAGGCCGCCGAAATAGCCTTGCACCGCGCCGGCGAACACGCCGATCACCGACGACACGCCGGCGAGAATCAGCCCGAACAGCACCGAGATGCGGAAGCCGTAGAGCAGCCGGGCGACGATGTCGTGCCCGTCCTGGTCGGAGCCCAGCCACAGCGGCTCGAGCCTGGAGCAGGGCCTGGGGACTGTTTCGGCGTCGGGAAAATTCTGCTTCCCCAGCGCGGCGCGGCATTGCGCGTCGGTGAGCGCCCATGTCGGCGGGGTCGGCAGCGGCGTCGCCGGATTGAGGATGGTGGTCGAATTGGCGAACCGGACCGGCGGCCAGATCATCCAGCCGTGCGCCTTGATCTCGTCGGCGACGAACGGATCGCGATAGTCGGTCTGCGCCTGGAAGCCGCCGAACATGTCCTCGGGATAATTGACGAAGACGGGGAAGAGAAGCTGGCCCTTGTAGGAGGCGACCAGCGGCCTGTCGTTGGCGAGGAACTCGGCGCCGAGCGAGGCGACGAACAGGACGAGGAAGATGAGAAGCGACCACGCCCCGCGCCGGTTGCGGCGGAAATTGTCGAGCCGCCGGCGGTTCATCGGCGAGAGGTTCAGCCATCGGCGGTCTGCGCCGGGCCCGACCGCCGGGTCGCGCCCGAGCGCCAGCGCCTTGTCTTCGAGCCGGCCGCCTTCCTCCGTGAAGGGCAGAAGCGATTCGCCTTCGCCGGAACGAAGAGCGTCGAGCGACGACGGCTCGACGGACGGGCCTGGAGAGGACGAAGGGCCGTCGCGGGGCTCCACCCTCTAGACCTCCCGCGTCTCGAAATCGATACGCGGATCGATCCAGGTATAGGTGAGGTCGGAGATCAGGTTCACCACCAGGCCCAGGAGGGCGAAGATGTAGAGGTTGGCGAGCACGACGGGATAGTCGCGCTGGATCAGCGAATCGTAGGAGAGATAGCCGAGCCCGTCGAGCGAGAACACCTGCTCGATCAGCAGCGAGCCGGTGAAGAAGGCAGCGAGGAAGGCTCCGGGAAAGCCGGCGATCACGATCAGCATCGCGTTGCGGAAGACGTGGCCGTAGAGCACGCTGCGCTCGGACAACCCTTTCATGCGCGCCGTCTGGACGTAGTTCTTCTTGATCTCGTCGAGGAACGAATTTTTCGTGAGCAGCGTCGTGGTGGCGAACGAGCCGAGCACGAGCGCTGTCACCGGCAGCGTGATGTGCCACAGGTAATCGAGGACCTTGTGGGCGAGATCGAGGTCGGCGAAATTGTCCGAGGTCAGGCCGCGCAGCGGAAAGATCTGCCAGAACGAGCCGCCGCAGAAGAGCACGATCAAGAGCACCGCGAACAGGAAATTCGGGATCGCGTAGCCGAAGATGACGATTGCGGACGTCGCGGTGTCGAAGCGCGTGCCGTCCTTGACCGCCTTGCGGATGCCGAGCGGGATCGAGATCGCGTAGGACAGGAGCGTCATCCAGAGGCCGAGCGAGATCGACACCGGCAGCTTTTCCGCGATCAGCATCAAGACGGGCGTGTCGCGATAATAGCTCTTGCCGAAATTGAAGGTCGCGTAGTCGCGCACCAGGATGAGGAAGCGATCGAGCGCCGGCTTGTCGAAACCGTACTGCTTCTCGAGTTCCTTGATGAATTTTGGATCGAGTCCCTGCGAACCGCGGTAGCGCGAGGCGATGTCGCCGGCCGCCTGCGATCCGCCCGCGCCGATCTGCCCGCCCCCGCCGCCGAAGCCCGCGGTCGAACTCTGGTCGGCGCCCTGAAGCTGCGCGATCGCCCGCTCGACCGGCCCGCCCGGAACGAACTGCACGATGGCGAACGAGACCGCCATGATCCCGAGGATCGTCGGGATCATCAACAGGAGGCGGCGGACGACGTAGGCGAGCATCGGTCAGGCAGCCGGCGCAAGAACGGCAGTCGGCAATCGGCCGTCGGCAATCGGCAATCGGCGCCGCCCGGACGTCTCCCGCTGCCTAGTGCCGACTGCCGACTGCCGCATCGCCCTCACAGCCCGATCGCCTTCGCCTTCTCCGCATCCCACCACCACGTCCCGGGCGCGCCGACGCCGAGCTTCGGCTGCCGCTCGGGCCGCGCGAAGGCGTCCCAGTAGGCGATCCAGGCGGTGTCGCGATACCACATCGGCACCCAATAATGGCCCGCCCTGAGCACGCGGTCGAGCGCGCGGCAGGCGGTATTCAGCGCCTCGCGCGATTTCGCGTCGGCGATCGTTTCGACGAGCGCGTCGACCACCGGATCGGAGACGCCGGCGAGGTTGCGCGAGCCCTGCCGCGCCGCCGCCTCGGAGGTGAAGGCGACCTTGAGCTCCGACCCGGGGGTGGAGGAACCGCCGTTGGCCGCGGTGACCACGTCGAAGTCGAAGGCGTCGGTGCGGGCCTTGTATTGCGTCGCGTCGACGACCCGGATGTTGGCCTGGATGCCGAGGCGGCCGAGATTCTGGATGAACGGCAGGGTGTGCGGCTGGAGGGCGCTCGAAAAATCGAGGAACTCGATGGTCAGCGGCTTGCCGCCGGGCAGTTTCAGCACATTGCCGTCGCGCTGGCATCCGGCGGCGATCAGAAGCTCGTAGGCCTGCTTGAGCAGGGCGCGGTCGAAGCCCGAGCCGTCGCTTTCGGGGGGCGTATAGGGCTCGCCGAACACCGAGGCCGGCAGCCTGTCGCGAAACGGATCGAGCAGCTTCCGTTCGTCGGCGCCCGGCAGGCCCTTCGCCTCCATCGGCGTATTCGGGAAGAACGACACCACCCGCTTGTAGGCGGAATACATGATGTTCTTGTTGGTCCAGGTGAAGTCGAAGGCGAGCCCGATCGCCTCGCGCACCCGCGGGTCCTTGAACTGCTCGCGGCGGGTGTTGAGATACCACCCTTGCGTGCGCGACGGCGCGCCGTCGTGCAGCGTCTCCTTCTTCACCCGCCCGTCCTTGACGGCGGGGAAGTCGTAGGACGTGGCCCAGAAGCGCGAGGTGTATTCCTCGTGGTAGTTGATCGCGCCGCCCTTGAACGCCTCGAAGGCGACCTGCCGCTCGCGGTAATACTCGAACCGCACCCGGTCGAAATTGTTCTGCCCGAGGTTCACCGGCAGCTTCGCGCCCCAATAATCGGGCCGGCGCTGGTATTCGATGAACCGGCCCTGCTCGAAGGTTTTCACAAGGTAGGGGCCGGAGCCGAGCGGGGCGTCGAGGGTCGCGGCGGTGAAGTCGCGTCCTTTCCACCAGGCCGCCGAAAAGATCGGCATGCCGACGACGATCAGGTGCGCGTCGCGGCTTCTGTCCTTGACGAAGCGGACGTGAACCACGTCGTCCCCCTCCGGAGCGGCGGATTCGACCTCCCTGAGAAGCTGGGCGTAGATCGGATGGCCCTTGTCCTTCAGAATGGTGAGGGAAAAGGCGACGTCGGCCGCCGTGACGCGGGAGCCGTCGAAGAATTTCGCCTCGGGGCGCAGGCGGAAGCGATAGTCGAGCTTGTCGCCGGAGACGCGCACCGACTGGGCGAGGAGGCCGTAGACCGAATCGGGCTCGTCGCCGTTGGCCGTCATCAACGTGTCGAAGGTCGCGCCCATGCCGGCCGCGCCGTTGCCCTTCCAGCTGTAGATGTTGAGCGTGTCGAAGGTGTCGAAGGTCTGGTTGCCGCTCGTGCCGGTGGTCTGAAGCGACAGGAGCCCGCCGGTCGGCGCCTGTGGGTTGACGTAGGAAAAATGCGGGAAGTCAGCCGGCAGGGCGAGGTCGCCGAACGACGACAGGCCCCAGGTCTCGACCGAATCATCGGCAAGCGCCGCGAGCGGGCGGGGAAGGACCGTGGCGAGGGCGCCCGCCCCCGCCGCCTTCAGCGCCGCCCTCCGCGTGATGACCCCCGCCATGAGTTCCACTCCGCTCGCCTTCCGCGCTTTACCGCGCGCCATGGCGAATGGCCAGCGACCGCGGCGAAAGCGAGGCGGGCGGATGAACCCGCCGGTCGGGGGACATTAAGATTCGTCCATGGAGGACGCGGCTTGCCTCGCGCCGCGTCCTGAAGCTGAATGCGCGGATGATCATTCGCGACGCAGCGGCGCCAGACGCCGCGGATATCTGCGCGGTTCTTCGCCGCTCGATCGTCGAGCTCTGCGCGGTCGACCATGGCGACGAACCGGCCCTCCTCGCGGCGTGGCTGAGCAACAAGACGCCGGAGGCGATCGCAGGCTGGATGAAGCGGATCGACGTGTCCTACCTTGTCGCAGTCGATCGGGGCGCGATCGCTGCGGTCGGGGCCGTCACCGACGCCGGCGAGGTTCTTCTCGACTATGTGTCCCCCGATTTCCGGTTTCGCGGCGCGAGCCGGGCTTTGCTCGCCGCTTTGGAAGCCCGCGCCGCCGAGCGCGGCGCGACGCGCTGCACGCTGATCAGCACGGAAACGGCGCGAGCGTTCTATCTCGCGCGGGGCTATCGGGAGGTCAGCGCGCCGGTCAGGAAATTCGGGATGAACTCGGGCTATCCGATGTCCCGGCCTCTGTCGCCGCCCGCTTCGACTTTGCCGCCGCGCCAGGACCAGGCGTAGAGGGGTCGTCGCCCATCGCGCCGCGCCCACGGCGGACGATTTCATCCCGAGCGGCGGGTTCCGACCGTCCCGCGAGGGCCCGGCCTTGCCGCGGCGGATCGTCGAGGTGTAGGGCGGGGCGATCATGACCGATATCGCTTCCCCCTCCGAACGCCTGCGCCCCGAAGGCGACGCCCTTGCTCTGCGACCCTTGTCGATTGCGGACGCGGAGGCCGCCGCGGCCGTCGTTCGAACCGCCTTCGCCGCGCAGCCCCGTGCGACCGAACCGCCGTCGTCGGCCCTGCGCGAGACGGCGGCGGCGATCGCCGCCAGGATCGCCGCGGGCGGCGGGTTCGGCGTCTTCGACGACGCCCGGCTCGTCGCCGTCGCGCTCTGGCAGCCCGACGGCGACGCGGTCATGATCGGGCGCGTCTGCGCTTTGCCGGACTATCGCGGGCGCACACTGAGTCGAAAACTCCTCGTCGCCTGCGAAAAGGCTGCGCGCGCGCAAGCCGTCGAGCGCCTGCGACTCCGGGTGCGGCTCGCGCTTCCGGAAAACGAGGCGCTGTTCAGGCGATTCGGTTTCGTCCGCGTCAGCGTCGAGGCGCACGCCGGATTCGACAGGCCGACGGTCGCAGTGATGGAGAAGCCGCTCCGGTGACCGCCCCCCTCGACAGCGCGCCGGGCCGCCTGACCATCGATCTCGCCGCCCTCGCCGACAATTATTCGACGCTCGCGCGCCGCGTGGCGCCCGCCCGGTGCGCCGCCGTGGTCAAGGCCGACGCTTACGGGATCGGCCTCGAACGGGCGGTCGCTGCGTTTTGGGCCGCCGGCGCGCGCGCGTTCTTCGTCGCTCACCTCGGCGAAGGCGTCCTTGCGCGCAACCTCCTGCCGGAGGAAGCGGAGATTTACGTCCTGAACGGGCTCGAGGGGGACGCCGATCCGGCCGACTACGGCGCGCATCGCTTGAAGCCCGCGATCGGCAGCCCCGAGGAATTTTCGCGATGGACGGCCTTCGCGGCGCGGCGCGGGCGGCCGTCGCCTTGCGCGCTCCATCTCGACACCGGCATGCGCCGGCTCGGCTTCGATTCGCTCGCGGCGCTGACAATCGCGATGGAGCGCGACGGCGCCGCGAGCGGCGCCGACCTGCTCATGAGCCATTTCGTGTCGTCGGAAATCCCCGACGATCCGCTGAACGCGATCCAGATCGCGCGGTTCGCGGCGGCGCGGGCGGCGTTTCCGCACCTTCGCGCTTCCTTCGCCAATTCGTCCGCGATCTTTCTGCCGCAGCGCCCGATCCACGACCTCGCCCGGCCGGGCTACGCCCTCTACGGCGGCAACCCGACGCCGGGGCGTCCGAACCCGATGCGGCCGGTCGCCACGCTCACGGTCGCGGTGCAGCAGACCCGCTGGATCGAGGCCGGCGTGCCGTGCGGCTACAACGCCCGCTGGACGGCGAAGCGCAGAACCCGGCTCGCGACCCTCCTCGCCGGTTACGCGGACGGCCTGCCGCGGGCGGCCGGCGCGACCGACGAGCAGCCGGGCGCCGAGGTTCTGCTCGCCGGGCGGCGCTGCCCGCTGGTCGGACGAGTGTCGATGGACCTCGTCATCGCCGACGTGACCGACGTCCCCGAGGCGGCGGTCCGGCCGGGCGACCGGGCGGAGCTGTTCGGCGCCGGGATCGAGATCGACGATTTCGCCGCGCGAAGCGGCACGATCGGCTATCGCCTGCTGACGAGCCTCGGCCGGCGCTACCGGCGCACTTATGTCGGCGGCCAGGCTTCGTCATGATGCGGGAGACCTGATCGGCGATCCCGGCGCGGCTGACGGCGATGCACTCGACCTCGTCGGACGCCCGAAGGAGGGCGCTGAGCGCGAACCCTGCCGGTCGAAAAAACTCCAGACATCGGAAGGCAGAGGCTTCTTGTCGCAGGTCGGCGACGGATCGAAAGCTCCGTCTGAACCCTACGAATTCCGTCGGTCTCGAGAACCCGTATTTCGTCTTGAGCTCCTCAAAATAACGGCGACGCGTGCCGGACGGCGTTGCGAGTCGATCGCCGCTTCGGCGCGCCAGAGACGGAGACGGTCGCGCTCAGGATTCGCGTTGCAGATATTCCGCACGCCGGCCCTTGTACAAAACAGAAGCAATAACGTATGTTGTTCGTTCAGGACCCAAACCGGACATTCGATGCGCCTCGCTTCGCTCTCGCCTCGCCTCCGCCAACCGGGGACTCCTTCGCCCGCCGACGAACCGGGGTCGAACACGATACCGGTGTCGAGGTCGGCCAGAATGCCGGGCGAGAGCCGCCGAACCGCTTCGGGACTTGGCCGGTCCGCGCCGAACCTTGCAACTTTCACCAGCCACGCCGTTGAATTCCTGCGGGCGCAAACATGCGTGCGCCGGCCCGCGGCGGCGCTCCTGGCGGGTCTCGCCCTGGCGGCGGCGCTGGGCCTCGCCCCCGCGCAGGCGAAGGAGACCGTCGTCTTCCTGCGCCACGGGGAGAAGCCGGCCCTGGGGCTCGGGCAGATCGACTGCCGGGGCCTCAATCGCGCGCTGAAACTGCCGGCGACGCTCGCGGCGCTGTTCCCGGCGCCCGAGTATGGCAAGCCGGCGGCCATCTTCGCCCCCAACCCGTCGGTCCAGGAAAACGATCACGGCGTCATGTACGACTACATCCGGCCGCTCGTCACCATCGCGCCGACCGCGATCGCGCTCGGCATGCCGGTCGATACGCAGCACGGCCACGACGACATCGCCGGGCTGACGAAAGCCCTCGAGAAGGACGCGTACCGCGACGCGCTCGTCCTCGTCGCGTGGGAGCACCGGATGGCGGAAGAGGCGGCCCGCCAGCTGGTCAGGGATTTCGGCGGCGACCCTGACGTCGTTCCCAAATGGGACAGGAGCGACTTCGACAGCGTCTACATTGTCACGATCGACCGCGACCAGAAAAGCGCCGCCTTTGAAAAGAAGGCGCAAGGCCTCGACGGACAGCCGGACGCCTGTCCGCAATAGGCCTCAGTGGGCGCGGCCGATGGCGAACTCGACCGCGTCGCGCAGCGCCTGCTTCCAGGGCGAGGCGGGAAACAGTTCCAGCGCGTCGACCGACATCGCGCCGTAGTGGCGGGCGCGCTCGATCGTATCCTCGAGCGCCCGGTGCTTCTTCATCGTCGCCAGCGCGAATTCGAGATCGCCCTCCCCGATCTCGCCCTTCTCCAGCGTGCGGCGCCAGAACTCGCGCTCGGCCTGCGAGCCGCGCCGGAACGACAGCACGATCGGCAGGGTGATCTTGCCCTCGCGAAAATCGTCGCCGACGTTCTTGCCGAGCTTGGCCGACGACCCGCCGTAGTCGAGCGCGTCGTCAATCAACTGGAAGGCGACGCCGAGATTGGCGCCGTAGGCCCGGCAGGCGGCGATTTCGGCCTTGCTCCGCCCGGCCAGGATCGGGCCGACCTCGCAGGCGGCGGCGAACAGCGCCGCGGTCTTGGCGCGGATCACGGCGAGATAGGCGTCCTCGGTGGTTTCGGTGTCCTTGGCGGCGGAGAGTTGCATCACCTCGCCCTCCGCGATGATGACCGCGGCGGAAGACAGGACGTCGAGGCATTGCATCGACCCGACCTCGACCATCATCTTGAACGCCTGTCCGAGCAGGAAGTCGCCCACCAGCACGCTCGCCTCGTTGCCCCACAGCATCCGGGCGGCCGCCTTGCCGCGGCGCATCTCGCTGTCGTCGACCACGTCGTCGTGCAGAAGCGTCGCGGTGTGCATGAACTCCACCGCCGCCGCGAGCTTGACGTGCCCGCCGCCCTCGTAGCCGCACAATCCGGCGGTCGCGAGCGTCAGAATCGGCCGAAGGCGCTTGCCGCCCGAGGAAATCAGATGGTTGGCGACCTCGGGGATCATCGTGACCTCCGAGCCCGTGCGGGACAGGATCGTCTGGTTCACCCGCGTCATGTCGCCGGCGACGAGCTTGACCAGCGGCGCAATCAGGCGATCGACCGGCTTTTCTTCGAGCGGAACCACGACACCCACGACACGCTATCCCTTGCCACCAGTCGGGAGACGACCATAAAGACGCATAATCCGCGCGGCAAGTGCGCCTTCCGGGGGTTGCCTTGATCGAAATCCTCCGAACCAATGATCTCGTCCTGATCTCGGCCGTGGAATCGCTCTTGCGGGCGGCGGGCTTCGACTGTTTCGTCGCAGATCAGCACATGGCCGCGGTCGAGGGATCGCTCGGCTTCCTTCCGCGCCGCATCCTCGTGGACAAGGACGACGCGGTGCGGGCGCGGCGGCTCCTGACCGAGGCGGGACTCGCGGACGAACTGCGCGATGTCTGACCCGGCGCCGGGGATGCTCGGCGAACAAGAGCCGAACGGCGTGTCCGTGGGCGCCTGGCTCGGCGGACGCCTGGTCCTGGCGCAGCCGCTGAAAGGCCATCGCGTCGGTTCGGACGCGGCGCTTCTCGCCGCCGCGGCCGATCTCGCCGAAGGCCGTCTGGTCGACGTCGGCGCCGGCGTCGGGGCGGTCGGCCTCGCGATCCTGGCGCGCAGCGCCCGCGGCGTCGCGGACCTGATCGAGGTCGACGCCCGATCGGCAGGACTGGCTACGGAAAACGCGGCCCGCAACGGGCTCGGAGCCCGAGCGATGGTCGCCCGGGTCGACGTCTTCGACGCCCGGGCGCGGCGCACGGCCGGGGTCGCCGACGAGGCCGCCGCCCTGGTCGTCACCAATCCGCCGTTTTTCGCCCCTGGCGCCGTCCGGGCGTCCGCCGATCCCGGCCGCGCGCGCGCCCATGTGTTCGGCGCCGACGCCGGCGCCGAGCCGCTCGCGGGCTGGATCCGGGCCTGTCTCTCCGTGCTCGCGCCCGGCGGGCGGTTCGTCATGATCCACCGGCCCGACGCTCTCGCGGCGATCCTCGCGGCGGCCGGCAACCGGCTGGGGGCGCTCGCGCTTCTGCCGGTCCATCCGCGCGCCGGGGCCTCGGCGCACCGGCTCCTCGTCTCGGGCGTCAAGGGCTCGAAAGCGCCGCTTCGCATTGCGCCGGCGCTCGTGCTGCACCAGACGGACGGGCGGTTGACGCCGGAAGCCGATGCGCTGCATCGTGGCGAAGGGCTGATCGACTGGGGCGGAGGCGGGCCGCCTTGATGGGGCCGGCTTCGTTGCTAATGTCGCGTCCGACCGTCTTTTGAGGCGCCCATGACCGACGCGTTCCTCCGCCACATCCGCGCTACGCTCGACGAGATCGAGGCCGCCGGTCTGATGAAGCGCGAACGGCTCCTCGCCGGGCCCCAGGGCGGGCGTATCCGCGTCGCCGCGGAGGCCGGCGAGCGGGAGATGCTGAACCTCTGCGCCAACAACTACCTCGGCCTGGCCGATGACCCGCAGGTGATCGCCGCAGCGCGCGACGCAATGCAGGCTTTCGGATTCGGCATGGCCTCGGTGCGCTTCATCTGCGGCGCGCAGACGCTGCATCGCGACCTCGAACGGGCGATCGCGACGCATCTGGGCAAGGACGACGCCATCGTCTTCGCCGCCTGCTTCGACGCCAACGGCGGCGTGTTCGAACCCTTGCTCGGCGAAGAGGACGCGATCATTTCCGACAGCCTCAACCACGCCTCGATCATCGACGGCGTGCGCCTGTCGAAGGCGAAGCGCTACCGCTACGCCAATTCCGACATGAACGGCCTCGAGGACTGCCTGAAACAGGCTGCGGCGGACGGCGCGCGGTTCAAGCTGATCGCCACCGACGGCGTGTTCTCGATGGACGGTTACCTGGCGAAGCTTCCCGACATCTGCGCCCTCGCCGACCGCCACGGCGCGCTCGTGCTGGTCGACGACTGCCACGCGACCGGGCACCTGGGCGAGAAGGGCCGCGGCACGCCGGCCCTGACCGGCGCCGGCGACCGGGTCGCCATCGTCACCGGCACGTTCGGCAAGACGCTCGGCGGCGGCATGGGCGGGTTCGTCGCCGCGCCGCAGCCGATCGTCGACCTGCTGCGGCAGCGCGCGCGGCCCTATCTCTTCTCGAACTCGCTCGCGCCCCCGGTCGCCGCCGGGGCGCTGAAGGCGCTCGAGATCGCGATCGCCGCCGACGACCGCCGCGCCCGGCTTCAGGACCTCACGAAGCGCTTCCGGGCCGGGGTCGAAGCGGCCGGGTTCAAGACCCTGCCGGGGGTGACGCCGATCATCCCCGTCATGCTCGGCGACGCGCGCCTCGCGCAGGATCTTTCCCGCGCGCTCGACGAGCGCGGAATCTATGTCGCGGGCTTTGTCTTCCCCGTCGTTCCCAAGGGGCAGGCCCGCATCCGCACCCAGATGTCGGCGGCGCTGACGGAAGCGGACGTGGATTTCGCGGTGTCGGCCTTCGCCGACGCGGGGCGGCGTCTGGGGGTGACCGAGGGGACCGCGGCTTCGGCCGGGCGACAGGCATGACAGGGGGTTCTCGTGTCGACCGTTTTCGTCATCGAGGACGAAATTCATGGCGACTTGATCGGGGGCGAGTATGCGACTCTTGAGGAAGCGATTTCCGAGCTTCGCCGTCGTGCGGCCCTGCCTTGGGACAAGCTTCCCAACGTCGCTCCGTGCAGAAGCTGGCGCACATGCGGGCGCAGATATCAGGTCTTGGAATACGACCCCTCCACTCTCCCCTGGACGAAACTGCGATGTCTGCCTGCTCTGAATGTCTCCGCACGAGGGGCCGACTGGCTTCTCGCCCCGGGGACTGGCGGATACCAGTCGTCATGAAATTTGAATCGCTCGATCGAATCCACTTTCGACCCGGCCGGCACGGGAGAGAACCATGACGAAAGCGCTGGACGGAAAGGTCGCCGTCGTGACGGGGGCGGCGTCGGGCATCGGCCTGGCGAGCGCCGAGGCGATGCTCGCGGCCGGCGCCCGCGTCGTGACGGCGGACCGCGACGAGGCCGCGCTGAAGGCCCTGCACGCCCGTCACGGCGACGCCGTCGTGCCGCTGGTCGTCGATCTCCTCGACCCTGCGGACTGCGCCTCGCTCGTCCCGCGGGCGCTTTCGGCGGCCGGCCGGATCGACGTCTTCCACGCCAACGCCGGAACCTATGTCGGCGGCGACCTCGTCGACGCCGACGCCGCCGCGATCGACCGGATGCTGACCCTCAACGTCAACGTGGTGATGAAGAACGTCCACGACGTGCTGCCGCACATGATCGCGCGCAAGACCGGCGACGTCATCGTGACCAGTTCGCTCGCCGCCCATTATCCGACGCCGTGGGAGCCGGTCTACGCGTCGTCGAAATGGGCGATCAACGCCTTCGTCCAGATCGTCCGGCGGCAGGTGTTCAAGCACGGCGTCCGCGTCGGGGCGATCTCGCCGGGCCCGGTCATCACCGGACTGCTCGCCGACTGGCCGCAGGACAAGCTGCAGGAGCTCAAGGCGCAGGGCAGCCTGCTCGAGGCGAGCGAAGTGGCCGAGGTGATCCTGTTCATGCTGACCCGGCCGCGCGGCATGACGATCCGCGACGTGGTCATGATGCCCACCAACTTCGATCTCTAGCAGGCGGAACCCCCATGCGCGCCCTCGTCAAGGAGAAGCCTGAGCCCGGCCTGTGGCTCGCCGAGCAGCCGATCCCGGAGATCGGGCCGGACGACGTGCTGGTCCGGATCCGCAAGACCGGCATCTGCGGCACCGACATTCACATCTTCAACTGGGACGAATGGGCGCGCAAGACGATCCCGACGCCGATGACCATCGGCCACGAATACGCCGGCGAGATCGCCGAGGTCGGCGCCAACGTCAAGCGCCTCGCGGTCGGCCAGCGGGTCTCGGGCGAGGGCCACGTGATCGGCATGCAGAGCCGGGCGGCGCGCGGCGGGCGCTATCACCTCGATCCCGAAACGCGCGGCATCGGGGTCAACATCCCCGGCGCGTTCGCCGAATACGCGCGGGTTCCGGCGTTCAACATCGTGCCGCTGCCCGACGACGTCGACGACGAGCTCGGCGCCATCCTCGATCCGCTCGGCAACGCGGTCCATACCGCGCTCGCCTACGACCTCGTCGGCGAGGACGTGCTGATCACCGGCGCCGGGCCGATCGGAATCATGGCCGGGGCGGTGGCGCGCCATGTCGGCGCCCGGCACGTGGTGATCACCGACGTCAACCCCAAGCGCCTCGCGCTCGCGGCCGAGGTCGCCGACATCCTGCCCGTCGACGTTTCGCGGGAGGACCTCAAGGCGGTGATGGCCCGGCTCGGCATGACGGAGGGCTTCGACGTCGCGCTCGAGATGAGCGGCGCGCCTTCGGCCTTCGACCAGCTGCTCGACTCGGTCGTGACCGGCGGCCGCGTCGCGCTGCTCGGCCTGCCGGCCGCGCCGACGCTGGTCGACTGGAACAAGGTGATCTTCAAGCAGCTGACGCTCAAGGGGATCTATGGCCGCGAGATGTTCGAGACCTGGCACAAGATGATCGCCATGCTGGAGAGCGGCCTCGCCGTGCGCAAGGTGATCACCCATCGTCTGCCGGCGGCGCAATTTCTCGACGGCTTCGAGATCATGCGCCGCGGCGACAGCGGCAAGATCGTGCTCGACTGGACGGCGTGAGCCCCGAGCGCCGTGCGCCGTCATCGCGGGGAGCCCGAGGGCGACGCGGCGGTCCACGGCGCGCAGCGGCAGCCCGGCGGCCCCTGGATCGCCACGCTTCGCTCGCGATGACGCGGCGCCCGCCTTTGCCGAGGCGGGCGGCGGGGCGACGACGCTTTCCACCGTCGCCGCGAGGCGCCGCAGGACGACGCGGCGGTCCACGGGCCGCCTGACGTCGGAGAGCGACGCCGCCGCGCAGTCGGCCGACCTTCGATATTCCGGGCGCAGATTCCACCTTATCAAGGGGATACGGCGGAATTTGCGGGCGACTGGTAACTCCCAACCCCGTCATTGCGAGGAGCAAAGCGACGAAGCAACCCATGCCGCCGCTTGCCTCCTGCGGAAGAAATTGCTCGCAAGGAAGGGCGGCTGGACGACCAGAGGGCGCGACAGCGGCCCAGCGGCCCTGGATCGCTTCGCTTCGCTCGCGATGACGGCGCTGTTGGCCACCGGCTTAGGAGTTACGGCGACTGTATCTCCCAAGGTGGACGCCGAAGAACGCCGTCATCGCGAGCGAAGCGAAGCGACCCAGGGGCCGCTGGGCTGCTGTTGCGGCTCGTGGACCGCCACGCGGTCCCTCGAGCTTCGTTGCGAGCAGAAGACGGAGCAATCCTTGCAAAATGGACGCAAACTGCGTCGTGGATCGCTTCGTCGCTTTGCTCCTCGCAATGACGGGGTTGGGAGTTACGGGCGACTGCAACCGCCGACCCGGGCGCGGCGGCGCCGCTCTGCGCCGTCCTCGCGAGGAGCCCGAAGGGCGACGCGGCGATCCACGGCGCGCAACGGCAGCCCAGCGGCCCCTGAATCGCCACGCTTCGCTCGCGATGACGACGGTGTGCGGCGCCCGCCTTTGCCGAGGCGGGCGGGGCGATGTCGCTCGCGGCATCGCATGGGCCCGAGCGGCGACGCGGCGATCCAGAGGGCGCAACAGCAACCCAGCGGCCCCTGGGTCGCTTCGCTCCGCTCGCGATGACGGGCGCGCGGGCGGGCGGCGCAGTCCGGACATGGGCGGCCTCGGTTCCGTTCTGGGAACAAATATAGAACGTACTGGCGAGGCGAGCAAGGAATTGTCGCGTGCGAAGGCCGTCTCGAAGGCGCGCGGCGTTGCACGCCCTGAGGCGGTGGGGCGAGGGCGCGGAACGCCCGCTTTCGGCGGGGCGAACCCTCCCCCCGGGTCATGGGTGGCCGCTTCGCGGCCTGTCCTCTCCCGCAAGGGGAGAGGAGGATCGCCGACTGCCGACTGCCGACTGCCGGCCTCCGCCCTCGGTCGTCAGGCGGCGTACGGGCCGACCGGGAGAACCTCCCGGCCGAAGTCGCCGTTGATGATTTCCGCCGCAGACAGATAGGCCGCGAGCGCCGCGGTCACGAGCCCCAGGTAGCCGCCCGCCGTGTGGAGAATGGGCATGCCGAGCAGGTCTGCGCCCGCCAGCAAGAGGAAGGTGATCCACAGAGCCAGGAACGTCAGCTGCAGCGCCGTGTTGTGGCGGAACGTCGCGATCCACATGTAGAAGCTGAAGACGCCCCAGACCAGCAGCCACCAGCCGACGAACGACGCCGGCGCGCCGCCGCCGAGAATCTTGGCGTAGGTCGCGAACGATATCCAGAACGCGCCGTAGGCCAGGAACGCGACGCCCGGGAACGTGTTTCCACGCGCGAATGCGATGATTCCGGCGATCGCCTGCACCGCGCCGCCGAACACCAGCGCCATGGCCAGGACCATCGTGATGCCCTTTTCATCGGCCAGACCCGAATTGACCATGCTGAGAAGCCAGGTCGTCGACGCGAATGCGAACAACCCGAGCGGCGCAGGGTTTCCAAGCTTTACGTCCATTTTTTCCTCCCCGGCGCCCAAGCGACGCACGGCGCCGACTATCAGGCCTGGCGCGCGAACGTCCATTGGCCATGAGGATTACGCACTGTTGCCGAGGCCGGCCGGCGATCTGCGCGGGTTTTGCACAGATCGGTCATTCCCAAGGCGCGCCAAGGCTTGGCGGTTACAAAGTGACGTATCTCCCAAGCCGGGCGGACGAGCGGCGATCGCGGCGCAACGGGAGGGCGCCCCTCTCACGCCCCGGGCGGCGGGACGCCGCCCCTCCCAGCGCGCGCCCGGTCCGGCTCCTCGCAGACAGCCCCTGGCGGTTACGATCGGTCGCCATCCTTGCGACAACGCATTGACCACACGGGGTTTCGCCCGCGCAGGAATCAGGGAGCGCGACCATGACCCCCGTCGCCGCCGCCGCCGGGACGTTCCGTCTCGGCGACTGCGCCGTCGACCGCATGCGATGCGACGCAATGGCTCGGCCCGGGCGTGTTCGACCCGCCGAAGGGTCGCCGAGGCATTTGGTCGCGCCCGGCTCGATGCGATCGGACCGGACGTCAGCCCTCCGTGGGCTCCATCGGTCTGCTGCCGTCGAGTCGGAGCTTGAGGTGGTCGGCGGCGAGGATAGGCGGATATTTTGCCCCGCCCTGGCCGACGCAGGACGGAATCGCCGCCACCTCGGCCTCCGGATCCGGGTCGAAGAAGAAGGCGATCGAGAAGCGCTCGCGCGGGCTCGCGTTGACGACCCGGTGCGGCGTCGAGACATAGATGTCGTTGGTCCAGCGCATCAGGCAGTCGCCGATGTTGACGACGAAGGCGCCGGGGCGCGGCGGGGCGTCGATCCAGCGCCCGTCGCGACGGCGCGCCTGCAGGCCGCCGACGTCGTCGGTGGCGAGCAGGGTGATGTTGCCGTAATCGGTATGCTCGCCGGCGCCGGCCGCGTCTTCGGCCGCGGCCGGGTAGCGCAACAGCCGCAGCGTCGCCATCGGCTTCCTGAATTTGCTCGCGAAGAAGTCGAGCGGCAGGCCGAGATCGTGGGCGAAGGCGCGATGGATGCGTAACGCCAGCGCCGCGCAGGCGTCGAAATAGCCGAGCGTCGTCGCGCGAAATCCGGGAAGCGCCGGCCAGGCGTTCAGCGCCCGGAACGGCTTGCCGGCGACGAGGTCGGGATCGTCGGGCGCGAGATCGAGGCCGACGTTGAACGCCTCCTTGCGGTCCGGGCCTTGCGCCGGATCGAGCGCCTCGCGCATCAGCGCCGAATAGCCGCGGTTGCCGCCGACGACATCCATCGCGATCGTCTGCTTCGCTTCGAGCGGCAGGGCGAAGAAACGGCGCGACTGGGCGAAGGCGTCGTCGATCAAGGCGCGCGGCACGCCGTGGTTGACCGCGTAGAAGAAGCCGACGTCGCGACAGGCCGCGCCGATCGCCGCCGCCACGTCGGCGAGACCCTTCTCGCCGTCGTCGAGCGGCGCGAGATCGATGACGGGCAAGGCATCGGTCATGGCCTCGACTCCAATCAACAGCAGCCGCAGAGATCGCGGTAATGCGCGATCGCCGCGGGTTCGAGATCGCGCCAGGCGGCGAGAAAGCCGGCGCGGGTCGCGATCGTGTCGCGATAGGCCTGCCGCAGCGCTGCTTCCGCTCCGTCGAGATCGGCGCCGGTCAGTCGCCCGTCGCGCCAAACCTCGCGGCCGGCGACGATCAGCCGGTCGATATGGGCGGCGGTGGCGCGGGCGAAGACGAGGTCGATCGGCTCGACCGCCATCACGGCGTCGCGATCGAGCCGGTCGAGGTCGAGGACGAGGATGTCGGCGGGCGCGCCGACCGCGAGCCGGCCGTCGCCCGGCGCGCCGTTGGCGAAGCGCCCGTCGCGAACCACGCCCGCGAGCCAGTCGCCGCGCTCGACCACCGTCTCGAAACCCCAGCCGCCGTGCAGGAACTGGCCGAGCCGCAGTTCGCGCACAATGTCGTCGTCCTCGTCGAGGGCCGAGGCGTCGACCCCGAGCGCGACGCGGCAGCCGCGCCGGAGCGCCGCGCCGATCGGCGCGATGCCGCTCGACAGATGCAAATTGGAGCTCGGATTGGTGGCGATTACCGCGCCGGAGGCGGCGATCAGGTCGAGATCGGCGTCGCGCGCGTAGACGCAATGGGCGAGCGTCAGGCGCGGCGACAGCAGGCCCAGCGTCTTCAGCCGCGCGACCACGCCTTCCGGATAGGCGGCGTCGGCGAAGGCGCGCTGATAGCGCGTTTCGAGGCAATGCATATGCACGCGCCGGCCAGTGGCGCGCGACCGGTCGGCGATCGCAGCGATCAGCCCGTCCGAGCACCATTGCGGCCCGCTGGGACCGAATTGCACCGAGAAGGTCGGGCTCTCGACCGCCGCCGCGATCGCTTCGACCCGGGCGATCTGCGCCTCGCCGCCCGGCATCGGGGTGAGGAAGGCGGCGGCGACGGCCGCGCGGGCCGCGTCCGGCAGCGCCGCGAGCAGCGCGGACTCGTCGCCGTAGACCAGCGGGTTGCGGTCGCGCATGAAGACGGCGAGGGTGACGCGGACGCCGACGTCGCGTGCGGCGCGCGCGATCTCCCGAGCCTCGTCGACCGGCGACATGGGTTCGGGGAGACCGGGTCCGTGGAAGCGGGTGTAATGCGCCATGACGGAGCCCGCGCCGCCGCGCGCGGCGCGCCCGAAGGCGGCGAGCGCTGCGCGATAGGGGTCGGCCGGCGGCATCGCCGCCAGCCGCATCAGCCAGGTCTCCAGCGGCTTCGCCGCCGCGCCGAACGAGGTCGGTGACAACGCGCGGCAATGGTCGTGGGCGTTGACCAGCGCCGGCAGAGCGAGACGCCGCCGAACCGGCGCGCCCGCCGCCGGTTCGATCGCCGCGATCCGGCCGTCCGCGATGACGATGTCGACGGCCGGCCCGGCCGGCGCGCCGTCGGTCGGCAGCAGCGTGACGCCTTCGAGCCGGGCGCTCATGCCGGTTCGTCGATCACGCTGACGTGCGCCGCGACGATTTTCCAGCCCTCGGGAAAGCGCGCCCAGGTCTGCATCTGCCGCCCGACTTTTCCGGGCGCGCCGTCGCGCCGGAACAGCGTCGCGGCGACGGCGAAGTCGCGGCCATAGGTCACGATCCGGGTCTTCTCCAGTCGGCGGCCGAGTCCGGCCGGCGATCGGGCGGCGCGAAAGGCCCTGATCGCCTCGTAGCCGTAGAGGTTTTCGGCCGCGCCGTAGCGAATCGCGGCTTCGCTGGCCAGGAAGAAGGCGTCGAGGGCGGCGACGTCGTTGGCGGTCAGCGCCCGCTCGTAATCTGCGAACGCCGCCGCGACCTCGGCGCGGGCCTCCGGATCGTCGAGGGTCATGGGCCCCGTTTCCGTTCGAGCGAAGCGCGCAGATCGGCCAGGAAGGGAATGTCGGAAAACTGGTCGGGCCTCACCCTGTCCCAGGCGACGCCCGCCGGCTGGCGGAAAGGCGTGTGGGTCTCGATCAGCTCCAGCTCGGTCGCGATGATTGTCAGCGCGGAATCATGGCCCTCCATCACCACCTCGGACTCGTCGATCACCTGCGACGAATGGACGGTGGTGGCGATCGGCGTCGAGTCGTCGACGAGGCCGAGTTCGCGGAAAATTCCCTGCTCGAGGTCGGCGAAGCCCGCGCCCTTGCCGACCCGCCCGCCCCGCCGGGTGACGCCGACGCAGCCGACGACGCAGAGATCGAGCTTCGGCATGTCCTCGAAGCGCACCGGCTCGCCGTAGGCCATGAAGCCCTGCGCGGTCGCGGCGGTCTCGAAGTCGACGTGATCGGCGGCGAGTTTTTCCGGGTCGATGCGCAGATAGGGGAAGCGTTCGCTGAGATAAGGCACGGGCGCGAACAGGAGCTTGCCGTCGTAGAGCGCCCGGAGCCGCACCGGGATCTGCGGCGGATCGGGGTTGCACTTGACGACGCGCGCCCGCTTCCAGGCGTCGAGGTCGGCGAGGCGCTTGGCGGCCGCATCGGCGCCGACGAAGTTCGGGATGCGGTCGAAGGTCGGCCCGACATTGACCCCGGCGGCGACCAGCCGTTCCCAGACGCGGTTGCGCGCCGCGGTCTTGATCGGGTTGCGCTGCGCCCAGCGCGAGTCCTCGCCGGTCATGCCCGAGGCCTCACGGGACATGCGCCACGGGGGCCGAGACGACGCCGTCGCGCTCGAGCGCCCTGGCCACGCGCAACGCCAGATCCTCGCGCCACGGCGGCGCGATCACCTGCACCCCGATCGGCAACCGCTCGCCCGCCGTCCAGACCGGAACGGCGACCACCGGCAGGCCGATGAACGAGATCGGCTGGGTGAACAGGCCGATGTTCGGCCGCAGCAGGAGTTCCTCGCCGTCGAGCGTGAACGTCCTCTGGCCGAGCTTCGGGGCGCGCACCGGCGTCGCGGGCGCGAGCAGAATGTCGACGTCCCTGAACAGGTCGAGCGCCTGCGTGTGAAAGATCCGGCGGAATTTCTGCGCCTGCGCCACCCAGGCGCCCGGCAACATCGCGCCCGCGATCAGCCGGTCGCGGACGTCCGGGTCGAAGTCTTGCGCCCGCGTCCGCAGGCGCCCGAGATGCAGCGCCGCGCCCTCGGCCATGGTGATGAGGTAGGCCGCGGCGCGCGCCTTCGCGGCGCCGGCGAGTTCGACCGTTCGCGTCGCGTTGAGCGCCGCCGCGACCCGATCGACCGCCTCGAACGCGCAGGGATCGCCGGAGCGGGCGAACCAGCCGCCGAGTTTGGCGATCCTGAGGTCGCCGATCCCGTCGTGCAGGGTGAGCGCGGACGGCATCGGCGCGACGTCGGCCTGCGCCGGATCGTCGCTGTCGCGGCCGAGCATCGCGTCGTAGGCGAGGGCGAGGTCGGTGACGGAGCGCGCGAACGGCCCGAGATGGTCGAGGCTGGCGACGAACGGGAACGTGCGCGCCCGCGACAGGCGGCCGTAGGTCGGCTTGAGGCCGAACGTCCCGCAGAACGAACTCGGAACCCGGATCGAGCCGTTGGTGTCGGACCCGAGCGCGATCGGCACGAGGCCGCCGGCGACCGCGGCGCCGGAGCCGCCCGACGACCCCCCCGCCATGTGCGCGAGGTCGTGCGGATTGCGCGACGGTCCGTCGTGGGCGTTCTCGCCGGTGAAGTCATAGGCGTATTCGCCCATGTTGAGCGCGCCGACGAGAACGGCGCCGGCGGCTTCCAGCTTGGCGACGAGCGTCGCGTCGGCCGCCGCCGGGGGCAGGTCGCGATTGATCTTCGAGCCGGCGCGGGTCGCCAGGCCCTTCACGTCGAACAGGTTCTTGACCGCGAACGGCGCGCCGGCGAGCGGTCCGACCCGCTCGCCGCGGGCGCGCGCCGCGTCGATCGCCGCCGCTTTGGCGAGCGCGCGCCGTGCGACGATGTCGGTGAAGGCGCCGTAGGCGTCGTCGCGCGCCTCGATGCGCCCGAGCGCGGCTTCGGTCACTTCGACCGCGCTCGCGAAGCCGCCCTCGACCGCCGCCGCGATGCCCTGGGCCGACCCGTCGAGGAGCGGCGTCATGGCCGGTACACCGGCGCGGGTTCGTCTTCGTCGCCGATCCCGGCGGACAGCAGCAGTTCGGCCTGCTGCGCCGCGATCGACAGATGAACGATCGCCTGCGCCCGCGATTCCGCGGTCAGCGGGATTCCGAGGAGCGGCGCAGCGGCGTCCGCCAGCGCGCCGGGGTCAAAGGGAGGGGCCATCATGCGATCGCACTCCGAAAAGCCGCGAGCGGCGTCGTCCATCCTACGATGGCGCCTTGTGCGCGGATCATCTCGAGAGTCGCGGCCTTGAAGGCCGGAAAGTAGCTCGCCGTCGCATCCTCGATCAGCAGGCATTCGTAGCCGCGATCGTTGGCCTCGCGCATCGAGGTCTGCACGCAAACCTCGGTGGTGACGCCGGCGAACACGAGGTGGGTGACGCCGCGCTCGCGCAGGATGTCGCCGACGGCGGTCGCGTAGAACATGCCCTTGCCGGGCTTGTCGACGACGAACTCGCCGGGCGCGGGCGCGCAGGCCTCGACGATCGCCGCGCCCGGCTCGCCGCGCACCAGAATGCGCCCCATCGGCCCCATGTCGCCGATGCGCAGCGACGGCAAACCGCGGGCGAGCTTGGCCGGCGGGCAATCGGACAGGTCCGGCGCGTGGCTCTCGCGGGTGTGCAGGATCGGCCAGCCCTTGTCGCGGAAGGTCGCGATCAGCGCCGCGACTGTGGGCACGATCTCGACCACCGGCGCGAGATCGTTGCCGAGCGTCTCGCCGAACCCGCCGGGCTCGAGAAAGTCGCGCTGCATGTCGATCACCACGAGCGCCGTGCGCGCCGGATCGAAGCGGTAGGCGAAGGGTTGAGCCGGAACTTCGATCATCGCGCTCAATGTCCGGCCATGTGGCGGCCGATCGTGGTCCGGTCCGCCCCGGCCGCGTCGGTGAGGTAGGCGACCTTGCCGCCCGACATGACGGCGATGCGGTCGGACAGTTCGAGAATCTCGTCGAGGTCCTCGGAGACGAGCAGCACGGCCGCGCCGCGGTTGCGCTGCTCCATGATCTGGGCGCGGATGTCGGCGACGGAGGCGAAGTCGAGGCCGAAGCAGGGATTGGCGACGATCAGCACGTCGACGTCGCCGGACAGTTCGCGCGCCAGGATCGCGCGCTGCACGTTGCCGCCGGAGAGGTCGCGGATCGGCGTCTCGGTCGAGGGCGTCTTGACGTTGTAGCGGGCGATCAACTCGCGCGCCTCGGCGCGGATCGGTTCGCGCGACATCCAGAAGCCGAGCCGCGCCATCGGAACCTTGTCGAACTTGCGGAAGGCCATGTTCTCGGCGACCGACATGTTGGGGACCGAGGCGTTCTTCAGCGGCTCCTCGGGCAGACCGAACACCTTGAAGCGGTCGAAATGGTCGCGCGTCGGCTCGAAATTCTGGTCGTGGATCAGCACCTGGCCGAGCTTGATCGGCCGCTGGCCGGAAAGCGCCTCGACCAGCTCGCTCTGGCCGTTGCCCGACACGCCCGCGATGCCGACGATTTCGCCGGCCTTGACCTTGATGTCGAAGCCGTTGACCGAGTCGCGTCCCTCGTCGTTGGCGGCGAACAGGCCCGCGACCTCGAGCGTGACCCCGTTCTTCGGCGCCTTGGCTCGCGCCGCGGACGGACGGACGACGGCGTCGCCGATCATCATCGCCGCCATCTCGCGCGTCGAGACCGCGCCGACCTTGCCGCCGCCGACCCGCTGGCCGCGCCGCAGCACGGTGAAGTCGTCGCAGAACGCCTCGACCTCGCGAAACTTGTGGCTGATCATCGCGACCGTGATCTCGCCGCGATGCGCCATCTCGCGCAGGAGGCCGAGAATCTCGTCCGCCTCGCCCGGCGTCAGCACCGAGGTCGGCTCGTCGAGAATCAGGAAACGCTGGTCGAGATAGAGCAGCTTCAGGATTTCGAGCTTCTGCTTCTCGCCCGCCGCGAGGCCGGAGACCGGCCGATCGAGCGGCACGCGGAACGGCATGCGCTCGAGGAAGGCCTCCAGCGCCTTGCGCTCCTTGCGCCAGTCGATGAAGGCCGGCGCGTCGGCGCGGCTGACGACGAGGTTTTCCGCCGCGGTCAAAGCCGGAACCAGGGTGAAGTGCTGGTACACCATGCCGACGCCGAGCGCCTGCGCGTCGCGCGGATTGCGCACCGCGACCTCCGCGCCGTCGATCAGGAGCTTGCCTCTGTCGGGCGTGTAGAAGCCCATGATGCACTTGACCAGCGTCGACTTGCCGGCGCCGTTCTCGCCGAGCAGGGCATGGAACGAGCCCGCCGGAACGGACACCGACACGTCCTGCAGCGCCTTGAGGGCGCCGAAGTGCTTGCTCATGCCGACGGTTTCGAGCGACGGCCCACGCGCGGGATGACTCATGGCAGCGCCTCGATGAAGGCCTTCGAATTGGCGACCGCGCCGAACACGCCGCCCTGCATCGTCACCATCTTGAGCGCGGCGGCGTGGTTGCCGGGGTCGGTCGCGCCGCAGCAATCTTCGAGGATGAGGCATTCGAAGCCACGGTCGTTGGCTTCGCGCATCGTGGTGTGGACGCAGACGTCGGTGGTGATGCCGGTCAGCACCAGATTGTCGATGCCGCGCGTGCGCAGGATCAGCTCGAGGTCGGTGGCGCAGAACGAGCCCTTGCCGGGCTTGTCGATGATCGGCTCGCCGGGCAGCGGCTTCAGCTCCTCGATGATCTCCCAGCCGGGCTCGCCGCGGATCAGGATCTTTCCGCAGGGGCCCGGGTCGCCGATGCCCGCGCCGATCCGCTGCGAGCGCCAGCGCTTGTTGGGCGGAAGGTCGGCGAGGTCGGGCCGGTGGCCTTCGCGGGTGTGGATGACGGTGTAGCCCTTGGCGCGCAGCGCCGCGAGCAGCGCCTTGATGGGGCCGATCGGCGCCCGGGTGAGCGCCAGGTCGTAGCCCATGGCGTCGACATAGCCGCCCTCGCCGCAGAAATCGGTCTGCATGTCGATGACGATGACGGCCGTGTTGGCGGGGCGCCAGTCGCCGTTCCAGGGCCACGGGTAGGGATTGGCGGCGAGGGTCGGCAAAGAGAACGCTCCCCTAATTTTCCAGGCTCACTTCGCCATCGACAGTTCGCCCGGCATGTCGCGCGCCGAGTGCGTGGCGCTCGAGGTCGCGATCATGATGATGAGCGTCAAAATGTAGGGCGCGGCGTTGAAGAAGTAGTAGCCCTGGGTGACGCCGATCGATTGCAGCGACGGCCCGATCGCGCCGGCGGCGCCGAACAGCAGCGCGGCGTAGACGCAGCGCACCGGGCTCCAGCGAGCGAAGATGACCAGCGCGACCGCCATCAGGCCCTGGCCCGACGACAGGCCCTGGTTCCAGGAGCCGGGATAGGAGAGCGAAAGGAACGCGCCGCCGACGCCGGCCAGGAAGCCGCCGACCGTCGTCGTCAGCAAGCGCACGAGGTTGACCGAGATGCCCATGGCGCGGGCGGCGGGCGCGCTGTCGCCGACGGTGCGCACGACGAGCCCCCAGCGCGTGTTGCGCAAGGCCCAGGCGAGAACCAGCGCGACGACGATGCCGACGAAGAACAGCGGATTGACCTGCAGCGCGCTCTTGAGGTTCACGTTGTCGCTCCAGAATCCGAGCGGGATCGAATCGAGCCGCGGCGCCGTCGGCTGGATGTACGGCTTGCCGAAGAAGAAGGCGAGGCCGACGCCGAACAGCATCATGGCGATGCCGACCGCGACGTCGTTGACCTTGGGCAGGCCGCAGATCGAGCCGTGCATCGCGCCGAGCGCCGAGCCCGCGACGCCGGCCGCGAGCACGCCGAGCCAGGGCGAGCCGGTGTGATAGGAAGCGGCGTAGGCGACCATGGCGCCCATCACCAGCGTGCCCTCGAGGCCGAGATTCACCCGCCCCGACTTTTCGGTCAGACATTCGCCGAGCGCGACGAACATGAAGGGCGTCGAGACGCGGATGGCGCCGCCCAGCATGGCGATGAGAACCGTAAGGATGGCGTCGCTCATGGGCGATCCCTCGCAGCCGGCGGCTTGAAGATCGAGAAGCGGCCGTAAAGAGTCTCGGACGTCAGCAGCACGACGAAAATCAGGCCTTCGAGCACCTGAACCGTCGCGTCGGGGAGCCCCATGCGCCGCTGGATCAGGCCGCCGGCGGCGACGATGCCGCCGAACAGGATCGCGACCGGCGGAATGACCAGCGGATTGTGGCGGGCGAGGAAGGACACCAGAATGCCGGTGAAGCCGTAGCCCGCCGCCAGCGAAGCGTTGGCGCGCCCCTGGATCGCCGCGACCTCGAAGAAGCCGGCGAGCCCGGCGCAGGCGCCGGCGATGCACGAGCAGGCGACGATCAGCTTGCCGACCGGCAGGCCCTGCGCCAGCGCGGCCCGGTAGTTTCCGCCGGTGACCCGGGCGGCGAAGCCGAAGGTCGTGCGCTCGAGCAGGAGGTAGAGGAGGATGCACAGAAGGATGCCGAAAGCGAAGCCCCAATGGACGTCGGTCCCGGGGATCTTGCCCACCATGTAGGCGTCGCCGAGCGGCCTGGTGGACGGCTTGTTGGGATTGGAGAGATCGCGCAGCGCCCCTTCGACGAAGAAGTTCATGATGGCGATGCCGATGTAGGTCAGCAGCAGCGACGAGATCGTCTCGTTCACCCCGCGGGCGTAGCGCAGGAATCCGGCGACGCCGACCCAGAAGCCGCCGACGATCATCGCCATCGCCGCCATCAGCGGCAGCGCGACGAGCGGCGGCAGGACGCCGATCATGGGGATGGCGAGCACGGCGGCGGCGAAGCCGCCGAGCACCAGCGCGCCCTCGCCGCCGATCATGATCAGCCCGATGCGGGCGGGGATGGCGACGGCGAGCGCGGTCAGGATCAGCGGCGCCGAGCGCTGCAGCGTGTTCTGGAACGAGAAGGCGGTGCCGAAGCCGCCGCGCCAGATATAGGACACGAAATCGACCGGCGACTTGCCGATCGCGAGCAGGAACAGCGCAAACAGCGCCGCGGCGATCGCAATCGCGAGCAGGGGGATGGCGACATATTCCGAATTGACGCGCAGTCGCAGCGCCCAATCGGAACGCGCCGCCTCCGGCCCGACCGGCTGGGTCAGGTCCGAGGCGGACTTTGCGGTCGCTGGCGCGTCCGACATGGGACTTTGCTCCGTCTCGCCGGCGTCAGGTGGTCGACCCGCTCACGCCTTCGAGCAGGTAGTCCATCTTGTCGAGGAACGGATCGAGGTTGCCGTAGGTCTTGTCGATCACGACCTTGCCCTTGTTGTCCTTGAGCGGACCGACGTAGATCGGCTTGCCGGCCTTCAGCCCCTCGATCGCGGCGAGGGCCGCCTTCTGCGCCTCCGGCGTCGCCGCCGCGCCGAACGGCGTGTTGCGGACGAAGTCGACCTCGTAGCCGCCGGCGAGAAAATTCGGCGGAGTCTTTCCCGCTGCTATGTCTGCGGCGTAACCCTTGTAGATCGTTTCCCACTTGTATTCGGCGCCGGTGATGAAGCCCTTGGGCGCGAGCGGGGCCTGGCTGGCGTTGTGGCCGCAGCTCATCACGCCGCGCTTCTCCGCCGTCTCGATCACCACCTTGGGCCCGTCGACGTGGCAGGTGATGACGTCGCAGCCGGCGTCGACCAGGGCGTTGGCGGCTTCGGCCTCGCGCACCGGCATCGACCAGTCGCCGGTGAAGATCACCTGCACGGTCGCCTTGGGATTGGTCGAGCGCGCGCCGAGCAGCACCGAATTGATGTTCGACAGCACGCTGGCGATGGGCTTCGCCGCGACGAAGCCGATCTTGTTGGTCTTGGTGCAAAGACCCGCGGCGACGCCGTCCACGTAATGGGCCTGATTGAGATAGCCGAAGTAGGAGCCGGCGTTCTTCGGGTCCTTGTCCTTGTTCCACAACGGGGCGGCGTGGCGGAACTGCACGTCGGGATATTTCTTGGCGAGGTCGACGACGAACGGCGTGTAGTAACCGAACGAGGTGGCGAGGATCAGGGCCGCCCCGTCGAGGTTGATCATCGATTCCATCGACTTCGAGACGGCGTCGGTCTCGGGCACGTTTTCTTCCTCGACGACCTTGACGCCCGGCACCTCCTTCAGCGCCTTGATCGCGACCGCATGCGCCTGATTCCAGCCGAAATCGTCGCGCGCGCCGACGTAGACCACGCCGACCGTCAGGTCCTGGGCGGCGAACGCCCGGCCCAGCGCGCCGAGGTTCAGCGTCGCGCCCGCGAGCCCCAGCGCGGTCGTCCTGATCAGCGTGCGGCGAGAGATTTCCGGTCCCGACATCCTGGCGTCCTTTGCTCGTTTCCGACGCGAATGCCGCGCCATTCCCCGGGGACAGGCGGTCGCAAGGAGCGTGCCGCGAGGCGCGGCCGATTGTCGCAGTTTTTTTCGCAGGCCGCGCCGTTCAGCCGCCCCGTTTTCTGGGCGCCGTGCCTTAATGTTGAGCGGAAAGCCTCCGCTCGCGGAGGCGCGGTTGGTCGCTCAGCGGCGTCGGCGAGCCGCCGCGGACGGCGCCCTCTCGGTCACTTGGCCTTTCGCGACCGCGTCCCGGCGGCGGCCTTCGGCGCGGCCTTGGCCGGCGCCGCCTCGCCCCGCGTCTTCGACGCGGCCTTCGGCTTCGAAGCGGCCGCCGCAGGCGCGTCCGCGGGCTTCGTCTCGCCCTTCGTCGCCGGTTCGGCGGCGCCGACCGCCGCGATGCTCTTGCGCAGGGCGTCCATGATGTTGACGACATTGCTCGGCCGCGGCTGCTCCGACGGCCTCGCCGGCAGCCCCGCCTGCTTCGAGCGGATCAGTTCGACGACGGCGTCCTCGTAGCGGTCGTTGAATTCGGCCGGGTCGAAATGCCCCGCCTTCCTTTCGATGATGACGTGCGCGAGGTCCTTCATCTCCTCGGGGAGCTTCAGCTCCGGAATGTCCTCGAAGTAGGTGTCCTCGCTGCGCACTTCGGACGCGTAGCGCAGAACGGTGCCGAGCAGGCCCTTGCCGAGCGGCTCCAGCAGGATGACGCGCTCGCGCCGGGCCATCACGACCCTGCCGAGCCCGACCACCTTCTCGTCCCGCATCGCGTCGCGAATGATCGAGAACGCCTCTTCCGCCACCCGCTCGCCGGGCGCGATGTAATAGGGCGCGTCGAGGTATCTCGGGTCGATCTCGGCGCGGGGCACGAATTTTTCGATCTCGACCGTGTGGTTGCTCTCGATCTGGATCTTGTCGAGTTCGTCGTCCTCGACCAGCACCCAGGTGTCGGCGGCGACCGGATAGCCCTTCGCCTGATCGTCGTTCTCGACCACGTCGCCCGTCACCGCGTCGACGAACTGCCGCTTCACCTTGTTGCCGGTCTTGCGGTTGAGGGTGTTGAACGCCACCCGCGACGACGAGCTCGACGCCGGATAGAGGTTGACCGCGCAGGACACGAGAGAAAGCTTCAGGTAGCCTTTCCAGCTCGCTCGGGGGGCCATGACGGATGAACTCCACGCAAATCGACGCTGTGGTTAAGGCGTTAACCTGACAACGAAGCCGATCTTTACGACACTATGACTTCATCAGCTGAAAGAGTCTACATATACGGCCGGCTTCGGGGGCTCACCCGGCGGCGACTCGAGGCGTTGACGGCGGCGGCGGGTCTGGCGCTGACGCGCGCAAGCGCGGCGGCGGACGCCATCGTCGTCTGCCACGCCCCGTCCGCCCGCGTCCTCTGCGACGATGGCGAGCTTCGGCTCGGCTTGCGCCTGAAGCCCGGGGCGCGCCTGGCCTCCGAGGGCGCGTTCCGGCGCCGGCTGGGGCTCGAAGCGGCGCCGGCGCCGGGCGGTCCCTATTCCGAGGATCAGATGATCCGCCACGCCGGCCTCAGCCGCGCGCAACTGGGCGCGCTCGCGCTGTTCGACGTGGTCGCGCCGGTCGACGGCCGCTACGCCTACGCCGACCTCGTCGCGGCGCGCGCGGTCGGCCAGCTCCTGTCTTCCGGCGCCAGGCTCCAGAGGATCGTCGCCGCCGCGCTCGAACTCGAGCGGCGCGGGGAAAGGCTGTCGAGCGTCCGTCTCGCCGAAGCGCCGTGGGGCGCCGTCCTCCAGGTCGTCGAGGGCGCGTTGGCCGACATGGACGGCCAGCTTCTCCTGCCGCTTGAAGGGTCGGACCTCGACGCCGACGGCGCCTTCGCCCTCGCCGAGGCGGCGGAACGCGAGGGCGATCTCGCGTCCGCGCGGCGGTGGTACGAGCTCGCGGTTCGCCTCGACCCGACCGATCCCATCCTCCCCTTCAATCTCGGCAACGTCCTCGACGAACTGGGCCTCGCGCGGGAGGCGGAGTTCGCCTACCGGCGCGCGATCGCGAGGGCGACGGACATGGCGGACGCCTGGTTCAACCTCGGCGTCCTTCAGGAGAAGACCGGGCGGGAGGCCGAGGCGCTCGGGAGCTACGAACGCGCCTTCGCAATCGATCCGACCTACGCCGACGCGCTCCACAATGCCGCGCTCCTGCATATGCGGAGCGGACGGTTCACGGCGGCTGCCGGCCTTCTCGAGCAGATCGGCGCGGCGTCGCCGGCGGACGCGACCGAGATCCGGCGCCTCGCCCATCTCTGCCGGGTGGCGGCCACCAACGACGGTCGGCCGGGGTGAACCCGTCGGCGGCGGGTCAGGCCTTCCTCGCTTTCCCGCCCGACCCGGCGCCCTTGCCCCTCGCCCTGGCCTCGCCGGCGTCGGCGGTCTGGCGCAGTTCGAAGAACCCCTGCCACGGATCCTGTCGCAGGTGAGCCAGTCGCCCTTCGATGGCGCCGAGGCGATAGTGATCGGCGCGCACCGCGTCGGAGAGCTCCTCCCACGCGAGCGGCGTCGACACCGGCGCGCCGGGGCGGGCGCGCGGCGAATAGGCGGCGACCGCGGTCGCGCCGCGCGCGTTGCGGAGATAATCGACGAAGATCTTGCCCTTGCGCGCCGCCTTCGCCATCCGGTCGAGGTAGCGATCCGGGCTGTCGGCCGCCATGGCGGAGGCGACCCCCTTGCACAGCGCGGTCGCTTCCGGCCAGGCGAGCGACGGCGTGATCGGCGCCACCACGTGCAGCCCCTTGCCCCCGGTCGTCTTGACGAAGCTCGCGAGCCCGAGCGTCGAGCGCAGGCGGTCGCGGACCTCGCGCGCGGCGTCGGTCACCGTCGCCCAGGCCACGTCCTCGCCGGGGTCGAGGTCGAAGATCAGCCGGTCGGGCCGCTCCAGATCCTCGAACCGCGAGCCCCAGGGATGGATTTCGAGCACGGCGGCCTGCGCGAGCGCGTGAAGCCCGGCGAGATCGTGGACCACGAGCCCGATGTGCCCGCCTCCGACGGGCAGACGCTGGACCGCGTCGCTCAGTCCCGCCCAGGGCTGCTTGGCGAAGAAGCAGTCGGCGGCGAGACCGCTCGGGCAGCGGACGAGGCTCAGGGCGCGCCCGGCGAGATGGGGCAGGATCCGCTCGGCGACGCCGGCGTAGTAATCCGCCAGGCCCTGCTTGGTCACGCCGGCGTCGGGCCACAGCAGCCGCTCGGGATGGGTGAGGCCGGGGACGGCGGGGGCGGCGGGGGCGGCGGGGGCGGCGGGCGCGGCGTCGACCTCGCGCACGATCTCGCGAATGTCCTTGTCGTCGCGCAAGCCCTTGAAGACGGCGTGCCAGACGAGGCCGTCGGCGGTCCAGCCCTGGTGGTCGACCCGGGCGACGAGGCGCGGCTCGACCCAGCGGACGCCCTTCTCCGCGTCGGGCGGGGCTTTTTGGGACAGCGGCGAAGCGTCGACGCGGGTCTCGTCGAGGCCGGCGAACAGCGCCCGCGCATCCTCCTCGGTGAACCCGGTGCCGACCCGGCCGGCGTAGACGAGATCGTCGCCGCGAAAGTAGCCGAGCGCCAGCGACCCGATCGCGCGGCGCGAGGTCGTCGACGGCGTGAAGCCGACGATGACGAATTCCTGGGCGAGGATGCACTTGGACTTCAGCCAGTCGCCGGTCCGGCCGCTCCGGTAGGGAGAGGCGGCGCGCTTCGAGATCATGCCTTCGAGGCCGAGCCGGCTGACCTGCTGGAAGAACGTCTCGCCGTCGATGGCGAAATCCTCACTCAAGCCCAGCCGGTCCGAGTGCGGGCGCGCGGCGAAGGCTGCCGTCAGGATCCGCTTGCGCTCGACCCAGGCCGCGCCGGCGAGGTCCCAGCCGTCGAGGTAGAGGAGGTCGAAGACATAATATCGGAACCGGTCGCCGCGGCCGGCCTTCAGGTCTCCCACCAGATCGCTGAACCGCGAGACGCCGGCGGAATCCTCAACGACAATCTCGCCGTCGAGCATCGCCGAGCCGAGGGCGAGCTCACGCAGCGCCTCGGCGATCGCCGGAAAGCGGTTCGTCCAGTCCAGCCCCTTGCGGGTGAGCAGGCGGACGTCGCCGCCGTCGATGCGCGCCTGCATCCGGTAGCCGTCGAACTTGACCTCGTGCCGCCACGCGTCGCCCTTGGGCGGCCGTTCGGCGGCGGATGCGAGCATCGGCTCGACGAACGGGCGCAGAAGCGCCTTGCGCGCGCCCGCGACGCCGCGAAGGTCGGCCGGCGCGGCCGGCTGTCCGGCGGCGGCGGCTGCGCGTTGCGCGTGATCCGTCCGGATGGCGTTGGTCGCGGCGAGGTCGGCGTTGCTGCGGCCCGACAGCACCGAGGCTATCTCGTCGTCGAGAAGGCTGTCGGCCTCCGGCGTCCTGGCAAAGGCGTCGTTGGCCTTGATGAGCAGCCATGGCTCGGTCTTCTCGCGCGGCCGCGGCTTGATGCGGACGAGATGCCAGCGCCCGTTGAGGCGGCGGCCGTGAAGCTCGAACTCGAGGTGGCCTTTGGCGAGTCCCTTGCGGACGTCGCCGACGGGCGCCCAGTCGCCGCGATCCCAGACGATCATGGTCCCGCCGCCGTATTCGCCCTTGGGGATCACGCCCTCGTAGTCGAGATAGGCGAGCGGATGGTCCTCGGTGCGGACCGCGAGCCGCTTGACGGCCGGGACGAGGCTCGGCCCCTCCGGCACCGCCCAGCTGAGAAGCGTCCCCTCGAATTCGAGCCGCAGATCGTAGTGCAGGCGGCGGGCGGCGTGCTTTTGGACGACGAAGCCGCGCCCCTCCTCGACCGGGGCCGCGGGCTCGGGTTCGGAGGTGCGGGAAAAATCGCGCTTCTCGCGATAGGGCTTCAACCGATCCGGCTGCGCTTTCGGTTCCATGGGCGAACGACCTCCGGCCGGACAAAGCTTGAAGCTGATTTCGGTTCCGCGCAACGGCGGAGCCGCCGCCGATCGAATTCACCACCAAGAACACGAAGAGACACGAAGCCTTGGTGAACCTTCGTGTCCTTCGTGGCGATCTTGAACTCTGGCCCGGCTCTTGTATGCGATAAGCGCCGGCCCGCGGGATCGGCGCAGCACGAGGAACCTGGGGCCATGACGGAAACGATCGCCGCGCTCGTCGCGGCCCACGCCGCGGGCAAGCCGATCGCCGCCACTGTCGAAGAGGTCTACCGGCGCATCGCCGCCCACGACGATCCGGCGTTGTTCATCACGTTGCGGGCCGAGGCGGACGCCCTCGCCGCGGCGCGGCGGCTCATGGAGCAGGGGCCGCAGGGCAGGCCGCTCTACGGCGTGCCGTTCGCGGTCAAGGACAACATCGACGTCGCCGGGATGCCGACGACGGCCGCCTGTCCGGCCTTCGCCTATACGCCCGCCCGGTCGGCCTTCGTCGTCGAGGCGCTCGAGCGCGCCGGCGCGATCGCGATCGGCAAGACCAACCTCGACCAGTTCGCCACCGGCCTCGTCGGCGTGCGCTCGCCCTACGGCGTCCCGCGCAACGCGCTGCGCAGCGACCTGATCCCCGGCGGCTCGAGTTCGGGATCGGCGACCGCGGTCGGGGCGGGCCTCGTCCCCTTCTCGCTCGGCACCGACACGGCCGGTTCGGGGCGGGCGCCGGCGGCCCTCAACGGCATCGTCGGCCTGAAGCCCTCGCTCGGCGCGCTGTCGGCGACCGGGGTCGTTCCCGCCTGCCGGACGCTCGACACGATCTCGATCTTCGCGCTCGACGTCGCGAGCGCCTTCGCGGTGTTCCAGGCGGCCGCAGGCTACGACGAGGAGGACGCCTGGTCGCGCGGCTTCGCCCGGCCGGAACTGTCCGCCTTTCCCCGCGGAATCCAGTTCGGCGTCCCGCGCGCCGAGGATCTCGAGTTTTTCGGCGACGCCGAGGCGGAGGCGGCCTTTGCGCGCGATGTCGCGGCCGTGGACGCGCTCGGCGGGCGCATCGTCGAATTCGATCTCGCGCCCTTCGCCGAGGTCGCCCGCCTGCTCTACGAAGGGCCGTGGGTGGCGGAGCGCTACGCGGCGGTGAAGGCGCTGATCGAGACCAACCCCGAGGCGCTGCATCCGGTGACGCGGGCGATCATCGCGGGGGCGAAGCAATTCGACGCGGTGGCGACGTTCGAAGCCTTCTACAGGCTGCGGGCGCTGCGGCGGAAGGCCGAGCAGGCGTTGTCGGCGTTCGACGTCATGCTCGTCCCCACCATTCCGCGCCTCTACACCGTCGCCGAGGTTCTGGCCGAACCGGTGCTGCTCAATTCCCGGCTCGGAACCTACACCAATTTCGTCAACCTGCTCGATCTCTGCGCGATCGCGACGCCGTCCGGCGTCCGCGGCGACGGACTGCCGTCGAGCGTGACGCTGATCGCGCCGGCCGGGGCCGACGGACTCGTGGCCGGCCTCGCCGCGGCGATCCAGGCGAACTCGGGCGCGCCGATGGGCGCGACCGGCTTTCCCGCGCCGACGGCCGGGACGCCTGCGCCGACAACCCCTTCCGCGACCCCGCCGGGCCGGATCGCGCTCGCCGTGGTCGGCGCGCATCTCGCCGGGCTGCCGCTCAACCGCGAGCTCGTCGACCTCGGCGCCGCCTTCGTGGGCGAGGCCGAGACGACGCCGGACTACCGGCTCTACGCGCTCGCCGGCGCCCGGCCGCCGAAGCCGGGCCTCTTGCGGGTCCCGGACGGCGAGGGCGCCGCGATCCGGGCCGAGGTCTGGGCGCTCGACGCGCAGGGTTTCGGCGCCTTCGTCGCCAAAATTCCGGCGCCGCTGGGGATCGGCACGGTTCGGCTCGCGGGCGGGTCGAGCGTCAAGGGATTCCTGGTCGAGCCCGAGGGGGTTTTTGGCGCCACGGACATTTCCAGCTTCGGCGGCTGGCGCGCCTTTCTGGCGTCGACCGGCGCGGGGCGTTGATCGCGCGGACAGCGGGATTCGTCGCGGCCCTCCGCGGCGAGCCGGCCTCGCGACGCCCGCAATGATCCGGAATTGGTTTCGTCGAGCGGAACGAGCAGGCGGGACGCCGGACCGGCGGCGCCCGGAGAGAAGGCGTTCGGGTCTCCGTCCCGTTTCCATCCCAAGCGCGCCCGTTGCGAGCAAACCGCCGTGGTCCCGGGCCGATCGCCATCCTTGACGCCGATCCAGGCGCGGGTTTACCAAGCCCGCGCAGGCGCCGGAGGGACGGCGACCGAATAACGCCGCCGGTTCGTGGTCTCCGGGTGCGGAGCGGCCCGCCCGGGTCCGCCCTCGCGCGAGGACGGCGGGCGTCGGCGACCCGAGGGGGAGCGCCTGTGAAACCGGAGCCCGAAGCGGTTCGCCTGGGCGAACGACTGGATTATGTCGACGCGTTGCGGGTCATTCTGATCTTGCTCGTGATCGCCCACCATTCGGTCGAACCGTATGTCGTGACGCATCCGCCGGAAATGCCGCTGCCCGGTCCGCCGATCCCGCGCGCCTGGGTGTTTCTGTGGGTGAACGCGGCCTTTTTCATGGGTCTTTTCTTCTTCCTCGCAGGCTATTTCACACCCGAAGCCTTCGCCAGCAAAGGCGGGAGCGCCTTTTTGCGAGACCGCTGGAGACGGCTGGGCCGGCCGCTGCTGTTCGGCTGGATCGTGCTGGCCCCGCTGCCGGGCTGGGCCCAGATCACGTTCGGCCCCGCGGCGCTCCACGTCGATTACTGGACCTACCTGACGCGGGACTTCTTCGGGTTCGGGCAGAGGCCGGCCGACTGGCCGGCCGGCATGGCCTGGCCCGTGAACAATCTCGGGCATCTCTGGTTTCTCGAGCACCTGCTCGTCTACGCGACCCTTTACGCCGGGCTTCGCGCGGCGTTCGCCGATCGTGGGGAAAAACGCCTCCTCGAGCCGCCCTCGCACCGCATGATCGCCGCTTACGCGGTCGCGCTCGCGGCGGCGACGTTCGTAGTTCGCATCTGGTTCCCGCAAAACCGCTGGATCGGCTTTCTCGGCTACATCCAGATGGAGCCCGCCCACCTTCCCCAATACGCGAGCCTGTTCGTCATCGGCGCGCTGGCGGCGCCGCGGCGCTGGATCGAGACCATTCCGACGCCGCGTGGGCTGGTCTGGCTCGCCCTCGGGGTGGGACTGGCGCTCGCCGCCTATGTCGCGGTGGGCGCCGGCGTCGTTCCGGATCTCCCGTCGCAGGACTGGCGGGTGTGCGTGTGGGAGTCCTTCCTTTGTGTCGGACTCTGCGTCGGCTTGCCGGTGCTGTTGCGCGAGCTGGCGCTGGGAAAGGGCCGGACCTGGCGGATGCTCGCGGCGAACGTCTACGCCGTCTATGTCTTCCACTTCCCGATCGTGCTCTTCTTCCTCTGGGCGCTGATGGATGCGCCGGGGCCGAAATGGGCCCGCCTGCTCATGACCGTCATCGGCGCGACCGTCGCGTCCTTCGCCTTCACGAACTGGGTGATCCTGCGGCTCCCTCTCGCCCGACGCGTGTTCTGAGGCGCCCGGCGGCTGCGGATGGCTTCACGCAAGACGCTCGCGAGGGCGGTGCGCCGTCATGTGGGGAGCCCGCGAATCGCGCCCCGCGCGTCAGAGCACCAGCCTGCCGCCGATCAGCGCCAGCGTTCCCGCCATCAGCGGCCGCAGAACGCGATCGGGCACGCGGTTGGCGAAATGGCTGCCGAGCGCGATGCCGGGAAGCGAACCGACGAGCAGCGAGACCAGCAGCGCCCAGTCGATCGAGCCGATCAGCCAGTGCCCGGCGCCGGCGACCAGGGTCAGCGGCACCGCATGGGCGATGTCGCTGCCGACGATGCGCACCGTCGGCATGCGCGGATAGAGCATCAGCAGCACGGTCACGCCGATCGCGCCCGCCCCGACCGAGGAGATCGACACCAGCACGCCGAGGACGGCGCCGAGCGCGACCGTCAGCGTCGCGATCTCCCGCTCCGTGCGCCGGTCGAGGAACGCCGCCGCCCCCTTGAGCAGGCGCTGGCGGAAAATCAGCGTCACAGCGGTCAGGAGCAGCGCGAAGCCGAGCGTCGTCGTGATCGCGGCGTTGGTTCCCCGGGAGTCCATGCCGAAATGCGACAGCGTCAGCAGCGCCAACGCCGCCGCCGGCACGCTGCCCGACGCCAGGCGTCGCACCACCGGCCAGTCGATCGCGTTGTTGCGGCCGTGCACGGCCGAGCCGCAGATCTTGGTGATGCCGGCGTAGAGCAGGTCTGTCCCGACGGCGGTCGCCGGATGGATACCGAACAGGAGCACCAGCAGCGGCGTCATCAGCGAGCCGCCGCCGACCCCGGTGAAACCGACCAAAGCGCCGACGACGAACCCCGAAAGCGAGTACAAAGGATTGATAAGATGAAGAAAACTCAAAGACTGCACCCACCCTCTGCCGATCCCTCGCGTCGGGACGATACCCGCGCCTCGATCGTCAACCTGGATCTTGCCTCGCCGCCGGTCAGACGGCGAGGCCTTTTTCGTCGAACAGGCCGTCGAACAGAACCGTGCTGAGGTAGCGCTCGCCGGAATCGGGCAGGATCACGACGATCGTCCGGCCGGCGTTCTCCGGGCGTTTGGCGAGCCGCGCCGCGACCGCCGTGGCGGCGCCGCAGGAAATTCCCGAGAGAATGCCTTCCTCGCGGGCGAGCCTGCGGGCGTATTCGACCGCCTCTTCGTTCGTGACCTGCTCGACCGCGTCGACGAGCGACAGGTCGAGCACGCCGGGCACGAAGCCCGCGCCGATGCCCTGAATCTTGTGCGGGCCGGGCTTCACCGGCTCGCCGGCGCGCGTCTGGGTGAGGACCGGGCTCGCCGCCGGCTCGACCGCGACCGACTGGATCGCCTTGCCCTTCGTCCCCTTGATGTAACGCGAGACGCCGGTGATGGTGCCGCCGGTGCCGACGCCGGACACGAGAATGTCGATCGCCCCTTCGGTGTCGTCCCAGATTTCCGGTCCGGTGGTCGTCTCGTGAATCGCCGGGTTGGCCGGGTTCTTGAACTGCTGCAGGAGGACGTAGCGTTCCGGATCGGAGGCGGCGATCGCCTCCGCCCTGGCGATCGCGCCGCCCATCCCCTTGGACCCTTCGGTCAGGACGAGTTCGGCGCCATAGGCGACCAGCAGTTTTCGCCGCTCGAGACTCATGGTCTCGGGCATGGTGAGGGTGATCGGAACGCCGCGGGCGGCGGCGACGAAGGCGAGCGCGATGCCGGTGTTGCCGCTGGTCGGCTCGACGAGTTCCTTGCCGGGACCGAGCAGGCCGCGCTGCTCGGCGTCCCAGATCATCGCCGCGCCGATCCGGCACTTCACGGAATAGGCGGGATTGCGGCCCTCGATCTTGGCGAGCACGGTCGCCGGCGCGCCGTCGGTGACGCGATTCAGGCGGACGAGCGGCGTGCGGCCGATCGAGAGGGAGTTGTCGGCGAACCAGTGAGACATCACGTCGACCTCTTTGAATACGATCAACTTACTGGACTGTTTTGGCCAGCGCAAGCGGCGCGCGCGGCGCCGCCGCAGGGAAAACGACGCCGCGCCGACCGGCCCCGGCGCGGGGCGGAATGCCGAACACAATCCGGCCGAAACCCTCGCCCATCGTGGCGGCTTTCCTCATCGGTCGCCGTCGGCGCGGCCTCGAAAGTCGGCGACGCCGACACGCGCCGGCTTCACGATGACGCCGGTCCGGCATAACCTTCCGGACCGCGCCGCCGTTCCGCCGACCGGCGGCAGGGCGGATCGGAGCGCGCCGGCTCCGGCGTTGGGGGGGCGGCGCAGATTCGGGAGGAAGGCGATGCGAGCGGAGCCGATCGAGCGCGCGCGGACGGGGACCGGGCGGGCGATGCGCCCCGGCCGGTCCGATCGCGCGGCGCGGCGGAACGCGCCGGCGCGCCGGCGCAAGCGATGCGAATCGCGCCCGGGCGGGCGATCGCGCCACCCCGAGACGACCTGAAGGACCGACCATGGACGACATCGTCTTCCTGTTCGACGTCGACAACACGCTGCTCGACAACGACCGCGTGCAGCAGGACCTCGACGCGCATCTTTCCGCCGCCTACGGCGAGGCGAGGCGAAGCCGCTACTGGGCGATCTACGACGAGCTGTTCGCGACGCTCGGCTACGCCGACTATTTCGGCGCGCTGCAGCGGCTCCGTCTCGAAGCCCTTTACGAGCCCCGCCTGCTCGCGCTCGCGGCATGGCTGATCGACTATCCTTTCGCCGAGCGGCTGTTCCCCGGCGCCCTCGATGCGGTCGACCACGTGCGCCAATGGGGCCGCGTCGTCCTCTTGTCGGACGGCGACGCGGTGTACCAGCCGCGCAAGGCCGAGCGTTCGGGCCTCTCGGGCGCGTTCGGCGGCGAGGTTCTCATCTTCGTGCACAAGGAAAAGGAGCTCGATTTCATCGAGCGGCTCTATCCGGCGCGGCGATACGCGCTTATCGACGACAAGCTGCGCGTCCTCTCGGCGGTCAAGGCGGTGTGGGGCGACAGGGTCGCAACCGTCTTTCCGCGCCAGGGACGCTACGCCCGCGACGCGGAGACGCTCGCGAGTCATCCGAAGGCCGACGTCACGATCGAGACGATCCGCGACATCGTCGCGCTCGACCGCGGCGCGTTCGCGCCTTAGGGGTTCCACGGTTTTCGCATCGAGGAGTGAAAACGATGACGGTCAACGCGACGCTTCAGGCCATGCCGGAGTGGCAGGCGCTCGAGACGCACTGGGCGAGCGTCAAGGACGAGCGGCTGCGCGATCTGTTCGCCGCCGACCCCGGCCGGGCCGAGCGCTTCGCCGTCGAAGCGGCCGGGCTCTTCCTCGACTATTCGAAGAACCGCATCGTCGACGAGACGGTGCGGCTGCTGGCGGCGCTCGCCCGCGCCCGCGGGGTCGAGGCCCGGCGCGACGCCATGTTCGCCGGCGAGAAGATCAACGTCAGCGAGAACCGCGCGGTCCTGCACGTCGCGCTCCGGGCGCCGCGCGACTGGTCGATCGTCGTCGACGGCGAGGACGTCATTCCCGAGGTCCACGCCGTGCTCGACCGGATGGCGGCGTTCTCCGACCAGGTGCGCTCGGGCGGCTGGAAGGGTCACACCGGCAAGGCCATCAAAAACGTCGTCAACATCGGCATCGGCGGCTCGCATCTCGGGCCCGAGATGGCCTACCGCGCCTTGCGCGGCTTCAGCGACGACGCGCTCACGTTCCGCTTCGTCGCCAACGTCGACGGCGCGGCCTTCACCGAGGCGACGGCGGACCTCGATCCGCACGAGACCCTGTTCATCATCGCCTCCAAGACCTTCACCACGCTCGAGACGATGACGAACGCCGCCGCCGCGCGCGCCTGGGCGCTGGCGGCGCTCGGCGACGACAAGGCGATCGCCCGCCATTTCGTGGCGCTCTCCACCAACGCCGCGGCGGTCGCGGAATTCGGCATCGACACAGCCAACATGTTCGGCTTCTGGGACTGGGTCGGCGGCCGCTACTCGATGGATTCGGCGATCGGCCTGTCGACCATGATCGCGGTCGGACCGGACAATTTCCGTAGCCTGCTCGAAGGCTTCCACGCCATGGACGAGCATTTCCGCACCGCGCCGATCGAGCGCAACCTGCCGATGCTGATGGGGCTGCTCGCGGTCTGGTACAACGACTTCTTCGGCGCCGAGACCGTCGGCGTCATGCCGTATTCGGCCAATCTCGCCCGCTTCCCGGCCTATCTCCAGCAGTTGCAGATGGAGAGCAACGGCAAGCACGTCGACCTCGAGGGGCGTCAGGTCGGCGTCCAGACCGGCCCGGTGTACTGGGGCGAGCCCGGCACCGACGCCCAGCATTCGTTCTACCAGCTCATCCACCAGGGCACGAAGCTGATCCCGGTCGACATGATCGGGTTCTGCGCCCCCCTGAGCCCGCTCGCCGACCAGCACGACCTCCTGATGGCGAACCTGTTCGCCCAGGCCGAGGCGCTGGCGTTCGGCAAGACGGCCGAGGAGGTCGCCGCCGAAGGCGTCGATCCCAAGCTCGTCCCGTTCCGGGTGTTCGAAGGGAATCGGCCGACCAGCATGATCCTCGCCGACCGTCTGACGCCGCACGCGCTCGGCGCGCTGGTCGCCCTCTATGAGCACAACGCCTTCACCCAAGGGGCGATCTGGGGCATTGATTCGTTCGACCAGTGGGGCGTCGAGCTCGGCAAGGTCCTCGCCAAGCGGATCACGCCGGAACTGACCGCGACGAGCGAGCCGCAGCTCGCGCACGACAGCTCGACCAACGCGCTCATCCGCCGCTACCGCCGCGCGCGCGCGGCCGGCTGACCGCGAGAGGCCCCGCATGTCCGAGACCCTGTCGGTCGCCGCCCCGGACGGCTCGATCTCCGAGGCCGTCGTATACGCGGACTTCGCCTCGCTGATCGCCGGCGCCGCCGACACCATCGCCGCCGCGGCGGCGGAGGCGATCGCGGCGCGCGGACGCTTCACCATCGCGCTCTCCGGCGGCAACACGCCGCGCCCGGTCTACCAGCGCCTCGCCTCGGCGACGATCGACTGGCCGCACGTGCACGTGTTCTTCGGCGACGAGCGCTGCGTCTCGCCGCGCGACGCGCGCAGCAACTATCACATGGCCAAGGTGGCGCTGCTCGATCGCGTGCCCGTCCCCTCCGAGCACGTCTATCGCCTGCGCGGCGAAGATCCGCCCGAGGCTGCGGCCGACGCCTATGCCGCCGAGCTGCGCCGGGCGCTCGGCGAGGACGGCCGGCTCGACCTCGTGCTGCTCGGCCTCGGGCACGACGCCCATACCGCGTCGCTGTTTCCGGGGCTCGCCGCGGCCACCGAGACCCGGCGAACCGTGATGGCGTCCTACGTCGAATTCGTCGGCATGTGGCGGCTGTCGCTGACGCCGGCGGCGATCAACGCGGCGCGCCGCGTCCTGTTCGTCGTGACCGGCGAGGACAAGGCGGAAATCCTGCGCCGCGTGCTCAAGGGGCCGCGCGAGCCGGTGGTGCTGCCGGCCCAGGCGATCCACCCGAAGGAGCGTCCGGCCACCTGGCTTCTCGACCGCCAGGCGGCCGCGAAGCTCAAGTGACGGCGGCCGGGCTCAGGCGACGGCGCGCCGCTTGCGGTCCCCGATCCACCAGTAGATCAGCATCAGCACGATCAGCACGACCGCGACGCCGAGCAGGAACAGCGACGCATCCTGAAGCCAGGCGATCGTCGGCACCGAGACGCCGAGAAACGCGCCGGTCAGGCACAGCCGCCACGCCCGCAGATTGAGCCCGGAGACGAAAACGCCGAGCGCGAGCTGCGTCAGGATCATCAGGGCGATCGCGTTGACGTCCACGGACCGCGTCACGGCGCTGACCGTGAGCAGGTACATCGCGAGCAGAAACGCCGCCCATTGCAGGACCTGAGTGACGACCATGGCCAATCGCCCGCCCCTGTCGGTATGGATCCAGCCGGCGACGATGCAGATCAGGGCGAAGATCGGCGTGACCACCAGCCAATAATTGGGGGACGGCGTGCCGGTGAAGCTCGTCCAGCTGATCCCGACGAGGCCCAGCACGATGATCGCGACATAGGGCAGGTTGTCGATCAGGCCGCGCCAGATCCAGCTGCGCTGCGGAATTTGCGGAGTGGTGGTGGTTTCCTCGATGGACGTCATGGACAGCGCTTTCTCGCCCCCTCGGGAGACGCGGGTTCTCATCATTCCCCGCCGGCGAGGTTAGCAAGAAAAGCCGCCCTGCGGAAACTCCCTTCCGATCGCAGCGGAAAACATGCGCGCCGCCCGGCGCAGGGCGCGGGAACCGGGGCGAAGCGCAATTGTCATTGTCTTTGTACGTCAAGTTCCCTTTACAGGGCCGGTCCCTCCGGTTCGCATCCGGCCTGCGACCGATCGACGCAACCGACGATTCGCGGCTCGGCGCGGCCCACCGCCGGGCCGCGCCGTCTTCACCCGGGCGCATCTCCTTCCGTTCCGCTCAGCAAGCCATCGGGCGACAGCGTCCAGCCGCTCAGTGCGGAAAGCGGAGGGTGAGAATGGGGAATTTGATAGCGCGTCCCCGCAAGCTGGGACCCTTCACGATCAGCCCACGCTGCTTCCGCCATCGACCGCGTAAATCGAGCCCGTGATAAATTCGCATTTCGCAAGAAGCGCGATCACTTCCGCCACCTCGTCGGGTCGCCCGATCCTGCCGACGGGCAGCTTCGCAGCGTTGCTCGAGTAAAACGCTTCTCTGGCCTCAGTCGGCATGAAATCCCACAAGGGCGTGTCGATGAGCCCGGGGCTTACGGCATTGACCCGGATCGGAGCGAGCTCAAGCGCCAGAGTGGGGATGGCGGCCTCGATGGCGCCATTGACAACGGCAGGGCCAACAGCGCTGCGGATGGCGGAGCGAGCTGAGCCGGCGGACACAAAAGTGATCGATCCGTTGGGGCGCATGTGGCGGGCAGCGACTTGGGCGACCAGGAGTTGCGCGAGGGTTTTCTGCTCGAATGCGGCCCTGACCTCGTCAAGGTTGAGATCTCGGAACAGACCTATTCCCGTGCTTCCGGCTACGCAGATCACAACGGTGTCGACCGCGTTCATCGCCTCGAACACCCGCGACACGGCGTCAACGTCCCGGGCGTCGGCCACCGCAGTCTCGACCTCGCCAATGCGCGCGGCTGCCGCAGCCAGTCTCGTCGCATCCCGCCCGACAATGGTGACGCGGCTTCCGGTTTCCAGCAGCAGTCGTGCGGTTGCCTCGCCGATCCCCAAGCTCCCGCCAAACACCACGGCAATTTTCGGCTCGTCCATCTCAGCGTCCCTTCCGCATTCATCGTCGCCCCGCCAAAGACATAACCCGCCGATGAGGTTGACGAGAATGCGAAACTTGGCCAATATATATTGAGAATTTGCCATTCTGCGCGAGCACGACTCTTTGCCGATCCTGCGTCAATGGAATGATCTGGCTGAGCTCATGCCCACGGTCGAATCCGCGCGTCGGGACGTCGTCACGGTCGGCGTCAAGATGGTGACTGAGGGCCTGGAGTTAGAGGATCATTCCCACCACAAGGCGGAACTCCTGTTGGGACTCTCCGGCGTCTTTCGTTGTGAAGTGGAGGGCGGCATCTGGATCGTGCCGCCGCAGAGCGCGCTGTGGGTTCCCGGTGGAATGGTTCATCGGATCGCGGTCTTCGGGAACATCGACAGCTATGCGGCCTTCTTCCAACCCGGGGCGGACGCGAAGCTGCCCACGAGGTGCTGCACCCTTGCCGTCACTCCGCTGTTGCGCGAGCTGATTGTCCGAAGCGCGCAGTTCCCGGCGGATCAGGAGGTCGCCGCAATCGAATCGGGTGTCGCGGCCTTGCTGCTTCATGAGGTCTCGACCGCGCCGCTCGGTAACTTTCACCTGCCAATGCCAACCGATCCCCGGCTTCGCTCGATCTTCCAGGACATGATGACGAATCCAGCAGACCGCGGAACTCTTGAAACGTGGGCGAAACGTGCTGGTTTCAGTGTTCGCTCGCTGGAGCGCGTCATTGCCGCCGAGACTGGCATGAGCTTCGGCCGTTGGCGACAACAGTTGAGCATCACCCTCTCGGTGCAGTGGTTGGCGGGCGGCGCGTCCGTGAAGCAGGTTGCGGGCGACCTCGGGTACGAGAACGTCAGCAGCTTCATCACAATGTTCCGAAAGGCGCTCGGCGTATCGCCAGCCCGCTTTATGGCGGAACGCACCGCCCGACATTGAGAAACGCTCACTCCCCTTCGGAGGGCGCCGAGTTGGGTCATGGCGATCGGCGCTTCGGGCAATCGCTGGATTCCCGAGCCGTGAAGACCGCTTGGGGTCGAGTCCCGTCGCTCGGGCATCGTTCAAAATATTCCGGCGGTGTCCTCGTCAAGAGTCGGGCCATTTGCCGATCAAGGCCACATCGGCGCGCGAATCGGTCACTTGCCATGGCTGCGGATCCAGTCGCCGAGCGCCGTGTACTTCGGGCTCGTGGCCGGATCCTGGTCCTGATACTCGAGCGCGCCCCATTGGCCGAACCGGCCGTAGCCGCCGACGTCGTAGAACTGGTTGAACAGAGAGCCGCCCGACGCCTTCCACGCGTCCAGCAGATGCGTGTAGACCTGGGCCATGCCGGGGTCCCGCGCCGTCGCCGCATACAGGGCGGCGATCGCATCCTGCTCGGGGCCCGAGACGGCGCCGGCTTCGTTGCCGTCTCCTCCTTCGTAGACGGCCAGGCCGAGGCCCCATTTCTGCGCCCTCGCCCGGGCCGCCCTGAACTGCGGGGCGAGCTCGGCGTCGATCGACTCGTTCATCGCCCTGATCACGTCGCCCGGCGACATGCCGGCGACCTGCGCCCAGGTGAGCCTGCCGCTCTTGTAGGCCTTGCTCCAGCGCGACAGCGGGGCGACATAGCCGGCGGTGGCGATCACGTCGGCCTTCCCGGCCAGGCCGTTGACCGACTGGCCGTAGCTCAGGACGGTCTCGATCTCGCGCGGATCGGCGGCCCACTCGGCGACCACGTGAACGATCCTGTCCTTGTCGGCGCCGTACTCGGCGTTCCAGATGTCGAAGATCTGCGACAGGCGCAGCGCGTAATAATACCACTGGCCGTGGGCGCTCCACGCGTCGGGGGGCGCGACCGGCCTGCCCTGGTCGTCCCTTGCGCAGGGAGCGCCGGGATTGCCGGTCAGACGCAGGGCGATCGCCTGCTCGCGCATGTGGCAGAACGACAGCGCAAAGCCGGCGTTCCAGATTTCGTTCGAATATTCGACCATCGGATGCAGGGTCGGTTTCAACGTCTCGTGAAAGAGCCTCGCCATTCGTCGGATGTAGTCGTCGCTGGCGAAGGTCGGAACGGAAACCCAGGGGTTCTCGTTCAGTTCGTTCGCCAGGGCGATGATGTCCTCGTAGGAGACGCCCTTGACGTCGGGCCCGGGCGTCCAGGTCGCGGCGCTCGCCTGCGTGGCGTAGGTCGGCGCCCTTCGGTCCGACCACTCCCGCTGGGTGTCGTAGTTGGACAGTTGCCACGCCATGAAGCGAAGGGTGTTGAACGGCTTCAGCGTCCTGAGGAAGGGCGGATAAAAGGGACGGGTCTTGTCGGCGTCCTCGTATCCGGGGAGAATCATCCTGATGTTCCGGATCGGGTCGGACGGGTCCGTCTTCTGGATGACGAGAACGATGCCCGACGTCGGTCCGGCGGTCGGGGTGACCGCGAGGTCGATTTCGCCCGGCTTTCGTCCGACGATCGTGTTCGCGTTATAAAAAACGATCTCGCCCTGGCCTTCGTACAAGACCTTGTACACGCCGCCGGGGTAATGGCCGTCGCCTCCGGTGAAGACGCGGGCATAGGCCTGCTGGTCGTAGCGCAGCGACTTGACCCACCCGTCGGGACCGATCACGCTCGCCCCTGGGTCGGCGGGGACGGGAGCTTTCGGATCGACCCATTTCGGGCCGAACCGCCACGGCGACGCTTGCCTGAACACGTCGACGAAAACGATCTCGGTCGCGGCCTCGTTGAGGTAGTTGGCCAGATTGATTCCCACCGCGCCGGGGGCGGGCTGAGCCGCCGGCGCCGGCAGGGGGTGGAGCGCCAGCGGGACGGAGACGGCGGCCGCGACGGCCACGACCTTGAAAGATGCCCTCACGTCCGCCTCTCGGTTTGTCCGCGAATCGGCGCGGCCGGACCTGTTTACCGGGCCGCCGCCTTATTTTCACGTCTCGGGGGCGCGGGCGCGCGCACGTCAGCCGGCGAGCCGCTTCTCGAACCATCGGTGCGCGTAAGGGTTGTCGTTGAAGCGGCCGATTTCGCGATAGCCCGCCTTGAGATACAGGGCGTGCGCCTCGGTCAGCGCCTTGTTGGTGTCGAGACGCAGAACGGCGAAACCCATCCGGCCCGCTTCGGCTTCGAGGCGATCGAGGATGCGCCGGGCCAGCCCGAGGCCGCGCGCCGGCGGCGCGGTCCAGACCCGCTTGATCTCGCCGGTCGCGTCGTCGATCCGCTTCAGGGCGCCGCAGCCGACGGGCTCGCCGCCGAGCCGCGCCAGGATGAACAGGCCGTTCGGCGGCGCGAGGTCCGCGGCCGGCGCCGAGCGGTCGGCCGCCGGGTCGAAGCCCCCTTCGAAGCGGTCGGCGAGCTCGCGAAAATAGCTGCCCAGGCACCATTGCGCCTCGGCGCTCGCCGGCGGCTCGGGCGCAATCTCCACCGCCGCGGCCGAAAGGAGCCGTTCGACCTCGCCCATCGCGGCGACGAGACGGGCCCGCCGGGCCGGGTCGAGGGGCGCGAGCAGCGAGGCCGCGAGCCGGTCGGAGAGCGCGTCGTAGGCTGCGATCTCGGCCCGCCCGGTGGTCGTCGCACTGGCGCGGCGGCGGCGCGCGTCGGGCCGGCCGGGGACGACCTCGATCAGGCCCTGCGCCTCGAGCGACCGCAGAAGCCGGCTCAGATAGCCGGCGTCGAGACCGAGCCGGGCGCGTAGCGCCCGCGCCTCCGCGCCGTCCGCGCCGATCTCGAACAAGAGCCGCGCCTCGCCGAGCGGCCGGCCGCGCTCGAGATAGCTCTGGTCGAGCGCGCCGACGGCCTGCGTCACGACGCGGTTGAAGCGGCGAACCTGGGCGATCTCGCGGGTGTCCATTCTCTGACTTTAGTCAGATTCTTTGGAAGGGAGCAATGGTCGTCGGCGCTGCGAGTCCCGCTTTCCAGGAGGTTAACGCTGTCGCTCACGCCCGCTGGCTGGCCCACCTCTCCCTGCAGGTTCCCGGATTATGGGTTTGTCAGGGAGACCAAACACCGCTAATAAGGTAGCAAATCAATGTGGAACTCGACGGGATGTTAACGCATCGGGCAGACGGTTCCTGGACTGAAGGAGACTCACATGCGTTTTCCATTTGACGATGACGGACGTAGATAAGCCTCCGCGGCTTCCAGTTCGGCGAGGCGAACCCGAGCACAGTAGTCGTGATAGTCCTCTAGTTGGTAGCCAACGTGCTGTAGCTCCGAAGGCTTATCCTTATAGATCAAGCTCAACTTTCGGCGGAGTCGGCGGACTTCGTCGGCAGTTTGGGCTGTCTGTATTCTAACGAACGCGTCGGTATCGAGAGTCTGGAAGGCCCGCTGCTTCTGAAAACCATCGCAATTCGCCAGGCAAGATGAAATCTCGATATCTTCGGCCAAAATCCCTCGGTCAGGAATTCCAAGATCTGCGCGAAAGTGATCTGCTTTTTCTAAGTACTCTAAACATTTCGATTCCGAGTTGCCAATTTTCCCATCATGAGAACCGATGCGATCTGCGTGATAATAGGCAAGACTGCTGTAAAGAGAATTTGAGACCCTGGCGAATTTCGTGAGAACAACATCGGCCAAACGGGAGCGATCGATCGTCTCGATTAAAGTTGTCCCTTGCTCTGCAAATTCAATGGCTGTGTTCAGGTCGCCCCCACAAAAACTTATGAGCGCACCAACGTTTCGGGCGTAGATCGCTTCGATTGGTTCCTTGATCCGCCCAAGCCATGCACCAACCGCTTCGAGCGTCTGCTGATAGATTTCCTCGCGATTTGACCTGTCAGCCAATATTGCAAGCAGGTAGCATGCTTCTTTGGGTTGGAGTTCGAATATATTGTAAATATCATCGACAATTTCATCTAAATTGCTTGTTCTTTTTTCGAATCTATCGAGATCCATAATTTTTTTATATACAGCGACAAGTTGCTCTTGATTTGAAAATGATTGTGCTTGCATTAAGATTGTGGCCCGCCTCAGCTCCTTTTGCTTTTGCTGGCGCGGGGCCGCTTCGCGCTCTATCCCCTTCCTCACGAGATCGCTTTGTTGATCCAGCTTGGCGAGCGTGTCTCCCAGTAGATTGAAGTTGTCTATAAGTTCCTTACTTGTTCTTCCCGATGGCTTGTAGGTAAGGTCATGTGTTTTTTCGCCCCACGCGTCATGCAAGATTGTCTTAATTTGTATTTCGCAGGTTGGCCGGTGTGGATTTATGCCACGGAGCTTAACGTTATAGTGACAAGCAAAATATCCATTTCGCTGGAGCGGTCTGCCGTGCTTCGAACTTATCAGTTCCAACGCTGCATCTGGTTCTTCTGCAGTACGCCTTTCTTTCAGAGAGTTCTCTACGTCGCGCGGCATCGCCGACACAATTTCCTTCTTATCTATCAACCGATCAACAACAAGACAGATATCGTTAATATCAGAGGGGTAGGATACAACTATCGTAAAGCCAATTATATCTGGAACACTCCAGAGGGACCCGCAGGTTTGATGCTTGGATGAGAAATAATTGTTGAACTTTAGTCTTATTTTTCGTAGATGCTTTATCGGCTCCCCATCTTGTTTGTCATTTCGACCGTAAATTTTGTAATATTTAGTCGTAGCTAGAGCTTCCCGCACGATGGTCTTAATCTTGTCAAAGTCATCCAGAATCACCTTTCTCTCTGCGTCGAGAAAGCTCTTTACGACGTTTGTTTCAGCTGGAACATTTACAATGTAGTCAGGCATTGCTCCCACCCCGGGTTTCGCAAAGATCGGTTCCCCGGCGTGCATTCTGAACCATGAAATACAATACTGCAATGGTTACAGCCGACAGCATAGGGTATCGGCTGGACGACGCTTGCGGTAGGGCTGAGGCTCTGTCCGGCTTTCGGCCGCGACATTTTGGCGCCTTTCCGTTCAACCCTTGTCGGGTAGTTTACATTGGCGTGTCTCGGGCGGCCGCCCGAAATGCGCCGGCGAAACGACAATGCGGAGAAGTCCGCTTCGATCGCCGCCGGTTGCGCATGGCCTGCATCTTGCTCCGTGCGGGGGCGATGTCGGCGCCTGGCCCGGCCGACAGCAACGTGGGGGAAGCCGGGGAGCGCATGATGGCGGCAGCCGAGACTTTTTACGACGTCATCCGCAGGCAGGGGATCACCCGCCGCAGCTTCACCAAATTCTGCTCGCTGACGGCGGCGAGCCTGGGCCTCGGGGCCGGCGGACCGGCGGCGATCGCGCACGCGCTCGAGACCAAGCCCCGCCTTCCCGTGATCTGGATGCACGGCCTCGAATGCACCTGCTGCTCCGAGAGCTTCATCCGCTCGGCGCATCCGCTCGCCAAGGACGTGATCCTGTCGATGATCTCGCTCGACTACGACGACACGATCATGGCGGCGGCCGGCCATCAGGCCGACGCGATCCTGACCGAGACGCGCGAGAAACACGCCGGCAATTACGTGCTCGCGGTCGAGGGCAACCCGCCGCTCAACGAGGACGGGATGTACTGCATCGACGGCGGCCGGCCGTTCGTCGAGAAGCTCAGGGAGATGGCCGCGGGGGCGAAGTTCGTCGTCGCCTGGGGCTCCTGCGCCTCGTGGGGTTGCGTCCAGGCGGCCAAGCCCAACCCGACCCACGCCGTCCCGATCGACAAGGTCATCCTCGACAAGCCGATCATCAAGATTCCCGGCTGCCCGCCGATCGCCGAGGTGATGACCGGCGTCCTGTCCTACATTCTCACCTTCGACCAATTGCCCGAACTCGACCGCCAGGGCCGGCCGAAGATGTTCTACTCGCAGCGCATCCACGACAAGTGCTACCGGCGGCCGCATTTCGACGCCGGCCAGTTCGTGGAATCCTGGGACGACGAAGGCGCGCGAAAAGGCTACTGCCTCTACAAGATGGGCTGCAAGGGCCCGACCACCTACAACGCCTGCTCGACGGTACGCTGGAACAACGGCGTCTCGTTCCCGATCCAGTCGGGCCACGGCTGCATCGGCTGCTCGGAGAACGCGTTCTGGGATCAGGGGCCGTTCTACGACCGGTTGACCAACATTCCCTATTTCCCGGTGGAGGCGAACGCCGACGTCGTCGGCGGGACGGCGGCGGCGATCGTCGCCGGCGCGGTGGCGATCCACGCCGGCGTGACCGCGATCCGCTCGACGATCAAGAGCGGCGAAAAGACTGAAGCGTAAGCGCCGGGGGGAGCCATGACCATTCAAACGCCGAACGGATTTTCCCTCGACAACGCGGGCAAGCGCATCGTCGTCGATCCGGTGACCCGGATCGAGGGGCACCTGCGCGTCGAGGTCAATGTCGACGAGGGCGCCGTCATCCGCAACGCGGTCTCGACCGGCACGATGTGGCGCGGCATCGAGGTCATCCTCAAGGGCCGCGATCCGCGCGACGCCTGGGCGTTCACCGAGCGAATCTGCGGCGTCTGCACCGGCACCCACGCCCTGACCTCGGTGCGCGCGGTCGAGGACGCGCTGGCGATCAAGATCCCCGAGAACGCCAACACCATTCGCAACATCATGCAGCTCACGCTGCAGGCGCACGACCATCTCGTCCACTTCTATCACCTGCACGCGCTCGACTGGGTCGACGTGGTCTCGGCGCTGAAGGCCGACCCCAAGGCGACCTCGGCGCTGGCGCAGTCGATCTCGCCCTGGCCGCTGTCGTCGCCGGGCTATTTCAAGGACATCCAGGGGCGCCTGACCCGCTTCGTCGAGTCGGGCCAGCTCGGGCCGTTCAAGAACGGCTACTGGGGCAGCCCGGCCTACAAGCTGCCGCCCGAAGCCAACCTCATGGCGGTCGCGCATTACCTCGAGGCGCTCGATTTCCAGAAGGAGATCGTCAAGATCCACACGATCTACGGCGGCAAGAACCCCCACCCCAACTGGCTGGTCGGCGGCGTGCCGTGCGCGATCAACGTCGACGGGACCGGCGCGGTCGGCGCGGTCAACATGGAGCGGCTGAATACCGTCTCCGAGATCATCGACCGCACCAGCGATTTCATCAACCAGGTCTACCTGCCCGACCTGATGGCGATCGCCTCGTTCTACAAGGACTGGCTCTACGGCGGCGGCCTGTCGTCGACATGCGTGATGTCGTACGGCGACATCCCCGAACACGCCAACGATTATTCCGACAAGAGCCTGAAGCTCCCGCGCGGGGCGATCGTCGGCGGCAACCTCGCCGAGGTGTTGCCGATCGACCTGCGCAATCCCGAGGAGATCCAGGAGTACGTCGTCCACTCCTGGTACAAATACCCGGACGAGACCAAGGGCCTGCACCCCTGGGACGGCGTCACCGAGCCGAATTTCGCGCTCGGGCCGGCCACGAAGGGGACGCGCACCAACATCGAAGAGCTCGACGAGAGCGCGAAATACTCGTTCATCAAGGCGCCGCGCTGGAAGGGCCACGCCATGGAGGTCGGCCCGCTCGCCCGCTGGGTGATCGGCTACGCCCAGGGGAAACCCGAGTTCAAGGAGCCGGTCGAGAAGGTGCTGACCGACCTCGGCCTGCCGGTGACGGCGCTGTTCTCGACGCTCGGCCGCACCGCCGCGCGCGGCCTCGAGGCGCAATGGGCGGCCGGGCAGCTGCGCTACTTCCAGGACAAGCTGATCGCCACGATCAAGGCCGGCGACTCCTCGACCGCCAACACCGACAAGTGGCGCCCCGAGACCTGGCCCGCCGACGCCAGGGGGGTCGGCTTCTCCGAGGCGCCGCGCGGCGCGCTCGGCCACTGGATCCGGATCAAGGACCAGAAGATCGACAACTACCAGTGCATCGTGCCGACGACCTGGAACGGCAGCCCGCGCGACCCGAAGGGCAATATCGGCGCCTTCGAGGCCTCGCTCCTGAACACGCCGATGGCCGATCCGAACCAGCCGCTGGAAATCATCCGGACGCTGCATTCGTTCGACCCGTGCCTGGCGTGCTCGACGCACGTGATGAGCCCGGACGGGCAGGAGATGACGACCGTGCAGGTGCGCTAGGAGGCGTCGATGAGCCGCGTCTATACTCTGGTCAAGACCGCCGACGCCGAAGCTACGCCGGCGATCGAGCGCAATTCGGTGTTCGTCTACGAGGCGCCGGTCAGGACCTGGCACTGGGTCAACGCGATCCTGATCGTCGTCCTGATCGTCAGCGGCTACCTGATCGGCTCGCCGCCGCCGACGCTGTCGGGCGAGGCGAGCGCGCACTACCAGATGGGCTACATAAGGTTCGGCCATTTCGCGGCGGCGCAATTGTTCATCGTCGCCTCGCTCTACCGCGTCTACTGGGCCTTCGTCGGCAACGAGCACGCACGTCAGCTGTTCTACGTGCCGTTCTGGAAGCGCTGGTACTGGTACGAGGCGCTGTACGAACTGTCCTGGTATCTGTTCATCGTCGACAAGCCGAAGAAATGGGTCGGCCACAATCCGCTCGCCAACCTCGCGATGGTCGTGCTCTTCACCTTCCTGAGCCTGTTCATGATCGTGACCGGGGGCGCGCTCTACGCCCAGGGCGCCGGAAACGACACGCTGTGGATGACGATCTTCGGCTGGGTGTTCGTGATCTGGCCCAACAGCCAGGAGGTGCATACCCTGCATCACGTCGGCATGTGGGTGATGGTGATCTTCATTGTGCTGCACGTCTACGCCGCGATCCGCGAGGACATCATGTCGCGGCAGACCATGCTGTCGGCGATCGTGACCGGCGATCGCTACTTCAGGGATTAGCCGGTGGAGCTTGCGCCAGAGCGTGACCGGCCCCGCACGCTCGTGCTCGGCATCGGCAACATCTTGTGGGCCGACGAAGGCTTCGGCGTGCGCGCGGTCGAAGCGTTCCACCGGCGTTTCCGCACGCCCGACGGCGTCGCATTGCTCGACGGCGGCACGCAGGGGCTCTACCTCGTCCAGCACGTGACCGACGCCGACCGCCTGCTCGTGTTCGACGCCATCGACTACGGCCTCGAGCCCGGAACCCTGAGGCTGGTCGAGGGCGACGCGGCGCCAAGATTCATGGGCGTAAAGAAGTTGAGCCTGCACCAGACCGGCTTCCAGGAGGTGCTCTCGGCCGCGGACCTGCTCGGACGCTACCCGCGCGAAATCGCGCTGATCGGCTGCCAGCCGCTCGACCTCGAGGACTGGGGCGGGCCGCTGACCGCGCCGGTCGCCGCCCGGATCGAGCCCGCGCTTGCGCTGGCGCGCGCGGTGCTCAGAAACTGGGGCGTCGAGGTTGTTCCGCGCGAGGTCGGCGAGGACGAACCGGCCCTGCTCGGCAACGATCTCGACATTTCGGCGTTCGAGCGGCGCCAGGCGCGGGGATGAACATATGTGTATCGGCTTTCCCATGCGCGTGATCGAGGGGGACGACCTGACCGCGCGCTGCGAGCGGCGCGGCGAAGCGCACACGGTGTCGATGCTGCTGGTCGGCGCGCAGCCGGCCGGCGCGCATGTCCTCGTCCATCTCGGCTCGGCGGTGCGCACGCTCGACGCGCACGAGGCGCGGCTGATCGACGACGCGCTCGACGGCCTCGCCGCGGCGATGGAAGGCCGCAACGTCGACGCGCTGTTCGCCGACCTCGTCGGGCGCGAGCCGCAATTGCCCGCGCACCTGCGCGAAGGCGCAAAGTAAGGAAGCCAATGCCCTCGGCCCTCATCCGCGCCCTCGCCGAACGCCATCGCCTGCCGGTCGTCGACGAGCGCACGATCGACGCTTGCCTCGCGCCGGCGGCGGGCGAGCCGCCGGCCGCGCTCGTTCTCTTCACCGGCGATCCGGCCCGCTGGCCGGAGGCCGACGACGCAGCGGTGATCCTGCCCGAGCTGATCCGGGCGTTTCCCGGCCAACTGCGCGGCGCGGTGGTCGCGCGCGCGGCGGAGGAAGGCCTGAAGAGCCGGTTCGGCGTCGCCGTCTTTCCCTCGATTGCGCTCGTGCGCGGCGGCGAGACGCTGGTCACGATCGCAAAGGTGCGCGACTGGGCCGAGTATTGCGCCCGCATCCGCGCCGCGCTCGCCGACGGCGCCGAGCCGGCGCGCCGGTCCCAGGGGCCGAAACCCTCGATCCGTCTCGTCGGAGGAAGCGACGCATGAAGGCCGCCTTCTGGATCGCCCCCGAGGGCGACGACAACGCCGTCGCGCTGACCCCCGTGGGCCCGGCGCCGGAGGCGCTGACGGCGCGGCCGGCGTTCCTCGGCACGCCCGCCGCCGACGCTCTGATCCGCCGCTGCGCCCGGACCGCGGCGCTCCTGCCCCAACTCGCCGACGCGCTCGCCGCCCAGCGCGCCGGCGGCCGCAACCGGCTGTTCGACATCACCGAGGTCGGCGAGGACGACCGCAGGCTGATCGGCGAGGCGCTCGGCGAGGGCGAGGTCGGCGGCGTGGCGCTCATGCCCCAGGGGGTGACGGCGCAGATCGCCGAGACGCTGTTCGCCGGATTGTGGCGGGTCCGGTTCAGCGACGGCGAAGGCCGCGCGGTGGCCGACTACCTCGAGGTCGGCGCGATTCCAGAGGCGGTGCGAGAAGCCGCGCGCGCCGCCGCGCCGGAGCTCATGATCGGCGCGCCGCCCGACGGCGCGATGAACGTCATGCCGGTGCTGGCCGAGATTCGCGAGCGGATGGCCGCATGGGCGCCCGGGGCGCCGGCCCACGTCGTCACCCTCTCGCTCTTGCCGATGAGCCCCGAGGACGTCGCTTTCCTGCAGGCGACGCTCGGCGAAGGGCCGGTGCGGCTCGTTTCGCGCGGCTACGGCAATTGCCGCGCGATCGCGACGGGAGCGCGCGGCGTCTGGTCGGTGCAATACACCAACGCTTCCGACGCCGTGGTGCTCGACACGCTCGAGATCGGCGACGTTCCCGCCGTCGCGCTCGCGGCGGACGAGGACTTCGCCGATTCGAGCCTGCGCCTGCGCGCGATCGAGGACGCTTATTTCCGATGAGCGGGTTCGAAAACTTCGGGCCGCCCGAGGTGGCCGAGCCGGACGCCCGGATGGAATGCGGCGTGTGCTGGCGGCCGTACGATCCCGCCGAAGGCGATTCGGTCCGGCAGATCGCGCCGGGGACGCCGTTTTCGGCCTTGCCGGAGAACTGGCGCTGCCCGACCTGCGACGCGCCACGCGAACGGTTCCTGGCGCTTTCGCCGTGACCGCGGCCGACCCGGCCGCCGATCTCGGGCGCGCGATCGCGGCCTGCTACCGTGCGGTCGCCGAGGGCGCGATGGCCGGCATGCCCGTCTGCAATCCGGCGCTCGGCGTCGCCGACGTCGGGTTTCGCCCGCACGCCGGCCAGGCGATCGGAATCGTCGTCACGCCGTGGTTCATGAACGTGGTCGCGGCCCGCCTGCCGGACGCGCCGCGCCCGCCGTCGGCCGCGCCCGGCGCGATCGTCCGGGCGGCGCTTCCCGGCGGCGAGATCGACATGATCGTCGGCGACCTCGACGGCTTCGGCCGCATCGACGCCTGCTCGCTGTTCTCGCCGATGCAGAACTTCGCCGACATGGACGCCGCGCTCGAGGCCGCGCGCGCGGCGATGGCGGAACTGTTCGCACGAGCCGCCGACCGGAGGGCGGGCGCGGCCCGCGACCGGCGCGCCTTCCTGTCCGGCCGCCGGGCCGCCCGGGCGCCATGACGGCGGCGCCCGAGCCAGGCGCCATCCACATTGCGCTCGCCCTCGCCGGCGAACGGGTGGACGCCGTGCGCGTCCGCTCCACCCGTCCGGCCGGGCTGGCGCAAGCCTTTGTCGGGCGCGCCGGGAGCGAGGCGCCCGGCCTCGCCCGCCGGCTGTTCGCCCTGTGCGGGCGGGCGCAAGGCGCGGCGGCGGCCGAAGCGGTCGCCGCGGCCGCCGGGGGCGAGCGTCCGGAGGCCGCGCGCGCCGCCGACGCGATCGGCGTGCTCGCCGAGCGCGCCGCCGAATCCTTGCGCGCCTGCCTGCTCGGCTGGCCGTGGGGAGACGATTCGAGCCTGCCGCGTTCGGCGGTCGCGCCGCTGCGCGAGGCGATCGCCGCGGCGGGCCTCTTGCGCGCCGTGACAGAGGCGAACCTGCACGACGTCGCGCCGTTGCGCGCGGCGGCGGAGCGGCTCGCCGCCGCCGCCGCGGCGCTCGGCGCCGCCGCGGCCCCGGGACGTCCCGCCCCGCCCGGAACCGCCTTCGCCGCCATCGCCGGGCAATGCGCCGCGCCGCTCGCCTTCGCGCCGCCCGACGCGCTTCGTCCCGGCGACGACGCCGCCGTGGTCGCGGCGCTCGGGCGCGACCCGGATTTCGCCGCGGCTCCGTCCCTGCCCGGGCGGCGGCCGGAGACCGGCGCCTTCGCCCGGCTGTGGCGGGACGTCCCGCACGGGGACGGCGCCTGCGCCGCCCGGCTCGAAGCGCGGCGCCTCGACATCCGTGAGACGCTCGCGGCGCTTCGCCACACGATCGCGGGCGAGGCCGATCCGGAGTCGGTCCTGACCGGCGGTCCGGCCGGCGCGGGCGCCGGGTTCGGCGCGGTCGAATGCGCCCGCGGCCGGCTCCATCACGTCGCCCGCGTCGACGGCGACGGGCGGATCGCCGCCTATGCCGCGCTGGCGCCGACCGAATGGAACTTTCATCCCCGGGGACCCTATGTCGCGGCGCTCGAGGGCGCGCGCCTCGGCGACCCGGCGCGAGCCCTGCTCGCCGCCGCGCGCCTCGCCGCCCTCGTCGACCCCTGCGTCGCGTTCCGCGTCACCCTCGAGGAGCCCTGATGCACGAAATGGCCCTGACCGAGAGCATCGTCGAGATCGCCGTCGAGACGGCGCGGCGCGAGGGCGCCGCTCGCGTCAGGCGCGTGTTCGTCGACGTCGGGGCGTTGAGCCACGCCGAGCCCGAGGCGCTGCTGTTCTGCTTCGACGCCGTCTCGGCCGGGACGATCGCCGCAGGCGCGACGCTCGACATCGCGCGCATTCCCGGGGCCGGATGGTGCATGGACTGCGGCAAGACGGTTCCGCTCGCCGAGCGGTTCGGCGCCTGCCCGGAGTGCGGCCGCTCGCATGTCCAGATGACGGCCGGCGATGCGATGCGGGTGCGCGAGATCGAGGTCGACTGAGCGCGCGGCCAAGCAGAGTCCTTCGGCCGCCCCACGGACGTCGGGCGTCTGGAGGGCGGCGTCGCGCCGCCCTGGGCGCCCGAGACGGGCGCCCTCCAACGCAGCGCAGGGCCGTCGGGAGTTTCGGGTCCGACGGGTGTTCGGGCGTCGGCGGCGCGCCGACAGGTTTCGTCGGTTTCAGCTTCAAGGCAAGTTTGCCCGGAGCGCCCCACGATTGGAGGGCGCCCGTCTCGGGCGCCCCGGCGGCGAGACGCCGCCGCTCGCACGCGACGTTCGTTCGGCCGATTGGCGGAATCTGCAAAGTTTTCAGTTGGCGCCGAGGATGAGGCAGGCGCCCGTTGCGACAATGACCAGCCCGGTCAAGCCGTGAATGCCCAGGGCGGCGCCTCGGCTTCCGCCCGAGCGAAGGACGGTCGCCATATCGCCGAAGGCGATGAGGCTCGCCACGAGCATGAATTCGCCGAGCAAGCGCGGCGATCCATTGGCCATGAGCAGCAAGACGAAAAGCCCGGCCGCGATATCGCGGGTGCCCTTTACGGACAGCCAGGCGGTCAGTCCGATCGACGGCGGCGGCGAGTCGGCGATGCCGAAGGCGGCCGATGCTGTGGCGGGGGCCAACCAGAAGCGCGACCCGAGGAAGAGAATTGCGACCGCGATCAGGCCGGAGAGGACATATCCAACTTGCACCATGGGGGGGAGGCTCCTGTCGTCTGCAGGGAACCTAGCGATGCTAGAATTGGGCGTCAAGCAGAAAATCTAGCGTTGACAGATCTTCGCGCGTCGATAGACTCCAGCCATGTCGATCCCCGAACGCAGAGAGCGCCAGCGCGCCGAGCGCTACGAGCTCATCTTGGCTGCTGCGCAGGAACTGGCGGAAGCCGAGGGCTGGGACGCCGTCACGACGCGTCGTCTCGCCGGGCTGATCGACTACAGCCAGCCGGTCCTCTACAGCCACTTCAAGGGCAAGGCCGACATCATGGCCGCCGTGGCCATGCGCGGATTCGAAGACCTCGCGACGCGTTTGAGACTGGAGACGGCCAACGCCACCGGCGCCCGGAACGTCTTGCGCAACGTCTGCGCCGCCTATCTCGATTTCGCCCGTTCGCGGCCGGTCGTCTACGAAGCGATGTTCGTCCTGCCGACCGGGATCAAGTTCGCCAGCGAGGAGACGCCGGCGGCTCTGCGCGCCGCTTTCGACGCGCTGGTCGCCGCGCTCGGGCCGGATCGGCCAGAGCCGGGCATCCTGGCCGAACTGCTGTGGAGCGCGTTGCACGGCATGGTCGTCCTCGCGCAGTCCGACCGGATCCCGCCCGCGAGCGCCGAGGCTCGATTGAACGTGCTCGTCGAGAAATTCAGCAGGTAGCGCCGGGCGCGCGATCCGCCTGGGCGCGGTTTGCGGCGGCGCGCGGCCGACGATTTGCGGGCGATCGACGCTGCTGACAGGATGGCGAAGCAGGAGCCGCGCCCCGCCCGACGCAGCGCGCGGAGCCCATCGACGTTCGCCGCGAAACGGCGAGGAAGCGCTCAAGCGCGCAGGAGAGGAAAATCTTGAGCAAACTGTTCGATCTGACCGGCCGCATCGCCATCGTCACCGGCTCTTCGCGCGGCATCGGCCGCGCCATCGCCGAGGCCTTCGCCGCCCACGGGGCGACGGTGGTGATCTCGTCGCGCAAGGCCGAGGCCTGCGCCGAAACGGCGGCGGCGATCAACGCCGCCGAGCGGCGCGAAGCCGCGGTCGCCATCGCAGCCAACATCTCGTCGAAGGACGATCTGCGACATCTCGCGGACGAAACCACGCGCCGGTTCGGGCGGATCGACGCGCTCGTCTGCAACGCCGCCTCCAATCCCTATTTCGGGCCGATGGCCGGCATATCCGACGACCAATTCCGAAAGATCCTCGACAACAACGTGCTCGCCAACCACTGGCTGATCCAGATGGCCGCGCCGGGCATGATCGAACGGAAGGACGGCGCGATCGTCATCGTGTCGTCGATCGGCGGCCTGAAGGGCTCGCCGATGATCGGCGCCTACAATGTGTCGAAAGCGGCCGACTTCCAGCTCGCGCGCAATCTCGCGGTCGAGTTCGGACCGCACCGCGTACGGGTCAACTGCATCGCGCCGGGCCTGGTGCGAACCGACTTCGCCCGGGCCTTGTGGGAGAATCCGGACACGCTGAAGGCGGTCACGGCGACGACGCCGCTCCGGCGGATCGGCGAGCCCGCCGAGATCGCCGGCGCCGCCGTCTACCTCGCCTCCCCGGCGAGCGCGTTCATGACCGGGCAGATCCTCGTCGTCGACGGCGGCGCGACGATCGCGGGCGGATGAGGCGCCGGGCCGCCGGAGGCGGCCGTCTTGGCCCCTCCTGTTCGCCGCCGCCGACTTTGCGCCGGCGGCGGCCGGGCAGGCCGTCTCGCAATTGACTTTGCCCGCCTCGAGGTCGTGCGCGGCCTGCGGTTCGATATGGCGGGCGGGGCCAAGCACGCGGCGGCGTGGAGGATACGTCGCCAGACTTCGTCCGGGTGGCCGGCGGCGACTTCCTGGGCGTGACGGTCTGCGTCGAGGGCGAGGCGAGGGGGCCGGAGAGGGCGAGGGCGCAGGCATCGCCGGCCAAACCTATTAGATATGGTACATGTCCGCGAGTTCCGGCGGATCGGTCAGCGCGCGCAGTTCGGCCAGCGTCCGGTTGTCCAGCACGTTGGCGATGGCGTTGCGCGCCTCGACCATGACTTGCCGCACGGCGCAGGTCCTGAGGTCGGCGCAGTCGTCGCAAGGCCGGAAGGCAGTGACGGAAGCGCAGGGAATGGGCGCCAGCGGCCCGTCGAGAACCCGCACGATGGCGCCGACCCGGATCTCGTGCGCCGGCTTCGCCAGCGCGTAGCCGCCGCCCTTGCCCTTCTTCGAATAGACGAGCCCGGCGTGGCGCAGCTCGGTCAAAATGTGATCGAGAAATTTCTTCGAGATCGAGTTGGTCTCGGCGATGTCGGCGACCTGCGCCAGCGCGCCCGCCTCCACCCCTGCGAGATGGACCATGGCCTTGAGGCCGTACTTGCCTTTGTTCGTCAGCACTGTTCGCCCTCGGCGGTCGTCCCGGCCCACTTCGACCGGAATGGGCGACTGAAGCTCCCGTCGACGGGGTCGCCCATTCTTCGCCACTCTCGGCTCACCATGACCGCCGGGCGGCCCGGCCGTCGATCGAGAGCAGCGCCGGTCCGGGGAAAAAAGCGACGAACGGCGCGACCTCGTGTTTCCACTTCGGCTCGCGACGACGAACACGGCCCCGAATCATCGTGCCCCAAGGCAGTAAGTTTATGGACAAAATCGCGAGAAACAAGACCCTCGTGCGATCCCGCGTCTCCGGCGCGTCGCTGAGCGCCCCGCGCCCGGCGTTTGCCTCAAAAATCGGTGTTCGTCGGCTCGTCCTCCTTGGTCTCGTACTTCACGATCAGCGGCGCCTGGGCGAGCGCGAACAGGATGGTCAGCGGCAGGAACCCGAAGGTCTTGAACTTGACCCACAGGTCGGTCGTCTGGGTCCGCCACACCGCCTCGTTGAGGACGGCGAGCGCGACGAAGAAGAACGCCCAGCGCCACGTGAGCAGCCGCCAGCCTTCTTCCGTGACATGCACCGCGCCGTCGAACAGGATCTTGAGGATCGGTTTCTTCAGCGCGAGGCCGGCGAACAGCGCCGCCGCGAACAGAAGGTAGAGCGCGGTCGGCTTGATCTTGATCAGCGTCTCGTCGTGGAAAACCAGCGTCAGCGAGCCGAAGATCAGCACGATGGCCGCTGTCACGAGCGGCATGACGGGTATGCGCCGCAGCACCACATAGGAGACCGCCAGCGTCACCAGCACGCTCGCCATCAGGACGCCGGTCGCGACATAGATGTCGAAGCGCGAATAGGCGGCGAAGAACAGCGCCAGCGGGCCGAGTTCGAGCAGGAGCTTGACGATCGGGTTCAGGGCTTTGCGCCGCGGCGCGGCGGTCGTTTCGGTCGGGTTCGTCCCCGTCATTTGCGTCCCCGTCATTGGGCTTTGTCCGCCCGCTCGATGCCGGCGATGGCTTCGGCGAAGTCGCGCGCGGCGAAGGGCTCGAGGTCGTCGACGCCCTCGCCGACCCCGATGAAATGCACCGGCAGGGCGAACTTGTCGGCGATGGCGACGAGAATGCCGCCGCGCGCCGTGCCGTCGAGCTTGGTCATCACCAGTCCGGTGACGCCGGCGATGCGACCGAAGATCTCGACCTGGCTGAGCGCGTTCTGCCCGACCGTCGCGTCAAGAACCAGGAGCGTCGCGTGCGGGGCCTCGGGGTCGACTTTCTTCATCACCCGGATGATCTTCTCCAGTTCGCTCATCAGCTCCGCCCGGTTCTGCAGGCGCCCGGCGGTGTCCATGAGCACGACGTCGGCGTGGAGTTCGCGGGCGCGGGTCAGCGCGTCGAAGGCGAGGCCGGCGGCGTCCGCGCCCTGGTCGCGCTCGACGAGGTCGGACCCGGTCCGGCGCGCCCAGACGCGCGCCTGTTCGATCGCGGCGGCGCGGAAGGTGTCGCCGGCCGCCAGCACGATCGTCTTGCCCTCGCCGCGCAACTTGGCGGCGAGTTTGCCGATCGTCGTCGTCTTGCCCGACCCGTTGACGCCGACCACCAGCACCACGAACGGCCGCTTCGTCGGGTCGATCGTCAGCGGCCGGGCGACGGGCGCGAGCGCGCGCTCGACCTCGTCCGCGAGCACCGCCTTCACCGCCTCGGGGTCGATCCCCTTCTCGTAGCGCCCGCGCCCGATCGCCTCGCGGATGCGGGTGGCGGCGGCGAGGCCGAGGTCGGCCTGGATCAGAATGTCCTCGAGGTCGTCGAGCGACTCCGCGTCGAGCTTGCGCTTGGTGAAGATGTCGGTGACGCCGCGCCCGATGCCGGTCGACGAGCGCGACAGGCCCGTCCTCAGCCGATGGAGCCAGCCGGCCCTCGACTGGGCCGGGTCGGCGGCGGGTTCGGGCGGGGCCGCGTCGAGCGCGGGACCGGGCTCGACCGCCGGCTCGGGCGCCGCCTCCGACTGCGACGGAAGTTCGCCGACCGCCGGGGCGGGCGCGACGACCGGTTCGGGCGGCGGCGGCGCTTCGGCTGCGGGGGGCGCCTCGGTCTCCGGCGGCGGCGCGTCGGGCGCAGGCGGAACCGCGGGTTCCGGCGCCGCCGGTCTGCCGCCGAACAGCCGGCGCATGAAACCCGGTTTGGCTGCTGTGGTGTCGGCTTCGTCGCTCAACGCATCTCTTCCTTGTCGCCCGCACGGCTCGCGGCCCCGGTCGAGGCTGCGCCCCGCATGGGCAGCGAGAACGATCTCGAGGGGCCGCGCCTCCCTTCGCGAGAAACGGCTGGAGAGGCCTCGCCTCGGATCGATCGACCTTCTGTCGCCGCGCTCTAGGCGCGGGGAGCGCAGTTGGCTACCTATGTCCCCATGACGCCCGAAGAAACAAGAGCGCGCCTGCTCTATCGCGACGGATTGATGCTCGTCCTCGACAAGCCGGCGGGGGTGGCGGTTCACCGCGGCCCCAAGGGCGGCGCGAGTCTCGAGGACGATTTCGACGCCCTGCGCTTTGGGCTGCCGCGTAACCCGGCCCTCGCCCATCGGCTCGACCGCGAGACCGCCGGCTGCCTGGTGCTCGGCCGCCATCACAAGGCGCTTGAGAGACTGGGGCTCCTGTTCAAGCAGGGCAAGATCGGAAAGACCTACTGGGCGGTCGTGGCCGGAGAGCCTGCGGCCGAAAGCGGCGCGATCGACCTGCCGCTCGGCCGGCTCGACGACACGCGCGGCTGGTGGATGAAGGTCGACCCCGAGGGCCAGCCGGCGCTGACCCTGTGGCGGGTCAGGGGGCGGGGACTGTGGCGGGAGGCAGCCGTAGCCTGGCTCGAACTCGAGCCGAAGACCGGGCGCACGCACCAGTTGCGCGTCCATTGCGCCGCGATGGGCTGGGCGATCCTCGGCGATCCCGTCTACGGCGCGCGCGCCGACGTCCCCCTGCAACTGCTGGCGCGGAAAATCGTCGTGCCGATCTCGAAGTCCGGGGCGCCGGTCGAGGTCGAGGCGCCCGTGCCGCCGCATATGCGCGAGGCGCTGGCGGCGTGCGGATGGGCGCCGGACGGGGTCGCGGACCCAGCCCCCGCGGCGCCGGACCTGTAGCGCGCGGTCGCCGACCACGCCGGCGGCGTCGGCGCCGCCGCCTTGCAAGGCTCTTGCAAGGCCGTCGTGATTGTGCGGCGCAGCGGTTTGTGAAAGGTTCGCGGCAGTTTCCGAAGAGCGAGCCCCCATGTCGATCCGAGCCGCCATCCATCACCTCACCCACTATAAATACGACCGCCCGGTTTCGCTCGGCCCGCAAATCATCCGGCTTCGTCCCGCGCCGCACAGCCGCACCCGCGTCATCTCGCATTCGCTGAAGGTGTCGCCGGCCGGGCACTTCGTGAACCACCAGCAGGACCCCTACGGCAACTGGCTCGCCCGCTACGTCTTTCCGGAGCTGGTCACCGAGTTCAGGATCGAGGTCGACGTCGTCGCCGACATGACGGTCTACAATCCGTTCGACTTCTTCGTCGAGGAGAGCGCCGAGCGCTGGCCGTTCGATTACGGCGAGGACCTCCGGCCCGACCTCGTCATCTACCGCACCCCCGAGCCCGCCGGCCCGCGTCTGCAGGCGTTCCTCGACAATCTCGACCGGTCGCAGACGCGGACGGTGGACTTCGTCGTCGAGCTCAACCGCGACCTGTCGCACCAGATCAAATACCTGATCCGCATGGAGCCGGGCGTCCAGACTCCGGAGGAGACGCTGGCGCTCGCCTCGGGCTCGTGCCGCGACTCGAGCTGGCTTCTGGTGCAGATCCTGCGCAACCTCGGCTTCGCCGCGCGCTTCGTCTCCGGCTATCTGATCCAGCTCAAGCCCGACCTGATTTCGCTCGACGGGCCGCCCGGCACCGATCACGACTTCACCGACCTGCACGCCTGGGCGGAGGTCTACCTGCCCGGCGCCGGCTGGATCGGCCTCGACCCGACCTCGGGCCTGCTCGCCGGCGAAAGCCACATCCCGCTCGCCGCCACCCCGCATTATCGCAACGCTGCGCCGATCAGCGGACTGGCGAGCTTCGCCAACGTCGATTTCGCGTTCGACATGCGGGTCGAGCGCGTCTCCGAGCACCCGCGCATCACAAAACCGTTCTCCGAGGAGGCGTGGACGGCGCTCGACCGCCTCGGCGAGGCGGTCGACCGGGTCATCGAGGCCGAGGACGTGCGCCTGACCATGGGCGGCGAGCCGACCTTCGTCTCGATCGACGACTACGAATCGGCCGAATGGAACACCGACGCCGTCGGCCCGACCAAGCGCACGCTCGCCGACGCGCTCGTCCGGCGCCTGCGCGACCGCTTCGCGCCGGGCGGCTTCCTGCATTACGGGCAGGGCAAATGGTATCCGGGCGAGAGCCTGCCGCGCTGGACCTTTTCGCTCTACTGGCGGCGCGACGGCAAGCCGGTGTGGCGCAACGCCGCCCTGATCGCCCCCGAGCGCGAGGAGACCGGCGCGGGCAAGGACGACGCCCGGGCGCTGCTCGCCGCGGTCGCCGCCGACCTCGGCGTCGCGGACGAGTTCATCGCCCCGGCCTATGAAGATCCGGCCGAATGGATCGTCAAGGAAGGCAGCCTGCCGGAAAACGTCACCCCCGAGAATTCGAAGCTGAAGGACCCGGAGGAGCGCCAGCGCATCGCCCGGGTTTTCTCCCGCGGCCTGACGGAACCCTCGGGCTTCGTCCTGCCGATCCAGCGCTGGCAGGCGCGGGCGAGCGGGCCGCACTGGCGCAGCGAGAAGTGGAAGACGCGCCGCGGCATGCTGTTTCTCGTGCCCGGCGACAGCCCGGTCGGCTATCGCCTGCCGCTGGGCTCGCTGCCGCATGTGCCGCCGGCCGCCTTCCCCTTCGTCGTTCCGGCCGACCCGACCGTCCCGCGCCCGCCGCTGCCCGATGTCGAGACGGCGCAGGCCCGGGTGCAGGCGGTCGCCTCGTTCGCCGCCGCCGAGGGCGGGCAGGCGGCGCAGGAGCGGGTCGAGCAGACGCTCGGCAGCGACATCGAGGGCGCGGTGCGCACCGCGATCACGGTCGAGGCGCGCGACGGCCGCCTCAACGTGTTCATGCCGCCGGTCGAGCGGCTCGAGGATTATCTCGAGCTCATCGCCTCGGTCGAGACCGCGGCCGAGACCCTCGGGCTGGCGCTGCACATCGAGGGCTATCCGCCGCCGGTCGACCCGCGGCTGAACGTCATCCGCGTCGCGCCCGACCCCGGCGTGATCGAAGTCAACATCCATCCGGCGACCAGCTGGCGCGAATGCGTGGCCAACACCCAGGCGCTGTACGAGGAGGCGCGCCAGACCCGGCTCGGCGCCGACAAGTTCATGATCGACGGCAAGCACGCCGGCACCGGCGGCGGCAACCACGTCGTGGTCGGCGGGGCGACGCCGCTCGACAGCCCGTTCCTGCGCCGCCCCGATCTGCTCAAGAGCCTGGTCACCTACTGGCTCAGACGGCCGAGCCTCAGCTATCTGTTCTCGGGCCTGTTCATCGGTCCGACCAGCCAGGCGCCGCGCATCGACGAGGCGCGCCACGACAGCCTGTACGAGCTCGAGATCGCGCTGGCGCAGATCCCGAAGCCGGACGCCGGCGCCGCGCCGCCGCCTTGGCTGCTCGACCGGCTGATGCGCAACATTCTCACCGACGTCACCGGCAACACCCACCGCGCCGAGCTCTGCATCGACAAGCTCTATTCCCCGGACGGCCCCACCGGCCGGCTCGGCCTTGTGGAGTTCCGCGGCTTCGAGATGCCGCCCGACCCGCGCATGAGCCTCGCCCAGCAGCTGCTGGTGCGGGCGATTCTGGCGCGGCTGTGGCGGGCGCCGGTCGACGGGCCGCTGCCGCGCTGGGGCTCGTCGCTGCACGACCGGTTCATGCTGCAGCACTACGTCTGGGAGGACTTTCTCGACGTGCTGGCGGACCTCGGGTCGCACGGCTTCGCCTTCCGCTCCGACTGGTACGAGGCGCAGGCGGAATTCCGCTTCCCGTTCTGCGGCGAGGTGGAATACGACGGCGTGAAGCTGGAGCTCCGCCAGGCGCTCGAGCCGTGGCACGTGCTGGGTGAAACCGGCGCGATCGGCGGCACCGCGCGCTATACCGACAGCTCCACCGAGCGCGTGCAGGTGAAGCTGTCTTCGGCCGATCCCTCGCGCTACGTCGTCGCCTGCAACCGGAGGCGCGTTCCCCTGCGCCAGACGGCGACCGAGGGCGTCGCGGTCGGCGCGGTCCGCTTCAAGGCCTGGCAGCCGGCGATGGCCATGCACCCGGTGGTCGCGGTCCATGCGCCGCTGGTGTTCGACATCTTCGACACCTGGAGTTCGCGCGCGCTCGGCGGCTGCGTCTACCACGTCGCCCATCCGGGCGGCCGCAACTACGACACCTTTCCGGTCAACAGCAACGAGGCCGAGGCGCGCCGCCTCGCCCGGTTCGAGGCGCGCGGCCATTCGCCCGGCGTCTACGCGCCGCCGCCCGAGGCGCCCCATCCGGAATTCCCGCTGACGCTGGACCTGCGCCGGCCGGCGGGGGTGTGAGGGGCGGGCGGGGCGGGCGCCCTCCCGTTGCCGCCACGCCCGCCGCCCTGACGCGCGGCCAGGGCGCTGCGTCCAGCGGCGACCGCAAGTGGGCGCCTCACCCCGCCGTCATGTGTGGATGGCCCCCGACTTGCAAGAGGCAATTTCAAGCGGATGGACGTACGGCCACTTGCGGTCATGTGTACGGCCTCTGGATT
>NZ_QNRK01000018.1 GCF_003315135.1 Roseiarcus fermentans
GTCCCGCCGAGGCTGAACGTCCCGCTGTTGGCGAAGGCGCCGAGCGTCAGCGCGTTGGTGTCGAAGAGGCTGAAGGTTCCGGCGTTGGCGGTGAAGCCGGCGCCGGTGAAGGTCAAGGTCGCCGCGTGGGCGGCCGAACCGTAGACCGCGAACGACGCGCTGGCGGCGTTGGTGAGCGCGGCTACGGTCAGCGTGTTCGCCGCGCTCGCGTTTTCGTAGGCGCTGCCGATCTGCACCGTCCCGGTGTTGGCGAGCGTGCCTGCGATCTTCAGGCTGCCGCCGCCGTCGCCATAGGCCGTGTCGAGGTACAGCGCGCCGCTGTTGGCGAACCCAGCGGTCTCCGTCAGCGATTCCATCCCGCCGAGACCGAAGGTCCCGCTGTTGGCGAAGGCGCCGAACGTCAGCGCGTTGGTGTAAGACAGGTTGAAGGTTCCGGCGTTGGCGGTGAAGCCGGCGCCGGTGAACTTCAGGGTCGCCGCCTGGGCGGCCGAACCGTTGACCCGGAAGGTTGCTCCGGTCGCATTGGCGAGCGCTCCGAGCGTCAGCGTGGTCGCCGCGCTCAGGTTGTCCGCGGTGCTGCCGACCTGCACCGTTCCGGTGTTGGCGAGCAGGCCTGCGATCGTCAGGCTGCCGCCGCCGTCGCCGGAGTTCAGGTCGAGGTTGAGCGTCCCGCTGTTGGTGAAGGCGCCGGTCTCCTTCAGCGATTCGGTCCCGCCGAGGCTGAACGTCCCGCTGTTGGTGAAGGCGCCGAGCGTCAGCGCGTTGGTGTCGAAGAGGCTGAAGGTTCCGGCGTTGGCGGTGAAACCGGCGCCGGTGAAGGTCAGGGTCGCCGCGTGGGCGGCCGAACCGTAGACCGCGAACGACGCGCCGGCGGCGTTGGTGAGCGCGGCGACGGTCAGCGTGTTCGCCGCGCTCGCGTTTTCGTAGGCGCTGCCGATCTGCACCGTCCCGGTGTTGCCCAATGTGCCTGCGATCTTCAGGCTGCCGCCGCCGTCGCCGTAGGCCGTGTCGAGGTACAGCGCTCCGCTGTTGGTGAAGCCAGCGGTCTCCGTCAGCGATTCCGTCCCGCCAAGGCCGAAGGTCCCGCTGTTGGCGAAGGCGCCGAACGTCAGCGCGTTGGTGTAAGACAGATTGAAGGTTCCGGCGTTGGCGGTGAAGCCGGCGCCGGTGAAGGTCAGGGTCGCCGCGTGGGCAGCCGAACCGTTGACCCGGAAGGTTGCTCCCGTCGCATTGGTGAGCGCTCCGAGCGTCAGCGTGGTCGCCGCGCTCAGGTTGTCCGCGGTGCTGCCGACCTGCACCGTTCCGGTGTTGGCGAGCAGGCCTGCGATCGTCAGGCTGCCGCCGCCGTCGCCGGAGTTCAGGTCGAGGTTCAGCGTCCCGCTGTTGGCGAAGGCGCCGGTCTCCTTCAGCGATTCGGTCCCGCCGAGGCTGAACGTCCCGCTGTTGGTGAAGCCGCCGCTCACCGTCAGCGCGTTGGTGTCGAAGAGACTGAAGGTTCCGGCGTTGGCGGTGAAGCCGGCGCCGGTGAAGGTCAGGGTCGCCGCGTGGGCGGCCGAACCGTAGACCGCGAACGACGCGCCGGCGGCGTTGGCGAGCGCGGCGACGGTCAGCGTGTTCGCCGCGCTCGCGTTTTCGTAGGCGCTGCCGATCTGCACCGTCCCGGTGTTGGCGAGCGTGCCTGCGATCTTCAGGCTGCCGCCGCCGTCGCCGTAGGCCGTGTCGAGGTACAGCGCTCCGCTGTTGGTGAAGCCAGCGGTCTCCGTCAGCGATTCCGTCCCGCCGAGGCCGAAGGTCCCGCTGTTGGCGAAGGCGCCGAACGTCAGCGCGTTGGTGTAAGACAGATTGAAGGTTCCGGCGTTGGCGGTGAAGCCGGCGCCGGTGAAGGTCAGCTTCGCCGCATGGGCGGCTGAACCGTTGACCATGAAGGACGCGCCCGCGGCGTTGGTGAGCGCTCCGAGCGTCAGCGTGGTCGCCGCGCTCATGGTGTCCGCGGTGCTGCCGACTTGCACCGTCCCGGTGTTGGCGAGCAGGCCTGCGATCGTCAGGCTGCCGCCGCCGTCGGAGGAGGCCTGGTCGAGGTTCAACGCCCCGCTGTTGGTGAACGCGCCGGTCTCGGTCACCGACGTGGTCCCGCCGAGGCTGAATGTCCCGCTGTTGGTGAAGCCGCCGCTCACCGTCAGCGCGTTGGTGTCGAAGAGGCTGAAGGTTCCGGCGTTGGCGGTGAAGCCGGCGCCGGTGAAGGTCAGGGTCGCCGCGTGGGCGGCCGAACCGTAGACCGCGAACGACGCGCCGGCGGCGTTGGTGAGCGCGCCCAGCGTCAGCGTGGTCGCCGCGCTCGCGTTTTCGTAGGCGCTGCCGACCTGCGCCGTCCCGGTGTTGGCGAGCGCGCCCGCGATCGCCAGGGCGCCGCCGCCGTCGCCGTAGCCCGCATCGAGGTTCAGCGCTCCGCTGTTGGCGAACGCGCCGCCGATGGTCGAGACGCCCGCGCCATTCAGCGCCAGCGTTCCGGTCAGGCTCAGCGCTCCCGCGGCGGCCGTGAGCGCGCCATCGACGGTCAGCGTCCCCTGGATCGCCAGCGTGGTCGGGCCGATGGTCACCCCGCCGACCGTGAAGTTCTCACCCGAGGCGATCGTGGCTGCCCCCGAGGTGGTGAGTTGAACGGTCGCCGTCGCGCCGTTGGGCGGGGGCGAAGGCGGGCCGCCCGTCCAGTCCGCCGCCACGCTCCAGTCGCCGGCGCCGCCGCCCCAAGTGTAAGTGACCAAAATAACCTCCCCTAGTTAAATCACTTCTGGCGCTGCTTCGTTCAGTTGAACGTCAATATTGTGGCTATGCGCTTATTGCTATGACTGACAGATACATTTAATCGACCCGGTATTGGTCGCGCGAATCGCCGAATGCGACCAATCTGTATGAACCAAAGTACGATTGCCCATCGTAACGTCGTTCATTCACTCTGCGATGATATCAGCGTACACGTGTCGCGTCGAATCGTCGCGTCGGCCGCGTCGACTCGAGATCCCGCCGTGGATTTGCGTCATGGCCGCAGGGGAAGCGTCGTCGCGGTTTCCCCACTAGGTCGCTGCGCGCCTTTTGGTTATACGCCCGTCATGACTTCCATCTCCGGGCGTTACCGCGCGCTCCTCGACGAGCGCCGAATCGAAGCCGATCCCGCCCAGGCGGCCCTGGTGGAAAAGCTCGACGCGCTCGCCGCCCGGCTCGGCGCCTGGCGGCCCGCGGCCGCGCGGCCGGGCGTGCTCGCGCGTTTCATGGGGGCGAGAGCGGCCGAGGCGCCGCGCGGTCTCTACGTCCACGGCTCGGTCGGGCGCGGCAAGACCATGCTGATGGACCTGTTCTTCGCCTCGGTCGCGGCGCCGAGGAAGCGGCGGGCGCATTTCCACGCCTTCATGGCCGACGTCCACGCCCGTCTGCACGAATGGCGCCAGGCGAGGAAGGTCGGGACCGTGACGGGCGAAGACCCGATCGCGCCGGTCGCCGCGGATCTGGCCCGCGAGGCGTCCGTGCTGTGTTTCGACGAATTCGCGGTGCGCGACATCGCCGACGCGATGATCCTCGGGCGCCTGTTCACCGCGCTCTTTGCCGCCGGCGTCGTCGTGGTCGCGACCTCCAACGTCGCGCCCGGCGACCTCTACCGCGACGGCCTCAATCGCGCCCTGTTCCTGCCCTTCGTGGCGCTGCTGCGCGAACGCTGCGAGGTGGTCGAACTCGATGCGCGCACCGACTACCGGCTCGAGAAGCTGGTTCGCGCGCCGGTCTACACGACGCCCCTCGGCCCCGCCGCCGACGCCGCGCTCGATGCGATGTTTTCGACGCTGACCGGCGCGCCGCGCGGCCATCCGGCGCAGATCGAGCTGCTCGGCCGCCATCTCGACGTGCCGCAGGCGCTCGGCGGCGTCGCCCGGTTCGACTTCGACGCGCTCTGTCGAAAGCCGCTCGGGTCGGCCGACTATCTCGAGATCGCCGAACGCTTCCACACGGTGGTCGTCGACCGCATCCCCGTGCTGCGGCCAACGGAGCGCAACGAGGCCAAGCGCTTCATCAACCTGATCGACACGCTCTACGACATGCGGGTCAAGCTGGTCGCCTCGGCCGCCGCCGAGCCGGAGGCGCTGTTCGCCGGCGCCGATGGCGCCGAGGCGTTCGAATTCGCCCGCACGGCCTCGCGCCTCGCCGAAATGCGCTCGGCGGACTACCTCGCGCTGCCGCACGGCTCCGAGGCGGCGCGCCTCGGCGACCTCGGCGGCATCGCGGAGACGTGAGTGAAAGGCTCGCCCAGCCCCGAAAACAACGAGGCGCGGCTGGTCGAGATCGCCCGCTCGCACGTGCGCCGGTTCGGCCACGCGCGCACCACCGTCGTCGGGGTCGCGGCCGAGGCGGGCATGACCCACGCCAACGTCTACCGCTACTTCGCCGCCAAGACGGCGCTCCTCGACGAGGTCGTGGCGAGCGGCCTGAGGCCGCTCGAAGCGCGCCTGCGCGAGGCGGCGGAGGGCGCGGACCCGGCCCACGACAAGCTCGAGCGCATGCTGATCGCGGTCCACCGCGACTATCGCGGCAAGCTCGACGACGACCCGGAGCTGTTCGACCTGCTCATCGACGCGCTCGCCCGCAACCGGCCGAGCGCGCGCAAGCATCGGGCCCGGGTGCAGTCGGAGATCCAGCGGGTGTACGAGGAGGGGGTGGCGTCCGGCGCCTTCGCGATGACCGACCGCCGCCGCGCCCTGTCGCTGATCTTCGATGCGGCCCACCGCTTCATCCATCCGGTGGCGCTGAAGCTCGACCGCGACGCCCCCGCCCAGGCGGTTGCGAGCCGCTTCGAGACGGTGCTGGCGATCACGCTGCGGGCGCTGAGAACGGGGCGGGCGTGACGTCGCCCGAATCGGGCGCCGTCTAGATAGGTCCTAGCTGTCGCCGCGCTCCATAGACGTATCGGACAATCTCTACGCCGTCCTCGAGCGACCGGAACAGTTGACATAGCTGCCCACGGGGAAAGATCGCACGCCCTTTGCAATGTCGTCGCGGATTGTGCCGACGCGCGGATTGTCTCTCAAAAGGACCGATATGTCTTCGAGGCGCTCGATCATCCGCACCGCCGCCGCCGGATTGTCCAGAGCGATGTAATCGCCGATTTCCTCGAGATCGGCAGCCGCGCGCGGGGTGACGACGAGACGGTTCATGTCTCCGGCGCCTGGCCGGCGTATTTGTCGCGCAAGCGCTTGAACAGCGGTTCGCCGTCAACGGGACTGCCGCTGGCGATCCCCTCGTTCCAGAGCCTCCGCAACTCGCTCACCTCGATTTCATGCGCGGCCCGGCGCAGCTTCCATGCACGCAGAGCTTCCCGCACAACTTCGCTCGTGGACGTGTATTCGCCGGTCTCGACCGCCTCTCGCAGCATGGCGACGAATTCAGGGGTGAGCGCCACGCTCACTTTCTGGACATTAGACATGGGGGCCTCCTTGCCCTCCTGGTAGCAGATTGAGGGCAACGACGCGAGGTCCGCCGGCGCGAGCGATGCTGCGCGACCAGCATCTGAAAACCGCCGCGACCCCGCCGCTGGCCCGCTTCGAGGCGCGAAGCGGCCCAGCGGCGACAATGTTACCCGAGCGTCGGATACCCCATCGCTTCCGCCGCGCGCTCGGGGTCGAGCACGCGCCGGTAGTCGGCCGCGGCGAGGACCCGCGCTCCGGTGAGCCCGAGCGCGCGTCGCGCCTCGTCGATATCCGGGTCCGCCAACGCGTCGAACAGCGCCGCGCGCGCGGCGGCGAGGGTCGCCGCCGGCAGGCCGGCGCTCAAGACGAACGGCAGGCCGGGCGTGGCCTCGGTTTCGGCGACGATGGCGATCCGGGACACGAGCCCCGGTTCGTGTCGGGCGATCAGGCCGAAGGTGACGCAGTCGATCGCGGCGAGCCCGGCGCTTCCGTCGGCGATGGCCGCCAGGCTTTCCGCGTGCGCGCCGGTGACGCGGACCTCCGAGAAGAACGGCCGCCCGCCCGAGAGCGGCGCGATCGCGGCGCGAAACAGGTTCATGCCGGTGTTGCTGTCGAGGGCGTTGACCGCCGCGATCGCGCCGCGGAAGTCCTCGAGTCGGCGTCGCCGGTCGCTGGCCGCGCAAACGATGAAGCTGCGGTGATCGGCGCCGGCGCAGCCGGGAAACGCATAGTCCGGCGTCGCGATCAGGGCGAGGTCGTCCCGCAGCGCCGTGACGTAAGGATAGCCGCAGGTCTGGCTGAAGATCAGGCCGGGATCGCGCCACAGGCCCGGCAGGTCGCGCCCGCGCGTCAGCGCCGCGGGCGCGTCGATACCGCGGGCGGCGAGGCCTCGGGCGATCCGTCGCCACAGCGCGTCGTGGGCCGGAACCAGGTCCGGAAAGTCGTACATCGGCAGCGCCGCGACCGGCGCGCCCGCGCTCATGCCGCGCCGCCGGTCCAGTCGGGATGGACGAAGCGGTCGTGCGGTTTCCGCCCGTAGCGCCGGACGACGTCGGCGTAGCCGTCGTAGACGAGCCCGCCGTTGCGGCGGATCAGCGCCTCGCGGTTCGCCCGATAGAACGCCGGAATGCGATACCACGACAGCCCGCCGCGCAGGTGATGGGCGACGTGCAGGTTGTTGTTGAGGAACAGGAGGCCGAGAATCGGCGCGTTCTCGACGATCGCGGTGCGCTTCTCGGGCTCGGTCGCGGCGCGGTGCTCGGCGAAGGAGCGGACCATGGCGAGGCTCATGCCCGGATAGACGAAGGCGGCGACATAGAGCCACAGCGGCATGCCGCAGACGCCGATCACCCAGACCAGCACGGGGACGCAACTCAGCGCATGCCGGAACAGGACCCGCCGGGCGGCGCCGCGTCCGCGCCAGGCGTCGCGGAGGAGGTCGCGCAGGAAGCGTCCGATCATCCAGGCGGGGCCGAAAGCCAGCCGGCCGATCAGCGTCGACTGGGCGCGCACCAGCGCCCGCCCGAGCGGGCCGAGGTCGCGCCATCCCGCCGCCGTCCAGTAATAGCTTTCCGGGTCCTCGAACGGATCGGTCAGGTTGGCGTCCTGATGGTGGCGCAGATGCGTCTCGCGATAGCTCGACCACGGCAGCCAGAGCGACAGCGGCCAGACTGCAATCGCTTCGTTCACGGCGCGCCAGGGCGTCGGATGGCCGTGGATGATCTCGTGCTGCAGGTTCATCTGCCAGGCGACCACCCAGGCGCCGAGCGGAACCAGCGCCCAGACCGGCAGGTCCCGCCAGAACCAGGTCGCGAGCCCCCACCAGGCGTAGACGACCAGCGCCAAGATGACCGTCGGCCGCTCGACCCGCCGGCCCAGCGGCGGCAATTCGACAATCTCCAAGCTCCGCTCCGCGCTCGGGGAGGTTTTCGCGGCCCCGACGTCGGAGTTGAGAAAACCATTGCCCGGCGCTTGCGACAATGCGGCGAAAAAGCGACGAATGAAAACTTTTTCTGGCGGCAAAGTCTAGATTTGCTGAGGAGGCGGGACAAAGGCGCCAGATCTGGCGTCAGCGCTCCATTCCCCGCGCCTCGCCCCTCGCCGCTTCCAGCGCGCCCGCCTGAAGCTCGCAGTAGAGCAGGCGGGCCGGGTCGACCGGGCCGGGCAGGGTGATGCGGCCGAGCGGCACGGTCCTGAAACCCATGCGCGCGTAATAAGGCTCGTCGCCGACCAGGATGACGAGCGTCCACCCGGCCGCTTTCGCCGCTTCGAGCGAGCGGATCACCAGCTTTTCGCCGATGCCCTGGCTGCGGAACACCGGCTCGACGATCAGCGGCCCGAGCAACAGCGCCGGCGCGCCGCCGATGTCGATCGGCGTCATCGCGTTGGCGCCGACCATCAGCGTGCCGACGCGCGCGACGAAGCTCAAGCCCCGGTCCGGTTCGGCCGTCTCGCGGATCCGATAGGCCGAGCGGGCGTATCGGCCGGGGCCGAACACGCGGTCGTTCAGGCGTTCGATGGCCGCCGCGTCGTCGGGCGTTTCGGGGTCGAGCAGAAGGGAAAGTTCGGGCATCGCGCCGCCATATCACGCGGCGCGGCCGCCGGTCATCCCCGTCAGGCGCCGAACTCGTCGGGATCGCGCCAGCCGCGCTCGAACGGCAGGCGCCAGGAATGGGGCGCGACCAGCTGGTAGATCGACTGCGGCCCCCAGGAGCCGGGCGCGTAGATGCGGACCGGCGGCGGGTTGTCGAGCACGCGGGTCGAGATCTCCCACAGGCGCTCGATGCCGTCGGCGGTGCAGAACAGCGTGTGGTCGCCGCGCATCGCGTCGAGGATCAGCCGCTCGTAGGCCTCGAGGACCGCGTCGCCGTCTCCGGTGTCGTGCAGCCGGAATTGCAGGCTCTGCTTGGCGAGCCGCATGCCGGGCCCGGGCTTCTTGCCGTAGAAGGACAGCGACACCCGCGTCTGGTCGGCGAGGTCGAAGGTGAGGTGGTCGGGCCCCTGCAGACCGAGCCCCGAATCCTCGGGGAACATGCTGCGCGGCGGCTCCTTGAAGGCGATCGAAATGATTCGCTGGCCCTGCGCCATGCGCTTTCCCGTGCGCAGATAGAAGGGAACGCCGGCCCAGCGCCAGTTGTCGATCCGGCACTTGAGGGCGACGAAGGTCTCGGTGTCCGAATCCGGATCGACGCCCTTTTCCTGGCGGTAGCCGATGTATTGCCCGCGCACCACATTGGCCGGGTCGATCGGCATCAGCGAGCGGAACACCTTGTTCTTCTCTTCGCTGATCGGGCCCGGCGCGAGCGAGGTCGGCGGCTCCATCGCCACGAAGCCGAGGATCTGGAACAGGTGGGTCACCACCATGTCGCGAAACGCGCCGGTCTGCTCGTAAAAGCCGATGCGATTGCCGATCTCCAGCGTCTCGGGCACGTCGATCTGCACGTGGTCGATGAAATTGCGGTTCCAGATCGGCTCGAACAGCCCGTTGCCGAAGCGGAAGGCGAGGATGTTCTGCGCCGGCTCCTTGCCGAGGAAATGGTCGATTCGGAAGATCTGGTCCTCGGAAAACACCTTGTGCAGTTCGGCGTTGAGCGCGACCGCGCTCTCGAGGTCGGTGCCGAACGGCTTCTCCATGATCACCCGCGAGCCCTTGGCGAGGTCCGCCTCCTGCAGCATCCGCACCGCCGACAGCGCGGCGGCCGGCGGCACGCTGAGATAGTTGACGAGCTGGAAGCTTCCGCCGAGCGCTTCGGCGGCCCGCTCGACGGCCGCGGCCAGCGCGCGCGCGCCCTGCTTGATCGGGACGTAGTCGAGCGCCGTGTCGAGCGCCGGCCAGTCGCCGTCCGTCGGCGGGTGGTCGTGATGCATCTCGACCGCCTTGCGGGCGAGCCTGCGGAAGTCGTCGACGCCGATGTCGTCGAGCGAGACGCCGATGATCCGGCACTTCGGGATGAAGCCCGCGGTGATGAGGTGGAAAAGCCCCGGCAGCAGCTTGCGCTGCGACAGATCGCCGGTCGCGCCGAACAGGACGACGATCTGCGGCAGTTTCGGACCCACTCCGGTCGGTATTCTGGACATCGCGCTCTCCCGTCATCCGCTGGCCGTCCACTCTTGACGGGCATTGCGTGACAGTCGTGCGACAGGAGCGGGGCGGACGCAAGGCGGCCCAAGCGCCCGGCGCGCGAATGCGCGCGTCGGGACGTTCCCCGCCCCTCCGCCGCCGTGCCCCCGCCGCCCCGCGAAAACCGGCCTGAACGACGTTTGGACGGGCTTGGATTCTCTCGTCCGAATCGAATATTTTCAGGGACTTGCCGAAGACGCCCGCGGACTCGGGAACAGCCGAGCCGCCGTCATCGCGAGGAGCGACCCCCGGACTTGGATCCAGACTTGGATCCGGGGGGACGCGGCGATCCAGGGGGGCGCGGCCAAGATCTGCCGTATGCCACGCTTCGCCGCGCTTCGACGTCGGCGCAGGCGGCCCCTGGATCGCCGCGTCGCCCTTCGGGCTCCTCGCGAGGACGGCGGGAAGCGTCATCGGCGTCGACGACGGGTCATGCCCAAGGCGCCCCAAGGTTTGGCGGTGACCGGACTCGTCTTTAGTCTCCGTCAGGCCGCGCCCCTCCGGCAACGTCAGCGCAAGGATCCGCAGCCGCGTTTGGCCGCTTCGCGGGAAACTTCGCAATTGATGCCGATGTCAACCTCGTCCCGCACCTTTGCCCAATGGGATCCGCCTGATACGATGCGAAACATGGCAGGGAGGGACAAGCGGACAAGCGCTTTCGTCTTTATTCTCAACACCAGGAGTCCGTCTGATGGCTGTGACGCTGGATCATACGGACGCGATTGTAGTCGTCGATGAACTTGGCGACGGAATGCGCAGGATCACGGTTCAGCCAAAGTGTAACAAATTCTTACCCTGTAGCAATTGGGATACCCATTATTCGCTGGATATGATTGATTTGATGCTAGAGACCGCCGGGCTCTGGATAGTCGATGCTATCATGCATGAAGAAAATCCTCTTTACGTTCCGCTGGAAATTAAGTGGGAAGTACTTAGCTATATTGATGACAAAGATCTCGACGGATGCCGTTTGCTGGATTTTGGCTCAGGAGGCGGCTCTTCCAGCATCGTGTTATCGCGTATCGCACCCAGTGCGACTGTCGTTGGCGTTGAACTGAGAGAGGACTTTGTCAGGATTTCACGACGAATAGCAGAATTCTACGGCGTTTCAGACCGCGTTCATTTTCATATCTCTCCGTCGCCAAGACAGTTGCCACCGGACCTGGGTCAATTCGATTTCATTTTCCTGTCTGCTGTCTACGAACATTTGCTTCCCGGCGAGCGTGCGCAGCTTATGCCCTTGCTATGGTCCCACTTGAAAACAGGCGGTATCCTTTTCCTCAATCAGACGCCTCACCGCTGGTTCCCGGTCGAACATCACACGACGGGTCTGCCGCTCGTCAACTATCTGCCGGACGGCCTGACTGCGGTCTGCGCGCGGACGTTCTCGAAGCGCATGGAGGGCGACGAGACTTGGGAGACGTTGTTGCGCAAGGGCATTCGCGGCGCGACGCACGGGGGCGTGTTGGCCGAACTCAATCGCGACGGCCGCAAGGCGCTGTCATTGCAGCCGAAGCGCTTCGGCGCAAATGACCACATTGAACTCTGGTATCGCTACTCCAACACGTTGCAGCCGACCGCGCTGCGAAAGCTCGCAATGTGGGGCATGGAGGCGCTGAAGAAGGCGACCGGCATGACGCTGACGCCTTACATATCGCTGGCGATCCGCAAGATTGCGTGAATTCCTGCTGGCGAGGCGCCGGATCTCAGTGGGCCTCACCGCCGCCTGAGCCTGAGGCTCGCCCAGCCTTCGAGGTCGATCCGCTCGGCGAGAAAAAAGCCCTGCGCGCGCCACGCGGCGAGCACGCCGGGAACGTCGGCGAGCAGCAGGCCCGAGACGATGGCGTCGCCGTCCCGCGCCGTCACCGCGGCCAGCGAGGAGGCGAGCAGGCGCAGGGGCTTGGCGAGAATGTTGGCGAACACCACGTCGTAGGGACCGGCGTCGCGCAGGGCGCGATTCTCGACGCCGCGCGAAACAATCGCCTTGCAGAATTCGCCGACGCCGTTGAGGCGGGCGTTGTCGTTGGCGACCGTGACCGCGACCGGATCGAGGTCGCCGAGCCGGACCTGCCGTTTCAGAACCCGGGCGGCGGCGATGGCGAGGACGCCCGCGCCGCAGCCGACGTCGAGCACGGCCCGCGGGCGGCGGCGCTTGAGCAGCCGGTCGAAATGCATCAGGCAGCCGCGCGTCGTGCCGTGATGGCCGGTGCCGAAGGCGAGGCCGGCCTCGATCTCGATGCCGATGTCGCTGACGCCGACCTTTGCCCGGTCGTGGCTCCCGTGGACGAGGAAGCGGCCGGCGCGCACCGGCGCGAGGCCGGCGAGCGCATTGGCGACCCAGTCCTTTTTCTCCGTGAGACCGAATGCGGCCGCCTGGGCGGTCTCTTCGTCGGCGGCGGCGGCGATCAGGGCGCGCAGCTCGTCCTCGTCGGGCTCGAAGCCGAAATAGGCCTCGACCAGCCACGCCTTGCCGCCGCCCGGCCAGACGTCCTCGGTCTCGAAGGCGGAGGCGGCGGCTTCCGCCGGCTCGAAACTCTCGACGATGAGATCGGCGACGGCGCGCGCGCGGCGCTCGTCGGTGGTGAGCGTGAGACGGTGGGCGGCGTTGTTGGGCGGCAGGCCTTCGAGCATGGCCGCCGCCTATCACGGCTGTCCGCTCCCCGCCAGCCTCGGTCTTACAATCTCCACATCATGCTGGTATTCAATCGTTCTCTCTGGCGCGGAGCGGCGTGCGATGGCCACGGACTTGGCGACGAAGGAAGCCCTCACAGTCGATTTCGCACGGACCGCGCAGGCGATCCGGCTCCGCCGCAACGGCTGGACGCCGAACAACGCCCGCCTGCCGGTCCTTCTCTACCGCAGCGTGCGGCTCGGCGAGGCCGGGCCGGATCTGGCCTCGGCGTTCGAGGCCCTGTTCCGGCGCAACGGCTGGCCGCCGGCGTGGCGCAACGGCGTCTACGGCTGTCATCACTACCATTCGAACGCCCACGAAGCGCTCGGCTTCGCCGCCGGCTCGGCGAAGCTGGTCCTCGGCGGCCCGGACGGGCTCGAGGCCGACGTCGAAGCCGGCGACGTCCTCGTCCTGCCGGCCGGGACCGGCCATTGCCGGTTGCAGGCGAGCGCCGACCTCGTCGTCGTCGGGGCCTACCCGCCCGGCGCGCGCTGGGACCTCTGTCGCGCCGCGCCGAGCCCGGAGCAGACCGAGCGGATGCGGGCGCTTCCCGTTCCGGCGTCCGACCCGGTCGGGGGCGTTTCTGGGCCGCTGACGGAGCGCTGGCGGCAAGAGGCATGGCTGGCGCGGCTGCGTTGAGGATGGCGCCGAACGCCGCCGAAACTGTCAGGCCACCTTCGGCTCGAAGGGCTTTACCCCGAGCGCTTCGGCATGCGCGCGAACTTGCGCCAGGTCGAAACTCATCTGCATTCGAAGCCAGAAATCGGCCGTTCCTCCGAACGCCTTTTCAAGGCGCACCGCCATTTCGGGGGAGATGCCGCTCTCCCCGCGAATGACGCGGTAGAGCTGCTGACGGGTCACGCCGAGCCCTTCGGCCGCCTCGGCAATGGAAAGGCCGAGTTCGTCGATGTTGTCCTTGACCAGTCCCCCGGGGTGGGGCGGGTTCTTCATGCTGGGCGCCATCGCAAACACTCCTCAGTGATAGTCGATAAGGTCGACGTCGGTCGCCTTGTCGCCCTCGAACCCGAAGACAATCCGCCAGTTCGCCCGGACCGTGACAGCCCAATGGCCTTTGAGGTCGCCCTTCAGCGGGTGCAAGCGAAACGACGGCTGGTTGAGGTGGCCGATCGCTCCCGCCGCCTCGAGAGCGGAGAGAACAAGCCGGATTTTCTCGACCAGGTCGGCGGCGACCTGCTGCGGTCGTCGTCTTCGAACAGGCGCTTCAAGCCCTTGTGTTTGAAGCTCGCGATCACGTCGCATCGTAACCTGTAACATGACACTTTACAAGCGGCGCCTGCGCTTCAGCGCCTATGGCGATCAAGCCGTTCCTCGGCTGCGGCCAGCTCGCCGTTATTTGGCGCCGGACGAGCGGGCTCCCGATCGGAAGCGTCGGAGAAGACGACGCAAGGTCCGGCAAGGCCGCGCATCTAGCCGACTCCGGCCTCGTGGAAAAAATCGTACACCAGCTTCGCTGTCGCCGCGTTCAGCCCCGGCGTTTTCTCCAGGTCCGACAAGCCCGCCCGCGCCACCGCCTTGGCGGAGCCGAAGGCGTGCAGGAGCGCGCGCTTGCGCGCCGGGCCGACGCCGGGAATTTCGTCGAGCGGGCTCTTGACGAAATCCTTCTTGCGCCTGGCGCGGTGCGTGCCGATGGCGAAGCGGTGCGCCTCGTCGCGCAGCCGCTGCACGAAGAACAGGGCGGGGTCGCGTGGGCTGAGCCGGAAAGGCTCGCGGCCTTCGACGAAAAAGGTCTCGCGCCCGGCGTTGCGGTCCGGCCCCTTGGCGATCGAGGCGAGCGCGACGCCCTCGACGCCGAGCGCGGCGAAGACTTCGCGCGCGGCTTCGAACTGGCCGCGCCCGCCGTCGATGATCGCGAGGTCGGGCGCGTCGGGGAAGGCGTCGTCCTGTAGCCGCGCTCGCTGAGCGCGGCCGCCGGGCCCGGCGGCGGGATCGGCCAGCGTCTCGCCGCGGTCAGCGACCGCGGCTACAGGGGCGACCGCGGCGACGGGGTCGCGCTCCGCCACCGCCGCCGCCTGCCGCTTCAGCCGCGAAAATCGCCGCGTCAGCACCTCGCGCATCATGGCGTAGTCGTCGCCCGGCGTCAGGTCGGCGCTCTTGATGTTGAAGGTGCGGTAGGCGGACTTCACAAAACCCTCCGGCCCCGCGACCACCATCGCCCCGATCGCGTTGGTCCCCATGATGTGGGAATTGTCGTAGATCTCGACCCGGCGCAGCGGCGTCGCGATCCCGAACGCCTGCGCCAGCGCGGCCATCAACCGTTCCTGGCTCGCGGTCTCGGCGAGCTTGCGCGACAGCGCCTCGCGGGCGTTGCGCATGGCGGCGTCGACGAGGTCGCGCTTCTCGCCCCGGCGCGGCACGCCGATGGCGATGCGATGGCCGGCGCGCGCGCTCAGCACCTCGCCGAGCGTCGCCGCGCTCGCGACCGGGTGGCTCAGCAGCACCAGCCGCGGCGCCGGCCGTTCGAGATAGAACTGCGCCAGAAAGGCGTCGAGCACCTCCTCCGGTCCGACCGCCCCGGCGCGGGGAAAATAGGCGCGGTTGCCCCAGTTCTGGTAGGTGCGGAAGAAGAACACCTCGACGCAATATTGCCCCGCCTCTTCGGTGACGGCGAACACGTCCGCCTCGGGGATCGTGCGCGGATTGACGCTCTGCTCGCCCTGGATCGCCGAGAGCGCCGAGATGCGGTCGCGCAGCCGCGCCGCCCGCTCGAACTCGAGCGCCGCCGAGGCCGCGCTCATCTCCTCGGCCAGCCGGTTGCGGATTGCGCGGCTGCGGCCGGACAGGAAGTCCTTCGCCTGCTTGACCAGCCCGGCGTAGTCGTCCGGCGAAATCTCGCCGGTGCACGGGGCCGAGCAGCGCTTGATCTGATGCAGCAGGCAGGGGCGGGTGCGGTTCTCGTAATAGCTGTCGGAGCAGGTGCGCAGCAGAAAGGCGCGCTGGAGCGCGTTCATGGTGCGGAACACCGCGCCGGCGCTGGCGAACGGCCCGTAATAGTCGCCGGGACTCGAGCGCGCCCCGCGGTGCTTGACCAGCCGCGCGGCCTCGTGGCCGGTGCAGATCAGGATGTACGGAAAGCTCTTGTCGTCACGCAGCACCACGTTGTAGCGCGGCTTGAGCTGCTTGATCAGGTTGGCCTCGAGCAGCAGCGCCTCGGCCTCGGACTCGGTGGTGACGAACACCATCGAGCGCGTCTGGGCGACCATGCGGGCGATGCGCGTCGACTGGCGCTCGGGGGTGGTGTAGGCGGCGACCCGCTTTTTGATGGAGCGCGCCTTGCCGACGTACAGCACCTCGCCCTCGCCGCCGATCATGCGGTAGACGCCGGGGCCGAGCGGCGCATGGCGCCAGAACGCCTTGATCGCCTCGGCGCCGCGCGCGAGGCTCGACGGCTCGGCCGGCGGCTCGTCGAGCGCGATGTCGAGGGGGGCCGTGTCGGCGCCGAGTTCCCGCTCGAGCGCGGCCTCGGCCCGGGCTTCGGCTTCGGGCGCCTCGCCCGGAGGGTAGTGCTTTGGCGCGCCGGTCATCACGCGCCTATCTAGGGCCGCCGCGAAGCGTTGGGAATAGTCGCGGACGCCGCCGGCGCGACCGGCGAGCGCGCTGCGCCCGCCGAGCGCGGCGACAGGAGCGCCTCGCCCGAAATCCAGCCTGGGCGCCGACCCGGCCCGTTAACCTCTTCCCATGCCCCCGGCTGGACCTCGGGCCCGTTTGGGGCTAGCTGTCGCCCCGTGTTAAGGCTTTGTTTACCAACGGGCTCGGCGAAGCGACGCAGGAGCGGGAGGTTTCCAGCGTGACCATCAGACGGGGCGGCGGGTTCGGACTGGCGCTTGCCGCGACGTTTGCCGCGCTCGCGCTCGGCGGCTGCGTGGAAGCCGCAGGCGATCTGGCGACCAGCCCGGACGACGCGCAGCAGTTCGCAAAGCGTCCCGACGCCGCGATGGGCTTCGCGACGGTGGCGATCATGTCGGTGGAGGGCGCGCCCGACGGGCTCGCCGGGCCGTTCGACGACAGCCTGAAAGCCGCCGCGGCGCAGGAGCAGATCGCGATCGCGCCCCCGACTTCGGCGAAATATCTCGTCCGCGGCTATCTCAGCGCCTCCGCCGTCAAGGACGGCGCGGCGGTGGACTTCGTCTGGGACGTCTTCACCCCCGACAAGCGCCGGGCGCAGCGGCTGACCGACACCATCGTCGTGCGCGGGTCAGGCGACGATCCGTGGGCGATGGTCAGCCCGGCGGCGCTCGACAGCATCGCGGCGAAGAGCGCGGACGACCTCGCCGCCTATCTGTCCAACACGCCGGAAGCCGCGCCCGGCGGAGCGCTCAGCTACGCGCAGTGAGCCGCCGTATCGCCCGGGAACGGCGGGCGAGGCTGGCCAATCGTCTTGAAAATGTCATGTTGTTTGCGACGGACGCGGCTGCTATGAGCCGCGTCGTCCGCGTCTATCGCAGCGCACAAGGCGGCCGAGGAGATTTGCCGTGGTCGGCAAGATGAAGGTTTTGGCCGGCAACTCCAACCCGTCTCTCGCCAATGCGATCGCCACCTATCTCGGCGAGCCCCTGACCGGGTGCCATGTCCGCCGCTTCGCCGACCTCGAGATCTTCGTCGAGATCCTCGAGAACGTCCGCGGCCGCGACGCGTTCATCATCCAGTCGACCTCCTATCCGGCCAACGACAATCTGATGGAGCTGCTGATCATGATCGACGCGCTGCGGCGCGCCTCGGCGCATCGCATCACGGCGGTCATCCCCTATTTCGGCTACGCCCGGCAGGACCGGAAGCCCGGCCCGCGCTCGCCGATCTCGGCCAAGCTCGTCGCCAACCTGATCACCCGCGCCGGCGCCGACCGGGTGCTGACGGTCGACCTGCACGCCGGCCAGATCCAGGGGTTTTTCGACATCCCGACCGACAATCTGTTCGCCGCGCCGACCATGGTGCGCGACATCCAGTCGCGCGGCGACGGCGGCAAGAACGTGATGGTGGTCTCGCCCGACGTCGGCGGCGTGGTGCGCGCGCGCGCGCTCGCCAAGCGCCTCGACGCGCCGCTCGCCATCGTCGACAAGCGGCGCGAGCGGGCGGGCGAGTCCGAGGTCATGAACATCATCGGCGACGTCAAGGGCCGCAATTGCGTGCTGCTCGACGACATCGTCGATTCGGGCGGCACGCTGTGCAACGCCGCCGACGCGCTGCTGGCGCAGGGCGCGGCGAGCGTGTCGGCCTACATCACCCACGGCGTGCTGTCGGGCGGCGCGGTCGCCCGGGTCGCCGCGTCCAAGCTCACCGAACTGGTGCTGACGGACACCATCGCCCCGACGGAAGCGGTGCGGGTGGCGCGCAACATCCGCGTGATTTCGATCGCGCCGCTGATCGGCGAGGCGATCGCCCGCATCGCCAAGGAAGAAAGCGTCTCGTCGCTGTTCAACTGAGCGGCGGGCCGCCGGCAAAAACCCCGCGATCGCCTTGCCCTCCGGGACTCCGCCGCATAGTCTTTTGGCGCGGGATCGGCGATGGGTCGCGCACTCGGCGGACGCGCGTTGACAAGTCCCGGCGGGTGGCGTTCTCCTGACCGATCGGTCAGTTTCGTGTGGGTCAGGGCGCTCGGCCGGATGTCCGGCCCGGCGCATTTCACCGGGAGATCTCTTCATGTTCCGTCGCAACACCATGCTCAGGACGGCGCTGCTTTGCGGCAGCCTGGTCGCGTCGGCGGCCGCGCTGGCCGCCGACGTCAAGCCGGCGGTCATTTACGACCTCGGTGGAAAATTCGACAAGTCGTTCAACGAAGGCGTGTTCAACGGCGCGACCCGTTTCACCAAGGAGACGGGCGTCGCCTTCCGCGATCTCGAGATCCAGAACGAAGCTCAGCGCGAGCAGGTCCTGCGCAAGTTCGCCAAGGACGGCTTCTCGCCGATCATGACCGTCGGCTTCGCCTGGGAGACCGCGCTGAAAAAGGTCGCGCCCGAGTTCCCGAACAGCAAGTTCGGCATCATCGACGATGTCGTCGACCTGCCCAATGTCCAGTCGATCGTGTTCAAGGAGCACGAGGGGTCGTTCGTCGTCGGCGTGATCGCCGCCGAGACGTCGAAGACCGGCAAGGTCGGCTTCGTCGGCGGCATGGACATTCCGCTGATCTCGAAATTCGAGTGCGGCTATGCGCAGGGCGTCAAATACGCCTCGGACGGCAAGGGCACGGTGTTCGCCAACATGACCGGAACGACCCCGGCGGCGTGGAACGATCCGGTCAAGGGCGGCGAACTCGCCAAATCGCAGATCGACCGCGGCGCCGACATCGTCTACGCCGCCGCCGGCTCGACCGGCCAGGGCGTGCTCAAGGCGGCCGCAGACGCCGGCAAGCTCTCCATCGGCGTCGACTCCGACCAGGACTACCTGTTCCCCGGCCACGTCCTGACCTCGATGCTCAAGCACGTCGACGTCGCGACCTACCAGTCCTTCCTCGACGCCAAGAACGGCACGTGGAAGGCCGGCGTCCAGGCGCTCGGCCTGAAGGAAGGCGGAGTCGATTACGCGCTCGACCAGTACAACGAGAAGCTGATCACGCCCGAGGTCAAGGCCAAGGCGGACGCCGCCAAGGCGGACATCATCGCCGGCAAGATCCAGGTTCACGACTACATGTCCGACAACAAGTGCCCGATGTGAGGCGCGGAGGCTGACGCATGGGAGGGCGCGCGTCTCGCGCGCCCGGCGGCGCGACGCCGCCCGTCCCGTCTCCCGGGGGCGACACGCTCGAGGATGAGGAAAAGCGCGTGACACATGCCGCCGGCGCAGTCCCTCCCGCGATCGAGCTGATCGGGATCAACAAGAGCTTCGGCCCGGTCCACGCCAACCGGAACGTAAACCTTCGCGTCGAGAAAGGCGTCATCCACGGCATCGTCGGCGAGAACGGCGCCGGCAAGTCGACGCTGATGTCGATCCTCTACGGCTTCTACGAGGCCGATTCCGGCGAGATCCGCATCAACGGCGAACGCGTGCGCATCCGCTCGTCGCGCGAGGCGATCGACTGCGGCATCGGCATGGTGTTCCAGCATTTCATGCTGGTGCAGACCTTGAGCGTGCTCGAGAACGTCATGCTGGGGGCCGAGGGCGGGGCGCTGCTCGCCCGCGGCGCGAGCGCCATCCGCAGGCGGCTCGCCGAGCTCGGCGCGGAATACGGCCTCGACGTCGACCCGGACGCGATCGCGGGCGAGCTGTCGGTCGGCCTGCAGCAGCGCGTGGAAATCCTCAAGGCGCTGGTGCGCGGCGCCGAGATCCTGGTGCTCGACGAGCCGACCGCGGTGCTCACCCCGGCCGAGGCCGATCAGCTGTTCCAGATGCTCAGGGTGCTGAAGGGCCAGAACAAGACGATCATCTTCATCACCCACAAGCTGCGCGAGATCATGAGCCTGACCGACCGCGTGTCGGTGATGCGCCGGGGCGAGATGGTTGCGACCTTCGACACGGGCCTGACCTCGCCGCCCGAACTCGCCGACGCGATGGTCGGGCGCAAGGTGATCCTCAGGATCGACAAGGGCCCGGCCCATCCCGGGGCGGTCGCGCTCGAAGCCCGCGACATCGTGGTGCGCGACGACCGCGGGGTGGTCCGGGTCGACCGCATCTCGTTCGCGCTGCGCGAAGGCGAGATTCTCGGCGTCGCGGGCGTCGCCGGCAACGGCCAGTCGGAGCTGCTCGAGGCGCTCGCGGGCATCCGCCCGCTGAGCGGCGGCGAGATCATGATCCACGGCCGGCCGCTTTCCGCCGCCGAGCGCAACCCGCACGACGAGCGGCTGATCGGCGTCGGCCACGTGCCGGAAGACCGCCACCGCATGGGTCTGGTCATGCCGTTCGAGGCGTGCGAGAGCGCGATGCTCGGCTTCCAGTACGAGCCGACCTACGGCCGGGGCCTGTTCTACGACCGCAAGGCGATCGTCAAGGACGCGGACCGGAAGATGGACGCGTTCGACGTCCGCCCGCGCGATCCCTTGCTCAAGACCGCCAATTTTTCCGGCGGCAACCAGCAGAAGCTGGTGCTGGCGCGCGAGATCGAGCGCAATCCGAGAATCCTGCTGGTCGGCCAGCCGACCCGCGGGGTCGACATCGGCGCGATCGAGTTCATCCACAAGCGCATCGTCGCCCAGCGCGACGCCGGCAAGGCGGTGCTGCTGGTTTCGGTCGAGCTCGACGAGATCCTCGCGCTCTCCGACCGGATCATCGTCCTGTGCGGCGGGCGCCTGACCGGCGAGCGCAGGCCCGACGAGACCGACGCCCGGGATCTCGGCCTGCTGATGGCCGGCGTCAGCGAGCGCGCGGCATGAGCGCGCCCCTCAAGCCCCTGCCGCAATGGGCCGACGTCGCGCTGATCCCGCTGGTCAACGTCGCCGCCGCCTTCCTGATCTCCGGTCTGGTCGTGCTGGCGATCGGCGAGAACCCGCTCGAGGCGGTGCAGATCCTGATCACCGGCGCGCTCGGCGACCTCGAGGGCGTCGGCTTCACCCTCTATTACGCGACGAGCTTCATCTTCACCGGCCTCGCGGTCGCGCTCTGCTTTCATGCCGGCCTGTTCAACATCGGGGTCGAGGGGCAGGCCTATATCGCCGGGCTGGGGGCGGCGCTGGCCGCGCTCCACCTCGGCTTCCTGCCCGGCTACGGGCTCGCCGTCGCCGCGATTGTCGCCGCCGCTGTGTTCGGCGCCGCCTTCGCCGCGATCCCGGGCTACCTGCAGGCCTACCGCGACAGCCACATCGTGATCACCACGATCATGTTCAACTACATCGCCTCGGCGATCATGGGCTACCTGCTGGTCAACGTGATGCGGGTGCCGGGCCAGATGAACGCCGAGACCGCGCAGTTTCCGCCGAACGCATGGGCGCCGCAGTTCCACGTGATCCTGGCCCATTTCGGCGTCCAGTGGCCGGTGACGCCGTTCAACCTGTCGTTCCTGCTGGCGCTGGCCGCGGCCTGGGTGGTGTGGCTCCTGATCTGGCGCACGCGGCTCGGCTACGAGATCCGCACCGTCGGCGCCAATCCGACCGCGGCGGTCTACGGCGGCATTTCGCCCAAGCGCGTCGTCATCGTTTCGACCCTGCTGTCGGGCGCGCTCGCCGGCGGCATGGCGGTCAACGTCATCCTCGGCGAGGAGCACCGTCTCATTCTCGAATACACCGCGGGCTTCGGCTTCGTCGGCATCGCGGTGGCGCTGATGGGACGCGCCCATCCGGTCGGCATCATTCTCGCCGCGATCCTGTTCGGCATGCTGTACCAGGGCGGGGCCGAACTCGCCTTCGACAAGCCGAAGATCAGCCGCGACATGATCGTGGTCATCCAGGGCCTGGTGGTGCTGTTCGCCGGCGCGCTCGAGCACATGTTCCGCCGCCCGGTGGCGACGCTGCTCGCGCGCCGCACGACCCAGCCGCCGATCTGAAGGGCCCGCACGCGATGGAATGGTTCGACGCGTTCATCGTCGTGTTCGCCTCCGGGATGCGGCTCGCCATTCCGCTCATTCTCGCCTGTGTCGCGGGGCTGTGGTCGGAGCGGTCGGGGGTCGTCGACATCGGCCTCGAAGGCAAGATCCTGGTCGGCGCCTTCGCGTCCGCCGCCGGCGCGTTCTTCAGCGGCAGCGCCTGGGTCGGGCTCGCGGTCGGCGTCGCCGCGACCGTCCTGTTCTCGCTCATCCACGGCTACGCCTCGATCGACCAGCGCGCCAACCAGATCGTCTCGGGCACGGCGATCAACATGGTCGCCGACGGCCTCACCGCGCTGCTCGGCAACGCGATCTGGCAACAGGGCGGCCGCACGCCGCAACTGCCGCCCGAGGCCCAGTTCCGCGCCATCGCCTGGCCGTTCGAGCCCGAGATCGCCAGGATCCCGATCCTCGGGCCGATCTACGACCGGCTGATCTCCGGCAACGACATCATCACCTATGTCGCCTTCCTGATCGTGCCGCTGACCTGGTGGGCGCTCTACCGCACCCGGTTCGGGCTGCGCCTGCGCGCGGTCGGCGAGAACCCGGCCGCCGTCGACACGGCCGGCATATCGGTGCGCGCGCTGCGCTACAGCGCGGTCGTCATCTGCGGCGTTCTGGTCGGGCTCGCGGGCGTCTATCTGGCGCTGGCGCAGACGGGCTATTTCCAGCCGCACATGTCGGCGGGCCGCGGCTTCATTGCGCTCGCCGCGCTGGTGTTCGCCAAGTGGCGGCCGTGGCCGGCGCTCGCCACCTGCCTCTTGTTCGGCTTCCTCGACGCGGTCGCGATCCGGATGCAGGGGATGGAGCTGCCGGTGATCGGCCCGGTGCCGGTGCAGGCGATCGAGGCGCTGCCCTACGTCCTGACCGTCGTCTTGCTCGCCGGCTTCATCGGCAAGGCGATCCCGCCGCGCGCCTCGGGAATTCCCTATGTCAAGGAACGCTGACCCCCTCGAGATCCTGTTCGCCGCGGCGAAGGCCGCCCAGGCGAACGCCCACGCGCCTTATTCGAACTTCCGCGTCGGGGCGGCGCTGCGCACTCCGGAGGGGGCCCTTTTCTGCGGCGGCAACGTCGAGAACGCGGCCTATCCCGAGGGCTGGTGCGCCGAGACCAGCGCCATCGCCGCCATGGCGGCGGCGGGGGCGCGAAAAATCGCGGAAATCTGCGTGATCGGCGACGGCGAGGCGCTGTGCACCCCGTGCGGCGGCTGCCGCCAGCGCATCCGCGAATTCGCCGACGACCGGACGATCGTCCATGTCGCCGGCCCGGAGGGGGTGCGCGCAACCTTCCGCCTGTCGGCGCTGCTGCCGGAGTCGTTCGGGCCGGGGCATTTGCGGCCATGACGGCTGGTTTTGACATTATACAAGATATCTATATATTCTCGCCGTGAAGAAGGTCGTTCTCCTGAAAGCGGCGGCGACAGCGCTCCGCAAGCACCAGAACATAGCTCCACGCATTCGGGAGAAAATCGCCGAGTATGCAGTAAATCCAGACCGCCTCGCCAATCTTGTGACTGTATTGCGGGGTTCCCCGCTAAAAAAGCTACGGGTCGGCGACTTTCGTGTGTTGTTCGAGGAGACGGCGACGGAGATCATCGTCTCGAAAATCGGGCCGCGGGGCTCGATCTACGATTGAAGGGTTTGCCAGGACCATGACCGCAAAGCTCATCACCACGCCCGGTGGCGAGAAGCTCGCCATCCTTCCGGCCGACGAATTCGAAGATCTCTGCGATCAGTTGGCGCACGCGACCGCCATGGCCGACTATCGGTCCGGGCGTGAAGAAGGCTTGACACTCGAAGAGGTGGACGCGCTGCTCGCCGCCCCGACGCCCCTGGCGTTCTGGCGCGCGAAACGCGGGCTCACCCAGGCCGCTCTCGCCAAGGCGGCCGGGACGACGCAGCCGCATATCGCCGACCTGGAATCGGGTAAGCACGGCGGATCGCTCGAGCTCATGGCGCGCATCGCCAAAGCCCTCGCGGTCAAGATCGACGACCTCGCGTCCGCCGGATGATTGCCGCGCCGCGGTCGGCGCCCGTCACAGCCAAAAATCCCCCGCCAGCACGTCCTCGATCGTCCACGGGCAGGTCTCGGGCACGCACAGAAGGCCAGTCTCGTCGAGCGCCCTCAGGCGGGCCCTGGCGTATGCCTTCGTCAGGCATTCGGCCGGATAGGCCCGCAACGAAGGGTTGTCCTCCAGCAGGTCTTCGATCTGGTCGCGCGCCTCCCGGATCGAGCCGCGCCAGCTTCCGCATCGCAACTCGGGCTGGTGTCGCCATTTCAGGAGATGAACGAGAAGGACTTTCAGACGGGAGCGAATCTCGCTGCGCTGGCTGGTTCCCAAGGACTCGATTTCCTCCGCCAGATTGTCCCAGTCGAGCGAATTCGGCGCTCGCCGCCGCAGCGCGTCGGCCTGCTCCTTCGTCCATTCGTAGAGGTCGGATTGGTAGCTCATGGCCCCGAGTGTAGCCCGTCGACGAGCGCCGGCAAGGTCTTCGCAGGCCGAGCCTCGGCGCGTTCGCCGCCGCAAGCGCTCGCGTCCTTGACTTCGGCCGCCCTTCGCGCTCCGCTCTCGCCCTGAAATGGCCGCTTCGCGCGCGGTGCGTGGCGCGAGTGGTCGATCGAATCGACGACCCGCGGGCGGGCGCATTCCGCCGCTACCAGCGTTATACAGGGCGAGCACCCAAGGAGCGCCGCATGGACCAGGACATCGGAGGCGCGATCGTCGCCTTGAAGAAGCACGGCCTCGACAGCCTGCCGCCGCTCGGCATCGTGCTCGGTTCCGGCCTCGGGTCGTTCGCCGACGAGGCGGCCGAGGCGATCGCGGTCGGTTACGCCGAGTTGCCCGGCTTTCCGGTGCCCAGCGTCGAGGGCCACGCGGGCCGACTCGTGGTTGGGGCGATCGAGGGTCGGCGGGTGGCGCTGTTTCAGGGCCGCGGCCATTATTACGAGCGCGGCGACGCGAGCGCGATGCGGGTCGCGATCGATGCGTTCAAGAACCTCGGCGGCGCGACCCTCTTGCTCACCAACGCCGCCGGCGGCCTTCGTTCAGAATGGAAGCCGCCGGCGTTGGTCGCGGTCACCGACCACATCAATTTTTCCGGAACCAATCCGCTGATCGGCCACGCCGGCGGCGACCGCTTCGTGCCGCTGACCCGCGCCTACGACCCGGAGTTGATCCGGACGCTGCGCCGCGCCGCGGGCGAAGCGGACGTCGCCCTGCACGAGGGCGTCTACATGTGGTTCTCCGGGCCGAGCTTCGAGACCCCGGCCGAGATCCGCGCCGCGCAGATCCTCGGCGCCGACCTCGTCGGCATGTCGACGGTTCCCGAGGTCATCCTGGCGCGGCGCGCGGGCCTTCGGGTCGGCGCGGTTTCGGTGGTCACCAACTACGCCGCAGGCCTTTCCGGCGGCGACCCGAGCCACGACGAGACCCAGGAATACGCCCGGCTCGCGGCGGACCAGTTCAAGCGCCTGCTGCGCGCCTTCGTCCGCCAGGCGGCGTGAGGCTTCGTCGATGCGGCGCACGGCCCTTACCCTGCCGCTTCGCGGCTGTCCCTCTCCCGGTGGGAGAGGGTGTCCCTTCCCCCTCGCGGGGAAGGCGGCGCGACCCCCGGATCAAGTTCGGGGGCCGGAGGAGGGGTCGCCGCGCAAACCCTATCGTTGCGAGCTCCCATGATCCTCCCCCAGGAAATCATCCGCTTGAAGCGCGACGGCCACGCGCTTTCGGCCGCCGAGATCGGCGCCTTCATCGCCGGCCTGACCAGCGGCGACGTCACCGAGGGCCAGGCGGCCGCCTTCGCCATGGCGGTGTTCTTCCGCGGCATGACGATGACCGAGCGCGTGGCGCTGACCGAAGCGATGACGCTGTCGGGGACGACGATCGACTGGCGCGCGCCCGACCTGCCCGGCCCCGTGCTCGACAAGCATTCGACCGGCGGCGTCGGCGACAACGTGTCGCTGATGCTGGCGCCGATGCTCGCCGCCTGCGGCGGCTTCGTGCCGATGATCTCGGGCCGCGGCCTCGGCCACACCGGCGGCACCCTCGACAAGCTCGATGCGATTCCCGGCTACGACACCAAGCCGGACCTGTTGCGGTTCAAGCAGGTGGTGCGCGACGTCGGCTGCGCGATCATCGGCCAGACCGAGACGCTGGCGCCGGCCGATCGGCGCCTCTACGCCATTCGCGACGTCACCGCGACGGTCGAGTCCGTCGCCCTCATCACCGCCTCGATCCTGTCGAAAAAGCTCGCGGCCGGGCTCGAGGGCCTGGTGATGGACGTGAAAACCGGCTCGGGCGCGTTCATGACCTCGCTCGAGGCGTCGCGCGAGCTCGCCGAAAGCATCGCGACGGTCGCCGCCGGCGCCGGCCTGCCGACGGTGTCGCTGATCACCGACATGAACGAGCCGCTCGCCAGCGCCGCCGGCAACGCGGTCGAGGTGCAGAACGCGGTCGATTTCCTGACCGGAAAGCGCCGCGACCCGCGCCTTCTCCGGGTGACGCTGGCGCTCGGCGCCGAGTGTCTCCATCTCGCCGGCCTCGCGCGCTCGCCGGCCGAGGGCGAGACGGTTTTGCGCGCGGCGCTCGATTCCGGAAAGGCGGCGGAAATCTTCGAGCGCATGGTCGCCGCCCTCGGCGGTCCCGCCGACTTTCTCGGCCGCTCCGCCGCCCTCCTGCCGCGCGCCGGCCTCGTGGTCGAAGCGCGGCCCGAGCGGAGCGGGATCGTCGCGAGCGTCGACGTGCGCGCGCTCGGCCTCGCGGTAGTCGAACTCGGCGGCGGCCGGGCGCGCGCCTCCGACGCGATCGATCCGTCCGTCGGCCTGACCGACCTCGCCGCCCTCGGCGACGCGGTCGGCGCCGACCGGCCGCTCGCGATCGTGCATGCGCGCGACCCGCTCTCGGCGGAAGCCGTCGTCAGCCGGCTGCGCGAAGCCTATCGCCTCGGCAACGTCGCGCCGCCGTCCGCCGACCCGGTGGTCGAGCGCATCGTTGCGCAGCCGTAGCGCGACGGGATCGCGTTCAGCCCTTCGCCGGCCGCGCCAGCGGGGCGAAGGCGGCGGCGACGGCCTCGTAGACCGGGCGCTTGAACGGCACCACCACGTCGGGCAGGGCGCCGAACCGCTCCCAGCGCCAGTCGTCGAACTCCGCCCCGTGAAGGCCGTCGGCCGGACGATGCACGTCGATCTCGGACTCGGACCCGACGAAGCGGAACAAGAACCACTTCTGCGTCTGCCCGCGGTAGCGCCCGGCCCATTTGCCGCGCGCCTCCTCGGGAAGGTCGTAGCTGTGCCAGTCCGGCAGTTCGGCGATCAGTTCGACCGAGCGGACGTTGGTCTCTTCCCACAGCTCGCGTCGGGCGGCGGCCAGCGGCGATTCGCCCTCGTCGATGCCGCCCTGCGGCATCTGCCAGGCGCGCGCATCGAGAGGCTCGCCGCCGCGCCGGCGCTTGCGGTGTCCGACGAACACCTCCCCCTCCCAATTGATCAAGGCGATTCCGACGCAGGGGCGATAGGGAAGATCGTTATTCATGACAACCGGATGACGGTGGACCGCGACCGACCATAGCGAAAGCGCCGCTCGCGCGCGAGCCGTCGTAACACGGCTCTCCCCGTCGCCATGCGAAAAGTTCTTCACGTTTTTCAGAATACATGGTAGTCTTTGTTTTCAACGGCAGAATGAGCGAAGTCCTTGAGATCCATCGTTGCGGAAACGCATGTTGACGGGCGTACGAGCCGCGGGCTCGGCGTGGAACGCGAGGGCGCGCGTCCCGCGCGCCCGGACGGCGGCGCGCCGCCTCTCCCCGGGCGCGCCCTGTCGCCCTCGCGCACGCCTCCGGCGGCGAACGTCGCATCCCAAGCCGGTCTCGCCCTCTCCCTCAGGGAGAGGGACAGCCGGGCGAAGCCCGGCAGGGTGAGGGTCCGGAACGCCGACAGTCGGCGTGGCGCCCCCTCACCTGGCCGCTTCGCGGCCTGTCCTCTCCCTGAGGGAGAGGGATTGCCCACTGCCTCCCCCGGCCTTGAAGTGACAATTGGACGTAACTCCCAAGCCCGGCGTACGAGCGGCGGTCACGGCGCCCAATGGGAGCGGCGGCGTCTCGCCGCCGGGGTGCGCGAGACGCGCACCCTCCCAGGGCGCGCCCTGTCCGGCTCCTCGAGGACAGCCACCTTGGTAGTTACAATTGGACGTAACTCCCAAGCCGGCAGCGAACAGCGCCGTCATCGCGAGCGAAGCGAAGCGATCCAGGGCCGCTGGGCTGCTGTTGCGCCCTCTGATCGTCCCGCCGCCCTTCGTTGCGAGCAGAAGACGGAGCGATTTTTTCCGCAGGAGGCAAGCGGCGGCATGGGTTGCTTCGTCGCTTCGCTCCTCGCAATGACGGGGTTGGGAGTAACAATTGGACGTAACTCCCAAGCCGGTGGCCAACAGCGCCGTCATCGCGAGCGAAGCGAAGCGATCCAGGGCCGCTGGGCTGCTGTCGCGCCCTCTGGTCGTCCAGCCGCCCTTGGTTGCGAGCAGAAGACGGAGCGATTTTTTCCGCAGGAAGCAAGCGGCGGCATGGGTTGCTTCGTCGCTTTGCTCCTCGCAATGACGGGGTTGGAAGTTACAATTGGACGTAACTCCCAAGCCGGTGGCCAACAGCGCCGTCATCGCGAGCGAAGCGAAGCGATCCAGGGCCGCTGGGCCGCTGTTGCGCCCTCTGATCGTCCCGCCGCCCTTCGTTGCGAGCAGAAGACGGAGCGATTTTTTCCGCAGGAGGCAAGCGGCGGCATGGGTTGCTTCGTCGCTTCGCTCCTCGCAATGACGGGGTTGGGAGTAACAATTGGACAGGTTTGGGCGCCCAACGCCTTGATATCCCACAGCCGGCGCCAAGCGAGCGCAGCCCGTTCGCGGCCCGCCCGGGCGGCCGGCGGGTCGGGCGCCGGGCGATGAGCGAAAACCTCCTGACCGACGTCGCCGGCGTGCGCGTCGGGTCGGCCGACGACGCCCGGCTCGGCTCGGGGGTGACGGCGGTGATCTTCGACGAGCCGGCGGTCGCCTCGATCGCGGTCCACGGCGGCGCGCCGGCGTCGCGCGACACCGAACTGCTCGCGCCGCACATGACGGTCGAGCGGGTGGACGCCTTCGTCCTGTCGGGCGGGTCGGCGTTCGGCCTCGACGCGGCCGGCGGCGTCATGGCCCATCTGCTCGAGATCGGGCGCGGCCACAGGGTCGGCGCGGCGCGCGTGCCGATCGTCCCGGGCGCGAGCCTGTTCGACCTCCTCAACGGCGGCGACAAGCGGTGGGACCGGACGAGGCCGGTCTACTGGGAGCTCGGACGCCGGGCGGCGCTCGCGGCCGACAGGCGCTTCGCCCTCGGAACCGTCGGCGCAGGCTTCGGCGCCACCACGTTCGACCTCAAGGGCGGCCTCGGCTCGGCGAGCGCGCTCACCTCGCGCGGCTATCGCGTGGCCGCTCTCGTCGCCTGCAACGCCGTCGGTCGCGCGACCCGGGGCGCGAGCCGCTGGTTCTGGGCGGCGCCGTTCGAGCGGGAGGCCGAGTTCGGCGGGCTTGGAACCGGGACCCGCGACGAACCGCTGGTGTTCGCGATGAAGAACGGCGACCCGGCCAACACCAATCTCGCGGTCGTCGTCACCGACGCGCCGATGACCAAGGTCCAGGTCAAGCGGCTCGCCGTCATGGCGCAGGACGGGCTTGCGCTGTCGCTGCGTCCGGCGCACGCCCCGACCGACGGCGACACCGTGTTCGCCGCGGCCACCGGACGGGTCGGTCGGGCGCCCGACCTCGTCGACCTGACCGAGATCGGCATGCTCGCGGCCGAATGCGTGGCCCGCTCGGTCGCTCGCGGCGTCTACGAGGCGACGCCGCTCGCCGTGGAGGGCGCACAGCCGAGCTGGCGGCAGCTTTACGGGCATGGGACCGGCGGCGTCTCGCCGCCCGGAGCGCGGGACGCGCTCCCTCCCGAGGGCGCCGGACGATGAGGCGGCGTCTCGCCCTATTGCCCGCCGACCACCGCGATGCGCAGGTTGTTGGTGAGGCCCGAGGTGCCGAACGGCACGCCGGCGACGACGATGATCCGTTCGCCGGCGCCGGCGAAGCCCTCGATATAGGCGTAGCGGCAGGCGCGCTCGGCCATGTCGCGCTCGTCGCGCGCGTCGTCGGTGACGATCGGATGAAGGCCCCAGACGACCGCCAGCCGTCGCGCCACCTCCTCGTTGGGCGTCAGCGCCAGGATCGCCGAGCGCGGCCGCTCGCGGGCGATCCTGAGGCCGGTCGATCCGGAGTTGGTCCAGGCGCAGATCACCTTGAGCCCGAGCGTCTCGGCGACGTCGCGCGCCGCCTCGGCGATGGCGTCGGCCCCGGTCTGCTCGGGAGAGGCGCGCTGCGCCTCGATGATCGAGGGATAGATGCCCTCCGATTCGACCGCGATCGCGATCTTGTTCATCGTTGCGACCGCCTCGCGCGGATATTGCCCGGCGGCGCTCTCGGCGGACAGCATGATCGCGTCGGCGCCCTCGAACACCGCGGTTGCGACGTCCGACACCTCGGCCCGGGTCGGCACCGGCGAGGTGATCATCGATTCCAGCATCTGCGTCGCCACCACCACGGGCTTGCCGAGCCTGCGGGCGTAGCGGGTCAGCGTCTTCTGGATGCCGGGCACGCGCTCGAGCGGCATCTCGACCCCGAGGTCGCCGCGCGCCACCATGAACGCGTCCGAGACCTCCATGATCTCGTCCATCCGCGCCACCGCCTGCGGCTTCTCGATCTTGGCCATGACCAGCGCCCGGCCGCGGGCGATCGCCTTGACCTCGATCACGTCCTCCGGCCGCTGGACGAACGACAGCGCGATCCAGTCGATGTTCTCCTCGAGCGCGGCGGCGAGGTCGGCGCGGTCCTTGGGGGTCAGGGCCGATGTCGGGATCGTGGTGTCGGGCAGGCTCACGCCCTTCTTGTTCGACACCCGGCCCGGCACCTCGACCACGGTGGTCGCGCGCGCGGGCTCCGCCTCGACCACCCGCAGGAGCACCTTGCCGTCGTCGATCAGGATGCGGTGGCCCGGCGCGAGCGAACTCAGGATCTCGGGATGGGGCAACTGAACCCGGGACGCGTCGCCCGGCGTCGTGTCGGCGTCGAGCACGAACCCCTCGCCCTTGTGCAGGTCGACGCCGCCCTCGGCGAACAGGCCGAGCCGCAGCTTCGGCCCCTGCAGATCGACGAGAATGCCGATCGGCCGGCCCTTCTCCTCCTCGATCGAGCGGATCATCGCCACCCGCTCGCGCATCGCGTCGTGGGACGCGTGGCTCATGTTGATGCGAAAGACGTCGGCGCCGGCGTCGAACAGGGCCGAGACGGTCTGCCGGTCGGCGGAGGCCGGACCAAGGGTCGCGATGATCTTCACGCGTCGGCGGCGGCTGGACTGCAAGGGACGTCTCCTCGGGATCGGGCAGGGTGTCTGGGGCGGATTCTGGCGCCCCACCGGCTCGTTATGATGACGGGGTCAGGGCGTCGAGGGGGTAGCCTGGTCGGTCAGCTGGACCGTCCAGTTCTTCGCGTCCTTGCCGGTGTCGACTTCGAAGAAGCCGGTGCGGTCGAAGCCCCGCACGAAGCAATCCTGCCGGCCCAAGATCTTGAATTCGCGGTCCGAGGTGCACATGAACGCCTTGCCCTTCCACTCGCCGCCGCGCTCGTCCATCGCATAGACGTAGTAATATTGCGCGGCCAACGCCCCGCGCAGCAAGGTCACGCAGTCCAGCGACTTCAGATTCCACCAGCCCTCGCTTACCCACCCCTGGCCGTCGGTATAGGCGAGCGCGACGCTGACCCGGCTGCCGGTGTTGTTGCACATGCGCAGATCCGCGAGGGCCGGACCGGCGCCGAGCAGCGCGACGGCCAGCGCGGAAAAGGACAGGGCATTGCTGAGTCTCGCCAAATCGGTCTCGCGCTTCGGGCGGCCATATTCGCCGCGCGCCTGCCGCTGTCAACTCGCCCCGGCGGTCGAAGCGCCAGTCCGGCCGGACCGAACGGATCAGCCTGGTTCCGTCTCGCGCTGGACCGGCGTCCCATGCTCGCGCCGACTTCGGCGTTCGCGGTTCGAAGATGGCGCTGTCTGCGGCGCCGGCTCGACGGACCGGGTCGAATCGACGATGATCGCCGCATGACTCGTCTTGCTCTCGTCTCTCTGGCGGTTGTGGCTGCGACTGCGGCGGCGCCGGCGCGCGCCGACTTTGCCTCCTGCGTCGCCGCGCTGCGGGCGGACGCCGCCCACGCCGGCATCTCCTCCGGCACGATCGACCAGGCGTTCTCCGGCCTCGAGCCGGACATGAAGGTGCTCGACCTCCAGAAGGTGCAGCCCGAGTTCAAGACGCCGATCTGGGACTATGTCGACGGCCTCGTCGACGAGGAGCGGGTCGCCGACGGCAAGGCGGCGATGGCGCGCGAGGCGCGCGCGCTCGCCCACGCCGAGCAGGCCTATGGCGTGAGCCGATACATGCTGGCGGCGATCTGGGGCGTCGAGTCGAATTTCGGCACGGAGATGGGCGGGCGCCCGCTCGTGAAGTCGCTCTCGACGCTCGCCTGCTTCGGCGAGCGCGCCGGCTACTTCCGCTCGGAGCTGATGGCGACCCTGAAGATCATCGACCGCGGCGACATCCCGGCGGAAAAGCTCGCCGGCTCCTGGGCGGGCGCGTTCGGGCAGACCCAGTTCATGCCCTCGAGCTATCTCAGGCTGGCTGCGCCCGGGTCGGACGGGGGCCGCGACATTGTCGATTCCGCTGACGACGCGCTCGCCTCGACAGCGCACTATTTCGTCAAGTCCGGCTGGCGCTCCGGCGTTCCGTGGGGTTTCGAGGTCAGGCTGCCGCCCGGGTACGCCGGCCCTTCGGGGCGCAAGGCGAAGCAGCCGATGTCCGCCTGGGCGGCGCGCGGGATTGCCCGGGTGGACGGGCGGCCGCTCGGGGAGGGCGAGGCCGGGCTCCTGCTGCCCGCCGGCGCCGACGGGCCTGCCTTCCTGGTCACGCGCAACTTCGACGTCGTCTATTCCTACAACGCCGCCGAATCCTATTCGCTCGCCGCCTGCGTGCTGGCCGACCGGCTCGCCGGCGGGGCCGGCATCGTCACTCCCTGGCCGACCGACGATCCGGGACTGTCGCGGGTCGAGCGGCGCGAATTGCAGACCCTGCTGGCGCGGCGCGGCTACGACGTCGGCCAGCCCGACGGCGCGATCGGCAACAAGACCAAGGAAGCGATCGCCGACTTCCAGGGGAAGGTCGGGCTGCCGGTCAACGGCCGGGCGTCGCAGAAGGTGCTTCAGGCCCTGCGCCAGTAGACTGGCCGCCGACCGCCAGCCCGCGCCCGGCCAGGAATTCGCCGACCGCCGCGAGCCACGTCGCGTCGGCCTGCTCCTGGGTCGCGCCGCGCGCCTTCAGCGCCGCCTTGGCCACGAGCAGCGAGTGGTCGGCGCCCTCGACCACGCACAGCCGGGACTCCGCGACCATGCGCTTGCGTACGCCGTCGAGACAGTCCAGCGGGCAGAGGGCGTCGCGCGTCCCCTGGACGAACATCGCCGGCGTCCTGAGTTCCACCAGGACCTGATCGCGCAATCTCGAGCGGTCGCCGGCGCCGCAGAGCGGGTAGCCGAGACAGATCACGGCTTCGACTGGCTCGATCAGGGCGACGTGGCAGCCGACCCGCCCGCCCATGCTCTTGCCGACCAGAACGATCGGTCCGGCGTGGCGCTCCCTCAGCCCTGCCAGCGCCGCCCGATGCGCCGCGATCAGCTTGGGCAGCGGGTCCGGCCGCCTCCTCCCCTCCCGCATGTAGGGGTAGTCGAAGGCGACCACGGGCCCTAGGGCGGCGATGAGGCGCGCGAAGGTCAGCATGCGCGGATGCGATGACGGCGCGCCGGCGCCGGGGGCGAGCAGAAAGGCGACGGCGCGATCGGCCATGGCTGGAAAGCCTCGGTTCCCGGCGGGGCGCCGGCGCGCCGGGCGGCGCCTTCGCCCCTCGTGACCCTAGCAGAGCCGCCCCGCCGGCGCCCTCGTCTCGAACGTCGGGTCTTCGGCCTGGGCCGTCGGTTTCGCCGCATTTCTGCTCGCCGACAAGCCCATGGTCGTGCGCAGGACCGGCCCGGTTGAACAAGACCGAGCATTGGCGAGGCCCATCGATGCGGCCGACAATCTTGTCGAGCGGGTCGTGGGGCGAGCGGCGAGGGCGGCGGGTCCTGCCGCCAAATCCACGCAGGCTTAACAGAGGTCAAGGCGCCCCGGCCGGCCGCTGGCTATCGACGCTCGCGAGACCGCGGCGGATCGCGGACATGAGTTTGGGAGAGCGAGCATGAGACCGGGGTCATTTGGTTCGGGAGTGGCCGTCGTCGCGATGCTCGCGGCCGGGGCGGCGCTCGGCGCTTCGCGCGAGGCGAATCGCGCCGATCCGATCGTCGGCGAGGAAACGGCGGTTCTGACCGACGCGCCCAATGTGCCGCCGCCGATTCATCGCAATCACGCGACCAGGGTCGTCGTCCACCTCGAGGTGAAGGAGGTCGAAGGCCAACTCGCCGACGGCGTGCGCTACGTCTTCTGGACCTTCGGCGGCCGCGTGCCGGGCAAGTTCATCCGTATCCGCGAGGGCGACGAGGTCGAGTTCCACCTCGACAACCATCCCGACAACAAGAACCCCCACAACATCGACCTGCACGCGGTCAATGGCCCCGGAGGCGGCGCGGCGGCCTCGCTCACGGCGCCGGGACACAGCTCGGTGTTTTCGTTCAAGGCGCTCAATCCCGGCCTCTTCGTCTATCACTGCGCGACCGCGCCGGTGGCGATGCACGTCGGCAACGGCATGTACGGCATGATCCTGGTCGAGCCGAAGGAGGGCCTGTCCAAGGTCGATCACGAATATTACCTGATGCAGAGCGACTTCTATACGCAGGGCAAGAACGGCGAGAAAGGCCTTCAGCCATTCAGCATGGAGAAGGTGATCGACGAAAAGCCGGAATACATCGTGTTCAACGGCGCGGTCGGCTCGACCACCGGCGACAAGGCGCTGACCGCCAAGGTCGGCGATACGGTGCGCCTGTTCGTCGGCGACGGCGGCCCGAACGTCGTCTCGTCGTTCCACGCGATCGGGCAGATCTTCGACACCGTCTATCCCGAAGGCGCCATGAGCGCGCCGACCCATAACGTGCAGACGACGACGGTGCCAGCCGGCGGGGCGGCGATCGCCGAATTCAGGATGAGCGTGCCCGGCACCTTCATTCTGGTCGACCATTCGCTCGAACGCGCGTTCAACCGGGGCGCGCTGGCGCAGCTCAAGGTCACCGGGCCCGAGGACAAGCTCGTCTATTCCGGCAAGCAGTTCGACCTCGTCTACCAGCCCGAGGGCGCGGGGGCGCGCGCCGCGACGGGGGAACGGCAGGTCGTCCTCGCGCCGGCCGCCCGGAGCAAGGAGGAGCGGATCAAGCTCGGCGCGGAGGTGTTCGCCAACAATTGTCAGGCCTGCCATCAGCAGGATGGGCAGGGCGTGCCGGACGCTTTCCCGCCGCTGGCCGGGTCGGACTACCTGAACGGCGACAAGATTCGGGCGATCAAGACCGTGACCGGCGGCCTCGAACAGCCGCTGACCGTCAATGGCAAGGGCTTCAACGGCGTCATGCCGGCCTGGACGCTGTCCGACGAGGACATCGCCAACGTGCTGACCTTCGTCTACTCGAAGTGGGACAATTCCGGGCAGGAGGTGACGCCGCAGGAGGTCAAGCTCCACCGGGTGACGGCCGGCGCCAAGGAGACCAAGGAGTAATGGGCGCCGCCGCCGTCTTCGTCGTCGCGATCCTCGCGGTCGCTTCGCCGGCCGCAGCCGCGGCCGGGGCGGAGCGCGGCGGCCTCGTTACGATCCCGCCCGGCCTCTACACGCCGTTCCAGCGGGTGAAGGCAGCCAACTCGGGGGAAACAGAGGCGCAGGCCCCCGAGGCGATCGCCGCCTTCGCGATGGATCGGGCGCCGGTGACCAACGCCGAATATCTCGGCTTCGTCACCGCGCATCCCGAGTGGCGCAAATCTTGGACCAAGACGCTGTTCGCCGATGGCCGCTACCTCGGGCGCTGGCCGGCCGACCTCGATTTCGGCCACGCCGAGGCGGGTGATCGGCCTGTGACCGACGTGTCGTGGTTCGCGGCGCGGGCCTATTGCAAGACGCGCGGCCTGGACCTGCCGACGACCGCGCAATGGGAATATGCGCTCGCCGACGCCGGCCGCGACGAAGCGCGCGTTCGCGCCCGCTCGCTCGAATGGTTTTCCCGACCGAACGGCGCGGGCCCCGGAGCAATCGGAGGTCCGGTCAACGGTTACGGCGTCGGGAATCTGATCGGGCTGGTCTGGGAATGGACCGAGGATTTCAACGCCTATGCGATAACCGCCGAATCGCGTGACCCCAACGGCAACGACAGCGCCGCGGTCTGCGGCGGCGCGGCGGCCGGGATCGCCGACGCGTCCGACTACCCGGCCTTCATGCGCGCCTCGATGCGGGCGAGCCTGAAGGCGAACTACACCGCCGACATGCTCGGCTTTCGCTGCGCCGGAGGCGCTCCATGACTCGGTCGAGGGCGCTGAAAGTCATGCAGGCATTTGCCGCGGTCGCGGCGCTCGCGCTCGGCGCCGCCGCAGCGGGTCCGGGCGGCTGGCCCGGATCGTCGCTCTACAATCTCGAATCCCGCTGGACTGACCAGGACGGCGGGAGCGTGGCGCTCGACGCCTTCGCCGGCGCGCCGGTCGTCGTCGCCATGGGCTACACGACCTGCAGAGACATCTGCCCGGCGATCGTCGCCGACATGATGTGGGTTGAAAGGCATCTGCCGCCCGGCGCCACGTCGCGCGTCCGCTTCGCCTTCTTCAGCTTCGATTCCGAGGCCGACACGCCCGAGCGGCTGAAACTCTACGCCGAAAGCCACGGGCTCGATCCGCGCCGGTGGACGCTGCTCCGGGCCGACGACAGCGCGGCGCGCGAACTCGCCGCCGCGCTCGACGTGCCCTGGCGTCCCAACGATCGCAACGGCTTCGACCATGCCGCCGTGCTGACCCTGCTCGACGGCAAGGGCGAGATCGCCTTTCAGCAGCGCGGGACGCAGGCGTCCTCGGACGAACTGCTGGGGCGGCTGAAGGGCTTGATCGCGAAGGGCGAATAGCGGTCGCTTGCAAGTCGCTCCGCCGGATCGGCGCGTCCGTCGCCAGGCGGTCGGCCTCGAGCCGCTCGCGCAAAAGGTCCCGGATCGCCTCCGACCGGTCGGCGTAAGCCTTCCGCCCGAGACAGAGGTCGACCACTCGCGATGACGACGCGGCGACGGGCGGAGCGGTCAGAGGAACGAGCCGGCGACGAATGACGCCAGGGCCCGGCGCTCCTCGCGGAAGACCGCCGAACCGCCGGCCACGTCCCGAGCGCTCGGCGCGCAGTCACGCGCGGGCGGCGAGGCACGGACTGACGAACAGATGACCCTTCCACGCCCCGTGGATCGTCAGCGCCGCGACCATTGTCCAGGCTCCAGCCAGGATCACCGCGAGCAGGGCGCCGGCGACGGCGAAAAAGGCGAGGTCGAGCGAGGCGCCGAGCCTCAGGGTCGCCGCCGTATAGACGCCGAGCGGGAAGGTGTAGCCCCACCAGCCGAGGTTGAACGGCGCGCCCTCGCGGACATAGCGGATGGTGATGATCGTCGCGAGCAGCAGCCACCACAGGCCGAAACCCCACAGCATGAGCCCGCCGATTACGCCGATCCCCAGCGCGACCGCGCCGACGGGAGCGAGCCCGTGCGCGGCGAAGATCGCCGGGGCGTCGCCGCCGAGGACCAGGAGACCGAGCGCGCCGGTGCCGATCGGCCCGAGCGCAAGCCAGCTCGACGCCGACATGCTGCTGTGCGGCAGCTTGTGCAGCGCCATCCGCAGCACGAGGATCGAGAGAATTCCGAATGCGACCGGCACCGAATAGGCCCACAGGGCGTAGCTTGCCACCAGCACCGAGAACGCCGCGCCGCTCGCGAGATGGGGCGCGAGAAGACCGCCGCTCGCGGCGGCGACCTCGGCCGCCACGACCGGCAGGAGCCAGACCGCGGTCATCTGGTCGACGCTGTGCTCCTGGCGGGTGAACATCAGATAGGGAATGGCCACGCCGCAGGCGAGCGCCATCGCCGCATCGGCGATCCACAAGTCCGTCGCGATCCCGATCGCCCGCTCGCCCAACAGCGGCGCGCCGAACACGACGAAGCCGTTGACGATGGTGGCGAGCCCCATGGGGATCGCGCCGAAAAACATCGAGACGACGCTGTGGCCGAACACGTGTCGCGCCTCGTGGGGGAAGATCGCCCAGCGGGCCGCGTAGAGGATCGAAAAAACCATGAACAGCGCGATATTGACCATCCACAGCGCTTGCCCGACGCCCGACAGCGCCGGTCCGACGACCGGGACCTGGGGCAGGACGAGCGCCAGAATGCCGGTTCCCATCGTGGCCGCGAACCAATTCGGCGTGAACTGGCGGACGATCTCCCGCGGATGGTCGAGACGGCTCAGCGGCCGCAGGCCGACCATGACGCCGGAAAAAGAGTCGGGGCTCACAGGTTACGATCCTTTCATGAGTTCGAATAGGGCGTCGACGGCCTTGTGGCGTCGCCGCTCCTTGTGATGGAGGGCGAAGAAAGTCCGCGGCGGCAGGTCGAGCGGCGCGGCGTGCAGGGCGCCGGTCTCGAGCGCGTGGCGGACGACGAGAGCGGAGAGAATTGCGACGCCCGCTCCCGCCTCGACCGCGGTTCGAACCGCCTCGTTCGAGGGAAGCGTCATGGCGATCGTCATCGTCGAGGGATCGAGGCCCAGCGCCTCGAGCGCCGTCTCGGCGCTCGACCGTGTCCCGGACCCGCGCTCGCGCACGATCCAGGACGCCGCGGCGAGGCCCTTCGGGTCGACCCGCTCGAAGGGCGTGGCCGAAACGAGGACCAGACTGTCGCGCGCGACCGCAAAGCGGTCGAGCGCGGGATCGCCGATTTCGGCCTCGATGAACCCCAGCGCCTCGTCGCCGCTTCGCACGCGCGCGGCCGCGCCGTCGCTGTTGGCGATCGAGACGTGGAGCGCGACGCCAGGGTATCGGGCGTGGAACGCCGCGAGATAGGTCGGAAGCCAGTAGCCGGCGATCGTGTGGCTGGCGACGATTCGCAGGGTGCCCCGTCTGAGATCGCCGAACTCGGCGAGCGCCAGCTCGGCGCTGGCGGCCTGCCCGAGCACGGCGCGCGCCTCGGCGAGGAACATCCGCCCTGCCTCGGTCAGCGCGATGCGGCGCCCGACCCGGTCGAACAGAGCGATGCCATAGCGCCCCTCCAGCGCCGCGATCGCCGCGCTCGCGGCCGATTGCGTAACGTTGAGGTCCTCGGCCGCGCGCGTCATGTGCTCGCGTTCGGCGACGCCGACAAAGATGCGAAGTTGCTCCAGCGTCACGGGTCTCAGGCTCCTCGCCTGTGACGATGCGCCGGGGTCATCGATCAGTCCAACAAGATATTCGCTTTGTTATGATCAGGTTTGACGATCGATTGGCGCGTCTCGGGCCGGATCGCCGGGCGGCTGCGCGGCGCTTCGCCCGAACCCCGTCGCGAGGGTCCGCCCGCACATCGTCGGGCTTGCCGACCATCCCGCGCAGGAAGGCCATGTCCACCAGGCCGGCGCGCCGTCTGACGACCTCGCCGTGGTCGAACACGATCGGCGTCAGGATGCCGCGGACGCCGTAACGGCCAACGATCGACGGCTCCTCGTCGACATCGACCGTGGCGAAACGGGCGCGCGGCTCGAGGTCTCGGGCCGCCCGCTCGAAGATCGGCGCCATCGCGCGGCATGGACCGCGCCCCGGCGCCCAGCATTCGACGCCGCCGCCCCGGGCGGCAGGCGTTGGCTCGCGAAGCGGCCACCCACCGCCTCGGCGTCAGGCCGTGACGGCGCCGCCGTGCGAGCGCCATTGCGACATCCCGCCGGGGTAGTGCCTGACGTCCTCGCGTCCCGCCGCTTGCGCCTGGTTGAGCGCATTGCGCGATCGGCCGCCGGCCTGGCAGATCAGCGCCACCGGTTTGCCGTTCGGCAGTTTGCCCGGATCGAAGCGCGAGAGCGGAAGGTTGACGGCGCCCGGGATGTGGCCGGCGGCGAACTCGTGCGGCTCGCGCACGTCGACGACCGTGACCGCGCTGTCGCGAACCGCCTCGGCGAACGCGTCGAAACCGAGCTCGGCCGGATCGGGCGCCCGGGAAAAGAGTTTTCCAAACATACTTGCTCCGTGAATCAGGCGGCGCCGGGGTTCGCCTTCGCCGCGGCGAACTGGGTGTAGGCGCCGAGCGCGTGGCTCGCGTACATGGCGGAAGGCCCGGCGCCCATATAGATCGCCATGCCGAGGGTTTCGAGGATCTCCTCGCGGCTCGCGCCGTGATCGACCGCGGCCTTGACGTGGAACGCGATGCAGTCGTCGCAGCGGACGGCCACGCCGATCGCGAGCGCGATCAGTTCCTTCGTCTTCGGGTCGAGTGCGCCCTGCGTCAGCGCGGCCTGCGCCAGCGCGGAGAACGCCTTCATCACCTCCGGCGCGCCGCCGCGCAGATTCTTGAGTTCCGAGCTCAGGCTTTTGGTCAGGTCCGGCCAGTTCGTGGTTTGCGTCATCGTCGTCTCCAATCGGTTCGGGTCGGTGGGGTCGTGCGCCGCGTCAGCGGAAGGCGCAGCCGGACTTGACGCCCAGGCGCTTGAAAAGGATCGCGGCCGGGCAGAAGCCGGTGAACGAGGCCTGGATCAGGTTCGCGCCGGCGAAGGCTGCGAGCCCCAGCCAGGCGGGGCTGGACACGACGGCAAGCGCGAGGCTGAGCAGGATCACGAAACCTGCGAATCGCATCACCGATTGGTCGAGTGTCATGAGATCGTCCTTGTCTTCCGTTTGTCGGATTCAATCCGGCGCGTCGCACCCCGGAGCGCAGTAGAGTTCGTCGAGCAGGCCGATCAGGCGGGAGACCTTCTCGCTGGCGAGCGAATAGTGGATCGTCTGCTGCTCCCGCCGCGTCGCGACGACGCCGTCGAGGCGGAGGCGGGCGAGGTGCTGCGACAGCGCCGGCTGGTTCAGGCCCAGCGCCTGTCGCAGCGCGCCGACCGACCGCTCGCCCTTCGACAGTTCGCACAGCACGATCAGCCGGTTGCGGTTGCCGACCGACTTCAGCAGCGCCTCGACCGCCGCGGCCTTGGATTGCAGCTCGATCATATTCATACTTGTGAAATTATAATATTCGTATATGTATGTCAAGAGCGTCGCCTGAAGGAACTGGAAATGCGTCTCGCCCTGTGTCTCGCCCTCGCGATGTCCGCGCCGCCGCCCGCGGTCGCCGCAAGCCTCGTCGTGCACGCGTCCGCCACGCCGGACGAGAAGGCGATCGTCGCCACCGTCGAGCCCGCGCACGAACTGACGGCGCGCGCCCGCATCGGCGGGACGATCGCCTCGCTCTCGGTCAAGGAAGGCGATTGGGTGACGGCAGGCCAGGAGATCGCCGTCATCGCCGACCAAAAGCTGGTCCTGCAGCGCCAGGCGCTCGATTCCCGCATCCAGTCGCAGCAGTCGCAGCGCGACAAGGCGAGGTCGGACTACGACCGCGCGCTCGAACTCATGAGGCGCGGCGTCGGCACGCAGGTGCAGGTCGACGCGACCAGGACGGCGCTCGACGTCGCCGACCGCACGCTGTCGGCGATGGGGTCGGATCGCGACGTTCTCGACCAGCAGATGAAGGAAGGCGCGACACTCGCGCCCGGCGCGGGCCGGGTGCTCAAGACGCCTGGCGCCGAGGGCTCGGTCGTGCTTCCCGGCGAGACGATCGCGACCATCGCCGAGAACCATTACATCCTGCGCCTGCAGCTTCCCGAGCGCCACGCGAGGGTCATGCGCGCGGGCGACGTGGTGAAGATCGGCGGGCGCGGCGCCGCGGGCGGCGGGAGCTTGAGCGAAGGCAAGGTCCGCATCGTCTATCCGGAGATCGAGGGCGGACGGGTGATCGCCGACGTCGAGGCGCCGGACGTCGGCGACTATTTCGTCGGCGAGCGAACCCGGGTCTATGTCGCGACCGGCGACCGGCCCGCAATCGTCGTCCCGCGGGCCTACGTCCACCGCCGGGCGGGGGTCGATTACGTCAAGCTGAAGGACGGCGTCGAGGTCGTGGTCCAGATCGGGTCGGGCGACGACAAAACGGTCGAGATCCTCGCCGGTCTCGCAGACGGCGACGAGGTCGTGACGCCATGAATCTCGGCATTTCAGGGACGCTCACGCGCGCGTTCATCAATTCGCCGCTGACGCCGCTCCTGCTGCTTGCCTCGCTGGTCGCCGGCATGATCGCGCTCACGTCCCTGCCGCGCGAGGAGGAGCCGCAGATCAGCGTGCCGATGGTCGACATCCTCGTTCAGGCGAACGGCTACAAGGCCGACCAGGCGGTCGAACTCGTTACGCGGCCGCTCGAGGACATCGTCAAGGGCATCGACGGCGTGGAGCATGTCTATTCCCAGACCAACGACGATTCCGTCCTGGTCACGGCGCGCTTTTTCGTCGGCGCCGACCAGGATGTCGCGACGTTGCGCATCCATGAGAAGATCCGGGCCAATCTCGGCGATCTGCCGAAAGGCATTCCGGAGCCGCTGATCGTCGGGCGCGGCGTCAACGACGTCGCCATCGTCACGCTCACGCTCTCGGCTTCCGCGCGCGAAGCGAAAAGGTGGTCCGACAACGGCCTCTTCCAGATCGCCGAGGAACTGAGTCACGAATTGGCCAAGGTCGACAATGTCGGCGCGGCCACGATCGTCGGGGGCGCCCCGAACCAGATCCGCGTCGAGCCCGACCCTGAGAAGCTTTCCGTGTTCGGCGTCACGCTCAACCAGCTCGTGGATAAAATCTCCAACGCCAACCGCTCGTTCCAGGTCGGCGCGTTCCGCGACGGCGGTAAGGCGCTGCCTGTGCTCGCCGGTCAGACGCTCCAGGGCGTGCCGGACATCGGGCTTCTCCTGCTCACCACCCGCGACGGTCGGCCGGTCTACGTCAAAGACGTCGCCAACGTGGTCGCGGGCAGCGCCGAGCTCGAGCATCGCGCCTGGACGATCACGCGCGGTCCGAACGGCGACCTGCAGCGCCGGCCCGCCGTGACGGTGGCGGTCGCCAAGCGCAAGGGGGCGAATGCAGTCACCGTCGCCGACGATGTGCTGAAGCGGCTCGAGATCGTGCGCGGCCGCGTGGTTCCGGCGGGCCTCGAAATCGCCGTCACCCGCAACTACGGCGAGACTGCGACCGAAAAGGCGAACGAGCTTCTCTTCCACCTCGCGCTCGCCACCGTCTCGATCGTCGCCCTGATCACGCTCGCGATCGGCTGGCGCGAGGGCCTCGTCGTGCTGATCGTCATTCCGACCACGATCCTGCTGACGCTCTTCGCCTCCTGGCTGATGGGCTACACGATCAACCGCGTGAGCCTGTTCGCGCTGATCTTCTCGATCGGCATTCTGGTCGACGACGCGATCGTGATGGTCGAGAACATCGCGCGGCATTGGGGCATGCTCGGCAAGCGCAGCCCCGCGGAAGCTGCGATTCAAGCGGTGGCCGAGGTCGGCAACCCGACGATCGTGGCGACGCTGACCATCGTCGCGGCGCTCCTGCCGATGATGTTCGTCTCCGGCATGATGGGCCCGTACATGAGCCCGATCCCGGCCAACGCCTCGATCGCGATGCTGTTCTCGTTCTTCGTCGCGGTGACGGTGACGCCGTGGCTGCTGTTGCGCTTCGCCGGGCGCAAGGCGGCCGCGCTCGGCGAGCACGGGAGCCACGGGATCGGCGCGATGGGGCGCTTCTATGTCCGCATCGCCCGGCCGTTGCTCGAAGGCCGGCGGCGCTCGAAGGTCTTCCTCGTCACGATCGGCGTCGCCACCATCGCCGCGTGCACGCTCTTCATCACCAAGGACGTGCGCGTAAAACTGCTGCCGTTCGACAACAAGTCGGAGATCCAGGTCGTGCTCGACCTGCCGCACGGGGCGAGCCTCGAGGACACCGATCGCGTGCTGATAGCGGCGGCCGAGCGGCTGAAGGACCTGCCGGAGCTGGTGTCGATCCAGGCCTATTCCGGCGCGGCTGCTCCCTTTAATTTCAACGGCCTCGTGCGCCACTACTACATGCGCGCGAATCCCGAGCAGGGCGACCTCGCGATCAACCTGCTCGACAAGGGCAAGCGCGACCGGGCGAGCCACGCGATCGCGCTCGACGTCCGCCGCCGGCTTCAGGGCCTCGCCCTTCCGCCCGGCTCGGCGCTCAAGGTGGTCGAGGTTCCGCCGGGTCCGCCGGTGCTCGCGACCCTGCTCGCCGAGGTCTACGGGCCGACGCCCGAGGCGCGACGGGACCTCGCGACGAGCGTGCGCAAAGCGTTCGACTCGGTCGATTTCGTCGTCGACAGCGACATGAGCTTCGGCAAGCCGTCGGAGCGGCTGCGCTTCGCCGTCGATCAGGAGGCGGCCGAGTTCCACGGGGTCGAGCAGCAGGCGATCTACGACACGATCGGCGCGCTGATCGGCGGGGTGAAGGTCGGATATTCGCAGCGCGGCGACGGTCTGAAGCCGATCGACATCAGCGTGGCGCTGCCGAGGAGCGAACGAAGACTCGGCGAGAAGCTTCTGTCGACGCCTCTGCCCGCGGGCGGCACCGTGCGGCAGGGCGCCAATGTCGAACTCGGCGACGTCGTCCGGGTCGTGCGCGAGCCGGCCTCCTATCCGATCTTCCGCCACAACGGCCGCTTCGCCGAGATGGTGTCCGGCGACGTCGCGGGCCGATTCGAAGCGCCGGTCTACGGCATGCTCGCGGTCGAGGACGCGATTGCGAAGCAGGACTGGGGCAAGGAGGGGCCGCCGACCATCACGTACCACGGCCAGCCGGTCGACGACGCGAAGCCGACGCTGCTCTGGGACGGCGAATGGGAAGTCACTTACGTCACCTTCCGCGACATGGGCGCGGCCTTCGGGGTGGCGATCCTCGGCATCTACCTGCTCGTCGTGGCGCAGTTCGGCTCGTTCCTGCTGCCGCTGGTGATCCTCGTTCCCGTTCCGCTGACCTTGATCGGCATCGTGATCGGGCACTGGCTGTTCAACGCCGCCTTCACCGCGACCTCGATGATCGGCTTCATCGCGCTCGCCGGCATCATCGTGCGCAACTCGATTCTTCTGGTCGATTTCATCCGCCACCGGCGGACCGGCGCCGACATTCCGCTTCGCCAGGCGCTGATCGAGGCGGGCGCGACGCGGTTCAAGCCGATCGTGCTGACGGCGGCGGCCGCGATGATCGGCGCGGCCTTCATCCTGACCGACCCGATCTTCCAGGGCCTCGCCATCTCCCTCGTCTTCGGCCTCGCCTCCTCGACGGCGCTGACGGTGCTCGTCATCCCGGCGATCTACGTCTGGCTCAGGGACGACGGGCGGGCGCTGGACGGGGACGATTGATACGATCCATGCCGGCGGAGGGAGAACGCGCCCGGCTCGGCGTCGGCGGAAACCGCGCCGGCGAGGGACAATGACTGAGATCGTCCGGCTCGGTCGCGCGCGCCCTTCGCGCCGAGGGCCAGCCCGTTCGCTTCAAGGCGGGCGACAGGCTGTTTGCGCCCGGAGACCGGCCGGGCGGCCTGATCGCCATCGTCAGCGGCCGCGTGCGCGTGAGCATGCTCGCCCCCGCGGGCCGGGAGGCGACGCTCTACCGCATCGGCGCGGGCGATTCCTGCCTCCCCACGACGTCGGCGCTGATGGGCGACGAACCGCTTCCGGCCGAAGGCTGGGCCGAGACCGACGTGGAAGCCCGTATCGTCGCAAGAGCGGCCTTCGAGCGCCTCGTCGCCGAAGACCCGCCCTTCCGCCGCGACGTCCTGCGCAATTACGCCAACCGGGTCGCCGATCTCGTCGTGACCATCAGGGCGCGCTGTTCCGCTCGATCCCCGAGCGGCTGGCGCGGACCCTTCTCGCGCGCGAAAGCGGAGGGGTCGTCGAAGCGACGCATCAGGCGCTGGCGGGCGAACTCGGCAGCGCGCGAGGTCGTGACCCGCGTGGCGCAACCCTTCGAGCGCGAGGGGCTGATCGCGGTCGAACGCGGGCGGATCGTGATCCGCGATCGGGACGCACTGCGACGAATGGCCGCAGGCGAACCGTGACCATGTCACCGACGTCGGCGGCCCTTCAAGCGATCGCGAGGGCGGTCGAGGCCGAAGTCCGGCCGAGAGGAAGTCGGGAGAGGCTCAGGTCGCCGAATGTTGGAACGCTGGACCGGATCGTGCGCTTCGTCCTCGGCGCCGCGCTCATCGCCTTCGCGCTCGGCTTCATCGCGCCTGGGACCGGATTCAACTGGGTCGGCTGGGTCGGGTGATCCGGCTCGCGACCGCGTCCCTGGGGACCTGCCCGCTCGACAGCGCGCTCGGGTTCACGACCCGCGGCTGACGGCTGCGGCGCGCGCCCGACGTCACCCGGTCGGCGACCGCCCGCCGCAAAATGTGGTGTACAGGACGTCGATGAGCGCGCGCACCTTGTCGTCGGCGATGCTGTAGTGGATGGTCTTGCCGTCCCTGCGCGCCGACACGAGCCCTTCGAGCCGCAGGCGCGCGAGCTGCTGCGACACTGTCGACTGCCGCAGCGACAGAAACGCCTCGAGCTCGCCGACCGACTTCTCGCCGTCGAGCAGGTTGCACAGGATCATCAGCCGGGACTCGTGAGCGAGCGCCTTGAGAAAGTCGCTGGCCTCGCGCGCGCTGTCGGCCATCCGGTCGACCTTCACGCTCTCCTGCCGCTCGACCGCTTTCGCCAAAGCCATCCCGTCCATCGCGTAATTTTCATATCTACGAATGTTCGACTATAACCGAATCCGCCGCTGCGCCAAGCCATATCGCCGTGCGGCGCGCGACCGCCGCTTTCCGCCCGGAGCGGCGAGGAGAGCAAGGCGCATTCGGCGGATCCCGGCGCATCGACCGGTTCCCGCATCCGCCCGATGCCGCGTGAGGAACCGCGGAGGCCGCGGGCGACGGCAGGGCCAACCCCGCCCGACGGTCGATCCGAGCGTTGCAACGACATCCATGAGCCTGTAGGGACACCGCCTTGTCGACGCCGAATGTCGTCCGGGCTCGGCCGGGCCGGCGGCCGGGCGCGCGCCTTTGGGGCGCTGGAGATCGACGCCGAAGCGGGCCGAGGCCGAGCGTGGCTCGGCCAACAGGGCCGGTCGGAATCGAGCGAAGGGCCTCTCATGCCGATCGATTACGTCCACGGATACGACGACCTCGAAGCCCGCCGGCTTCAGGATCAGGCCGGCGCCCTAACGGACCTCCTGCATTCCGACACGCGCTACGCGCCGGGGGAGGAGATTCTGGAGGTCGGCTGCGGGGTCGGCGCGCAGACCGTGACCCTGCTGCGCAACAGCCCGAAGGCCCGATTCACCTGCATCGACCGGTCCGCGGCGTCGCTGGAGCAGGCGAGGAGCGCGGTCGAGCGCGCCGGGTTCGCCGACGTCCGCTTTCTGGTCGCCGACGTCTTCGCGTTGCCGTTCCCGCCCGCTTCGTTCAACCATGTGTTCCTGTGTTTCGTGCTCGAACATCTGTCCGCCCCGGCCTCGGCTCTGCGCGAGATCCGAACGGTCCTTCGTCCCGGGGGAACGCTGACCGTTATCGAGGGCGATCACGGCACCGCCTGTTTCCATCCCGACAGTTCTTACGCGCGACGGGCGATCGCGTGTCAGGTCGAACTGCAGGCGCGCGCCGGAGGCGACGCCATGATCGGTCGCCGCCTGTTCCCGCTGCTCGCGGACGCGGGCTTCGCCGACGTCCGCGTGTCTCCGCGGCTGGTTTACGTCGACGGAAGCAGACCGCAGTTGATCGACAGCTTCACCAGAAAGACATTCACGAGCATGATCGAAGGCGTTCGCGAAGCGGCCGTGACCTCGGGGCTCGCGACTGCCGATGACTTCGACCGCGGCGCCGCCGACCTGCGGCGGACCGCGAGCCCGGACGCCGTGTTCTGCTACACCTTCTTCAAGGCGTTCGCGCGAGCCGACTGAGGAGCCGGCGCAGCTGCGGGGCGGCGAAGACCCGACGCCGCTCTCGACGCGCGTTACGCCGCCGAGGGCGCGACCGCGACCTCGCGCGCATTAGCGCTTGAGCCGGGCGGCGCGCGCCGGTACGAGGGGCCAAGAGCGCCAGCCTGGGGCGCGCTTGGTCGCTTAAGGGTCGACGAGGCGGCGGGGCGTGACCCGGGCCGGGCGAGGCCCCGCTCGAGGTCCGGTCTCCCTCGCAACGCCCGTTGCAGAACAGGCGACGGAAGGAAGATGCGCTGACGTTGCGCCTGGCGAGGAGAGCGACTGCAGCGCTCGATCGGTCGAGGATCTTTGGACATGAGTTCCTTCCGCGTCTCCATCGTCCGATTTTTCGCCGTCGCGCGCGGCGAGGCGCGGATCGCATCGGCTGGAGCGCCGCAGGTCGCCTGGCGATTGCTGGGCCTCGCCGGATGGACCGTTGCGGCGATCCTGAGCGGGCTGCTCGTCGGCGTCGTCGCGGTCGCTCTCCCTCCGATGGGACTCGCGGGCGTTGTCGGCATCTTTGGCCTGGCCCTCCTCTGGGTGCTGCCCGATGGATTGACCCCGCCGGACAGGTTCATTCGGCTCAATCTGCTGATTGTGGTTTTCGCCGATATCTGCATCCCGACATACTATTCGTTACAGGTGCCAGGCCTTCCCTGGATCTCGGTGCGAAGAGTTGTCACATTTGTACTGATATTCATGTTTTCAATCGCGTTTTCTACGTCTAGATCGTCTCGAGCGAGAATATTCAGCGTTGTAAATGATAACAAATTGATCTTTGTTGGAGTATTTGGCTTTTTGATAACCATCGTTGCGTCGATTTTTACTTCAATTACTCCATTTGGTTCGTTGAACGGTCTGGTCAGTGCGCTCCTGGAATGGTACGTTCCGTTCATTTGTGCAATTTACGTTTTGAGAGACGTAAAAGACGTCGAAATGATGATTCGGTTTATTTGTTGGTGCGCGATCGGCTTGATGCTCGTCGCCGCCGTCGAATTCGTTACCGGAAAGAGCCTTTATATTTCGATCATGCCGAGGTTTATGTACGATCAGATGATCGCGAATTCTGACTATGCTCGGGATGTCTTGACGTCCGGTTTCCACAACCGAATGGGTCAGGTTCGGGTCAACGGCCCCTACTCGGTTTCCTTGTCCTTTGCCGAGTTCCAGGCGATGGTCGCGCCGTTCGGCGCAGCCTTCCTGCTCCACGGCCGCAATATGTTTGACAGGGTATTCGGGATCGCTGTCCTTCTTGCGTGTTTGATCGCGATTTACATGTCCGGCTCGCGCGGCGGATATCTGTCCTTCCTGGTCGGGAACTTCATGTTCGTCATGCTTTTCGTCGTGCGGAGCCGGCTGTTGCAACCGCGCAGCTTGATTGCGCCGTTGTTCGGGATTCTCGGCGGCGCGGCGTTCGTCGTCGTCGCTGTGGCGATCGCCTTCGTCGGCAGGGTTCACAACGTAATATTCGCAAGCGGGGAAGGCGACTCGAGCAATCAGGCGCGCCTGCTCCAATGGACTTTGGCATGGCCAAAGATCGTCGCAAATCCCGTTACCGGACACGGTTTTGCCGCAGGCGGTGAAATCGTTGGATACCGAGCTTCCGCTGCCGCTCCATTGAGCGTCGATAGTTTTCTTTTGTCATTGTTGGTGGAAACCGGCCTGCCTTCTGTCATTCTTTACTTTGGAACCTCACTTGTCTCTACGTTTGTCGGCGTCAAGCAGTATTTTCTTGATCAAGGTAGAGGCGGCGTCCTGGCGGGAGGACTGGCTTGCTCGATTACAGGGTTCACGGCCTATCGATTTTTTCTGTCGCAGCGCGAAAACCAGACGTTGCTCTTCATTCTCGTTGGCTGCGTCGCGATCGTGCGCCATCTGTATGTAGAGGAGCGAGCGGCCCGAACCCCAGCCGGATAATCTCCAGGCGGCCGCCCGAGATCGGGTTCGCCCGCAGCCTGGCGTTCCCCGCCTCGGACATCGGATGGACCGGCACGAAGGCAGTCTCGTCCAGCCCGGTTCGATCGGTCTCCGACGGGTTTGCCGGATGGAGTGTCCCTCGGAGCGGTCAGACAATGTCCCTTTCCTCGCGCTTGAGGCGTCGATATAAAACTGCGCGGTCGACCTCGCCCGTCGCCGGTGTCGAATCGCCCGGATCTTGGCTGCGTGGGCGCGCAGAGCCGTCGCTGATTCAAAGACTTCGAACGGCGCGAGGCGAAAGCCGGGCACGCAAGATGACGTTGGCACCAGGCAGGGTCTGCAGATTGTGACGGGCGCGGTCATCAACAGGCAGCGTCGGCGGTCGCCGTCGTCTCCCTGGTCTTGCTCACAGGACCGGGCGTGTTCCGCGCGTCCGGCGACTTTCCAAGATGTCTGACCGGAGGGACCCGCGACCGACGGCGAAGTTGGCGCGCCTGGCGGCGACCCTGATTGAACTGCTTCCGCTGCAATTCAACCTGCTGGCCAACCTGAAAAAGAGCTATCCGCTGGTGATCGTCGGCTCGATCGAGACCGGCCTGCCGTTCGTCCGGATGCTCGCGTTGACCCATATCTTGTCGTTGACGCAGATCGGTTTCATTTCCGTCTTGACGGCCTTCAGTATTTTTCTTGAAGTATCGACCGATATAGCGATCTACCGCTTCGTCTATTCGGCCCCTAAAGACCGTTACGAGGAGGCGCTGGCGAGCGCCCATGCGCTCGCCCTGGTCAGAGGCGTTGCGATTTCAATTCTCGCGGTTTGCGTCGCGCCTCTCGTCGCCTCAGCGGTATCGCTCGGCGATTCCTGGACGAGCTTCGCATTGCTCGGGCCGCCGATGCTGATTCGTTCGTTCGAGAATTTGTCGCCGAGGATCGCGGAACGCGACTTCCGCTACTGGCCTCAGGTCGGAACCATGGGAGTCACCGCGACCGTTTCTATCGTTGTCATGATCATTGTCGCATTGATCACACGAAACTACTACGCCATGATCGCTTCGACCTACGCGCAGGTCGTCGCCCTCGTTCTGGCGAGCCGGATATTCGCCGATGTCCCGTATCGGATTGATTTCCGTAGCCCGTTATTCAAGACGGCCTTCAGGTTTTCTTATCCACTTCTGTTCAATGGGCTTGGTCTGTCGATCGCCATGCAGGGCGACCGGTTCGTCGTCGCGGCTTTTTTCGACCTCAAGACCTTGGCGATCTATTCGGTCATCCTGCTCACGGCGACTGTCCCCCTGACCCTGTTGAACCGTGTCCTCCAGACCACGATCCTCGCGCGCTTCTATCACGCGAGTTCGGACCCGGGGCGGCTGAACGCGGAGGTCAAGCTGGCGGCCAGCGTCGTCGCCGTTCTGGCGGCACTCTACGGCGGCGGGGTCGTTCTCCTGCTCAGCCCGGTGGTGACGCTCGTGTTCGGAGCAAAGTTCCATGCCGATCCCATGGCGATGGGCCTTCTCGGCGCCGCCGCGTTCACGCGGCTGGCGCGGACCGAGCCGTTCACGTCGGTGATGTTGAACGCCAGCCGCACCAAGCGACTGGCCGCCTCGAACATCCTGACGTCGAGCGCGCTGGCTTACATGGTCGGCGCTTCGTTCCTCGACCGTTCCATCAACGGGCTGCTCGGCGCTCGACTGGCGGGAGAACTCACGAGCTGGGTCGTGACGTTTTTCATGGCTCGCAGGGCGCCGGAAGGCGGACGGTTCGCTTTCACGCTTTCGACCCTCGTCGCGCTTTTGTTCTTCGGCCTGGCCTGCCTTGGATCCTATGCGCTCGGCTCGGCGCGCGACTCCCTTCTGCCGTCGCTGGCGGCGACCGTCGTGTTCGTGATCGCGGTCCTGGCCTGGGGCGTCGTGGACCTGCGTCGCAGAATGAGTCGGCTGCGGGCCGCCATCGTGCAAGGACAAACAGCCGCGACGGACGCCTCGGCGTCGTAACGCGTTCGCACCGGGCGCGGAGGGGGCCCGCATGGAAGGAGCGGCGCCTGCCCTATTCCGGCTGCGGTTTGTGGCTGCCGGGCTTCGCCGTCCCCTGATCCCCGTTCGGGGCGGCGCGCCGTCGGAACGCCACCACGGCGCCGGGCGCCCGGCTGCCCGCGCTGACCCGCCGACGGCCCGTGCCGGTCAGCACGTAGCGGCCCCGGTCCTCGTCCCAACGCATCAGGTTGGCCTGAATCGCGTTCTCGCGGATGAGCATGGTCATCGGGTCGTGGACATGCGCCGGCGCCACGTCTCCGTGCGCGTCGACGGTCTTCAGGGCTTCGATCAGTTTCTTTTCGAGAGCGTCTGTCGTCATGCTTGGCTAAAATGATGCCTCCCGGCGACTTGCGCAAGACTTTACACGCGGGAACGTTGACGCGCCCCGCCTGTCGGCGTCACCCGGTCGACGCCGCGGTCGTGGCGCAGGCTGCTCCGCCGCCGCCGGGCCCGGAGTCTTCGCCGGCTTCGGCGCCTGCGCGACGGCGCCGTCGACGTTTTCCAGCCGTACGAACGCCACAGCCGGTCGCGCACGTCCTCGGCAATATCCTCGTCGTCTTTGCGGTTGGGCGCCGGCGGCGTCGCCCGCTGCGCCGACACGATCGTCTCCTTGACGCCGCCGACCGGAACAGTGAGGCCGCGCAGAGAAATCTCGCCGGTCATCGCGGCGCCGCTGCGGGTGGTGCGCTCGATGAAGGCGAGACGAGCGCGATTGCGGCGTGAGCGGCGGCGCCTTTTAGGGGCTTGCCGCGTACGACAGCGGATCGCGAACCGGCAGAATCGTCTGCGGCTGTCGTCCTCCCAGGCTCTCCGAAATTCGCGAGGCCGTTTCGGAGGCCATCGCCGCGGCCTCTTCAAGCGTGATCACCGGAGCTTGGGCCGCAAGGAACGGCATCGTCAGCGCGGCGATCGCATGTCCCGAATAATCGAGGATTGGAAAGCTGACGTCGATGATTCCCTTGAGCGTATCGTCGACGACATATTCATAGCCAACCTTCGCAATCGCTTCGATGCGCGCAATCAGGCGGTCCCGCGCCGGGAATTCGCCCGAGGCCGCAAGCGCCCACTGCCGGGCGGAGGGCGGCTGAAAAGCCAGCAACGTTCTGCCGGACGCCGACCGCAAAGCTGAATTCCGACCGCCGACTCGAACACGAAAGCCTATCGGGGCCGGGCTGTCGACCTGGATAATGGCTTGTATCTCAGCGCCGTCCAGCACGCAGACATGGAAGCCCTGGATGGTCTCCGCCGCGAGCCGGTTCAGGAGCGCCATCGCGTTTTCGACCAGCCGCTTGACCGGAGGATGCTCCATCGCCAGCTGGTGCAGCTTCATCGTCAGGAAATAGCTCTCGTCCGCGCCCCGAGCGATGTATCCCCGCCGCTCCAGCGAAGCGAGCACTCTGTAGACCTCAGGCACGGAGCGGCCGAGACGGTCGGCGATCCCGCGCTGGGACAGCGGGACAGCGGACGAGGCCAGCAACTCCAGAACGTCCAGGCCCTTTTCGACGGCCGGCGCCACATAGCGCGGAGGCTCTTGGCTTTGCAGCCGATCAGGGGCGATCGCGGCGGCGGCATTGGGCGGCCCTTCACTCGACAACACGACCTCCAGACCATTTGACAAGCCGATAATTTCTTATATGAAGTTTGAATGTCATAAGTGAAATATGACGAAAGGACGCGGACGGAGCAAGACCGGAAAGCGTCTGACGGGAGGGAAATGATCCATGAGGGCGCTCGCTAAGTTGGGATTGGGTTTCGCCTGGGCTGGTCTGATTGCGGCCTCGGCCGTTCCATCCGCCCAGGCCAAGGAGCCATTCATCATCATGGTGTCGGGACCGCTCATCGAGCCGTTCTTCGGGCCGCTGAAGAAGGGCGCAGACGACGCCGCCAAGGCGCTCGGCGTCGAGTATCAGTACTCCACCATTCAGGATTTCAATAACGTACAAGCCGACCTCACTCGGCTCGTGCAGCAGGCCGCCGCACGGCGGCCGGACGTGCTGGTGGTTTCCGACTTTTTTCCCGACTCCATGGGCCCTCAGATCAAGAAGGCCGCCGCTTCCGGGATCCCCGTCATCATCATGGACGGGGGATACGAATCTTGGCGCGACGTCGGCGGTCAGGCCTATGTCGGATACGATTCGCATCTCGTCGGCGCCCAGGCGGGCGACCTGCAGAGCAAGGCCGGGGTCAAGCATGGGCTCTGCGTCAATCAGGTGCCCGGCAACCCGGCGCTCGAAGCGATGTGCCGCGGATATGTCGAAGCGATCAAGGCGGGCGGCGGCGACGCCAAGACGATGACGATTCCGCTTCAGGACACGCAGAACCCCCAGGTTAATCTCCAGGCCATCAAGGGGGCCTTGGCCGCCGACGTCGCGATTGACGGCGTCTACGCGCTGGGCCCGACGCAGGTCGAGTCGGCCATTCGCGCAGTCGACGAGGCCGGACGAACCGGCAAGGTCGAGATTGGCGGCCTCACGGTGTCGCGCCGGGTTCTCGAGGCGGTGCGCGACGGCAAGGCGATGTTCGTGGTCGACCTGCAAGGATATCTCGACGGATATTTCGGTCTGACCATGGCCTATCAAAAGGCCAAGTTCGACATGCTGCCGGCGGAACCGATCTTCGCCGCCCCGCATTTCATCTTGCAGGGGGACGCCCAGCATATCATCGACGTCAACAAGGAATACGCCGGCTACCGAGGGGTCGAATAGGGCCATGACGCCGCCGCGCCCGACAGCGATCCCGCCGTCATGACCGAACGAAGCCTCCCCGCCGCGCTCCCGGCGCAAGCCGCGCCGAGACGATTTGATTTGCAACGCCTGCTGCGCCGACCCGAGGCCGGCGCAGTGTTTGCAGCCTCATTTGTCTATCTGTTCTTCGCGGTCTGCGCGTGGAGGGCTGGATTCGTCTCCTTGAATGGAACCGCCGCGTGGCTCGACACGTCGGCCGAAGTCGGGATCGTCGCGCTGGCCGTAGGCCTTCTGATGATCGCAGGGGAATTCGACCTCTCGATCGGCTCGGTCATCGGGGCGACCTCGATTCTTTTTGCGATCGGGACCAATCATTACCAGATGAATCCGTGGATCATGCTGGCGATGTGTTTCGCCCTTGGCGCGGTCACGGGTCTCGTCAATGGCGCAATCACCGTGAAAACGCGGCTGCCGTCCTTTATCGTGACCCTCGCGACCAACTACGCGCTCATCGGAGCCGCGCTCGGTTTCTCGCGCCTTCTCACCAACACGACATCCTCGTCGATCCAGACGACGCCAGGGGTCGAACTGCTGTTCGGTTCGCAATGGGGGCAGGCCAATGTCGCTGTTCTCTGGTGGCTCGCACTCACCGTCGTTGCAACCATTGTCCTGTGGCGAACCCCGTTCGGGAATTGGGTCTACGCGACGGGCGGAAATGAAAGCGCGGCGCGCGGCGCGGGTGTCCCCACGGGTTTCGTAAAGATCGTTCTGTTCATCGTGACGTCGCTGACGGCGACGCTGCTCGGTGTGATTCAGGCCGTCGAGTTTCACTCAGGCAACGCCGCCAACGGTCAGGGCTATGTCTTCGAAGCGCCGATCGTCGCAGTCATCGGCGGCGTACTGCTTGGGGGAGGCTATGGATCCCCGCTCGGCGTGTTTTTCGGCTCGATCATCTTTGGCGTGATTACGGTCGGCATCTTCTATGCAGGTTGGAACACGGATTGGCTGATGCTTTTCCTCGGCGCCCTGTTGCTCGCGGCCGTGCTCGCCAACAGCTACTTCCGCCGACTCGCGCTGTCGGAGGGTTAGGGGCGATGACGCAATCCGACCCCATCCTGCAATTGATCGGCGTCTCCAAGATCTTCGCGGGAACCCAGGCGCTGCGCAACGTCACGATTTCCGTTCGGCCGGGGGCTGTCCTTTGCCTTCTCGGCGACAACGGCGCGGGCAAATCGACGCTGATCAAGATACTGTCGGGCGTTCACCCGCCGAGCGCCGGCGCGATGCTCGTGGACGGCGTGGAGACGCGCTTTTCGAGTCCGAGGGAGGCGCGCGCCAAGGGCGTCGCGACCGTCCATCAGGACGTGGGCGCGATCCCGCTCATGAGCGTCACCCGGAACTTCTTTCTCGGCGCGGAGCCGACCAGGGGCTGGGGCCCGTTCCGCTTGTTCGATTCCTCGGCCGCGGCGGTCGCCGCGCTCGCCGCGATCCGCGAGTTCGGCCTCACCCGCGTGACGGACGGCGAGCAACTCGTCGGCACGCTGTCTGGAGGCGAGAGGCAGGCGCTCAGCATCGCCCGCGCGATGTACTTCGGCGCGCGGGTGCTCATTCTCGACGAGCCGACCTCGGCGCTCGGCGTCAAGGAGGCGGCGAAGGTCCTGAGCCTCGTGAAAGCGGCGCGGACCCGCGGCATCGGCATCGTCTTCATCACCCACAATGCGCGCCACGCGATGGCGATCGGCGACGACTTCGTGGTGCTCAACCAGGGCGCGGTGGCGGCGAGTTTCCGGCGCGGCGAGAAGACCCGCGAGGAAGTGCTCGACCTGATGGCGGGCGGCGACGGCAGCGAACCGCGCCCCGACCTGGAGGACGACGCATGACCGACGAGGCCTCGAGCTGGGCGGAAGGCATGCGCCGGGTGCGCCTCTTCCCGTTTCCGGAAAGCGGACCGTTTGTTTCCCCCGACGCGCCCGAGCCCGATGGCTTTGTCGAGATCGGCTGGGACCAGAACGCGCGCTTTCCCGCTTTTCTCGCCCCCGCCGAGGGAGGGGGCGAGGCGCTCGTCCCGTTCACGCCGATGGCGCAATTTCCGCCCGACGGCTACCGCGGAGACTTCTTTGTCGAGGCGTTTTCCGACGCGGCGATCAAGGCGCGCTGGATCGAGGCGCGCCAAGACCCGGCGACCCGGGCGCGGATTCTGGCCTCCGTGCGCAACCTCGAGATCCCGCACCAGTTTCGCGGCACGGGGGCTCTCGATCCGCGCGGGCGGATCGATCCGCACAGCGAGATTGATCTTTCCGCCGTCCGCCGACCCGCCTTCTTCGCGGCGGCGCCGTGGCGCGAAGACATCGCCAGGCTCGACTCGCGCACGAGCGTGGTCGAGGTGACGGCGCCTCGCGAACCGCTCGAAACGATGCGGCTGGGCCTCGTCACGCCAATCAAACTGCGTGGCTGGCACGTGCGCGGCGAGGGCGTCCCGGACCCGAATGGCGGCCGCCGCCGCGCGCTTGCGATCCTGGTCAGCGGCCGCAACGTCGAGACGACGGGCATTCATCACCCGGACGATCTCGCCTGCGGGTGGAGTCCCGAGGTCGGGGCGTGGCTGCAGCGAAGCTACCCGGCCTCTGACGGTCTGAGCGAATCGGGCGGCGCGCGGCCCTGGCGCAGCTACATCCTCGCCTTTGTCGACGCAGGCTTCGATGTCCTGACCCTGGACAAGCGGGGCCACGGCCTGTCCGGCGGGGCGAACGACAGCAACTGCGGCGAGCAGGGCGAGGACCTGTTTCGCGCCCTGGACGCGCTGGAGACGGGAGCCGGCGCCCGCGTCCTGACCCCCGAGGGCGCGCTCCTCGAAGGTGACAGGGCCGCCGGCCGCTTGCTCGGCGGCGTCGCCGCACATGACATGCCCGTCGTTCTCGTCGGCCCCTCGCAGGGCGGCATGGCGGTTTGCTGGGCGATGTACAAGAACTTCGTCGGCGCCTGCGATTTCGATCGCCCGAACCCGCGCCGACACGGCCCGCTGGGTTACAATATCAAGGCCGCAATGGTGCTCGCGCCCTTCGCGGCGGGCCTCGGGTATCGATCGCCGGACGAATCGCTGGTGGAGGCGGCGCGGCGACTCGAATTCAATGTCCAGATGTTTCCCTCCGGCGAGATTCTCGGCAGCATACCCAAATGGACGGCGTTGTTCATCGGCCGTGGCCTCTGGGACTTTTCAGAGAGCCTCGAAGGAACGCTCGAATGTTACCGGCGCGCGAACGGCCTGCGCGCCCTTCAGGGCGTGCGCGGACCTCACGGCGAAGGCGAGTGGGGCGCGCGAAACATCGCCGTGATGCAGGACCGAATGACGGCCTTCGCGATTGCGGCCGTGGTCGGCGCTCCCGGCGAAAGCCGGGTCGAAGTGCGCACGATCCGCGACGTCGTTCGCGGCGCGCCGCCTTTCTGGGCCGAGACCGCCTTTCCGCCTCCGGGGAACGGGCGCCGGACACGCTGACGGCGTCGTCGGCCGATCTGGCTCTGCCTGCGAGACCTGCGCGTCTTCAGGCGGCCGGCGCTGCGACGGACGCGGCCTTCGCGGGCTCCAGCGCCGCCTCGACCGCCTGGTCGACCCGTTCCAGCCAGACGAAGGCCAGCGCCTGGCGGACCTCCTCGGGGATGTCCTCGAAGTCCTTGCGGTTGCGCGCCGGCAGCATGACGCGCGTGATGCCCGCCCGGTGCGCGGCGACGACCTTCTCCTTGATCCCGCCGACTGGAAGAACGAGGCCGCGCAGCGAAATCTCGCCGGTCATCGCGGTGTCGGAGCGGATCGTGCGCTCGGTCAGCAGCGACACCAGCGCCATGAACATGGCGACGCCGGCGCTCGGTCCGTCCTTCGGCGTCGCGCCGGCCGGCACGTGAACGTGAATATCGGACTTCTCGAACCGGGCTGGATCGATCCCATAAGCTGCGGCGCGGTTCTTGACGATGCTCAGCGCCGCCTGCGCGCTTTCCTTCATCACGTCGCCGAGCTGGCCGGTCAGAATGAGCCGGCCGCCGCCGGGCGTCACGGTCGCCTCGATGAACAGGATGTCGCCGCCGACCGGCGTCCAGGCGAGCCCGGTCGCGACGCCCGGGACGCTGGTGCGCATCGCCACCTCGTCCTCGAAGATCGGCGGGCCGAGGATCGCGCCGAGATCGGCTTCGCCGATCGCGATCGGGCCCGGCTCGCCTTCGGCGATCCGGGTCGCGGCCCGCCGCAGCGCGCGGCCGATCTCGCGCTCGAGGTTGCGGACCCCGGCCTCGCGGGTGTAGCGCTCGATGATTGCGGCGAGCGCCGCGTCGTCGATCGACGCCTGATCGGCCTTCAGCCCGTTCGCCTCCATCTGGCGCGGAACGAGGTAGCGCCGCGCGATCTGGAATTTCTCGTTTGCCGTGTAGCCCGGCAGGCTGATGACCTCCATCCGGTCGCGCAGGGGCCCGGGGATGGTGTCGAGCATGTTCGCCGTCGTGATGAACACCACCCGCGACAGGTCGAACGGCACGCCGAGGTAGTTGTCGCGAAAGGTGTTGTTCTGCTCGGGGTCGAGCACCTCGAGCAGCGCCGCGCTCGGATCGCCCTGGATGCTGGCGCTGACCTTGTCGATCTCGTCCAGCATCATCACGCAGTCGCGCGAGCCGGCCTTGCGGATCGACTGGATGATGTTTCCCGGCAGGGCGCCGATGTAAGTGCGCCGGTGGCCGCGGATCTCCGCCTCGTCGTGCACGCCGCCGAGGCTGACGCGGACGAACTTTCGCCCCATGGCGCGCGCGATCGACTGGCCGAGCGAGGTCTTGCCGACGCCTGGCGGCCCGGCGAAACACAGGATCGGCGCCTTGCCGTTCGGCGCGAGCTTGCGCACCGCGAGATATTCGATGATCCGGCGCTTGATCTTGTCGAGGCCGTAATGGTCGGCGTCGAGGATTCGACGCGCCTCGGCGATGTCGATCGGCTTCTCCTCGGGCAGCGCCCAGGGCAGCTCGACCAGCCAGTCGAGATAGGTGCGGATCATGCCGTACTCGCCGGCGGCTTCCGGCATGCGCTGCAGGCGGCGAAGCTCCTTGCGCGCCTGATCCTCGACCTCCTTGGGCATCCGCGCGCCGACGATCGCCCGCTCGATTTCGGCCATTTCGGCGGCCTTGCCCTCGTCGCCCTCGCCGAGCTGGCGCTGGATCGCCGCCATCTGCTCGCGCAACAGCGCCTCGCGGTTGCGCGAATCGATCGAGGCCCGGGTTTCCCGCCCGATCTCCTGCGACAGGCGCAGGACCTCGATTCGGTGGGCGATGAGGCGCGAGACGCGATCGAGCCGGGGGGCGATGTCGATCGTCTCCAGGATCTCCTGCTTCTCGTCCGGCGTCGCGTCCATGAAGGTCGCGACCATGTCGGCGAGCGCGCCGGGCTGCTCGACGCCCCGGATGGTGGCGATCAGTTCCTCCGGCGCCTGGGGCAGAAGCTGCAGGGCCTCGAGCGCCTGGCCCTTGAGGTGAACGAAGCGGGCCTCGATCTCGTTCGACGTCGCCGCCGGCTCGGGGATCCGGACCGTGTCGGCGACGAAGAACGGCCAGCCGCTGAGCCAGTCGGCGACGCGGAACCGCTGCTCGCCCTGGCAGACGAGGTGATGCGAGCCGTCCGGCGCGGTGATGTAGCGGACGATGTTGGCGATCGTCCCCATGCGGTGCATGTCGGCGGGAATCGGCTCCGCCGCCTCGGCGTTGCGCTGCATGACGACGCCGATCGGCCTTTGCTCGCGCACCGCGCGCTGGGCGGCGAGAATCGAGCGCGGCCGGCCGAGGGCGATCGGCAGGGCGACGCCGGGGAACAGCACCATGCCGCGCACCGGCACGATGATCAGCCCCTCCGGCGGCAGGGGCGGCGACTCGGCGGCGCTCCCGGCGGCGCCCGCGTCGTGGATCGACGTCTCGCCCTCGGCCATGCTCATGCCTCCTTGGTCAGCGCGATCATCAGGCAGCCGTGCGCCGACGACCGCTCGATGGCGGCGTAGCGCCCGGGCGGCAGGCGCACCCGCCGCTCGAACCGGCCCTGCGGCAGTTCGAGACGGTGGATGACCGCGGTCCGCATCTCCGGCGGGTAGGCGCGCGACCCGGAGACCACCAGTTCGTCGCCTTCGATTCGGGCCAGGACCTCGCTCGGGTCGACGCCGGGAAGGGCGACGAGCACCAGCGTCATCCGCTCGGTCTCGAGCACATCCACCGGCGGCTCCCAGCCGACCGGCCGCGCGCCGGCCGGCCGGACGAACTGCCGGTGCATCCGCTCGGCGCGGTCCAGCATCGCGAACGCTTCCGACCACATCCATTGCCGTGGAAACTGGTCTTCCATGGGCTCCTCGGCGGCTCGGCGCCGGGCGACGGCGCGCAACGGCCCCGAGTGTTATCGCATTCGCGGCGGAAGTTCATCCCCGGCGCGACGAATGCGCCGCGCCCGGCCCCTCGAGGCAGGATGCGGACGTCAAGCCGGCGCGTCGGAGGCCGGCTCGTCGTCGAACGCGATCCCCTCGTAGAGCTCCGCGAGCGGCAGCTCGACGCCGATCTCGGGCAGCGCCAGCGCCGAGTCCGCGGTCAAAATGTCGTGCGTCCAGCCGTCGCCGGCGCGCGCGTAGACGGTCGCGCCGACGTCGTCCTGCTCCAGCATGACGTAGCGCCGGATCGACGCCGTCGCCTGATATTCGCGCGCCTTGACGATCCGGTCCTTCGCCGCCGTGCTCGGGCTCAAAACCTCGAAGACGATGACAGGTTCGTGAACGACGGTCGCCCGGCGCTCGACCGTCGTGCACACGACCATGCCGTCGGGATAGCGGATATGGCCGTCCGCAACCTGGATCTTGAGGGCGCTGCCGTAGAAGCGGCACGGATGGCCGCGAAGCCGCGAGCCGAGCGCCGCGGCGAGGTTGGCCTGGATGTTCGCGTGCCCGACGGTTCCGCCGGTCATGGCGACGGGTCCGACGCCGTCGAACTCCCAGCGCAGCGGCTGCCGTTCCTCCCACGTTAGGAATTCGGCGAGCGTCATGGGCTTGCGCAAGGCGACGGTCATAGCGGCTCGGAGTGTATCACAATCGGGGTCGGACGCGACGACCGCGGGACCAGGCCGTCGATCCGCGCCCGGCGGCGCCCGTTTCCCGCGTCCCGACCGCCCGTGCTATACCCGAGCGAGGTCCCTCATGACGGAGGCTACGCGGCGATGGGCGTTATGGTGAATGGCGAATGGCGCGCCGACGAGGATTTCCCCCGCGACGCCTCCGGCCATTTCGTTCGGCCCGTGTCCCCGTTCCGCAACTGGGTCACCGCCGACGGTTCGCCGGGGCCTTCGGGAAGCGGCGGCTTCCACGCCGCGGCCGGTCGCTATCACCTGATCGTGTCGCTCGCCTGCCCCTGGGCGCACCGCGCGCTGATTGTCCGCAAGCTCAAGGGGCTCGAGAGCATGATCTCGCTTTCGGTGGTGAACTGGTTGATGGCCGGGCGCGGCTGGACCTTCGATCCCGGGCCCGGCGTGATCGCCGATCCGCTGTTCGGCTTCGACACCCTGGCCGATTTCTACCGGAAGGCGCGTCCCGACTTCACCGGCCGCGTCACCGTCCCCGTGCTGTGGGACCGGGACACGAACACCATCGTCAGCAACGAATCGTCCGAGATCATCCGCATGTTCAACTCCGCCTTCGACGCCGTCGGCGCTGCGGAGGGCGACTATTACCCCGAGGACCTGCGCGGCGAGATCGACGCCCTCAACGACCGCATCTACGCGACCGTCAACAACGGCGTGTATCGCGCCGGCTTCGCCACCTCGCAGGACGCCTACGAGGAGGCCTTCCGCGCCCTGTTCGAGACGCTCGACTGGCTCGACGCACGGCTGACGGTGCGGCAATTCCTCGCCGGCGATCGCCTGACCGAAGCCGACTGGCGCCTGTTCACAACGCTCGTCCGCTTCGACCCGGTCTATTTCGGCCATTTCAAGTGCAACCTGAAACAAATCCGCGACTATCCGGCGCTCAGCCGCTATCTGCGCGAACTCTACCGCTGGCCGGGGGTGGCCGAGACGGTCGATTTTTTCCACATCAAGCATCATTATTACGAGAGCCACCGCGGCATCAATCCGACCGGCATCGTCCCGCTCGGGCCGGAGATGGCGTTGTAGGGCTGTTTTCGACCGGAAAGGCCGCGTGAGGCGACGCCGCGGCGACGGCGCCGGAATTCGACTTGTGGATCATGCCGGTCCGCGGGTCCGGCTCTTGCAAATTGCGCTGCCGCTTGGTAAATGTCAGCCAAGACAATGTCATAAGGGGGCCGGTTGTGGTCCCGCCGGGTTTCGGCGGCGTCCCTGATCCCGGACCTGCGAGGGAGGATGACGGCGTGTCGCGCTTCGCCGACAAGGTCGTTCCGGTGTCTGGCGGCGGGCGGATGGTCGACGCCGTGAAGACTGCGCGACCCGGGTCGGGCGGCCGGACGACACGCCCGCCGCTCCTCTGCTTTCGCCCCTCGAGCCGATTCCCGCTGCGCTCGCCATCGCGAGCGGCGTCGGCGTCGTGCGACCGCCGCCTGCCTCGCCTGCGAAGGGGCGCTTTCCCACCGATCGGCGCTCGTCCGGCTTGCCGCCCGAGGGCCGCGGAGGAGGACGCCTGCTCTTGATCGTCGGCTTCCGCGAACTCCGGCCGACGGAACGGGTTTCGGGGAGGCGCCGGCGCCGAGACGACAGAGAGCCGGAACAAAGGCGGCCGCACTTTCGCCGGCCGCAGCCGAGGGAGCGGACGCCATGACGCCACAGCACCTTCTCGAGCAATACGGGCCGCGCGAGGCGATGGAATACGACGTCGTGATCGTCGGGGCTGGCCCCGCCGGGCTCGCCGCGGCGATCCGGCTGAAGCAGCTCGATCCGGCCATTTCCGTCGTCGTGCTGGAAAAGGGCTCGGAGCCCGGCGCCCACACCCTGTCGGGCGGGGTCCTCGACCCGAGGGCGCTGACCGAGCTCTTGCCGGACGCGAAGGAGCGCGGCGCGCCGCTCAACCAGCCGGTGACCGGCGACGACCTCCTCATCCTGACCGCGCGCGGGGCGCGGCGCATTCCCGATTTCCTCGTCGCCCGCAATTTCCAGAATCACGGCTGCTGCATCGTCAGGCTCGGCTACGTGGTGAAATGGCTCGCCGAGCAGGCGGAGGCGCTCGGCGTCGAGATCTATTCCGGCTTCGCCGCCGTCGAGATCCTGTACGCAGAGGACGGCGCCGTGCGCGGGGTGGCGACGGGCCATGTCGGACTCGGCCGAAACGGCGAGCCGAAACACACGTTCGCGCTCGGCGTGGAGCTGATCGGCCGCTACACTGTGTTCGCCGAGGGCGCGCGCGGGCACCTCGGCCGGCAGCTCGGCGAACGCTTCCAGCTCGCCGAGGGCCGCGACCCGCAGAGCTATGCGCTGGGAATCAAGGAGCTGTGGGAAGTGCCGGCCGACAAGGCGAAGCCCGGCCGCGTCGTCCACACCGCCGGCTGGCCGATGCAGGAGGGAGTTTTCGGCGGCGGCTTCTTCTACCATCTCGACGAGAACCTGGTGACGCTCGGCTTCGTCATCGGCCTCGACTACAAGAATCCGTGGGTCCACCCGTTCGAGGAGATGCAGCGATGGAAGACGCATCCCTCGATCCGGCCGCGCCTCGAAGGCGGCAGGCGGCTCGCCTACGGCGCGCGCGCAATCAACAACGGCGGCCCCCAGGCGCTGCCGAAGCTGGTCTTTCCCGGCGGGGCGCTGATCGGCTGCGAGGCCGGATTCATGAATTCGGCGCGGATCAAGGGCAGCCATACGGCGATCAAGAGCGGAATGCTGTGCGCCGAAGCGCTGGCGGAAGCGCTCGCCGCCGGCCGCAGCGGCGACGAACTCGCCGCCTATCCGGAACGCTTCCGCGCGAGCTGGATGTATCAGGAGCTGCAGCAGGCCCGCAATTTCAAGCCGTGGTTCAAGAAGGGTCCGCGCGTCGGCAAGGTGATGGCCGGGGTCGAGCACTGGCTTCTGCCGAAGGTGCGCGTGTCCTCGCCGCCCTGGACGGTGCACACGTCGAAGCCCGACCACCTGCACCTCGAGCCGGCGTCGGAATGCGCGCCGATCGACTATCCGAAACCGGACGGCAAGCTGACCTTCGACCGGCTGGGTTCGGTGTACGTCGCCAACGTCGCCCACGAGGAGGATCAGCCGGCGCATCTCCGGCTGAAGGACCCGGCGACGCCGATCACGGTCAATTTCGCCCGCTACGCCGGTCTCGAGGAGCGCTATTGCCCGGCGGGCGTCTACGAGTTCACGCCCGACGATTCCGGCGCCGACCGCCTGGTGATCAACGCGCAGAACTGCGTCCACTGCAAGACCTGCGACATCAAGGATCCGACCCAGAACATCGTCTGGGTCGCGCCCGAGGGCGGCGGCGGACCGAATTATTCGGGCATGTGAGGCGGAGGCGCCTCGCGAGCGGGGCCGGTCGCGGACGGGCAGGCCGGCTTCGCCGCCGCTTCCCCGCCGCCGCTCCGCGCAATGGGCGCCCAGCGACGCGCGCACGGTCGGCAATCGGCGGCGCAGGCCATGCGCGCCGGGAGCGCGCGCGTCGCTGGCAGCGAGCGTCGGCCCTCGGACCCGGGCCGAGCGACGGGCGGCGCGGCATGGCGCGCCGCGCAACCGCATTGCTTTTCTCGGCCCCGCTCCTAAACCTCGGGTATTGAGCTGACGCCGAAAATGGAATTGGGGGCGATCCGTGGACAATGTGCAGGTCGGTTGCACGGCCGCCGAGAACATCAATCTCGCATTCTATCAGAATGCGATTCCGATCGTCCGTGATCTCTCCGTCCTCAACGCCTCCGGCGCCGCCCTCCGGGACGTCTCGGTCCACCTCTCTTCCGAGCCCTCCTTCATCACCCCTGGAGTCTGGCGGATCGACCGCATCGCCGACAACGATGTCCACCACCTGAAGGCCCTCGATCTCAAGCTCGACCAGGGCTTCCTGTCGGGTCTGACGGCGTCCCGCCGGGCGGAGCTTCTGGTTCGGGTCGACGCCTCCGGCCAGCCGCTCGCCGAGCGCAGGATCGAGGTCAACCTTCTCCCGCCGGCGCACTGGGGCGGCTCCGCCGCGGCGCCGGAACTCCTCGCCGCCTTCGTCCGGCCGACCGACCCCAGCATCGACGTCATTCTTCGCGAGGCCGCCGACAAGCTCTCCAGGGCCGGCCGCAACCCGGCGATCGACGGGTATGCGGCCGGAAAGAAGGCGCGCGCCTGGGAACTCGCCGAGGCCGTCTGGGCCGCGCTCGTCGCCCACGCCATCGCCTACGTTCTGCCGCCCAAAGGTTTCGAGCGCCAGGGCCAGATGGTTCGCCCGCCGGCGGACATCCTTTCCCACCGGGTCGGCGCCTGCCTCGATCTGGCGCTCCTCTACGCTTCGTGCCTCGAACAGGCCGGCCTCAACCCGCTCGTCGTCCTGATCGAGGGACACGCGTTCGCGGGCCTCTGGCTGATCGACGAGGATTATTCGAGTCCGGTGGTCGACGACGCGCAAACGCTGCGCAAGCGCGTCCAGCTGCAGGACATGCTGTTTGTCGAAACGACGATGCTGACCGGCGACCATCCGGCCCGTTTCAGGCAGGCCGCCGACGCCGGCGCGAAGCATCTCGCCGAGGACGCGCCCAAGGCGCTGGAATTCGCGATCGACGTGCGCAGGAGCCGCAAGGCGCAGATCCGTCCCCTCGATCTCGGCGGAGCCGCGTCGGGCGCCCTCGAACCGGGAGTCGACGCCGCCGTCCACCAGGACCTCGACGCCGCGCCGGTCTTCGAAGAGGACCAGCCGATCCATCCGCCGAAGCAGGAGCGCGCCCTCACGCGCCTCGAAAGCTGGAAGAACAGCCTCCTCGACCTCACCCTTCGCAACCGTCTGCTCAATCTCAAGGACGGCAAGTCGCTCGCGATCGAATGCCCGGACGCCGCCCGTCTTCTGGACCAGCTCTCCGCCGGCGCCCGCATGAAGATCTTCGGGCGCGCGACCGTCCTCGACGGGAGCGACGGGCGCGACCCCGCCCTGCTCTTCGAACGCCAGAATGAAGACGGCCGCCGCGCTTATCTCGCCGAGGCGCTGGCCCGGAACGAGCTCCACACGCAGGCGCCGGAAAAGGAGACCGGCGCCCGTCTGACCGATCTGTTCCGGACCGCTCGCCTCGCCTTCGAAGAGGGCGGCGCCAACGTGCTCTTCCTCTGCGTCGGCTTCCTCAGATGGCAGCCCAGGGACGGCGTCGGCCCCTATCGCGCGCCGCTCCTCCTCGTCCCCGTGCAGCTCGAGCGAAAGAGCGTCCGCTCGGGCTTCCGCCTCGCCCTTCAGGAAGACGACATCCGCTTCAATCCGACGCTTCTGCAGATGCTCCGCCGGGATTTCCAGCTCCCGATCCCGGAGCTCGACGACGACCTGCCGACCAACGGCTCGGGCGTCGACATTGCGAGGATCTGGAAGGTCGTGCGCGAGCACGTCAAGACCGTCCAGGGCTTCGAGGTCGCCGAGCAGGTGACGCTGACCACTCTGTCGTTCGCCAAGCACCTGCTCTGGAAAGACCTGGTCGATCGGACCGATCAGCTGAAGCAGAACCCGGTCGTCAGGCACCTGATCGACACCCCGACCCATTCCTACGGCGCCGGGGATGCGGACTTCGTCGATCCCTCGACGCTCGACCAGGCTGTCGACCCCGCCGACCTGTTTGCGCCGCTCTCGGCCGATTCCTCTCAGGTTTCCGCCATCGTCGCGGCGCAGCGGCGCAGGGATTTCGTGCTGTTCGGCCCGCCCGGCACCGGCAAGAGCCAGACGATCGTGAACATGATCACGAACTGCCTCGCCCATGGTCGGACCGTTCTCTTCGTGTCGCAGAAGACCGCGGCCCTCGAGGTCGTCCGCCGCCGGATGGAAGACGCCGGCCTCGGCGATTATTGCCTGGAGGTCCATTCCGCCAAGGCGCAGAAATCAGTCGTCGTCGAACAACTCGCCAGGGCTTGGCGCCATCGCGAGACCGCGACCGAACAGGACTGGGCGGCGGCGGCCGCCGATCTCAAGAGCCGGCGCGACGAACTCAACCGGCTCGTCTCGGCGCTTCACCGGCGGCGCCCGAACGGAATGACCGCTTACGAAGCGTTCGGGCGGGTCGTGGCCGACCGTGGCGCGCTTCCCGACGTCGGCTTCTCCTGGCCGGCTGGAACCGCCCATGCGCCGGAGGACCTCGCCGCCATGCGCGAGGCCTGCAGCGCCCTCAGGACCGCGCTCGCCGCAATCGGCGACCCGGTTCACCACCCCCTCCGAGGTATCGAGCAAACCCGTTGGACGCCCGCCTGGGCCCAGGAATTCCAGCGCCTCGCGGGCGTGCTGAAGGCGGCGATCGCCGACCTCCTGCGCATGGCGGACGCCTTCGCCGGCGCCGTCGGCTTTCCGCCCGGCTTCATCGATCCTGCGGACATCCCGCATCTCGCGCGGTTCGGCGAACGCCTCGGCCGGCCCGAGGCGATCGACGGCGTCCTCCTGCTCGGGCCCGGCGCCGCAGAGCGGGTCAAAGCCCTCAGGGCGCGCGCTGCGTTGGCGCGCCGCGTCGGCGACAAGACGGCCGAACTCGGCGCGCGATACGATCTGAAGGCCGTATCGCGACTGGACCTCCCGGCGCTGCAGAGCGCCTGGCGCGACGCCTGCGCGTCCAACTTCATGCTGCGCAGCGGTCGGCAGCGAAAGGTTCGCCTCGCCCTGCAACCGTGTTGCCCGGAGCCGGTCGCGCAGGAGATCGGGCGCGACCTCGTCCTCCTCCAGGACCTCGTCGACCTGCTCGCCGACGCCGAACGACTGCGGCCCGCCTTCGCCGGCTTCGAGCGGCTGTTCGACACGGTCGGCGCCGATCCCGCCGCGACCGAAGCCGTGGTCGCCTGGGCCGGCCAGATGGACACGGCGATCGCGGCGCTCGGCGCCCGCCTCGAAAACGCGGGCCCGATCCGGGAGCAGACGGTCCTTCTCCTCACCGACTACGCCGGCTTCGTCAGCCCGGACGGCGACGCCGGCCGCGCGCTCGCCGCGCTTCGCGACCGTCTCGATGCGACGCAGGCGGCCGCCGCCGCGCTGAGCCTTTCCGCGAACCTCTCCGCGCCGGATCGGCTTCTCGCGTTCGAACCCGGCGGCTTCGAACGCCTGCTGGAGACGCTCGACCGTTGGACGACCCATCTCGTCAAGGCGCCGCAATGGACCCGCTGGCGAGCCGCCGCCGCCGACTCCAGACGCCACGGCGTCGAGCCCCTGGTCGCTGCGATCGAAGCCGGCGTCCTCGCCGGCGCGCAGATCCTGCCCGCGTTCGAATATGCATATGCGAAGTGGACCGCCGACGAGATCGTCAATGGCGACGAAACGCTTTCCTCGTTCCTCGCCGAGCATCACGAGGCCGCCATCGAGGCCTTCTGCGCCGCCGACGCGCGCGTCGCCGCGCTGTCCAGGCAGATCGTCCTCGCCCGAATCGGCGGCGCGGTCCCGGGGATGACGAGCTTCGGCGCCGATCCCGAATGGGGAACCCTGGCGCGCGAGGCGGCCAAGAGGGCCCGGCATCTGCCGCTGCGCCAGCTGTTCGGCAAGATCCCGAACGTCCTGACCCGCCTCACTCCCTGCGTGATGATGAGCCCGTTGTCGATCGCGCACTATCTGCCGCCGGACTCCAGGCCCTTCGACGTGGTCATCTTCGACGAGGCTTCCCAGGTCGCCGTCTGGGACGCGATCGGCGCCATGGCGCGCGGCCGCCAGGTCATCGTGGTCGGCGACCCGGAACAACTGCCGCCGACCAACGTCGGTCAGCGCGGCGACGCCGATGACGACGACGACGCTGTCCTGCAGAGCCAGCAGTCGATCCTCGACGAGTGCGTCGCCTGCAATTTGCCGCGTGTCCGGCTGACCTGGCACTACCGGAGCCGGCACGAGAGCCTGATCGCCTTCTCCAACGCCCGCTATTATCGCGGCGAACTGGTGACGTTTCCGTCGCCGGTCACGAAGGACACGGCGCTCCGCTTCATGCCCGTCAGCGACGGGCTTTACGAGCGCGGAAAAGGCCGCGTCAACCGGCCCGAGGCGATGGCGGTCGTCGCCGAGGTCGTGAGCCGCCTCCGGTCGTCGCGCGATTCGATCGGCGTCGTCACGTTCAACGCCGAGCAGCAGAAGCTGATCGAGGACCTTCTCGACCAGGAGCGCGCCGCCGATCCGTCCCTCGACCGCTTCTGGCAGAAGCTGGAAACGCCCGAGCCGGTGTTCGTCAAGAACCTCGAAAACGTGCAGGGCGACGAGCGCGAAGTGATCGTCTTCTCCTGCGCGGTGGGGGCCGACGCCACCGGGCGCGTCACGGCGCAAATCTCGTCGCTCAACGGCGACGGCGGCCATCGCCGGCTCAACGTCGCGATCACCCGGGCGCGGCGCGAGATGATCGTCTTCTCGAGCATGAACCCCGAGCAGATCGATCTCGGCCGGTCGATCGCCCGCGGCATCGTCGACTTCAAGCACTTCCTCGAATTCGCCAAGAATGGTCCGCGGGCGATCGCCGAAGCCTTCGCGCCGACCGGCCGCGCCGCCGAGTCGCCTTTCGAGGACGCCGTGAAGCGGGCCCTCGAGGACAAGGGCTGGGTCGTCCATCCCCAGGTCGGCGTCTCCAACTTTCGCGTCGATTTCGGAATCGTCCATCCCGACAAGGCCGGCGTCTATCTCGCGGGGGTGGAGGCCGACGGGGCCCAGTTTCACCGCTCGGCGACCGCGCGCGACCGCGACAAGCTGCGTCAGGCCGCGCTCGAGACGCTCGGTTGGCGGATCCTTCGAATCTGGTCGACCGAGTGGTGGCTCGATTCCGGCGCGGCGCTGGAAAAGGTCCACCAACGCCTCGCCGCCATCCTCGCGCAGGACCGCGCGAGGGCGGCGTCATCGGTCCGGGAGGAAACGGCCGAACACGTCTCCGGGCCGGTCGAATCGCCATCCGTCGAAACGCCCCCGCCGCCCGACGAGCCCCTTCCTTTCGAAGCAGGCGATGCCGAGGAGAAGGCCTTCGCCGAGCCGCCCGCCGCGCCCTGGGAGCGCCCGCCGGATCCCGTCTACGCCGGCGTCATCCCGAGTACCGCGCCCGTTCCGACAGCGCCCGCCCGAACCGCCGTCGCGCGCTATCGCGAAGCCGATCCCGCGGACGCGGCGGTTCCCGATCAAGCCCGCTTCTACGACGCCGGCTACCGCCCCGTCCTGCGCAAGATGGTCGATCATGTCGTGGCGATCGAGGGGCCGATCTATTTCGACCAGCTCGTCGACCGCGTCTCGCGCGCCCACGGCTTTCAGCGGGCCAGAGGCGCGATTCGGGAAACCATCCAATCCGCCCTCGGCGTCGGCCGGTTTCCGCTGACCCTGGACGACGGCCAGGACCTGATCTGGCCGGCCGGCGCCGACGCGAATCGGCCATGGCCATGGCGAGGCGCGGGCCCGCGTCGGCACCACCAGATTCCGCTGGCGGAGCTCGCGAGCCTCGCCGGGACATGCGCGGAAACGGGCGACGACGACGAAACCGTGATCCGGGCGATGCAGGAATCCCTTCAGCTCGGGCGGCTCAAGTCGCCCACCCGGGAACGCTTCCAGCGCGCCATTGCAGCGGCCCGCGCGGCCGGGAGCCGAGACCTGGCCTGAGCGCCCCCGCGACCCGGCGGAGCAGCGCCCGGCGCCCGGCGCCCGACGATCCGCGCTCGCAGTCGGCCTCTACCGATCCGCCGGCGCCGGCGGCAGCGCGCCGGCCCAGGTTGCGGTCGCCGGCGGAAGTCAACGGGCGACCCCGCGTGCCGCGTCCCGTCGCACTCTCGCCGCATTCTGGGCATTAATGAGAATGAATATTCATTCTCATCGGACCGATATGTCGCCAGTCCCCTTCCCAGGCCGCCGCCCCGCCGAGGACAACCGCCGCGAGCGGATCATCGAGGCGGCCGAGCGCGCCTTCGTCCGCCACGGCTTCCACGCCGCCACCATGAGCCATGTCGCCGAGGAAGCGGCGATGAGCGCCGGCAACCTCTACCGCTACTTTCCTTCCAAGGAGGCGATCGTCGAGGCTTTGTGCGCCCTCGACCAGGAGGGGGCCGGGGATTCGTTCGCCACGCTGCTCGCGCAAGGGTGCGACCTGCGCAAGGCGGCCTACGAGGCCTTGCGCGACCAAGTGCTCGGCAAGCCGCGCGAAAAGGTGCGCATGATCGTCGAGATCTGGGCGGAGGCCGGGCGCAACCCGCGCGTGGCGGAAATGACGCGGGCGCTCGACGTCGCCGTTCTGGGCAAGCTCGAACGGCTGTTCGAGGCCGCCAAGGCGACGGGCGTCGCCGCGCCCGCCCTCGGCCCGCGCTTCGCCGCCCGGTTCTTCCTCACCTTCGTCGGCGGTCTCTTCAAGCGCATGGCGACCGAGCCCGAGTTCGACCGATCCGCCGAGGCCGCCATGGCCTACGGCGTCCTGAATGCTTTGTTCGCAGGGGCGATCGCCCCTGGCGGAGAGGATGGTTCGCAATGACCCGGCGCTTTGGCCCGCTTCTCGTTTTCGTCGCCCTCGCCGCCGGGGCCTGGGGTTTCGTCACGCTTCAGCCCTGCGCCGTCCCGACGCAACGAGTCCGCGCGCTCGGCCTGCCGGTCGGCGCGGCTTCCTGTCCGGCGCCGATCGCCGCGGCCGCCGCCGCCGAAGCGCCGCCCGCGCCGCCTCCGCCGCCGGCGGTGACCGTCGTTCCCGCCGTGCGGCGCGAGTTCGTCGACCGTCTGTTCGTGTCGGGAACGCTCATGGCCCGCGAAGAGGCGATGGTCGCCGCGCGGATCGACGGCCTGACGATCACCGAGGTCGACGCCGAGGACGGCGACTGGGTCAGGGCCGGTCAGGTGCTCGCCCGCCTCGACCGCACCCAGCTCGACGCGCTGCTCGCCCAGAACGACGCCGCGATCAGGCGCGCGGACGCTGCGATCGAGCAGGCCAAGAGCGCCATCGACCAGGCTCGGGCGCAGGTGACGTGGACCGGCGACGACTTCGCCCGCGCGCAAAAACTCGCCGGAGGCGTCATGTCGGTGTCGACCATCGAGCAGCGCGAGACGGCGCTGAAGACGGCGCAGGCGCAATTCGCCTCCGCCGGCAACGCGCTCGGCGTCGCCGAGGCCGACCGCAAGGCGCGCGACGCCGAACGGCAGGAGCTTCAGGTGCGCATCGGGCGCACCGACGTGACGGCCCCGGTCGCGGGTCTCGTCAGCCGCCGCTCGGCGCGGGTCGGCGCGACCGCGTCGGGCGCCGGCGAGCCGCTGTTTCGCATCATCGACGACGGCGCGATCGACCTCGAGGCCGACGCGCCCGAGCAGTCGCTGACCCGTTTCGCGGGCGGCATGCCGGCCACCCTTCGCCTTCCCGGCGTCAAGGACCCGGTCCGCGGGCGGGTGCGTCTCGTGTCCCAGGAGGTCGACCGGGCGAGCCGCACCGGCAAGGTGCGGATCGCGCTGTCCGACGTGTCCCACGCCCATATCGGCGCCTTCGCATCCGCCGAGGTCGAACTCGCCCGCCGCGACGGCGTCGGCGCGCCCGCCGCTGCGCTCAGCCGCGACGGCGACGTCGCCCGGCTCTACGTGGTGCGCGACGGCAGGGTCGAGGAGCGGACGGTGACGCCGGGCATCGTCGAGGGCGACGAGGTCGAGATCAAGGACGGACTGGCCGAGGGCGAGACGGTGGTGGCCAGGGCCGCGGCTTTCCTGCGCCCCGGCGATCGCGTCCGGCCGACGCCGGTCGTCGCGACCGCCGCCGGCGAGTGAGGCATGGGGCGGATCGCTTCGGTCGGGCGCGCCGCGCGCGTCGTCAACTAGGGAAGCCACGGCAATGGCGCTCAGTATCTCGGGCTGGTCGATCCGACGGCCGATTCCCGCAATCGTCGCCTTCGCGGTGCTGACGATCCTCGGGCTGATCAGCTTCCGCTCGATGCCGATCACCCGCTTTCCCAACATCGACATTCCGATCGTCAAGGTGGAGATCACCCAGTCGGGCGCGGCGCCGAGCGAACTCGAGTCGCAGGTGACGAAGAAGGTCGAGGACGCGGTCTCGAGCCTCAACGGCGTCTGGCACATCATCTCGACCGTCACCGACGGGTCGTCGGCGACCGTCGTGCAGTTCAACGTCGGCTCGGTCGACATCGACCGCGCGCTCAACGACGTGAAGGACAAGATCGCCAAGATCCGCGGCGACCTGCCGCGCACCATCGACGAGCCGGTCGTCAGCCGCGTCGACGTCGAGGGGCTGCCGATCGTCACCTATGCGGCCTCCGCGCCCGGCCTGTCGGTCGAGGAGCTGTCGTGGTTCGTCGACGACACGGTGGCCCGCGATCTGCAGAGCGTCCGCGGCGTCGGCGAGGTGACGCGCTTCGGCGGCGTCGACCGCGAGATCCGCGTTGCGCTCGATCCGGAAAAGCTGCTGGCGCTCGGCGTGACCGCCGCGGCGGTCAACGAGCAGGTGCGCGCCGACAACGTCGATCTCGGCGGCGGCCGCGGCGAAGTGTCCGGCCAGGAGCAGGCGATCCGCACGCTCGCCGGCGCGCGCAGCGTCGCCGACCTCGCCGCGCTGCCGATCGCGCTGCCGGGCGGGCGCAAGGTGCGTCTCGACGAACTCGGAACCGTGGTCGACGGGGCGGCCGAGCCGCGCACCTTCAGCCGCCTGTTCGACGAGCCGATCGTCGCCTTCGGCATCACCCGCGCCAAGGGCGCGAGCGACGTGACCGTCGACGAGCGGGTGGCGGTGCGCCTGGCGAAGATCCAGGCGGCGCATCCGGAGGTGCGGTTCAGCAAGGTCGACACGCAGGTGGTGAGCGAGGTCGGCAACTACCATTCGACGATGGAGACGCTGATCGAGGGCGCCGCGCTCGCGGTCGTGGTGGTGTTCGTGTTCCTGCGCGACCTGCGCGCCACCCTGGTCACGGCGCTGGCGCTGCCGCTGTCGATCATCCCGACCTTCTGGGCGATGGACGCGATCGGCTTCTCGCTCAATCTGGTCAGCCTGCTGGCGATCACGCTCGTCACCGGCATCCTCGTCGACGACGCCATCGTCGAGATCGAGAACATCGTGCGCCACATGCGCATGGGCAAGTCCGCCTATCGCGCCTCGGTCGAGGCCGCCGACGAGATCGGCCTCGCCGTCATCGCCATCTCGCTGTCGATCGCCGCGATCTTCGCGCCGGTGAGCTTCATGGGCGGCATCGCCGGGCAGTATTTCCGCCAGTTCGGCCTGACGGTCGCGATCGCGGTGTTGTTCTCGCTGATGGTCGCGCGCTTCGTCACGCCCGTCATCGCCGCCTACTTCCTGCGCGCCCCGAAGGACCACGTCCAGCGCGACGGCGCGATGATGCGCGGCTACACCCGGCTCGTGCGCGCTTCCGTCCGCCATCGCTGGATCACGGTGTTCATCGGGGCGCTGATCTTCGCCGGCTCGCTCTGGTCGACCCGGCTGCTGCCGTCGGGCTTCATTCCCGCCGACGACTACGGTCGCGCGCTGCTCGCGGTCGAACTGCCGCCGGGCTCGCGCCTCGACGACACCGACCGGGTCTCGCGCGCGATTTCGGAGAAGCTGCGCGCCATTCCGGAGGTCCGCTCGGCCCTGATCTTCGGCGGCCAGATCCTCGGCGGCGGCGCCGAGCCGCGCAAGGCGACCTTCGTCGTCAATTTCGTGCACAAGTCGGAACGCGCCGCGACGCAGAAGGAGCTGCAGACGCGGATCGGCGCCATCCTCGCCGACGTGCCCGACATCCGCTACTGGTTCCTCAAGGACAACGGCCAGCGCGACGTCTCGCTGATCGTGGCCGGCCCGGACATCGACGTCATCAACGCCACGGCGAACCAGATCGCCAGCGAGATGCGCACGATCCCGATCATCGAGACGCCGATGTCGACGGCCGAGCTCGAGCGGCCGGAACTGCGCATCACCCCCAAGCGCCAGGTCGCGGCCGACCTCGGCGTCTCGACCGAAGCGCTGAGCGGCACGGTCCGCGTCGCCACGCTCGGCGACATCGACGCCAACCTCGCCAAGTTCAACGCCGGCGACCGGCTGATCCCGATCCGCGTCCAGCTCGACGAGGCCGCGCGCGCCCGCATGGGGCTGTTGCAGGACCTGCGGGTGCCGACCGCCGGCGGCGGCGCGACGCCGCTGTCGGTTGTGGCGGACGTGTCGATCAGCCACGGGCCGACCGCGATCAACCGCTACGACCGCTCGCGCCGGGTGACGATCGAGGGCGACCTGCGCGGCGACACGGCGCTGGGCGAAGCGGTCGCGGCGATCCACGCGCTGCCGACCGCGAAAAACCTGCCGCCCGGCGTCGAGATCCGGGAGACCGGGGACGTCGAGGTGATGGGCGAGGTGTTCGCCTCGTTCGCCGCCGCGATGGGCGCCGGCCTGATGATGGTCTACGGGCTGCTGGTGCTGCTGTTCGGCAGCTTCCTGCAGCCGATCACCATTTTGATCTCGCTGCCGCTGTCGATCGGCGGGGCGATTCTGGCGCTGCTCATCACCCACAAGGCGATGTCGATGCCGGTGGTGATCGGCATTCTGATGCTGATGGGCATCGTCACCAAGAACGCGATCATGCTGGTCGACTTCGCGGTCGAGGAGATCGGGCGCGGCACGCCGCGGCTCGAAGCGCTGGTCGAGGCCGGCCGCAAGCGGGCGCGGCCGATCGTGATGACCACGATCGCGATGGCGGCCGGCATGTTCCCCTCGGCGCTGGGCCTCGGCGACGGCGGCGGCTTCCGCTCGCCGATGGCGATCGCGGTGATCGGCGGCCTGATCGTGTCGACGCTGTTGTCGCTGATCTTCGTCCCCGCGGTGTTCACGGTGATGGACGACGTCGGGCGGCTGACGTGGCGCCTGTTCAGCCGCCTGGTCGGGACGGGCGAGGACGAGGCGCCGGTCGAAAGGCCGAAGCCGCTCCAGCCGGCCGCGTCCAGGCCGAGGCCGGCTACGGAGGCGATGGCGCCGGCCGAGTGAGGCGCGCTCGCCGTCCGGCGGACGCCCGACCGGGAGGCGCGGGCTGTTACAGGGGCCCGCTCGCCATGATTTGACGTTTGCACAGCGCCGACGCCCGGAGCGACGGCTCTCCCGCAAAGAACGCAATTCACCCGACGGCCCGGCGAAAGGGTCGTAACCGACCGCCGTTCCCACCCGACCGGCCGTTCCAATTCCTGGCGGAGCGCGATCGACGCGTGTAAAATGCGACGCGGCCTCGTCCGCCTCGCCGGCGATCCGTCGTGCGAGGCCTTGCGGCGTCGTGATGCGGGAAGGTCGAAAAGCGGGCGCGCCCCGCAGGCCGACCTCGAATGCGATGACACGGGAGGATACGCATGATGCGAGTTGCACCCGGGCTGTGGCGTCGCTGGGCCGTCGTCGCCATAGCCGTCGTCTCTTCGACAATGCTGGCGGACGCGCGCTCAGCGCAAACCATTCAGCCTGCAGGCGTCACGCTCGCCTTTGCCCAGACGATGTCGTGGCTCGACAAGTCTCATTTCGCCGTCGGACGATGGGATGGCGTGATTTCGATCTTCCGGATCCCGCATGCCGATGAATCTGGTCCCGTTGTCACCGAAGCCATGGCGCTGCCATCCGGACGCGGCGTCGAGATGGTCGCGGCTGTCGACGACTCGACGATCGCGTCCTCGGACACGGCGGATTCGATCGTCATTTGGCATCGGAAGACCGATCCCGCCAGCAATCGAGGCCGAAGTTTCGAGATCAGCGAGCGGCTTTCGTATGATGCGAAGTACGGGACTGCGAACAGCGGGCTCGCGGCAACGGTCTCCGGTCGAGACTACCTTGTCACGGGGCATGAGAACGGGTTCGTTTTGTACTGGTCTAAAATGCCGGACGGAGCATTCAAGCTCGCCAAGGTCATCGATGACAAATCGCCGGCTGCTCCGGCCAATCCCTGGGGACTTCGGAACGTCCGGGGATTGGCGTTTTGGCGCAACCTCATCCTGACCGGCTCGGAGGACGGAGACATCGCGGCGTTGAGCGTGCCGGATGGCGGCGAGGTTTTTCGCGTTCGCTATAACGACAAAGCCCAGCGAGGCATAAACAACATCTCTGTGCTTGGCGACCTCCTCCTGGTCGCCAATTGTGCGGTGGGCTTGACCGACAAGAATGTGTGGTTGTTCGACCTCTCTTCCGGCAAGCCGGTTCTCAGCGACGCGGAAAATCTTGCGGTCGACCTGACAAAGTCACAGGTTTTCGACTTTGACGCCGTCCTCGCTGAAGGTGAGAGCGGGCCGATCTTTTTCAGCAGTACAGAGGAGGGATTGTTGTGGGAGGGTGACGTTTCAAGAGGCCGATTGATCGTCACTGGCGTCACCAAATCCTCTCCCGAGGGAGGCTCTGTCATTGCGGTTGGACCAGACGATGATCTCATCGCGGTGGCCACATACGCTATTCGCCTGTTCAAGACGAAATGACGCGATGGATTTGGATATTGGCGCTTGTTCTCGGTCGGGACGGACCCGACGCCCGGGAGTCCGGCGCGCGGCGGGCGGCCGACCCCGGCCGGCGAGCCGCTGCCCCGCCTGATGCTCAAACGCCAGCCGTCCAGGGGTCGATGACCGTCAGGCCGGCGGCCGAGAATGCGCTCGTGTCGCGCGACGCGACGGCGAAATCATGCAAGGCGGCGATCGCGGCGATGTAACCGTCGGGCGTGGGGAAGCCCTTTCCGGCGGCGCGCGTCCTGACGGCGCGTTCGGCATAGTGTCGGGCGGCGCGGGTGTCGAACGGCAGGATCCGATCCGCGAACAGGTCCATGACGCCGTCGAGCGCCGCGGCCAGCCTGTCCTTGCGCCTGCCCCCGGGAAGCGCGCCGACGCCGAACATCAGTTCGGCGACGGTGACGCTGGACAGAAAAAGCGTCTCCGCCGACTGCGCGTCGAGCCATGCGCGGACCGCCGGGGCCGGCTCGGGCTTCATGGCCTCCGAGACGATATTGGTGTCCAGCAGAATCATTCGAAGCGGAGCGGCTCGGCAGGCGCCGCGGCGCGCACGGTCTCCAGGGCTTCGACATCGGCGTTGGTGAGCCCGATCTTCCGGCTCATCTCCGCCAGCGCGGCGCCGAGACGCATTCGGCTCTCCGGCCGTACGGCAGCCTCCAGGATGGCGCGGATTTCCGCCTCCGTGCTGCGATTGTGCTGCGCCGCACGGACCTTCAAGGCGCGATGGGTCTCATCGGAGAGGTTGCGAATGGTGACGGCGGCCACGATGGCAATATCCAGTAACGATAGCATTGATAGCAATAGTGCGAGAGGCTATCGCATGTCGAGGACGGCACACGGCCGCGCGGCCAGGCTTCGCGGGCGACCGTCAAGGTGGTTGTGCGCGAGGGGGCGGACAAGGCTTCCTCGGGGAGGGGCGGCGTCTCGCCGCTCGGGCGCCCGTGACAGGCGCCCTCCGGTTGAGCGCCGCGACGGTCTCAGCATGGGTAACCGGGGCGGATTTTTCGGTGTGGTCATGTAAAGCTTCATCCGGCGGAGTGAGGCGCGCTCGCCGTCCAGCGTACGCCCGACCTCGAAACCGAGCCTTTGCCGCCCTTCCTCGACCATCACGGTGCGAAAAGGAAAGCTCTAGCTAGCTAGCTAGCTAGCTAGGGACGCTCCTTCCGAGGCAAACAGCGACAGCGTGTCGACCCCCTGAGAAGGTCGCCGACCGACTTCCGGAAGGGCGCATCCTTACGCTGCTCGCCGGCTGCGCCGCTGTTTCCTCGTTTACGTTATGTAACCGTCAATGTAACCCATTGGCGCAGGCAGATCCCCGGTACTATCAGCTCCGGGAGCGGCGTCACTGAGGACGTTGTGGCTCCACCCTCCATTGTCAGAGAACCAAAGTTCGTGAACTTTCCCGTCTCTACCAATGTAGTTTACATGCTGTTGGTTATTCCAAGGCGTGAAAAAACCATCAAGCGGGCTCCCGGCGAGCGGTACCGAAGTTTGGCCATTGGCTCCCGGGGCGGCGTCACTGAGGATGTTGTGGCTCCAGCCTCCGTTGTCCGAGAACCAAAGTTCGTGAACTTTCCCGTCTCTGCCAACGTAGTTTACATGCTGTTGGTTGTTCCACGGCGTTACGTAACCATCCAACGGACTTCCGGCGACCGGCAGCGACGTTTGACCATTGGCTCCAGGAGCGGCGTCACTGAGGACGTTGTGGCTCCAGCCTCCATTGTCCGAGAACCAAAGCTCGTGAACTTTCCCGTCTTTGCCAATATAGTTCACATGCTGTTGGCTGTTCCAGGGTGTGAAAAAACCATCAAGCGGGCTCCCGGCCACCGGCAGCGAAGTTTCGCCATTGGCTCCGTGGGCGGCGTCACTGAGGACGTTGTGGCTCCAGCCTCCGTTGTCCGAGAACCAAAGCTCGTGGACTTTCCCGTCTTTGCCAATGTAGTTCACATGCTGTTGCTTGTTCCACGGCGTTTCGAAACCGTCCAACGGACTTCCGGAAACGGGCAGCGAAATTTGGCCATTGGCTCCGGGAGCGGCGTCACTGAGGACGTTGTGGCTCCAACCCCCGTTGTCCGAGAACCAAAGCTCGTGGACTTTCCCGTCGTTGCCAATGTAGTTCACATGCTGTTGGTTGTTCCACAACGTCGTGTATCCATCCAACGGACTTCCGGCGACCGGCAGCGAAGTTTGGCCATTGGCTCCGGGAGCGGCGTCACTGAGGACGTTGTGGCTCCAGCCTCCATTGTCCGAGAACCAAAGTTCGTGGACTTTTCCGTCTTTGCCGATGTAGTTGACATGCTGTTGCTTGTTCCACCATGTGGCGAATCCGTCCACCGCGCTACCAGATGCAGGGAGAGAGGTTTGACTGTCCGCGCCGCCGTGGGCGATGTCGCTGAGGATATTGTGGCTCCAGCCGCCAGTGTCGGAGAACCAAAGTTCGTGAACTTTCCCGTCACTCCCTGCGTAATTGACATGCTGCTGTTTATTCCCCTGAAAGGGCGGGGAGGGTGAGCCATTGGAAGACGGAATAACCAGAAGCGGATTCTCAGCGGGATAGATCGCGACCCACGGAAGCTCGAAGCAGACGCCACCTCCTTGATCGGCCGCCTCAGCAGCAGATTTCTCCAATCCAATATAGAGCCCGACGACCGCAGCCGCAATCGAGACTGGTGGAGGGATAGCGCCAAGAGCGCTTGTGATAGTCGTAGCTGCGTCAGCAGAAGAGAAGACATTTTTGGTTTCTTGTTCGTCTAGGCAAATTTTAACGCCGCCCCAAGGCCAATAGTCAACATTCCAATTGCCCATTGCATCCTCCCGATATTTTTATTGGAGTCGAAAATCAATACTCCCTTGCGGTAACAGAGTTAACCGGTACGCTTTGCGTATTGAAGAACATCTCAACACATCTAGACCGAATTGACAAGAGACTTCTGTCGCGGTAGCGTCTCTCACAAATGCAAGTTCTGCATAACGCATTCAGGGCGCACCCAAAGGGGTGTAAGAATGAATATTCACCACGCCAGGAATTGAATAGTCTTTATGTTTACGCTCCGTGATGACGGTGGAAAGGTCCGCTCTCCGATTTGCGCCGGTTATTCGCTCAGGTGCTGACGAACGCGACCTTCGGACGGATTCCGCGTTTTCCCTGACGTCCTCCGTAGGTCCGCTTCGTCCAATCGAGGCGTCCAAAGCCGCGATCCGCGAAGCCCCCTTCCCGTCGAATCCCGCTGCTCAATTGCACGTTCGTTACGGGTCGGCTTGAGCCGGCGCCTTCGAAGTCCTTTTCGGGGACGGTCGCTCCGGCGCTTTGCACGGTAGGAAGAATGGGGCCGGCATCCCTCGTGGCGGCGGGCGTTGCATGAACCGGATATTGGCGCTGTTCGCGTGCGGGAGGGGCTCCACGACCGGGAGTCCGGCGCGCGGCGGGCGGCAGAGGCTCACGCCGCCGCCGCCCGGTCCGGCGACGCCGCCGGCGCAACCGCCGCCCACCAGGCCTCGATCGCCTCGCGCGTCGGCGGCAGCTTTTCGTCGAGGCCCGCGGCAAAAGCGTCCCACGCGGCGAGATAGCGCTTCGGCACGCACACGATCAGCGCCAGATCGTCGGCGAACGCCCGGCCGATCTCGGCCAGCATGCCGTCGCCTTCCGACTCCAGCCGCCCGAAGCGGTTGACGACCAGCAAATCCGGGTCTCCGGCGCGCGCGCGGTCGAGCATGCCTGCGGCGACGGCGATCGCCTCGGGGTCGACCCGGCAGCCGGTCGCGTCCCGGCCGAGGTCCTGCATGATGGCGAGCGTCGCGCCGGTGACGAGGTCGCGCACGCGCACGTCGCGCAGGGCGCACAGGTCCTCGTCGCCGGCGCGCTCCTGCACGAGGCCCGCGACGCGCACGCCGCGCGCCGCGGCCGCGTCGAGGAAGGCGATCAGCGGCGGATCGGGCTCCTCGTCGCGGTCGAACACCACCGCCGCCAGCCGGCTCGCGCCGGCATCGGGCCCCGTTTTCCTCGCTTCGGCGGTCATCGCCATCGCCCTTGTTCTCGCTGCCGCCTCCTTACGCACGCGAACAACCGGACACAAGCGGCGCAGCGTCCGCCTCGGCCTTGCGCGGGTCGAGGCGCCCGCGTAACTGTCGGCGACACTTTTCCCGGGCGCGACGATGCCAACCTCCCTGCTTGAGACGCTTCTGGCCGAAGGCCGGCCCCTGCTCGCCGACGGCGCGACCGGAACGAACCTGTTCGCCGTCGGGCTGACGTCGGGCGACTGCCCGGACCTGTGGAACGTCGACCACCCGGACCGTATCCAGGCGCTGCATCGGGCTTTCGTCGACGCCGGCTCCGACATCATCCTCACCAACAGCTTCGGGGCGAACCGGCGCCGGCTCGCGCTGCACGGCGCCGAGGCGCGCGCCCGGGAGCTCAACCGGCTCGCGGCGCAGAACGCGCGGGCGGTGGCGGACGAGGCCGGCCGTCCGGTGGTCGTCGCGGGGTCGGTCGGGCCGACCGGCGACATCTTCGCCCCCCTCGGCCCGCTGACCGAGGACGAGGCGATCGACGTGTTCGCCGAGCAGATCGAGGGCCTGCGCGAGGGGGGCGCGGACGTCGCCTGGATCGAGACCATGTCGGCGGCCGAGGAGGTTCGCGCCGCGGCGCTGGCGGCGGCCCGGGTCGGCATGCCCTTCACCGTGACGGCGAGCTTCGACACCGCCGGGCGGACGATGATGGGGGTCGAGCCGGCGGCGTTCGCCGCGCTCGCCGACGGTTTCGAGCACAAGCCGCTCGCCTGGGGCTCCAACTGCGGCGTCGGCGCTTCCGACCTGCTGGTGTCGATCCTCGCCATGAGCGAGGCCGACCCGGACGCCGTCCTGATCGCCAAGGCCAACGCCGGCGTGCCGCACTGGCACGGCGCCGAGATCCACTATTCCGGCACACCCGAGCTGATGCAGCGTTACGCCGGCCTCGCCGTCGATTGCGGCGCGCGCATCGTCGGCGGCTGCTGCGGCAATACGCCGGCGCATGTCGCGGCCATCCGGCGCGGTCTCGACGGCCATCGCCCCGGCGCCCGGCCGACGCCGGAGGCGATCGTGGCGGCGCTCGGGGCGCTGGTCGCGCCGGCCGCCGCCCCCTCGGCCGGCCGCGTCCGGCGCCGCGAGCGCACATGAACGCCAAGGCGAAGGCGCGCGCGCAACGGGGTTTTGTTCAGGACGACGAGGCCGCGCCGGCCCCGGCGCCGCAAGGCGCCCTCGTCGCCGCATCGGGTCCGCAGACGTTCGAGGTCGGCGCCGATGCGGCCGGCGAGCGGCTCGACCGCTGGCTCGGCCGGGCGGCGGCCGAGCGCCGCCTCGCCCTGTCGCGCACCCGCATCAAGGCGCTGATCGAAGCCGGCGAGGTTTCGGTCGATGGCGTCACCGCGACCGACCCCGCGACGCGGCTGACGCCCGGCGCGGCGCTTCGGTTCGAGGCGCCGCCGCCCGAAGACTATTCCGTGCGGGGCGAAGACCTTCCGCTCGACGTCGTGTTCGAGGACGCCGACCTCGTCGTGATCGACAAGCCGGCCGGGCTGGTCGTCCATCCCGCCCCCGGCCACGCCGGCGGCACGCTGGTCAACGCGCTGATCAGCCACTGCGGCGCGAGCCTGTCGGGGATCGGCGGCGTGCGCCGGCCGGGCATCGTCCACCGGCTCGACAAGGACACCTCGGGGCTGCTGGTCGTCGCCAAGACCGACGCCGCCCATCAGGGCCTGGCCGGGCTGTTCGCCGACCACGGCCGCACCGGCTCGCTCGAACGCGAGTACCTCGCGCTCGTCTGGGGCGGTTTCGAGGCCGGCGCGGGAAAGGTCGACGCCGCGATCGCCCGCCACGCCCACAACCGCGAGCGCATGGCGGTCGTGCCCGAGGAGCGCGGCCGCCACGCGGTGACCCATTGGGAGGTGGTGGAGGCGCTGGGGCCTGCGACCCTGGTCGCCTGCCGGCTCGAGACCGGGCGGACCCACCAGATCCGCGTCCACATGGCCTCGATCGGCCATCCGCTGCTCGGCGATCCGGTCTACGGCGCGGGGTTCAAGACCAAGGCGGCCCACCTCACCGAGGAGGCGAGAGCGGCGCTCGCCGCGCTCGGGCGGCAGGCGTTGCATGCCGCGGCGCTCGGCTTCGAGCATCCGATCACCGGCGCGCCGCTGCGCTTCGACAGTCCGCTCCCGGAGGATCTGGCGCGTCTGGTCGACGTCCTGCGCGCCGGGCGCCCGGCGCGCCGGTGATCCAAAGCCGCGGCGGTTTCGTTTTGCGGTCGTGGGCTGGCCATTTTTCGGCCATCCTTGCTCGACCACAATGTCACGACGGCCGTAGCGCCGACGGAGCCGGCCTCGATCCCGGCTCCGACTGGAGGATCCAATGGCCGCGTCGCTTCCCGTTATCGCCAGCGAATCGGGACTCGCCCGTTATCTGCAAGAGATCAAGCGGTTTCCCATGCTGGAGCCGCAAGAGGAATACATGCTGGCCAAGCGCTGGCGCGAGCACGGCGACCGCGAGGCCGCGCACAAGCTCGTGACCTCGCATCTGCGCCTCGTCGCCAAGATCGCCATGGGCTATCGCGGCTATGGCCTGCCGATCGGGGAGGTCATCTCCGAGGGCAACGTCGGCCTGATGCAGGCGGTCAAGCGATTCGAACCCGAAAGGGGTTTCAAGCTCGCGACCTACGCGATGTGGTGGATCCGCGCCTCGATCCAGGAGTACATCCTGCGGTCCTGGTCGCTGGTGAAGATGGGCACCACCGCCAGCCAGAAGAAGCTGTTCTTCAACCTGCGTAAGGCGAAGAGCCGCATCTCGGCGCTCGACGAGGGCGACCTGCGCGACGACCAGGTCGAATCGATCTCCAAGCGCCTCGGGGTCGCCAAGCAGGACGTGATCGACATGAACCGCCGCCTCGGCGGCGACGCGTCGCTGAACGCGCCCTTGCGCGAGGACGGCGAAGGCGAGTGGCAGGACTGGCTGGTCGACGAATCGGCCGACCAGGAGTCGCAACTGGCCGACCGGGAGGAATCCGACGCTCGCCTCGGCGCGCTGCGCGGCGCCTTGTCGGTGCTGAACCCGCGCGAGCGGCGAATCTTCGAGGCGCGCCGTCTCGCGGAGGACCCGATCACCCTCGAGGACCTGTCCGCCGAATTCGGCGTCTCGCGCGAGCGCGTCCGCCAGATCGAGGTCCGCGCCTTCGAGAAGGTGCAGGCGGCGGTCAAGGCGGGAGTCGCGCGGGCCCAGGCGGCGAAGTCGCGAGCGCCCGCCGCGCTGCCGGCGCCGTGATCGGACCCCCTGCGTTTCGGAGAGACGCGCGACGGCCGGATATGCGATAGAGTCGCGCCGGTTTCTCCGACTGCAGCAGGTTCGAGCATGATCGCGACTGTTTTTTGCCGCCGGGCGGCGCTGGCCGGGCTGCTCGCGGGCGTCGCGATCGTTCCCGCCTTCGCCGGCGACAGGCCTGCGACCCCCGAAGGCGCCCGGACGGTCCAGGCCTTCCTGGACCGTTTCGTTCCGGCGCCGCCGGCCGGCGGCTCTGCTCTGGTCAGCGTGAAGCCGGATGGTCAGGCCTATATCCTGTCCGTGGACCTCGCCGCCGTGAACGGCCTCTTCAAGGGGGCCGGCGTGGGCGCGACCTACGAGCCCGCGACGCTCGTCTACAAGCTGTTCGAGCAGGACGACGGCAAATGGCGCGTGGTTCAGGACTCGCTGCCGCGCATCGTCACCCGGACCGGGGACGCGACCAGCGTCTTCGAGGTCGAGAATTACCGCCAGACCCTGGTCGTCGATCCGCAGCTCGCCTGGTGGACGAGCGGCGCCGCCAGCGCCGGCAAGGGCCTCCTCACCGCCGAAGCGCCGAAGCTCGCCCAGGCTTTCGATTTCGGCTCGCTCGCGGGGGACTATGCGACGACCGTCAAGCCCGACGGCGCGGTCTCGAGCACGGTCAGGCAAGCGTTCGGCGACGTCGGCTTCAAGATTTCCGTGACCGACAAGGACGGCAATCCCGTCGCCTCGAGCGGCCGGCTGGAAAGCGCGTCGGTCAACCTCGGGGTCGACGGCCTGAACACGAGAAAGTTGTTCGATCTCGTCAGCCTGCTATCCGTCCATCGCGCCGATCTCGCCCAGCACGAATCGGAGCTCAAGGACCTGCTGCGGACGCTCGCCGCGCCCGGGACGCGGTTTGTCGAGGGCGGCGAAGCCACGAAGCTGATGATCGCATCCCCGATCGGCGCGATCGCGCTCGCCGGCGCGAAGCTCGGCGTCGGCGTGACCAACGCCGGTCCGGACAGCGCCGTCGACGCCACCCTCGACGCCGAGGGCCTCAGCCTCCCGGCCGGGCTCGCGCCCCCCAACGCCGCCGACCTCACGCCCTCGAAGGTGAACCTCGCTTTCACCGTCAAGGGGATCGACATCGCGGCCGCCGCCGCAAAGGCGATCGAGAGCCTCCGCCTCGGCGGGCCGGGGCCGGCGATTTCGGACGACGATTCGGCCAGGGTCTCGGCGGCGTTGATCGGCGCCGGCCCGCTGAAGGTGGTGCTGGCGCCGTCGCATGTCGTCGCCCCGGCGATCGACGCCGATCTCGCGGGCGAAATGCGCTACGCCGCCGGCAGGACCTCCGGCGTCGTGACGATTCGGATGCGCAACTTCGACCGGACCATGAGCGCGGTCAGGGAGCTCGGGCCGGAGGTCGCCGCCAAGTCGCTGCCGATGGTGGCGATGGCCAAGGGCCTGGCGAAGACCGAGAGCGACGGCGCGCTGAGCTGGCTGGTCGAGATCGGCGACGACCGGTCGATCACGGTCAATGGCGTTCGGCTCAGCGCCGACAAGTGACGGCCGCGATTCGCCGAGGCCCTCGATCCGCCGACGTCCCGACGCGCGCTGGAAAACAGTGAAATCCGTTCGCCGCAGGTTTTTTTTGCCCGGCGGGACAACGGAGCGTCTGGCCTTCCGTCTCGAACTGCGTTAATCGGACCTAAACCTAAAGCCGCTAACTCTCATCCCATTCGTAGCGAGGCGTTCAGCGTAGGGCAGGATGCAGGGGATCGACGCAGCAATCGGCGGCATTCCGCTGGAGCGGGGACGTAACTCCGGGAGAGCCGCAAGGCATGTGATCCTTGGGGCGGTCGCGGCGGCGACGGTCGGGTGTGTCGCCGCCTATGCGCTGCACCAGGCGCGGTACGGCTCGGCCCCGGTCGTGGCGAAAGCGCCGGTCGACGCGCCCGTGACCGCCGAGGATCCGGAGAAGCTGTTCGGCGCGCTCATCGTCGAGCCGGAGTGGCGCGCCCAAGCCAACGCCCCGGCGCCCTCGCCGACGCTCGCGAGTCTCGCTCCCGAGCAGCCCGCAGCGCCGACGCCCGCGGACTCGCTGCGCTTGGAGACGCCCCCGCCGGCGCCGCCGCCTCAGAGCGCGCCGCCCGCTTCCGTCAACGCGCTGCCGGACGTCATTCCGCTCCCGCCGATCCGCGACGTGCCGCGGATCGACGAAAGTGTTCCCCTGCCGCCGGTCCGCCCGTCCGACTTCGCCGAGCCCGCGCCCAATCCCGTCGCCCCGGAGCGCCAGATCGCGCTGCCGGCGCCCGGTTCCGCCGCGCCCGGCGACGGCCGCAATATCTTCCAGAAGCTGCTCGGCATCGGCCAGCAGCCGGGCGCCGTCGTGGCGTCCCGTCCGCCCGCTCCGCCTTCGCGTCCGACCTCGGCGCCGCCGGCGGCGGAGGCGCTTCCGTCGCGTCCCGCTTCTGCGCCGGCGACGACGGTGGTCTCCAAGCCGGCCGCGGGCGATGCGCGCAGCGGCATCGCCGGTCTGTTCGGCGCGTTCTCGTCGGCGCCCTCGGTCGACCATCTCGGCTACGACCGGCAGACGGCCATCTACGACATCTCGGCGCGGGTGGTCTATCTTCCGGACGGGACCCGCCTCGAGGCCCATTCCGGCCTCGGCGCCGCGCTGGACGACATTCGCTTCGTCAGCGAGCGCGCAGTCGGGCCGACGCCGCCGCACCTCTACGAACTGACGCTGCGCGAATCCCTGTTTCACGGGGTGCAGGCGCTGCGCCTGACCCCCGTGGGCGACGGCGGCGTCTATGGCCGCGCCGGCCTTCTGGCGCATCCCTACATGCTGGGACCGAACGGCGATTCGAACGGCTGCGTGTCGTTCAAGGACTACGACGCCTTCCTGCGCGCCTACCAGAACGGGCAGGTCAGGAAGCTCGCCGTCGTCTCCAGGCTCTGAGCGGACGCCGGCGGAGTCCGCGCCGGACTATCGTTTTGCCTCCCGATCGGCTATCGCCTCGCCGGCGACAACGCCGGCTCGCCGGCCGTTGGCGCGAGGGGAGCGAACCATGTCCGCAACGCACGGGACGACCGCCGCCATCGTGCGGGTTTACGCGCCGCCGCTCGCGGCGCTCGTCCTGTTCGGCCTCGAGCACGCCCACGTCGTCGACGCCGAAACCCCTTGGGTGGCGATCCTGTCCGGCCTGCTGCTGCTGGGCTCGGTGTTCGCCGCCGTTCATCACGCGGAAGTGGTCGCGCTGAAGGTCGGAGAGCCGTTCGGTTCGGTGCTGCTGGCGCTCGCCGTCACGGTGATCGAGGCCTCGCTGATCGTCACCTCGATGCTGTCGGGCGGCGCGACCGAAAACGCGCTGGCGCGCGACTCGGTGTTCGCCGCGGTCGTCATCGTCCTCACCGGCGTCGTCGGATTGTGCCTGCTGGTCGGCGGCGCGCGCTATCGCGAACAGGGCTTCCGGGTCGAGGGAACCGGCTCGGCGCTCAGCGTGCTCGCGACGCTCGCGGTGCTGACCCTCGTGATGCCGAACTACACGCTGGCCAAGTTCGGCCCGCAATATTCGCCCACCCAGCTCGTGTTCGTCAGCGTGCTGTCGCTGCTGCTCTATTTCGTGTTCGTGTTCGTCCAGTCGGTCCGCCATCGCGACTATTTCCTGCCCGAGGGGGCAAGCGACATCGGCGAGGAGTCGGAGCCGCCCTCGGCGAGCGCGACCGGCGTCAGCGCGGTCATGCTCGTCGTGTCGCTGCTGGCGGTCGTGCTGCTGGCCGAGACCCTGGCGGAATCGATCGAGCGCGCGATCCACGCCGCCCATCTTCCGCCGTCCTTCCTCGGCGTCGTCATCGCCGCCCTCGTCCTCCTGCCGGAGAGCGTGGCGGCGGTGAAGGCGGCGCGGAGCAACCATCTTCAGACGAGCCTCAACCTCGCGATCGGCTCGGCGCTCGCCTGCATCGGCCTGACCATCCCGGTCGTCGCGGGGGTGTCGCTCTATCTGGGACGCGAGTTGACCCTCGGTCTCGACGCCGAGGGCACGGCGATCCTGCTGCTCACCCTGTTCGTGAGTTCGCTGACGCTCGCGACCGGGCGCGCGACCATCCTTCAGGGCGCCGTGCACCTCGTCATTTTCGGCGTGTTCCTGCTGCTCGCCGCCGTGCCGTGACCAAGCGCGGCGGCGCCTCTTCGGCGTCGACGGGGACCGGCCGCATCTCGCAACGAGGGACCGACCGGCCTCGAGCGGCGAGATCGGCGCCTCACTCCTCGACGCGCGGCTCCTTGACCTTGCCGAACACCGTATCGACGTCGATGCGCTCCTCGACCGGCTTGGGCTTCGGCGCGCCGAACACCTCGAACGGGCTCGCGGGCGCGGGCGTGGGCTTGGCCGTGGTGATCTCCGCCGAAACCAGGGTCTGACCGCCGGCCTCCTCCACCTTGGGCCGATCCTTGGCGGCGCGATTGACCTCGAAATCGAGGTCGATCTGCGAGCACAGACCCAGCGTCACCGGATCCATCGGCTGGAGATTGGCGGAGTTCCAGTGCGTCCGCTCGCGGATCGCCTGCAGCGTGTGCTTGGTCGTGCCGACGAGGCGCATGATCTGCGCGTCCTTGAGCTCGGCGTGGTTGCGCAACAGCCACAAGACCGCGTTGGGGCGGTCCTGCCGGCGCGACAGCGGCGTGTACCGGGCGCCGCGCGGCTTCTTGAACTCGGGCGTGCGAACCTTGGAGACCGAAAGGTGCAACCGATAGTCCGGCCTGCGCTCGGCCTTGGCGATCTCCTCGCGGCTGAGCTGGCCGGTCGAGATCGGGTCGTAACCCTTGATGCCGGTGGCCACCTCGCCGTCGGCGATGCCCTTGACCTCGAGCGGATGCAGTTTGCAGAAATCGGCGATCTGGTCGAAGGTCAAAGAGGTGTTCTCGACCAGCCAGACGGCGGTCGCCTTGGGCATTAGCGGCGCGTCGCTCATTGCGCTTCTCCTTGCGATCGTTCGGCCGCGCGCATCCGGTCTTTGGCCCGGGAGGAGGCGCAGCCTCAAACGACAAAACTCAGGGGGGATGCCTCTCTATAGGCGCCTCGAGGCCGAATTGCAATCGGCGGCCAACGGTTTGCGCCGCGTCCGGCCAGCGAATCGGGAACCTTGCGTCGCCTCGCGGGTTGGCGGCGCAAAGGAGCGTGATCCATGAAGGCCGCATTCGTCCCCGGCGCCGTCGCGCTGGCCCTCCTGCCGATGATCGGTTCGGCGCCCGCGGCGGCCAAGGGTTGCCTCAAGGGCGCGCTCGTCGGCGGCGTGGCGGGCCATTACGCCGGTCATCACGGCGTGCTCGGCGCCATCGGCGGCTGCGTCGTCGGCCATCATCTCGCCAGCGAGAAGGACAAGCGCGCCGCGCAGCAGAACCAGAATTCCGCGACGCAGCCGGACGGCGACTGAGTCGCCGCTCAGGCCTTGTTGTTGCGCGCCGGCTCCGACTTCGGGTCGAGCGGCCAGCGCGGCCGGGCGGCGAAGTCGAGCGGATCGGCGCGGCCGAGCCGCAGTCGTTCGATGCCCGCCCAGGCGATCATGGCGCCGTTGTCGGTGCAGAGCTTTTGCGGCGGCGCGACCATCGGCAGGCCGGCTTCGGCGCACAACCGCGCGAGCGCGCCGCGGATGGCCAGATTGGCCCCGACGCCGCCCGCCACGACCACCGCCTGCGGCGCCGTCGCGAGGCGTTCCCGGAAGCGCTTGAGGCCGACGCGCATCCGGTCCTCGACCACGTCGACGACCGCCGCCTGGAACGAGGCGCACAGGTCGGCGACGTCCCGGGTGGTGAGCGGGGCCGCCTGCTCCGCCGCGAAGCGGACCGCCGTCTTGAGCCCCGACAGGGAAAAATCCGCATTCGGTCTGCCGATCATCGGCCGCGGCAAGGCGAACCGTTCGGGGTCGCCGGCCTGCGCGGCCGCCTCGACGGCCGGCCCGCCGGGGTAGGGCAGGCCGAGCATCTTCGCGGTCTTGTCGAACGCCTCGCCGATGGCGTCGTCCATGGTGGCGCCGAGCCGGTCGTAATCGCCCACGCCCTTGACCGCGAGGATCTGCGTGTGGCCGCCCGAGGCGAGCAGGATCAGGTAGGGAAAGGCGATGTTGGCGGTCAGCCGCGCGGTCAGCGCATGCGCCTCGAGGTGATTGACCGCGATCAGCGGCTTTCCGGTCGCCAGCGCGATCCCTTTGCCGGCCATCAGGCCGACCAGGACGCCGCCGATCAGGCCGGGCCCGGCGGCCGCGGCGACGCCGTCGAGGTCCCTGGCGGCGATCCCCGCCCTGGCGAGGGCGCGCGCGATCAGCATGTCGATGACTTCGACATGCGCGCGCGCCGCGATCTCCGGAACCACGCCGCCGAAGGCCGCATGCGCGGCGATCTGGCTCATCACTTCGTCGGCCAAAATCTCGCCCGAGCCCTCGGGCGTCAGCCTGACGACTGCGGCGGCGGTCTCGTCGCAGGTCGTTTCGATGCCCAGAATCCGCATGATTCTCCTTCGCCCGGCGCGTCGGGCTTCAGCTTCGCCCGCACTTAGACCCGAACGCGGCGCCGAGGAAGAGGCGAGGAGCGGCGATTCGCCGCCTGTCGGGGCGCTGGACAGCGTGATAACGAAGCCGATCTTGGAGGCAAGCGACGATGACCCCGATCGGGCCGACCGAGCTTCGCGTCGTCATCCAGCCGGTCCGCCCGCGCGGACCGCTGACCGGAGTCGTGGCGACCGCCGTCTTCAAGAAGGTGTTCGACGCTGTCTGGGCCGCGCTCCTGGCCGCCGACCGGGAGGTCCACGCCAAGGCCGCGGCGAGCGAGTTCCACGTTTGCGGCCTGTCCGTCGACCCTTGCGAATTCGGGTTCGTCGAGACGATGAGAGCGACGGACCCGCGCGCGCCCTCGTCGATCGCGCTGTTCCGGCGCTGCGCCGGGCGGGTCTACCAGAGCGACTATCGCATTCTGCTGCAGTACCGCCGCCTGATGCGGGGGTTTCAGCGCATCGCCGCCGCGCTCGATCCGGCCTACGTCGTCCTCGTTCGCTATCACGACAGCGAACTGCCGCTCGACGCGTTCTTCCGCCGTCAGGTCGACCGCGTCGGCCTCGGCGACGAACCGCCGTCGCGGGACATCTGGTTCGCCGGCAGCGTCATCATGTCGTTCGAGGGTCGCCTCGAAGCCATCGACTATCGCAGCGCGGCCTGGACGGGTCGCCTGGCGCTCGCCGGTGGGGAGACGCAGCTTGAATGCCTGTTCGACAGGTCGATGGGAGAAGACGCCTTGAACCCGTTCGGCAACAAGGACGTCTCGGTCGCGGGACGCGCGATCTTCACCGGAGACAGCAATCTGCCTGAACGCATAGAAGTCATGACAATCGAGGAACTGCCGCGGGCGACCCGGACGCTCGACATTCGGGGGGCTATGACGCCGGCTTCGGTCGGAGATTGGGACGATGGGCTCGATCATTTCTACAAGTGATAGGCACTTTTTGCACATGAACGTGCTCTTGCGGCACGCGAGCGGCCGGTCCGGCGAGGCGGAATCGGACATCGAGACGATTCTCACCGAGGCCGCGACCGGCAAGCGCCGCATCTGGGTGAACAGCATCATGTTCGCGGAGATGAGGCCGTCCGCCTTCGTGGCCGGCCGGTTCGCGGCCCTGGCCGAATTCACCCGCTATTTGCGCTCGATCGCGACTTTCGTCACGCCCGATCCCAATTGCATGCTGCGCGCCGCCCGGTTGCGGGACGTTCGCTGGCAGCGGCCCGCGGCGCTGCGCCGACCGGACGAGCAGCCGCGCTTTCTGTCGCTGCTCGACGCCATCCAGATGTCGTCCGCCCTGTGGGTCAAGGAGACCGCGGGCGTGGCCGATCTCGAATTCCTGGCGTTCGAGGATTTCGGCGCGGACGAGGCCAACGAGGGCGGCTGGCTGTCGCTCCTGCGCCTCCAGGATTACGCCGACGAGCTTCCGGTCGACTCGGACGGGCTCGCCGCGGTGCGCCTGCCGCGCGCCGAGCCGGTGCTGCGCTCGAATGCGCTGCGGCAATCGGCGGAGGTGGGTTGAACCGCGCCTCCGCCTGGAGCGGGATGCGAAGAAGTGGACGCCGGTTTTTCGCGAATAATCCCGCTCTTTCAAAGAATTAGAGCGAGATGCGATTCGACAGAATCGCATCTCGCTCTAGCGCGCGGGTCGCGCGGCGGCGAGCGCCGCGTCGATCGCCGGGGCGAGGATGGTTTCGACGGCGAACCGCGATCCCCGGACGCTGTAATGGCCGTAATCGACAGCCAGCAGATCGTCGGGCAGATCGCGCCCGACGAGGCGCCGGCAGCCGTCGGCGCCGCAAAGCTTGTCCGCCTGCGACACGTAGACGACGCCCGGTCCCCAGTCCTTCGCCGCGAGGGCGCGGTCGGTGTCGAGCGAATCCGGACGCACCCCGATCGGCGAGAATTCCGCGGCCGACCCCGACTCGAGCAGGTCGCGCCCGACCAGGATCGGCAGCACCGGCGCCCAGGTCGGCACCTCGCCCGCGATCACGATCGAACCGACGCCGTCGGCGTGCAGCGTCCTCGCGCCCGCGACCATCGCGTCGAGAAAACCGGGATAGCGCCAGTTCGCTTCGTGATCGTACTGGGAGAAATAGCCGCCGACCACCAGCACGTCGGGCCTGATCCGCCGGATTCGGCTGAACACGTCGTCGTTGATCGCCCGGCAGCGCGGCGTTCCCGCCACGCCCTGGTCCATGTCGACATGTTCGACGAGCGGAACGCAGAACACCGCCGCCAGCGCCACGACGTTGGCCCGGTCTCCGTAGGTCCGGGTGAGGCCGGAAAACAGGTGGGCGGCGTGCGAATCGCCGACGACCAGGATGGTCGGCCTGGACGGATCGCGCGGGACGCCGCAGCGATGGGCCTCGAAGAACGCCGCCGCGCGCCGCCGCTCCTCGTCGAGCGGGTAGGCGCGATCGTCGCGCTGATAGAAGCACGACATCAAGGGATCGCCGTCCGCGCCGTTGGCGCTGAAATTGAACACGCGGGTCACCAGCGGCGGAAACCGACCGGGAAAGCCTTTCGAGTCGTAGGTGAGGCGACCGACGACGCCGGTCGCAGCGAGGGCTGCGACCAGTCCGATCGCGAGCGCGTAGGGCCGACGCCGAAACAGCGCCGCCGCCGGCCGCTCGACGAAGCGGTAGGTGAGGTCGGCCAGCGCGACCGCCGCCGCCGCGAGGGCGAACAGCACCGCTCGGGTCGGGATCACGCCCGGCCAGGCGTGGGCGAAGGCGAACAGCGGCCAGTGCCAGAGATAGAGCGGATAGGAGATCAGGCCGAAGAAGCCGGCGCCGCGGTTGCCGAGCGCGATCGCGCCGATCCGTGAGCCCGGGCTCGCGATCACCAGCGCGCAGCCGAGGGTCGGAATCGCGGCGCGCCAACCCGGGAACGGCAGGGCCTCGCTGAGAACGAAATAGGCGGTGACGATCAGCGCCACGCCGAGCCCCGCGCCCACGTCGGCGCGCAGGCGCGACGGCCGCGGGGCGGGCAGAAACACCTCGCGATAGGCGAGCAGCGCCCCGAGCGCCAGTTCCCAGGCCCGGGCCCACGGGAGGTAGAAGGCGCCGATCGGATCGACCGGGGTCAGAAAGACGCAGTAGGCGAACGAGGCGACGAAAATCGCCAGGATCGCGAACGGCAGCAGCCGCGGCGCGAGGCGATGCAGCGCCGCCGTCAGAACCGACCAGACGAGGTAGAACTGTTCCTCGATGCTGAGCGACCACAGGTGAAGGAGCGGCTTGGTCGCCGAGTCGGTCCCGAAATAGCCGCCGACGCCGGCGAGACGGAGAAGCCAGAAATTGACGGTGAAATAGGAATTGCCCAGCATGCCGCCGCCGATGTCGCGAAACTGCGTCGGCGCGGCGCGGAACCAGCCGACGATCCAGACCGCGGCGACCACGACCAGCAGCGCCGGCAGGATGCGCCGGGCGCGCTTGGCGTAAAACATCGCCAGCGAGAAGCGTCCGGCGGCGCATTCCGACAGAATGATGCGCGAAATCAGAAATCCGGAGATGACGAAAAACACGTCGACTCCGGCGAAGCCGCCGGGCAGGATCGCGCGATCGGCGTGGAACACGACCACGCCGATCACCGCGAGCGCGCGCAGCCCGTTGATGTCCGGCCGGAAACCGAGGTCGCGGCCGGCCCTTGCCGCGGCGATGTCGGGCGTGTCGAGCGGCTGGTCCAAAGAAATCCCGTCTCTCGGGTTGCGCGAGGGCGTGACCGGTAAAGCCCGGAGCGCCGGACCGCAAGGCGCGCTTGTGTCGCCCGCCCGAGCGCCGATAATGCCGCCATGCCGAACCGGAACGCGACGAAGCGGAGGGTTGCGCTGTTCCGCGCCCGCGACGATGCCGCCGGGAGCGCCATCGCATTGCGCCGCCTCGGCTTTTCTGCGGTCTGTCTGCCGGTGATCGACGCCCTGCCGCTCGCCGTCGCGCCGCGCAGGCCTGCTTACGACGCCGTGATCGCGACCAGCGCCAAGGCCTTTCTCCGCGATGCGCCGATCGATCACGCGGCTCCCCTGTTCGTGGTGGGCGCAAAAACGGCGCGCGCGGCGGAACGGCGCGGGTGGCGAATTGTCGCACCGCCGGCGCCGGATTCGGCGCATCTGATCGATCTGCTCGCGCGGACGATTTCACCCGGCGCAGCGGTGCTCTATCTCGCCGGGCGGGATCGGAAACCGGCGATCGAAGCCGCTCTGATGACCACGCATGAAATGGACATCGTGGAGGTATACGCCGCCGAGGCGCGCAAGCACTGGACTTCAAAGGAGATACGGGTCTTCGGCGGCTGCGCCGCGGCGCTGCATTATTCGCGCCGATCGGCGGCGCTCGCGGCGGAACTCGCCCGCTCGGCCGGGCAGGACGGGCATTTCCGGCGCATGATCCACATCTGCATGTCGGCGGACACGGCCGGTCCGTTGACGGCCGCGGGCGCGCCCGACGTGCGCGTGGCGGCAAGGCCGGAGGAGGCGGCGCTGTTCACAACCCTGGCGGACGCCGCGACGGTGTTTCCAACCCATTGCGGGTCCCGTATATAGGGCGGCGCTGAGCTTCGGGGACGCATGAGCGATGGTCGACAACGAAAACCGTGAGATCACGACCGAGCAGAGCGGCGGCGCGCCGATCCATCGCGACGAGCCGCCGCGCGACGGCGCGATCGCAGGGGGCGAGGTCAAGGCGGCGGCGGAGGACGCCGTCCCGGGCGCTTCGGCCGAGAGCCCGGAGGCGCGCCCCGCGGCCGCCGAGGAGGACGTCCGCCCCCGACCGGCGGCGGCCAGCGCTCTGCCGCCTCGCCAGCCCCCGGCGTCCAAGGGACCCGGCGCCGGACTCGCGCTCGTCAGCGGCGCCGTCGGCGGCGCGATCGTCGCGGCGCTCGCCGCCGGTTATTTCCTGCAGTTTCCGCCGAAGGGCGAGCTTTCGGAATCCGATTTGAGCCGGCTCGCCGCCGTCGAGACGGCGGTCGGTCACGACAGCGCGGCGATCGCCGGGCTCGACAAGCGCATCGGCGCGCTCGAAGCCGCAAAGGCCGCGGCGCCGAAGAACGACGAGGGCGCCGAGGCCGTCTCGGCGGAGATCCCGGCGCTCGCCGCCCGCCTCGACAAGCTCGAGAAAGAACCGCCCGCGCCGGATCTGTCCGCGCTCACCAGCCGGATGCAGAAGCTCGAGGACGCGGTCGCGGCGGCGAAGGCCCCGGAACCGGGCGGCAATCCCGCAGCGGTGGCGATCGTCGCCGAAACGATCCGCGACAAGCTCGCGACCGGAGCGCCGTATACGGCCGAGCTTTCGGCCCTGACGGGGCTCGGCGTCGATCCGGCCAAGCTCGCGGCCCTGAAGCCGCTCGCCGGCGGCGCGCCGACGACCAATGCGCTCGCCGCCTCGTTCCAGTCCGTGGAGCCGAAGCTCTTCGCCGCCATCGCCCCCAAGGAAACCGGGACGGTCGCCGAGCGGATGCTCGCCCACGTCCGCAGCCTCGTCCAGATTCGCGACGTCGGCGAGGTCCAGGGCGACGATCCGCAGGCGGTGGCCTCGCAGGTCCTCGGAGACCTTCGGCGCGGCGACCTCGGCGCGGCGCTCGCGGCCTTCGCCAAGCTGCCCGAGCCGGCGCGCGACGCCGCCGCCGGGTTCGCCGCCGACGCGAAGAGCAAGCTGGAGGCGATCGCCGCCGCGCAGTCGATCCGCGACGCCGCCGTAGCGCGGCTGGCGGAAGCCAAGCCCTGAGGACGTCCCCACGGGATCCGCCTCCGGCGGGTCGTCGCGGATTTCGAAGTCGGAGACATCATGTTTCGTCTGTTGATTCTCCTTGCTGGGGTGGCCCTCGCCGGCTGGGGCTTGATGTGGCTCGCCAACAATCCGGGCGTGGTGACGCTGACCTGGTTCGGGGTCGAGTACAGAGTGTCGCTGATGATGGCGCTCGGCATTGTCGTCGTCATCGCGATCCTGTGGACGATTCTGTGGAGCATTCTGCGATTCGTGTTTCGCATTCCCTCGCTCGTGTCGCTGTCGTCGCGGGCGCGGCGGCGCGCCCGCTGGATCGACGCGATTTCGCGCGGCTTCGTCGCGGTTCATGCCGGCGACGCGCGGGCGGCGGTCAAGCACGCCGCCGACGCCAACCGCCTCGTCGCCAACGACCCGCTGACCCGGCTGCTGACGGCCCAGGCCGCGCAACTCGGCGGCGACCGGGAAGGCGCGATCACGGCCTACAACGCCATGCTCGACGATCACGACACCCGCGGCCTCGGCCTGCGCGGGCTGCATGTCGAGGCGCGGCGCGGCGGCGATCACGTCGCGGCGCTGCAATATGCGATGCGCGCCAACGCCCAGCACCCCGCCGCCTGGTCCGGGCAGGCCGTTCTCGACGACCGCACCCGCCAGGGCGACTGGGCCGGCGCGCTGGCGACCGTCGACACCAACGCCGCCGCGCGCCTGCTCGACAAGCCGACCGCCCAGCGCTGGCGCGCCGTCCTCAAGACGGCGATGGCGGACGAAGCCAGGGAGCGCGATCCGAAAGGCGCGGCGGCGCTCGCGCAGGAGGCCTGCCGGCTCGCGCCCGGCCTCGTCCCGGCGGCGGCGCTGTTCGGCCGCCTCGCCGGCGCCGGGACGGGCGACGCCCGCAAGGCGAACCGGGCGATCGAGAACGCCTATGCCGAGACGCCGCACCCCGATCTCGCCGCCGCCTACCTTCGCATGCGCCCGAGCGACTCGCCGGCCGACCGCCTCGCCCGCGCTCGCGCCCTCGCCCGTCTCGCCCCCAACGATCCCGAGTCGATGCTGACCATCGGCCGGGCCGCGCTCGAAGCGCATGACCTGAACGCGGCCCGCTCGGCGATCGCGCCGCTGCTCGCCTCCGATTCCCCGCATGGCCGTCCGACCCGACGCGTCTGCGTCCTCGTGGCGGACATCGAGGAGGCCGACGGCAATCTCGGCGCGATGCGCGAATGGTTGTCGCGCGCGGCCCGAGCCCCGCACGACAAGGCCTGGATCGCCGACGGCGTGATCAGCGATCGCTGGGCGCCCGTCTCGCCCGCGGGGACGCTTGACGCCTACGTCTGGCGCACGCCCGACGAGCGTTTCGAAGCGCCGCCCGAGCCGAGCGAGCCGCAGCCGCCCCAGGAAGCCCCGAGCCTTCTGCCGCGCGCCGCCGACGTCGCGCCCGCGGCCGCGCCCAAGGCCGCGCTGGAAGCCGCGGCGATCCCCGAGCCGCGCGCGCCGGTCGTCGAGGCGCCCCCGGCGGGTCCTGCGCCGGCCTCTCCGCCGCGCGCCGGCGTCGTGGTCGATCCGGACAGCGTCGCGCCGGACGATCCGGGCCCCAGGCTGCCGCCGCGGAAGCGTCGCCGGTCCTGGATCTACGCAAACGATTGAACGAGGCGCTTCGCATTGGAGCATTCGCTGTCTGTGTCCCCCGTCGTCATCGTCGGGGCGGGTCATGCCGGCGTGCAGGCCGCCGCGAGCCTGCGCGAGGAAGGGTACGACGGAGAGATCGTCCTTCTGTCCGATGAGCGGGAGCTGCCCTATCAGCGGCCGCCGCTGTCGAAGGCGTTCCTGAAGCGCGAGATGGACCTGCACGGCCTCCCGCTCAGGGCCGAGGCCTTTTATCCCGCCCAGCGCATCGACCTCCGGCTCGGCGCGCGCGCGGTCCGCATCGACCGGGCGGCGCGAACGGTGGCGCTCGCCGACGGGACGTCGCTTCCCTACGGACACCTCATTCTGGCGACGGGCGCGCGGCAACGGCGGCTCGAGGTTCCCGGCGTCGATCTGCCCGGCGTCTACGCTTTGCGCACCATCGCCGACGCCGCCGCCCTGCGCGAACGCATCGTCCCGGGCCTCAGGGTGGTGGTGATCGGCGCCGGCTTCATCGGGCTCGAGGTCGCCGCGACCGCGGCCAAGCTCGGCGCCGAGACGGCGGTGGTCGAGATCGCCCGGCCGATGGGCCGCGCGGTGTCGCCGGCGCTGTCGGATTTCTACGCCGAGGCCCACCGTTCGTTCGGCGCCCGGCTGTTTCTCGGCGTCGGCGTGAGGGAGATCAGCGGGACCGACAAGGCCGAGGCGGTGGTGCTCAGCGACGGCGAAGTCTTGCCGGCCGACCTCGTGCTGGTCGGCGTCGGCGTCACCGCCGAGGATGCGCTCGCCCGCGCGGCGGGCCTCGACTGCGGCAACGGGGTGCTGGTCGACGAGCGTCTCGTCACCTCCGATCCCGCGATTTCCGCGATCGGCGACTGCGCCGCCTTTCCCAACGCCACCCTCGGCTTCGTCACCCGGCTCGAGTCGATCCAGAACGCCGTCGACCAGGGCAAGCTGGTCGCCGCCCGGCTCGCCGGCAAGCCGAAAGCCTACGACGCGCTGGCGTGGTTCTGGAGCGACCAGGGGGACCTGAAGCTCCTGATCGTCGGTCTGTCGCACGACGTCGACCAGTGGGTGGTGCGCGGCGATCCGGCGACCCGCGCCTTCTCGACCTACGGCTTCCGCAAAGGCAGGCTGGCGGTGGTCGAATCGGTGAACCGCGCCGGCGACCACGCCGCCGCCAAGCGCATTCTCGCCTCGGGCAAGACCCTGACCCCGGAGCAGGCCGCCGACCCGGACTTCGACATCCGGGCGCTGGCGAAAGGCTGAAAGCGGCCACGAGGCGCATCTTGACGCGGCGCCCCCGGGGGCCGTAAAGACCCTCGCGCCGTCACGGCTCGGGCGATTAGCTCAGCGGTAGAGCACTCCCTTCACACGGGAGGGGTCGCAGGTTCGATCCCTGCATCGCCCACCAGCCTGATGGACCATCCGGAAGCTATCTGTCTGAATCGCGGGGAAGGCGTTTCGAGCCCAAGCGAGGGTGGCGAATTGTCGCTGGCATTGCCCCCCCGACTTGGACGAGAGTTATCTCTCCGCAGTGGACTCGGTATTCAATTCAGCTAGTGTGCTTCGGCTATGCGCGACTGACATTGCGCAAGATGTTTTCATTAGCGTCTACGTCAACAATGACAAAGCTGACTTTTCGTACGACCAAGTTAACAACTTGTGAGGGGGGTACCTAGCAGTGAGTAACATACGCGATATCGGCAGCAACACGAATCTCGCGCGGGAGCTTAGAAAGCTTGTTCACCCGGGAATGCCGTTTGGTCCCTCACAGACGGAGTTAATAAAAGATCCAAAAGCTGCTTCTCAGTTATTCGATTGGTATAACCACGCCTTTGCGGACTTGCTTCGGGGCTCGCATTTAATAATTGGTAGACGTGGGTCGGGCAAGAGCGCTCTTGTGCGAAGCTATACCGCAACACCTTATGTATTGAATTCGCAAGCCGGTAAAGAGTCCCGAGATTTCATTAAACGCTTTAGCCTACCGCCGGAGACGCTAGCTCAGGCACCGGATCTTGTCGTTGAAGCAAACACGCCAAGTGAGATATTCAATCTCGAATATATGTATGTCGATGCAAAGATTATTCCACCTCCAGAAATAGTCGCTGAGGCATGGAGGCGACGCATTTGGCTACTCATAGCGAGGCGACTGGAGATCGTTAGACCGGATACTGTCGACGATGCGATACGAAGCGTAATACGGGAGGATGTGACACCAACGGTAACTTCGGAAGAATTTCTTGATCGTATAGAACGAACCGTGTCTGATAATGCAATTCGATGTGTTGTCATATTTGACAGTAATGACGAATACAAATTGACCGATCCATTACAGAGTCGTGTATTCGAAGGCCTTTGCAGAGCGGCAAGTAATATTATAGCTCTTAGGCAAGGCATAGACATCCGCTTATGTATACCATCAGAGTTGCTTGAAGAGATGCAGCATTTGCTTTCTAATCCTGGGAAAGACAGCTTTCGTCGACAATATTTGCACTGGACTGCCGAAGAATTATACAGAATTTCAGCCGCAAGGATTTTGATATATTTAAAACTCTATGCTCCTACGCAATTTGAGCGATTCGGTGACCTTCGATTGATGGATAGGGACAGTCTCTGGCAGTTCTGGAGTAATTTTCTTCCAAAGACAATTAAAAATGACTTAGGCGAAACTGAGGACACGCTAATATATCTTTTACGTCATACCCACATGTTGCCACGACAATTCATTATGATTCTTAATCAACTATGGGGAAGTAAAACGGGAATACCAGATCATCTCATATTTGAGGGACGAGCATCAGAGACTCAAATAAAGAGAGCGATCGCGGAAGTCGAAGTCATAAACAAAGATGCCATACTTGCGATGTATAAGACTTTATACGACAATATAGTTAGATTATTTGATGAGGTGATGCCGTTATTAACGAGAACGTTTTCTTACGGAGTATTACACAATGTATATAATCAGAGCGGCGCGCGGAAGCTTATGGCTAGTTCTGTTTATCCGGAACCAGATTTTTGGCTGTTCCGCAAGTTACTATTCTCTACTGGGGCAATTGGACTCGTCACGGCAAGAACAGATACGTATATCAAGGCGCGCTTTCAATTCAATCAAAATCGTCCTCTTACGGCGAACGACGAAAGCGAGCTTTGTGTTCATCCTTTATTCTCTCGCACATACGAATTAAAGCCGCAGGAGTCTCGACTAGTTGTTCTACCGCGCGGGGCAGATTACCTAGAAGCCCATGCAGTGATACAGGAATAATTATATATATTCGTACTCCGGGGATCACGGACTATGAAAACCCGTAGAGAGATTGACGGCCGCTATTTATTACTTATCGGCGTGCTCTTTTTATACTATGTCGTTATAGTTATCACATTTACGGCAATATTCGTCACACTCAAATCACATGATGAGCATTGGTTGAATAGGTTCGGTGGAATGGTTGTTACCATGTCACTTGGGCTTTCTTTGCTGCAGTTCGCCTACGAACGATGGATGGAATCTCGTTTAGAGCGAAATCATAGAGACCGCAAGGATGATGATAGCGCCCGGGAATTGCAACAATATGGTTTATCATTGTTTGAAGCCAATTCCAAGCATGCAAAAGTCTTGGCGATGGAAAGGCAGGATTTACAACGTATGAGGTGGATCATTCTAGCCAACACTTTATGTACAGGCGTAGTGGGGGAGGTCTTGCACACTTTCGGAGATTTGATTTGCAAACACGCTCCCTAGACAGGGCGACTCAGGTTTCGCCGACTATGCTGCTTCTTAGGCTCACACCGCCGTCCCCCACAGATCATAAGCGTCCGCCCGCTCGATCCTGACGGTCGCGAGGTCGCCGGCGCGCAATGGCCGCCTCGTGGCGATGTGGACAGCGCCGTCGATCTGCGGCGCGTCACCCTTCGTGCGGCCCTTCGCCGAATGGACGCCGCCTTGGTCGACGATCACCTCGAGCCGCCGGCCGACCTTGTCCGCGAGCTTTTTCGCGCTGATCGCCTGTTGGCGGAGCATGAAGCGCTTGTGGCGGGCGGCCTTGACCTCGGGCGGGACCGGCGCAAGGCCGAGGTCGTTGGCCTCCGCCCCCTTGACCGGCTCGTATGGGAAGGCGCCGACGCGGTCGAGCCTGGCTTCGTCGAGCCAGGCGAGCAGCGTCTCGAAATCCTCCTCCGTCTCGCCGGGGAAGCCGACGATGAAGGTCGAGCGCAGCGTCAGGTCCGGGCAGGCGGCGCGCCACGCCCGGATGCGGTCGAGCGTCTTCGCCTGATCGCCCGGACGGCGCATCGCCTTGAGCACGCTCGGCGCGGCGTGCTGGAACGGAATGTCGAGGTAGGGCAGCACGCGGCCCTCGGCCATGAGCGCGATCACGTCGTCGACATGCGGGTAGGGGTAGACGTAGTGCAGCCGCACCCAGGCGCCGAGCGAGCCGAGTTCGCGCGCGAGGTCGAAAAACCTCGCCGCCACCTCGCGGTCGCGCCAGAGACTCGGGGCGTAGCGCAGGTCCCGGCCATAGGCGCTGGTGTCCTGCGAGATCACCAGCAATTCCTTCACGCCCGCCTTGACCAGTTTTTCCGCCTCGCGAAGGACGTCCCCCGCAGGCCGTGACACCAGATCTCCCCGCAGCTTCGGGATGATACAAAAGGTGCAGCGGTTGTGGCACCCCTCCGCAATCTTGAGATAGGCGTAATGGCGCGGCGTCAGCTTCACCCCCTGCTCGGGGATCAGATCGACGAACGGGTCGTGCGGCGCGGGCGCGGCCGCGTGCACCGCCGTCATCACGCTCTCCAGCGACTGCGGGCCGGTGATCGCGGAGACGTTGGGAAAGGCGTCGCGGATCGCGTCCGGCTCGGCGCCCATGCAGCCGGTGACGATGACGCGGCCGTTCTCCGCCATCGCGGCGCCGATCGCCGACAGCGACTCGGCCTTGGCGCTGTCGAGGAAGCCGCAGGTGTTGACGATCACCGCGTCGGCGCCGGCGTGGGTCTTCGACAGTTCGTAGCCCTCGGCGCGCAATTGCGTGAGGATCCGCTCGCTGTCGACCAGCGCCTTGGGGCAGCCGAGGGAGACGAAGGAAATGCGCGGCGCGGGGCGCAGGTCGGGATCGGGAAGGTCGGACATCGGCTCCGCTTGCCACGCGCCGGGCCCCGCCGCAAGGCGCGCGCGCCGATCCGGCGCCCTGGGAGCAGGCTAACGCCGGGCGCCGGACAGGCCGAGCGCCCCTCGCCTCCGGAGAACGGCCGAACGGGCAGGCAGCAAAATCTTGCCGGACCGTCAGCTATGTTCTATCTTTGTTCCGTCGCCGTTGGAATGGAACGCCGCGCGCCCGAGTCCGCTTCGCGATCCTCGCAAGGAGACGTTTGTGACAGCTGGGTGGGCGCCGAGGAACGCGTCGAGAGCGAGCAAGGCGAAGCGATTCAAGGGCCGCTTGGCTGCCGTGGCGGCCGTTTATCGCCACGTCGCCGTTCCGGCTCATCGCCATGATGGCGAAACGGGCGCTCGGGAGACACGATGGGAAGATGGGAATGACGGGAGAATGACGGGAAAAAGTAACACCAAAGCCGCCATCTCGCGAGGAGCGAAGCGACGTGGCCCGCCATCGCGAGGAGCGACCCCCGGACCTGGATCGAGACCTGGATCGGGGGGGACGTGGCGATCCAGGGCGGCGCGGCCAAGGCCTGCCGGGCGTCGCCGCGCTGCAACGTCGGCGCAGGCGGCCGCCTGGATCGCCGTGTCGCCTTCGGGCGCCTCGCGAGGACGGCTCGAGGCGCCATCGCCCCCGCCTCGGCGTCGACGACCGCCCGTCATGCCCAAGGCGCCCCAAGGCTTGAGTTACAAAGTGACAGGTAACGCCCACCGTCATTGCGAGGAGCAACCCCCGGGTCGAAGAGCCCGGGGGGACGAAGCCATCCACGCCGCCGTTTGCGTCGATTTTGCAACGGCGTTCTTCGGCGTCCACTTGGGCGTTACAAAGTGACAAAGTGACGTTACTCCCAAGCCGGCAGCGAACAGCGCCGTCATCGCGAGCGAAGCGAAGCGATCCAGGGCCGCTGGGCTGCTGTTGCGCCCTCTGATCGTCCCGCCGCCCTTCGTTGCGAGCAGAAGACGGAGCGATTTTTTCCGCAGGAGGCAAGCGGCGGCATGGGTTGCTTCGTCGCTTCGCTCCTCGCAATGACGGGTTTGGCAGTTACAAAGTGACAGGTTTTGGCGCCTATCCCGCTGATATCTTTCGGAGCTTGCCTGAATTGCGCCGACTCTTCTCCCGTTGCGCCCGCAACGCCGGCCTTCAACGCTTCCTGAGCGTGCTCGCGCAGGCGCCGAACAGCGCCAGGCCCGCCGCGGCCCAGAGCGCGATCGCCGTCGCGTGCCCGGGCGCGCGGCCGAACGCCACCGCCATCAGCGCCGTTCCGAACGACTGCCCGATCAGCCGCCCGGCCGATTGCAGGCCGGCGGCGCCGCCGCTGCGGTTCGGCGGCGCGCTGCCGATGATCAGCCGGTTGTTGGGCGACTGGAAGAAGCCGAAACCGAGGCCGCACAACGCCAGGCGCCAGATCAGCGAGCCCGTGTCCGCATGGCCGACGTCGAGGGCGACGAAGGCGAGGCCGCAGGACATCGCCAGAAGCCCGGCGCCGCCGAGCAGGGCGGGCGCGAAGCGGTCGGCGAGCCGTCCCGAGATCGGCGCGATCAACGCGGTGGCGAGCGGCCACGGGGTCATCAAGAGGCCGGTCACGGTCTCCGAACGGCCGAGCGTGTCCTCGAAGTAGAACGGCAGCGCCACGATGGCGAGGCTCTGCGCGGCGAACGAGGCGATCGAGGTCGCGAGCGACAAGGCGAAGATCGGCCGCTTCAGCAGATCGACCGGCAGCAGCGGCGCGGCCTGCCCGAGCTGCCTGCGCACGAACAGCGCGCCGAACGCCGCCGCGGCGATCAGCTCGCCGATCGCGACGCCGAATTCCCGGTTCTGGCCGAGGCCGTCGACGCCGGCGATCAGCAGGCCGAAGGTCAGCGCGTTGAGCGCGACGCTGACGAAGTCGAGGCTACGCTTCGAACGCGGCGTGTCCGGCAGGGTGCGCATCGCGAGGATGAGGGCGACGACCCCCAACGGAACGTTGATCAGGAACAGCCAGCGCCACGACGCCACCGAAAGGATCGCCGCCGCGACCGTCGGGCTTCCCGCCGAGGACACCGCGACAACCACGGCGACGTTGCCGACGCCCTGGCCCAGTTTCGACGACGGATAGATGAAGCGGACCAGCGCGATGTTGACGCTCATGATCCCGGCCGCGCCAAAACCCTGCACGGCGCGGGCGACGGTGAGGAAAGGCAGCGACGGCGCGAGCGCGCAGGCCAGCGAGGCGAGGGTGAACAGCGCCAGACCGGGCGTGTAGACGCGGCGATAGCCGATCGTGTCCCCGAGCGCCGACAGCGGCAGCAGCGACACCGTGACCGCGAGCAGGAACGCGTTGACGATCCAGATCGAGGCCTCCGGCCGGATCGCGAGGTCGCGCGCCATCGTCGGCAGGGCGACATTGACGATGCTGCCGTCGAGCACCGCCATGGAGACGGCCACGGCGAGCGTCAGGAAGGCGAGCAGGCGCTGCGGATTGGGGAGGCCGTCGTGCGTGGCGGCGTCGCTGGCTGCTGTCATGAGAGGGACGGGACCTGGGGGGTCGCCGCGCATAGACCGATCCGGCGGCGCGGCGCAATGGGGCGGCGATCATCGCCCGACGCGCCGTCTGCGCGAGCCCTTCACGATCTCGCGAGCGGCGTTGCGGCCCGGCAGGCCGCTGACCCCGCCGCCGGGGTGGGTCGACGAGCCGGAACGCCGTCGCCGAGACAGGCCGCTGCGACCAGCCCATTGTCGCCGCCGCCCACGAGCCGTCGGCGGCTTCGCCCTCCCGGCGGCGCGCGACGACCGGTCGCATTAGCGAGGGCGCTGTTTCGTGGTCTGGTCGCGCAAAGGCGCCGCGCCGCGGTCGGCGCCCGCAAGCCACAACGAGGGGCGGCGATGTCGGGTCTCACTCTCACCAAAGACGTACTCACGGACTTCGGATATACGATACGGAGCGAAGTCGTCGATCTTTCCAGCCAGAACATCGGCGACATCGCGATCAACGCGTTCGAGGATCACGAGCAGCTGACGAAGATCAACCTGTCGGGCAACCAGATCGAGTTCATTCCGCTCGGCGCCTTCAGCCAGAACGCCAAGCTGACGGACCTGTCGCTCGCCAACAACAAGCTGCGCGCGTTCCACGCCGACGTGCTGAACGGCGCCGTCGGCCTCGAGACCCTCGATCTGTCCGGCAACCCGCTCGAAAGCTTCGACGTCTCGCTGACCGAGACGCTGTGCCTGCAGAGCCTGAACCTGGACAACACCGGCGTCGCCGCCCACGTCCAGCTCAAGCGCGTCGGCCGCTGCCTGCGCGCGACGTGGGTGTAAAGCGCGCGCGACCGACCGAGGGCGCCCGGGGCGCGGCGAGACGCCGCCGCTCGCGCGGCGCCTGGCCTCACACGTCGAACCGGACCCCTTGCGCGAGCGGCAGGCTGGCCGAATAGTTCACCGTGCTGGTCTGGCGGCGCATATAGTTCTTCCAGGCGTCCGAGCCGCTCTCGCGCCCGCCGCCCGTCTCCTTTTCCCCGCCGAAGGCGCCGCCGATCTCCGCGCCCGAGGGGCCGATGTTGACGTTGGCGATGCCGCAGTCGGAACCGGCCGCCGAGAGAAACGTCTCGGCCTCGCGCAGGTCGAGGGTGAAGATGCAGGACGAGAGCCCCTGGGGAACGTCGTTCTGCAGCCCGATCGCCTCCTCGAGCGTGTCGTAGCCGAGGGTGTAGAGGATCGGCGCGAAGGTCTCCTCGCGCACGACCCCGCCCTGTCCCGGCATCTCGACGATCGCCGGCTTCACGTAGGCGCCACCGTCCGGAACCCCCGTGACGACCGCCCCGCCGCCGTGGACGCGCCCGCCCTCGGCCTCGGCGCGGGCGAGCGCGGCGCCCATGCGCTCGCGCGCGGCGGGATCGATCAGCGGTCCGACCAGCGTCTTCGGGTCGCGCGGATCGCCGATCGCCAAGCTCGAATAGGCCTTGACGAGCCGGCGGGTCAGATCGGCGCGGATCGAGCGGTGAACGATCAGCCGGCGGAGCGAGGTGCAGCGCTGCCCGGCGGTGCCGACGGCCGAGAACAGGATCGCCCGCACCGCCATGTCGAGGTCGGCGGACGGGGCGACGATCATGGCGTTGTTGCCGCCGAGTTCGAGAAGGGCGCGGCCGAAGCGCTCGGCGACCCTGGGGCCGACGACGGCGCCCATCCGGGTCGAGCCGGTCGCCGAGACGATTGCGATGTCCTTCGAGGCGACCAGCGCCTCGCCGATCGCAGCCCCCCCGATCACGATCTGCGCCAGCCCCTGCGGCGCGTCGGGGCCGAAGCGTTTCAGCGCCCGCTCCAGAACCGCCATTGCCGCCAGCGCGCTCGAGGGGGTCTTCTCCGACGGCTTCCAGATCACAGGATCGCCGCAGACGAGCGCCAGCGCCGCATTCCATGCCCACACCGCCACCGGGAAGTTGAACGCCGAGATCACCGCGCAGGGGCCGAGCGGCTGCCAGGTCTCCACCATGCGGTGGCCCGGGCGCTCGGAGGCGATGGTCAGCCCGTACAGCTGGCGCGACAGGCCGACGGCGAAATCGCAGATGTCGATCATCTCCTGAACTTCGCCCAGTCCCTCGGAGACGATCTTGCCCGCTTCCAGCGTGACCACCGCGCCGAGCGCCGCCTTGGCGGCGCGCAGCTCCTCGCCGAACAGGCGCACGAGTTCGCCGCGGCGCGGCGCCGGGACGTCGCGCCAGATGCGGAACGCGGACTTCGCTGCGGCGATCACTCGGGCCATGTCGCCGGGCGAGGTTTCGTTGACGCGCGCGATCTCCGAGCCGTCGATCGGCGAACGGACCGCGAGGGTCCCGCCGGCGAACTGCCCGCGGGACAGCCCGGCGCGTTCGAGAGTGTCATGGGCGGTCATGGCCGTTCCTCTTTTTCGGATCGCCGGCGTCGGTCCGGCGGGCAGCGCCCTCCATGGCAAAACGGGCCGCAGGGGAGCAAGGCCTATTTGTCGGGAGGCGCGCTTTCGTGCGACGGCGACGAGGCCGCAATTTAGCCCGATCGCGCCCGTATGTGATGAGCGGAAACTTCATGACCGGCTTTTCCGCTCGCCGGTTTTGGGGCATATGTTGATTCATTCGAAACAACCTTCGGATTGCGAGATGGCCCGTTCGATGAATGTCTTGCTGGCTTGCGTGGCGATGCTCGCCGCCGCCGCGCTCGCCTACGTGCTGACGCCAAGCCGGCTCATGGCCCGCTCGCACGAGGCGTTCGACATCGACGCTCACATTCCCCACGCCTTCGGCGAATGGTCGGCCCTGCCGGGGGTCCAGGCGATCAAGCCGCCGCCGGATGGTCTGGAGGCGGAAATCTACAACCAGGAAGTGTCCCGGGCATTCGTCGACAAGCAAGGGCGCGGGATCATGCTGATGATTGCTTACGGCGAGAGCCAGAGCGACCGGCTGCAATTGCACCATCCCGAGGTCTGCTACACCGCGCAGGGGTTCCGGGTGACGAACCCAGTGACGACTGCGTTCGCCTGGGACCCCTCGGGCAAGCCGATCCCGCTGACGCGGCTCGTCGCCACCCGCGAGGGACGGACCGAGCCGATCGCCTACTGGATGCGGATCGGTTACGACGTCACCAACAGCAACTGGGCGCGCAACCGGTTGAAGCTCGAATACGGCCTGCGCGGCCTGATACCCGACGGCGCTCTGTTCCGCGTCTCCACCCTCAACGTCCCGCCGGACCGGGCGGCCGCGTTGGAGGAGAAGTTCATCCGCGATCTGCTCGGGAGCGTGCCGCCGGACACCCGCGCCTTCCTCGTCGGCGAGCCGTCGAAGGCTCTGCTGTAGGAGTTGAACGCGCCCGTGCGCCTTCCAGCGGCGAGCAGTGATAGCGAACATACCAACTCGCCATGCGCCACTCACCCTTCGCGAATGGTTTTCTCCGCTATGGGCCGACCGTCGGCACTGCCTTGGCGTAGCTCAGGTCGTAGGTCTTGTTGAGCAGCGGATCGAGCCGGGTGCCTTCCGAGGCGTCGAAGATGCGCGGCCGTCCCGACGCGGTCGGCGGCAAGGCCGTCGGCGGGGCGACCGCCGCGCCGGCTTCCGCCGCGGGCTGCGGAGCGCCGAGGCCGTACTTCGCCTCGCGCGCCCTCTGGTCGGCGAGCATCCGGGGCGACATCGGGACCGAAGCGGCGGAGCCGCTGCCGTCGATCGAAGCGTCCACGTCGCCGAAGGCGTCGCCCTCGCTGGGAGCGTCGTTCACGCCCGCCACGACCGCGCCGAGGTCCTCGATCGATCGGCCGCCACCCGACTGGCCGCCGCCGAGCGAGGAGAGGGCGGTCGCCATGGCCTTGCGGCTCGCGCCGATCCTGGCCAGCCGGGCGACCACGGCCGTCTGACCGGCCTCGGCGGGCGAGATCGGGACGAGGGCCCCGAACGACGCGGGGTCGGCGGGTTCGATGCCGCCGTGAATGGCGGGCGGCGCAGTCGGCGTCGCGTCGGGGGCGAGATGGTCCTTGGCGTCCTTCTCGATCTGCCGCCAGCGCGCAACGTTCTTGAGGTGCTCCCCGAACGACTCGGCGAAGACGTGCCCACCGGTTCCGTCCGCGACGAAGAATAGGTCTTTCGTTCGGGCCGGGTTGGCGACCGCCTCGAGCGCGGCCTTGCCGGGATTCGAGATCGGCCCTGGCGGCAGGCCGTCCACGACATAGGTGTTGTAGGGCGTCGCCTGATTGACGTCGGCGCGGGTGATTGGGCGCCCGAGCGTTCCCTTGCCGAACACGAGCCCGTAGACGATCGTCGGATCGGACTCGAGCCGCATGTGCTTCTGTAGCCGGTTGACGAACACGCCGGCGACGCGCGGCCGTTCGTCGGCCTTGCCGGTCTCCTTCTCCACGATCGAGGCGAGCGTCACCATTTCCCCGGGCGAGCGGATCGGCAGATCCGGCGACCTCTCCTTCCAGATCTCGTCGACGATGTGGACCTGCGCCTTCGCCATCCGGGCGATGATCGACTGCCGGGTGTCGCCGCGCTCGAAATAATAGGTGTCGGGCATCAGAGAGCCCTCGCGCGGCGTCTCCTTGATGTCGCCGACCAAAACGTCGTCGTCCCGAAGGCGCCCGACGATCTGATCGCTCGTCAGGCCTTCTGGAATGGTGATCTTGTGGCGGACGACCTTGTGCGAAGCCAACAGGCTCTCGATCTCGTTCATGCTGACGCCGGCCTTGAACTCGTACTCGCCGCGCTTGAGAGCGCTCCGGTTGCCGTCGAGCAGGGTCAGGAGCGTGAACCAAGTCGAGCTGTCGATGACCCCCGCGCGCTGGAGCTGGTCGGCGATGCTGCCGCCGTCGTCCTCGCGCACAATGTTGACGATTCGGTCGGCCGTCAGCGGGCCGGGCCGGCGCGCATCGACCATCAGCCAGGCGACGGCGCCGATGGCGATGACGGCCCCGATCAGGACAAAGGTCAGGAAGGCGCTGAGCGACGACAGCAGCGACCCGCGGGGCTTCTTCGGCTTCCTGGGTTGCGCGCGGTCGGGCTCGACCCGCGCGGGCTTGCTCGCGCGCCGGAACAGACTCGCCCTCGCCCGCGGGGGGTCGCCGCCGTTGCCTGGTGGTGCGCTCATGCCGACGCTCTCGTACTCTTGTGGAGCGCGCCGGGACCTTGCGTTACGCCGCGGCGCGCCGCCGCGACCTTATATGACCGCGCTGCAGGGCGAAAGTTTTGTCGGCGCCGCGCCGCTCACGAGGCCGCGCGGAAAACGATCGAAGCGTTGGTGCCTCCGAACCCGAACGAATTCGACAGCGCGATCTCGATCGGCCGCTTGCGCGCCGCGTGCGGCGCCAGATCGATCGCGGTCTCGACCGACGGATTGTCGAGATTGAGCGTCGGCGGCGCGATCTGGTCCCGGATCGCCAGAACACAGAAGATCGCCTCGACTGCGCCGGCGGCGCCGAGCAGATGGCCGATCGACGATTTCGTCGACGACATCGTCGTGCGGGCGGCGGAATTGCCCAGCACCCGCTCGACGGCTCGCAATTCGATCTCGTCTCCCATCGGGGTCGAGGTGCCGTGCGCGTTGACGTAGTCGATGTCCGACGCGCTGATCCCGGCGCGCTTGATCGCAGCGGCCATCGATCGGAAGCCGCCGTCCCCGTCGGGCGACGGCGCGGTGATGTGGTAGGCGTCGCCGGACAGGCCATAGCCGATCAACTCGGCGTAGATGCGCGCCCCGCGCGCCTTGGCGTGCTCGTATTCCTCCAGCACCACACAGCCGGCGCCTTCGCCCATGACGAACCCGTCGCGATCGCGGTCGTAGGGGCGGGACGCCTGACGGGGCCGGTCGTTGAACCCGGTCGACAGCGCCTTGCAGGCCGAAAAGCCCGCCAGCGCCAGCCGGTTGACGGCGGATTCGGCGCCGCCCGCCACCATTACGTTGGCGTCTCCGAGCGCGATCAGGCGCCCGGCGTCGCCGATCGCGTGCGCGCCGGTCGAGCACGCCGTCACGACGGCATGGTTGGGTCCCTTGAGCTTGTGGGCGATCGACACCTGGCCGCCGGCGAGATTGATAAGCCGACCCGTGATGAAGAACGGCGAGATGCGGCGTGGACCCTTCTCGTGCAGCGTGACCGAGGCGTCGTAAATGCCGCCCAGGCCGCCGATTCCGGAGCCGATCAGGACACCGGTCTCGATCTCTTCCTCGTAGGTCTTCGGCGCCCAATCGGCGTCCCGGAGCGCCTGGGTCGCGGCGCTCATCGCGTAGACGATGAAGTCGTCGACGCGCCGCTGCTCCTTGGGGTCCATCCATTCGTCGGGGTGGAAGGCGTCGGGCGCATCGCCGCGCGGCACTTGCGCCGCGATCTGGCACGGGATGTCCGACACTTCGATCCGCTCGACCTTGCGGGCGCCCGATTCCCCTGCAATGAGGCGACGCCAAGTCGCCTCGACGCCGCATGCCAGCGGGCTGACCATGCCAAGCCCTGTGACGACGACCCGCCTCATGCGTTCCATCCTATGTCGCGATCGCGCTCAAAGCGCCCACGCGCGACGGGGCGACCCCAAATCGCGAAGGGCCGGACGAGACGCCGGCCCCCAAGCGCTCGAAAGAGCCCGGCGCTGTGCGCGGCGACGCCCCGTATTGCTTACTTGTCAGCCGAAGCCTTCTCGAGAAACTTGACCGCGTCCCCGACGGTCACGATCGTCTCGGCCTGGTCGTCCGGAATCTCGACGCCGAATTCTTCCTCGAACGCCATGACCAGTTCGACCGTATCGAGCGAGTCCGCGCCCAGATCGTCGATGAAGTTGGCGCTTTCGACGACCTTGTCGGCGTCCACGCCGAGATGTTCCACGACGATCTTCTTTACGCGCTCTGCGACATCGCTCATTGTCAACTTCCCTTGTGCGCCGGGCCCTCGCCCGCGTTGTTCATGTTCCCCGATCGACCCCCGCGAGGGGCGCCGACCGTTCGACCCTCCGCCTCGCGCAAGCTTTGTTGCGGGCGGCTCGAGTTTCTCAGCGGTAACGGTGACGCCGACGCTCGAAAACCCTCCCCGGAACGTGCTGGACGCCCGGCGACGACCGGGGTCGATAGCATATCTTTCCCGTGAAGGCGAGAGGGCCGGCGACGCTTTCCGCAACTCCGTCAGCGCCATCCAAACGTTTCAAATCATTGCCATTCCGCCGTTGACGTGAAGCGTTTGCCCGGTGACGTAGGCCGCCTCCGGGCTCGCGAGCCAGGCCGCCGCCGCCCCGATGTCGGCGCCGGAGCCGAGCCGCCCCATCGGAACCGAGGCGAGGATCTGCTCCCGTTGCTTGTCACTGAGCGCGTCGGTCATGGGGCTGGCGATGAACCCAGGCGCGATGCAGTTCACCGTGATCCCGCGCGAGGCCACCTCGGCCGCCAGCGCCTTCGACATCCCGATCATGCCGGCCTTGGCGGCGGCGTAGTTGCCCTGCCCCGGATTGCCTGTGACGCCGACGATCGAGGTGATGTTGATGATCCGGCCGAAGCGGCGCTTCATCATGCCCTTCAGCGCCGCGCGCGAAAGGCGGAACGCGGCGGTGAGGTTGATCGCCAGCACCGTGTCCCACTCGGCGTCCTTCATCCGCATGAAGAGATTGTCGCGCGTGACCCCGGCGTTGTTGACCAGCACGTCGAGCGCGCCGAGCGCGGCTTCCGCCGCGGGGACGAGCCTTTCGACCGCGGCGGGATCGGAGAGATCGCAGGGCGTCACGTGGACGCGGTCCCCGAGTTCGGCGGCGAGCGCCTCGAGCGCCTCGCGCCGCGTCCCCGACAGCGCGACGACCGCCCCTTGCGCATGGAGCGCCCGGGCTATGGCGCCGCCGAGACCGCCCGATGCGCCGGTGACCAGCGCGGACCTGCCGGTGAGATCGAACATGCGGGCGCCTTTCAATCGGGCCTGGAGCGCGTCGCCGCGACGAAGGCGGCGACGTCGGAGGGCTGACCGACGCTGATCGCCGTCGCGCCGTCGGCGATGCGCTTGACGAGACCCGCCAGCACCTTGCCCGTCCCGACCTCGATGAAGCGGGTCACGCCCTGCGCGTGCATCCAGGCGACGCTCTCGCGCCAGCGGACGGTTCCCGTCACCTGCTCCACGAGGCCGGCGCGGATCGCTTCCGGGTCCTCGACCGCCGAGGCCCGCACGTTGGCGACGAGTGGCGGCTTGGGCGCCCGGATGTCGACCGCCTTCAGCGCCGCCTGCATCGCCTCGGCGGCGGGTTTCATCAGCGCGCAGTGGAAGGGGGCGCTGACCGGCAGGAGCACGGCGCGCTTGGCCCCGGCGAGCTTGGCGAGCTCCATCGCGCGCTCGACCGCGGCCTTCGATCCCGACACGACGACCTGGCCGCCGCCGTTGTCGTTCGCCGCCTGGCAGACCGCGCCTTCGAGATAGAGGTCGCTCGCGGCCTGGGTGGAGATCGCCACGGCCGCGCCGAAGTCGAGCCCGAGCAGGGCCGCCATCGCGCCTTCGCCGACGGGAACCGCCTTCTGCATCGCTTCGCCGCGCAGGCGCAGGAGCCGCGCCGTGTCCTCGAGGGTGATCGAGCCGGCGGCGCACAACGCCGAATATTCGCCGAGCGAATGTCCGGCGACGAAGGCGGCGTCGCGCGCGATGTCGAAGCCCGCCTCGGTCTCGAGCGCCCGCAGCGCCGCGAGGCTCGCCGCCATCAGCGCCGGTTGGGCGTTCGCCGTCAGGATCAGATCGGATTCCGGCCCTTCGAACATCAGCCGTGACAGATTTTGGGACAGCGCCGCGTCGACCCGCTCGAACACCGCGCGCGCCTCCGGATAGGCCTGCGCGAGCGCCTTGCCCATGCCGACCGCCTGCGACCCCTGACCCGGAAACACCAAGGCCGTCTTCATGGGAACCCTCGTCATGCCGGGCGCGCAAAGACACAGGTTCCTCTGCGCTGTCAAGGAACGTCATGTCGCAACCCCGCCGCGGCCCGGCCCCGCCCTCTCCCGCTCGCCGCCCGAAGCGTGGCGGGGAAGCGATTTCCACGATGCGAGCGTGATCGCCGCGTGTTCTCCCGCCTCGTCGGCGCGGCGACGTCGGCGCAGAGGCGGTCGCGAAGGCCAGCCTCCAGTCCTGGCGTCCGGCGAAGGGAGCCCGCGGGTCTGATGTGTGAAGCCGCGATCCACTTCGCCTCCCCGAGACCGTCGAAGGCGGCGGCTGTCCCCGCGGTGAACAGGGAACAGCCGGCGGGTTGCCTGAATCGCAGCCGTTATTGCCTGAAAATTAGGCGGATACGAACCCGGCGACGGCTCGCAGCCGAATGCCGGGCGCCCCATGGCGCGATCGAAAATCCGGTGTTATGAGCCTCGCGCCCGCTGCCGGAGGCGCCGATCGGCCCGGCGGCCCGGGGCCAGGGGAGTTTCTCCGCCATGAAGAAGATCGAGGCGATCATCAAGCCGTTCAAGCTCGACGAGGTGAAGGAAGCGCTGCAAGAAGCGGGAATCCAAGGAATCACCGTGATCGAGGCGAAGGGCTTCGGCAGGCAGAAGGGCCACACGGAACTCTACCGCGGCGCTGAGTACGTCGTGGACTTCCTGCCGAAGGTGAAGATCGAGGTCGTCGTCGCCGACGAGAACCTCCAGGCCGCGGTCGAGGCGATCCGGAACGCCGCGCAGACCGGCCGCATCGGCGATGGCAAGATTTTTGTATCGCAGATCGACGAAGCCATCCGAATCCGCACCGGAGAGACAGGCGCGGACGCGATCTAGGGCTCCAAAGGGCGAATTTTCGAGGGCTACCCGCCGCGGACGGTGGCGGGCGGAACAACGACTTCAATCGTAAGGAAAGGGTAATCATGAAGACCGCCAAGGATGTCCTGAAGGCGATCAAGGACAACGACGTCAAGTATGTCGACCTGCGTTTCACCGATCCCCGCGGCAAGTGGCAGCATGTGACCTTCGACCAGACCCTGATCGACGAGGATGCGTTCGCCGACGGCCTGATGTTCGACGGCTCCTCGATCGCCGGCTGGAAGGCGATCAACGAATCCGACATGACCCTGATGCCCGACCCGACGTCGGCGTGCATGGACCCGTTCTTCGCCGCCTCGACCATGGTCCTCAACTGCGACATTCTCGATCCCGCCAGCGGCCAGCCCTACAATCGCGATCCGCGCGGCATCGCCAAGAAGGCCGAGGCCTATCTCAAGTCGACCGGCATCGGCGACACCTGCTTCGTCGGCCCGGAAGCCGAGTTCTTCGTGTTCGACGACGTCCGCTTCTCGTCCGAGCCTTACAACACCGGATTCCAGGTCGATTCGACCGAGCTGCCGACCAACAGCGCCACGGTTTACGAGGGCGGCAACCTCGGCCACCGGGTCCGCACCAAGGGCGGCTACTTCCCGGTCCCGCCGATCGACTCGGCACAGGACATGCGCGGCGAGATGCTGGCCGCGATGGCCCAGATGGGCGCGGTCGTCGAGAAGCACCACCACGAGGTCGCCTCCGCCCAGCACGAGCTCGGCCTCAAGTTCGGGTCGCTGACCACGATGGCCGACCACATGCAGGTCTACAAATACTGCATCCACATGGTCGCCCAGAGCTACGGCAAGACCGCGACCTTCATGCCCAAGCCCGTCTACGGCGACAACGGCTCGGGCATGCATGTCCACCAGTCGATCTGGAAGGCCGGCAAGCCGATCATGGCCGGCAATCTCTATGCCGACCTCAGCCAGGAATGCCTCTACTACATCGGCGGCATCATCAAGCACGCCAAGGCGCTCAACGGTTTCACCAACCCGTCGACCAACAGCTACAAGCGTCTGGTCCCGGGCTTCGAGGCGCCGGTGCTGCTCGCCTATTCGGCCCGTAACCGCTCGGCCTCGTGCCGCATTCCGTGGACGTCCAACCCGAAGGCCAAGCGCGTCGAGGTCCGCTTCCCCGATCCGACCGCCAATCCGTACCTCGCCTTCGCGGCGATGCTGATGGCCGGCCTCGACGGCATCAAGAACAAGATCGACCCGGGTCCGGCGATGGACAAGGACCTCTACGACCTGCCGCCGAAGGAGCTCAAGAAGATCCCGACCGTGTGCGGCTCGCTGCGCGAGGCGCTCTCGAGCCTCGACAAGGACCGCGCCTTCCTCAAGGCCGGCGACGTGTTCAACGACGACTTCATCGACAGCTACATCGAGCTGAAGATGTCCGAGGTCTATCGCTTCGAGATGGCGCCGCACCCGGTCGAGTACGACATGTACTATTCCTGCTGAGGCTCGGTCTCGGAAGGATCGAGGGGGCGGCTTCGGCCGCCCCTTTTGCTTGTGTGGAACCCGGTCCTCCGCCGGCGTTCTTGCGCGACGCTTCGCCGCTTGGAGCCGGCGCCCTGCCAGCGTATCCTGACAGACCGAGTCTTTCCGTCGTCGCTGGGAGGCGCCCTGTCATGATCCCGTCCGCCGTCCGTTCGTTCGTCCCGTCCGCCGCGCTCGGGCTCCTGCTCTGGTCCGGCCTCGCCGGCGCGGCCTTGGCCGCCGCCGACGTCGCCAACGGCGAGGCGATCGCGAAGCGCTGGTGCGCTGCGTGCCACATCGTCGCGCCCGACCAGACCCATGGGGCCGACAGCGTGCCGACCTTCGCCTCGATCGCCAGGCGCCCCGACTTCAGCGCCGACAAGACGGCGAAGTTCCTGATGGACCCCCATCCCAAGATGCCGGACATGCAGCTCGGCCGCGGCGAGGCGGCAGACCTCGGCGCCTATATCGCGAGCCTGGGCAAGTAGGGCGGCGACCGCGGCGGGCGGCTTGCCGGCGCATCGGGCGAACGGCCCAATGCCCGTACGCGAGTCCGCGCGCGGTCAGTAGGGCGTGCCGTCCTTGCGGGAGAAACGCCACTTGCCGTCGACCATGGCCACCGAGAGGTCGTCGTCCGGATAGGCCGCGCTGTCGCCGGGCATGCGGTCGCCGACTTCCAGATAGACGACGTCGGCGTCCGTCTCGTTGATCAGGTGATGGGCGTCGCCGCTCCCCGCCTTGAAACCCGCGCACATGCCGGGGGAAAGCGTCGTGCGGCCGGCGTCGGTGACCAGCGTCGGCCGGCCCTCGAGGATAAAGACAAACTCGTCCTGGATCCGGTGCGCATGGCGCAGGGCCGATTCGCCGCCGGGCGCGAGGCGCGTGAGATTGACGCCGAAATTCGACAGGCCGAACAGGTCGCCGAGCGGACGCTTGTCGCGGTTGCTGACCCGCGCGACGAACGGCGCCGGATAGTTGGACGCCTTTGCGCGCAGCGGCGCCTCGGCTGCGACGAGCGCGACGGGACGGGATGAGGTTTCAGCGGACATGGGCGAGCCTCCGGGGCCGACTCTAGAGCGCGTCGGCGCGGACCGGAAGGGCGGTCTTCGCGACGGCCTTGCGCGACCCACGAGGCGGAATCAGACCTTTTCGACGCTTGCAATGACGGCCGGCGTCCCTGCCGAGGCGGGACGCGCGGCGCCGGCTTTGCGAAGCGCCGAGGTCGGTCCGCACCGCGAGGCGATGCGCGCCCGTGTCGCGGAGATCGCCGGCTTCGACGCCGGGCGGGTGTCGGTAGAGGCGACCGCTGCCGAACGGCTCGGCTTCACCGGGGGAATCGGCCGCCTCGCGACCCCGATCCTCCGCGACCCCGGTTTTCCGACCGGACCTCAACGCTTTCAATAACGTCCTGGGCGCCGCGGCGGGTTTTCAGACCACCGGCGCAATGCATTCAAGCGCTTGGGCGGGAATCGAGGGATTCAGCGACCGCTGAGCCGGGCCTCGGGGGGCGCTGTCATTGCCGAGCCGAAGGCAAGTCGATCCATGCGGCGGGGCGCGGCGTCGGCGTGGATGACTTCGTCGCTCGCAATGTCGAGGTCGGCCGCTACGACCAGAAAGGGCAGCTCAAGCCGTTCCTTGGCGCCGCCTGTATCCGCTCGGCGGCGCGACCTGTGGACCTTGGACGACGCCTCGCTTCGCCCACATGTCCACAGGAGAACAGAACCAGAAGAAGCGGACATTTGATGAGCTACCAAAACCGGACAACTGAATTCGCTATCGACAGCAGGCGCTGGACGACAGCGGGCGCAGCCAAGGCGCGGGCCTCGCGCCGGACGGACTCCGCTCGGCGGCCGTACACCCGGCCTTAAGCGAATCCTGTGGATATTTTTTCAGGGTGCTCTATATGCCACAGGAGGCGTGACGAGACCCTGATACGGGCGGCGGCGCGGTACGGGCGATTTTCCGGGACGAGCGAGTCTGGCCCAGCCGACGCTCGACACCCCGAAGAGATGGGCCGTCGCCGAACCGGCGGACGGTCCTTGGGCGCTTAGGCTTTCCGGCGAATTTCATCAAGAGGAGCCGATTGTGTCACCCAGCGAGATGTTGTATATTCTTTGGCGACGGGCTTGGATCGTCGCGCTGACATTTCTCTCCGCCGCGGTCGTCGCGGCCGGCGTGGTGCTGTTCGTGCCGTCCCGGTACGACGCGGAGGCGACGGCGAGCATCGATCCCGGAAGCATCAATCCGGTGACCGACATGGCCGCGTCGCCCATGTCGACCACGCTGATCCAGGGCAACCTGATTCAGCTGGTGGGAAGTCAGCGTGTCGCGCTGGACGTCGTCAAGCGGCTGAACCTGACCTCGAGCCCGTATATTCAGGCCGAGTATCGGGCGTCGTCGTCGTTCGGCCGCGAGAGCATCGACGACTGGATGGCGGGGACGATCATCAAGAACGTCGTCGCGCAGTTTGAACCCGGAACGAACGTCCTGTCGATCAAGTACAAGACGTCCGATCCGAACCAGGCCGCCCTGTTCGCCAACACGTTCCTGGCGGCGACGATCGACGAGACGATCGCCATGAAGGCGGCGGCCGGCGACCAGACGGCGCGCTGGTTCGCGCCGCAGCTGCAGGACTTGCGCAGAGACCTGCAGGAGGCGCGCAACGCGCTCGAACAGTTCCAGTCGCGGACCAACGTCGTGGCGCCCAGCGCCAACAATCTGGGCTCCGATACGGAGTCGGCCGCTCTCGGCGCCGTGACGACCGACCTCGCGAACGCGCGCGCGACGTTGACGTCGCTCCAGAGTCGCCTGGCTTCGGGCGCGACGGAGCTGGCGGCCGATCCGTCGGACCCCGACCTGCAGTTGATCAACGGGCTCAAGGACAAGATCGCGAGCGCGCAGGCCGAGATCGAGTCGGTCAAGAACTCGCTCGGCGCGAACAATCCGAAAATGGTTTCTGCCTCGGCGAATCTCGCGACGCTGCGCAAGCAGTTCGCGGACGCCACCGAGAAGTCACGGGAGCACCTGAAGCAGAGGATCGCGTCCGTGCAGAGCCAGATCGCTGCGCTCGAGATGGCCCAGGCCCAGGACCAGAAGACGCTGATCGCTGCGCAGGGACAGCGCGATCGTCTGGGCGACCTGCAACGCGACGTCGTCTTCAAGCTCGACGAACTGAACGCCCGCGAGCGGGTGGCGTCCCAGGCGAGACTGCAGAGCAAGCTCACCTTTGGCGACATCTCCCCGCTGGACAAGGCCGTTGCGCCCATCAGCCCGGCGTTCCCGAAGCCGATCATCGTCATCCCGGCCGCGCTCGGCGGCGGTCTGACCCTGGGCATGATCCTCGCGCTGATCGCCGAAGCGACCGACCGGCGGATCCGGTTCCCCGCGGACTTCGCCAGCGCCACGTCTGCGCCGCTGCTCGGGGTCATCCAGGCGACGAGGCGCGGCAGGCGCCTTGGCGACGAGCGGCGGCGGCGGCTGCTGGCTGCGAGCTGAAGCCCGTCGCGGGCTCGCGCCCGGACCGGCGCGGCGGAGACGCGCGGCGGCGTCGCCTGTCCGCACGGGCGGCGGCGCCGTCACGCGGATGAGACCATCCGACGCGGCGCACCCGTCTTCCCGACGCTCGATTGACAGTGGAAAGCGGCGTCCCGCCCCGATAGGATCGCTCGAGCGCCGGTGAGCCGAAGCGGCGCTCGAGACCGGGCCTTGTCGGGGGGAGACGCTGAATGTGCGGCATATGTGGGTGCGGTCAGGCCGAGGTCGCCCCCGCAGACGGCAGGACCGCCGCCGGGATTCAAAGTCACGAACACGACGCCGTCCACGATCACGGCGACGGCGCGGGACCGCACGCGCATCCCCACCCCCATCACGATCACGATCCCGGGCGCCGTCCCGGCGGCGACGCGCCCGACCACGGCCACGCGGCGCACGCCCCGGGCGTGAGCGCGGAACGCCTGATTCGGATCGAGCAGGACATTCTGTCGAAGAACGACGCCTTCGCGCGCCAGAACCGGAGCGTCTTTTCCGCCCGGCGGCTGTTCGCGCTGAACGTCGTCTCGAGTCCCGGTTCGGGCAAGACGACCCTCCTGGTCAAGACCATCGCGGCGCTGAAGGCGCGCACGCCGGTCGCGGTGATCGAGGGGGACCAGCAGACCTCGAACGACGCCGAACGGATCCGGGCGACCGGCGCGCCGGCGATCCAGATCAACACCGGCCGCGGCTGTCACCTCGACGCGCACATGGTCGGGCATGCGCTCGAGACGCTGCGCCCGGAGGCGGGCGCGGTGCTGTTCATCGAGAACGTCGGCAACCTGGTGTGCCCCGCCGCCTTCGACCTGGGCGAAGCCCGGCGCGTCGTCGTGCTGTCCGTCACCGAAGGCGAGGACAAGCCGCTCAAATACCCGGACATGTTCGTGAGCGCCGACCTGATGCTGCTCAACAAGGCCGACCTTCTGCCGCATCTCGACTTCGACGTCGGCCTCTGTCTCGCCAATGCGCTGCGAATCAATCCGAACCTTCAGACCCTGACGGTTTCGGCGCGAACCGGCGAAGGAATCGCGGCGTTCGTCGCCTGGATCGAGGCCAGCGCCGCCCGCCACGTCGCGGCCCTGGCCAGGGCCTGAGGAGCGTGGGCGCGACCGCCGCCGCGCTCCGCCCGCCGGGACTGCGGCTGCGGCTGCGCGTGCGCGGGTCGGTGCAGGGCGTCGGCTTCCGGCCGTTCGCCTATGGCCTCGCGGCGCGGCTGTCGCTCGCGGGCTTCGTCCGCAACGACGGCGAGGGCGTGCTGATCGAGATCGAGGGGCCGCGGACGGAAGCCTTCCTGGCCGCGCTCGAAACCGGGCCGCCGCCGCTCGCCCGCATCGATTCGATCGAGGTCACGGCGATTGCGGCGACGGGCGGCGACGGATTCTCGATCGACGCCACGCAGGGCGGCCGGTCGCGCACCCGCATCGGCGCGGACGCGGGCGTCTGCGAGGCCTGCCTCGACGAGCTGTTCGATTCCGCCAGCCGCTTTTTCGGCTACCCGCTGATCGCCTGCACCCATTGCGGGCCGCGCTACACCCTGACGAGGTCGCTGCCCTACGACCGGGCGCAGACGTCGATGGCGCCGTTCCCGATGTGCGAGGCTTGCGCGCGCGACTACGCCGATCCCGGCGACCGGCGGTTTCACGCCGAGCCGATCGCCTGTCCGCGCTGCGGGCCGAAGCTCAGTGTCCCCATAGCCGAGGTCGCGCAAGCGCTGCGGAACGGAAAGATCGTGGCCCTGAAGGGCCTCGGCGGGTTTCACCTTCTGTGCGACGCGCGCGACGAGCCGGCCGTCGCGGCGCTGCGGCGCCGCAAGGCGCGCGACGCCAAGCCGTTCGCGGTCATGGTGGCGAACGCGGCGAGCGCCGCCCGGCTGGCCGACATCGGGCCGGCGGAGCGGGCGCTGCTCACCCATCGCGCGCGGCCGATCGTGCTGGCGCGGAGCCGCGGCGCGCTCGCCCCGAGCGTCGCCCCCAACCTCCGCGACATCGGCGTCATGCTCGCCTACACCCCGCTGCACTGGCTCGTCCTGCACGCGCTCGCCGGCGCCCCCGACTTCCGGCGCTGGCGCGACGCCCCCTCGGAGCTGGCGCTGGTCGCGACCAGCGCCAATCTCGGCGGCGAGCCGCTCGTCGCCTCCGACGAGGACGCCGACAGCCGCCTGCGCGGCGTCGCCGACCTGATCGTGACCCACGAGCGGGCGATCGTGGTCAGGGCCGACGATTCCGTCCTGCGCGTCGTCGACGGCGCCCCCGCCTTCCTGCGCCGGGCGCGCGGCTTCGTGCCCGACCCGATCGATCTCGGCGCGGACGGCCCGTGCGTGATTGCGGCCGGCGCCGATCTCAAGAACACGGTCACCATCACCCGCGGCCGCGAGGCGTTCGTGTCGCAGCACATCGGCGACCTCGACGATCGCGAGACGATCCGCTTCCGGCAGGAGACGGTCCGGCGGCTGATCGATCTGCTGCAGGTCGAGCCGGAGCTGGCGGCCTGCGACCTTCACCCCGATTTCGTCTCGACCCGGGCCGCCGAGGCCTCGGGCCTGCCGCTGATCCCGGTGCAGCACCACGTCGCCCATGTGGCAGCGACCGCGGCCGAGCGGCGTTGGCGCGGGCCGATCCTCGGCGTCGCCCTCGACGGCTACGGCTACGGCGCCGACGGCGCGCCCTGGGGCGGCGAACTCCTCGCCCTCGACGGCGCGCGATGGGAACGCCTGGGATCGCTTGCGCCGCTGGCGCTGCCGGGCGGCGATCGGGCGGCGCGCGAACCGTGGCGCATGGGCGTTGCGATGCTCGAGCGCCTCGGCCGGCTCGACGACGCCAAGACCCTGTTCACCGCCGCGCCGGAAGCGGCGCGGCTCGCCGAAGCGTTGCGGCGGGGGCCGCGCGCGCGCCGCACGACCAGCCTCGGGCGGCTGTTCGACGCGGCCGCAGCCCTGGCGGGCGTCCGCCTCGTGCAGCATTACGAGGGCCAGGCGGCGATGGAGTTCGAGGCGCTGGTCGAGCGCCCGCGGGTCGTCCCCGGCGGATGGGCGGTCGCCGATCATCGGCTCGATTTCGCGCCGCTGATGGCGGCGATGTTGGACGGCGGCCTCGGCGGTCGCGAAGCGGCCGAGGCGTTTCACGGCACGCTGGTCGCCGGGCTCGCCGACTGGATCGGCGCGGCGGCGCGGGCGCGCGGCCTGACGCGGATCGCGCTCGGCGGCGGCTGCCTGATGAACCGCGTGCTGGCCGAAGGTCTGGTCGAGGCGCTGCGGGCGGCCGGTGTCGAGCCGGCGTTGCCGCGCCAGGTTCCCGCCAACGACGGCGGCGTGTCGTTCGGGCAGGCCGCATTCGCTCTCGCCCGCGCCGGCGCGGCGCCCGCGCCATCTGGAGAGACGTGACGATGTGCCTCGCAATCCCTGTCGAAGTGCGCGAAATTCTGCCAGGCGACATGGCCAGGGTCAGCCTCGACGGCGTCGTCAAGGTCGTCTCGATCGCGCTCGTCGAGGACGTGAAGGTCGGCGATTACGTCGTGCTGCATGTCGGCTACGCGCTCGCCAGGATCGATCCCGAGGAAGCCCGAAAGACGCTCGCGCTCCTGCAAGCGGTCGCAGCCGACGCGTGAAGGAAGGCCGCCGATGAAATACGTCGACGAATATCGCGACGGCGCGCTCGCCCGCTCGATCGCCGCCGCGATCGCGCGCGAGGTGAGGCCCGACCGGGTCTATCGCCTGATGGAGTTCTGCGGCGGGCACACGCACGCCATCTCGCGCTACGGGCTCGAGGACCTGCTGCCGGCGAACGTGCGCCTGATTCACGGCCCCGGCTGCCCGGTCTGCGTGCTGCCGATGGCGCGGCTCGACATGGCGATCGCCTGCGCCGGTCTGCCCGCCGTCACGCTGTGCGCCTATGGCGACCTGATGCGTGTGCCGGGCTCGAACGGCTCGAGCCTGCTCAAGGCGAAGGCGGCGGGCGCCGACATCCGCATGGTCTATTCGACCCTCGACGCGCTCCGCATCGCCGAGGCGGAGCCCGCCCGCGAGGTCGTGTTCTTCGCCGTCGGCTTCGAGACCACGACGCCGGCGACCGCGCTCGCCGTTCGCGCGGCGGAACGACAGGCGCTCGGGAACTTTTCCGTCCTGTGCAATCACGTCATGACGCCGCCGGCGATGCGCGCCATCCTCGACGGCGGGGGCGAGGGCGACGAGACGCCGGTCCTGATCGAGGGCTTCATCGGCCCGGCTCACGTCAGCACGGTGATCGGCGTCGAGCCCTATCGGCCGTTTGCGCGCGACGACGGCAAGCCGGTCGTCATCGCCGGCTTCGAGCCGCTCGACGTCGCGCAGGCGATCCTGATGCTGGTCAGACAGATCAACGACGGCCGCGCCGAGGTGGAGAATCAATACATCCGCGCCGTGACCCCCTCGGGCAACGCGCGGGCGCAGGCGGAGATCGCCGCGGTGTTCGAGACGCGCGAGGCGTTCGAATGGCGCGGCCTCGGCTCTCTCCCGGCGAGCGCGCTCCGCCTGCGCCCCGCCTTCGCTCGTTACGACGCCGAGCGGCGGTTCGGCCTCGCGGAGACGCCGGCGGCGGACAATCCCGCCTGCGAATGCGGGGCGATCCTTCGCGGCGCCAAGACCCCGCGCGAATGCAGGCTGTTCGGCACGGTCTGCACTCCCGACACGCCGATGGGCTCGTGCATGGTCTCCCCCGAGGGCGCCTGCGCCGCGCGTTGGACCTACGGGCGCTTTCGCGACAACGCCGCGGCCGCCCGGCGAAAGGAGATCGCGTGAGCCTGGCGAAGCCGATCCGGCGCAAGCTCGACCTCGCCAACGGCCGCGTCGACCTGTCGCACGGCGCGGGCGGTCGCGCGATGGGGCGCCTGATCGAGGACGTCTTCCTCGCCGCCTTCGACAACGCCTGGCTCGCCGCCGGCAACGACCAGTCCGCCTTCGAGGTGGCGGCGTGCCGGATGGTGATGACCACGGACGCCTATGTCGTCTCGCCGATCTTCTTCCCCGGCGGCGACATCGGGACGCTGGCGGTCAACGGCACGATCAACGACATCGCCATGGCGGGGGCGCGCCCGCTCTATCTGTCGGCGAGCTTCGTGCTCGAAGAAGGACTGCCGCTCGCCGACCTCGTCCGGGTGGCCCGCAGCATGGGCGAGGCCTCGCGCGCGGCGGGCGTACCGATCATCACCGGCGACACCAAGGTCGTCGAGCGCGGCAAGGCGGACAAGATCTTCATCTCGACCGCCGGCGTCGGCGTCACGCCGCCCGGACTGGCGCTGTCGAGCGACGCCGTCCAGCCGGGCGACGCGGTCGTGGTCTCGGGAACGATCGGCGATCACGGCGTCGCGGTCATGTCGAAGCGCGAAAACCTGGAGTTCGAGACGGCGATCCTGTCGGACTGCGCGCCGTTGCACGGCCTCGTCGCGGACATGGTGGCGGCGGCCGGACCGGGCCTGCGGGTCATGCGCGACCCGACCCGGGGCGGGCTCGCTGCGACCCTGAACGAACTCGCCAATCAGTCGGGCGTCGGCTTCACCCTCGAGGAGGACGCGATTCCGGTGCGCGCCGAGGTGGCCGCGGCCTGCGAGTTCCTCGGCCTCGATCCTCTGAACGTGGCCAACGAGGGCAAGCTCGTGGCGATCGTCGCGCCGGACCGCCTCGAACCGCTGCTCGCCGCCATGCGCGCCCATCCGCTCGGCGCGCGCGCCGCGATGATCGGCCGGGCGGTCGAGGACCCCGATCGCTTCGTCGAAATGCGCACCGTGTTCGGCGGGGGGCGAATCGTCGACTGGCTGGCCGGCGAGCAGCTCCCCCGCATTTGCTGAGTCCCGGCCGCCCGGGATCAGTTCTTGGGCGCGTCCTTTTGCGGCTCGGTCCCCGGCGTCGCGATGGCCGGCGCCGCTTCGCCGGCGGCGGGAGCGGCGTCGGCGGCGGGCGCAGGGGCCGCGGGCGTGGCGGCGGACATGATCCGGTTGTAGTCGCCCTCGAACTTGGTCGACGCGACCGCCGCCCTGGAGGTGTCCTCGGCCGTCTTCTTCAGGAGCTCCTGGGCCAGCTCGCGCTTGCCGAGCGCCTGCGCCTCGTCGCCGGTCAAAGGCTTGTTATCGACCGAAGCGACCTTGAAGAAGCTCGCGTTGCTTCTCGAGCGGACGAAGAAGACATCGTCAGGCTTCCTTGCGTCGAGCGTCTTGAGCATCTGTTCCGGCATGGTCGCGCTGTCGAGCGCGGCGGGGCCGCGGCTGTACTTGATGCCGAGCTGGTTCAACTTCGCCTCGACCTGGTCGATGGTCTTGTAATCCTTGGTCGCGGCGGCGAGCCCCTCCATGTCCTTGATCGGCGCAAAGGAGACCTGCTCGATCTCGAAGATCCTGCGCCTGTCGAACTGGTCGGGATGCCCCTGGATGTAGCCGTCGACTTCGCTCTTCGAGATGGCGGTGGCCTTCTGCCCGACTTCGCGCTGGGCGAAAGCCCCGGCGAGAATGTTCTCGCGCGCCCGCATCAGGTCGAGATGGATGGTCGGCTCGCGGTCGATCTTGGCGGCGATCGCCTGCTGCACCAGATATTTTCGTTCCAGGATGCGGGTCAGAATCGCCTTGACGACGTCGTCTGTCCGCTTGTCCGCCGGGACGTTGGCGAGACGCAGTTCGTTGTCGACTTCCTGCTGTGTGACGTCGTCCGGGCCGACATGCGCCACGACCTGCCCGACCACGGCCGTGTCCGCCTTTTTTCCGCATCCGGCGAGGGCGAGCGCGCCCGTCACCGCCAAAATCGTCGCCGCGATCCGCCATCGCGCGTCGCTCCGTCTCAGAACATGCAGCAAAGCTAGTCTCCCAGGTTGGCCTGCCGCGCGTCGGAAGGCAGCGGCGGGCGCGATCTCGAAAGCTTGGCGAACCCGCCGTCTGCTCCCCGCGTACTGCTTGTCCGGCGCGTCCCTTCAGGGGTTTGCGCGCTCGGGCGTACGCTATAGGACCGTTCGCGCGAATTTGCTAACCGCGCTCCTTAAAACAGATGTGAATTGAGTTTTCAACGTCAAGAGACCGCCACGCCGCCTGAACGCCGGCCGAAGCTTTATGAGATCGTTACGAGGCGCCGGTTCAATCGCGATCGAAACCTTACAGTTCGCCCCGTACAAGGCCTGATCGAAGGAGGCGGTCATGCTCGACGTCACGTTTGTCGCCATTGGATTGGCGCTGATCGGCTCGATGGGAATTTACGCCGTGGGATTGCGCCGGCTGTAGCGCGAACGGGCGCGCCCCGGGAAGCGCGAGTTCACTCCGATCTACCCATGATCTCATGAGTTTTTGCGAACGAGGCGGCGTCCGCTTGCTGGCGGAGCGCTTCAGGAGGCGGACACAATGATCGAACCGATGATTGGGCTGGCCGCGGCGGTGCTGCTCGGCCTCTATCTTCTCTATGCCCTGATCCGACCCGAAAAATTCTGATTCCGAGGATGTCACGATGACTTTGACCGGCTGGTCGCAAATCGCACTGGTTCTCGCCCTCGTCGTGGCGTGCGCCGTGCCGTTCAGCGCATTCATCGCCCGGGTTTTCGCGGGCGAAAGGACATTCCTTTCGCCGGTCGTGGGACCCGTCGAGCGCGGCTTCTATCGCCTGGCCGGAGTGGATCCGGGGAGGGAGCAGGACTGGCTCGGCTACACCCTCGCGATGGTCGTCTTCTCCATCGCAGGCTTCCTGTCTCTTTACGCCCTGCAGCGGCTGCAGGGCGTCCTGCCGCTGAACCCGAGGGGGTTCGACGCGGTCGCGCCGGACCTCGCGTTCAACACCTCGACCAGCTTCATCACCAATACGAACTGGCAGAATTACAGCGGCGAGACGACGATGAGCCATCTCACCCAGATGCTCGGCCTCACCGTTCACAACTTCGTGTCCGCCGCCACCGGCCTGGCGATGGCGTTTGCGCTGGCGCGCGGTTTCGTGCGGTCGTCCGCGCAGACGGTCGGCAATTTCTGGGCCGACCTCACCCGGATCACCCTCTACCTCCTCCTGCCGCTCGCCTTCGTGCTCGCCTTCGCGCTCGTCGCCCTCGGCGTCCCCCAGACGCTTCTCGGCGCAGTCGACGCGACCACGCTCGAGGGGGCGAAGCAGACGATCTCGATCGGCCCGGTCGCCAGTCAGGAGATCATCAAGGAGCTCGGCACCAACGGCGGCGGCTTCTTCAACGCCAATTCGGCGCACCCGTTCGAGAACCCCAACGCCTGGACGAATCTCCTGCAGATCTTTGCGATTCTCCTCATCCCGACCGCCTCGGTGTTGGCGTTCGGCCGCGTCGTCGGCCAAGTGCGGCAGGGCTCGGCGATCCTCGCGACGATGGCGGTGTTCGTCCTGATCGGCATTCTTGTCGTCTACTGGTCGGAGGCCGCAGGCAATCCGATCCTCGCCGCGCTCGGCGTCGATCCCTCGCTCGGCAATTTCGAGGGCAAGGAGGTGCGCTTCGGACAGGCGATGTCCGCGTTGTTCACGACCGCTACCAGCGGCACGAGCACCGGCGCGGTCAACTCCATGTTCGATTCCTATACGCCGCTCGGCGGCCTCGTGCCGATGTTCAACCTGCTCGCCGGCTGCATCTGGCCGGGCGGCGTCGGGGCTGGGCTCTACGGCTTCCTCGTTGTGGCGATCATCGCCGTGTTCATCGCAGGGCTGATGGTCGGCCGCACCCCGGAATATCTCGGCAAGAAGATCGAGGCGCGCGAGATGAAGCTTTCGATGCTGGCGGTGCTCATCTATCCGCTCATCGTGCTCGGCTTCGTGGGCGCGTCGGTTCTCCTCCAGACGGCGCTCGACAGTCTCGGCAACAGCGGACCGCACGGCCTGTCCGAAATCATCTATCTCTTCGCCTCGAGCAACGCCAACAACGGCTCGGCTTTCGCCGGGATCAACGGCAACACGCTCTGGTTCAACACGACGGGCGGCCTCGCCATGTTGCTCGGCCGGTTCGCCTATGTGGTGCCGGTGCTGGCGCTCGCGGGCTCGCTCGCGGCGAAGAAGAAGATCCCGGCCTCGGCCGGCACCTTCCCGACCGACGGGCCGCTGTTCGTCGGTCTGCTCGTCGGCGTGATCGTCATTCTCTACCTCCTGCAATATTTCCCGGCCCTGGCGCTCGGACCGGTCGTCGAGCACGCCCTGATGCTCGCCGGCAAGACCTACTGATCGGAAAGGCGCGGATTCCCATGTCATCCCACAAATCAAAACCGCAAAGCCTGTTCGACACGCGGATCATCGGCGTCGCGGCGGTCGACGCCCTGCGCAAGCTCGATCCGCGGGCGCTCGCCCGGAATCCGGTGATCTTCGTCACCGAGGTCGTGTCGGCCCTGGTGACGGTCCTGTTCGTGCGCGATCTCGTCGTTCACAACGGGCAGGCCGCATTTTCCGGTCAGATCGCCGCCTGGCTGTGGTTTACGGTGCTGTTCGCCAATTTCGCCGAGGCGGTCGCCGAGGGGCGGGGCAAGGCGCAGGCGGACGCGCTGCGCCGGACGCGCACCGACACGCCGGCCCGACGCTACGCGAACCCGGAAAACCTGCGCGGGCCGCTCGAGACGGTGAACGCGCTCGACCTCAAGCTCGACGACGTCGTGTTCGTCGAGGCCGGCGAGATCATCCCCGGCGACGGCGAGATTCTCGAGGGCGTGGCGTCGGTCAACGAATCGGCGATCACCGGCGAATCGGCGCCCGTGATCCGCGAGGCCGGCGGCGACCGTTCGGCGGTCACCGGCGGCACCACGGTTCTCTCCGACTGGCTCAAGCTGCGGATCACCGCGGCGCCCGGATCGACCTTCATCGACCGGATGATCGCGCTGGTCGAGGGCGCCGAGCGCCAGAAGACCCCGAACGAGATGGCGCTGTCGATTCTCCTCTCCGGCCTGACGCTGATCTTCCTGATCGTCTGCGTCACCCTGTGGCCGATCGCCAGATATTCGGGCACGGAACTGTCGGCGACCGTGCTGATCGCCCTGCTGGTCTGCCTGATCCCGACCACCATCGGCGGGCTGCTCAGCGCCATCGGCATCGCCGGCATGGACCGGCTGATCCGCTTCAACGTGATCGCCACCTCCGGGCGCGCGGTCGAGGCGGCCGGCGACGTCGACACGCTGCTGCTCGACAAGACCGGCACGATCACCTTCGGCAATCGCATGGCGACCGAATTCCTGCCGGTCGCCGGCGTCCGGGTCGACGATCTCGCGGCCGCCGCGCTGGCGTCGAGCCTCGCCGACGAAACGCCCGAGGGCCGGTCGATCGTGGCGCTGGCGAAGGGCGACTTCGGGCTGCCTGATCCGGACCTCGATCCGGCGGAGACCAAGGTCGTGCGCTTCGCCGCGCAGACCCGCATTTCCGGCGTCGACGTCGGGACCCGCTCGGTCCGCAAGGGCGCGATCGACTCGATCCTGCGCTATCTGAAAACGTCGATGGACAGGACGCCGCACGAGTTCCGCCAGGCGGTCGAGCGGGTCGCGATGTCGGGCGGCACGCCGCTCGCCGTCGCCGACAACGGCCGCCTTCTCGGCGTCATCCATCTCAAGGACATCGTGAAGCCCGGCATCAAGGAGCGCTTCGCCGCCCTGCGCGCCATGGGCATCCGCACGGTCATGGTGACGGGCGACAATCCCGTCACCGCCGCGGCGATCGCCTCCGAGGCCGGCGTCGACGACTTCCTCGCCGAGGCGACGCCGGAGGACAAGCTCGGTTACATCCGCAAGCAGCAGTTCGGCGGCCGGCTGATCGCCATGTGCGGCGACGGAACCAACGACGCCCCGGCGCTCGCGCAAGCCGACGTCGGCGTCGCGATGCAGACCGGCACGCAGGCCGCGCGCGAAGCCGGCAACATGGTCGATCTCGACTCCAACCCGACCAAGCTGATCGAGATCGTCGAGATCGGCAAGCAGCTGCTGATGACCCGCGGCTCCCTCACCACCTTCTCGATCGCCAACGACGTCGCCAAATATTTCGCCATTCTGCCGGCGCTGTTCCTCGCGACCTATCCCGAGCTCGCCGGGCTCAACGTCATGCGCCTCGCCTCGCCCCAGTCGGCGATCCTGTCCGCGGTCATCTTCAACGCCCTCATCATCATCGCGCTGATCCCGCTGGCCCTGAACGGCGTCGCCTACCGTCCGGTCGGGGCCGCAGCGCTCCTGCGCCGCAACCTGCTGATCTACGGCTTGGGCGGACTCGTCCTGCCGTTCGTCGGCATCAAGGCGATCGACCTGCTCGTCGCCGCACTGCATCTGGCCTGAAAGGATTGACACTCATGCTGCAACACATCCGCCCGGCCGTCGTGCTGCTCGTCCTGTTCACGCTCTTGACCGGCCTCGTCTACCCGCTCGCCGTCACCGGCATCGCTGAGATCGCGTTCCCGCGGCAGGCGAACGGCAGCCTGATCGAGAAGGACGGCGTCGTGGTCGGCTCGGCCCTGATCGGCCAGAATTTCACCAGCGACCGGTATTTCCACCCGCGTCCGTCGGCCACCACCGACACCGACCCGAACGATTCGACGAAGACGATCGACGCGCCCTACAACGCCGCCGGTTCCGCCGCCTCGAACCTCGGCCCGACGTCGCAGAAGCTGGTCGATCGGGTCAAGGCCGGGGTCGCGGACTGGCGGGCGAAGTTCGGCGCGGGTCCGGTCCCTGCCGACGCCGTCACAACGTCCGCGTCCGGACTCGATCCTGACATTTCGCCGGCGAACGCGTTCGCCCAGGTCCCCTCGGTGGCGAAAGCGCGCGGCCTGGACGAAGCGCGCGTGCGCGCCCTGGTCGAGGCGTCGGTCGCGCGGCCGGCCCTCGGCTGGATCGGCGAATCGCGGGTCAACGTTTTGCAGCTGAATTTGGCGCTGGATCGGATAAAGTCGTCCTGAGGGACTTCGGTACGACATGGCGCAACTGAATCGACCCGACGACGGTCGTCCGGATCCGGACGCGCTCCTTGCGGCGTTCCGCAGGGAGACGTCGGGAAAGCTGAAGGTGTTTCTCGGCGCCGCCCCCGGGGTCGGCAAGACGTTTGCGATGTTGCAGGCCGCGCGGCGCCTGAAGGACGAGGGCGTCGACGTCGTGGTCGGCCTGGTCGAGACGCACGGGCGCGCCGAGACCGGCGCGCTGCTCGAGGGCCTCGAGGTCCTGCCGCGGCGGATCGGCGACTATCACGGCCACGCGTTCGCCGACTTCGACATCGACGCGGCGCTCGAGCGCAAGCCGACCCTGATCGTGGTCGACGAACTCGCCCACACCAACGCGCCCGAGAGCCGCCACCCGAAGCGCTGGCAGGACGTGCAGGAGCTGATCGCCGCCGGCATCGACGTCTGGACGGCGATGAACATCCAGCACCTCGAGAGCCTGGCCGACGTCGTCTCGCGCATCACCGGGGTGACGGTGCGCGAGACCGTTCCGGACCGGGTGCTTCAGGAAGCCACCGACGTCGTGCTCGTCGACATCACGCCGGACGAGCTGATCCAGCGCCTCAACGAGGGCAAGGTCTATCTCCCGGAGACGGCGCGGCGGGCGACGCAGAATTTCTTCACCGCCGGCAACCTGACCGCGCTGAGGGAGCTGGCGCTGCGGCGCACCGCCGACCGGGTGGACGACCAGATCGTCGACTATCTGCGGCAGAAGGCGATCGAGGGCCCGTGGGGCGCGTCCGAGCGACTGCTCGCCTGCGTCGGCGCGGCCGAAGTCTCCGAGCGGGTGGTCCGGCGCGCCGCGCAACTCGCGACCTCGCTGAACGCCGCCTGGACGGCGGTCTATGTCGAGCCGGTCGGCCACGTGAACGACGCCACCCGGGCGAGCCAGCTCGCCCGGACCCTCGGCCTCGCCGAACGCCTCGGGGCCGACACCACCCGCCTGCAGGGCGCCGACTATCCCGAGGAGATCCTTCGCCTCGCGCGGCGCGAGAACGTGACCCAGATCGTGCTCGGCCAGTCGCGCGCCGGCGCGCTGGCGCGGGCGCTCGGCCGCTCCCTGCCGGACGCCATCATCCGGCGGTCGGGGTCGATCGAAGTCCATATCGTGCCGCACGAGAAGAGCGAGCCGGCGCGGCGGTTCCTGCCGAGGCCGAGCTTCGACCCGAAGGGGCTCGGCGTCGAGCTCCTGGCGGCGCTCGGCTTCGTCGCCTGCGCGGCCGCGATCGGGGAGGCGCTGAACGCGGCGGTGAAGCTGCCGAACCTGTCGATCATCTTCCTCGCTGCGGTGGTGATCGCCGGCATGCGTTTCGGCACCCGGGCGGCCGTCATCGCCTCGTTCCTGTCCTTCGCCGCCTTCAACGTGCTGTTCGTCCGGCCGGTCTACAATTTCGGCGTCGCCCAGCCGCAGGAGCTGTTCGCGCTGCTGGTCTTCCTCGGCGTCTCGGTCCTGACCGGTTCGCTCACCGGACGCGCGCGCGACCAGCGCGAAGGCGTGATCAAGAACGCCGAGGTGATGCGCTCGCTCTACAATTATTCGCGCAAGCTCGCCGGCGCCTCGACCGCCGACGACGTGCTGTGGGCGGCGGCGGCGCATCTGCACTCGATGTTCGGCGGCCGGATCGTGCTGCTGGTGGCCGAGGGCGACGACCTCGAGCTGCGCGCCGCCTGGCCGCCCGACGCGCAGCTCGACGCCACCGCCATGACCGCCGCGCGCTGGGCGCAGCAGAAAAACGAGGCGGCCGGCTGGGGAACCGGCACCCTGCCGAACGTCGAGTTCCAGTTTCGCCCCCTCCTCGCCGCGCGCGGGCCGATCGCGGTCTGCGGCTTCGAGCCGCACGCGCCCGACCAGCCGATCTCGGGGGACGAGGAGCGGGCGCTGTCCTCGATCCTCGACCAGACCGCGATCGCGCTCGACCGGGTGAACCTCGCGCGCGAGGCGGTCGACACGGCGGCCATGCAGGAGAACGAGCGCGTCCGCGACGCGTTGCTCGCCTCCCTGTCGCACGACCTGCGCACCCCGCTCTCGGCGATCGCGGGCGCGGCGACCTCGCTGCGCGCGCTCGGCGACAAGATGAAGCCGGAGGAGCGGGTCGAGCTGTTGAGCTCGATCGAGGACGAGACGGCGCGCCTGTCGCGTTTCGTCGCCAACCTGCTCGACATGTCGCGCATCGAAGCGGGCGGCCTCAAGGTCAATCGCGACCTGGTGGACGTGGCGGACGTCGTGCAGGGCGCCGCCGAACGCAGCCGAAAGGCGTTTCCCAAGCAGCCGGTGCGCATCAATCTCGCGCCCGACCTGCCGTTCGTCCGGGGCGACGACAAGCTTCTCGAGCAGGTCCTGTTCAACCTGCTCGACAATGCGCACAAGTACGCCGCCGACAGCGGCGCCAGCATTCACGGACGCCGGGAGGGGGACGAGGTCGTCATCAGCGTCACCGACGAAGGGCCGGGGGTGAAGCCGGCCGACCTCGAGAAGGTGTTCGAGAAGTTCTATCGCGGCGGACGCGCCGACGGGCGCAAGCCCGGCACCGGTCTCGGCCTTTCGGTCTGCCGCAGCCTGATCCAGCTGATGGGCGGAACGATCGCCGCGCAGAGCCCTGCGGTGCGGCGGCGAGGCACCCGCATCGTCATCCGGCTGCCCGCCGCCGCGCCCTCCGCCGCCGCCCGGGCCCGAACATGACCCAGGCGAAGGGCCCTCGCGTTCTCGTCGTCGACGACGAGCCGCAGATTCAGCGCTTCCTCCACGTCGCCCTGACCGCGGCGGGATACGACGTCGTCGCCGCCGAGACCGGCGCGCAGGCGCTCCGCCTGGCCGTCACCGGCGCGCCCGACCTCATCGTCCTCGATCTCGGCCTTCCCGACCGCGACGGCAAGGACGTGCTGCGCGACATCCGCACGTTCTCGCAAACGCCGGTGATCATCCTCTCGGCGCGCGACCGCGAGTCCGAAAAGATCGCCGCCCTCGACCTCGGCGCCGACGACTACGTCGAGAAGCCGTTCGGGATCGGCGAATTGACCGCGCGGCTGAGGACCGCCCTGCGCCACAGGGCGACGGCGGCGCACCCGGCCGAGCGGATCGAGATCGACGGCGTCGCGATGGATTTCGAGCGGCGTCTCGTCACCCGGGACGGCGCGCCGATCCGGCTGACCCCCAAGGAATACGACCTCCTCGCCGTCCTGTTCCGCAACGCCGGCCGCGTCGTCACCCACCGCCAGATCCTGTCGGCGGTCTGGGGGCCGGCGCACACCGAGGACACGCAATATCTGCGCGTGTTCATCGGCCAGCTGCGGGCGAAGATCGAGCGCGATCCGACCTCGCCCAGGATCGTGAAGACCGAGCCGGGCGTCGGCTACCGCGCTGCCGAAGGCTGAGGCGCCGAAGCAGTCTTGTTCCAACGATCTGATGAATTCCTCGGCGCCCGAGCCTCCGGCGCCGGCGCCGGCGCGCGGGGAACCGCGGCAAAACGCCGCTGGCATGCTCGTTGCGTCGGCAGTCCCGGCTCCTGCGGGGCCAGGCTGGCACGGCCCTGCACGGGCCCTTTTCACGAGGTCTTCGATGTCCTTGACTCAAGGTATCCTATCGCGCGCGGCGGGCGCGCTCATGGGCGGCGCGCTGGCGCTCGGCGCATCCGCGGCCTGGGCTGCCGACGACACGATCAAGATCGGCGTCCTGCATTCGTTGTCGGGCACGATGGCGATCAGCGAGACGACCCTCAAGGACGTCATGCTCATGCTGATCGACGAGCAGAACAAGAAGGGCGGCGTGCTCGGCAAGAAGCTCGAGGCGGTCGTCGTCGATCCGGCCTCCAACTGGCCGCTGTTCGCCGAAAAGGCCAAGGAGCTCATCCAGAAGGACAAGGTGTCGGCGGTGTTCGGCTGCTGGACCTCGGTGTCGCGCAAGTCGGTCCTGCCGGTGTTCAAGGAACTCGATTCGATCCTGTTCTACCCGGTGCAGTATGAAGGCGAGGAATCCGAGCGCAACGTGTTCTACACCGGCGCCGCGCCCAACCAGCAGGCGATCCCCGCCGTCGACTACCTGATGAGCCCGGAAGGCGGATCGGTGAAGCGATGGGTGCTCGAGGGCACCGACTACGTCTATCCGCGCACGACCAACAAGATCCTCGAGGCCTACCTCAAGCAGAAGGGCGTGCCGGCCGAGGACATCTCCATCAACTACACGCCGTTCGGCTTCTCCGACTGGCAGACCGAAGTGTCGAAGATCAAGGCGTTCGGCTCGGCCGGCAAGAAGACGGCGGTCGTCTCGACCATCAACGGCGACGCCAACGTGCCGTTCTACAAGGAGCTCGGCAACCAGGGCATCAAGGCGACCGACATCCCCGTGGTGGCGTTCTCGGTCGGCGAAGAGGAACTCGCTGGTCTCGACACCAAGCCGCTCGTCGGCCATCTCGCCGCCTGGAACTACTTCGAGTCGATCGACACGCCCGCCAACAAGGCGTTCATCGACGAATGGCACGCCTTCACCAAGAAGCCGAACCGCACCACCAACGACCCGATGGAGGCGCACGTCATCGGCTTCAACATGTGGGTCAAGGCGGTCGAGAAGGCGCAGAGCTTCGATCCGGACAAGGTGATCGACGCGATGATCGGCGTGGCGGTGCCGAACCTGACCGGCGGCCTGTCGACCATGATGCCGAACCATCACATCACCAAGCCCGTCTACATCGGCGAGATCCAGGCCGACGGCCAGCTCAACACGGTCTGGCAGACGCCCGGCACCGTCGTCGCCAACGAGTGGTCGCCGTATCTCGAAGGCTCGAAGGACCTGATCGCCGACTGGCGCAAGCCGATGTCGTGCGGCAACTTCAACGTCAAGACCGGCAAGTGCGGCGGCTGATCGCCCGACCGTCCCGTCGAACCCCTCTCCCGCGCCGTCGCGCGGGGGAGGCCCCCCGAGCCGAAGCGAGGCCCGATTGCTCCCCGCCGTTCGCCTAAGCGCCCTCGCGTTCGCGCTCGCCGTTCTCGCGCTCGTCTCCGGTTTCGCCGGCGCAGCCCGGGCCGACAGTCTCGACGACACGCTGGCGCTGTTCCTCACCGACAAGTTTCCCGACACCCAGAAGGCGATCGGCCAGCTCGCCGAGCAAGCCCCGCCACGGGCGGCGGCGATCCTGGAGGCGCTCGGCGACAACCGCCTCATGGCCGATCCCGCCAGTCATGTCGTCGCCATCCGCGCGACCGACGGCGGGCTCGTCGACGCCAGGACCGGCGAACCCCTCGCTTCGCCCGACGGCTTCAGGAAAGTGCGGGTCAGCAACGCGCTGCGCGTCGCGATCGACAGCGCCCTGGGCACCCTGACGCTCGCCAGTCCCGACCCCGACAAGCGGCTCGCCGCGGCGGCCGCGGCGTTCAAGAGCCGCGACGCCAAGGCGCTGCCGGCGCTCAAGAGCCAGCTCGCGCGGGAAAGCGACCGCCGTGTCGCCGACGCGATCAACCTCGCGGTCGCCGCGATCCTGGCCGAAAGCGAGTCCGCGACGTCGGCGGACCGGCTGTCGGCGATCGAGGCCCTCAAGGCGCGGGGCGACCGCGACGCCGAGAGCCTGATCGCCGCCATCGGCGAGAAGGCCGCCGATCCCGACGTCAAGGCGGCGGCGCAGTCGGCGCTGACAAACGTTCGCACGCGGCTGATGCTCTGGGGCGCGGCGCAGGACCTCTGGTACGGCCTCAGCGCGTCGTCGGTGCTGCTGCTCGCCGCCATCGGACTGGCCATCACCTTCGGCGTCATGGGCGTCATCAACATGGCGCACGGCGAAATGGTGATGCTCGGCGCCTACGCCACCTATGTCGTCCAGCTGCTCCTGCCGCCCTCGCTGCAGAGCTGGTCGCTCGCCTTCGCCATTCCGCTCGCCTTCGTGGTCGCCGCGGCGGTCGGCGTGCTGATCGAGCGCCTGATCATTCGCTACCTCTACACCCGGCCGCTCGAGACGCTGCTCGCGACCTGGGGCGTTTCGCTCATTCTTCAGCAGACGGTGCGCTCGACCTTCGGCGCCGCCAACCGCCAGGTCTCCAACCCGCCGTTCATGTCCGGGGCCTTTCATGTCGGCGGCCTCGAGATCACGCTGAACCGCATGTGGATCATCGCGCTCGCGATCGTGGTGTTCGTCGGCCTGCAGTTCGTGCTGCGCGCGACCCGCTTCGGTCTGCAGATGCGCGCGGTCACCCAGAACCGCCGCATGGCCGCGGCGATGGGCGTCTCGACCGCCCGCGTCGACATGCTCGCCTTCGCGCTCGGCTCGGGGGTGGCGGGGATCGCCGGCGTCGCGCTGTCGCAGATCGACAACGTCTCGCCGAACCTCGGCCAGGGCTACATCATCGACAGCTTCATGGTGGTGGTGTTCGGCGGCGTCGGAAACCTGTGGGGAACCGCGCTCGGCGCGCTGATGATCGGCGTCGCGGGCAAGATTCTCGAACCGCTGATCGGCGCGGTCCAGGGCCAGATCGTGCTGCTGGTGGTCATCATCCTGTTCATCCAGAAGCGGCCGCGGGGCATGTTCGCACTCAAGGGCCGGGCGGTGGAAGCATGAGCGCGCGACTCGACCGCATCGGACTCGTGTTCGTCCTCCTGCTCGCGGCCGCGGCGATCGCCGTGCCGGCGCTTTCGCTCGGCGTCCCGGAGAGCTCGCCGTTCAGCCTGCCGCCCTATCTGGTGCAGCTGTTCGGCAAGTACCTCTGCTACGCGATCCTCGCGGTCGCGCTCGATCTCGTCTGGGGCTATTGCGGCATCCTGTCGCTCGGCCACGGCGCCTTCTTCGCTCTCGGCGGCTACGCCATGGGCATGTACCTGATGCGCCAGATCGGCACGCGCGGCGTCTACGCCGATCCGATCCTGCCGGACTTCATGGTGTTCCTGAACTGGAAGGCGCTGCCGGTCGCCTGGTGGGGCTTCGACTGGTTCCCCTATGCGATGCTGATGGTCATGCTGGTTCCCGGACTGCTCGCGCTCGCCTTCGGCTGGTTCGCCTTCCGCTCGCGCGTCACCGGCGTCTATCTCTCGATCATCACCCAGGCGATGACCTTCGCGCTCTACAAGGAGTTCTTCCGCAACGACTTCGGCTTCGGCGGCAACAACGGCCTGACCGACTTCAAGGACCTGCTCGGCTTTTCGCTGCAGTCGGCCTCGACCAAGGCGGCGCTGTTCTCGGCGAGCGCGGTGGCGCTGATCCTGGCCTATGCGACGGCGCGCGCGATGATCGGCTCGAAGTACGGCAAGGCGCTGACCGCCGTCCGCGACGCCGAGAGCCGGATGCGCTTCCTCGGCTACCGGGTCGAGACCTACAAGGTCACCGCCTTCGTCGTCTCCGCGGTGATGGCGGGGATCGGCGGCGCCCTCTACGTGCCGCAGGTCGGCATCATCAACCCGAGCGAGTTCGCCCCGGCGAATTCGATCGAGGCGGCGATCTGGGTCGCGGTCGGCGGCCGGGCGACGCTGGTCGGCGCGGCGATCGGGGCGATCGCGGTCAATTTCGCCAAGACCTGGTTCACCGGCGTCTTTCCGGAATTCTGGCTCTACGGCCTCGGCGCGCTGTTCGTGCTCGTCACGCTGTTCCTGCCGCGCGGCCTGCTCGGACTGCTGCTCGCGCCGCCGCGGGACAAAGCGCCGACGCCGGAACCGCCGGCCCTGGCGGTCGAGGAAGGGGCCGACCCATGACGCTCGCCGACACCGCCAACCCGACGCTGACCTCCTCGATCCTCTATCTCGACGGGATCAGCGTGTCCTTCGACGGCTACAAGGCGCTGCGCGAACTGTCGCTCGTGCTGCAGCGGGGGGAGATGCGCGCCATCATCGGCCCCAACGGCGCCGGCAAGACCACCATGATGGACGTCATCACCGGCAAGACCCGCCCCGACTCGGGCGAGGCGATGTTCGACGGCAAGTACGATCTCACCCGCCTCGACGAAGCCGACATCGCCACGCTGGGAATCGGCCGAAAATTCCAGAAGCCGACGGTGTTCGAGAACCACACGGTCGAGGACAACCTGCTGCTCGCGGTGAAGGCGCCGCGCGGCGTCCGGGCGACCTTGTTCGGGCGCGCCGAGCCGGGGGTGCGGGCGACCATCGACCGCATTCTCGTCACCACCCGCCTTCAGGACCATCGCGCCCGGGTCGCGGGGTCGCTGTCGCACGGGCAGAAGCAATGGCTCGAGATCGGCATGCTGCTCGCCCAGGACCCGAAGCTCCTGCTCGTCGACGAACCGGTCGCGGGCATGACCGACGCCGAGACCGCCGCCACCGCCGAGCTTCTGCGCGAGATCGCCAGGACCCATTCGGTGGTGGTGGTCGAGCACGACATGACCTTCGTGCGCGAACTCGGCGTCAAGGTGACCTGTCTGCACGAGGGCGCGGTGCTCGCGGAAGGGACGCTCGACCAGGTGAGCGCTCATCCGCGCGTGGTCGAAGTCTATCTGGGACGGTGAGGATGATGGCAGAACCTGGCCACGGATTTCCCTTCCCCAGCTTTGCTGGGGAAGGTGGCGCGAAGCGCCGGATGGGGTGTGGGCCGATGCATCGATACTGGCCGGATCGCGCGACCGTCGCCGCCCTCTCGTCGCGCCCGGTGTCCTGCTTTCCCCACCCCATCCGGCGCTTCGCGCCACCTTCCCCGCTTCGCGGAGAAGGGCGATGCTGACCGTCGACCGCATCGATCTCTTCTACGGCGCGGCGCAGGCGCTGCGCTCGGTGTCGATCAAGGCCGAGACCGGCCGCATTTTGACGGTGCTCGGCCGCAACGGCGTGGGAAAGTCGTCGCTCCTGCGCGCCATCGTCGGCCAGCACATGGTCGCCTCGGGCGCGATCCGCTGGAACGACCACGACGTGACGCGGCTGCCGAGCCATTTGCGCGCGCGCAGCGGCTTCGGCTACGTGCCGCAGGGCCGCGAGATCTTTCCGCTGCTCACCGTGCGCGAGAACCTGATGACCGGCTTCGCCGCCCTGAAACGCGCCGAGCGGGTCATCGACGACGAGATCTTTTCGCTCTTTCCCGTCCTCAACGACATGCTCGGCCGGCGTGGCGGCGACCTGTCGGGCGGCCAGCAGCAGCAGCTCGCCATCGCCCGCGCGCTGGTGACCAAGCCGAAACTCTTGATCCTCGACGAGCCGACCGAGGGCATCCAGCCCTCGATCATCAAGGACATCGGCCGGGCGCTGGTCCACCTCAGGCGCAGGGGCGACATGGCGATCCTGGTGGTCGAGCAATATTTCGAGTGGGCGCGCGACATCTGCGACGACTACGCGGTGATGGACCGCGGCGCGGTGGTGCTGGCGGGAACGCGCGAGGCGATGAACGAGGCCGACGTGCGCGGGCGGATGACCGTGTGACGCCGTACCGGCAATCAATTGCCTCTCGCTGCCGAACCGGTTCCCCATATTGCTATTGTCAAATATAACATCATGACGATGTCGTCGAGCCGAGAGCGCCGGCGTGATGTCTTGACATCAGGCTGCCGCGAACCGACATTGCCGTCATGCGGACGACCTTGACGCTCGACGACGATCTTGCGGGCCTCCTGAAGCAGCGCGCGCGCGAACTCGGGGTCCCGTTCAAGGAGGCCGTCAACCGCACGCTTCGCGCCGGTCTCGGCGAGGCCGCGAGTCCCCGGACGGCGCCGAAAGTGATTCCTCATTCCTTCGGCGTCCGCCCAGGAATCGACCTCGACAAGCTTGGCCAATTCCTCGACGAACTGGAGGCGGAGGACTACGCCGCCCGCGCGCATGATCTTACCCGACGTCAACCTCCTGATTCACGCTCATAACGTCGACTCGGCCGTTCACGAGAGGGCGCGGCGCTGGTGGGACTCGTGCCTGGCCGGGAACGAAGGCGTCGGTCTGGCGTGGGTCGTGATGCTCGGCTTCATACGGATCGTCACGAACCGCAGAATCTTCGAGCGGCCGCTCGCCGTGACCGACGCCACAGCGCGGCTCGAACAATGGCTCGCACAGCCGCACGTCCACGTGGCGCTCCCTTCCGACCACCATTTTGCGAGGCTGCGCGCTGAACTCGAGCGCCTCGGGGCGGCGGGCAATCTCACCACGGACGCCCATCTCGCCGTCCTCGCGATGGAGCGAAATTACGTGCTCTATTCGACGGACGGCGATTTCGCGCGCTTTCCGGGACTTCGCTGGGTCGACCCCTGCAAATAGGTCTGTTTCAGGCAATAGGCGCCGAGCCGCTCACCGCGGTGGTGGCCATATTCCAATCAAGAAGAAAATGGAGGACCAATGCGTCTGACCTCGACCGATTTCTCCGACGACGGCAGAATCCCCAAAATCTGCACCTGCGACGGCGAGGACCTGTCGCCCGCGCTGCAATGGACCGATGCGCCGCCGGCGACCAGGAGCTTCGCGCTCCTGTGCAACGATCCCGACGCCCCCGACGGGGTGTGGCGGCACTGGGCGGCCTACGACATCCCGCACGCCTGGTCGCGCCTCGCGCGCGGGGCCGGTCGCGCCGGCGCGTCGCACTTCCGGCAGGCGGTCAACGACTTCAAGCGGGTGGGCTACGGCGGACCCTGCCCACCCAAGGGCGACGGGTCGCACCACTACCGCTTCACCCTGCTCGCGCTCTCGGTCGACAAGCTCAACGTCCACGCCGACCCGCGCTGCCGCGACGTCGAGAGCGAAGCGCGCAAGCATGTGCTCGCGGAAGCGACCTTCGTCGGGCTGTACGAGCGGTGAACGCGCGAACGCGCCGCCCCTAGCCCGTCTTCGCGGATTCGGCCAATTTTCGGGTAGCGGCGTGAAGGAAAGCAATGGCTTGAGCGAAAAGGTCTTCACTACAAGAGGGGTTTTT
>NZ_QNRK01000019.1:0-11557 GCF_003315135.1 Roseiarcus fermentans
CATCAATAGTGAGAATTCTGCCAGATGCAATTCTCACTATTGATGGATATTGCCGAAAATGTTTTCAAATTCTCACACCAAGATGGCTCCTGACACCCCTGCCCTTCCCTGCGGGTCGGAACGCCCTCTTCGATCCCCGTCGCAATCATCTTGGCGATGTCGCGCCGGCAGAGGGTGGTCCGTTCGCGGGCGAGTTTGACGGCGCGAGCTTCCGATTCGATCTCGGCGGCCAGGCCTTCGAACTGCTCAACTCGGGCGACGAGAGGCGAGAGGTCGAAGCCGAACGCGAACTGAAGCTCCCCTCCCCTGCCCTTCCGGGCGTAGCGTTTGCCGTTGGGACTGTCGCGACGGAGCACGAGCCCGGCCTCGACCAGCCCTGCCAAATGCCGGCGCAGCGTCGAGGCCGGCATCCCATGCGCCCGCAAGGAGAGTTGCTCATTCGAGGGGAAGACGATCAGGTCGTCGCCCGAAAGCATCGTCTCGGGATAGAAGCTCAGCAAGGCGTTGAGCACGCTGAGCGCCCGCTCGGACACGCCGAGTCTAGGCCTGGCGACACAGATGGTCCGGAAGACCGTCCACTTGTGGACGACTTTGTCCGGCGGCCTGGATGAGGCGACGAGCTGCGCTGCCACATCGGCAAGCGTCATCGGCCGCCGCCCGAAGGGGGTCGTTGGCTGGTGCACTTCCATGATCTTTGCCTCTCTCCGGGCAAAGAAAACCGCTCACCGAATCGGCGCTTGACTCTTGACTGTGATGCTTGGAAGTGCGATTCTCAGTTTGCTGAAGACATGAGAAGGCTTCCGGGGCGATGCCGTTTCGGGGGCCTTTTTCTTTGCCGCTTCTCCTCTGCTAGATTTGGTCCGAACGCTGTTTACGCTTAAACGCGCGCGCAGAAGCGCGCGTAGATCTCCGGCAGGCGTTCGACCAGATAGGTCGCAAACTCCGCCTGAGATTTCTTGTCTACGACGAGAGACAGACGATCGCCGTCATTCCTCACCAAGGCCACCCTCGTACCGTCGTCAGACTTGATAATCGTGGCTTTGTCCCTCTTGCCCGGTTCGGCCGTAGCCGACCGTAATACGGCGTTGAACCTCTCATCGGACGCCTTTTTCGGGAACAGGGGCACCGCGATTACGCGGCGCGCTTCTTCAACCGCGCGCGGACTGTCCAGAGCGACCGCTAGGTCCGACCAGCGATCCCGCCCGGTCTTGGGTGCCGGACCGATCGCCTGAATGATGTCTCGCGGAATACGCACCGCGGACGAAATCAGCCGCGACAGACCGGTCTTGTCGACGCACATGGCCGCCATGATCGTGTCACGACCGAAGCCCCGCGCCTCGAGTTGCGCGGCGAATATGGCCCGCTCAATGAAGGACAGATCTTTTCGTTCGTTGTTTTCCTGACCCTGAGCGACAACCAACTGATCGTCGGACAGCGGCTTCACAACGGCGCGGACCGGCCGCCCCAGTTCGACCGCCGCGCGGAGACGTCGCCGGCCATACGCGATCTGGTAGCGTCCGGTTTCGGTTGGGTGCGGCCGAACCAGTATCGGGACCTGTTGTCCATGTTCCCGCATCGAAGCGGTGAGCCTCGACTGGTCCTCGTCGGATCCGGCGAGCCGATCTTCGATGAATGATGCGTCTATGAGATCGGGCGGCAGATCCATGACCGAATGGGAACGTATTTGCTCGATCGACCGAGAGACCGCCCCGATCGCGCCACGCGCCGAACCCGAGGCCGGGAAAGGCTCGCCAAGGCGCATGGCCGGGGGCGCGGTCATCGAGTTGCCGGCCGGCAACTCAGCACCGGTCAGATTGGCGAGCAGGTTCTTTCGAGCCATCAGGCCCTCCCCCAGGAGGCGCGTATGAGCTGCTCAATCTCGCCGTTGACGTTGTCGAGCGCCTCGATCGCCCGATCGTAGGTCGTTCGCGTGAACTGATCGCGGGGCAACTCGTAAAGCGTCTGTTTGGTGATGCCAGCATCCGATATCGCCGTGCTCTTGAGCATCGGGAAATTCAGCACATGCTCATGAAACATCGAGCGCATGAACGAGACCATCTGGTTCTGCGGCCCATCGCCCGGCTCATAGCGGGTGACGAGATATCGCAGCCAGTCGTAGCCCATATTTCCACCAGCATTGGCGACGACGCTCAGGAGATCGGACGTCATGATCAGGAACTGGCACATCGACATGACGTCGAGCATCTGCGGGTGCACGGTAACCAGGACCGCGGTCGCCGAGCAAAGCGCGGACATCGTGAGGTACCCGAGTTGGGGTGGGCAATCGATAATGATGACATCGTAGCGCTCAGCAACCGACGCCAACGCCTCGTCGAGGCGTGCGAAAAAAAACGCGCCGGCTACTCCATTCGCAAGAGCTTTGGGAGTCTCGTGCTCAAACTCCATAAGCTCCAGATTGGCGGGCACGAGATCCAGATTGGCGAAGTAGGTGCGCCTTATGATGTCCTTTAGGTCGCGGCGCACGCCGGTGTATCGCATGGCGCCGTAAAGCGTCTCGTCTTCGCCGATGTCGAATTCCGGCTGGACGCCATGCAAGGCCGACAGGCTCGCCTGCGGATCGAGGTCGATCGCCAGGACGCGGTATCCCCTCAGCGCGAGGTACTGCGCGAGATGGGCGGCGGTCGTCGTCTTCCCGCTTCCGCCCTTGAAGTTGACTACCGATATGACCTGAAGCCGTTCGTTCGCGCTGCGATGCGGAACGTAGCGCCGATCGCCTTTGCCGCTCAAATCGAGGAATTCCCGGAGAGCCTGTATATCCTCGGCGGAGTAGGAGCGCCGGCCGCTGGGGCTTGTATCCACGACGGGCCCCTTGCCCTCCAGCGACAGCCGGCGGAGATAGCCGTCGTTGACTCCAACCAGCCTGGCTGCTTCGCTCGAACTGAACTTCCTGAGGGTCTTCTGCGCACCGGGTGGAAACAGCTGGAGACGATGGGCCTGCAGTTTCGCCGACAACTCACGAGCGTGCTGCCCCACGAGTTCATGGATCGTCCTGGGCGTGCTCTGCGCCACGTCAATGCTCAACTCGATCCCCGTATGCACGAAAGTTTCCGCCGAGAGCGGTTTTCTCCGTGCCTAGTTCAACCGATTCTCAGTGTTTGGCAAGAGAAAAGGGGTAAACGAAAGGTTAACGCATTGCCGCCAGAGTTGCCGGCCGGCAACTCGAGTCGTCCCATTCATTTGCGGATCGTGACGGTGAAGGTCCTAGTCTCGATATTCTCAAATCAAGCGCACTTGACACGCCGCGACCGCAGCTTCTCACCCTCTCCGGGACCGGAAGCGCTCCCGTCCGTGCGCCGAATGGATCTTGCCGTGCCCTTCCGACGCCCAACGGGACGCCGCGGGTCTCCTGCTTACGGCGTTGGGGCAATCCTTTCGAGCCGAAGGCTCGTCAACTCCTGGGCGGATATCAGGCGGTCGTAGTCATCCGCCAAGGCGCGCAGGGCACCGGCGCCGTCGCCCGTGAAACACGGACCGTGCATCAGCGCCAGAGCGCGCGGCGCAAGCCCGGAGAGACTTCGGATCGTCGAGCCTATGCCCGGGTTGAGGCAGGAATACTTGAACATGTCCTCCGCGGCGACCGCAGGCCCGACGATACCACCATCGATCGGCTCACGGTCGTTGCCGAGCTGGGTGAAAAGGTCGCTGCACATCAGTGTTCGCGTCGACTCTTCCTAAATTACGCCCGCATCCCAGCCGTGCGGGTGTGCGGCGTGTCGAGGTAGCGGACACGCTTGCCGGCGCCGAGCTCGATGATCTCGCCGTCCTTCAGCACGCGGGGCGTGCGATCCGCGTAATCGTTGAGCGAGACCATGCAGCAGGTGCGGACATGCGCGGGCGTCGCGCGTGGCGCGACCGCGAGCCATTCGTTCATCGCGCCGCATTCGTCTGCCTCGAAATGGCCGAATGCGATCCAACGCAGGCTTTCTGGAGTGATGATGCGGCTCAGTGCGTCGCGGGTGAGCGGAAACATTTTCCTTAGACCGGTGTGGAACATCAGCGGCCCATCGCCGAGGATGAGAAACTGATTGAAGGTGAAGCCCGCGGGCGGCGCGACGTCCGGCGCGTAAGTCGAGAGTCGGTAGATGCGGTCGGCGACTTCGCTGATCTTGGTTTCCATGAACTCCTCCATACGACACGGGGATCGTTGCAAACCGAATCGAAAAGTTGACCCACCATCTGCTGGCGATGACTCAACAATTGTCGCTTTTGCTTAGCGATTTCAATTTGAAACGCTTAGCTAAAAACCTGGCGTTCCATTTTGCCTAAGCGTTTCACACCCAATAGGGCAGGGGACCCGGCAATGGCGGCCGATTTCCTCGATCTTAGCCCCGCCGCCTTGGTGAGAGTCGCGGCGGGTTATTTCCGCCGACGCGTGGCCGAGGTGTTTCTTGACCTAGCGCTCGTCGATCTCGGCCGACGAGGCGGCGCGCAGCGAATGCCCGGAAAAGTTCTCCTCTCGGTCACGTTCGGACAGATCGCGGCGCACGCCCGCGACCGCCAGGCGCTTGACCAGGCGGGCGACGTGGCGGTTGTTGAAACTTTCGGCTCCGACCGCGCGCCCGACCACCGCCCCGGAACACCGGACCTCATACAATCCGCGCGAATTTCAACCAGGCCTCGAGCGCGGCGACCGGACAGGTGGCGTCCGTCGAGCCGCAGCCGATCTCGACCTCGCGCCAACCGGTTTTCCCGCACAAGATGAGGAGCACGCCCTTCTCGAAAAATTCCGGCCAGCCCGTCCCTTCGAGCGAGTCCTCGCGGCTCATGACCAGGCCGGCGATTTCCGATCGGGCAGGCCGCCGGCGAAGCCGCGGAGGAGGATCGCACGGTCGCGCAGGTTTCGGAGGTTCGACGTGGGCAGGAGGTCGAGCATCGCCAGGACATGATCCGGCAGGATGGCCTCCTTCTGGACAGGCGGCTGGCCATGAGTGGCTGCGCACGCCGGCGAGCACGGTCGCAACACCGGGGTTCTTTCGGTCGAAGGGCAGGGCCCTCTAGACGAAATTCCAGGCGAGCGCCGAGAGCCGGCGCTCGATCGTGGCGACGGTCCGGGCCTTGCGGACCGCGGCCCCGGAGGCCATCGCCGCGCAATAGAGGCCGACGCGTTCCGGGTCGGCGAGGGGCTTAAGGTCGAGGCCCTGGCGGGCCCGCCAGCGTAAATAGTCGCGCCAGTCGGCGGCGTAGGCCCGGTTGGTGTTCTTCGACGTCGCCGCGCAGGCGTACGCGCGGGCGGTCTCGATCAGCGGATCGAGCTTGGCGGCGAGGGAGCCTCCGCCCGGGCGTTCGCCTGGTGGCAGGGCAGGGGGTTGGTTTCCGCTCACTGGCGTGGGTCCGTCAGGGGCTTCAACGGATCGGCGCTCAAGCGGCCTGACCGCCAGCCGACCGAGCGGAGAGGTTTCCCGGAGGCCGCCTTCGCCAGCTTCCCGATCTCTGGCGGGCAAGGTTGCCGCGGGGCCGCGAACTTGAGCCGGCGACCCGACGCCGCAGGGCCTGGGAACGGGCGCGCCGGCGTCGCCGGGCGGCGTCTGCAGGGCGTTCCGGGGCGCGTTTTGGGGGTCAAATCGGGGCTCCGGGGCTCGAGAATCGGCGCCCACTTATATAAAGAGGATCATGTCCGATCATGCCCTATACGGGTCGCGATCGCTGATTTGACTACGGCATCCCTTGCAGTTTCTAGGTGCGGCTACGTTCCGCCCGCAATCCGGTTCGTTTACCACTTGCGGGAATACAGGGATTTCCGTATATTACGGAACTAGGAGTCGTGAGCCATGAGTTCGACCGTCACCGCCGCCGAGGTTTCGAAGAATTTTGGCGCCTATCAGGACGCCGCCGTGCGCGAGCCGGTGATCATCACAAAGAACGGCCGCCCGCGCACCGTTCTAATGGCCTACGAGGATTTCTTGCGGCTGTCGAAACGCGACCGCCGCGTTCAGCGTACCGCGGACCTGACCGACGAGGACATTGCGGCGGTCGAGGCGAGCGAGATGCCGGCGGGGTCCGAACATCTCGACGCCGAACTCGATGCGAAGCATGCTGCCGACTAAGATCCGGGTCGGCTGGATCTTTCGCTACGCCTATCTGTGGGACTGGCAGCATCGCGAGGGCAGGGACGAGGGCGATAAGGATCGCCCCTGCCTTGTGCTGGCGATCGTGACGACGACGGAGGATGGCGCGCCGGTCGTTCGGGTCCTGCCTATTACGCACGCGCCGCCTGCCGATCCCGCCGATGCGATCGAAATCCCCGCCATGACCAAGGCTCGTCTCGGCCTTGACGAGGCGCGCTCCTGGATCGTCCTGACCGAAAGCAACCGCTTCGTCTGGCCGGGGCCAGACCTGCGGGCCGTCGATAGCGAAACCGGCTACTACGGCCCGCTCCCACCAAATTTGTTCGCCGAGGTCAAACGCCGTTTCATCGCGATTGCGCGCGGCGAAGCTGGCGCGAGCATGCCACACCATAGCGTCCCGCGAACGGAGTGACGCGGCGCAGACCGCCTCGCGCATAGGCAGATAACAAGTCAGCGCCGCTTCACTCCGCCGGGTTGCCGATCGACGGCGCCAAACCCAGTTTCTCAGCTTGGTCCAGGAGGTTCTTGACCGATGACGCCGCCCACTGACGGCCGCCACGGGGGGTTCGCTCACGCATGGCCTCGAGTTGGGCTCCAATTGCCCGAAGCGACATTTCCGGATTTGCCATGGCGATCCCTGCGACCATCATCATAAGGCGATCCTCGGGCGGTCTGCGCGGGGTCCTTTCCAGCAGGTTGGCGTCCGCCAGCCGCTCTCGTACGGCGCTTCCAACGGCTCGCCGCAAGCGCTCGGTGGTCCATCGAGCCCCGCCGGACTGGTTCAGGACCTGGACCACGTCCTCCCACGGAGATTGGGGCCGCATGCGCCGGACCGTCGGCAGCCATCGGTCCATCGAGGCAATGACACCGCCGGTGAAGACGCGGTTTCGCGCCTGGGCCGCCTTGGCGATGGCGGCCGGATCCCGCGCCCTGAGACCGGGATTGCCGGAAAGCTTTCCTCTCGCCTGCGCAGCCTTGATGCCGGCCTTCGTGCGCTCGGAGATGAGCGCGCGTTCGAGCTGCGCGACCGCGCCGAGGACCTGGAGGGAAAACATGCCCTGGGGCGTTGAAGTGTCGATCGGGTCGCGCAGTGAACGAAAGTGAGCGCCGCCGTCCGCCAATCGCTCGATGACTTCGAGGAGGTGGCTGACCGATCGGGCGAGGCGGTCCAGGCGAACGACGACGAGGACATCGCCGGGCCGGATCTCGCGCATCAATCGGGCGAGCTCTGGCCGAGCCCGCGACGCGCCCGATCCGTGCTCCTGGTAGATCGCCGCGCAGCGAGCCGCGCGCAGCTCGTCGGTCTGGGCGTCCGTGGCTTGATCCTCGGTGGAGACCCGTGCGTAGCCCAAAAGACGACCTGTCGGGCCGGGATGGGAGCCGGGGAGGGGTCTGCGGGCCACGAATCGCTCCTTTTGGGGCGCTGCGGACCCGTTTGTACAATATCGGAAGTTGCTGGCAAATGAGCGTTTGCAGGCGTCTCTGAACGGCCGGTCCCAGCAGCGCCCTTTCGGCGCTCTGCGGGACCTCAGGCTCGACAGCCTTACGCCTGGCGGGCCTTTGAAGCCCTCGCAGCCCCGAAACCGTGCCGCTTGAAGCGCCCGAGAGGCGGCCGTTCTGACGGCTCTCGACCCCGCAGCCGAACGTTTTGTTCGCGTCGGCACAGCGGGGGTCCGTGACGGAAGTGAACTGGATATTGACTTCCTCAAGAAGCCATGACACGCACGTCATCAATCAGTTACGAAGTGCCAAAGTAACTTACGAATTGGCCTTTTTCCCATGGCCTTCGATTGTTGTCGGTTTTCACTTACCGATTTCAATTTGCAGTTCTTAACTGAAAGGACGTCCCCCGTTTTGCCTTTACGATTTCAATTTGGCCTGCCTAACGCTCTGAAAGGCATGTGGTTTGCGCCCAAGAGGCAGCGGGACGGACGAGCACCGCGCCAAGCCAGAGTTTCGGCGCCCGAACGGGGGCGCAAATCGCATGTCACCTGAAATGTCCGATCTTGCTGGAATCGCAGAGCGATTGCCCTGGCCCCGACTGGCGGCGCCTCTCGCCAAGGCCGAGGACGCGCTGGCGCGGCTCGACGAGAGGCTGCGCACAAGCCCGATCCGCGAAGGCTTTATCGCCCGCACCCACTTCCTGGACGCCTGCGCCTCCCTATGGCTCGAAGGCGAGCTCGTGCATCTTGAGGACCTCGTACTGCACGATGCCGAAAAGGATATTCGCACCCCCACCCATGAGCTGACGCGAGCGCATGCGGTGCTGCGCGCCCGCCGCCGCATAGCCAGCGCCGAGCTCGGCTGGGCCTTGTCGGCCTCGGGCCTGGGCGGCCTACGGGGGCGGGCAGGGGAGGGCGAGGACGCGGACCCGGCGAAGCCGCGCGCGATCACGGGAGACGCCAATGACGCGGATCTCGCGCCGGACGTCGTCGAGGATCGCCACGATCCGCTGCTCGCCGAGGCGCTGGCCGCCATCGACACCGCCATGGCGCGCGCCGATCGGGCCGTCGCCGGCGCCCAAGCGCGGCAGCGCGAGCGCGATCCGCTGGCCTATGATCTCGACTGGGACGAGGATGCGAGGCTTGAGGAGTGGCGCCAGGCGCTCGGCGGAACCCGCGACCTGCCTGCCACGCTCGCCGCGGCCATCGCGCTCGAGGCCTGGATCGCCATCGAACCGCTGCAGCACCAGCCCTGGCTCGGGCGGCTGCTCGTCGCTTCCCTGCTGCGACAACGCGGCAAGACCACCCATCTCGCCTGTCTAAATGTCGGCCTGCGTTTCGTGCCGCGCGAGCGCCGACGGGCCCTGGAGGCCACACCGCGGCTCGTCGCCACGCTCGAGGCCATCGCCGCGATGGCCGCGGCCGGCCTCAAGGACCATGATCGCTGGCTCGTGGCGCGCAGCCTGCTGGCCCGCAAGCTCGAGCGTCGCCGTTCCACATCGAGCCTGCCGGCCCTCGTGGACTATGTCATGAGCCGGCCGCTGGTCTCGGCCGGCATGATCGCCGCCGAGCTTGGCATCAGCGCTCGCGCCGCACAAAACCTCGTGGCCGAGCTAGGCCTGCGCGAAGCGACCGGACGTGGGCGCTATCGGGCGTGGGGAATCTTGTGAGCCGAGCGCGGCTCGCACACGCTATACAATAGAACCTCGCAAAATTGAAATCGTTAGCCCGAATCAGCGGTTCAGTAGCAGCCCAACCCCATGGAAACATGACAGATTCCACTGTTGAAATCGGAAAGCGAAACCGCCAACGGAGCTTCAGCGCCGTCAATCAAAAATTACATGCCTATATTCTCGCGAAAATCCGCCGCAAACCCCCACAAAACCTCAACTTCCAGCCTTACCCTCCACGGAAGTTCGGCTTTATCGGCCCCGCGCACGCGGACGCGATGAACGGAGGAAAAGACCGCGACCGCATTAATGGCGGCGGCCAAGAAGCTCGACGGCAGAACGCTTCGGCCTTCCTGAGCTTGACCGGGATCAATGCGGACGCGCCGCGACCTCGTACCCTGGAGCGCCGGATCGGGGGTGAAGGCTTGCCTTGCCAGCGGGGCGCGGGCCGAAGCGTCGCCTCACCCACGTTCTCGGCCCTACGCTTCCCTCATTCGCAGAAGGAGGGCCGAGGAATGATGCTGAACGAACCGCAGGGCAATCCGCGATCGGACAAGCTTCGGCCTGGGTTCACGCTGCCATCCGGTGACAGGCTGAAGCTGGCGTTCTCAGTCGGCCAAGCCTACGCGTGGATGCAGAAGCCGAGGCCCCACAGATCCGAGGAGCTGGAGCCGAAGCCAATCACGCGAGAGCAGTTGAAGGCGATGGTGGAGGCGCAGTTGCACAGGGACAGGGAGGAGGCGTGCAGGAGCCCAACCGGAGCCGGTCAAGAAAGTAGGCTTCAGGACAACCGTGAGATTGAGAACGCTCCGGGCCGTCCACCGACCGCCCCGAGCCGTCGCATAGCCTCGTTCGTTGAGCGCGCTGGCGATACCGTTGGCGTCAGGCCTTCTGCCTTCGCTGCGCCTCAAGGCCTATCTGAAAAGAAAAACGCTTAGCCGCGCCGGTAGGCTTGACCAAGATCATTGCCCGATCGCCAGAAAGGCGCATTGGTGACTCTCACCGAAGCAGAGAGGCTTGTCGATGTCGACGTCGAAAGGTGGGGCGTATGCGCCGGACCCGATCAACGAGCCGCCGAAGCCGGAGCAACCACACCCGTTCGACGAGCCCGAGCCGCAGCCGGGGGATCCGCTCAACGAGCCACAGCCGGAAGCTGGGTAAGAGGTCGGAACGTGTCAACGACAATGAGACGCCTGGTTCGATAATTTAGGCTTGGATTTCAGGCTTGATTTGGGGCGGATTGATCCAGACGGCGGTTGGCTTGTCGGGTGGCGAGGGGATGTTTTTCACGAACCGGTTCGGGTTGGCGAGGAAAGCGTTTTCGAGGGTCTGCTTTCGGGCCTCATAGATTTCGTCGGCTTGCCCGTAGTGGACTTGGTTTGGCGTCATCAGCCCGATGCCGAGATGGTGGTGTTCGGCGTTGTACCATTGGAAGAACCTGCGGCAGAAGGCTTTGGCGTCCTGGATAGAGCCGAAGCGTTCGGGGAACTGAGGCTGGTATTTGCAGGTCTTGAAGAGGCTTTCCGAGAATGGATTGTCATTGGATGTGTAGGGCCGGCTATGGGACTTGGTGACGCCGAGGTCGGCGAGCAACAGGGCGGTGGCCTTGGCTTTCATGGAGGGTCCGCGGTCGGCGTGCAGAGTGAGCTGGCCGGGCAAGACGCCGTGCTTTGCGGCGGCGTCCTCGAATAGCGGTTTGAACAAGGCGGCGCTTTCGGCGTCGGCGACGAGCCAGGCCACAACCCGTCGGCTGAAGATGTCGATGATCGCGTAGAGATAGAAGTAGGTCCATTTGGCCGGTCCCATCAGCTTGGTTATGTCCCATGACCAGACCTGGTTCGGGCTCTCGGCGATGAGTTCCGGCTTCTTGTAGACGGGGTGGCGCAGCTGTTGGCGACGCTCCTTCACCTCGCCGTTCTCGTGGAGGATGCGATACATGGTCCGGATCGAGCAATGATAGAGGCCTTGGTCAAGCAACTCGGCGTAGACTTCCGCCGGGGGTTGGTCGACAAACCGAGGTTCGCGCAACAGATCGAGGACGGCCTGACGCTCGGGAACGGCCAGCGCCCTGGCCGGACGAGGGCGCGGACGAAATGGCGCGGGAGGGCGCCGGGCTGTCGCGGCCCGGCGATGGAAGCTGGCGCGCGACAGGCACAGCGCCGCGCAGGCCGCGCCGATCAGTCCGCCGCCGGGCGGCAGGGCCGCTACGGCGTCCATCAGGACGCCTCGTCGCCGGGCATCGCCAGGCCCAGCAGCAAAGCCACTTTCCTAAGAAACGGCGAGATCGGCGACCGGCGCCACGGCGGCTTGCAAAACGAATCCGAAGGCCTTGGCGCGCCGTTGGAGGTTATCGATGACC
>NZ_QNRK01000019.1:11656-132580 GCF_003315135.1 Roseiarcus fermentans
CTTTCCTAAGAAACGGCGAGATCGGCGACCGGCGCCACGGCGGCTTGCAAAACGAATCCGAAGGCCTTGGCGCGCCGTTGGAGGTTATCGATGACCCGCTCTCGGTATCGGGTCTCGTAATAAGAAGCGCCGGGGTCGACGTAATCCATGCCGTGGCGCAGCGCATTGTAGAACAGCACCGCAATTTTCCTCGCCGTCGCGGTGACGGCCTTGGCCTTGCCGACGCGCGCCGACAATCGCCGGTAGAAGGCTCCCAGCGCGGTGTCGGTCCGGCCAATGGTCACGGCGGCCAGGCGCAGGAGCGACGCGGCGCGGCTCCCGGATCGTCGAGTGCGCGAGGACAGCACCTTGCCCCCCGATATCTTGTTGCCGGGCGCCAGACACAGCCACGAGGTGAAGTGCTTGGCGCTTGGCCATGCCGAAAGATCATCGCCGCATTCCGACACCAGCTTGAGCGCGAGATAAGGGCCAATGCCATGGATCCTGGTCAGGTCTTTGCCGAGCAGGGAATGCAGCGCCGCCCCGACATCGAAGGCGAGGCCGTTCGGCTGGCGGCTCTGGCGCTTCGGCGGCGGTCCAGAAGCATCGCGCCGCCCATCGCCTTCGTGCGCCCGAACCGAACCGAGCTGCTTCAAGACAGCCTCGATCCGGACATCGCAAGCGGCGACCTTGTGCTGATAGACGTCGTAAAGCGCCACCGCCTGCTCCAGGACGAACAGGTGCTCGGCCCGGTAATGGCCGGTCAGGGCCCTCTCGATGACGTCCGCGCTCGAATGGCAACGCGTGTCGCGCATGGACGCCAGTACGGCCGGGTCGCGCTCACCGGCGATGATCGCCCGGATGATGCGCATGCCGGTCGCCCCCGTGATGTCGGAAACGACGTGATGAAGCTGCAAGTTCATCTCCGTCATGGCCTTCTGCATATGCTGGATATGAGAGGCCGCGCTGTCCAGCAGCCGCTCGCGCTGGCGCAGATAGGCGCGTAGTTCAACAATCTCGCCGCTCGGTCGGAAGCTGGCGCGCAACAAGCCGCAGGCATGAAGCCGCTGCAGCCATTGCGCATCGCTGACGTCGGTCTTGCGACCGGGCACATGCTTGGCGTCACGGGCATTGACCAAAAACACCTCGACGCCGCGCTCTTCGAGCAGTTCGAAAATCGGGATCCAATAAACGCTGGTCGATTCCATCACGACCGTCCTGACGCCGCATTCCGCAAACCAGTCGGCCAGCCGGTGTAGGTCAGCCGTGAAAGTGCCAAAGCTGCGAACCGGCTCGGATGACCGGTCCGGACCTACCGCCGCCATGTGCATGGTCGCGCCAATATCGATGGCGGCCGCGTTTTGATGGATCATCGTCATCGAGGACGATGCACCCATCGGTTTTGTCGGGTCCTTCATCTTCATTCCTCCTGCTGACAAAAGCGGAAGGGCTGGGCTGCGCAAGCGATCAATTTCCTAACCGGGATCGCCCGAAGACGTCACCATTCTCAAGTTCGCAACAACCCATGGACCATGTTTTTTTACGGGGTCACGCGCCACCAAAAAGTAGACGGCCGCTCCCTTCCGTGGCCAGGATAGCGCAAATCGTTTCTACCCCCACAGGCGGCGTCAAACCGCGCTGGTTTTCCTAAGAAACGGCGAGATCGGCGACCGGCGCCACGGCGGCTTGCAAAACGAATCCGAAGGCCTTGGCGCGCCGTTGGAGGTTATCGATGACCCGCTCTCGGTATCGGGTCTCGTAATAAGAAGCGCCGGGGTCGACGTAATCCATGCCGTGGCGCAGCGCATTGTAGAACAGCACCGCAATTTTCCTCGCCGTCGCGGTGACGGCCTTGGCCTTGCCGACGCGCGCCGACAATCGCCGGTAGAAGGCTCCCAGCGCGGTGTCGGTCCGGCCAATGGTCACGGCGGCCAGGCGCAGGAGCGACGCGGCGCGGCTCCCGGATCGTCGAGTGCGCGAGGACAGCACCTTGCCCCCCGATATCTTGTTGCCGGGCGCCAGACACAGCCACGAGGTGAAGTGCTTGGCGCTTGGCCATGCCGAAAGATCATCGCCGCATTCCGACACCAGCTTGAGCGCGAGATAAGGGCCAATGCCATGGATCCTGGTCAGGTCTTTGCCGAGCAGGGAATGCAGCGCCGCCCCGACATCGAAGGCGAGGCCGTTCGGCTGGCGGCTCTGGCGCTTCGGCGGCGGTCCAGAAGCATCGCGCCGCCCATCGCCTTCGTGCGCCCGAACCGAACCGAGCTGCTTCAAGACAGCCTCGATCCGGACATCGCAAGCGGCGACCTTGTGCTGATAGACGTCGTAAAGCGCCACCGCCTGCTCCAGGACGAACAGGTGCTCGGCCCGGTAATGGCCGGTCAGGGCCCTCTCGATGACGTCCGCGCTCGAATGGCAACGCGTGTCGCGCATGGACGCCAGTACGGCCGGGTCGCGCTCACCGGCGATGATCGCCCGGATGATGCGCATGCCGGTCGCCCCCGTGATGTCGGAAACGACGTGATGAAGCTGCAAGTTCATCTCCGTCATGGCCTTCTGCATATGCTGGATATGAGAGGCCGCGCTGTCCAGCAGCCGCTCGCGCTGGCGCAGATAGGCGCGTAGTTCAACAATCTCGCCGCTCGGTCGGAAGCTGGCGCGCAACAAGCCGCAGGCATGAAGCCGCTGCAGCCATTGCGCATCGCTGACGTCGGTCTTGCGACCGGGCACATGCTTGGCGTCACGGGCATTGACCAAAAACACCTCGACGCCGCGCTCTTCGAGCAGTTCGAAAATCGGGATCCAATAAACGCTGGTCGATTCCATCACGACCGTCCTGACGCCGCATTCCGCAAACCAGTCGGCCAGCCGGTGTAGGTCAGCCGTGAAAGTGCCAAAGCTGCGAACCGGCTCGGATGACCGGTCCGGACCTACCGCCGCCATGTGCATGGTCGCGCCAATATCGATGGCGGCCGCGTTTTGATGGATCATCGTCATCGAGGACGATGCACCCATCGGTTTTGTCGGGTCCTTCATCTTCATTCCTCCTGCTGACAAAAGCGGAAGGGCTGGGCTGCGCAAGCGATCAATTTCCTAACCGGGATCGCCCGAAGACGTCACCATTCTCAAGTTCGCAACAACCCATGGACCATGTTTTTTTACGGGGTCACGCGCCACCAAAAAGTAGACGGCCGCTCCCTTCCGTGGCCAGGATAGCGCAAATCGTTTCTACCCCCACAGGCGGCGTCAAACCGCGCTGGTTTTTTTGGATTTCGACGATCGCCTCGGCGCGCTGCAAGCGCAACGTCACGCTCTTGTAGTCGCGCTGCAACCGGGCATGTTCGGCCGCCAGCGGATTGGGCTCGGCGACCTTGGGGCCGCGCTTGACCGCCTTCAGCCCCTCGCAGGCGCCGGCGTCGCGTTGCCGGCGCCAATCCGTCAACAGCGAGGAATAGAGCCCGTCGCGCCGCAGGATCGCGCCAATGCCGCCCGGCCCCGCCTCATCGACCTGGCGAAGGATCCCAAGCTTGTAGGCGGTCGTGAACGTCCGCCGGCGTGGCCGGTCGGAGAGTTCAGGCGAGGCCGCCGACGGCGCCGCAATGAGGCTCGGCCTTCGGCCTCCCTCTGTTGCGGCGCCGTCGGCAAGAGTCTTTTCGAAGGGGATGACCGGCATGACCATGGGAGGATGTGACCTCAGCCCTCAAGGGTAAACTCCAGGGGGGCGTTTGTCTCATCGTCATTGGCACGGAGGGGGTTGGCTTCAAGCCAACCGAGCCGTGACGTTGCGAATGCTCCGGGCCGTCCACCGGCCGCCCCGAGCGGTCGCATAGTCCCGAGCGTTGAGCACGCCAGCATGGCGTTGGCGGACGTGATGCCCTCGGCCTTCAAGGCGTTGAGCGTCGCCGCCAGACCTGCCGCCCGCTCGTCTGCTTTGGCTTTGAGAACCTGCACGGCAAGTTCGTTGAAGCCATGGCCCTGTAGATGCGCTGCGCCGGCCGGACAGCCGAGGCGCTTGATCTCCGGGTGATTCGTTGCCCGGACACGGCGACCTTCCTCCGAGCCTCTGCCTGCGCCGCCTTGGTGCGGGTCGAGATCATCTTGCGCTAGGCCTGACCGATCACAGCCATGATGCCGACCACCAGCTCGTTGGCCTCGGGCATGTCGGAAGTCTGTCCCGTGCAAAGTGTGACCGGCATTCGTTTCTCGCGGCTGGACGTCTCGGCGCCGGTTCTTCCTCTTGACGCAACCGAACAGGTGGCCTGCCGCCTTTACGCGCCCCTTACGCGCACAGCCGCCGATCGGAATTGAAGGCTTACGGCGGGCTGACCTAGCGTTTCAACGTTGACTAATCTCTGCGGAATCGGCCGCGCGCGCCTTTGGACCGGGTGGCTCGAAGACGGGCAACAGGCGCGGCCGATGCGGCCGACGCCAACGCGGAAGCACGTCTCCGCTTGGCCGGTCCGACGCCGCTGAGGCGAGAGGAGCGTTCGATGAATCTGTTTGTCTGGCTGCCCGCGATGTTCGCGCTCGGCCTTGTCAGCCTGGGCGTCTGTTACGCCTTCGTGTTCGCCTGCGAAGACATCTGAGGAGCCGAGACATGACCTATGTCACGATCGCGGTGACCGCCGCCGTCATCGTCTACCTGTTCACGGCGCTCATCCGGCCCGAATGGTTCTGACGGGACCGCCGGTTCTCCATCCTTTTTCGGTCAGGCCCCTCGCGAAGCCGAGCGCGGGCCGACGCACGATTTGAAAGGCCCATGATCATGTGGCTCCTGCCTGCTATGCTGATCCTGGCGGCGATCGCCTGTTCGATCCCGCTCAGCGCATACTTCACCTGGCTGATGGAAGGCCGCTATCGCGCGCCGAGGGTTCTCAAGTGGTTCGAGGACCTCGTCGACACCGGTCCGCAGGACTGGAAGCAGTACACGATCGCGCTGATCGTCTTCAACATCGCGCTGTTCATCTTCGGCTTCGTTGTGCTCAGCCTGCAGCCGTACGCGCCGTTGAACCCGCGCGGGCTTGGCTGGCTCGAGCCGACGACGATTTTCAACACGGTCATATCCTTTTTGACCAACACCAATCTGCAGCACTATGCGGGCGAGACGGCGCTCTCGAATTTCAGCCAGATCTTCTTCATCCTGCCGAACATGTTCCTGTCGGCGTCGGTCGGCTTCTGCGCGCTGGCGGCGATCATCCGCCTCTTCCGCGGCGCGGAGAAGTGCGGCAACTTCTTCGTCGATATGTGGCGCGTCTGCATGTACATCTACGTGCCGGTCGCCCTGCTGTTCGGGATCATCTTCATGCAGCAGGGCATGCCGATGACCTACGCTTCGACCGAGGTCGCCACGACCCTCGAGCAGGGCTCGATGGGCCTCGACGACAAGGGCCAGGCGAAGCCGCAGACCATCGTCGTCGGCCCGGTGGCCGCGGTCATCCCGATCAAGATGCTCGGCACCAACGGCGGCGGCTTTTACGGCATGAATTCCGCCCATCCGCTCGAGAACCCGACGGCGACGACGAACTTCTTCACCACGCTCGCGATGATGCTGTTCCCGTTCGCGCTGGTGCTGATGTACGGGCGCATGCTCGGGCGCATAAGGCATTCGGTCGTCATCTACGGCGTTATGCTCGCCATGATGATCGGGCTCATCGCCTGGGTGATCCGGACCGATACGATGGAGCCGAATCCCGGCCTCACCGCGCACGCCGCCACGGCCTGGCAGGTTCCCTCGGCCTCGGCGCCGAGTGGCAAGCTCGACGTTCCGAGTCCGGCCGTCGCGGCCCTCCCGGTCAACCAGCATCTCGGCAATCTCGAAGGCAAGGAATTGCGCTTCGGCACGTCCGCCGGCGCGGCCTTCGCGGCGATCACCACCGACGTGACCTGCGGCGCGATCAACGCCGAGATGGATAGCCTGAATCCGCTCTCCGGGCTCTCGCCGATGATCGGCATGTGGCTGAACTGCGTGTTCGGCGGCAAGGGCGTGGGCATGATCAACCTCTTGCTCTTCCTGATCGTTGGCGTGTTCCTCGCCGGGCAGATGGTCGGGCGCACGCCAGAATATCTCGGCCGCAAGGTCGGGGCGCGGGAGATGAAGCTCGCCATGATCGCGCTGCTCGTGCACCCGATCCTGATCCTCGGCCCCGCCGGCCTCTTCGCCGCTACGGGCTGGGGCACGACGGCGGAAGCCAACCCCGGCGCGCACGGGTTCAGCGAGATCGTCTACCAGTTCTCGTCGTCGTCGGCGAACAACGGCTCGGCGATGGACGGGCTCGGCGTGACCTACGGCCTCAACGCCAACGCGAGTCCGTCGCCGGAAGCGGTTCCGTGGGACATCGCTACGGGACTCGTGATGCTGTTCGCCCGTTATCTGCCGATCATCGCGCCGATCGCCATGGCGTTCTCGCTCGGCCGGAAGAAGGTCGCGCCGGTCACGCTCGGCACCATGAGCGACGACACCGTGACCTTCGGCTTCCTACTGTTCGGCACGATCGCCATCGTCGGCGCGTTGCTGTTCCTGCCGGTCGCCGCGCTCGGACCGATCGCAGAGCATCTCGGACCGATCCCCTTCGGCGGGTGAACGCCGCCCCCTCCTGCGAGGCGCGGACCCTTCGCGCGCGCCTCGCCCATAAATTTCAGGAGTTCAAGTCATGAACACCGCCGTACACCGCGCGCCCGCTGCTCCCGCTCCGGCTATCAACCTCGCCCGGCGCCGCGACCTGTTCTCGTCGGACATCGCGATGACCGCGCTGAAGCAGTCGTTCATGATGCTTCGGCCCGACGTTCAGTGGAAGAACCCGGTCATGTTCGTCGTCGAGATCGGCGCCGCCCTGACCCTCCTCTACATCATCCAGTCGGCGCTCGGCTTCTCGTCGAGCTCGGTGTCGCTGACCTACTTCATCGCGCTCGATATCTGGCTGTGGCTGACGGTGCTGTTCGCCAATTTCGCCACCGCCATCGCCGAGGAGCGCGGCAAGGCGCAGGCCGAGACGCTGCGCAAGACGCGCGTGGCGACGCCCGCCTACAGGCTGCGCGCGAACGGGACGACCGAGACGGTGTCCTCGATCGCGCTAAAGGTCGGCGACAAGGTCGTGGTCGAAGCGAGCCAGGTCATTCCCGGCGACGGCGACGTGATCGAGGGCGGCGCCGTGGTCAATGAGGCGGCGATCACCGGCGAGTCCGCGCCGGTCATCCGCGAGGCCGGCGGCGATCGCTCCGGCGTCACCGGCGGCACCACGGTGCTTTCCGACCGGATCGTCGTGCGCATCTCGGCGGGCCCGGGTGAATCGTTCCTCGACAAGATGATCGCTCTCGTCGAAGGCGCGCGCCGCCAGCGCACGCCGAACGAGATCGCGCTCACGCTGGTGCTGACCGCCTTCACGCTTATTTTCATGATTGTGGTGGTCCCTCTGTGGCCGATGGCGACGAACGCCGAAGTCTACATGACGAGCTATCTCGGGCTCTCCGACCAGCTTCGGAGCCTGGGCACCGACGTCCCGACCCTGATCGCGCTGATCGTCTGCCTCATTCCGACGACCATCGGCGCCCTCTTGTCAGCGATCGGCATCGCCGGCATGGACCGGGCGCTGCGGGCGAACATCATCGCCAAGAGCGGCAAGGCCGTCGAGGTCGCCGGCGACATCGACACGGTCCTCCTCGACAAGACCGGGACCATCACGCTCGGCGACCGCCATGCGCGAGAGTTCATCCCGCTCGGTCAGGTCTCCCAGCTCGAGCTGATGTATCTCTCCGCGCTCGCCTCGGTGTCGGATCAGACCCCGGAGGGCAAGAGCATCGTCGCGGCTTACACGCAGGCGGAAGGCCTGACAGCTCCGGTCGCGGCTCCCGAGGGCTCGGTGTTCGTGCCCTTTACCGCCCAGTCCCGCATGAGCGGCGTCAACCTCCCGGACGACACAGCGATCCGCAAGGGCGCGCCGGACGCCATCGTTCGTTATGTGGTCGGTCTCAAAGGGGTCGTTCCCCGTGAGCTCGACGGCGTCGTCGCCAAGGTCGGCGCGCGCGGCGCGACGCCGCTCGTCGTCGCCCAGAATGCGCGTGTCTTGGGCGTGATCGCGCTCGAGGACGTGCTGAAGCCTGGAATCAAGGAGCGGATGGACCAGCTCAAGCTCATGGGCCTGCGCACGGTCATGATCACGGGCGACAATCCCCTCACCGCGCAGGCCATCGCGCACGAGGCGGGCATCGACGACTTCATCGCCGAAGCGACCCCCGAGAAGAAGCTCGCCTACCTGCGCAACGAGCAGGCGCAGGGCAAGCTCGTCGCCATGATGGGCGACGGCACCAACGACGCGCCGACGCTCGCGCAAGCGGACGTAGGCCTCGCGATGAACTCGGGCACGCAGGCGGCGAAGGAAGCCGGCAACATGGTCGATCTCGACAGCGATCCGACCAAGCTGATCGAGGTCGTGGCTATCGGCAAGCAGCTCCTGATGACGCGGGGCGCGCTGACGACTTTCTCGATCGCCAATGATGTCGCGAAATATTTCGCGATCGTGCCTGCGATGTTCGCCGGCACGCTACCGTGGCTGAAGGCGATCGACGTCATGAACCTGCATTCGCCGACTTCGGCGATCCTGTCGGCGGTCATCTTCAATGCGCTGATCATCCCGCTGCTGATCCCGATCGCGCTGAAGGGCGTCAAGTACCGGCCGCTCGGCGCTGACTCGCTGTTGCGCCGCAACCTGCTGATTTGGGGTCTCGGGGGCGTGATCGTTCCGTTCATCGGCATCAAGGCGATCGACCTCGTGATGGTCGCCCTGCGCCTTGTCGCTTAAGCTTAAGGAGAACTTCGGTGTTGCGCTATTTCGCAAAGAGCTTCGCGCTCATCGCCGTCGCCGTGGTCGTCACGTGCGGCATCTACCCCGCAATACTTTGGGCGATCGGACAGACGGTGTTTCCGTTCCAGGCCAACGGCAGCATCGTCCGGAACGCGGACGGCGCGGTCATCGGCTCGATGCTGGTGGCCCAGCCGTTCACCAAGGACGAGTACTTCCAGCCGCGCCCGTCGGCCGCCTCCTACGATGCGACCGCCTCGACGTCGTCCGGCTATGCGCCCTCGAACTACGCGTTGCGCGATCGCGTCGCCCGAGTGATTGGCCCGATTGCGACCTACGCGTCCGGCGACAAGAAGGGGCAGGCGGTTGCGCCCGACGTCGAAACCTGGTTTCAGGCCGACAAGTTTGGCGGCAATCCGCACATCGTCGCGCAGTGGGCGGACGCGCATAACTCGATCGCACAAGCCTGGGTGACCGGCGATCCGACCCACGGCGCCTTCGTCGACGACTGGTCCAAGGCGCATGACGCCGTCGTTCAGGACTGGATCAAGAAGAACCCGGCGACGCCGCAGCCGAAGGGGTCCGACCTCGCCGTGGTCTTCTTCGAGAATTTCTCGAACGACCATCCGGGCGCGTTCCCCTCGTCGGTCACCAAGACCGGCGCGGACGGCAAGCCGGCGACGTCGATCGAACCCGTCAACACGGGCTCGGACATCCAGTCGATCTTCTTCGACATGTGGCGGTCGGATCATCCCGACGTCGCGCTGAATGACGTTCCGGCCGATCTCGTCACCGCCTCCGCTTCGGGCCTCGACCCCGATATCACGCTTGAGAACGCCGAGTTCCAGCTCGATCGAGTCGCGGCCAAATGGGCGGACGACAAGAAGCTCAAGGTCGACGACGTGCGCAAGGAGATTGAGGCGATCCTGCAAGACAAGGCGCATGCGCCGTGGGGCGGCCTGATCGGCGAGAAGCTCGTGAACGTCCTCGACGTCAACCTCGAGCTGCACAAGCGTTACGGCGACCCGGCCTGACGCGAACGGCTTCCATTCGGAGATCCGATAGTCCGGACGGAAGCCAGGGAGGCGCGCGTGGCCATTCGCCTCGTCCCCAGCCGCGCGCGTCTCCCAATCTCCCTTGCTTCGAATCGCCGGTTCGGCCGGCGCCGCGGACACAACCCATGGGCGCGCGTGTTCCAGGACGCTGCACGACGGTGCTGGTGTTGACGGGCGAGCCTGCGCTCGTGCGGCTGGCGCGCTCGATCCTCGAGCCTGACCGCATTGTGAGCGGGAGCGCGCCCTTTGGGCCGGAATCACTTGCGGTCGCCGGCGCGGCCGACATCGTTGTCATCGACCTGGAGGCTGTCGACCAGGACGCGATCCTGGCGGTCCGACGCGCCTACTTCGACGCCGCGCTCATCGTCCTCTCTCCCGAGCGCGGCGAAACCGCCTGCATCGCCGCGCTCGAAATGGGCGCGGACTATCTTCCCCGCCCGTTCAGCCCCACGGATCTCGCCGTGCGGGTGCGGGTGGCCGAGCTCAGGCGCTTCGCCGCGACCGGGCGGCCGCGCTTCTACCACAACGGTGCGCTCGCCTTCGACCTGTTCAGTGGCAAGCTGTCGATCGACGGCCAGACAGTAGCGCTGGCGCCGTCCGAACTCGCCGTTTTGGCCCATCTCGCCGGCAAAGCGGGCGGCGTCGTCGGTTACGAGCGGCTTCTTGGGGACGCCGAATCCGCAGGCTCACCGCGTGGGCGAGCGGCGCTGCGCTCCTGCGTTATGCACCTCAGGCACAAGATCGAGCGCGATCCGCTCCATCCCGAAATTCTGCTCGCCGAGATCGGCGTGGGCTACCGCCTGGCGCCTCCGACCGCCGGCCCCATGCGCCGGCCGCGCGATTGCCTTCCAAAAGACCCAGAATAGGGCGTACCCTCATGTTCAGGACTGTCACTGGTTTTTTCGAAATCGTATTCACGCTTGCGCTCGTCGTCGTCGCCGCCCGTCCCCTCGGCGCCTATATGGCGGACCTCTTTCAGAATCGTCGCACCGTCCTCACGCCGATCCTCGGCCCCATTGAGCGGGCCTTCTACTGGGCGGCCGGCGTCAAGTCCGAGGACGAGCAGGAATGGGACGCCTACGCGATCTCCATGGTCCTGTTCGGCGGCGCGTGCATGCTCTCGCTTTACGCGATCCTGCGCCTGCAGGCCTGGCTGCCGCTCAACCCACAGGGCTTTCCGGCCGTGCCGCCCGACCTCGCCTTCAATATCGCGGTGAGCTTCGTCACCAACGCCAATTGGCAGGCCTATGGCGGCGAGACGACGCTGTCGCATCTGTCGCAGATGGTCGGGCTCACCGCCAACAACTTCCTCGACTCGGGGGCGGCGATCGCCATCGCGGTCGCGCTCGTCCGAGCGCTCACGCGCAACGAATCGACGACGATCGGCAATTTCTGGGTCGACGTCACCCGCGCGACGCTCTACGTGCTGCTGCCCGTGGCGTTCGTCCTCGCGCTCGTGTTCGCTGCGTTCGGCGTGCCCCAGACTCTCGTCGGGTCGATCGGGGCGGCGACGCTCGAGGGCCTAAAGCAGACAATCGCCATCGGGCCGGTCGCGAGCCAGGAGGCGATCAAGCTGCTCGGCGACAACGGCGGCGGGTTCTTCAACGCCAATTCCGCCCATCCGTTCGAGAATCCGAGCGTCTGGTCGAACATTTTGCAGAACTGGAGCCAGCTCGTTCTGCCGGTAGCGCTGGTGTTCGCCTTCGGCCGCATGGCCGGCGACGCGAAACAAGGGCGGGCGCTGCTGATCACGATGGCCGTCATCTTCGTGATGGCGCTGGCGGTGATCTGGAAGGTCGAGGCGGCGGGCAATCCGGCGCTGACCGCGATTGGCGTCGATCCCTCGCAAGGCGTCATGGAAGGCAAGGACCTGCGCTTCGGCCAGGCGGGCGCCGCCCTGTTCGCCGATGCGACAACGGGGACCGGTACGGGCGCATCGAACGCCGTCCTCGAATCCATGGCGCCGATCTCCGGCCTCGCCGCGATGTTCAATTTGCTGCTCGGCTGCATCTCGCCCGGCGGCGTCGGGACCGGGCTCTATAGCCTCCTGCTCCTGGTCTTGATCACAGCGTTCATTGGCGCGCTGATGATCGGGCGGACCCCCGAGTATCTCGGCAAGAAGATCAATGCTCGCGACATGCAGTTCGCGATGTTCGCTCTCCTCCTGTCGCCGGCGCTCGTGCTCGTCTTTGCCGGCGGCGCGTCCGTCGTCAAGATCGCCCTCGACAGCCTCGGAGCGGGCGGCCCGCACGGGCTCAGCGAGATCGTCTACGCCTACGCGTCCAGCGCCGCCGACAACGGCTCGGCCTTCGCCGGCCTGAACGCGAACACGCCGTGGTGGAACGTCACGACTGGGGTCGCGATGTTTCTCGGCCGCTTCGCGCATGCGATCCCGATCCTCGCGATCGCCGGATCTCTGGCGGCGAAGAAAAAGGCGATGCCTTCGGCCGGAACCCTGCCGACCGACGGCCCGCTGTTCATAACCTTCCTGCTGGCGGTGATCGTGATCATCACGTTGCTGCAATATCTCCCGGCGCTTGCGCTCGGTCCGGTCGCCGAGCACTTCCTGCTTCAGCAAGGGACGCTGTTCTGAAGAAAGGCGGTAACAGCAGCCAAGCCCGGAACTTTATCGATCGCTAACGAGCGAGGGGCGAGTTCCGTCTTGTTCGCTTACGGGCGCCGGCACAAAATTGCGTCCGGAAATAAGGGAGTTGAAGCATGCGTAGCTTCCTGTCACATCCGCACAGGCCCCTCGATCGCCCACGCACGTTGCCTGAACTTGATGCGCGCAACGAACACGAGCCGATAGCCACTTCGGCAATGGTCGGCCGTATCGGCTTGCTTCTACTCATCGTCCTCAGCTTAGCGCTGGCCGCGCAGCTTTTTGCCGGGGCGCCTCGTTGATCGAGGCTCGCGCAGCACTGGAGGCCTCCATGGTTCCTCAAGACATCAAAGTGGCGACCAACGCTTGCCTGTTCATCGGACAGGATCGATGCGGGCGCTGGGTCGTTAGAGACGGTCGCGGCATGTGCGGGGGACTGTTTGCCGACCGCACCGCGGCGATTCGGTTCGCGATGTATGAATGCCAGAGCCGCCCCCAATCGGTCATTATGCTGCCGGAAGGACTCGAACTGGACCCGGCCTTCGCGCTCCCCGTCGCGGCCAATTGGAGAAGCAAGCGCGCCGCCTGACTTTCGTCCGCGGTGACCGCGGCGCCAGAGGACCTTGGCGCACGAAATCGGCCTTTCGCCCGCTCCAGCCATCCACTGTTCGTCGCGCTCCACGGCCAGGAACAGTTGGATCTGTTGCTCGCCTAGCATGACGATTGGGATTCGTCGCTTCTCATTGGGCGCCGCAATGAGAAGCGATGACCGGCAAGGGAAGCCGGAACGGCCCTGTCGTTTGGTCTCCGGCGCCGGGTCTTCCCTGTTGACGCTTGTTGGCCCGGAATCCGCCCGCGGATATTCCAGCGGCGCCCATGGCTCGCAGCCCGTTCTGACGCGCAGAAAAACTGTCGGAGCGTCGGCCCACGGTGTGCGCAAGCGCATGGCTTCTCAAAGCCATTTCTCCCCTCGTCCCTCAGCGTGGCGAGTCGCGCCCGCCGGCCATACGGTTCGGCGCAAGGGCGGCCGATCTTTCGCTCCGCAGCTCGCCGATTATTCGCCGGACAGTCCTGCGGATGCAGCCTAAATCGCACGTAAGGCAGACGACCGGCCGATCGGGATCAAACGAATGGAGCCGAGGACCTGCGAAGGGGCGCCGGTCATACCCGTGACCTCGGTCCTCACGGAATTCTTACTTCAGGTGGGCGCATTCCATATCGCTTGTTTATGCGCTCAGGGCTTATGAACGAATAAGCCGAAAGCTCTGAGTTGTTTCATGCGAAGGTTCCCACCCGACGGAACGGTCTCCCGCGGCTCTCGACTGCAGGTCTGGGCTCTCAACGATGAGCGTGATCGTAGGCTGCGCCCGCCCGCGAACTTGCTAGCCCGTCTCGCGGCGTTGCTCGCGGTCGCACTCTGTTTCGGATTGGCCGGGCACTTTCTGGTCGGCGCGGCCTAGTCCCGAAAGCGCCTCAGGGCACTTGCGGCATTCAGGATCGGCGCGCACGGCAGTCGCTTAGCCATGAAACCCCTTTCAACCCTATTTTGGGGCCTAGTTTTCGTCACGGCGGGCGTCACCTACCGTTGGGGCAGCATGGTCGGCCTGATCTTTTTTGTCTTCGCGCTGATGATCGGCTCGGTCGTCGCTTCGCACTGGGCACTACATTGACAGATTGAGACTAGCGAAGGATGTCGAAGGCCATTGTCGGTTGGCGCTTAATTGCGGCAATGGGCTCATGGGTTCGCTCTTTAGGGACTTGGTATTCGGCGCCCGATTTCACGCAACGACTCGCCAGCGGAATGTCCGAGGTGACGACGATTGCGCCTGGCCCGGCCCGCTCGGCGATCCAGTCGTCCGCAGCGTCCGGGACCGCCCCGAGGACAACCCGCGCTGAGACGAGGCGGCGGCCTCCCCCGAAGTCGGCGTGACGGGGTTGCTGTAGCTGGAAAAAGCATTCTTTCCGATCCGAGGCGCTTGATCGAGATCATTGCCGTGGCGCGGCGCTCGGGTAACGCTTTAGCGATGACGAAGGCGAAGGAACCGAAGATCGCATCGACGGCGATGGTCGGCTCGACGGCGACACCTGGCAAGACTGAAATCGAAGCGAACGGAGAATCAATGCCAAAGCACTTCGATTTTGTGCTGCTTGGCGGCGGCCCGGCCGGCGTGAGCGCCGCCGAGACGCTGCGCGCCGAAGGCGCCACCGGCAGCATCCTGCTGGTCTCGGGCGAGACAAGTCGGCCCTACGGGCACACCTTTTTGCCCAAGCAGTTTCTCTTGGGCGCGATGCCAAAAGAGAAGCTTATGATCCACGACGCGGCTTACTACCGGGAGCGGGCGATCGATATAATGCCTGGCGTTCTTGCGGTCGCCGTCGATGCGCCTGACCGGCTTGTGCGCACCGATTGCGCCGGGGACTTCCATTTCGACAAACTGCTGATTGCGACGGGGACGAAGCCCATTCGCTTGACCGTTCCGGGCTCCACATTAGCGGGCGTCCATTACCTGCAAACAATAGGGGATGCCGAGGCGCTCAGAGAGGCCGCCAAGAACGCCACGCGCGTCGTCGTTGTCGGCGGCGGCTTTCTCGGCCTCGAAGTCGCCGCGTCGCTCGCCCGCATGGGCGTTCATGTCACGCTGATCGAGGAAAACGAACTCCTGCTCCCGCAGCTTGCCGCTCCCGAACTCTCGGCGTTCTTCAGCCGCTATTGCGCGGAGCGCGGCATTGAGCTGCGCACGAACGACATCGCCGTCGCCTTGAAGGGCGCCAGCCGCGTGGAGGCGGTGGTGGCGCGCTCCGGGGAACTCTGGCCATGCGACCTGGTGGTCGTCGCGATCGGCGTGACGCCGGAGACCGGGTTTCTTCGCGACAGCGGCATTTTGCTTGGCGACGGCATTTTGGTCGACCAGTATCTCGAAACGAGCGCGCCGGGCGTCTTCGCGGCCGGCGACGTGGCGAATTTCTTTGACATCGTATTCAAGCAGCGCCGTCGGATCGAGCATTGGGACAACGCTGTCAAGCAGGGGCGGCTTGCGGCCCGGAACATGCTCGAGCGAAGATTGGCTTATGACGAGGTTTCCTATTTCTTCTGCAATATTCTCGACCTCAGTTTCAACTTCCTCGGCTCGACGCAAGACGTAGACGACCGCGTCAGCCGTGGATCGCTGGAGGATCGCTCATTCGCATTGTTCTATCTCAAGAACGACGTTGTGCATGCTTCCTTCTCCATGGGGCGTCCAGCCAGCGAGACGCTCGCAACCGAACTGATGATCCGCCATCACGTCAATGTGCGTTCAATACATGATAGGCTTTCGGACGAGAACTTCGCGCTGGAGGGCGTTGCCACCCAGACCGTTCTGATCCTGCAGGGCGGCGGCGCCTTGGGCGCCTTTGAATGCGGAGTGGTCAAAGCGCTGGAGGAGGCGGCCATCCATCCCGATATCGTCGCCGGAGTCTCCATCGGCGCCTTCAACGGCGCGATCATCGCCGGCAATCCGGGTAAAGCCGCCGAGGCGCTGGACGCATTTTGGAACGACCTTTCCGTTGCGACGCCGTACGCGCCCACCGAAGCCTGGCAGGAAGCGCTGGCGTTATGGTGGAGCATCTGGTTCGGCTCTCCGCGTTTCTTCCTGCCGCACTGGCAGCTGCCGCCGGACGATCTTCCGTGGAACTGGACGAGCCTATACGACTTCGGGCCGGCCAGAGTGTTGCTGGAGAAGTATGTTGATTTCAGCCGCCTCCGAGAAAGTCCAGTGCGCCTGCTGGTCAGCACCGTCAATGTCGAGACCGCGCAGCTTGAAGTTTTCGATAGCCGCGCTGATGACATCACGGTGGACCATATCCTGGCCAGCGGCAGTTTGCCGGCGGCCTTTCCATGGACCACCATCCAGAGGAAACATTATTGGGACGCCGGCATCGTCAGCAATTCACCGCTGGAACTGGTGACCGAGCGATGCGGCGAGGTTAGCAAACGCGTATTCATCGTTGATCTCTTCGCGAGCCAGCAGCGATTGCCAGAGAATCTCGCCGAGGTCTTAATGCGGCGCGAAGAGATCGTTTATTCGGAACGCGTCCGCAGCGACGTGCGCCATCGGGAACGGATCGGCGATTTCCGGAGGCTGGTGTATGAGATCATGGACAATCTAGAGCCCGAGGCCGGCCAGCGACTGCGGCAGAGCCCGCGCTTCATTCAGCGGATGGCTGACACTGCGCCGACGACGATCACGCGGATTATGAACGAAGGCGCGGAGGGCGAGCCGCCTTTTGCGGCCAACAACTTCTCCGCGCCGACCATCGAGCGGCTGAAGAAAGCCGGCTACCACATGGCAAAACGCGCCATTCTGGGCAGCCCCGCCGAGGCTGCGCACGCCACGAAACGACAGGACACTCTGAACTGAGGAAACCGTTCCTGTACGGCCCGAACATCGGGGCGTGGGATGTTATTCGGCATGGGGTCCGATCGTTTGGGCCGTGCTATCCGGTTAACGCAGACACCCACTACATATGGATTTGGCCGCGAGCCAAGATCGGCGATCGACCCCGATGCGGTGATTCGCGTCTAGCCAGAATGCAATCTTCTGAAACTCGGCGCACCCCATGTGTTTCGAGAGGTCGCGTCTGGCTTGCTTGCGACGACATCGCTAAAGGTCGAGGGGATGACGACTTTGGCGTCGCGGTCGTATCTGTCGGCGGGAAATAGTCATGGAAACGACGATAGTCACAGTTGTGGGAGCCTCTGGAACCCTGGGTTCCCACATCGTCGAGGCCCTCCTCGAAAGGGGCGCACGGGTTAGGGCGATGGTTCGTGCGACCAGCGACCGCACCAAACTCGAAGCCCTGGGCGTGACGGATTTTGTGGTGGCCGATCTCAATGATCCCGCGTCGCTACAGCGGGCTATGACCGCTGAACCCAGAGCCCGGGCCGTGATCGCCAGCGCGGCTGGCTTCTCCGCCCATTCGGCGCGCACGAAAGGCGACAACTCCCGGACAGACACCGAGGGGTATCGGAACTTGGTGGACGCGACCAAGAGCGCAGGCGTGGCTCGAGTTGTCCTGATCTCGATTCTCGAGTGTGATAAAGCGATCGAGGTTCCCCATTTTTATCAAAAGTTCCAGACCGAGAAATATCTGGCGGAGAAGCGCCAGCCGTATCTTTCCCTGCGCGCGGGCGCTTTCTTGGACCGAGCCAAGGACATAGTGCCTGACAGGGTCCGGAAAGGGTGTTTCCCCGACATTCTCCCTGGCGTTCCCATGGCCCTGGTCTACTCGCGGGACCTCGCTCGGTATGCGGCCCAGGCAGCCCTCGACGTTCCGGCTTCCGCTCTGAACCAGAGCGTGGATATAGGCTGCGACACTCCGGCCACCGGAGCGATGGTGGCTGCGGCCTTCACCCGGGTCTTGGGCCGACCGGTGGTCGCCAAACGTGTCTTTCCGCGCATCTTTTTCACAGTGATGCCGCCACTGGTCCGGTTCATGCCGCGTCTGCGCGACAGCCTCGCCGTGGTGGCGTGGTTGCGCAAAGGTGGCTATGTCAGCCGTGACACCCAGAAGCAGAAAACCTTGTTCGGCGAACTGCCGACGATTGAGGAAACGGTGGCCCGGTACTGCCAGGACAAGGGGCTGGTCTAGAGGTTGACGTGTTTTGAAATCAAACGCGAATGCGTCCGCTTCCCTCCCGACACCTGCCGCTGACATCCGCCGCTTTCCAGCCGCTGGGCTACGGATACCTGCCTGCCACGTCGCGCACGATCGGTTAGCAGTCACTCGCGTTCGCCGCTCATTGACGCCGATCAGAACCACTCTCCTACCGGCGCCGACGCGCTCGCAGGGGGCAGGGCGTAAACGTCGAACAGCCTGCCTTCTCCGCCGTCGCTGACCGCCGCCAGACCGAGGGCTTCGGCGATGGGGATCCAGGCTTCGCCATCCGCCGTCTTGCGACGCAGCTTCATGTTGCGCGCGGGCATGTAATAGCCAACCGCGCGCCGCTTCCAGAGCTTGCGGGCGGGCCGGTAGCTGGATTCGATCTCCGCTCGTCCCAGCACGCCGTTGAGATAGTCCTTCTTGCGGCGTGTTTTCGGCCAGAGATGCTCCGGCAGACATTCGAGCGTCTGGAGCAGGCCATCTGCGAAAAAGCCATGCGTATATCGGTAGGGCCCGAGCGGCCGGGCGGTCAGACCGCCGCAGTGGGTCTTGAGGCCGGCCAGCATCAACCCCAGGGGCCAGAATTCGCCCTGGCCGCGCTCGAGACGAACGAGCCGCCCGTCTGTGTGAACGTCGAGCGTCTCCGGTCCCAGGCGCTCGAATAGCGCCGCGACATGGGCGCGGGCGAAAGCGTGATCGTCGGTGGCGCGGTTGAGCGCGCCCATCCAGGCGGTGTGTCCGTAATCGTCGACGATCTCCGGATCGGCGCCGCGCGCGAGCAGGGTTTCGATCAGCACGACGTTGCCGGCGCGCGCGGCGAGCATCAACGGGGTGGCGCCGCAATAGGTCTTGTGGTCGACGCCGTAGAGGTCGCAATCCTGCAGGACGGCCTTCGTGGATCGTTCGAGATACGGCCGCAACTGTCGCTCGCGCACCGCGGCCGCCGCGCGCGTCGCGCGGCCCATCGGGTTACGGGGATCTTCCGAGAATCCCTTAACCTTGGCGAGGTCGACCAACTTGCCGTCGTGAAAGACCTGCGCGATGCGGGCCAGCAACCGCCCGCGGTGGGTCAGCGTCAGCGCAGGCGCGAATTTCGCTTCCGCGAGCCTTTCGACATAGGCGCCCTGTCCGTGCCACAACGCAAAGTCGAGCAGGGCCTGTTTGGTCTTGGCGGACGGATTTTTGGGATCGAGCGCCTTGGGCGTCCATTCCCGCAGGGTCTCAAGCGACCAAGGCGTCCATGGCGTCGGCCGTGCGGCCAGAAACGTTTCCCGGATCGCGCGCGCCTGTTCCTGCTTGCCCTGCAGTTCGAGCTTGCGGGCCTCCTGCGCCCATTCGTCCTTGCTCGACGCCGGAGCCACCGTCGGCGCGATGTCCGCGATCTCCTTGAGCTCGAGCAGTCGGAGCAACGGGTGCTGAACGTCGGACTCGACGATCGTCAGTCCCTCGACTGCGCGGGTCATCGCGACATAAAGCGCGTTGACGTAGAACTTGTTGATCTCGAGCGATTTGTCGGACTTGTCCTTGGCGCGGCGGTAATCGAGCTCCTCGCCTTCGAGATCGCTAGGCGCGACGTCGCGGCACACTTCGCCGTAAGGAGCGCGGTTCGCCGAGATCATCTGGAACAGGATGACGTTCGGATATTCGAGGCCTTTCGCCTCGTGAACGGAGAAGATGAGCGGCGTTGCGAAATGGGCGCGGGCGGCCGCCTTGTCCTCGTCGCGCAGGACGATGACCGCGTAGCGAACGGACGCGCGCGACGTGGCGTTGAGCGCGCGCAAGACCTTGTCTTCGCCCTTGAGCAATTGCGCCGCGCCCGCCGCGCCGGAGGCGCACCGGACAAGGAAATTGCTCTCGCGGTCGACCGAGCCGAAACGCGCCTGTTTGATCTTCAACAGTCGGTTGGCGAGGTCGGTGACGGCCTGCGTATTGCGGAAGTTGGTCTGCAGAACGGAGATTTCGCGCGTGGCGGAAGTGTCTTCGGCCGCCTCCGCCGTTCGCCAGAACAGCGCGCGCACCGATGCCCAGGAAAAGAAGTTCGGATGCACGATCTGATGCGAATCGCCGCAAAGCAGGAAATGATGCTTGGTCTTGAGCGTATCGAGGATCAGCGCGAGCTCGGCGTTGGTGAAATCCTGCACCTCGTCGACGATGACGAAATCGTAGCGGGGCTCGGCCTTGGCGCGCCAAGCGTGCGAGACGAGGTTGAGATCGAAGAGCTTCTCCTCTTTCAGCCAAGCCCGATATTTCTCGAAGAGGTCATGCACGGCCGCGCGCGCGTCTCCCGCCGGGTAGAGCGATTGGCGCACGCCGAGCGCCTGATATTCGGCCTCGGTCAGCGCCCCGCCCGCGGGCGCGCCGAGCACGCCGCGGAATTCCTCGAACAGCGCATGCGCGTCCGCCTGCCGCAAATCGCCTTTGAGGCCGCCTCGCCGGCGCTCGAGCCAGGCGCGGAAGGCGGAAATATGAACCTCCTCGCCCTCAGGGACGGCGATCGTATCGACGAATTCGCGAAAGCTCATGAATTCGGCGTTCTGGTGCGGATTTTCATAGCTGTGCGCGCCATAGAGCCGGCGCGCCGTCTGCGCGAGATAGGCGGAGAGCGTCACATAGAGGACGTCTCCAGCCGCCTCGCGCATCTTGGCGAGCGTCACGGCGGTCTTGCCCGAGCCCGCGGGGCCGATGATGACAAGCGGCGGCGCATGGCGGCGCACCGCCTCCTGCGCGGCGTCGAGAACGATCGGCTTGTCGATGAGGTCGAATTCCACCGCCTCCGGCGGCAGCCACTTGAGCGCCCAGCCCAGGCGCGCGGTCGGCTCGGGCTGAGGCGTCAGATCGTCCGGACCGGCCTCGATCTTGTTGCGATCCACCGGCGCGCCCCGCAGGAAGCGAGACTTTTCGTAGGCGTGGTCGGCGATCACCTCCAGAAACAGGCAGACGGTTTCGCCGTTGTATGGGACGAATTGCATCAGGAGGCGCGCCTCGTCGCTGAGCTTGGCTCGCCAATAGGGCGTGGGGGCGAGTTTCTTAAGCCCTGCGGCGGCGAAGTCGCCGCGGGCGAGCGCCGCTTGCAGTCGTTCGAGCGGTTTGGCGAAGCGGCCGGGGCGGAGGTCGCGATATGTGACGATTCGCATTCGGGAAGTGTACGCGAACGGCGCGCGGAAACCGCGTCGTTCAGCCGAGGGACGCGGCGTCGAAGTCCCTTCGATCAGAAATGGATGCCAAACGCCATCTGAACGCAGATCAGACGCGTGATGACGGTGGCAATAATGAAGCGAGATTTGATGCGGATATTGGGGCCTCCCCCCACATTGGAACTCTGCCCGCTTTGCCATTACGTACGGTTCCAGGGTTTTTCATAAACGTCTGATAATGCAATTATCGGACATCGAATCTGGTCGACACCTGGGGCGCTTTCGCTGCCAAACGATGGTCATAAGCGCCGCCGTCGGCTACCATTTCCGGCATGATTCGCGTCGACCCCGTCCCCTTCGAACCGCCCCGCGCTCCCGCCTGGGCCCGGCCGGGCGGGTCTTTTCGCGACAATTCCGAGGCGGACGCCCTGTTTTTCGCCGGCGCGGCCCTCGCGGCGCTCGATTCCGTCGCCAAATCCGACCCGCCGTGGGCCGGCGCCTTTCGCCGCCGCCTCGCCCTGAAGAGCGCCGTCGCGGTAGCCCAGAAGGCTCTGTTGCAAAACCCACCGTCCTCCGTCGAGATGGGCCCAGTGCGAGGGACGGGAGCGGGCCATGTCGGACTTCAAGGGGCGCCACTTTGAGGGTGAGGTCGTGCTCTGGGCGGTCCGGTGGTATTGCCGCTACGGGGTGAGCTATCGTGATCTCGAGCAGATGATGGGCGAGCGCGGCGTCTCGGTCGACCATTCGACGATTTACCGTTGGGTTCAGAAATACGCACCCGAGATCGAGAAACGGCTGCGTTGGCAGTGGCGCGGGCCGCGCTCGACCAGCTGGCGGATCGACGAGACCTACGTGAAGGTCCGCGGCCAATGGGCCTATCTCTACCGGGCCGTCGACAAGCATGGGAACACCATAGACTTCTACCTCTCCCCGACGCGCAACACGGCGGCGGCGAAGCGCTTTCTCGGCAAGGCGCTGAGCGGCCTGAAGGACTGGGAGAAGCCGAGGGTCATCAACACCGACAAGGCGCCGACCTACGCCGCCGCGCTGACCGAGCTGAAGAAGGAAGGCCGATGTCCCGAGGAGACGCTGCACCGGCAGGTCAAATATCTGAACAACATCATTGAATCTGACCATGGGAAGCTGAAGCAGCTGATCCGACCGGTCAGAGGCTTCAAGACGCTGAAGACGGCCTACGCAACGATCAAAGGCTTCGAAGTGATGCACGCGCTCCGCAAAGGACAGGCATCGGCCTTCAATATCACGCGTGACATGCGAGGCGAGGCTCGCATCGTCGAGCGCGCCTTCGGTCTCGGCGCCTCCGTCCTGGCTGAGACAGTCCAATTTCACAGCGAGCAGATCGAACTCGAATCGGCGTGACAGGTTAACCGAACCATTCGGGCGCCTTCGTGCGGCCCGCGCCGGAAGATTGCAACAGCGTCGTTCGTGCAGGAGCACTTCGCGACGGCTCACATGCCGGAGGCCGGCGTCGTGGTGATGAATATGCACAAGGCAAAGGGGAAGCAATTCGACGAGGTTATCATCTTCGAGGGGTGGCCGAAGCGGGCGCGAGGCGAGATCGTAGCCAATCCTGGTCGGATCGTATCCGGCAATGTCTATGATGGGCCGATGACGCAGGCGCGCCAGAATTTCCGCGTCAGCGTCACGCGCGCAAAGGTCCACACAACGATCATGACGCCGAGGGACGACGTATGCGTGCTGCTGAGGCCGACTTCCTAGAGACTGCCCTTCGCCATGGTGGCCACCATGTGAGCACCATGCCGGAAAAGCGAATGACCGCCCCGCGACCGCCTTCCGATAACACAATGATTTCCTGAGGAGGCTTTCAGTAGGCGAACCGAACCTCTGCTCCCACCCTTGGCAGAATGTACCCTACTCGACCCGATCTCTCGACTCTTGCGATCGCATCAAGCGGTCGCTGACGGTCTCCGCCTCCGTTCCGATCAACCCCGCGTCCTTGAGCGCCTCGATGTCCGGCAGGTCGCGCAGCGACTCGAACCCGAACTCGAACAGGAATTTCTCCGTGGTGACGTATGCATAGGGCGCGCCGAGTTTCGGGCTGCGGGGCCCGGCGGCGATCAGGCCCTCTTCGCGCAGCGCGGCGATCAGGTCGCGCGAGATCTCCCTCCCGAACATCTCGGAAATCTCCCCCCTGGTGACCGGCTGAAACATGGCGACCGCCATCAGCACGCCGGCCTCGAGTTTCGTCAGCTCTTTCGCGTCGGCCGGGATGTCGAAGGCGACGCGAATAGCTGGGCCGAAGGCGGGCCGGGTGTGAAGGGCAAAACTCTCCCCTGCCCTGACCAACATGATCGGCCGCCCGCGCAGATCCTCGCTGAGATCGTCAAGCAAAAGCTCGAGCGCGCAGTCGCGGCCGACGACGCGGGCGAGCACGTCTCGAGTCACCGGCTTCGCCGCGGCGAACAGCACCGCCTCGACCTGCGCCTTCCATTCGCGCCAGCGCAGTTCCGGCGGCATGTCGGCGAGCTCGCGGTCGAAGTCAGTCTCTGGGTTGAACTTCCGCGCCATGGCGTCAAAGCCCGTAAAGCCGGAATGCCGCGCGGCCGGTGAGCTCGCGCGCCGCGCCAAGCGCGACCAGGCGGTCGAACAGCCGCCGCCGGGCGCGATCGCTGAGGCCCGCGATGGGCGCCGCGGCGGAGACCGCGTCGTCGCCTAACAGCGCCGTGATGGCGCCGGTCTTGCCCTTAGCTCGAAGCTTCGGCGCGGCGTCAGCGAGCCGGACCGCTCGGCGGGAAAGGTCCTGCGCCAGGTCGAGCGCGGCGAGCGCCGCGCGGCCGTAGCTCAGCGCGACGAGCCTGCCCCACCCCGCCTCGCCCGGCCGCGGCCGCCGTCCCTCGCCCGCGGCGCGGCGGGCGAACAATTCGCCGGCAAGCAGCGGCAGCGGCGTCGGCCAGCCGAGGGTCTTGGCCAGCGCGGCGTCGGCGCAAAGAAGCGCGAGCGACTCGACGTCGGCCCGAAGGTCCATGACCGCTGTGGCGGCCGCGGCTGCGACGACCGGGGCCGGGCGACCTCCGATGACTATCTCCCGGAGTGCGGCGATGAGCTCCGCCGCGTGCTCCGGCGGGATCGGCGACTGCAGGTCGGCAGCGACCACAACGAGCCGCCCGGGGCGGAAGGCGCTGCCGTGGTCGACGAGCGCGCGGAACGCCGAATAGGCCCGTCCCGCGGGACCGAGATCTTGCCCGGGCTTGGCGAGGGCGATCGCGTCGCGCAGCGCCGCTTCATCCTCCCGCCTGTTTAGCAGGTTCTGGGCATAGGTCCAAGACGGCCGAATGCCGTGTGGTCGGCTCGATCGCCTACGGCAATCCTGATGGTGATGTCCTGAGTGGGTGGACTCCCCCCGATCGATAGACACGACGAACGAGACCGTTGAGTCGGATTTCGTTGAAAAACCCCTTCTTGAGGCAGGCGCCATACGGGTCAGCGGCGGCTGTCAACGAGGCAAAAGCGGGGGTCCCCGCTTCATGTGGCGAAGACCGGCCCCTGGAAGGGCGCCAGCTTCGCCAGTTTCCGCAGATTTTGGGCTGTGGCGGCTAATAGGAACTCGTCTTTGGCTCCGCTTGGGCCGCGGAGGCGCAATCGATCGAGCCTGAGGATGCGCTTCAGATGAGCAAAGAGCATCTCGACCTTCTTTCGCTCGCGACACGAGACGGCGTAGGCCTCGGTCTTCGCGATCGCACGGGCCTTGTCGCGAGCGGCTTCATAAATGGAGCGGCCGATTGTCCGTACTGGGCCGTTTGGGCAGCACTTGGGCTTGAGCGCGCAGGCTTCGCAGTCCTGCTTGCGCGCAAAGTAGATCATGGTGCCGGCTTTCGTCACCCCATCGCGGGGCTTAGCGAAAGCGCGGTGGTATTTCTTGAGCTCTTTGCCGTCGGGGCAGACATAAACGTTGCGCTCTGGATCGAAGGCGAAGTCGCTGCGGGAGAAGGTTCCGTCCGTGCGCTCGGCCTTGTCGATCAGTTTCACATGCGGCTCGATCCCGCGCTCGTCCACCAGCCACGCAACTATCTCGGCCGAGCCGTAGCCCCCATCCGCGACCAGGCGCGACGGGGTGACGTCGAACTGTTCGGCCGTGCGGTCGAGCATCGTTTTGGCCGCGCCGACTTCCGCTTGGCGAATGGTCGTCGTCGCCTCGACGTCCATGATCACCGCATGCTTCAGATCGATGAGATAGTTGTCGGAATAGGCATAACCGGCGACGGAGTTGGCCGAGGCGGTATAGCGGGCCGCCGGATCGGTTGGCGAGATCACCTTCGGTTCGACCGGCGTCGACCCGCCGAAGGCCGCGTCGTCCAGGACCGACAGATATTCAGCGACGGCGCGACTGGACGTCGGGTCGAGGTCTTCGGCCTGGAGACGCTTCGCCGCCGATGCGCGTCCGCCACGATGATGCTGGCGTCGACCGCAAACGCTTCGCCGCCCACGATCCTTTCCTTGATGCAGCGCGCGACCACGGTCTCGAACAGCTTGCGCAGGAGATCGCTCTCGCGAAAACGGCCGTGACGGTTCTTGGAAAAGGTCGAATGATCCGGGACGTCGCCGTCGAGCCCCAACCGGCAGAACCAACGGTAGGCCAGATTGAGGTGGACCTCGTCGCACAGCCGCCGTTCGGAGCGAATACCGAAGCAGTAGCCGACGATCAGCATCCGGATCATCACCTCGGGATCGATCGAGGGGCGACCCGTCTCGCTGTAATACGGCTCCAGATGCGCGCGGACCTCCGAAAGGTCGACGAACCGGTCGATCTTGCGAAGCAGGTGATTGTCCGGGACATGCCGCTCGAGGCTGAAGCCGTAGAACAGCGACTCCTGCACCACTTTCCGCTCGCCGATCATCGCGAAAGCCCCAGAATCATTAAGAAAACTGAATCAGAGCCGAGTCCGCGAAGCAAGCGAGTTTTTCAACAATATCAGTCGGATTGCGGTCGTTGGCCGAACGCGCAGGCAGCGCCAGGTGCGGACATTGTGCGCCGTACCGCCGCAATCCGCTTGCAGACAGGCTCGGAATGTAGTCGCGCGCCTGGGCTCGTCCGCCCTGAGTAATTTCCGAATCTGGCGCTGCCGAGCGAGGCCACCTACCGTGCTTGCCTAGCCCGCCGACTGGCGCCGCCAGATCGCAGACGATCCGGCCGCAAGCGGGCAATCCGAGCGAGGTCTTCCATGAACAAGGTCACACAGCCCACGGCTGCGATAAGGCATGCGTCTCGATTGGCTCACGAGGGCCATTGGAAGGCTGACGGCTCAGCCAACAGCAAGGCGCCGAAATGGGCGAAGTACCGCGCCGAGATGAGGAGCGAATTCCCGCTGCCCTACCGCGGCGGCAAGGACCCGCTCGCCGAGCAGATTGGCAAGTTCGTCGGCAAGCTCGACATGCTTCGTCCCGAAAAGGGCGGCCCCGCCTATCTCGGTGATAACGCCGAGCTGACCTGGACCTATCCGGAGGTCAAGGACGTCAAGATTGCCCAAGAGATGGGACCGATCGATGACGTGCTCAATGGGGTCGTGGATATGTTCCAAGGTCTTGGCAACTGGGGCAGTCCACTTACCATGTGCAACGTGCTGCCGCAGGGAAATACGGCGGCGATCATGGCGTCAATGATGGCCCAGGTATTTGCGGCAAGCCTGATCGAGGGCGAATATTCGTGGAACGTCCAGCGCGCGGAACTCGAAAGCGCCGGCATGCTGTCGAACCTCGTCGGATGGGACGCGCAAAAAGCGGGCGGCCTGTTTACATTCGGCGGCACCGGGTGCTGGCTCTACGGCGTCAAGTACGGTCTGACCCGTGTCCTGCCGGATTCGCGCAAAAAAGGCATTCGAACGGACGCCAAAATCATCTGTTCGGAGCAGGCCCACTACTGTCAGGCCAATTGCAGCGACTGGTCCGGCCTTGGCGAGGACAACGTCATTCGCGTCAAAACCGACATCGCCACCAACCAGATGGATTTGATTGATCTTGAGCGAATCCTGAAGGAGCTCACCGCGTCGAAGACACCGATCGCTGTCGTCGTCTGCACGATGGGAACCACTGATTCGAGCTGCTTTGACCCGATCGGCAAGGTGCGGACACTGCTCGATCGCTACCCCAACCCCAAAGGCTTCGGCAAGACAGTCATCTACGCCGATGCTGTTGTCGGATGGTCATGGATCTACTTCAAGGACTACGATTTTATTGGGAACCCGCTTGGTTTTTCTGACCGGATCCTGCCGATTCTTAAGCAGAACGGAGAAATGATGAAGGAGATCGAGCATGCAGATTGCATTGGCATCGATTTTCACAAGGTAGGATATGCGCCCTATATAAGCAGTCTTTTCCTGTACAAGGATGCCGATGAATTCGAGTCGCTCCATCGCCGGGGCCAAGATGCGTATCTCCAGGTTCGGACGCCTTTCAATCCGATGTACTATACACTGGAAACATCACGCACCGCCCAGGGCGCCCTCGCAGCTTGGGCGACGTTGAAGTATTTTGGTATTGAAGGTTTCCAGGCGCTGCTTGGCGGTATACTGGAAACGAAATACTATCTCTACGATCTGCTCGAAAAAGAGCCGGACATGGTGTGCGTCAATGCCGAAGACACCGGCCTAATCAACCTCTATCGCGTTTATCCCAAGGGGGTTGATGCAAAGGCCCAGTATAACAAGGAACTGACAAATCCGGGCGGGCGCCCCGATCTGATCAAGCACAACCATCTCACCGAGGCGGTCGGCAATCTGCTGTTCGAATGGTATCGCACCGGCAAGAAGATCGATGGTCAGTTCACGCCCTGGATGAGTTTTACCACCGGCTTCCGCACCACCGAATATAATCGCGACGAGCATGACTCTGACGAGGTGGTCTTCGCGCTGAAATCGTTCCCGATGAACCCATATGTCACACCAGAGATCATGAAGCATGTGGTCCGCTGCGTCCAGGCCGCACGCGATGACGTAATGAAGAGCAGGGTATTGGCTGCCGCATAGACATCGGAACTCCTCAGTGGCGGCCGGCTCGTTGCCGGCCGTCTCCTTGAAAGGACGAAGACGATGTCCACCGCCGCATCTTCTCCAAGCGCACGTCCCGGCAAACCGCTCGCCAAACTTGGTACGGCAATCGCCCACGGCGGCAAGCTCAAGGCGAGCGGCAAGCCTGTCGTCATCACGATGATGGCCTTCGCCATCATGAATTTCATGACCGTCGTCAGTCTGCGCGGACTGCCGGCGCAAGCGGAATACGGGCTCGTCTCCATTTTCTATTACGTCTTCGCCGCGGTGGTGTTTCTGATCCCGACCGCGTTGGTCGCCGCGGAGCTGGCCTCCACCTTCCCCAAGCAGGGCGGCGTGTTCCGCTGGGTCGGCGAGGCGTTCGGGCCACGCTGGGGGTTCGCGGCCGTCTATTGGCAGTGGCAGGCCTGGGTCTTGTGGCTGCCCGCAGTGCTGGTTTTCGGCGCGGCGGCGCTCGCCTTCGTCTGGTGGCCGCAGAGCTTCGATGCGGCGCTCGCGACGAACAAATATTATGCGATGGCCGTACTGCTGGTCGTCTTCTGGGCGGTCACGGTTTTCACCTTCCGCGGCATGGAGTCCTCGGTCCGGCTGAGCACATTCGCCGGGGTGGTCGGGACGATCATTCCCGGCGCCATTCTGATCGGTCTGGGCGGCGTCTATGTCGCCATGGGCAATCCAATCCAGATGCCTCTCGACACTGGGTTTCTGCCTAACTTCGGCGACTGGCACAGCATGGTGCTCGCCGCCGGGATCTTCCTCTACTACGCCGGCATGGAAACGCAGGCGGTGCATGTCAAGAACATGAGGAATCCGGCCCGCGACTATCCGCTGTCGATCCTGATTGCGACGATCATGACGATAGTCATCTTTGTGCTCGGGACGCTCGCCGTCGGGGTGGTCATCCCGCACAAGTCCATCAATCTGGCTTCGAGCCTGCTGGTCGCCTATCGCGATCTGTGGGCCGCCATCGGCCTGCCCTGGGTCGGCAACATCATGGCCCTGATGGTCGCCATTGGCGTGCTCGGCCAGGTCAATGTCGTGACATCAGGCCCCTCAACGGGACTTCTGGCCGTCGGCAAAGCCGGCCACCTTCCCCACATCCTGCAGAGGACAAACGCTCACGGCATGTCCGTGCCCATCCTGCTCCTGCAGGCCGCGATCGTCACCGCGCTTTGCGTGACGTTCCTGATCCTGCCGTCTGTCGAATCGGCTTTCCAGATTCTCAGCCAGATTTCGAACCTGATGTTTCTGGCGATGTACATGACGATGTTCGTGGCCGCGATCCGCCTGCGCTACACTGAGCCCGACATTGTCCGTCCGTTCAAAATCCCGGGCGGGAACTTCGGCATGTGGCTTGTCGGCGTCGTCGGCTTCCTTGGCGCGCTGGTCTCGGGATTCCTGAGCTTCAACCCGCCCTCGCAGATCGGCACGGGAAACGCTTCGATCTATATCGGCTTCCTGGTGATCGGCACGCTCGTCGAGATCGCGATTCCCTTCATCGTCTTCGCCTTCCGCAAGCAGTCCTGGAAAGATCCGAATTCCGATTTCGAGCCGTTCGAATGGGAGACGAAAAACTCCCGGCCCGCGCCGCCCGGCGCTCCAATCCCGGTGCTCCCGGCCGCTGCGGGAGCGGCTTGAAAGCAGAGTTCTCGCTTCTTCGTCTTGAAAGGACGCTCCCATGAAGGCCGTCGACTACAGCAAGTTTTCGAGGCTCAGCCCGTTCGAGCTCAAGGACAACCTGACAAAGCTCGCGTCCAGTCATGCGGACCGCCTGATGCTCAACGCGGGCCGCGGCAACCCGAATTTCCTCGCAACCATCCCTCGCCACGGCTTTTTCCAACTCGGATTGTTCGCGATGGGAGAGGCCGAGCGGTCTTTCGCCTATATGCCCGAAGGCGTCGGCGGCCATCCCCGGCTCGAGGGCCTGGAGGCGCGCTTCGACAGCTTCGTCGCCGCCCGTTCGGGCGTAGCGGGGGTCGCCTTCCTCAATTCGGCCGTCTCCTACGTGCGCGACCAACTCGGCCTCTCGACGCAGGCCTTCCTGCATGAGCTGACATCCGGCATTCTCGCCTGCAGCTATCCCACGCCGCCCCGCATGCTTGCGATCACGGAAGCCATCGTCGGCCATTATCTCGTGCGGGAGCTGACTGGCGGCCAGCTCCCGACAGGCGGCATGGACCTGTTCGCGGTCGAAGGCGGGACGGCCGGCATCACCTACGTCTTCGAGACGCTGCGCGAGAACAAGCTGCTGACGCCGGGCGACAAGATCGCGATCGGCATGCCGATTTTCACGCCCTACATCGAGATTCCGCAGCTCAACGATTATCGGCTGCTCGAGGTTCAGATGAACGCGGACCCGGCGCACGGCTGGCAATACGCAGACGCGGAACTCGACAAGCTCGCTGACCCCACGGTCAAGGCTTTCTTCGTGGTCAATCCCAGCAATCCGCCATCGGTGAAAATCGATGGGCGCGCGCTCACCCGGATCGGCGACATCGTCAAGCGTCAGAGGCCCGACCTCATCATCCTGACCGACGATGTCTACGGGACCTTTGTCGACGGTTTCGTGTCGCTGTTCGCCACCTGCCCGCACAACACCATTCTGGTCTATTCCTTCTCGAAATATTTTGGCGCGACCGGATGGCGTCTCGGAGTCGTCGCCACGCATCGGGACACGATCCTCGATAAGCAGCTCGCGGCGCTGCCCGAGAGCGACAAGGCCATTCTGGACGGCCGCTACGGCTCGCTCGTCGTCGACCCGAGGAAACTCAAGTTCATCGACCGGTTGGTCGCCGACAGCCGGACGGTCGCGCAGAACCACACGGCAGGGCTTTCGACGCCGCAACAGGTTCAGATCGCCCTCTTCGCGCTGTTTGCCCTGATGGACGAGCAGGAGTCCTACAAGAAGGCGATCAAGCATGTCCTGCGCCACCGCCAGAGCGCCCTGTACCGGGAGCTCGGCCTGCCAGCCAAACGGGACCCGAACGGCGCCGACTACTATACGTTGCTCGATCTCGAGGCGATTGCCTCCGAACTTTACGGCGCCGAGTTCGCCCAATGGATGCTCGCGAAGAAGGAGCCGCTCGAAATGCTGTTCCGGCTCGCGGACGAGGGCGGCGTCGTCTTGCTGCCGGGCAAGGGATTCGGAACCCTGCATCCATCCGCCCGTGCATCGCTCGCGAACCTCGATGAATATGAATACACGAATATTGGACGGGTGATCCGAACCCTAGCCGAAGAGTACCACCAGGAATTTCTTCACCGCGCCTCCGCCGCGGCCGAGTAACGCGCTGTATCCGTTCGGGGCGGCCCCTCATGGCGGCCCTCGCGGCGGATCGCCCCCCGGGGCGCATGGGCTCAACGACATCGAACGCGGTTGCGTCTGATGGGATCCGTCTGAATGAAGGAGCCTTCGCGATGTTTCAGGACCTCTTCGGCATGCTGAAAGGACTCTTGTCCGAACGCCCTGAGCTTGCGATCTTCGCCGCGCTCATTGTCGGCTACGCGGTTGGGGGCATTAAGTTCGGACCGTTTCAACTCGGCGGGGTGGCGGGGACGCTGATCGCGGCGCTCGTGATCGGGCAAGTCGGCGTCGCCATCGACCCCAGCCTCCAGCGCTTCATGTTCACGCTCTTCATCTATGCCCTTGGCTTCTCGGTCGCGCCGCAGTTCTTCGCCAGCGTCGACCGCACGACCTGGACCTGGGGCCTGCTGGTCGGCGTCGAAGTCGTCCTGATCGTCGTCGTGGCCTTTGTCGCCACCTGGCTGTTCAAGCTCGATGTCGGCACGGCGAGTGGGCTGCTGGCCGGATCGGCCACCGAATCGGCCATGGTCGGCACTGCGAGCGAGGCGATCGGTCGGCTCGGGCTCGCAACCGACGTGACCAAAGCGCAGCAGGCGAATGTCGCGAGCGCGTATGCGCTGTCGTATATCTTCAGCCTTATCACCATCGTGTTGTTCGCCAGCCAGCTTGCGCCGAGGCTCCTTGGCATCAACCTGCGCGCGGAGGCGCGCAAGGTCATGGCGAAGCTTGGGGGCGCAGACGAGAACCTCGACGCCGACCAGACCCATTCCTTCCCGTCGTTCGGCAGCCGTGGTTTCCGGGTCGCCGCCGCCGCCGGCAAGACGGTCGCGGCGCTCGAAACCGAGCTCAGCGGCGCTTCGACCATCGAGGGCATTAGGCGAGGCGCGACGACCGTTCCCGTGCTCGAAACCTGCTTGCTCGAAACCGGCGACGAGGTCGCGGTGACCGGTCCTCGCGCGACGCTTGCCGACGCGGCGCGCGTCTTCGGTCCGGAACTCGGCGCGCCCGCCGACGTCGACTTCATTGTCGAAACGCGGGACGTCGTGCTGACTCGCCGCGACATGCACCGCACGGACGCCGCGGCGATCGTCGACCTCCTTCGCGCGTCCCATTGCCGCGGCGTTTATCTCGCGGGGATCAAGCGGATGGATCGGAGCCTCCCGCCTCTGCCGGGAGCGAAGGTCCGCACCGGCGACGTCTTGAGGCTCTATGGCAAGCCGGAGGATGTGGCGCGCGCCGCCCGCCTGCTCGGCGAGGCGGAAGCCCCCAACGACACGACGGATTTCGTCTATCTCGGCGGAGGTCTGGTTCTCGGTATTCTGATTGGCCTGGTCACCGTGCCCCTGGCCGGCGTGCCGCTTGCGCTGGGGAGCGCCGGCGCTCTGCTGTCGGGCCTCGGTTTCGGGTGGCTGCGTTCGAGGCGGCCGACCTTCGGGAGGTTCCCGCCGGCAGCGTCGCAGATCCTGAAGGACCTCGGACTGTCGGTCTATATCGCCGCCATCGGGCTGACTTCGGCGACGAGCGTCGTGGCGCTTCTGAGAGCCCGCGGTTGGGAACTGCCGGTCTCGGCGATCTTCATCTCACTCGTTCCCACGACCGCGTCGATCTACATTGGCCGCTATCTCCTGCACATGGAGCCGGCGATACTTTGCGGCGCCATCGCCGGTCAGCAGGCCAGCACGCCCGCGATCAAGGCGACCGAGGCCGCCGCGGGCAATTCTGTTCCGGTCGTCGGCTACACCGTGACCTACGCGATCGCCAATGTGCTGCTGCCGCTGCTCGGTCCCCTCTTCGTGGCGGCATTCGCGGCGATGAACATCCATGCAGTCTCGCCTTAGGCCGACAATCTCGGGCGTCCGCAAAGGGCGGACTCCTACCGTCCGATGGCCCGGGCGAACGCGACCGAAGCGCCGGATTGCGGTCAATGGTGAAACGCGACAACGCGCGTTCGTAAGCATAGCGAAGTTCTCCTGCGCTTGGGACGGAGGGCGGCATTGTGGCGCTCTCGGTTCCATAGTGTCCCATATCCGTTTCGACAGACACAACAACAACAGAACGTGCCGGACTACACGCCGCGCGCTATCGGGCAGCGCGTTGCCCGCGGCTGACCGGATCGAGGTCACGAGCAACGCGTCATCACCAAGCGCTGCAGTCGCACGACCGCGTGTCGACCGCGCTCGGGAATTTCGAACGGTTACGGGGGCCGAAAGCTTTTCGCCTCCATGTCGCTCAAGCGCAGGTGCTCCGTCAGGTCGCGCGTCGCCTGCGCCATGCCCCACAGAAGGTACAAGACCGATCGGAACCCCAATGAAGTTCGGAATCGCTTCGAATCAGAACGGCGTTTGTCGCGTGCTTTATGATACGAGTCTATTCTGCGCTAGAGAGCAGAAGAGCGCCCATCAAGAGGTCCGCGGCGCATCAGGAGAATTATAGTATGGCGAAGAAACCAAAACCGCCCGCCAGAAGACCTTGGTCGAAGGACGAAGTGCGTGATCTGAAGAAACATTCCAAGGCAAGGACTCCGGTCGAGGCGATATCGAAAGCAATGAAGCGAACCGTGGGCGGATTGCGCCAAAAAGCCTTGGCGCTAGGAATTGGTCTGGGTCATCGGCGTTAGCTACCAGCTACGAGGTTGTGCGATCGACCTCCTGACCAAGCCGTTGCAGATCGCGAAAATGAACCGTGCAAATGGGACCACCACCACCTCGCAGGGTTGCCTGCGACGCGCAGGCATCGGCACCTCGATCTGTGGCGCTTAATAACCCGTCATCTCCAAGTATCCTTTCCCCTCGTGCGAGCCGTGAAAGCTGATCGGGCCTTCCCAATAGGGGAAGCTTGTCGCCATCCAGCTGGCGCCGTTCACCGGCGCCGTTTCGACGTCGATCCCGTGACTCTTCACAAGGAGCTTCCAGCTCACGGGAAGAACTCGCCCAGCGAGATGCGTCTCCGAGAGCGGCAGAAGCGTAATGTCATTGCGATCGAGCGTCTGCGCCGCGCCGTCGGCGCCGATCCAGGTCCCTGCGCAGAAATCACGTGACGTTCCGTCTCTCAGCCGAAAGACCATCAACTTCTCGCCGGTCGAGAGATGCAACGAAAACCAGTCCCAACCCTTTTGGGTCGCAGCGAGAGGTTGACTGCTCCATTCCCGATCCATCCATGCAAGGCCCGACAGCTCGACCTTCCTTCCATGAAGCACGAGGACGCCATCGATCTTGAAGAAGGGCTGGCTGAAATAGTAGGAGGCGCGCCCGTCGTCCGATTTGCGGCTGAAGCCCTGGTCGCCATGGAGAACAAGAGGCTTGTCGGCGGCGAGATCGAACGCATAGCGAAAGCCTGGGCCGTTGGCCGAGATTCTTGCGCGCGAGAGCGCTGCCCCCGGAGCATCCAGGCCCGCGCCGGGCGCTTCCTGGCGCGCCTCGAAAATCCAGTCGTCGATCCACGCGCGAAACGGCTGCGTGGTCACCCCGGCCTGTCCGACGCCGCCGCGGGCGAAGGTTTCTGCGAAGAGATGCTCCGTAGCGGTGGTCACCGCCGCGTGGCCCATCCAGACCGTCTGGTTGGCCCATCCCTCGCGCTCGTCTCCCGGCGCGCCAGCCTGGCGGAACAGCGTCCATTGAACGCCGTAGGCGGCGCCGGATTCGTCTTCGAGATTGGCGGTCAGATACCACCATTCCGTGCGAAAGCCGGGATGGGGGCCAAGATCCCGCGGGAAGACCAGCGGCGTTCCCGGAATTGGCCGGTCGAAACCCGCCGCTTCCGCGCCCAGTCCCGCGAACCCTTTGTCGGCCCCTTCCGCGAAGGCGGCCGGCGCCGCGGCCAAGGCCAGCGCGGCAAGAACGACCAACACAATCCATCTAGCGCTCATTGGCAAAAACCCTCGCCAACTGCGCCGGCGTGGTCCGGGCGAAACGGATGATCGGCGCCATCGCGGCGATTCCCGCGGTCAGCAGCGCAAGCGCCAGAATCTCGAGCCACTGCCCGGGAAAGAGATAGAACGGAAGGCGCCAGCCGAAGGCCTGCACGTTGACAACCGCCACCAGGCACCACGCCAGGGCAAGCCCGAGCGGCAACGAGATGACGGCGGTGGCGGCAGTGAGCAGGAGGATTCTCAGGAATTCGAGCTGCGCCAGGCGCCGCCGCGGCACGCCCGTCGCCCAGACGGGCGCGACTTGGGCCAGACGGATGTCGCCGAGCGTCGTCAGGCTCGCCAGCAGGGCGATGGCCGAGACGACGAGGGTGAGCGTGTTGAGCGCCGCCGTCACCGCAAACGTGTGCTCGAAGATTCGCGTCGAGATTTTCTTGATGGCGGCCTGGTCGGCGATGCGGACGATCTGCGCGCCGAACTGGCTTTGCATGGCCACGATCAATCTGGAAACCGCGTCCGGCGCAACCCTCAATCCGAACGTCACCCGCGGCGCGTCGGGCCAGCGCCGCGCAAGCGCATCGATGTCGATCCGCAATTGTCCCTTCGGATTGCCGTAATCGGGAAAGACGCCGACGATTCTTGGGCGCCAGATCCCGCCCGCCGTAGGAATTGCGAGCTCCGACCCGAGGGCGAGATCCAGGCGGCGCGCGAGCTGTTCGCTGACGAGCACGCCGTCGCCACGCTTCACCTCATCCCAGGAATCGGCAACTTGCGCGAGCATCGGGAAGTGCGATCGGTAGGTCTCATGGGAGGTCATGCCCACGACCTGGGTCGGCCAGCCGGCGAGCCTGACGGTCGTTCTCGCCGCCGGCAGTAACGCCAAGACCTCCGGCCGCGTCGAGAGCCACGATTCGATCCGCCGGGCTTCGGCGTCGCCCGCCGCTTCGAAATAGACTTCCTCGACCAGCCGTCCGTCCAGCCAATGCGTGAAGGTCTGACGAAAGCCTTCGACCATGCCGCCGACGCCGACATTGGTCGCCAGGGCCAGCAGCAGGGCCGTCAAGGCAAGCGAGAGCCCGGGAAGTTGCTGCCGGCTGTCCGCCCAGAACCATTGCGCCAGCGGCGCGCGCGCGCTCATTTCGCCAATATGCAAGGCGCCGGCGAGCAGAATCGGCGCCAGCAGCGCAGCGCCGAGCAGCAGCCCGGCGATCACCGCGAAACCCGAATAGAGGTTTTTGCCCCAAACATACGCCGCGAGCGACGCGGCGAAGGCAAAGAGCGAGAGACACGCCCGGCGTCGCATGAAGCGTTGCTGCGCTTTCCGCCACGCGAAGGGTTGAGCGGCGACCAGAACAGGCAGGCGAAGCGCTTTCCAGAGGCCGCCCGCGGCCGCGACGAGCGCGCCGAGGAGGGCGATGCCGAGACCCGACAGCAGCCATCCGCCATCGAGCGCCAGCCTTCCCGACACCTGTCCGCCGTAAAGCGCATCGAGACTGGCCGCGACATTGGGCAGGAGCGCGGACGCAAGCCAGTAGCCGGCTACGACGCCGGCGCTCCCGGCGGCCAGCGCCAGCAGCGCCAATTCACCGAGCATCGCGGCGACGAGCGCGCGCGAGGACAAGCCGACCGCGCGCATCGTTCGCACCATCGCCAATCGCTGTTCGAAGGCCAGTCCATAGGCCGCGTGAACGATGAACAGCCCGACGAGACAGGAGAGCAGCCCGAAAGCCGTCAGGTTCAGATGGAAGCTTTCGGTCAGCCGCCGCAGGTCGGCCTCCTCTTCGCCGGGCGGGCGAAGGCGCAGCGCGCCGCCGGTGACCGTCGCCAGCGGCGGCGTCTCGACGTCAGGCTCCTGCTGCAGGATCAGTAGTGAAAGCTGTCCGGGCCGGCCGAGCAACGCTTGCGCGATGCCGATGTCGACGACCAGCAGCCCGGGCGGCGTCCCGACGCTCGGCCGGATCGGCGGCAGCGCCCTCCCGCCATCGATGGCGACGGCAGCGCCTGCCGCGGCGCCGAGATCACGCAAGGTCTCCGGCGCGGCGATGGTCTCTCCCGGCGGCGCGGAAAAGGCGCCGAAACCCTTGTCGCCCGCAAGGTCGCCATAGCGAACGCCGCGAGGCAGGGTCAGGGGCTCGATCCCGATCAGCAGGAAGGGCATGCCGCGAATGAGAACCGTTCCTTCGAGCGCCGGCGACACCTTCCAGCCCGCCAGCCGCAGCTTGACGAAAAGATCCTGCGCAATCGCGCCGCCGCTCGTTGGGACCAGGCTTTGTGCCTCGCCGCCGCCGAAAGCCGAAGCAGCGCGATCATAACTTTTGCGCGCGTGCTCGTTCAGCGCCTGGACTCCGCTCCAAAGCGCCGTGGCGATCGCCAGCCCGACGAACAAAGCGGCGAAATTGGCCGGGCGCCGGCGCCAATGGCTCAGAAGCGTGACGAGCGTCCAATAGACCTGTTTCACGGCTTTTCGATCACTCCCGCGCTGAGTCGGACCTGCCGTTCGAGTCTCGCCGCCAGTCGCGCGCTGTGAGTCACCATCAGGAAAGCGCAGCCCGTCGCGGCGACGACGTCGAGCGCAAGCTCCATGAAGTCGTCGGCCGTCGCTTCGTCGAGGTTGCCGGTGGGCTCATCCGCCAGCAGGAGACGCGGACGAACGGCGAGCGCCCGCCCGATGGCGGCGCGCTGTTGCTGGCCGCCGGACAGCTGTTCGGGATAGCGGTCAAGGAGATTTCCCAACCCGAGGCGATGGATCAGCTCCTCCTGCCAGACCGGGTCGAAGCGGCCGGCGAGGCGCGCCTGAAACGCGACATTGGCGCGGATCGTGAGACTGGAGATCAGGTTGAACTGCTGGAAAACGACGGCCAGGGTCTCACGCCTCAGCGCAGCGCGTCCGAAGTCGGAAAGCCCTGTCACCTCGGCGCCGTCCACGAAAATCTCGCCGTCTTCGGCGTCGTCGAGTCCCGCGACGAGATGCAGGAGCGTGCTCTTGCCGCTGCCGGATTCTCCCATCAGGGCGACGCTCGCGCCGGCCTCGAGCGAGAGATCGACGCCCCTCAGGACGGCGACGCGACCTTGAGGCGTCAGATAGCTCTTCTTCAAGCCGATGACGCGCAGCACGGACGCACGGGCCTGGCCCGCCGTATCGCCGCTTCGTTCGGTTTGGGCTGCGTCATCCATGGTCGCGTCGCATTTCATTGATGGGTTTCAGCTTCACCGGGAAGATAGAACGCGAGGTGATTCCTGTAAGAGACCCAAAGGCGAAACCGCAGCCTGACGGCTTCTGCCGGCGATATCGTCATTCCGTCTTTCGGCCATAAGAACCATGGATCGCGAGCACGGGCTGATCCGTAAGTGGCGGATCGAGGATCGGGAAAGCGAACGTTTCGTGGTTCCTCGTGAGGGTCTGCAGCCAGTAGCCGGCGATGGTCGGGCTGGCGACGATCTGCAGCGTGCCGCGCTTGAGCTCCCTGAACTCAGCGAACGCCCGCCCTCACGCGAAACAGTCCGTCCCCTTCTGATTGGACGGACTGAGTCTGATTCATGACGTTCCCTGTCTCGTTTCGGTCACTGCCGCGATGGTGAACCCGTACGCCGCGCAAAGCGCTGGCCCGACTGGGCGAAAGGCGTCTCGTCCGGCGCGCCGTCCAGGCTCCGCGGGGGACGGGGTGTCGTTCGTGACTTGATCACATCCACGCTTATTCGGAGAGTTCCACGACCCTGCAATTGATCGGCTCGTCGAAGGGGTCGATCTCATGCCGCCTCACAAGCTGCATAAGCCTGCTGCGAGCGTCCGCGGCGCCGTCGATATGGAGGACGTCCCGCGCGAGTTCCTCTCCGTTTCGCTCGATGATCACGGCACAGAACTTTCTTGAGCTTGTCGTCATTGAAGCCTCCTCTGTTGTCCTGCCTGGAATCCCCACGACGAAGGCAGCACGCGGATAGTGCGAGCACGAACCCACATTGGGGTCACTCCAGCCTGACATTGACGATGCACGGCCCTGATTGTGCGCTGCAACATGGCTTTCGCTTGACGCGAGCGCCAACGACTGCGCTTTTCCGGGCGACTTAGAGATACGGCAACAATCGCCTGTTGGATCAATTGACGCTTCCGACGATGGATTCCCTCGGAACGCCTTCGTCGATCATCCGACCCGCGTACGCCGGTTCGCCGAAATCCGGAATCCCAGCAAGCCAAGTCATCCAGACGCACCCCAACAGAGCGCGATTCAGTTATTGTTCCGCCGGTCCTTAGTCGCCCAAAGCGCGATTTTCCTCAAAGGACCGCGGGCGGCGCGGACTGTCGAGAGATGTCGGCTCCGATTTCGGCGGCGAGGTCGGCCGCTCATCTGTCCGGCGTGGGCCGCTGCCCGACGATGACGTCGCCGTTGACCTTGCGGGCGCGGGCGATTTGAATGAGGACGGGCAGGCCGGCTGAGGCCGCCTGCGGTGCTCATACGCCGTTATCGGCTTCATCCTGGACGAGACGCGGTTCTCGTCTCGCTCGCCCGCCGGCTTCGCAATTGGCCCACGCAATGCGCCTGCCATTCTTTGATCCGACAAGGGAAGAAGTCGTCGCCGTCGCGACGGACTTGATTATTCGGTTCGGCCTTGAGGCGCAGGACGAGGCTTTGCATCTAACGGAGGTCGCCGCGAATATGCGCGCCGTCAGGAATTGCCAGCTCTACCGTCTCGCCGCCCGCGAGATCGAGAAAAGCTTCGCCGAGGCGCGAACCCGCAGGAGCCGGGCGCCCGAGTCAGAAGCGGCAATATAGAGTTTCGTCGGCGCGCGGGTATTCCCTGGGACGTACAGCTTTGCCCATGGTCTCAAATGAAGCGCAAATCGACATCCGCAATCTTCAGTTCGTGCTACCAGCCGTAGCCTGGCCAGCCGAAATGGCGGTGTAATTGTCGCTCGCCGACCTGGTCCTCCAGGGCCAGCGGGTCCCAGGCTGGGCTTGATTTCACCTGATCGCGAGTGACATCGACATTGATGTGATGTTCGGACCAGTCGATGTCCTTCACCGCAAACGGCGCCAGTTGGACATGCTTTCCCGGCCACCAATCCCGGGTGGCGATGACGAGATAGCGGATGTCCCAGTTGACGTCGTCGGCCAGGAAATTTTCTACGTGGCCGAGGTCGCCGTCGGTTGCGTGGACGTGATAGCCGTTGACCGAGACGAAGCTGCGCAGATGCGGATCGCCCTCGCTGCGATGGCTTTCCCTGTCCGCCGCCTGACGCGCTGCATTCTCCGAAAAGATCAGCGGCTCCAAAAGCGGCGAGGCGATGTCGCTTGCGCCAAAATACGTCGTTCCCCACGCCGGATCCCACCCATAATGGTCGTAAACGTCGGTCTCCATTTGCTTCGTCACCGGCTCATCCTGGCGCGCATCCGGACTCGCCTCGATCTGCTCCTTGGTCAGCCGGACCGACACGACCGGCGTGTCGCCCGTAGTCATCATCGGCAGAACGCGTCTTGCCGGAGCGAGGTCCAACGGAGCGATCGCTGAGGGGTGGATCAATACCTGGCGACCGGGCAACCAATGTCCGGTGTCAACCACCATCCAGCGGACCTTCCAGCTCCGGTCGTCGAACAGGAAGTCCTTGACGGAGCCAACATGGCCGTCGCCTGCCTCGACGGGGCATCCGAGCAAACCGCTAACGGCGAACAACATGGTGCGGTCACTCCTGGTTAATCGCCCCCTTGTTGGCTTTGGCTAGTCGGCAGCGGGCGGAAGACCGGCGTGTTATCCATCGTGTCTGACATTATCGGCGCTGCGCTCGCGTCGGCCGCTTCAGTGCCACTGCCGCGCGCGATTCAGGCGCGCTTGCTTGCCGCGTGAGCGCGGGGACTGCGTTTTCCTCCCGACGCCTCCGTCTCTTCCAATAGAGTCCTAATGATCTTGGTAAGTTCCGCAACGCGATGCGAAAGCTTCTCAACATCTTCCCTGGTCGGAATGCGCAAAACGCGAAGCGCTCGCGCCACACTGTCTTCAAACGGGCGCCCCAACTGGTCGGGTGATAGTTGATCCCACGCCTGGGAAGCCTTCGTCACAACACCGGTATATGCATCTTCGGCGGCATTCTTGACCTGTTTTTGAACCCGTTCGCCTTCTTCGACCAGCGACTCAAAAACTCCGGTTCCTTGCTTCTGGGCCGCGGTGAAGGCGCCGACCCCGGCCAACCAGATCCGACTTGCTGAGTCCCGAATTCCTTCCGCCAGTTGTTTATTGACGTCTTCCTTCGGCGCCTCTTTCGACTTCGTCGGCATCTTGGTCGCTCCTCTCGCTGTTAACCCTTTTTGCTGTCGGCCACTCCGGCCGCCAGACTTCGGTAGCAAAGCGTTAGATCGCATTCCGCGCTCTATTCAAAAAGCGCCCTCGGGAGGGCAGAGCCGCCGCGCCATGTTTGGCGCTAAACTTTGCGCCTCTCTCTGTGGGTGGGCACTCGACCGCTGCGCATGCCGAGGACGACGATGAAATCGATATCTTGAGGTCATTTATTCGATTGCGACCAACCGTATTTGGCGCACGCCTCGTGATCGCAACCGGTGCGCTCATATTCGTGAGCCAACGCCGCCCACTTACTCGTCGCAACCTCGCCCTGGGGCTCAGTTCGCACCGCATTTTTCTATTCCAGAAGAAGCCTGGTAACTCATCGCCGCCATATGGTTGGTGAGGTGACGACCGATTTGAACTCGACCGGTCGCATAGAATATCAGGAGACGCCAGATTCGGAATTTACCTACACAACTCCGATTTTATCGTCGCTCGATGGGAAGCACACACGCCGTCCGCGGCGTTGCGGGTAGCCGAGGAGCCAGCATTTCAATCCGGATCCTTGCTGCCCATAGGTACATTCCGAGTCTTGCGCGTTCGCGGAGCGCGGACCCCAGTACAATCATAATGTCATTGTTACCTCACTATTTGCGCGGTCGCAGCGCGGACCCGCTTCGGAGCAACTTCGTAGCCGCGGTAGCATGGCGCCGCGAAACGCAAGGACCCAAGCGATCTTTTGGAGTCAGCATAGCCCGCGCGCGATACGGCCAGTAAAGCAAATAATATCCGGAGGAAACAATGCCCAACAATCTGATCGAGATCACCCCGTCAGCTTACGATTATCCACTGCTCATCAGGCATTTGTTGGACACGCCTCTGGCCCGCTCGCCCGACCAGGTTATCGTCTATCGCGAGCACCGGCACACCTACCGGCAGTTCCGCCATCGATTGGGGAGCCTGGCCAGTGCGCTGACCGATCTTGGCGTCAAGGCCGGCGACGTCGTTGCGGTGCTGGAGTGGGACTCCCACCGCTACCATGAATGTTACTTCGCGATCCCAATGATGGGCGCTGTGCTGCAGACGGCGAACATCGCGCTGCCACCTGAGCAACTGCTCTACACATTGAACGAAACCGGCGCATCGACCTTGCTGCTCAACGTCGATTTCCTGCCGCTGATCGAGCCGCTGGCGTCGAGGCTGCCGAACGTGACCCGCTTCATCCTGCTCAACGACCGGCCCGAACTCCCGGCGACGACGCTGCCGGTCGCCGGCGAATACGAGGCGCTGATCGAATCAGGCTCGCCGTTCTTTGTCTTCCCTGACTTCGACGAGAGGACTCGCGCGACGACGTTCCACACCACAGGCACGACAGGGCAGCCAAAGGGGGTGTATTTCAGCCATCGCCAGATCGTGCTGCACGTCCTGGCCACCCTGGTCGATATCGGCGTTGCGACGGCGCAAGGTCGCGTGCATCGCGACGATGTCTATATGCCGATGACGCCGATGTTCCACGTCCATTCCTGGGGCGTGCCCTACTCCGCCACGCTGATCGGCCTGAAGCAGGTCTATGCCGGCCGCTACGCGCCCGACGTGTTCCTGCGGCTGATCCGGGACGAGGGCGTGACCTTCACAACCTGCGTGCCGACGATCCTGCAGATGCTCTTGAACGCGCCCGGCAGTGAGGGCGTGGACCTTTCGAAGCTGAAGATGATCGTTGGGGGCGCCGCGCTTCCGCGCCCGCTCGTGAAGGCCGCCCTGGAGCGCGGGATAGACGTGTGCGCCGCGTATGGCCAGTCAGAAGCCTGCCCGACCCTTACGATCATGCATCTCAGCACGGCGCAGACGACAGGAGACGCTGACACAGAGGTCGAGCTTCGGATCAAACCCGGCTACGCCCCGCCGCTGATGGAGTTGCGCGTGGTCGATTCAGATATGCGGGACGTGGCGCATGATGGCAAGGCCACGGGCGAGATCGTCGCCCGCGCGCCGTGGCTGGCGACGGGATACCTGAACGATCCCAAAGCGTCCGAGCGGCTCTGGGCTGGGAGATACCTGCATACCGGGGACGTCGGCTCAATCGACCTTGATGGCGCGTTGCATATAACCGACCGTCTCAAGGACATCATCAAGAGCGGCGGCGAGTGGATCTCCTCGATCGACCTGGAGGACATCATTCTGCGGCTGGAAGGTGTGACGAGAGCCGCTGTGATCGGCATTCATGACGACAAATGGGGCGAGCGTCCACTGGTCCTGGTCCATTTGCTACCGGAGTTCAAAGGATCGATCGGTAGGGACGAGATTCGCGCCCATGTGAAGCGCTCCGTCGAGAAGGGCCTGATCTCGAAATTCGCCATGCCAGACCGCGTCGAATTCGTTGACGCGCTGCCGCTGACCAGCGTCGGCAAGATCGACAAGAAGAAGCTGCGTGCGGAGTACCGCGTCCAACTGCCCGCGGGGCACATGCCCGCGGCGGCGGAGTGACGTCGTCTTGTAATTCGTCTTCCGGTATCGACCCAATCACGCTCGGAAACTCAATGCTTCACGACAAGAATCGGCATCGAAGACATGCGGTCCAATTGGCAGCGAACACGTTGATTTGAGAGAATGAAACCGCGCGGCAATCGCCGCCAACAAGAAAAAGCGCCAAGCGCCGCAAGGTATACCCGAGGGAGGTCAGAATGCCGTCCGCGTCTCGCCCGAAATCGCACGCGCCGGGGCGCGCCAGGGCGCGTTCGTCAAAGCCCGCCGTGTCGCCTCCGGAGGCGGCGGGGCCTACGGCGATCATGCGGATCGCGCGCGAGCTCACCTCCTGGGCGAATTCGGCGCTCGGCGTCGCCGAGGGCGCAACCGAAATGACGGTCGCCGCGGCCAAGAGCCTGGCGCGCGGCCCGGGGGAGAAGGCGGCGATCGGCAAGGCGGGCGAATTCTTGCGCGCGGCGCGCGAGGCCGCCGGGATCACAGTCGACGAACTCGGAACGGCGGTCGACCTTCCCGACCCGACGCTGATCGAGGAAGCCGAGGAGGGCAAGGCGGCCCTCCCATTCGACCTCGTCCTGCGGCTCGCCGGGGTGCTGGGCAGGAACGACCCGATCTCCTTCGCCCTGAAGCTCACGCGCTCCTACAACCCCGGAATCTGGAAGGCGCTCGACGATCTCGGGGTCGGCAAGCTGGTGGTGCAGGCCGGCCGCGAGCGCGACTTCGCCAACCTCTATCGGGCGAACGACGCCGCACGCCGCCTCACGGACGAAGACTTCGCGCATGTGCTGAAGTTCGTCGGCTCGGCCTTCGACATGGCGGTCGGCTTCCATGCGTCGCAGAAGACCCGCCGCGCGAAACCGCCGGGGCCGTGACGTTGCGGACAGGAGTCAGAAAACCGTCGCGGACATCGTCAACTTAGCCATGGCGGCCGAGCGCGTCAGGCAGTTCGCCACGATCAAGGAACTCCAGCTCGTGGCGGACGCTACGAGCGGCGCGCGACGCGCCGAGCCGCAGCCAATCGTCGAGTTTCGACCAGCGTCGCCGGCCCGAAACATTGCGAACGGCGATCGCGACGGCCTTCTTCTGTCCGACGAGAACCACGAGCTTCTTGCCACGAGTGACGCCTGTGTAGAGGAGATTCCGCTGCAGCATCGGGTAGTGCTGAGTCGTGACTGGGATGATCACGGCGGGATACTCAGAGCCTTGGCTCTTGTGGATAGTGACGGCATAGGCTGGGATCAGCGTGTCGAGTTCGCCGAAGCCATAGGTCACCGAGCGCCCATCGAAGCTCGCCACGAGCTCGCCCACGTCGGGATCGACGTCGACGACGTAGCCGATATCGCCGTTGTAGACCTCCTTGTCGTAGTCATTCTCGATCTGCATGACCTTGTCGCCTGGAGCGAAGGTCGAGCCGAAACGCTCGACCTTGCGTTCGCCAGCGGGGTTCAAAGCCGCCTGCAGTTCGATGTTGAGCGAGCGGGCGCCAACGCCGCCGCGATTCATCGGGCAAAGCACCTGGATGTCGCGGATCGCATTCAAGCCGAAGCGCTTTGGAATGCGGGTTTTCACCAACTCCAGGATGCGCTGAACGGCGGTCTCGGGATCCTGGGCCGCAACGAAATAGAAATCGGTCTCGCCGGCAGGCGCGCTCAGATCGGGCGTCAAGCCTTGATTGATGCGGTGGGCGTTGATGATGATCCGGCTCGCCGCGGCCTGCCGGAACACCTCGGTCAAGCGCACGACGGGCGCCGCGCCGGAGCCGATGATGTCGGCCAGGACCTGCCCGGGTCCGACCGAAGGCAATTGGTCGATATCGCCGACGATGAGCAGCGCCGCACCGTCCGGCGTCGCCTTCATCAGCGCCTGCATCAGCATGACGTCGATCATCGAGGCCTCGTCGATCACGAGCAGATCGCAATCGAGGGGATTGTCGGCGTTGCGCTTGAACCCGCCGTTCCTTGGATCGACCTCGAGGAGACGGTGGATGGTTTTGGCCTCGACGCCCGTCGCTTCGGTCATGCGTTTCGCAGCGCGACCTGTGGGCGCGCAAAGCAGCAGCCGCACGCCCTTGGCCGCAAGAATCTTGAGAATCGAATTGACGATCGTGGTCTTGCCGACGCCTGGGCCGCCGGTGATCACCACTACCTTGGCGGTCAGCGCCTGACGGATCGCCGCCTTCTGACTGTCGGCAAGTTGCAGCCCATTGCGCTTTTCAACCCAGGGTATGGCCTTGGCTTCGTCGATCCATGGCCAGGGCAGCCGGCCGCGCGCGATGCGGATCAGTCGATCGGCGATCGCTTGCTCGGCCCTGTAGAGGCCCGCCAGGAACATGCAGTCGGCATCGCCGACCTTGTCGGCGATCACGGCGCCGTCGGATCGTTCGAGCTCGAGGGCCGTCAGGATCAAGGCCTTCGGCGCTTCGAGTAGTTTTTCGGCGAGCGGGATCAATTGATCCGTCGGCAGTCCGCAATGCCCCTCGTCCATCGCCTCTGTCAGCGCGTACGATATGCCGGCGCGAAGTCGGATCATGGCGGTCTTTTCGATGCCGAGCCTCATCGCGATCGCGTCGGCGGTCTTGAAGCCGATGCCCCGGATATCCCGGGCAAGGCGATAGGGGTTCTCGGTCATGACCTGCACGGCGTCGACGCCGTAGGTCTTGAAGATGCGGACGGCCCGGGCGGTTCCGACCCCGTTGCTATGCAGGAAAACCATAATCTCCCGGACGACCTTTTGCTCGGCCCAGGCGTCGGTGATGCGCTTGGCCCGAACCGCGCCAATGCCCGTCACCTCGCGAAGCCGATCGGGTTCGGCCTCGATGATGTCGAAGACCTTCTCGCCGAAGGCCTTGACCATCTTCTTGGCATAGACTGGCCCAATGCCCCGTATCATGCCGGAGCCCAGATATTTCTCGATCCCGTCGATCGAACTCGGCGCCGAGGTCTTGAGAAAGCGCGCCCTAAATTGCTGACCGTGCGCGCGATCGTTGATCCATTCGCCGGATGCGGTGATCCACTCGCCGGCCGAGATCACGGCGGCGTGGCCGACCACGGTCACCAGATCGCGGTGTCCGCGCGCCTTCGCCCTCAGAACGCAGAAGCCGTTCTCCGGGTTGTGGAAGGTGACCCGCTCGACCAGGCCAGCGAGCACTTCCTGTGTCGAAGGCTCAGGATTCGACTTCATACGGACCGCAGGATCCTTCTTTTCCGGCAAGATGCCGCGAACGTTATGGCGTCCTGCCGTTACGCGAGCTGGACCCGTGAGACAGAGACAGAGTCAATCGCCTGCTGGGTGGTCTCTCGCGGGCAACAAATCCAGGTTTTCGCATTGCGGACTGACGGGCATTTTTCGTGTCTTCGTCGTTTAGATGGTTTCGCCATCCTGCGGACCGGGCCGTCGCTTCAAACAGCGCCGCTGCGTTAGCCGCTTCGAATGTGTCCGCCGTGCCGCCAATGACCAGATCGCTGTCGCCGCCGCCCTTTTTCGTTTTGCGCCCGGACCTCCCATGTCGGGACGCCATCCTCCGTAAATACCACAGCATGAAACCTCCAACATCGGTCGAAACCGCAGGGCTCGGCCAGAGTGGAGGCAGCGGTTGCCAGACTATGTCGGCCATATGTTCGCTCTTACACCCCACCGCTGCAGCGTCCCAATCGGGGCGCGATTGTTGTAGCCGACAACGCCGAGCCGCTGGATCTACGCCCTGCCGGCGTGACTGCCTGGCCGCCCGAGTAACGAGGACCGTCGACGCGCCGCAGTGCAAGGCCCAGTGATCATCAAAGACGAAAGGTCGGTCTCAGCCAAGGAAGCTCTCGAAAGCGCCACGCTAAGATTGCGCCAGCAGCCAAGATTCCGAAAAGATGTCGTGGAACCAACGCGCGGCTCTCGACAGCAAGGCGCATCGCCTACGGTGAAACCCAGCCTCCACGCCAATCGCGGCCGTCGCGCTGAAACATCGCATGCAGGTGGAGAGGTCGAGAGATATCGAGCCAACCGATACGGATGACCGAGACCACGATCACGGCGAAATGCCTTTCGCCATCGACATCGTCAGCTGGCGCAGCTTCGGCTGGAGCGGAGATCGGGCTCCCGGAAGGCAGCGGATGCTGGAAGAGCGCGCGGGTATGTGATCGACAAGCCGCCCAGACCGCAGCCTTTTCCGGGCCCTCGGTGTCTAATGGTCGCCTTGCCCTCAAGACGGATTTGAAATCCGGCCTCTTCATCGTAGCCCGACCAGGAAAACCCGTGGCTCCATGTCGTATCTCTTCGAGGACGTACGTCGGTGAAGAACGAGACGGCGTCTCGTTCGGCGTCGGCGCCCCGAAGGATCACGCTGCGAACCTTCGGCGCGCCGTCAAGCCCCGAGGTGGCGAGCTGAAGAACGGTGAACGGCGTACGGCCGGGCTGCGCGCCTGTCATGAGGGCCGCCCAGACCCGATCCAGGTTCGCTTCGATCACAGTCAGCCCCTTGAAACATGGAACTCGGCTGTCCGGTTATCGCGGCGAGTCTCCAAGGCCCCACGCCGACGCGGCGATCGGCGCCGCCGAACACTGGTCGGCGCCGGCGAACACTGGAATGCGTAACGGTCGCGGTCAAATCACCGCCTCCCTACGAGCGGTTTGTATTGCTGAGGCGCATGGCTTTGACCTTCGAAACAGCATGCGGCGCTTACCAGCCCCCATCACTATGTTGGGGCGACGCACGCGGCGAGGCGACAAGCTGGTTTCCGCTATGATTGTCGCGTAATGCTTTGCCGCGCTTTGGCACGCAAGGTTATAGCCGACCAATTCCCACCCGCCGTCAATTGATCGAGGGCCTCATTGAGACGCACCGTTCCGTCATTCACTGTCGAAGTCCGGCATCGGCCAAGACTGGCAACCAACTCAAGCCAAGGCGTGCCGTTGTTGGAGGCCACGACCCGACCTAAAGCATTTGAACGTGAGTCTCATCGTGTAGCCGCCGCGACATTCGAGGCCAAGACGTCAAATCAGCCGTCCAGTGATGGCGCCGCATCGCATCCAACGCGTCGAATCCTTGAGAGCCTTGTCCCAGAAATGCCGCCCGTTGGTCGGCTCCAAGGCGAGTTGTCCACCGCAACGTCGAATCCAAAATCGCGCGCGCGGAAAGCGCCGTTGGTGCGCGCACGAAAGGACAAGGAACAAACATCCAAGGCGCCTCGGAGTTCGGAGGCCTCGTCTGATCTGACCGCGCACATGTCGGAAAGTCCTTCGGTTGCGTCCCATCAACTGACTGGCATCTCGCTGAGTGACGCGACAGCCGGCTCGTCAGTCATACCGACGGCGACGGCGAATCGGGCCGTCGGAAACTCCGGCGGTCCGGCGCCGCATCCAAAGGCAAAACGAAGAATCCAGATCCCGATCGCTCTCGATGCCAGGACGCCCTCCGTTTCCGCCAAAGACCAGCCATCCATCGCGCAAACCGAGTCCGTGGGGATGGTCGAGACGCGCGACGACGACGTTTCGCGTCCAAGTCGAAAGCGAACCATCATGGGTCGCTATGTCTTCGGCGATGAGCCCAAACTTGGCGAACGCTGGAAGCGGCGTTTATCCAAGGGACGCTGAGCACGCCAATACAAAAAACGGTGGCAACGAGGAACAGCGCGCGTTCGCCGAGCGTTTTCAGTTGTGAAATTGCCAATGGGCTTTGGCGAGGTGCTGTTCCTTTGGCCTCGGACCATCAGCGGTCACCTTCGAACCCGCGTCCGAGGGCGCCCCCTCCGCAAAGCGGAGGCTTCTTCATGATGACAAATCCGGAGCGCTCGAGATGCTCGACGAGCCGCTCGGCGACGATAACTGACATGAATTCGTCGGCGTTGTGGACCCGCTTGCGGCCATGAAAACGCAGCGCGAAGGCGAGCGCGTCGGCGACATCGGCCGCGGTGGCGGGAGTCAGATTTTCGTCGTCCGGCATCCGGGTAGGATAGTCGACCTCTTAGAACACAACAAGAACATAGCCGCTGGACGGGCCCCAGAAGCGCCGTACCCTCCCTTTCTCGACGTTGAGCCTCGCCATATGCGCCGACGCCATGCTGGGAGGTCAGCATGGTCGCGCCTCCCTCAGCTCGCTTGGCGGCTTCGCTGCTCGATTTAAGCAAACTTCCCAAGGGCAAACTGCATTCATTGCAGACCGGTCGATTCTGCATTACCTTGGTGGCCGATCAGGGCGCTGAGCGCGGCAAGCCATCGTGGCGGCAACCGCAGCGCATCAGCCCCGGTGGACTCTTTCGACGGGGCGGAAAGGAAGCCCCGTGAAGACGATCATCGAACCGTTCAGAATCAAGTCCGTGGAACCGTTGCGGCTCACGACAGAGGAGGAGCGCAAGGGCCTCTTGCGCGACGCCCATTACAACCTTTTCGGGCTCTCTTCCGACGACGTGCTGATCGACCTCCTGACCGATTCCGGCACTTCGGCGATGAGTGCGAAGCAGTGGGCGGCGATCATGCTCGGTGACGAAAGCTACGCCGGTTCGCCCTCCTTCCGCCGCTTCGAGCAGGCGGTGCGCCACCTCATGCCGTTCCGCCACATCATCCCAACTCATCAGGGCCGCGCGGCCGAGGCGATCCTGTTTCATTTGATCGGCGGACCCGGACGCAAGATTCCCTCGAACACCCATTTCGACACCACGCGCGGCAATATCGAAGCAACCGGCGCCGAGGCGATCGACCTGCCAGCGCCGGAAGGACTCGACCCGGCGGCGCCCCATCCTTTCAAGGGGAACATCGACCTCACGCGGCTCGAAGCTTTCCTCCGCGAGAATGGCGACGCCGTCCCCTGCGTCATGATCACGGTCACCAACAACGCGGGCGGCGGTCAGCCGGCTTCGCTCGCCAACATCCGCGAGGCGGCGGAACTGGCGCATCGATTCGGCAAGCGGTTCATCGTCGATGGCTGCCGCTTCGCCGAGAACGCCTGGTTCATCAAACAGCGCGAGCCAGGCCAGCAGGGCCGGCCCGTCGTAGACATCGTGCGCGATATGTTTGCGCTCGCCGACGGCATGACGATGAGCGCAAAGAAGGACGCGTTCGCCAACATCGGCGGCTGGCTCGCGCTCAACAACGACGACCTCGCCGAACGCGCCCGCACGCGCCTCATCCAGACCGAAGGCTTCCCGACCTACGGCGGCCTCGCCGGACGCGACCTCGACGCCATCGCTCAGGGCCTCGTCGAGATCGTCGACGAGGACTATCTCGCCTATCGCGCGCGCACCAACGCCTATATCGGGGAGAGGCTCGCCACGCTCGGCGTGCCGATCGTGCAGCCGACTGGCGGGCATGCGGTCTTTGTCGATGCACGGACCTGGCTTTCGCATATCCCGCCGCTGGAATACCCGGGTCAGGCGCTTGCCTGCGCCCTTTATGAAGTGGGCGGCATTCGCGCCTGCGAAATCGGCACCGTGATGTTCGGCCGCCAGCCCGACGGGTCAGAAAAGCCGGCCAAGATGGACCTCGTTCGCCTCGCCATGCCACGGCGCGTCTACACCCAGTCGCACGCCGACTACGTTGTCGAGACCTTCGCCGAGATCTCGGGGGTGCGCACGTCGCTTCGCGGCTATCGGATCGAATGGGAGCCATCGGCGCTCCGGCACTTTGCGGCGCGATACAAACCACTTGGGCCCGGCTGACCCCGGGGGAAGCCGCGCCAGGTCCACGACCGTCTTGGCGCCTGTTGCAGTGTAGACGCGCCTCAGCGCCGCCCTCGAACTCCGTGACGAAGACTCTCTTGCCGTCCATAGCGCCGTCCACCGGGCCCTCTGCCGGTTCCAGGTTCCGCGACGACGAAGCTTCCGTCATCGAGTTGCAGAGCGGCCTGGAGGGGACGAGCCGCGTGGCCCATGCTGATTTCGGCGACCCGGCACCGGCGGCGGCGCCCAGTCCCGCCGGACGCCTTTTTTCGCTCGCCGCCTTCAGTGCCTCGACAAGGACGTCTGCACCTTCCGAGCGAGGGTGTTCAGGTCGAAGGGTTTGTCGATCACCTCGGCGCCGGGCGGCAGCTCGGCTCTCGCGTAGCCAGGGATGAACAGCAGCGGAAACTCGGGCCGCCGCTCGCGCACCGTGGAGTCACTCCGGCGCCGCAAGAGGCTGGGCAGGGCCAGGCGCGGACGGGCTCACCGCCCGACTATCCGGCGGCGGCTCTCTCGAACTGTTTGGGCGAATAGCCCATCACGCGCTTGAACGCGGCGCCGAACGCGCCTTCGGATTCATAGCCGACCAGCGGCGCGACGACCGCGATGGGCATGCCGCGATTGGCGAGGCGGTCGGAGGCGACGATCATCCGCCAGCGGGTGAGGTAGTCCATCGCGGGCTCGCCGACGGTCCGCTTGAAGCGTACCGCGAAACTCGACCGCGACATGCCCGCGATCCGCGCCAGCGCCTCAAGAGTCCACTTGCGTTCAGGCTGCGCGTGCATGGCCGCGATCACGACGTGCATCGGCTTGTCGGCGAGCGCGAACAACGAACCGGCGCTGTGAGGCGAAGCATCCGCCAGATGCAGCCGCAGCGCTTCGATCAGCAGCGCCTGCGCGAGGTGTTCGGCGATCAGCGCTGCCCGGCTGCGGTTCGCGAAGCTCGCGCATCAGCCGTTCGATCGACCCGCGCAAGACCGCCTTGCTGTCCTCGGCGCGGATGTGGACGACAGGCGGCAGCAGGCCGAGCAGCATCTCGGCGTGCATTCCCTCGAAGCCGAAGTACCCGCCCACCCCAGATACGCCGCCACCGCCGTTTAGCACTGCCGTCTCGCCGGCGGGAATTGAGGGAAAGAACGCGAAGGCGTCGATCGGCTCGACGTCAGGCGCACTGTAGAGGCGATAGCCCCTGCCGCCGGGAATCAGCACGAAATCGCCCGAGCCCAGCCGCATGGGCTCGGAAGCGCCGTCCAGCGCGAGCCAGCACGCCCCCGATTCCAACGCGTAGCACCTCACCCCGTCCTCCGGTCCAAAGCGCAAGAGCCATTCGCCGCCTGCGTCGAGGCCGCGGAAGCCGTAGCCGCTGGGTTTGAGCACGAAAGGATATCGGAAAGAGGGTCCATCGCGTTCCTGGACGATCGCGATGTTATGATGGACCAGCGAGCATGGAGCGTCCAACGAATTCCCCGTATTTCTGACCTCGACGCCAAGCCCGGCGTCGATTCAGGGACCGCCCCCATGCCCGAAAACAATTCCCTTTGGCTCGCCGCCAAGCGAGCGCCGTTTACCGTCGGCCCCGCGCCCTATACCGCGCCGCGCTCGAACGAAATCGTGGTCCGCGTACGCGCCGTCGCCGTCAATCCCATGGACCGGCTGCAACAGACGATGGGCGATATTGTCACGCCCTGGACACCCTATCCGTTCGTGGACGGCTCCGACGTCGCCGGCGAAGTGGTCGAGGTCGGCGCCGGGGTCACGCGCTTCCGGGTCGGCGACCGCGTTGTCGGCTTCGCCGCCGGATCGGACAAAGTCCGCAACCGCGCCGCCGAAGGCGCCTTCCAGGATTACGTCGTGCTCCTCGCGCACATGGCTGCGCCTATTCCCGAATCCATGGCGTTCGAGGAGGCTGCCGTTTTGCCGCTCGGCCTGTCGACGGCGGCATGCGGTCTGTTCCAGAAGGACCTCCTCGCCATGAACGCCCCATCGGCAGCAGCCAGGCCCGCGGGCAAGACGCTGCTCGTCTGGGGCGGCTCGACCAGCGTCGGCAGCAACGCGATACAGTTGGCGGTCGCCGCCGGCTATGACGTGATCGCAACCGCCTCGCCGCGCAATTTCGACTACGTGAAGCGGCTCGGCGCGAGTCAGGCGTTCGACTATCGCTCCAAGACCGTCGTCGCGGATATCGTGCGCGCGTTGCGAGGGCGCGAGGTCGCCGGAACGCTGGCGATCGGCGTTGGTTCCGCAGCGGCGTGCGTAGGCGTCGTCGGCGCCTGCAAGGGCAACCGCTTCGTGGCGATGGCGACGCCGCCGACCTCGTTCGACGACGTGCCCGCCGGGCGCGGACGCTGGCTGCGGCTCGCGCCAGCCATCGCGCGCATGCTCGCCGGAACGCTGGCGTTGACGCTCAAGGCCCGCCGGCGCGGCGTGAAGGCAAAGATGATCTGGGGCAGCACGCTCATCGCCAACGAGGTGGGGCCGATGATCTTCGAGGCGTTCCTGCCGGCGGCGCTGGCGGAAGCCCGGTTCGTGGCGGCGCCGTCCGCCACGGTGATCGGCGCCGGACTTTCGGCTATCCCCGCCGCTCTCGAACGCCAGCGTCAAGGCGTCTCCGCCGCCAAGCTTGTGGTGACGCTGTGAGACACCCTGTGTCAAGCTGCGGCGCGCGCTTGGATGAGGGCGGCGGTGGCGTGGGCGTTTGGGTCATATGGGTTTTTGTCGATCCAAGCCCTCCAGAGCACACGAATCCAGGCTCTGGCGAGGATGCGGATGGCGTGGGGATGCGCGCATCCTCTGGCCCTGGCTCGTTTGTAGGCGTCAGCGGCCCAAGGGGACTGGTGTCTGGAATTGTCGGCGAAGCAGGTTATGGCGGCTCTCAGACGGTGGTTGCAGGCCCATCGGAAGACGACGCCCCGGCTTTTTCCGGAGGCGTGGGTGACGGGGCAGACGCCGGCTTCGGCGGCGAGCTGGTCGGCGGATTGGAAACGTTCGCGGACGTCGCCGAGTTCGGCGAGGATCTGGGCGGCGCAGATGCGCCCGGCGGCGGGAAGGACATGACGATCCTGCCGTCGGGCGGTTCGGCGAGGTCATGCTCGATGCGGCCGGAGAGTCTGGCGATTTCGCCGACGATGCGCTCGAGGACGGCCGCCAGGGCGGACGATTTCGCCTTTGGCTTCGGCCTCGGCCGGGCCGCAGGGGCTGATGGGGGCCGCGCGCAGGCGATCGAGGAGAGCCGAAGGGTCGCGCCGCCCGCAATAGGCGTGCGCGGCGAGGAAAGCGGCCAGCCGCTTTTCACCCAGCCGCGCGGCGCTTTCTGGGGTGGGATAGCGCTGCACGAAGGCGAGCGCGATCTGGCTGTCGACGTCGGCGAAGATGACGGCGGCGCCGGCCCAGAAGCTTTCCAGAAGGCCGCGCAGCCGGTTGGCCAGGCAGACGCGCTCGGCGACCAGGTCGTCGCGACCGCGCACGAGGGCGCGCAACGCCTTGATTTCGTTGGAGCAGGGCGTGAGCGGGCGGAAGCGATATCCGTCGGTGCGCAGGATGTCGGCGAGCATGAACGCGTCGCCGGGATCGCTCTTGCCACCGGCGGCGCGATACCGCGGCCGGCAGGCTTTGACGGCATTGGGATGGATCGGAACGACGGGGTGGCCGGCGTCGATCAGGGCGTCCACGATCAACCCGCTCGGGCGCTCGATGGCGACGGGAAGGTCGCCGGCCGGGGCGAGCCTGGCCAATCGCTTGTGGAGTTCTCCGAGGCCCGCATCGTCATGCGCAACCTCCATCTGGAGCGCGACGGCGCCGCGTTCGTCGACCACACACACGGCATGACGGGCGCCGCCCCAATCGAGCCCGGCGAAATAGGACACATGCAGTCTCCCTTGGCCTTTGTTAGACTGCCGAGCGTCGGGAGGACCTGCGGGCCGCTCATTGACTGGCGCTCCGGGCCGCGAACCCTGGCGCTACACCCTGTTGCCCGTCGTATCCTCCCGGCGCCCGCCACGCGGCGGGTCTCACACGGGCCGTCAAACGGCAAGCGCGCTTGGCCATCGTGTCGGGCGCTCGGTCGGCGCCGAGCTTTTCATCCCGCATGCGGGATGAAAAGCTCAACTCTGGTCAGGGTGCACCAATGAGCGCGCCCGTTGAGACCATAGTCAGCGTGACGCGCTTTCGACTGCGCCCCCTGCGCTTCCTCCCGTTCTTCACCCTGCATACGAACCGCACGATCGCGCAGACCCGCAAGGCGGAAGGCTTCCTGGCCGGAGCGGTCCGCCGCGAAGCCGACCTGGCTTTCTGGACGATGACGGTCTGGCGGGACGAAAACGTGATGCGGGCGTACGCCGCCAGCGGCGCCCACCGAAAAGCAGCGCCCCATCTCATCGAGTGGGGCGACCAGGCTAGCGTTTGTCATTGGACCCAACACGGCGGCGAACTCCCCGAATGGCCCGAGGCAGTCCGTCGCTTGCGCGAGGTCGGGCGACCGCTGAGGCTCAAACATCCCGCGCTGGATCATGCCGAGCGGGGGTTCGCCGAATCGAAGATGAGCTACGGGATGCGGCTTTGACGACGGGGCCGTGGCGGGACGAAGCCGAGACGACGATGGGCCAGCGGCGCGCTACAAGCGCATTGTAGCTCGACGACGGCTTTGAAAAGCGCGCCGCCAATTAGCAGACGGTCGTCCATTGCAATTTTCAAAACCAGCATATTTTGATAACAATTGTCACTCGAGCACTACTTTGAGCACCCTCGGATTACAAGCCCGTTGCCCGGCGCAGCACATCGTTGATTCGCTCCTGCCAACCGGGCCCATCTTCTTGAAAATGTGCAACCAGATCGCTGTCGAGCTTGATCGACACCAACTCTTTAGAGACGGGAACGCCAGCCTTTCTTTGCGCGCGTACGGTCTCGTCCGCCGGAGGCGTAGCTGGTTTGAACACAGCTTCGGCTACGGACACGGCGTCCGTCGGTCGATGCCGATTCGGTGGTCTTGTCATGCGAATACTCCCGCTGAGTTTCTAACCGATACTACTTAGCTGCCCCCCAGAAATCGATGGGGATCCAAGGCGAATGTCCCCTTTCCTCGCTGACGCTGCGGTCCACCGACTGCGGGTCCTGCGAGCGGGATGCGCGGCCGACCCTCGTTCCGGATAGTCCGATTGAGGAGAATTCCACTATCACATAGTGGCATATGACGTTACGCCTCTGACACGCCTCCCGAACATCGTGCCTTTGCTTCTCGTCGATAGACGGCGCGTTTGCCGCTACCCGGCGATGCCTGGCTTTCCAGGCTAAGAAGTCGCCGGCGCCATGGGCGGGATGGTCCAGAGGCTATGGCGAGGCGTCATCGACGTGCTGAAGAGAGCACAAATGGCGCTCGACTTGCCGTGGCTCGCCTTGCGGGCGAAACTCAGGCTTTGCGGTTGCACGCGGTGTAGCGCGACAATCTGGATGGGAAAAAGCAGCGACAAACAGGATGGCTATTTTGGCGGTCGCGGCGAGGTGATGATTGTCGCGGCGCGACGATAACGCAAGCGCTATTTCGTTGAGAGATGGTCTGATTGTCGCGGCGCGACAATCATCGTGATCCTTTGATTGTCGCGCGTGTCGGCGGGCGTCCCGCCCCGCGTGCTTGGTCGATGGCTTCCTTTCGACGATAGCTGTCGACGTTCATTTCGAGGATCGTTGCGTGGTGCACGATACGATCGATGGCGGCGAGCGTCATCGCTTGGTCGGAGAAGACTTTTCCCCATTCGCCGAAGGGCTGGTTGGCGGTGATGAGCATGGATCGGCGCTCGTATCGCGCGCTGATCAGTTCGAACAGCACGCTCGTCTCCGCCTGGTCCTTGGTGACATAGGCCAGATCATCGAGGACCAGCAGATGATATTTGTCGAGTTTGGCGATCGCGGCTTCGAGGGCGAGATCGCGGCGCGCGATTTGAAGCTTTTGCACAAGGTCGGTGGTACGGGTGAACAGGACGCGCCAGCCCTTCTCGATCAAGGCCAAACTGAGCGCCGCCGCGAGATGGGATTTCCCGGCGCCGGGCGGCCCGAAGCACAACAGATTGGCTCCCCTTTCGAGCCAGGCGTCGCCGGCCGCGAGCGCTTGCACCTGCGCCTTCGAGATCATCGGCACCGCGGTGAAGTCGAAGGTGTCGAGGGTCTTTCCGGGCGGCAATCGCGCTTCCTCCAGATGCCGTTCGAAGCGGCGGCGGTTTCGCTCCACCATCTCCTGTTCGGCGAGGGCCGCCAGGAAGCGGGCGGCAGGCCAGCCTTCCTTGTCGGCGGTCGCCGCCAGGGCGGCCCAGATCAGCTTGATGCCGGGCAGTCGCAGCTCGCCGAGCAGCAGGTCGACGCGCGCGGCGTCGATCTTGTCGGTCGCCTTCATGCCGCTTCTCCAACGCCTGTCGCGATCTGATCGTAGATGGCGAGAGAGGGCAGCTTGACGACGACGACAGGCAATGGGGCGTCCTTTGGCCGGAAGCGTTCGATCAGCGCAGCGAGATCGGGAAGGCCGCCGTCGTCGAGAGCAGCCTGCAACGCGAGGGCGAGTTCGGCCTCGCAGGCGCGCTCGTGGGCGAGCGCGAGTATCCCCACCATGGCGCGGCAAGCGGGTCTCTCACCGAGATCGGCGAGCAAGGCGTCGAACGCCAGGGCAAAGGCTCGGCGGGGAAAGAGTTGATCGCGATAGACCAGATTGAGCAGCGCCATCGGCTTGCGGCGCAGGGAGTGGATGACGTGACGATAGTCGACGACATGGCCATGTTTGCCGTTCGGCTGGGGCCGACCGCGCCGCAAGATGACGATAGGCGTCGAGCCCTGGAAGCATTCGAGCCGATCGTCATAAAGGCGCACCCGCAGCCGATGGCCGATCAGTCGCGAGGGAACCGAGTAGAACACCTTGCGCAGCGTGAAGGCGCTGGAGCTGGTGACGTCGACGTTGACCTCCTCGTAATCGGCGGTCTTGCGGACCGGCAGCTTGTTCAACGCCATCCGCTCTTGATCGATGCGCTTGGCGTTGCGGAGGTTGCCGCGGCCAACGATGTCGTCGACGAAACCGCGCCATGCCGGAAGATCGTCAAAGTCGCGCGAGGCGCGCAGCATGAGAGCGTCGGCGAGCGCTCTCTTGAGATGGCCGTGGGCGCTCTCGATCGAACCGTTCTCGTGGCTGACGCCGGGATTGTTGCGGGTCGGCGTCATGCCGTAATGAGCGCAGAACGCTTCGTAGCGCTTCGTCAAATCCTCCCTGGCGTCGGCGTCGAGATTACGGAAGGCCGCCGAGAGACTGTCGCTGCGATGTTGCTCGGGAACGCCGCCCAGCGCCCACAGGGCGTTCTGGAGCCCTTCCGCCAGCGCGACGAAGCTTTCGCCGCCGAGCACGACATGAGCGTGTTCGAAGCCCGAGAACGGCAAGCGGAAGTGATAAAGTCGGCAGTCTAGGATTTGGCCGGCGATGGTGACGCCGAGATCGTCCACTTCCGTGAAATCCGACAGTCCCATCCGGCCCGGCGGATGCTCCTGGCGAAAGATGACCTCCCGATCCGGGCCGTTCACCGCCCGCCAAACCCGGATGCGGCGCTCGAGGGTTCGCCGCGTTCCGGCGCCGAGGTCTGGATGGCGGCGGCAGAGTTCTTCGAAAACGGCGATCGGTCTCAGTCCGGGCGCCGCCTTCAACATCGGGACGACTTCATTGTCCCAAACATCGGCGAAGGGATCGGCTCGCCGTCGTTCTCGGCGCGCCTTCTTCTGGCTGGGAAGCCGGGGATCCGTTTCGAACCGGTAGCCGGTTGCCGTGCTGAATCCGGACTTCGCGCCGGCAATCGCCGGCGAATGGTTGCGACGCAAGTTCATGAATAGCCTCATCTGACGATCGGTGACGTGTCGGCCGGGCAAAACGTCGGTCCTCTCGACAGAGAAGCCCGATGCTATTCCAACCGCCGTGACCGCCAGACGAGGCCACTTGGGCGCTCGCCGCCGCCCCGGGGATTTCTACGGTCGGGCTACGCCCTTCCTTCGCAATCCCCGGGGCGGCGCATTCTCATCCTGATTGTCGCGCCATTCTCATCCTGATTGTCGCGCCGCAAGGGGCCGGCGACTCACGCGGAGTCGCCGGCCCCTTCTGGGGTCGCCCACCCTTGCGATGAGATCGCTACAGGTCCAGCTTGCATCGACTACACTCTGCGAAGGAAACAGCAAAAAGATGCCCAGAAAGAAGACCGCGCATCGCACTCCTTGGACAAAAGAGGACGTGCGCGAACTCAAGGTCCACTCGAAAGCGAGGACGCCGGGTCAAAGATCGCGAAGGCGATGAAGAGGACGGAAGGCGCCATCAGGCAAAAGGCGCTGGTGACAGGGATCGGCGTCGGGCATCGCCGCTAGCTGCGCAACTCGGGGGGCCGCGCAAGGCTGAACTGACTGCCGCGCGCCGCTTCTGTCTGCGGGCCTAGTTGCGGGCATCCCACAAACTTTGCGTACCGCGCACGATCTCGCAGCCGGAGCTCGATCTGAGAGACGACTGGCAGCGGGCGATGTCGCGTCTGGGGATACGCTGAGGCGCAACTCGACCCGGTTACCCGAAATGGTCCGCCGGTTCGCGGCGACCACTTAACACCGCTGACTCACTCGGTTGTTCGGGCCTCACCCGAGGAGGACGTGCGACCAACAGGGCTTGTCATCGATATCACCTTTGTAAAGGTCGGCTCACGGCTCATTGCGACAAACCAGACCGAAGGGGCCAGGATTAGCCAAAGCCAAAGCAGCGTCATCATCCTTTTTCTTCCCTCTGTGTCCAATCCGCAAAGCGCAGCCGATGAGGATAAATACGGGAGTAGATGAGGGAAGTTCCTTTCCGGCGACGAGAGGACGTCATCGAAATCGAGTTCGGCTCAGGGAGCACTCGCTTCGGCAGGTTCTTGTCGAACATGCTCGGATGCTCAAATACGTGCGGTCCGCGGCCGACGGCGGCGGGATCGCCTCCGGCGCCGAGGGCGAGCCACACGGCGAAGCTCATCGTTGGGTCTTCCCGCCTGCGAGGCGCATCGGCAGCACGAGCCGCAGCGAGTCGGGCAATCTGACGAACCCGTGCGCCGCGTAGAAGCCGGCCGCCGCTTCGTCGAGTGCGTCGACGACCACCATCGAGGATCCCACGGTGCTGGCGCTCTCGAACGCCCGCTGCAGCGCATCTGCGAGAAGAACCGCACCCAGACGCTGTCCTTGGCGCTCCGTCGCCACGGCCAGTCGACCGATCAAGGTCGCGCTCACGAGCGGATAGCGAGGGATGTGCTTTCGAGCCGCCTCTGGAACGTCGCCCTGCGACACCGCCATAGCGGCAAGGGTGTAGTAGCCCAGGATACGGGCCGGTTCGGCGACCTCGGTCAGGACGAACACGGCGTTCGCCTTCCGGCGGACGTCCTGCCCGGCTTGAGTCTTGAGATAGCGATCCAGGCCTTCAGCGCCACAAGTGAAGCTGTCGCGATCATGCTGCTCGTCGAGGAGCGCGACCCGAAATTCCCCGGATCTCTTCTTGGCCATTCACCGGGCAACCCGGCGCTTATGATCCGCGAACGCCCGCTGCAATCGCTCGCTCGGGGCAGGGGGAGCGACCAGGACGTCGAAGAAGACAGCCCGGTCCCGTTCAGACAGGACGAGCGTCTCATGCGCGGCGATAGTCCGCCGGGCGGCATCCGTAAGCGCCGTCATGCAGAAGTCCGTCAGCTTGCGTCGCTCGAGTTGGGCCGCCCGCTCGATCAGAGCCTTGGTCGGTTCGTCGACGCGAAAGCCGAGCCGCTCCTCTCGAAATCGCCGATCGCGCTTTGCTGTTGTGGCCATGGAACGCCTCCAGCCAAATATGTACGTCAAACGGACTAACATTTCAAGGCGCTGTCGATTGTCGTCGTCCCGCAGGTCATCGGTTCTCGCCGGGCAAATCGCTCAAGCATCTCGGCCCGGCCGCCTCGGGCCGAGCGATGAGAGTTCGAGCAGGCCCGCGCAGCTGGTAGCGATGTCAAACTGGGCGATTCTTCCTCTTCTCAAAAAAACGTGGCTGATCCGATTACGCACAAGAGCCGGCGAAAGGAGTGTGCAGATGCCGATGATCCAACTTATCTACGCCTCACGCCCGTTCGATTTCGACGAAGGCACCCTCGTCGCAATCCTGACGGTTGCGCGAAGCGCAACAATCGCGATGGCATTACCGGGGCGCTGATCTGCCGCAGCGATTTGTATCTGCAGTTGCTCAAGGACCGCGAGAAAAGGTCGACACTTCGTATCAACGAATCCAGAGGGATCGTCGTCACCTGGAGGTCAAACTGCTCTGCCGCCGCAACGTTACCGAGAGACTGTTTCCGGGCTGGGCGATGCGCAACGATCCCGCGCGATCGTGGATGTGGAACCAGGCGGAGGTGGATGCCGACGCAATCAATCGCGCGACGGAGGCTGAGGCCGTCGCAATTTTTGAGCGCCTGGCCCGCGAACCCGCCTGACAGACGCCGCTATTGCGGCTCGGTCGCTTTGCGCTCCGCCATACAGAGCCTTGGCGCACTCCGCTCAATCGACGTCCGCCAACTTCAGCTCGTGCTACCAGCCGTAACCCGGCCAGCCGAAATGGCGGTGTAATTGTTGCTCGCTGAGTTGGTCCTCCAGGGCCAGCGGATCCCAGGACGGGGCGGATTTCACCTTATCGCGCGTGACCTCGACATTGACTCGATGTTCGGACCAGTCGATGTCTTTCACCGCAAACGGCGCAAGTCGGACATGCTTTCCCGGCCACCAGTCCCGGGTAGCAATGACGAGATAGCGGATGTCCCATTTAACGTCGTCGGCCAAGGAGATTCTCCACGTGGCCGAGGTCGCCGTCCGTTGCGTGGACGTGATAGCCGTTGACAGAAGCGACACTGCGAAGATGCGGATCGCCCTCGCTGCGATGGCTTTCCCTATCTGACTCCTGACGCGCTGCGTTCTCCGAAAAGATCAGCGGCTGCAAAAGCGGCGCAGCGATGTCGCTTGCGCCAAAGTACGTCGATCCCCACGCTGGATCCCATCCATAATGGTCGTAGACGTCGGACTCCATTTGCTTCGTCACCGGCTCATCTTGGCGCGCATCCGGGCCGGCCTCGATCTGCTCCTTGGTCAGCCGAACGGACACGACCAGCGTGTCTCCCGTACTCATCATTGGCAGAACGCGCTTTACCGGAAGGGCGAGGTCCAACGGAGCGATTGCCGAGGGATGGACCAATATCTGTCGACCGGGCAACCAGTGTCCGGTGTCAACGACCATCCAGCGGACTTTCCAACTGCGGTCGTCGAACAGGAGGTCCTTGACAGAGCCGGCGAGTCCGTCCCCTGCCCGCACGGGGCATCCGCGTAAACCACTAGCGGCAAACAACATGGTACGGGTCCCTCCTGATAGCGCCCTCGTGGGTTTTAACTGGCGGCGACGGGCGGAGGACGGCATGTGACCCATCGTATCTGGCGATGAGGGTTTTCTCATGAGAAGATCGGTCGAGGGCTGGCCCTAATTGGGTCGGTCAAGCCTTTCTGACGGCGCAAACCCGATTTCAATCGGCCCGGAATGATCGCTCGCGCCGGGGTTGGTGATCGGGACCCCGTGGCGGACGACCACGGCCGTCCGCCACGCAGCCGAGGACAAGCTCCCGCGACGTTAGATTTGCGCGGTCTTCTGCATCGAATCGAACTGCTTTTTCACAGGAGCGAAGGCGGCAGTAAAAACGGAAGTGGTCAACTGAGCTATTAGACGACTATCGCTGACGGCGGCTTCGACGCCGTCCTTGATGAGTTTCTGCTGCAACTCGATGAACTCTGTCGGGCTTTTGACGGCGGATATCGCCTGAATCGCGGTGGTCAGATTCTTGGCGTTTTTTGTCGCCAGTTCCTGATACGCTTTTGTCAACTCCTGAAGAGCTGCCCTCGATGCATTGCCGCTCTCGGTCAGAGCCGCGGCGCCGCCTTTCATGACGGCTTCTGCAGCCCGGCTGCTCTTGGCGATCTCGGCATTGGTTTTGGCGATGTTCTCAACGATCGGATTGGCCATAGCTGGACGTCCTTCAATAACAGGGCCGGTTTCGACCCCCGACGCTAACGTGCGGCGAAAAGGCTGCAAGACTCGGAAACTACCCACTCCCGGTCCGCGACGCCGAGGTCAGGTCGCCCGGCCTTAGCGTGTTGAAGACCTGCGCCCATGGCGCCGGGGCTTCGCTCGACACCGTGGACGGTCGTTCCCTCGGGCGTCGAAGCCGTCCGCAACTTCGCAAATGCCGTTTCCAAGGACGGCTGGGTACTTTCCGAGCCTATCCATGCGCCGTCGCCCTTCGTAACGGATTTAGGGGTGAGCTTATGCCACGTCATCGATCCGATCTCGAACAGGAGAAGGCCATGTCTGACGACCAGCGCCTAAAACAGGCCGTGCTCGACGAGCTGCAGTGGGAGCCGAGCGTAAATGCCGCCCATATCGGAGTCGCCGCGAAAAACGGCATCGTAACGCTTATGGGGCACGTCGAAAATTTCGCTGAGAAATCCGCAGCGGAGAGGGCGGCGCGTCGGGTCAACGAGGTCAGGTCTGTCGCCGAGGAAATCGAGGTCCGGCTGCCCTTCAATGTCAAACACGGCGATGAGGAAATCGCCTCCGCGGTAGCCAATCGGTTGCAATGGGACTCAGCATTTCCAAAGGGGGCCGTGAAGGCGAAGGTCGAAAAAGGTTGGGTCACCTTGACCGGCGAAGTCGACTGGCACTACCAGCAAGACGCCGCCGAAAACGACGTTCGCAGGCTCTGGGGCGTCACCGGGGTTTCCAACGATATCGCCATCAAGCCGAAGCCGAACGCATCCAACATTCGCGACAATATCATGGTCGCATTGGACCGGTCATGGGTCGACCGTGCAACGATCGACGTGACCGCCGAGGGTGGGAAGGTGACGCTGAGCGGCACAGTCGACACATCGTTCGAACGGGAGGAAGCAGGCTCTACCGCCTGGGCCGCACCAGGAACGACCTCTGTGCAGAACGACATCACCGTCAGCTGAAGAGCTTATTTCCCGCCAACTATCGAACCCGGTTGGCGGGCGGGACAACTGCAGATGCTCGCCCGGCCACCACTCCCTGACGCGAGCCATCGAACGCACTTGAGTCAATGCGGCTCCGGCAGGAGCCTGAGGGCAATTTGATGAAGGCGATGGTGCTCAAAAAGCCGCACACGCCGCTCGAATGGACGGAGCTGGCCGACCCGCATCCCGGCCCCGGCGAGATCAGAGTGCATGTGCTCGCCTGCGGCGTCTGCCGCACAGACTTGCATGTGGTCGACGGCGAGTTGCCGAACGCCAAGTCGCCGATCATCCCTGGCCACGAGATCGTCGGACGGATCGATGAGATCGGGAAAGGCGTCACGAGTTTGAGGGTAGGGGAGAGGGTCGGCATTCCATGGCTCGGCCACGTCGATGGCGCGTGTCCGTATTGCCTGGAGCACCAGGAGAACCTGTGCGACCACCCCCTGTTCACCGGCTACACGCGCGACGGGGGCTACGCTACCGCGGCGATCGCCGATGCGCGATTTGCGTTTCCCCTCGGCGAGACGGGAAGCGACGTCGAGCTCGCGCCTCTGTTATGCGCCGGCTTGATCGGCTGGCGCTCTCTGAGGATAGCGGGCAAGGGCAGGAAGCTCGGAATCTACGGCTTCGGCGCCGCCGGGCACATTGTGGCGCAGGTCGCCAGATGGCAAGGCCGGGAGGTGTTCGCCTTCACCCGGCCTGGAGACGTCGGCACACAGGAGTTCGCCAAGAGCCTTGGCGCAGTGTGGGCGGGCGGGTCCGACGAGACGCCGCCCGAGAAGCTGGACGCAGCGATCATCTATGCGACCGTCGGCGCTCTGGCGCCGCTGGCGCTCAAGGCGGTCCGAAAGGGCTCGCGTGCCGTCTGCGCCGGAATTCACATGAGCGATATCCCCAGCTTTCCCTATGAGGTCCTGTGGGAAGAGCGGCAGCTAGTCTCCGTCGCCAACCTGACACGGCAGGACGGGATCGATTTTCTTGCGCAGGCTCCCCAGATCGGCATCGCCGTCAAAACGACGACCTACCCTCTTCAGGAGGCCAATCAGGCGTTGGCCGATCTGCGGGCCGGCAAGTTCGACGGAGCCGCGGTGCTGATACCGTGAATTCCTGCCTGCGCCGACGACACGATTCGCCACGCCGACGCTCAAAGTCGCCAAAAGCCTGATCGCGCGGCCCCGCGCGATAAAACGGAAGGGTAAAGCCATGAGCTACCAAAGCGTCAACCCCGCTGACGGCAAAGTGCTGAAGACTTTCGAGGAACTGACCGACAAAGAACTCGAGGGCAAGATTGCAGCCGCTGCGGGGTGCTTCGACACCTGGAAGCGCAAGACGTACCGAGAACGAGCGAAAATCGTCGCCAAGGCAGCGGCCCTCATGCACGAGAGGGTCGAGGAACTGGCGCACGTCATGACGCTCGAGATGGGCAAGCGCATCCATGAGGCGCGCGGAGAGGTCGAATTCAGCGCGACCATCCTCGCCTACTACGCCAAGAACGCCGAGCGCTTCCTGGCGGATGTCGAACTCCATCCGGGTCTTGGCGAGGGCCATATGGAGATGAGCCCGCTCGGCGTCATTTTCTGCGTCGAGCCTTGGAACTTTCCGTACTACCAACTCGCCCGCGTCGCCGGTCCGCATCTGATGGCGGGCAACGTCCTGTTGGTGAAGCATGCCGGGATCGTGCCGCAATGCGGGATCGCCTTTGAGAGGCTTTGGGTCGAGGCGGGCGCCCCCGTCGGGCTCTACACCAATCTTCTGATCTCGCATGATCAGTCCGATCGGGTCGTGGACGACTCCCGGATCAAGGGCGTAGCCCTGACCGGCAGCGTCGCAGCAGGCCAGAGCATCGCGGCGAGAGCAGGACAGAACCTGAAGCCCTCGTCGATGGAACTCGGCGGCAGCGACGCCTTCATCGTCCTCGATGACGCCGATCTCGAACATGCGATCAAGTGGGCTGTTTGGGGGCGCATGTACAACACCGGGCAAACCTGCTGCGCGGCAAAGCGGTTCATCGTTGTCGACAGCCTCGCGGACACGTTTTTGGAGAAATTCAAGACGGCGCTCGCGGCCCTGAACCCGGGAGATCCGCTGGACGAGAAGACGACTCTCGGCCCGTTGTCGTCGGAATCGGCGCTAATCGACCTCTTGAAGCAGGTCGAAACAGCGGTCTCCCACGGCGCGAGAGTCCTGATTGGCGGCAAGCGCTTCGAGCGCCCCGGATCGTTCATGCAGCCGACGATTCTGACGGACGTCAAGCCAGAGAACCCAGCCTTCCGTGACGAGTTCTTTGGCCCAGTCGCAATGTTCTTCAGGGTCAAAGACGAGGACGCGGCGATTGCGCTCGCCAATGACTCCGACTTCGGATTGGGCGGCTCCGTCTTCACCAAGGACCTTGCGCGCGGCAAGCGGGTGGCGAGCCGGATCGAGACGGGCATGGTGTTCATCAACAACATATCTTGGTCCGACGCCGAATTGCCGTTCGGCGGCATCAACCACTCCGGATACGGCCGCGAACTCGGCGACATGGGCATCCAGCAGTTCGTGAACAAGAAGCTGGTCCGCCATGTCGAGGCCGAAGCGCCTGTGTGAAGCGAGGACGCCCTGCCGGCGCGCTTATAGACGCGCTGCGGCGCTCGTCGTCGCGATCGATGTGCGACCCAATGATCCGGACGGCGTCAAGTTCTGCCACGCCGCTCCACGCGAAGAGGAGGTCCCCATCACAACAAAGATTGCAATCCTCGATGATTGGCAAGACGTCGCGCGGAGCAGCGCCGATTGGTCGAAACTGGCCGCTCGCGCCGATTTGGTGTTCTTCGCCGAGGCTTTTGCAACGGAGGACGAAGCTGCCGTCGCGCTCGCGGATTTCGACATTCTTCTCACGATGCGGGAGCGCACGGCCTTTCCGGAAACACTCCTCTTTCGTCTACCCAAACTGCGCATGATCAGCGTCACCGGCGCTTCCAATGCGCTGCTGGACGTCACGGCTTGCACTCGTAGGAGTATCACGGTCTGCAACACGGCCGGTGCTCCCGGCGCGCCCTTCGCGACGGCCGAACTGGCGCTTGGCCTGTTGATCGCCGCGGCCCGCGCCATCCCGACAGCTGATAGGACCATGCGCGCCGGCGGCTTCCAACGCGGCGTGCCCGTGGGCTTAGGCCTCGCCGGCAAGATCCTCGGCATCGTGGGACTCGGGCGCCTCGGCGCCCGCATGGCGCGATACGCAGCGGCGCTCGACATGAACGTGATCGCCTGGAGTCCGAACCTGACCGAAACCAAGGCTCGTGAGGCCGGCGCCCGCCTCGTCAGCAAATCGAATCTCATCGCCAGTTCGGACGCCATCTCCGTGCACATGGTGCTCTCGCCTCGAACCCGCGGCATCATCGGGGCCGAGGATGTTGGGCGAATGAAGCAGGGCGCCATTCTGATCAACACCTCGCGGGCCCTTTGATCGACGAGCCCGGTCTCATCGCCGCCGTCAAAGCTGGCAAGATCATTGCAGCGCTCGACGTTTACGACAAAGAGCCGCTACCCTTGGACCATCCTTTTCGCGGTTCAGGTCATACGCTGCTTACGCCCCATCTTGGGTACGGGGTCGCCGAGACATGGCACGATTTCTATCCTCGGAGCGTCGAGAATGCCGAGGCCTTCCTGGATGGCAAACCTATCCGGGTTTTGAACCCGCCATAGAGGACGCATCTTGGCGCGTGACGACAGCCTCAGAAATCACTCCTTGCAGCGTTTAACAAGAGCGTGGTCGCTCGAGCGATCGGACCAGCCCAACACCTTCGGGCGTGGACGCTGTAACGATCACCTCGGCTGTCGGGGTCGCGGCTGCGGCCCCTGAAACCAGCGATCGCGTTTGTCGAGCGCTAGTCCATTCTCATTGCGAGGCGCGAGTAACATGCATGTCCGACAGATCGAACGCCACCGAGCGGGGCGCACCGGGTGGCTGCGTGCGGCGGTCCTTGGAGCGAACGATGGCCTTCTATCAACCGCGAGCCTGGTGTTGGGCGTCGCCGCGGCGCACGGAAGCCGCAGCAGCGTCCTCATCGCCGGCTTCGCCGCCCTGGTCGCTGGCGCCATGTCAATGGCTGCGGGCGAGTATGTATCGGTGCATTCGCAGAAGGACACCGAGGACGCCGACCTTGCGCTCGAACGCACGGAGCTTCGAACGAACGACAAAGGCGAGCACGAAGAGTTGGCGGAAATCTACGTTGATCGCGGCCTCGATCACGCGCTCGCAGAAAAGGTCGCCGATCAGCTCATGGCGCATGACGCCCTTGGCGCGCATGCGCGCGACGAGCTCGGCATCACGCCGACTCTGGAAGCTCGTCCGATCCAGGCTGCGCTGGCGTCAGCGGCGAGTTTCATTCTCGGGGCGGCCATGCCGCTGATCGTGGCGGCGTTGGCTCCGCAGGCGAGTGTCCTTTACGCCGTCCCGGCGTCGTCACTTGTCGTACTGGCGGCCCTGGGAGCACTGGCGGCGCGGACGGGCGGCGCGCGGATGGCGCCAGGCGCCTTGCGGGTCACCTTCTGGGGCGCGCTGGCGATGGGCGTCACGGCGGGCGCCGGCGCATTGTTCGGAACGATTGTTTGAGATCAATCGAAGCGAATATGCGCACCTCCTCTCGCCAGCCTCGGGGGCAAATCTCGCGTCCAGGCCGCCGCTTCGAACCCCAGATAGGCCCTCGAGGCGAGTTCCGCGAGCGAGTTGATGAGAGCGAAGCGCGAACGCCTATGTCAGATCGTCCGGAGGGTTATTTCATCCGTCTCCCGCGCAAGTAGCCCTTGTTCGTCGTGTTTTGCTTGATATTGGCCGTGTCGCCCTGCTCGCAAATGTTCTGTTCGTCCGGGTGTCCCTTGTGGCGGACTCCTGATGGTCCTCGAGGCCCTTCCGGCTGCGGTTGGCGATCGGGGCTCGCGCATACGCTTGGACAACGCGTCCTCCACGAAAGCGACGGTGCGCGTTCGCGCTCGTGAGCGAAATGGAGAAAGCGGGATTGAAGCAAACCGCCCGCTTCTCGCGCGAGATCGCTAGCAGCTCAAGTGTAGCGATGAATCGTTTCGTTCGCAGTGGTTGTCAGGGATATAGGGCGTAATTCGCCCCTCGTCGTATTCATCCTCGCCGGAGAGGGCGGCAAGCTTTGAACGATTGGCTTGGGAGTCGATCTCCTGCGCAACGCCACGCGGGAATGCTTTGGCTACGAGCTGCTTCCAGCCGTTCGCGATTTGACGCCAGTCCATGCATGCCTCCTGCTTCGCACATCATCTGAATGAACCGTTGATCGGAGGGTCGCCAGAGCCGGAATCTACTCATGCCGACGTTGCCCGATAGGACCGGGCCATTCGAGCGGCCTGACTTCGCAATCGGCGGCGTAGGGAAGCGCGACCGCCACGCGAAGCTTTGAACGCCTCGGAAGATGCCGTCGCTATCGTAGCGGACTTGCTCATCGTTCGGGCAGCCCTGTCAGATGCGTCCGGACACGCGAACCAGCCACCGCCTCCTCCGCTGTCTGATGGGCACAGACCCTGAGTCTGACGCCCGTTGGCTTGGCAAACCCGAGAATCCCACCAACAGGTCCGACGGCCTGAGTGTTTTCCGACTCTATCGACCGCGAGACATGCGAGGCAGCATTTGTAGTGGCGCTCGCACGTCCTTAAGTCGCGTCCAACGTGGATTGAAACTCATTGCAACGAAGAAATGAGATGCTCATGATCAAACACGATGCGGTACCCGTACCTCCAGCGAGGAGCGGTCCGAACGCAGAGACCGACTTAATCGACGTTTCGACATGGCGATGGCATGTGAGCGTCATTTTGCGGGCGCAGCGCGAAGCCGAGATCAATCCCGCCTCGAATTTCAAAAGTCTGAGGGCAAAGCTCTTTCGTCAAGGCTACGGCCGAAGGCCTTCCCTCGATCTGGATCCGTCAGCTTGAACGCTTACGCATTTTCCGAACCTGATGGACCAGGTCGGCGACCGTATTGTCTTCGAGATATCGACGGGCAGCTCGCACACTGCTGCCCTCGAGAAACGGCCCGCGAGCGGTCAGGAAAGCATCATGAAAGCATCCCAAAAAGCCAATAGCGGCAGCACGGCCGCCACAAACCTCTCATCCGTGACGGGTGCGCATCGTCGTACGCTTGAAGCGATTTTCCGTCACCCTTCAGCACACAATCTCGAATGGAGCGACGTGGTCGGACTGATCGGAGAAATCGGCGACGCCCACGAGAAGGCCAACAGTGAGTTTGCTTTTGAAGTCGGGGGCAAACGTCACGTCATGCACAAACCCCACACCAAGGATCTTACGAGCTCCGAGGTGATGGATATTCGCCATTTCCTGATGCAAGCCGGATTCTCGCCCGAGCACTCGTCCCAAGCAGCCGCCCATCCCGATCCAACCGCTCCAAATCTGCTCATCGTCGTGGATCATCACGGGGCGAAAATCTTCCAGGTCGACGTCACGTCCAATGACGCTTCGGAACATGTCATAAGGCCCTATGATCCGCATCACTTCCTGCATCACCTCGTGCACAAGGACCAATTGCGGGAGCAGGGCCAACGAGCGCCCGAAGAGCCCGCCTACTATGAGGAAATCGCTAACGCAGTAGCCGCGGGCGGCAGAATCGTCGTGGTGGGCCATGGAACCGGCAAGAGCGACGCCGCGCATCACCTGACCGAATATCTGAAATCGCATCACAGCGAAACGTATCGACGCATCGTTCGGCAAGTTGTCGCGGATCTCTCCAGCATCACCCCTCCCCAGCTATTGGATCTGGCTCGAGAGGCGCTGCGCGCGTGATCCTACGACGGCCATGCGGAACCAGCGGGAATACGGCGATTCACCTCGCCGTGTTCTCACTCGATCTTGGCCAAGTGGAGAACTCTGACCGCACATCTCAAGCGTCCCTTATCGCCTGAGGACGATCGCGGAACGGAACTCTTTCACCCAGCCACGCCCGAGGGAATCGGCCCCTGACTATATGACGCTTTGACGCGGGCATGCGTAGTTTCCGATCCTTTCGGCGGAACCCGGGATGCGGTTGACGTGGGAACCGGTCCCTCTCTGGTGGCGGGCGAAGAACGCGGCCGCACGGGACGTTCCCACACGCAGAGCAGCGAAAATCGATGTTGCCGAGACCACGGCGGACGCGGGCAAGACGGCGGAAGCGCGCGTGATCAAGGATCTATCAGATGACCCTCCTCGAAATCGACAATAAGGCAGTCATTCCTCCGCCCCCTACCGCTGCCGCGCCCGTTGCGCCGGCGGCTGTCGGGTCCGGCGAGCCCGGGCCAGATCAGATTTGGCAGGAATCAGCGAGCCGCTTGTTGGCTCGGCTGAAGACGAAAATTGGCGGTCTGACGACAGCGGAATCTCGGTCCCGACTCGCCCTCTATGGCGCGAACGACGCCTCGGACGTCAAAACCGTACCGCTCTGGCGACAGTTCCTCGTCCGTTTTGAAAATCCGCTGATCATCATCCTCCTGATCGCAAGCGGAGTGTCCGCGGTAACCGGCGGCGCGGCTAGCTTCGTCGTCATCGCGGTCATCGTGATGTTGAGCGTCGTATTTGATTTCGTCCAGGACGTACGGGCCCAAAATGCGGTCGCGTCCCTGCGGGCGTCGGTGTCCGTGCAGGCGACCGTCAGGCGTGACGGCGTTGCGGTCTCGGTTCCGATCAGCCAATTGGCGCCCGGCGATATCGTCGAATTGGTTGCCGGCGATCTCGTTCCGGCGGATTCGCGTTTGCTCGAAAGCCGAGACCTCTACGTCAACCAGGCTCTGCTGACCGGTGAACCCTATCCGGCCGAGAAATCCGTCAGCGACACCGCATCCGGCGAGGAAAACCCGGCGGGCGCGTCCAATGTCGTATTCGCGGGCACCTCCGTCATTAGCGGAACCGCGACTATCCTGATCTGCCGGACCGGCAGCAGGTCGGCGCTCGGCCAGCTTGCGACCAGCCTGGCGGAGAAACCGCCGGCGACCGACTTCGCCCTCGGTATTCGTCGCTTCAGCATGCTGATCATGCGCTTCACGGTGGTGCTGATCGTGTTCGTGCTCGCCGTGAACGTCTGGCTCGCACGGCCGGTACTGGAATCGATACTGTTCGCTGTCGCCCTCGCCGTCGGTCTGACGCCGGAGTTGCTGCCAATGATCGTTACGGTCACGCTCGCCCGCTCGGCCATGCAGATGGCCAAGCGGAAGGTGATCGTGAAGCGCTTGTCCGCGATCCACGACGTCGGCGCCATGAATGTTCTATGCACCGACAAAACGGGGACGCTGACGGAAGCGAAGATCAAGCTGCTGCGCGTGATCGACGGCAGCGGCGCCGAGAGCCCGAACGCCTTTTCCTACGCCTATGTCAACAGCAAGTTCGAGACGGGCATAAAGAGCCCGTTGGACGAGGCGATCCTGTCCGCTCGTCCGTTCGACATGGCAGGCTTCAAAAAGATCGACGAGGCGCCATTCGATTTCGAACGGCGGCGAGTTTCGGTTCTGGTGGAGCACGGCGGGAAGCGCGGCTTGTTCGTCAAGGGCGCGCCCGAGGATATGCTTCGCCTGTCCAAGCAATATCAGGACGCCGACGGCGTGGTGAAGGGTCTCAACGCCGATAGGCGCGCCGACATTCAGGCGACCCTCGATGGACTGGGTGCTCAAGGCTTCCGCGCGCTAGGTATCGCGAGCCGGCTGGCGGATTCGACCGCCGCCACTGCGAACCAGGATCGCGCGGTGATCACCGATGAAACCGATATGGTTTTCGCCGGTTTCGCGGTCTTCCTGGATCCCCCGAAAGCGAGCGCGGGCGCGACGATCCGGGACCTGGAAAAGGCTGGCGTCGCCGTAAAGCTGGTGACAGGCGACAATGAACTGGTCTCCCGCCATGTGTTTGCTGAGATCGGAGTGCCGGTCACCGGTGTGCTGACCGGGGAAGCGCTCGACCGAATTTCTGAAGAGGCGCTGATCGGGCAGCTACCCCGGACCAATCTGTTCTGCCGGATAAATCCGCAGCAGAAACATCGCATCCTGCTGGCCATTAAGCGACGCGGCGATGTGGTCGGATTCCTGGGCGATGGGATCAATGATGCGCCGGCGCTGCACGCCGCCGATGTCGGAATTTCGGTCGAAGGCGCGGCCGACGTGGCTCGCGCCGCCGCCGATTTGATTTTGTTGGAGCCGAACCTCGCAGTGGTCGGCGACGCTGTCGCCGCTGGGCGCGCCGCGGTCCAGAACGTGACGAAGTACGTGCTGATGGGCGCGAGTTCGAATTTCGGCAACATGTTCAGCATGGCTGGCGCGACCTTGATCCTGCCCTTCCTCCCGATGCTGCCGATCCAGATCTTGCTCAACAATCTGATCTATAATATTTCCGAGGTCGCGATTCCGTTCGACAACGTCGACCCGGAGACCGTGGTCAACCCGATTAAGTGGGACATCAAACTGATCGAACGCTTCATGCTCGTTTTCGGTCCCGTCAGTTCAATCTTCGATTTCATTACCTTTTACGCGATGCTGTTCTTCTTTCACGCCGGTGAGGCTCTGTTCCAGACCGGGTGGTTCATCGAATCGATAGTGACCCAGACATTAGTCGTTTTTTGTATCCGAACGAGGCGGCTATTCTTTCGCAGCAAGCCGGGCGAGTTTCTGACCGTCATGAACATAGCGGCGGTAGCCGTGGCTATCGGTCTTCCGTTTCTCCCCTGGGGTGTGGGCGTCTGGTTTGGTTTCGTCGCGCCTCCGCCGAGTTTCTTCGTGTTCCTGGTGATTGCGACCTTAGCTTACCTCGGACTGGTCGAGATATCGAAGCTCCTATTCTATCGCTTCACATCGGGAACGCGACCAAGCGCAGCGAAATAGAGCGAGAACGCATCCTCTACTGGGGGCGCCATTGATGCTGGCATAGCAGCCCTCCAGTCGTCTTCGAGGGAAGAGGAAAGGGGGCTGACCGATGCCGGCGTTGGAGATGCGTTCCGTCTCGGTGAGGTGGCCGGCAGCGCGCATGAGCGCCGCTTGCGCGGCGGATCGCTCAGTCGGCATGGGTTCTAGCGGGCTATCATTCTACGCGACTACGCGATCGAACGTCGCGGACCGACGTCAATCAGCCTTCAGCCGCCAAGCCAGAGCCACCCGTGAAACGCCTCCGGCCGAATGCTCACTCCGCATTTTTCGAGCGACTGCGCTTTGGGTCCATCCGACTCCGTCACCGCGAACCACGGCATGAGTAGATTCCGAGTCTCGCGGCGCCACTGCTCTCACTGGTAGCACCCAATTTTGGCCGGGTGCCTCATGCCAGTCATCGTATCGCTTTCGACAAAGCTGGGAGCCCAAATGGCGGTGGCGCCAGGACGCGAAGCGAAAAGAGCGGCCGACGAGTCCAAGTGCGCCGCGGCATCACTTCCGGTCGGTTCATTGCCAAGGCGATCGGGCCCCCGCGAGAGTCCGAACAATCCTGCCTGGGCCGCCACTGCCAACGCAATGCCATGCCACGAGATCGGGACCCGCTCATGACCGACCTGACCACATGTGACCGAGAGCCGATCCATATCCCCGGAGCGATACTTCCGTACGGCGCCATGCTGGTTTTGGACGGCGTCGATTTGCAGGTCCTGCAGGCGGCGGGTGACACGGAAGCGTTGCTTGGTCTATCGGTCGACGCTCTCTTGGGACAACCGGCGGAGCGGCTTTTCTCTTCCGAGCAAGTGTTTCGGCTGCGCGGTCTCGCCGGCGAGCCGGACCTCGTCAAGCCGAGGCATCTGCTGGATCCTCAGCTGCGCATCAGCAACCGCGTCCCGCTCGACGCCAGCGCCCATCGCGTCGATGGCGGCCTGGTCCTCGAGTTCGAGGCGGCGGAGATCAGCGATGCCTTCGCCGCGGAGCCACTCGCGGCCGTTCAGCTTATGGTCGAGGGGTTTGGATCGGCCGCCTCCCTTTACAAATTGTGTCAATTGGCGACCGAGAGCGTGCGCCACGTCGCCCGTTACGATCGGGTGATGATCTACCGGTTCATGGAAGACGGTTCGGGTTGGGTGATCGCGGAAAGCCGCGATCCCGAGCTCGAACCGTTTCTCGACCTGCACTACCCCGCCGCGGATATACCAAAACAGGCGCGCGCTCTTTACCTCAAATCGTGGCTGCGATTGATCGCGCGGGTCGACTACGATCCCGCGCCCCTCGTTCCCGAGTTTAATCCCAGGTCCGGAAAGCCGCTCGACATGAGCTACGCCGTCCTGCGCGACGTCTCGCCGATTCATCGCGAGTATTTACGCAACATGGGCGTCGGCGCCTCGATGTCGATCTCGATCATCGTGGATGGAAGGCTCTGGGGGCTCATTGCGTGCCATCACAATAGCCCGCGCCAACTGCCCCGCCATCTGCGCGCGGTTTGCGAATTGTTCGGTTCGATTTTTTCGCTCCAGATCGAGGCGCGCGAGAAAAGCGAACAGTTCGCCGCGCGGCTCGCAAGCCGTGCGGTCTTGCAAAAGCTGATGGTCAATCTCGCCAATGTCGAGGATTACGCCCTCGGGCTGACCAAACAATCGCCCAATCTTCTGGACTACATTCACGGCGGCGATTTGTCGCCGGATGGCAAGAGTCTGGGTGGGGTCGCGGTGCGCGTCGACGGCGCGTTGACGTTCCTGGGTGTGACGCCGAACCCGGCGCAGATCGAATCTCTGAGCGACTGGTTGACGACCCATATGTCGGAGGGCGACGGCGTCTTCGCGACCGATCGGCTCGGCGAGATCTGGGCGCCGGCCCAGGACTTCTCGGCCCACGGCTCCGGACTCCTCGTCATCTCGGTAACGCGAGATCCCTCGGACCTCATCCTGTGGTTTCGTCCCGAACTCCTGGAAACGACGTCATGGGCGGGCAATCCAGCCAAATCCGCAATACCAGGCGCGACCCCAGATCGTCTGCTGCCACGGAAGTCCTTCGACGCCTGGAAGCAGACGGTGCGCGGCCGCTCGATCGCATGGACCCCAGCTGAGCTCGACGCCGCGCTGGATCTGCGCGTTTCGCTGCTGCAGATCATCCTGCGCCGGATTGAGGTCGCGGCGCGCGAGCGCGCCAGGGCCCATGATCGGGACAAACTGATGATGGCCGAACTGGACCACCGCGTGAAGAACACGCTGGCCAACATCCAGGCGCTGGTGGTCCATTCCAGCCGCCACGCGGAATCGCTTACGTCCTTTGTCCACGGCCTCGACAAAAGGCTTTACGCGATGGCCAAGGCGCATAGCCTATTGACGCAAAGCCGTTGGGAAGGGGTGTCAATCGAAACCTTGGTGCGCGAGGAACTCGAGCCCTACAGCCAGACGGGCGCGAACGTGGCGTTCGGCGGCCCCAACGCCGTGCTCACATCGAAATCGGCGCTGGCGCTGTCGCTCGCCCTTCACGAGTTGGCGACCAACGCGGCCAAATTCGGCGCGCTTTCGAAATCGTCCGGCCGCGTCGACGTAAATTGGCGCTGGATCGACAGAAATGACGGTTTGGAGTTGACTTGGCTAGAGTCGGGCGGACCGGCCGTCGAGGCGCCAACGCGACGCGGCTTCGGATCCAGCCTCATCGAACGCGCGCTGGCGCTAGAAACAGGCGGCGCCGCGAAAATCCACTACGACCGCGGCGGCGTGGTTTGCGAAGTATCGCTGCCGCCGACATCGGTGGTGACGAAATCCGCCGGTCCTAGCGAATCGCCAACCGTCGACGACTTGGTCAATCAGGCGCCTGCCGAAAACGCACGGCGACCCCGACTGCTTCTTGTCGAGGATTCCTATCTTCTCATCGTTACGCTCGAAGAGATGTGCGAGGATTTGGGTTGGGACGTTGTCGGGCCGGCGACCCGCTTGACACATGCCATGCATCTGGCCCGCACCGAGTCGTTCGACGCGGCATTCCTCGATGTCAATCTCGACGGCGAAATGTCGTGGGACGTCGCGAGCTTGCTGAAAGAGCGCGGGATCCCGTTCGCTTTCAGCTCGGGTTACGACGGCGCGAGCGTCCTACCCGCTTCGCTGGCGGGCGCGCAAATCTTGAGAAAGCCCTTCCGCGTCGAGGATATCGAGCGCTGCATTCGAAACATGTTGCCCTGAGGTTCGACGCCAGGACCTAAATCCCGTTTCCGCCGTATGCCACCGATAGAGCGCAGCGCGCCAGCGTGGATCGAGGCGGCCGTTTTTTATCGGACCATGGCTTAGACGGCGGCATCTCACGCAGAAGATATCAGGGGCGTCCGACGGGACCATGGGTAGTTTCCGAGTCTCCACGCGGGGCGGGCGACCACTTAAACGTGCGTCGACCGATGGGGTGCTCCAATGAAGACACAGATTCTGGCGGCGCTGGGAGAGAGTGGCCTTCAACAAGCTAGCGCTCTAAACGCCGGGCTCGCTGCGAACGACAGGATCAAGTACGACTTCTCTCTGCTGCAGATGGCGATCGAACATGCGCGCCATCCCGAGCAGCCGCCCCCGAGCTTGAAAAGGGAACGTTTGGCAGCGGGGATAGACGACGCGCGCCTCGACGACGCTGTCGCTAGCGCTCAGGTCGTGGACAAGAAAGTCCGTGTGCCAGGGGCCGCCGGCATTCTGGATCGGGTCGAGGACGACATGCGCCTGATGGCGGCGCCGGCGCTCGCCGCGCCGCTTGCATCAGACGGGTCCGGTTTCGGAGATCGGCTGGCGGCCTTGTTGGCCGCCCGTCCCGCCGCAAAGGACGATCTGGTCGATCCCGAAGCGATATCCGCAATGACTCACGTCGGGAAGGGACCAGACAGCCTGCATCGCCTCGTGATGGACCTGCACAAGCGATTGAATTCGATGCAGGCCGCCATGGCGCAGGAGACGTTGGACGGCGCGGCGGTCTACGGGCTGGGCGCTGCAGACCGCCCCCTAGTGTCGGCCTTCATGTCCGGGGTGAACCGCACTTCGCAGCTGAAGTTCAACCACCCGGGCCTTGCGACGACCGCCACGCGGACTGCTGGACGTCTCGTAATCCAGAACGACATCGGCGAAACCGACGCTCACGTCATCGTCGTTCACGTGCAGGACCGGTTGGTGAGCATCACATACACAGATGTGCATCCCGAGCGCCTCGCGTTCTTCCAGTCGATGCTCAGGCCTCGCGGCTTTACTTGGGAGGCTGGGCGAACGGGGACCCTGACGGCGGGGTCGCCGTTCTATCTCGCGACGGGGCAGGTCCAGGCCGCGGACGATGAAGCCTGCGGGGCGAACCTGGAGTTCCTCGGATCGCGGCTGGTGTTCCTGATCGACTGGAACCGGGCGCGCAAGCAGCTGCGGGGTTTTCAGCGTGGGGCGGACCGTATCGCGCTGCTGTCCTGGGCCGCGGAGACGGAGACGGGTCATCGCGGCTTCCTCGAGCTCGGCGGCGCGGTTCTGGTGAATCGCGCCATCGAGGCGACCGCAGGATCGGCGATGCGGTTCGGCGATCGGCTGTGCGACGTGCTCGGCGACGCGGAGACGACGGCGTTCCTGCAATTCGTATTCAGGGCTGCGACGGATGGGATGCTTTCGTCCCAGTCTCATGCGCTGATTCAGGATCGGGTCCGGGTGGCGCTGGCGGCGCAGTTCAGCAACGAGGAGCAGCAGCTGCTGAACCGCGCGGCGGAGCATGCCGGGCTCGTGTTCGAACTGGCGACGCTCGTGCGCGACGGCGTGCGGGAGGATGGGGCGCAATGTGCGAAGCGCGCCCGGCGCGCCCGCGGTTTCGAGCACGATGCGGATCAAATTGTCGTCGACACGCGGGATGCGGTCCGTCGCAGACCGGAATACGCGGTGTTCCTTCCGCTGCTGGAGGCGGCCGATGAAGCTGCCGACGCGCTGGAGGATGCGGCCTTCTTGCTGGCGCTCGAACCACTGCAGGGCAAGGCGCTGGACGCGCTGCAGCAGCTCGCGGACCTGCTGGGCGCAGCGTCTCAGGAATGGGTCAAGGCGGTCGGCCATGCCGGTCAGATCGGCCGAGCGAAGGGGATCGCCGAATCCGAGGACTTCCTGGCGGCGATCGCCAACATCGGCAAGCTGGAACACGAGGCTGACAACGCGGAGCGTGAATTGGCGGCAAACGCTATTCAGCATGCGGGGGATTTCCGCCAAATGCATCTGTTTGCCGCCGTGGGCGACAAACTTGAGGGCGCGGCAGACGCACTCAAGAAGGCGAGCCTGATCCTGCGCGAGCAGGTGCTGGAGCACGTGGTCGATGGCTGACGCGCAGGAGAACGTAAGGATGGCCGAACTCTACCCTATTCTGCGGGGGTCTGCGCTTGCCCCAGGGGGCGCCGAAGAGGTCGGCAACAAGGCCTGGAACCTGATGCGGATGGCGCGGGCTGGGCTGCCGGTTCCCCCGGCCTTCGTATTGCCGACGGCGTGGTGCGGCCGAGCTGACGCCGCGGCGAAGTTGCCCCCGGCGCTCGCCCAAGGCGTCAAGTTGCTCGAAGGCGCCACGGGTCGCACGTTCGGCGGCTCGCGCCGACCGCTGCTGGTGTCGGTGCGCTCCGGCGCGGCCGTTTCCATGCCGGGCATGATGGAGACGGTGCTCGACGTGGGCCTGAACGCCGACACGGTCGAAGCGCTCATACGCGGCACCGGCAATCCACGTTTGGCCTGGGACAGCTACAGGAGGCTGGTGCAGGGTTACGCGGAGGTCGGCGCGGGTTTTCAAACCGCGCCGTTCGACGCCCTGGTCGCGGCGGCGGTTGCGACGGCCCACGCGGAGAGCGAGCGGGAGCTCGACCATCGCGATCTGCGCACGCTGACCCATGCGATGCTGGCGAGCTACACCGACTTGGCGGGAGAAGATTTCCCCGCTGATCCTAGCGTGCAGCTTCTCGCCGCGACCGAAGCCGTGCTGCGGTCCTGGAACGCGGAGAAGGCGGTCGATTACCGCCGCCTGAACCGGATCGACGATGCGGCCGGCACGGCGGTCACGGTGCAGACCATGGTCTTCGGCAATGCCGGCGGCGCGTCCGGCGCCGGGGTCGGCTTCACCCGCAACCCCGCCACGGGCGCGCGCGAGTTCTATTTTGACTTCCAGTTCGACGGACAGGGCGAGGACGTTGTCGGCGGCCGGCGAAACCTGACGGACCACGACCGGCTGCGTCGTACCCTGCCTGCCATATGGACGAGGCTGAACGAGACCTGTCGGACGCTGGAGACGCTGTTCGGCGACGCCCAGGATTTCGAGTTTACCGTGCAGTCCGGCGAGCTGTTCCTGTTGCAGACGCGGCGGGCCAAGCGAACAGATTGGGCGGCGCTGGCGATCGCAGCGGACATGGTGGCGGAAGGCGTGCTGACGCCCAAGGCGGCGCTCACGCAGATCGCCGGCATCGACCTTGGATCGGTCGTCCGCACCAGCTTCGCGCCCCCGGTTCCGCCGACGCTGGCGATCGCGCTGGTGGCGAGCCTTGGGGTCGCGAGCGGCGCGATCGCGCTGGACACCGCGGCGGTCGTTCGCCTGGCTGCCGCCGGGGTGCCGACAATCCTTGTGCGCCGGGACACGGTGACCTCGGACATCGTGGGCATGGCGCAGGCCGTCGGAATCCTGACGGGGTCGGGCGGCCGGACGTCGCATGCCGCCGTGGTGGCGCGTCAACTCGGCAAGGTGTGCCTGGTCGCTTGCCCACGCCTCGAGATCGACCTGGAGCGGCGCCAGTGCCGAATAGGGGACACGCTGCTCGACGAGGGCGACATGTTGGCGCTCGACGGCAATACCGGCGCCGTGCACGCGGGAAAGCTTGCGGTGGTGCAGGAGCGGCCGGATGCGGCCCTCGCAATCATCGCCGGCTGGCGTTCCGCGGACGCGTAGGCTCCTCCCGCACCGTCCACTGGACGACGCGTTAGCGGGACCATCGTTCCCGGGCGCGCCTTTCGCCGGGCACTAAATTTCGACCGTTCTACGGGTCATTGGTCGAGACTCTGCCGCGAGCCGAGTGCGTAGTTTCCGATCCTGTTTAAGCGGGTTCGCAACGCCTACCGAGGATTGGGTCCGGGCCGCCTCTCCGGCGCGCCGCGGCGGGACAAGTCGCCGCAGCGGCAGGACGAAAAGGAAATTCGCGATGTGGTTTCACGCGCGTCAGCCAAAGGCTCCCGATCCCGAGCCTGCAGAAAATCTGCAAACCCTACCCCTGGCCGAGGTCGAGAAGGAACTGGGCTCGTCACCGGTCGGCCTGACCGCTGCCGAGGCAGTGAAACGGCTGGCGCAATATGGGCCGAACGAGATCGCGGAGAAGAAGACCAACGAGATCCTGAAGTTCCTCTCCTACTTCTGGGGACCGATTCCCTGGATGATCGAAGCGGCAGTGATCCTCTCGGCTGCTGCTGGGCATTGGCCGGATTTTGGCGTCATCCTGGTTCTGCTGCTCGCCAACGCCGTGGTCGGCTTCTGGGAGGAACATCAGGCGGGCAACGCCATCGCCGCCCTCAAGGCGACGCTGGCGATCAAGGCCCGGGTGAAACGCGACGGCAAGTGGGTGAACCCGGCGGCACGCGAGCTCGTGCCGGGCGACGCCATCCGCCTGCGTCTCGGCGACATCGTGCCGGCCGACGCGCGCTTGCTGGAGGGCGACGAGATATCCGTCGACCAGTCGGCGCTGACCGGCGAGTCCCTGCCCGCCACGCGCAAATCCGGCGACCCCGTTTTCTCCGGATCTATCGTGCGGCGCGGCGAAATCAGCGCGCTGGTCTATGCGACAGGCGGCAAAACCTATTTCGGCAAGACGGCGGAACTGGTGGAGACGGCGGTCACCGTCAGCCATTTCCAGAAAGCCGTGCTGAAGATCGGCAACTATCTGATCATCCTCGCCTTCATCCTGGTCGCTGTGATCGTCGGCCTCGGAATCTATCGCGGCGAGCCGATCCTGACCCTGTTGCAGTTCGCGCTCGTGCTGACGGTCGCGGCCATCCCGGTCGCCATGCCGACGGTCCTGTCGGTGACGATGGCGGTCGGCGCTCGCCTGCTCGCCAAGAAACAGGCGATCGTGAGCAAGCTGGTCGCGATCGAGGAACTCGCCGGCGTGGATGTCCTGTGCGCCGACAAGACCGGGACTCTCACCCAGAACAAGTTGACGCTCGGCGATCCCTTCTGCCTGGATGCGATCACCGCCGACGAGCTCATCCTCGCCGGCGCACTGGCCTCGCAAGCGGCGAACAACGATACGATCGATCTCGCGGTTCTCGGCGGCCTGAAGGACAAGGAGGCGCTGAAGCCCTATCAGATTCTGCATTTCACGCCGTTCGACCCCGTGCACAAGCGAACCGAGGCCACGGTCAAGGGCGCGGACGGAAAAACATTCAAGGTGACCAAGGGCGCGCCACAGGTCGTCCTGGCTCTGTCGGCGAACGCGGCCGCGGTGAAGTCCGCCGTCGACAAGGCGGTCGACGACTTCGCCGCCCGCGGCTTTCGTGCGCTCGGGGTCGCTCGCGCGGAAGGCGACGGCAAATGGCTCCTCCTCGGCGTCTTGCCGCTTTTCGATCCTCCGCGCGAAGACGCCAAATCCACCGTGGCGACCGCCGCCCGGATGGGCGTGAAGATCAAGATGGTGACGGGCGACGCTTTGGCCATCGCCCGCGAGATGGCCAAGACATTGGGCATGGGTTCGAACATCCTCGATGCGAACACTCTTGGCGACTCCAAGACGGAGGAATCCCCGGCGATTGCCAAGACCATCGAAGACGCCGACGGCTTCGCTCAGGTGTTTCCCGAACACAAGTTCCATATCGTCGACGTTCTGCAGAAGCATGGCCACATCGTTGGCATGACCGGCGACGGGGTCAACGACGCGCCCGCGCTCAAGAAAGCTGACTGCGGCATCGCCGTCTCCGGCGCGACCGACGCGGCGCGCGCAGCGGCGGCCATTGTGCTTCTGACGCCGGGACTCTCGGTGATCATCGACGCGATCAAGGAAAGCCGGCGCATCTTCCAGCGGATGAACAGCTACGCGATCTATCGCATCGCCGAGACGCTTCGCGTTCTCCTGTTCATGACGCTGGCGATCGTCGTCTTCAAATTCTATCCGGTGACAGCGATCATGATCGTCATGCTGGCGCTGCTCAATGACGGCGCGATCCTGTCGATCGCCTATGACAACGTCATCTACAGGAACAAGCCCGAAGCCTGGGACATGCGCACGGTTCTGGGCGTCTCGACCGTGCTGGGAGTCGTTGGCGTCGTCGCCGCGTTTGGCCTCTTCTATCTCGGCGAGCGCGTCTTCCATCTCGACCGCGCCCATATCCAGACGCTGATGTATCTCAAGCTGTCGGTAGCTGGTCACCTTACGATCTTCCTGACGCGCACTCGGGGTCCCTGGTGGTCCATACGTCCTGCTTGGATATTGTTCCTTGCGGTGCTGGGCACGCAGGCGGTCGCGACCCTGATTGCGGTCTATGGGCTCTTCATGACGCCGCTTGGCTGGGGCTGGGCGCTGTTCGTCTGGGGCTACGCCCTGGCTTGGTTCCTCGTGAATGATCCGATCAAGCTGCTCGCCTATCGCGTTCTTGACGCTACGAAAAAAGCCGCTCCCAAGGGCGAAGCCGAGCCCAAAGGCGACACGGTCAAGCCCGACAGCGCCAACCCGGCCGAGGCTAAAACCGCCGAACCCAAGCCGGTCGCAGCATCCGAACCGCAACCCGATGTAAAGGCGGAGAGCGCCAAGGCTGACGCTACCAAGCCGGACGCAACGAAGAGCGCGGCCGCCAAGCCCGACGCTAAATCCGGGCCGCGACCCGACGCCAAGGCGGACGGCGTAAAGGCGCAGAGCGCCAATCCCAACAGCGCCAAAGGCGGCGCGGCTCCACCGGAGGCGGCGAAGCCCGCTCAGGCCAAGCCGGATACCGCATCCGGCCCGCAACCTGACGTCAAGGCGGACAACTCCGCGTCGGCAGTCCCGAAGGCCGGCGCCGCCAAGCCGGACGCGGCAAAGGCCGCCGAACTCAAGCCAGACGTCAGCGTTCAGCCCGAGGCGGAGACCAATGCCGGTTTCACCAACCTGATGCATATGACGCTCGGCGACGTCCTCCTCACAGGCTTGGCCAAAGACCCGAAAAGCGTGGAGCGCATTGTCGCTGAGGCCGTTACCCAGGCTGAGGCCGCGCCGCCATCCCGCTCACACAAACTCGCGAAATCAAAGCCGAGCCCGAGACCGTCCCGAAACCCGAGGCTCAGCCGGAAGCCAAAGCCGGGTCCGAGTCGACATCCCAAGCCGAGCCCCAAGGGCAAGCCTGGGCCCGCGCGCCACCCTAAATGACACCACGGACGGGCGAGAGTCCGTTGACGCAACAAAGCAGTCTGCGAGAACCGCGGCAAGGAGCGAAATGAGAATCGACACCAAGGACTTTCGCGTGCTGGAAGGCGACAAGGTCCATCTCGAGAAGTGGCCGACGAAGGTCGATCCCGTCTACAAATCCAAGGATCAATACAAGAGCCTGCTAGAGGAGCACGTCGCCAAGCTCAGCACGATGCAGCGTCTTCATCACGCATCCAATCGTCACGCGATCTTGCTGATCCTTCAGGCGACGGACGCCGCAGGAAAGGACGGCGCCATCCGGCACGTGATGTCAGGCGTGAACCCGCAGGGCTGCCGGGTCTACGGGTTCAAGCAGCCCACTGAAGCCGAGTTGGAGCATGATTTTCTCTGGCGCACCTCCCAGGATTTGCCGGCGCGCGGACGGATCGCGATTTTCAATAGGTCCTACTATGAGGAAGTGCTGGTTGTCCGCGTGCATCCCGACATTCTGGACCGCGAAGCCATCCCGGACGCGCCTCACCATGACCGGAAGGTCTGGCACGAGCGCTATCGATCGATCGCCGAATTTGAGAAGCACCTCGGTGTCAATGGAACGCGCGTCGTCAAAATCTATCTCCACCTGTCCAAGGAGGAGCAACGCAAACGTTTTCTCGAGCGTCTCGACGATCCGGAGAAGAACTGGAAATTCAGTGACGCGGATTTGAAGGAGCGCGAATTCTGGAGCGATTACACGAAGGCCTACGAGGAGTGCCTTAGCGCGACGAGCACTGATGACGCGCCATGGTTTGTCGTTCCCGCCGACGACAAGGAAAACGCGCGGCTCATTGTCTCCCAAATCGTCCTCGACACGTTCGAGGGGCTCAAGATGAGCTATCCGAAGACAAGCGCAGACCGTGAGCATGAGCTGCAGTCGATCCGCAAGGAGCTGACCAAGTGACGGCGCGCCCGATGAGTTCGTGGCGTCTTGGTTTTATCTGCGCCGACTCCTGCTGTCGGATGGCCCCCACTTTCCGTTGCGCGACGCTGTTGGGGTTTCAAAGGGCCCGATCACATCGGTATGTCTCGGATTGGGTTGCGCCACGATTGGGAATCGCCTCCCTGGAGGTCGCATGAAAAGTCTGATCATCTTCGACCTCGACGGAACGCTCGCCGAGAGCAAATCCGATCTCGACGGCGAGATGGCGACGCTTCTGGCCCGGTTGCTCGGGACCGTCGACGTCGCGATCATTTCCGGCGGCGCCTGGGGACAGTTTGAAAAGCAGGTGCTCGCCTTTCTGCCGCATGACGAACGACTGAAAAGGCTGTCCCTTCTACCAACCTGCGGCACCAAATTCTACCGCTTCGACGGCGCATGGAAGAAACTCTACTCCGAAGATTTCAACGCCGACGAAAAGAGAAGAATCATCGCCGCGCTACACCAGGCGGTGGAGCAGGCCGGCTTCACGGCGGCAAAGCATTGGGGCGAGCCGATTGAAGACCGGGACAGCCAGATCACGTTCTCGGCTCTGGGTCAGGCGGCGCCCCTGGACGAAAAGCAAAAGTGGGACCCCGACTTCGCGAAACGCAAGGCGATAGAGGCAATTCTTGCGCCGCTGATTCCCGCATTCTCGGTCCATTTGGGCGGCTCCACCTCCATCGACGTCACCAGACCGGGGATCGATAAGGCCTATGGCGTCCGGAAGCTCCACGAGACCCTCGGCATCGCCATTGCCGACATGATCTTCGTTGGCGACGCGCTCTTCCCCGGTGGAAACGACTATCCCGCGGAGCAGGCGGGCGCCGAGTCGATCAGAGTGCGCGACCCGCATGAAACGAAGCGTGTCGTCGAAGCGATCTGCGCGTGCCTTGAGACCGGGGAGAGCCATCGCCAGATGGCGAGCTGAGGATCGTTCCGCTCTCTATTTCGCGCCCGCCGAATTTTACGCTCCGAGCCATCCGCCCAAAAACCCCGCACGGCGAAGCCCGGCGACGAGATAGCAGCATTGACGCAGGAGATTCCAGATCAGGCCGGTGCGGTGGTTCTCGAGCATCAGGAGAAGCGGCCCCTGATTGATGGCGAAGTGGAACGGCGATATCCATAGACGCGACGGACCGCGTCTGGAGGCCGCGGTGGCGTTGAATGTGGCTTTGAAGCCATAGGCGTTGTTCTCGCGCAGCTTCAGCGTCTCGAAATGCGCCAGCGTCGGCTGCACGATCCCAGGCGCGAAGGGAAGAGAGGCGGCGACCGCCCAAGGCGCGATGCTGCCGTCATCGGGGCCGTCAGGCGCGCCCCGAGCCCTGTAGCCGAAGAAGCGCCTCTTCTTTCCTTCGATCATGCAAGTCGCCGGCCCTGGACCGTCACTTGCGGTGAGACCCCACGAGTTTTCGCCGTAGGCGTCGTATCGAGCTGGATTGGCGATCGCATACTGCTGCTGGACATAGGTTGCGCGGCGGCTGTTCTCGAAATAGTCGATCCCCCTGCCGCGCATATAGTCGTCCTGAATGCCACGAAAATCGATCCAGATGTGCGAGAACTGGTGGATGAAGAGCGGGCCCGCATAAAGAAGCTCGTGATCGTAGAGCGTTCGCCAATGGTAGGTGGAGGTCCATCGCGCCCAGCTTTCGCGAGGCAGCGGATGGGTCGGCGAGCCCAGGCCGAGCAGGTAGAGAATCATCGCCTCGCAATAGCCCTCCCATCGGTAGCGGAGAAAGCTCCGCTCTGGCCTCCAGCCATGGCTGACCGTGACGCCGCCGTTTTGCGCCCAGTTCCAGTCCGCGCGCAGGTAGAGCGCGTCGGCCAGCGCTCGGATTTCGCGCTCGTCCTCGCCGTCGCCGGAAAAGTAGGCGGCGGCGGTCAACACGCCGGCAATGAGGATGGCGCTGTCGATCGTCGACAGTTCGCAGTTCCAAACCCGCCTTCCGCTCTCCATGTCCAGGAAGTGGTAATAGAGTCCCTTGTATCCGGTCGCGTCGACGTCGGCGCTCTGAACGCTGGTGTGGAAAAAGCGCAGGGTCGCAAGAGTTCGCGTGATCGCGTCAGTGCGACGCATGAAGCCGCGCTCGACGCCGACAGGATAGGACGACAGGGCAAACCCGACAGCTGCGATGCTCGCGGGCGATCTGGCCTCGTTTTTGTCCGCGATCAGTCCGTTGAGCGGATTCGCCTCGTAAACGAAATAGTCGAACGATTCACGTTGCAACGCATCGAGGAAATCGCAACTGAGCTCATGATCATTCACGTTTGAGCCATCACAGGATCGCTTCGATCTGACAAGGCACGTTCCCTCCACCAAGCCCTCAGCCTGGACGGACCGTCCCTCGCTGCGTCAGGCCCGCGGAGTCGGGTGTCGATAGCAATCAGGGCGTCACCTTCCGTCGGCGGGATTGGGAGTCGCCTTCGGCGAAGGCCCTGCCTCGCTGGAATGCGCCGCCGGGGAGCCTTCCGCCGAAGCGGGCGCGAAACGCTTCTCGCCCATCTGCTCGGCGAACATCAGGACGAAAGTCATGAAGAAGTAGATCGCAACAATCCAATAGCGGGCCGTCACGCTAAATGTCTCCCGCGGCCGACTGTCGCGCAGCGGCTCGTTCGGCAACAGCGCGAGCAGACGAAGGACGGTGCTCGGCGCCAGCAGGGCCGCCGCATCGGACGGCAGCGACGAAAGCAGCGATGTCAATCGCAGCGTCGCGGCCGGCGCCGGCATCTTGGTCAAAGTCGCCGCCTCCTTCCACGGATCCACATCCAGGCGCGCCAGCGCTGACAGTACGCTCAGCGACATTCCGTTTCGCTCCTCGCCGACCGGCGCATAGAGAAAGGGGTCAAACTCGGACTTCTGTCCGATCACCGAAACAACGGAAGCCATTGGACCTGCCTCATGTCCTCGTTAGGTTTTGTCCAACAGCGAAGCTTGGCGCCTTCATGGCTTTCCAAGAACCGCGTTAGAGCCTTCTGTCTAGCGTGGATGAGCAGGGCCTCCCATCGTCGGAAACTACCTATCGACCTATTGTCGCTTCGACCGCGAGCGCCATTGAACGACAATATTGTTTTCAGGTTTCGGCCCTCGGATTCGACCTGAGTAGATTCCGAACCTTTCGGGATTGCGGCGAGCGCTTAGGCTACCTTTCTGTTCTATTTCGTTCACGGACCTGCGACGTCGAACGATCGGCTCGAGACGAGGATTTCGAAATGAAAATCATGCTTGCCGCATTGGTTATCGGCCCCATTGTCTTGGCGGGAACCGCCCAGGCTGGAAGCACGCCATCGAATCCGCTGCGAGGCATTGCCAGCACGATTCATCTGGCAGCCGCCGAAAACCCGACGGACCGAAAGACTTACGTCCAGACAAAGGACGCCGGGATGGCGCAATGGCGCAGCACGATCGACGACTTCGCGACGCGAACGCAGGCGAAAGCGACAGCGGCCGACGAGGCGGCGTCACGCGAAATCCAAGGCGCCTGGGACCATGTCGAACGAGCTTCAAGCGCGCTCGATGTCGCCGGCGAAGACAGCTGGGACAGCGCCAAGGCGGCGTATGAGAGATCGTTCCATGATTTGGAAGCAACTTGGGCCAGGGTCGGATCGTCAAGGAATTGAACCAACGGCCCTTCGTTCGAATCCTCACGCCTCGTCGTCGCAGCGCGGGCGATGACGAGCGGAACCAGTTGGTTCCTGCCTATGACAAGCCAAGTGCGAGTGAAAAGACTTGGCTCCAGGCGCCGGCGAAAAACGCAGACGCGGAGTCCCCAGTCGGGCTCAGCAGTGCGGAAGCCGATCGACGGGGTCGGGCATTCGGCCCGAATGCGATCGCCGATGTGAGCGCGCACGCGTTCGCGCGGGCGCTGGAAAAGTTCTGGTCTCCCGTTCCCTGGATGCTTGAGGCGCGATCGTACTCGAACTTGTGATGGGCAAGTTCGTCGAGGCCGCGGTTATCGGTGTTCACGATACTCGGCGTAGGTAATTTCCGAGGCTGCCTTTCCCGGCCAACAGCCCGGTAAAAACTTGGGCAGCACGAATGTGGCCACGCGCGGGCCCACTGAGCGCGGGCACTCATGTGAGGTGATTAGCTGTGTCGGCCAAGCGCCGGCGTGTTCGAAGACCGTTGAAAGGGTCGCCACTCTTTCTGACTCCGCGACACGTCTCGCCGCCCAAGCTCATCCCCGGGAGACCGGCATTGATGAACCTTGAGTTGACGGCCAAGCCCACTATCCCGGCCCATCGCTTCCGCGGATTTTTCAAGGGGCAATCACCCTGGGACAGCGAAAAGCCGATCCGCGAGGAATTGTTCAGCGTCGATCGTCTTGAAGCGCATGGCAAGAGTCTTGCGATCGCTCAGACGGTCGCTTCCGGACCGACGAGGGGCCGTTCTCTCACTGCCCGACTTGCCGAAAATGGCGCGGTCCTGCTGTCTTCCTATCGATCGATCGTGAAGGCGATCGACGACGGGCGTCAGATCACGCCGGCGGGAGAGTGGCTGATCGACAACTTTCATTTGGTGGAAAGGCAGATCCGTCAGATCAGCACGGACTTGCCGCCGGGCTACTATCGCCAGCTTCCGAAACTCGTTACCGGGCCTTTCGCAGATTACCCACGCGTCTTCGGCATGGCTTGGGCCTTTGTCGCCCACACCGACAGCTGTTTCGATGCCGATATCCTAGTTTCCTACGTCAACGCGTATCAGAAAGCTCAACCTCTCACGATCGGTGAGCTTTGGGCGGTCTCGATAACGCTGCAAATCGTCTTGATCGAGAATCTCAGGCGCCTTGCGCAAAACCTGACGAGCAGCCGCACCGCACGCCACGAAGCGGATCGCCTTGCCGATCGTTTGCTTGGCGTGAACGGGCGCGCCTCCGAGCCGGCGTCAGTCGTCTTCGCGGGACGTGGCGCCAAACCCATTTCCGAAGCCTTCGCGGTCGAACTCGTGCACCGGCTTCGCGATCAAGATCCAAGGTTCACGCCAGCGCTGGCTTGGCTAGACGAGCGTCTCGCGAAGCAGGGCCTGACTGCGGATTCGGCCGTGCGCGAGGTCCATCGCAGCCAAGGGGCAGCGAACGTGACCGTTCGCAACATTGTGACAAGCCTGAGGATGATTGCCGAGGTTGACTGGCAGGTCCTGTTCGAACGGTATTGTCTCGTCGACGACGTTCTGGCCTCACATTGCGCATTTCACGATATGGATTTTGCGACTCGCAATCTCTACCGAAGCGCAATTGAGGACCTGGCCCGGCGTTCGGACCACGACGAGCTCGAGATCGCCCGCCTCGCGGTCGCGGCGGGGCAAGCGCGCGATCCCTCTTGCGAGCCTTCGGAGCAGTTGCGACGCAGCGATCCCGGCTACCATTTGCTCACCGGAGGACGCCTCGCATTCGAGGCCTCCGTCGGCCTTCGGTGGTTTCGGGGCTGGCCCGCGCGCCGCACTCCAAGAACGATTTTCGACGCCTACGCCACGGCGATCTTGGTTGCGTCCGCAATCGTTCTGGCCGCGCCCCTGATCGCGCTCGCCAAGCTAGGCCTTGGCCCGACTCCGCTCACAATACTCGCAGCCCTCGGCGCCATTTGCGCGATTGACGCAGGCTTGGCGCTTGTGAATCGAGGGGTCGCGGTTTTTATTCGTCCGGTCGCGTTGCCGGGCCTCGAGCTTCGCAGCGGGGTTCCCGAATCCTTACGAACGCTCGTGGCCGTGCCGACGCTCTTGACCACGCCCGAAGACATCGCAGAGCAGGTGGAGCGGCTCGAGATCCACCATCTGGCGAGTCCGGAGGGCGATCTGCATTTCGCTCTCCTGACGGATTGGGTCGACGCTGACGTCGAGCAAGCGGAAGGCGATCAAGAACTTGTCAGCGCCGCCCGCGACGGCATCGCGCGCCTCAACCGACGATACGGCCCCGCGCCTGCGGGCCCGCGCTTCCTCCTGCTGCACCGCCGACGCGTTTGGAACGAGAGTGAGAGGCGCTGGATTGGGTGGGAGCGCAAACGCGGCAAGCTCCAGGAATTGAACCGCCTATTGCGAGGGGTGACAGACACCACCTTCATGGACACGGACGGCGCAGCGCCCTCTCCGCCGATCAACATCCGCTATGTCGTCACGCTGGACTCGGACACGAGACTGCCGCGTGACACTGTCCGGCGACTGATCGGCAAGATGGCGCATCCGCTCAACCGCCCGCGTTACGACGCGGAGCGAGGCGCGATCGTGGAGGGTTACGCGATCCTTCAACCGCGGGTGACAGCCTCGCTGCCCAATGGCGGGGAGGGTTCGCTGTTTCAGCGCGTCTTCTCGAGCTCGAGCGGCATCGACCCCTATGCTGCGGCTGTTTCCGAGGTCTACCAGGATCTCTTCTGTGAGGGCTCTTACGCAGGAAAAGGCATCTACGACGTTGATGCTTTCGAGAGCGTCCTTTGGGGAAGGGCTCCGGATTCGACATTGCTGAGCCATGACCTTTTCGAAGGGACTTTCGCGCGGGCGGCCTTCGCCTCCGATGTTGAAGTCGTGGACGAATTCCCTTCCCGATACGACGTGAGCGCTCGTCGTCATCACCGCTGGGCGCGCGGAGACTGGCAGCTCTTGCCGTGGATTCTCGGTTTTGCCAGCAACAGCGGGGCGCGAAGCCTAAAGGACCAACTGCCGCGGATTGGTCGTTGGAAGATGATCGACAACCTGCGCCGGACGCTCAGCGCGCCCGCTTGCGTGTTCGCCTTGGCGATCGGCTGGACGCTGCCATTGGAACCGGCGCTCGTTTGGACGACGTTTGTGCTCGCAACCATTATTTTGCCGAGCCTTATACCCGTGATCTCGGCAATTCCCGGCCGGCGTCCGGGCGCTGCGATGTCTGGGCATTTGCGAGCGCTCGGCGCGGACTTCCGCCTCGCCGCGACATTGTCCGCGCTCAATATTACTTTCCTGGCGGATCAGGCGTGGTTGATGGGCGACGCGATCGCGCGGACGCTGTGGCGGCTTTTCGTCAGTCGCCGACACTTGCTTGAATGGACTCCCGCCGCGCAGAGCGCAGCTGCAAAGCGTCTCGATCTCCAAGGGTTCGCTGTCCGAATGTCAGGCGCGATTGTCCTCGCCCTGACTGCGCTGCTGCTGGCGATCCTGCTCGGACACAGAAGCTGGCCGGTTGCGACGCCGATCGTCGCGCTGTGGCTGATTTCGCCCGCAGTCGCGCGCTACGTCAGCTTTTCTTCGGGCATCGAGACCATCGCGAAAATCTCGGAGGGGCAGTCCCTCGCGCTACGTCAGATCGCACGCCGGACCTGGCGCTTCTTCGAGACGTTTGTGACGGCAGACGACAATATGCTGCCGCCGGACAATTTCCAGGAGGACCCCTCGTCCGAGGTCGCCCACCGAACCTCGCCAACCAACATCGGATTGTATCTGCTGTGCGTCGTTTGCGCTCGCGACTTCGGTTGGATCGGCGCGGCCGAAACCATCGAGCGGCTGGAAGCGACGCTTGCGACGATGGCCCGCATGCCGCGCTTTCGCGGCCACTTCTACAATTGGTACGACACCCGCGACCTCAAGGCGCTCGAGCCCAAATACATCTCCTCCGTCGATAGCGGCAATCTGGCCGGGCATCTCATCGCGATCGCCAATTCTTGCAGGGAGTGGAGGCAATCGCCGATGTCCGGCGCGACGCGACGCGCCGGGATCGCGGATGCGCTCGCCCTGACCGCTGAGCAGGCCGTGTACCTGCGCCTCGGGCGTCGAACTCAAACCGTGACGCCTCGCCAGTTGGAGGATTCGCTTGCGGCGATGACCAAGACGCTCGAAAGCTCTTCCTTCTCGGAGGAAACGCTCGCGATCCAATTGACGGCACTTGCATGTGAGGCCTCAATCATAGTCGACTTCGCGAGCGCGATCGCCCTTGAGCGCAGCGATGGAAGCGGAGCTGATCTTTTGTACTGGGCGCGGGCGAACCTGAGCGCCGCCGAGGCGCATCGTTCGGATCACGAGTCGGCGGTTGAGACAGCGGCTTCCCGTCACGCCCGGCTCCTCGTCCTGGAGAACGCCTTCCGCGCGATGGCGATGGCGATGGAGTTTGGGTTTCTGTTCGACCGGACGCGCCAACTGCTCTCGATTGGATTTCTCATATCCGATTCCACTCTGGACCCCAATTGCTACGACCTCCTGGCGTCGGAAGCCCGTCTGGCCAGCTTCTTTGCGATCGCAAAGGGAGACATTCCCGCCCGTCATTGGTTCCGGCTCGGACGCGCCGAGACCCCGGTCACTCACGGTACAGCTTTGATCTCCTGGTCGGGTTCAATGTTCGAGTATCTCATGCCGCCGCTTGTCATGCGCGCGCCCGCGAGGAGTCTGCTCGAGCAGACGGATCGGCTCGTCGTGCTCCGGCAGATCGAATATGGCGAAGAAATCGGGCTGCCGTGGGGGATTTCCGAATCCGCCTACAATGCCCGCGATCTGGAACTGACCTATCAATACTCCAATTTTGGCGTGCCGGGCCTCGGGCTGAAACGGGGCCTGGGGGAAAATCGCGTCATCGCACCTTATGCGACCGGCCTCGCCACCATGGTCGATCCCTCGGCCTCGGCCGCAAATTTCGAACGGCTGACGGCAATAGGCGCCCGGGGTCGGTATGGATTCTATGAGGCCGTGGATTTCACGCCTATCCGGGTTCCGGAAGGCGAACCCCTCGCTATTGTCCGCGCCTTCATGGCGCATCACCAAGGCATGACGATCGCCGGGATCGCCAATGCGGTCTTTGACGGCGCGATGCGGGAGCGCTTCCATGCCGAACCGATTGTTCAGGCGACAGAACTCTTGTTGCAGGAGCGGGTTCCTCGCGAGGTTGCATCGGCGCGGGCATGGGCGGCAGAGGTGAAGTCTGGCGTGCGCGCGAGCGACGCGGATCCCTCCGGCGGGCGCAGGATCGTTTCCGTTCATCAATCCGCTCCAGCGACACAACTTCTTTCCAATGGAACCTACGCCGTGATGCTGACCGCCGCCGGCTCCGGATACAGCCGATGGGGCGACGTCGCGATCACGAGATGGCGCGAAGACGCGACGCGAGACGATAGCGGCTCCTATATTTTTCTGCGGGACACGCAGAGCGGCGCGGTCTGGTCCGCGGGCTTTCAGCCGACTGGCGTCGAGCCAGACCAATACGCCGTCGATCTCAACGAGGATCGTGTCGAGATCGTCCGGCGCGATGGAACTCTGACGACGACGCTCGAGGTGCTTGTTTCGGCCGAGGACGACGCCGAAGTCCGTCGCGTATCCATCTTCAACGCTGGAGGTCGGGCGCGCGACATCGAGATCACATCCTACTCCGAACTTGCTTTGGGGCCGCAAGGCGCAGACCTAGCCCATCCGGCCTTCGCAAAGATGTTCGTCGAGACCGAATACCTCGAGGACTTTGGCGCAATCCTCGCGACCCGCCGAAAGCGGACGCCTTCGGAGCCCGAGCTTTGGGCGGCGCATCTGAGCGTCGCCAATGGGGAAGCTGTCGGCAAGCCGGAGTTCGAAACGGACAGGGCGCGCTTCCTCGGACGTGGACAGGGCGTCAGCGCGCCGATCGCGATGGCGGACACGCGGCGGCTGACCAATTCGATCGGAGCCGTGCTCGATCCGATCTTCGCGTTGCGCCGGCGTGTCCGCGTGGCGGCGCGGGCGACCGTTCGCGTCGCCTTCTGGACCATGGCGGCAAGGACCCGCGCAGCGCTGCTGGATTGCATCGACAAACATCGGGACGATTCGGCGTACGAGCGCGCAACGACGCTGGCCTGGACCCAGGCGCAGGTCCAACTCCATCACCTTGGCGTCACGCCTGACGAAGCTGGGCTGTTTCAACGCCTCGCAAGTCACGTCATCTTTGCTGGACGCGACTTGCGCCCGTCTTCGAATGTCATTCGGCAAGGTTCCGGTCCGCAATCAGGGCTGTGGTCGCTGGGCGTTTCCGGCGATCTGCCGATCATGCTGTTGCGAATTGGCGAGATCGAAACCCTCCATGTCGCCCGGCAGGTTCTGCAAGCACATGAATACTGGCGGATGAAGCAACTCGCCGTCGACCTCGTTATTCTCAACGAGCGCAGATCGTCATATGCGCAGGACCTTCAAGCGGCGATCGAGACGCTGGTGCGCGCCAGTCAATCGCGTCCCACTCCCGAGATTGATCGCCATTTGGGCCGGGTCTTTGTCCTTCGCGCGGACCTGATCGCTCCCGAAACTCGGAGCTTGCTTGTTTCGACCGCCCGCGTTGTGCTTGTGGCGCAACACGGAAGCCTTTTTGACCAACTGGAGCGGGTCGCCGGACTGATCGAGCCCCCGCGTCCCCGCAAGGAAAATCCATTGGGTCGCCCCGAGCGGCTCGCCGCGCCTCGTACGCCTGCGCTCGAATTCTTCAATGGGTTGGGAGGATTTGCGGCCGCAGGCAAGGAATATGTGACGATCCTGGGACCCGGCCAATCGACGCCAGCGCCGTGGATCAATGTCGTCGCCAATCCGAGCTTCGGCTTCCAGACCTCGGCCGAAGGCGGTGGCTACACCTGGTCAGCCAACAGCAACGAAAACCAGCTCACGCCCTGGTCGAACGATCCGGTCAGCGACCCCCCAGGAGAAGCCTTCTATGTGCGGGACGACAGGTCCGGCGACGTGTGGAGTCCGACGGCGGTTCCGATCCGCGATCCTTCTGGAGTCTACATAGCCCGTCATGGCCGGGGCTACAGCCGCTTCGAGCACAGCGCGCACGGCGTTGACTCCGATCTTCTTCAGTTCGTACCGGTCGAAGGATCGATAAAGATATCGCGCTTGCGCCTGACGAACACGTCGAACCTCGCCCGCCATCTCAGCATCACCGCCTATGTCGAGTGGGCGCTTGGCGCATCGAGATCCGCCACGCTCGCGTTTGTCGAAACCGAGCGCGACGCCGAGACGGGCGCGATCTTCGCCCGCAATCCCACGAGTTTGGGCTTCGGCTCGCGGGTCGCTTTTGCCGATATGCGAGGCGCCCAGAGCGATTGGACGGGCGATCGCCGCGAGTTCATTGGCCGCAACCGGACACTCGCCAATCCGGCCGCGCTCTCGAGCGGCTCGCCACTCTCCAACACTGTGGGCGCGGCGCTGGACCCATGCGCCGCGATGCGCTCCAAGCTCGCTTTGCAGCCAGGCGGCGTCGGCGAAGTGGTCTTCTTTCTGGGGGAGGCGGCGACGCGCGAGGACGCCCGCGCCGCGATCCTGGCCTTTCGCGCCGCGGATCTCGACGCCCTGGAAGCAGACGTCGCGCGCACATGGGACGAGACCTTGAGCGCGATCGAGGTCAAGACCCCCGACCGTGCGATGGACCTCATGCTCAACGGCTGGCTCATTTACCAGACGCTGGCTTGCCGGATCTGGGCGCGCTCCGCCTTCTATCAAGCCAGCGGCGCCTACGGTTTTCGCGACCAGTTGCAGGACGGTATGGCGCTCGCCGCCGCGCGACCCGATCTCACGCGCGAGCATCTTCTGCGCGCGGCCGCGCGCCAGTTCGTCGAGGGCGACGTGCAGCACTGGTGGCTGCCGCATTCCGGACAAGGGGTGCGGACGCGCATATCCGACGATCGCGCCTGGTTGGCCTACACAGTCGCTCAGTATGTCGAGACAACGAACGATACGCTGGTGCTTGACGAATTGATTCCTTTTGTCGAGGGCGCGCCCCTCGAAACAGGCGAAACAGATCGCTTCTTTGAGCCGACGGTTTCTCAAAGGAGTGTCACGCTCTTCGAACATTGCGCCATCGCGCTCGATGCAAGCCTGGTGGTCGGCCGGCATGGGCTTCCGCTCTTCGGTACGGGCGACTGGAACGACGGCATGAACCGTGTCGGCGAAAAGGGCGAGGGTGAAAGCGTCTGGCTCGGATGGTTCCTTCATGCGGCGCTCACCGGCTTCGCCCAGCTGGCGCAGGGGCGCAATGACACGAGGCGATCGGAAACATGGACCGCGCATGCGGCCGCGCTGAAGGAAGCGATGGAGCGCGAGGCCTGGGACGGCGGATGGTATCGCAGGGGCTATTTCGACGACGGTGCGCCGCTCGGCTCCGCGACGAGCGAGGAGTGTCGGATCGATTCCATTGTTCAGTCTTGGGCGGTCTTGTCGGGCGCCGCGACGCCGGAAAGGGCTGCCCGTGCGATGGCCGCGCTCGATAAGCAATTGATCAGGCGCGATGACGATCTCGCCCTGCTATTTACGCCGCCGTTCGACAAGACGGCGCCCGATCCAGGATATATCAGGGGCTACCCGCCAGGCGTCCGCGAGAACGGCGGCCAGTATACGCATGCGGCGACCTGGTCGGTGATGGCGTTCGCCGCGCTCGGCGAGGGCGACAAGGCGGCAGAGCTTTTCTCGTTGCTCAACCCCATCAATCATTCGCGAACCCCGGCCGACGCCTATCGCTACAAAGTCGAACCCTATGTGGTGTGCGCCGATGTCTACTCGATGGCGCCGCACGTGGGGCGCGGGGGCTGGACCTGGTACACGGGCTCGGCAGGGTGGTTGCAGCGAGCGGGCGTCGAAAGCCTCCTGGGCCTGCGACTCCGCGGACCGTTCCTGTCTGTCGACCCCTGCATACCAAAGGCGTGGGGTCGGTACGAGGCGACGATGAATTTTCGAACCTCTCGATATTCGATTTTCGTCGAGAACCCAAAAGGGGTCAGTCGCGGCGTTATCTTTGCGGCGATCGATGGAGTCGAGATCTCCGAACGCCCACTCCTCGTGCCGCTCCTGGATGACGGCGGCCGGCGACGCGTCGACGTGCGACTGGGCTGACGCCCTTGGTGTAAACGGAAGTCGAGAGTTCCGGGTGTCTCTTCAATCCGATCGGGAACCTTGCAGGATCGTACGTCGCGCTCCGGATCGACGCACGCCTGGGCGGAAGTCTACGTTCGGGGCGGAATGGATAGCTTTGATCCGACGAATTGGGGGGCTGGGGATTCATCTCATTCCGGTCGGCGTCGCTCGCGTCCATTCGTCAGATCGTGCCGGTGGTTGGCGGCTTTGTCGGCGCCAGCGACGCCTTTCGAGCGATGTTTGTCGAGGTCGCCGTCACCGCGAATGCCAGCCCGACCGAACGAGGCATGTCGTCGAAACGAGATTCGCTCTTCCTTGGCGCCCTCTCCGGCCGGGCTCGAAAGGGAGTCGAACCCGCGCCGCGCGCGGCCGAGTTGATTGTGTAGGTAGTTTCCACCCCTGTCGGTTGAAGATCGAAACGAAGTACCGTTCTTTCACAAGCCATACTAGAGACCGACCACTATGCGTATGCTGATTGCCTTGGTTGCGATTGTCTATCTTGTTGGAGTTGGCGTCGCGCTGTCGCCGACAATTCAGGGCGGTTGGAATAGCGGCTCACCGTCCTCGTTCGCCGCGAGCGTTGGTCAGGCGCTGCCCAACGCGCTCGCGTGGCCGGCCCACATTTAGCGCCAGTGACGGCCGCGTTTACCGCCCCGAAGCGGCGACTCCATTGCCGCTGCCATCCGGCCAACTTCCGGACGAGCTGCAATTCGGTTGAGTACTCAGCGTCGAGGCCATTCGTCGCCAAAGCTTTTCGCTCCTGAGTAGAATCCGAGGCTGCCTCCTCAGCGTGCGTTGTCGCTAGCTTAGCCGTCCGTGCGGAACTCAGCCGTCATCATTCGTGACGATTTCCAGCCCGATGGAGCCGGCCAGGCCGTCCGCAGAAACCAATCAGGAGAAGGATTTCCGATCGTGTTTTCTATTGAAGCCTTGATCGTCATTTTCGCTCTTTTCGCCATCGTCATCTGCGTGGGCGCCTCCGTGCGCATCCTGCGCGAATACGAACGCGCGGTCGTCTTCACTCTCGGGCGCTTTCAGAAGGTCAAGGGCCCCGGGCTCGTCCTGCTGATACCCTTCATCCAGGAGATGGTGCGGGTGGACCTGCGCATTCAGGTCATCGAGATCCCGAGCCAGGACGTCATCTCCCATGACAATGTTTCCATGAAGGTCGATGCGGTGCTCTATTTCAATGTCGTCAATCCCGAGCGGGCCATCATCCAGGTCCAGAACTATCTCCCGGCGACGAACATGTTGGCCCAGACGACGCTACGCGCCGTGCTCGGCCAGCACGAACTCGATGAAATGCTCTCCGAGCGCAAGAAGCTCAGCGCCGACGTGCAGAGCATTCTCGATGCGCAAACGGAGACCTGGGGCATCAAGGTCAGCAATGTCGAAATCAGAACCGTCGAGCTCACCGAAAACATGGTTCGAGCGATCGCCAAACAGGCCGAGGCGGAGCGCGATCGGCGAGCAAAAGTGATCCATGCCGAAGCCGAGTTCCAGGCGTCACAGACGCTCGTCAACGCCGCCAAGATCCTCGGCAGCATTCCTGCGGCGATGCAGCTTCGTTACCTCCAGACGTTGACCGAAATCGGCGCCGAGCAGAATTCGACGATCGTCTTCCCCATGCCGATCGACATCATGAAGCCGTTCCTCGACATCATCGAGAAAGCGGACCGTTCGATGCCCCGCCCCAACGGGGCGGGCAAAGCCGCGCCGCCATTGGAAGGCCCAGTGGAACACTGAATGGGTCCATTACGCGCGCGCGATCCTCGCGCTGACCGAGGTCGGCCGCGGTCTTGGTGGAACCGCCGAACCGAGGGGCGAGGAGTTTGGCGCGGTCATCTCCAACGCTGCGGCGGCGGCCCTGCGAGAAGCCGAAGACTAAGGGACGCGCGGGCGTGTCTTCGGCGCATCCTTGCCGCGAATCCAATATCAGGAGTACAGCCGCTATGCGCATTGGGATCGCCTCCGACCATGGCGGCTTCGCACTCAAGGTCGAAATCTCCAAGGCGTTGCGCACCTTGGGACATGAGGTCGTGGACTTCGGCGCCCGCGTGCTGAGCCCTGCGGACGACTATCCAGACTACGTGATTCCTCTCGCCAGATCGATCGTTTCCGGCGATAGCGAACGGGGCATCGCGATTTGCGGCAGCGGCGTGGGCGCCAGCATCGTGGCGAACAAGATCCCCGGCGTTCGCGCTGGGCTGATCCACGACGTGTTCTCCGCGCGCCAGGGCGTCGAAGATGACGACATGAATGTCTTCTGCCTCGGTGGAAGAGTGATCGGCGACGGGCTCGCGCTGCAGCTGGTCCAGACGATTTTGTCGGCTCGCTTCAGCGGCGCCGATCGCCACTTGCGCCGCCTCGCGAAAGTCCAGGCGATCGAGGTGGGGGAGTCGGAAGCTAATGGGGCCTTTTCGGTCCGCCGAGTTCTCAACTAGCCATGCGCGCGCTGGTCGACCGTGAAATTCCTGTTCGGCGCAGCCGCGGATGCGTCCGGGGAAAATTTCGTTGATCACAGTCCACACCACGGGCCCCAGCGAAAACGCGAACGAGATGATGAAGGCGATCAGACCCAACAGCGTGAGAAGCCCAGCGTCGCTTGGGCCGAACGCTTGTGTCGCTGACGAGGCCCGGTCCGGAGAGGCGATGAACTCAAACGCGCCGCCGACGCCCACAAGGCTGACGGCCATGCCGATCAGCCCGGTAAGGAGAAGTCTGCGACGACCCAGTCGATCGATGAAGACGACCGCGATCAGGGTGGAGAGCACGTTCACCCCGCCGATCGCCCACGTTGTCACCGTCGTTCGCGATGCTTCGGTGGCGAAGCCGGCGGCGCCAAAAATCTGATCGGCGAAGTAGATGATGGCGTTGATGCCGGTTACCTGTTGGAAGATCGCAAGTCCCAGTCCGATCATGAGCGGGCGGCGTCACTCGCTGCGAAGCACTTCGCTCCAGGCCCCTCCGCTCGGTTCGTGACTCAAGGCCGCGGCAATATCATTGAGGTCAGCGTCTACGTCGGCCCCAGCGGGAGCGATCTTCTTCATTTCGATCGCAGCGCCGTCGCGGCGATGCATCTTCATCAGCCAACGCGGGGATTCCGGCGCGATCAGAGCGACGACTAATAGCAACAGACCAGGTACGGCGGCGGCGCCAAGCATTATGCGCCAGCCGGCGTTCGCGGACAGCCAGCCATCGACGAGATAGGCCAAGAAAATGCCTATCGTTATCGCGAGCTGATAGGCTGACACGAAGCGGCCGCGCCACGCAGCAGGCGCGAGCTCGGCCGCATAGAGCGGCGCCGCCACCGCCGCCACTCCGACACCCGCGCCGATAATGAGGCGCCCGACCACAAGAACCATGGTTGCCGGAGCAAAGGCCTGAACCGCCGCGCCGACAGTGAAGAGCACGTCGGCGATCAACACGGTTCGCTTGCGACCGACGCCGTCGGCGAGTTCCCCGCCCACGAGCGCGCCAAGAAGAGCGCCCAGAGTGACCCAGCTCGTGACGACCTCGACTAGGAAGGGAGTGAGCGCGAACGTTGATTTGATGCCCGTCAGGGCGCCCGAGATCACGCCTTGGTCGTAGCCGAAGCGCTCATGGCGACCATCCCTTGCAAATAGCGCGGCGAATGCCGAATCGCCGACAACTCCCGCTACCGTGCGTGCCGCGGCGCTGAGCGGAAACATAGGTGTCAAGAGGTCGTCACGGCGACCCTCGGAAACTACTCAGCCGCGATGCATTGGCTACGTGAGTAGTTTCCGAGGCTGATTGGTCGCGCATGGCGGCCGTAAAACATCTCCGATGCGACCGCGCTTGGATCGCTTCGGCGACGCCGGCCCGGTTGGCTGGATTGCGGAGAGAACGGCTCGACCTGCGACACAGCGAGAGGCAAAACGACAATGAACGTTCCCGTTTCACCGCGAGACTTGCCCGTGCCCGTTGATTCAGCCGCTGCGGGAATGGGGGTACTGGACCCCACCGAATGGCGGCAGCTCGACGCCTACTGGCGCGCCGCAAACTACCTCTCGGTCGGTCAGATCTACCTCTACGCCAATCCGCTGCTGCGCGAGCCCCTCACGCTGGCCCATGTCAAACCGCTGGTGGTCGGACACTGGGGAACGACGCCAGGGCAGAACTTTATTTACGTCCATCTGAACAGGACGATCCGACTGCACGATCTGGACATGATCTACATCGCCGGCCCCGGCCACGGCGGTCCGGCGCTGGTCGCCAACACCTACCTCGAGGGCAGCTACAGCGAGATCTATCCCGACGTCAGCCAGGACGAAGCCGGGATGAAGCGGCTTTTCAAGCAATTCTCTTTTCCTGGCGGCATTTCGAGCCACGTGGCGCCGACGACGCCGGGCTCGATCCACGAGGGCGGCGAACTCGGATATTCGCTGAGCCACGCCTTCGGCGCCGCGTTCGATAATCCCGGGCTGATCGTCGCCTGCATCGTCGGCGACGGCGAGGCCGAAACGGGTCCGTTGGCGACGGCCTGGCAGTCCAACAAATTTCTCGATCCGATCACCGACGGGGCGGTTTTACCCATCCTGCACCTCAACGGCTTCAAGATCAGCAACCCGACCGTGCTCGCCCGCGTCGAGCACGAGGAATTGGAACAATTCTTCAGCGGCTGCGGCTGGACACCCCTCTTTGTCGAAGGCGATGACCCGGAAACGATGCATCGCCTAATGGCGGCGGCGGTCGAAAAGGCGATCGGCCAGATCCACGCCATTCAGAAGAGCGCGCGAAAGAACAACGACCCCGCGCGGCCCCGCTGGCCCATGATCGTTCTCCGATCGCCCAAGGGCTGGACCGGCCCGAAGGTCGTCGATGGCCTGAAAATCGAAGGCACGTTTCGGGCGCATCAGGTCCCTTTGCTTGTCGACTCCGGGCATCCCGACCATGTCAAGCTCCTGGAAGACTGGATGAAGAGCTACAGAGCGGAGGAGCTCTTCGATGCGAACGGAACTCTGAAACCCGAGCTCGCCGCGCTCGCGCCGAACGGCGCGCGCCGAATGGGCGCGAACCCGCATGCGAACGGCGGAATTCTGCTGCGCGATCTGCAAATGCCGGACTTTCGCGATCACGCGGTCTCCGTTCCCGCGCCCGGCGCGGTCAGTGCGCAAGACACACTCGTGCTTGGCAAGTTCCTCCGCGACGTGACGCTCCTCAACGAGGACAGGCGGAACTTCCGCATCTTCGGTCCCGACGAGACGCTTTCAAACCTGCTCGGCGACGTCTTCGAGGTCACGAATCGTCAGTGGGACGCCCGCAGAGTCGACGACGACGAGTTTCTGGCGCCCCAGGGCCGCGTGCTCGACTCCATGCTCAGCGAGCATCAATGCGAGGGCTGGCTCGAGGGCTATCTGCTGACGGGGCGCCACGGCCTCTTCAACTCCTACGAGGCCTTCATCCGCATTGTCGACTCCATGTTCAGCCAGCATGCGAAATGGCTGAAGGTCACGCTCGAACTGCCGTGGCGCCGCAAGATCGCGTCCCTGAACTACCTGCTCGCCTCACACGTCTGGCAGCAGGACCACAACGGCTTCACCCACCAGGACCCCGGCTTCCTCGATCACGTGATCAACAAGAAGGCGGACATCGTTCGGGTCTATCTGCCGCCAGACGCCAACTGCCTCCTGTCGGTGTTCGACCATTGTCTGCGCTCTCGGCATTACGTCAATGTGGTCGTAGCGGGCAAGCACGCCTTGCCGCAGTGGCTCACCATGGAGGAGGCGGTTATCCATTGCACCGAGGGCGTCGGCATCTGGCAGTGGGCGAGCAACGACCAGGACGCGGAGCCCGATGTGGTGATGGCCTCATGCGGCGACACCCCGACGCTCGAAGTTATGGCGGCCGTCTCGATCCTGCGCGAGCATCTGCCCGATTTGAAGATTCGGGTCGTCAACGTCGTCGATCTGATGCGCCTCCAACCCTCAGCCGAGCACCCGCATGGCCTCAGCGAAACCGACTACGACGCGCTCTTCACCAGGGATCGGCCGATCATATTCGGCTTTCACGGCTATGCGTCCCTGGTTCATGGGCTGACCTATCGCAGGGCCAACAGGAACCTCCATGTCCGGGGCTACAAGGAGGAGGGCACGATCACCACGGCGTTCGACATGCGGGTGCAAAACGACATCGATCGCTTCCATCTGGTGCAGGACGTGGTGGATAAGCTTCCGGATCTCGGCGGCAAGGGCGCGTATCTAAAACAGGCGATGCGCGACAAGCTGATCGAGCACAAGCACTACATCGACGAACATGGCGAGGACTTGCCCGAGATCCGCAACTGGGTTTGGGGCGCGAGCCCAACGCTGCGTGTCGAGTAGGACCGTCAAAAATGCCCATCAAGATTAACGAGGTGAGCGGCGGGCAATTCCTCGTCGTTCACGTTTGGGGGAAGCTCGCAAAGGCGGATTATGAGCGCTTTCTGCCCCGATTTGCAGAACGCTCGCAACGCCTCGGAAAGTTGCGCCTGTTGTTCGACATGATCGGTTTTGAGGGTTGGGACGCGACAGCGCTGTGGGACGAGATCAAATTCGACCTCAAGCATGCCGATGACTTCGAGCGCGTCGCGACCGTCGGAGACAGCAAATGGGAACACGCCCTGGCCGCTTTGATCAAACCTTTCACCAAGGCGAAGACCCGGTATTTCGACGCCACTCAATATGCCGCTGCGCGCGAATGGTTGAGCGAAGAGGTCGAAGGCTAACTCTGCGAGGATAAAAAACATGAATCATTTGATGGAGACTGCCCGGCTCATGCTCGCCGATCACAAAGGGCTGCTGGCGATGGACGAGAGCAACGGCACCTGCAACAAGCGGTTTGCCAGTGCAGGGATCGAACAGACCGAGCAGGCGCGGCGCCGCTATCGCGAATTGATCATCACGACTCCCGGTCTGCGGGAATGCATCAGCGGCGTCATTCTCTACGACGAGACGATCCGACAGGCGCGGGCGGACGGGACGCCCCTTGTCAAGATCATTGCCGACTCAGGCATCATCACAGGCATCAAGGTCGACGTCGGCGCGAAGGATCTTGCCGGCCACGCCGGGGAAAAGATCACCGAGGGGCTCGATGGACTGCGGGAGCGCCTTCGCGACTATTTCCAGATAGGCGCGCGGTTCGCCAAGTGGCGCGCGGTGATCGGGATCGGCAACGGCCTCCCGAGCCCCGCCTGCATCGACGCCAACGCGCATGCGCTGGCCCGCTACGCCGCCCTTTGTCAGGAGTGTGGCCTCGTTCCCGTCGTCGAGCCAGAAGTGCTGATGGATGGCGGCCATACCCTGGCGCAGTGTCGGGAAGCGACCGAGCGCATCTTGCGCTCGGTTTTCGATCAACTTGCAGCTCAAGGCGTAGCGCTCGAGGGGATGATTCTCAAGCCGAACATGGCGCTGCCAAGCCTGACGTATCCAGAGCAGCCGACGCCCGCTGAGGTCGCCGAAGCGACGGTCGGCGTCTTGCGGCGCGTCGTTCCCCCGGAACTCCCGGGCATTGCGTTTCTGTCCGGTGGACAGAGCGGCGTGCTCGCCTCGGAACGCCTGAACGCGATGAATTCGAAGTTCAAGGCGCCCAGCGCCGCAGCGCCGTGGACCCTGACCTTTTCGTTCGCCCGCGCGATCCAGCAGCCGGCCCTGGAGATATGGGCGGGCAAGGACGCCAATCGAACCGCCGCACAGCAAGCCCTGATCCATCGCGCCAAATGCAATCGCGCGGCGCGCAAAGGCCAATATTCCTCGACCATGGAATCGAACGGAAGCTGAAGCCGAGAGGCCGATGATCGATGCTTGGACGATGCCCCTGCAGATCTTTTTTCGACACGGGGAAACGCTTTGGTCCTGTCGGGCCGGCGCCCGGGCCGCATCGTCATTCCGCTGACTCACACATGGCGAGGGAAAGGCACGGATGCTTCGGTCCTGCATCGCTGCCGCGTCGTTTTCATATGTACTGGCGAGCCCGCGACTTCGCGCCCGCGCCACCTGCGAACTCTCGGGCGCGGGCGGCGGGCCGCACATCGAGTCTGGAGCAGCCCTGAGTAATTTCCGACCCTTTCTTGTTCGGCCGCGAAAGCGCCCGATGTCGTGTGGCGATGTTTTCAGCAGCCGCATGTCGCGGCAAATCTCGCGCTGATCGGTAGACGAAAACGGGCTGTCGCTTTCGACGCGCAACATCGCCAGAACCTGGAGAAAATCATGTTAACAGATAGCGATCTCAAAAAGGCTGTTCTGGATGAATTGAGTTGGGAGCCGAGCGTGGACGCGGCCCATATCGGGGTCACCGCAAATGCCGGTGTGGTCACTCTGACCGGGCACGTCGCCAATTACACGCATAAGCTTGGCGCGGAAAAGGCGGCGAGCCGGGTTAAGGGTGTCAAGGCAGTGGTCGAGGAAATCGAGGTTAAACTGCCCTACGACATCAAGCGCAGCGATGAGGATATCGCGCTGGCTGCGATTGATCGTATCAGCTGGAATTCGTCGATCCCCGACAACGCCATCCAGGTCAAAGTCGAAAAGGGCTGGGTGACCTTGGCCGGAACGGTGGACTGGCATTTCGAGAAAGAGGAGGCCGAGCAAGATATTAGAGCGCTTTCGGGCGTTGTCGGCGTCTCCAATCAGGTCCTGGTAAGGCCAACGATCAGCGCAACGAATGTCAAGAATGACATCGAGCAGGCTCTGCATCGGTCCTGGTATTACGACCCGGACACGATTCAGGTGAACGCACAGGGCGGAAAGATCAAACTCACTGGAAAGGTCACCACGTGGAACGCCAGACGGCTCGCGGGATCGACGGCCTGGTCTGCTCCGGGAGCGATTTCCGTGGATAATGCCATCACCGTGTCCAACTGACCCGATCCTCGCCGGTCTGACATTCGGACCGGCGGGGAAAGCCCGCAATCAATCATCAGCGCGGCAACTGAAACTTCTTCGGCCGAAGCAGTTGGAACTGCTAATCGCGTCTATACCGGCGCAAGCTCCAACAGCGCGCAGTTTGGCTCGCCGATCTGTTTATCGAGCCACACGATAAGGCGTGGCGCGCCGGATTGTCTTCCCGGCTTGTCTCCTTCGCCGTTTCCAACCGCAGGCGTCGCTGGGTTTCAGCTCAGGGATCGCGTTGGTGGCGGCGCGCGGCAGGGCAGCCGGCCCCGAGGCGATGTCGGCGAATCTCACCAAGCGTTCAGGATCGATCGCATGATCGCGGAGTTTGTTGCCTTCATCTCCCGACTGCCGAACGCCTTGGCTCTTGCCGGATTGTTTCTTGTCGCCGGCTTTTTGGTAACGCGGCTCGCCTTTCGCGAAAATCCGATCGCACGGTTCCTCTGTCAGATAGCGTCTTTCGGCGGCTTTACCGCCATGCTTCTGGCGACAGGCGTCCTGCCGTCCGAACCGACGCCCAGAGAGGGCCCAGTCTACGCGTCTATCGTCATCAGCGCCTTCAAGATTGTCTGGTGGCTCGCGGCGTCCTGGCTGTTTGCCGGCTTCTTCCGCGCAGTGCTCGTCTTCAAGAGACAGCCGCGCGATACGAGGTTCCTGCAGGATCTCTTCGTCGGCGTCATCTACGCCGCCGCCGGCCTCGCCATCGTCGCCAATGTCTTCGATATGCCGGTCGGAGGCTTGCTGGCGGCTTCTGGCGTCGTCGCCATCGTGCTCGGCCTCGCCCTTCAAAGCACGCTCGGCGACGTCTTCTCCGGCATCGTGCTCAATCTCGCAAAACCCTATCATCCCGGGGACTGGATCATCCTCGACGGCGGCACGGAAGGCTGCGTGGTCGAGACCGACTGGCGCGCGACGCATATCCTCACGCCCGATAACGACCTTGCGATCATACCGAACAGCGTCATCGCCAAGGCCAAGCTGATCAACGCAAGCCAGCCCATGAGGGCGCACGGTCTGACGATCCTCATCAGGCTCGAGCCGACCGTTGCGCCGTCCGGCGGCCGCGCCGCGCTGCAGGCCGCGCTATTGAGCTGCAATCGGATTCTCAGGACTCCTGCCCCAACGGTTGTCGTTCGAAGCCTCGACGCCGTCGCGATGGAGTACGAGATTCAGTTTTTCGTTTCCAACGTAGAACAGGGACCTGACGCGCAGACCGAACTCTTCGATCTCGTTTTCCGGCACTGCGCATCGGCGGGCATCCGCCTTGCCCCGCCATCGGGGAGTCCTGCTCCGCTCGCGCCGCGCGCCGCCCGCGCAGACGCCTCCGATATGCCGCGGCGCCTGCTCGATCACCTTCCGATCTTCGCCCCGCTGTCCGAGGAGGAGCGCATCCAACTTGCGCCGAAAATGAAACGAAGAAGCCACAAGGCCGGCGATGTCCTCGTCAAGCAGGGCAGCGTCGCTCAGGCGCTCTTCATACTGACCTCAGGCGTCCTGGTCGCTATTCAGAGCCACGGGGCGGCTGAGGAGGAGGCGATGCGCCTCGCTCCCGGAGACAGTTTTGGAGAGGCCGGGTTGCTGGCCGGCGCCGCGACCATGTTCACGATCCGTGCGCTGACCAAGGCGACGGTCTACGAAATCGCCAAGCTCGATCTTGCCCCGATCCTCGAGGAGAGGCCCGCAATCGCCGCTGAGCTCGGCGAGATCCTCGCGCGGCGGGTGGCGGTCGGAAAGGCGCGGCTCGAGCAATTCGCCGATCACGACAAGCCCGACGAAAATCTCGCGACGCGGCTTGGCCAGCGCGTCAAGGACCTCTTCGGCCTGGTGTGATTTGCGAACTCTCTTAAGAGCCCTGCGCGGTGACGGACCGGAAGCGCAGGATCGCAAGCCCGAAGAACAGCCCGCCGATTCCCGCCACCGCAAGGAATTCCGGCCACACCACGTCGAGGCCCGCGCCGCGGTAGAGGATCGATTGCGCGAACGACACGAAATGGGTCGAGGGCGAGACTTGCATCGCCGTCGCGAGCCACGGCGGCATGCTCTCGAGCGGCGTATTGCTGCCCGAAAGCATGTTCATGGGCAGAAAGACGAGCATGAAGAGCAGCCCGAGCTGCGGCATCGAACGCGCCACCGTCCCCAGAAAAATGCCGATCGCAGTCGCGAAAAATAGGTAGATCACGACGCCCGCCATGAACAGCGGGATCGATCCGGCGATGGGAACGCCAAGAATCAGTCTCACGACAAGGTAAAGCGACAGACCGACCGCCACGGCGATCACCAACCCGTTCGCCCAAATCTTGGACATCGCAATCTCGAACGGCGTCAGCGGCATGACCAGAAGATGGTCCATGGTCCCATGCTCGCGCTCCCGGACGATCGCCGCTCCCGACAGAATGATGGCCAACATCGTCACGCTGTTGATGATTCCCATGACGCTCGTGAACCACGCGGTCGTGATATTCGGATTGAAAGAGATCAACACGTCGAGATTGACTGGCGACAGCGGAACCCCCTCCGAATTGGAGAGGAAGTCGGTGATCTCGGTCGTGATGATCGACTGCGCGTAGCCAGAACCGAGGCCCGCCTGCACCATAGCGGTCGCGTCGACGTCGATTTGCAGCCCCGGCCGGCGTCCGCCGAGCACGTCTTGCTCGAAGTTCGCAGGAATATCGACGACGAATGTGTATCGTCCCTTGTCCATCATGGGAACGATATCGCGTTCGGCGATCATCTGCGGCGGCTGAAACAGCGGCGGCATGAACGCATGCGCGATTCGGCGCGAGAGTTCGGAGCGATCTTCGTCGACAATGGCGATCGAGCCGTTATGCAACTCTTGCGAATTACTCCGGGCCTGAATCACCACCGCCAGCGAGAACGAGTAGACGACGAGCCCCAAGAGCACATAGTCGTGCAGGAAGCTCCGCAATTCCTTGACGCCGAGCCAGTAGATGTTCGCAAGCTTGCGCATCGGCTAGCGTTCCTGCTTGCGCAGCAAGAGAACATTCATCAGCGTCAGGACGGGCACAAACACCGCGAGCGCGGCGAGGTCGGGGGTGAGCGCAAGAAAGCCTAACCCCTTGGTGAAAGCGCCGACGCTGATCGGCACGAAGTAGGTCATCGGGAACGCGCGACCGAGGATCTGCGCCCCTCCGCCGAGCGACGACACCGGGGTCATCATGCCCGCGAACTGGGTAGCCGGCAGCACCGTCAAAATGGCGGCGCCGAAAAGCGCCGCGATCTGGGTCCTGGTGAACGCGGAGATCAGCATGCCATAGGCCGTCATGGCGATCACGTAGATCAGCACGCCGAGCAGCAGGGCAGTGAAGCTGCCCTTGAGCGGCACCTGGAAGACGAATATCGCCAACAGAAACATCAAGGTGAAATTGGCGAGAGCGACCCCGACGTAGGGAAGCTGCTTGCCGATCAGAAACTCGAACCGAGTGACCGGAGTCGCGTAGAGGTTGGTGATCGACCCAAGCTCTTTTTCCCGAACGATGGCGAGCGCCATCAGGATCGCTGGGAATATCGCCAGAAGCAGAGAAATGTTCGCCGGAACCATCGCATAGATGCTGTCGAAGTCCTGGTTGTACTTGAATCTGAGTTCGATATCCGCGGGGAAGGGCGCGGTCGGAACCGTCGTTATCACCGCCGGGTCGGTCAGATAGAGCGCGTGCATCGCCTGCAGGTAGCCGCGGATGGTTTCGGCTCGGAACGGCATTGCGCCATCAACCCACGCGCCGACCCAGGCGGGACGTCCGCGCTTGATGTCGCGGCCGAAGCCGGCCGGGATTTCGACCGCGGCTCTGATGTTCCCGCTTCTCATCCGATTCTCGAGCACGCCGTAGTCGGCGAGAGGCGGCTTCTCGGTAAAGTAACTCGAGCCTCTGAGTTCCTCGAGATAGGCGCGGCTTTCGGTGCTTTGGTCATGGTCGAGCACGGCAAAGGAGAGATTGTTGACGTCGGTCGAGACGCCAAAGCCGAACACCAGCATGAGGAGCGTGGTGCCGAACAGGGAGAAACCGAGCCGGATCGGATCGCGCAGCAACTCGAGGGCCTCGCGGATCGTGTAGGCCAACAAGCGCCGCGGGCTGAACCCTGAATGCGCCTCTATCGCGGACCGTGGCCGCCGGACTGTCTGGCTTGTCGGCGCGAGGGGCTTCGTCGCGGAGGCGCCTGTTCCCGTCGCCTCTTCGAGATAGCCGATGAAGGCATCCTCAAGGGTCGCTGCGCCGCGAGACTTGACCAACTGCGCCGGCGTGCCGGTCGCAAGGACGCGACCCGAATCCATGAGAGATATGCGGTCACAGCGCTCCGCTTCGTTCATGAAATGGGTCGAGACGAAAATCGTCACGTCCTGCCTGCGCGAAAGATCGATCAGCGCCTCCCAGAAGCGATCCCGCGCAAGCGGATCGACCCCCGAAGTCGGCTCGTCAAGAATGAGAATCTCGGGCTCGTGGACAATGGCGACGGCGAGCGAAAGGCGCTGTCGGATACCCAGCGGCAGGTCAGAGGCTTGCTGATCCAGATAGTCCGCCAGACCGAACCATGCGATCAGCTCGGAGATGCGCGCCTTCGCTTTGTCGGCCGGGAGGTTATAGAGGCGGGCGTGAAGCTCGAGGTTCTGCCGGACCGTCAATTCCGTATAGAGCGAGAACGACTGCGACATGTAGCCGACGCGATAGCGCGAGCTCATGTCGCCAGGCTCCAGCCGTTTCCCGAACAGCAGCGCCTCGCCCAAGGTCGGCGCCAGCAGGCCGGTCAGCATTTTCATCGTGGTCGTCTTGCCGCTGCCGTTCGAGCCGAGAAAGCCGAAGATCTCGCCGCGCTCGATGGTGAAGCTGACGCGGTCAACCGCGGTGAAGTCGCCGAAGCGGCAGGTGAGATCGCGCGCGACGATAATCGGCTCGCCCTCGCCAATGTGTCGCGGCGGGACGTGCAACGCCTTGTGATCGCCGCGCTCCTCAACCGGCAGCAGAGCGATGAACGCCTCCTCGAGGGTGGCCGCGCCGGCTTTCGCCTTGAGTTCCGTGGGCGAGCCGGTCCCAATCACTTTGCCAGCGTTCATGGCGACCAGCCATTCGAACCGTTCCGCCTCCTCCATATAGGCTGTAGCGACGAGCACGCTCATGCCCTGGCTGCGAGAGCGCATGCGGTCGATCAACACCCAGAACTGCCGCCGCGACAGCGGATCGACGCCAGTGGTCGGCTCGTCGAGGATCAGGAGATCGGGATCATGGATGAGGCAGCAGCAGAGTCCGAGCTTCTGCCGCATTCCTCCGGAAAGCTTCTTCGCTGGCCGGTCGGAAAACGGCGCGAGCCCCGTGCTTTCCAGGAGGTCGCCGACTCTATCGTCCCGTTCCGAACGCGATTGCCCGAACAGGCGGCCAAAAAACTCGATGTTCTCCCGGACGCTGAGGTCGGCATAGAGGTTTTTGCCCAGACCCTGGGGCATATAGGCGATGCGCGAACAGATGCGCGACCGATGGGCGGCGTTTGCCATGTCGCCGTCGAGGACCAGAACGCTCCCGGACTGGATCTGTCGCGAACCCGCGATCAGGCTCAAGAGCGTGGACTTGCCGACGCCGTCGGGCCCGATGAAGCCGACCATGCAACCGGCTGGGATTTCGATCGAGACGTCGTCCAGCGCGATCACATGGCCGTATCTCTGAGTGACGCCCGCGATCCGCGCGACCGGGCGCGCGGGGCCGTTCACGGCGCGACGTCCCCTTGCAATTTGGTTGGCCAGGCGAGCGTGGGATCATATTTGACGTAGCCGACCCCGGGGAGGCCGCTTCTGACCGAGGCTGCGTGCTCGCGCAATCGCTCCGGATCGATCTTCACCCGGACGCGGAACATCAGAAGATCGCGCTCGTCCTTCGTCTCTACGGTCTTCGGCGTGAACTGCGCCTGCCTCGCGACGAACGCGACCTTCGCCGGGATCGCAATTGCGGGCAGGGCGTCGAGCACAATGCGCGCGTCGGAGCCGATCTCCACTTTTCCGGCCTGGTCGGTAGGAAGATAAATGTCCATGTAGACGTATTCGATGTCGAGCATGGTGAAGACTTTGCCGCCGGCGGGCATGACCTCGCCGATATTCGCGACCCTGTACTCGATGCGCCCGTTGCGCGGCGCGACGAGCGTGTTGTCGGCGATGTTGACCTTGTAGAGTTCGACGTCGTGGGTCGCGGCGTCGAGCGTTCGCGCCGCTTCGCCGACGCGGTCGTTCGCAGCGGTGAGGGCGGCCCCGGCGCCGTTGAGCGTCTGCCTTCGCTCGTCCAGCAGTTCGTTGGTGGCGAAGCCTTGCTTGACCAGCGTGCTGGTGCGGTCGAACTGCTGTTGGGCGAGGGTGACCTGGGTCGTCTCCTGGACGACTTCGGCGTGCGCCGCATCGAGGCTCTGCTGCGCGCCTTGCACCTGAGCCTCGGATTTCTCCAGAGTGGCCTCAAGGTCCCGCGTGTCCATGCGGGCGACAACCTGCTGTGGCTTCAGCATGTCGCCTTCGTCCGCGTCCATTTCGATAATGCGGCCGGCGAACTTGGTGTCGATATCGATCTCGTCCGCCTCGATCCTTCCGTTGCCCGACACGATCCCCAAGGGGAGGCCGCCCTGCCGGCTGTGCCACCAATAGGCGCTGCCGCCACAGGCGCCGAGAATGACGATCGCCAGAAGACCCAGCGTCTTCCATCTCGATCGCACGCGCGGCGCAGGGACGACCGCCGGAGCGGCAGGCAGCGCCGGAAGTGCGGGTGCGACCCCATGGTCGGAAGGCGGCAGCACGTCGCCACGCCTGACTTTGTCGTCCGGCGATGGGCTCGATGGAGCCAAAATCTGGTTGTCGTCTTTGCTCATGTCAGGCTGCCTGTCGCGCCGAGCGCGTATGCGCGGGAAGTGCCGCAGCTTTTGGCGACGCCGTTCCCCACGTGCTGCTCTCTCAATGTTCAGGCTCCTCCCGCGATGAGGAGTGGCGCAGCCGTCTGCCCCGACGGGTCGTCGTGGCTTTGAACGCATGGCGCTTCGTAGCCGATCGCCATCAGTTAGCCGTGAAGGCGCGCGGAACATAAGGTTCGGAATCTACTCAGAGGATAGCGGCGCCCGTGGCGCTTCCGTCGCGTCGCCGCGCCTGTCGTCTCGGCGCCAATCGTCATCGCCTTCGTCGGGTGGGGGATGAGTAGTTTCCGAGGCTATCAAACCGTCCGTTTCTGGAGGCTCTTGAACATGACGCATTACGATCGCGGACGGGTTCCTGGACGGGCGGGCAGTTGCAAAACGCCGTCCGCGCTAACCGTTGATATCCGTTGCGGCGACCATTGATCGAGGACAAGAGACGATGAAGAAATCTTACGAGACCCGCACGGCCCGGGCTCTTTTCCAACCCGCCGAAGCCGGCGTAATGAAACTCGCCAACCGCATCGTGATGGCGCCTCTAACGAGAAATCGCGCCGGTCCGGGCCTGGTGCCGGGTCCCTTTGCCGTTGAATATTACGCACAACGCGCCACGGCCGGCCTGATCATCGCCGAAGCCACCCAGATCTCGGCCCAGGCGCAGGGCTACGCGAATACGCCGGGCTGCTATACCGACGATCAGGTCCGCGGCTGGAAAGCCGTCACCGACGCCGTGCACGCCAAAGGCGGGACGATCGTCGTTCAGCTTTGGCATACCGGCCGCGTCTCTCACACAAGCTTCCAGAAGGACGGTCAGGCGCCCGTTGGACCCTCGGCAATCCGGGCGAGAACCAAGACCTTTGTCGCGAACGAGGGCTTCGTCGACGCGTCGACGCCTCGCGCGCTCGATCTCAAAGAGATCCCCGGCATTGTCGAAGACTTCCGCTATGCCTCGACCTGCGCCATCGAGGCCGGTTTCGACGGCGTTGAGCTGCATGGCGCGCACGGCTACCTGCTCGACGCCTTTCTGCGCGACGGAACCAACCATCGCACCGACGCCTACGGCGGCTCGATCGAGAACCGCTCGCGGCTGCTCCTCGAGGTCGTGAAGACTTGCGCCGAGGCGATCGGCGCCGCCCGCCTCGGCGTTCGGCTCTCGCCGGTCTCCACCGCCGGGGACTCACGAGACAGCAATCCGCAGGCCCTGTTCAATCACGTCGTGAAGGGCCTCAACCCATTTGGCCTGGCGTACGTACATGTGGTGGAGGGCGAGACCGGCGGACCCCGCTACACGATTCCGTTCGACTATCCTGCGCTGCATGCCTGTTTCGATGGCGTCTGGATGGTCAACAACGGCTACGACCGGAAGCTGGCGATCGACGCGGTCGCAAGCGGACGCGCCGATCTTGTGTCGTTCGGACGCCTCTTCATCGCCAATCCGGATCTTGTGGAGCGCTTGCGCGAAAACGCTCCGCTCAACCCGCTGATGGGCCAGGAGACATTCTACGGCGGCGGCGCCCACGGCTACACCGACTATCCCACCCTGGAACAAAGCCGCGCCGCCACCGACGCCAGTGAGCTGGCGCCAGTCTGACGAGGCCGGCCCGCGGGAGGCTTAAGCCTAAGCCGACTGAGCCTCCCGCCCCTTGAGAAGCTCGGCCAACAAAGCTTCCTGCTCGGCGATCCGGACAGCTGATCTCGCTTCGTCCGCCCCGCCGGAATAGGCTGCGGCCTGCTCGGTCAGCTCACGGATATTGTCGCGAACATCGGCGATGCGGATTTCGAAGTCTGTCGAGGGAGTAGGGTAGGACATTGGGTTTCCTATCGTGTTCGAAAGGCGGACGAAGAATGTCTCAGGCAGCATGCAGCACCTGATCGACCGGACGGCGCAATGATCTTGGCAGTTCCGGTCCGTATCCAAATCTCATGACGAGATCGGGCCGCCGATCTCCAACTCCAAGGAAAGCGGCGAACTGCCCACGCACCGCTGGAACTTCGACGGGCTGATTGATGAAGCAATGCCGAATGCCCAAAGCCGTCGCCTGCAGGGCGAAGCGCTGGCAACAGCGCCCCGCGGCGCTCCATGAGGCCGGCTCGTTCGTGTCCGAGATGAATACGGCGACGCCGGCCGAGCTCCGGAGCTGGGCCGCATAGGTCTTGTTCTCGTCGTCCTTTGTCACGACCAGACTGAAAATCAGGCGTCCGAGCCAGCTCGGCAGTGTGGGGGCGCCCGTGCATTTTGAGAACAGTCCGTCGTCTGTCGCAATCGCTTCGGCGTAATTGAACCGCAGCCACGACTTCAGTTCAGCGACAAATGCGGCGTCGTCCATCTGCGCGCTGTTGCCGGCGACCAGAAAGCCGAGGATGTCTTCAACGGACTTGCGCTCGGTAAAGAGCCGCAACGTCACCCCATCGCCGCTCCCGGCGGCTTCCAGAAGTCGAAGGTGCTCGGCGGGCACAGCCCGTCCGTCGAAGACGCCGCGTGTCGATTGACGTCGCGGGATCGCGTCGAAGAGCGGGCTGTGCGCCGCAGGCGCCTGTTCCAGGTCGACCCGGATGCCGCCCGCTGCGGCGTCGAAAGTCGCATTCGCGCGGAGCCCGAAAGCCGCCGCCGCCTGAACGAGATTTTCGGTTGCGCAGCCGAGGCTGGCGAAGAGGTGATGATTGTCGGGGTCAACGGACGCCAGGCGTCGGGTCAAATCGGGCAGCACGAGGATCGCGCGGTCGGGCAGGCGGAACTGCCACGGCTGGGTGTTGTGACTGTTGGCCGCAAGCGTCGCGTAGCGCACGAGGTCTTTCCGGGCGTCTGGCGCGGGAAGGTCGAAACTGTCGCTGTGGCGCCAGGTTGCTTCGACCGCGGCGTCGTAGGCGCCAGCGTCGCGAGAACTCGCGATATACGCGGCTGCGCCTCCGGCGGCGGCGACGACTCCCGCGCCTGCGACAACCCCCAGAAATCGGCGTCTAGCGGCGTCTTCCATGCAAAGGTCCATTGTTCGGGGTGTGCGTGCGCCGGCTCAGCCGAAGGTTCCCGCCATGTAATCTTGCGTGCGCCTCTGCCGCGGCGCATCGAACATCTGCCCCGTCGAACCGGCCTCGATCATCTCGCCCAGATAGAAAAACGCGACCTTGTCGGCGCAGCGCTGCGCCTGCTCCATATTGTGCGTCACGAAAACGACGGTGAAGTCGCGCTTCAGGTCGGCGATGAGCGCTTCGATCTTCTGGCCGCTGATCGGGTCGAGCGCGCTGGTCGGCTCATCGAACAGGATCACCTCCGGCCGGGCCGCCAGCGTGCGGGCGATGCAAAGGCGCTGCTGCTGGCCGATCGACAGGGCGCCGGCCTGCGACGACAATCGATCTTTGACCTCGCTCCACAACGCGGCTCGCGTCAACGATTCCTCGACGCGGTCGGCCGTGTCCTGGCGCGACAAGCTCTCGAGATCCCTGGGCCCGAGGGCGATGTTCTCGAAGATCGACATCGGAAAGGGCGTCGGTCCCTGGAACACCATGCCGATGCGCCAGCGCAGCAGGTTCAAGTCCACCTCGGGCCCAAGAATGCTCTCGCCGTCCATCAGCGCTTCGCCCGTTACGCGCTCGTCCGGATACATGTCGTAGAGGCGATTCAGCACCCTGAGCAAGGTCGTCTTTCCGCAGCCGGAGGGTCCGATCAGGCCGGTCACCTGCTTCTCGGGAATATCAAGCGTCACGCCGTCCAGCGCTTGCGTCGGGCCATAGAAGAAATCGAGGTCTTCGATCACGATCTTGGCGCGATGCGTTGTTCTATTGGCGACACCCTGAACGAAGTCCGGATCGATCGGATTTCGCGATGGCGAGGGAAGGGCGGCGTGGCGGTTGGTCATCTCATCGAACCTCAACGATCAGGGCATCTGATCCGACCGGCGGCAGAGGCGCGCTCGACCCCCGCTGGCCCTTGTTGCGCGCCATTCAAGAACCCGCGCGAACCGAACTCAGGCTACGCTGGCGGACCGCGGCGTAAGGTGACGCCGCATCAACGCCTGTGTGTCGGCTTGAACTCGCGCATCAACGGACCGAAGTCGCGCTTCTGGGCATCGTCCAGGCTTGCATACAGAGGCTTGCTGGCGTCGATGACCTTTCGTAGCTCCGATGCGCTCTTCTCGATATGGTCGGCCATGATGGTCATTCGCTCGATCGGCGAAGGACGCTCGCCCGGTTGCGCCATTCGCTCCCGCGCTTGAGTCCATCGATCGGAGCGCGACTTTGCGGCGTCCCGGATCGCCGATTCGAACGCCGGCCAGGTCTTGGCCTGCTCGTCGTTGAGTTTCAGGCCCGCCTTCATCCCGGCCAGATGCGCGTCCAGCAGGACGGACTGACGTTCCTGAATGCGTTGAATTTCGGCCGCGCTCGGCAAGCCCGCGTTGGGAGCGGACACGGCAAAGGAGGCGCCGGCGAAGGTTGAAGCGGCGAGGCCTGCGATGGTCGCGGAGGCGAGAAGAAGTTTTCTCATTTATTTGCACCTTAGGATTGAGGGCTGACGGCCGGTGTTCGCAGGCTGGTCAGCGCGGGTCGTCAAACGCGCACCGGTTCGCGCGGCGGACTCTCAAACCAGGCCCGCGCGCGCAATGGGAGGGGCTTCAGTAGCCGTAGGGGCCGCAGAGCCCGAGGACCACCTGCATGGGTCCGCATCCGCCGCCATAGTAGACGCCGCCGCCACCACCGTAGTAGCCGCCGCCGTGATAACCGCCGCCGTGGTAGGCGCCGCCCATGTGGTAAGCGCCGGCGTGTCCGCCGCCGCCGTGGAAACCGCCGCCGCCGTGTCCGCCCCCGCCATGGAAGACTTGACCGGCCTCAGCGAGCGACGGCAGCGCAATCGTGCTTGCCGCAAAAGCCAGCGCGGTCACGCTGGCGAGGAAAAAGCGCGTCTTCATAAGGGAACTCCAGTGACTGAGAGAGCAGTAACTGGCTCTGTGTTCAGAGGTTTGCGCCTTGAACGCCAGAGTCGGAAACTACCTACGACCAGAGGCGGAAGGAGTATCGGCCGCCGTCGGCGGCGGCGGGCGCTTGGGCCGGCGCGTCGCGCCAATTCAGTCGATGCCGTGGCGTTAGTGCGGATTTCTGACCGGAAGGCTCCCGTCAGCCTCTGGGTATATTCCGAACCTGTTCCGCGGCGCCGATTGCGCCATTCTGTTGGCGCGCCGGAGGACGGGGCGCGAAGCAACCGGCTAATCGAGGCCGCCGCCGCCCAGAACGAGGACCCGATGGAAAGAACTGAGACATTGGCCGCCGTTTTCGCCGGCGCTGGCTTCGATGGACCCGTATCGATGCAACTCGACCAGGCCCGAAAACCTAAAGAGCACTGTCTGCGCTTTGTCTTTCAAGACAAAGTCGTGTCGTTCGACGTGGCGGCCGACCTTTCGTTCGGAGACGTCGCTCGTGCGCTGCGGGAGCTGGTTCCCAGGCATTATGGGGAACCGGTCAGTATCGATTGCATCCGCACGATCATGTCGTCGGCAGTCTCATGCTTGTGACGTGACGGGACGCGCCCTCGGGCGTCGATCCCCCCGAGCGGTCTCTGGCATGGCGATCGCAAATGGGATTCCCGGATCGTCAGGCGACAGCGACGAGTGCCAGAATCGCGCGTCGTCACCCCGGTGGTCGACGACCTCTCCGTTGGCTAACCAGACCGTGACTCCAACGACTCTGCGCCTGCGAACACCCGAAGGGCGGCGGCCCGAGCGCGATATCTCGAGCTTGATGACGGAGTCTGTTTCAGGCCCGCGCCCATCCTCCGCATGGAGCCGAGTCGCGAAGGTTCGAAGCGATGCGCACGCGATAACCTCGACGCGCGCGTCGAGGTCGTGGGCGGTTAACCGAAAATCGTTAGATGCCGGCTTCTCCAGGTCGGCCCAATTCTGAGCCCGACGACGCCCTCGCACCGGGCGACGCCCATCGATCAGTATTGCTCGGCGTGGTGGTGGTAGTGATGATAGGCGTAGCCGCGACGGTCGCCTCTGTGATTGGTGACGGAGTTTCCGATTGCCGCGCCGCCCACGCCGCCCACGACCGCGCCGAGCGGACCACCAACAACAGCTCCGGCGACCGCGCCGCCGACCGCGCCAGTGACTAGGCCGCTTTGGTCGGCAAGAGCAATATGCGATGAAGCGCAGAGCAATACCGCGGCCGATAGAGTGAGAATCGGTCGTGACATGGCAACCTCCTGCAAGGCGGCAAGGCGCCGTCGGCTCTGTCAGGCTCCGTCTTGAGCTGAGAACTCAGACGCAATGAAATCAGTTGCTTAAGTGCATCCATGATATTTGAGAATATCCATTTAATTTGATAA
>NZ_QNRK01000020.1 GCF_003315135.1 Roseiarcus fermentans
GCCGCGTCGTCAGCGTCGCAGCGCGCCGCTCGACCGCGCTCGTATTCACCCCAACGCTCTCGAACCACGACGGATCGAGCCGAACGCCGGGATTGACCGGAGAGTTGTGGCGTTTCGCCAATACGGGATCGGTCAGGGTGTTCACGTTGGCCTCACGCTCCTGAAGAAACGGATGTTGATGGACGAAATCCCGGATCATGACGCGGCCTCGAGAAGCGCCAGCGCGGTTCGTTCGTCGATGACCAGAACATTCACGCAACCCGTGCGAAGCGCGGCGCGCACGATGGCGAGCTTCTCCTGTCCGGCGGCCACGCCGATCGAAATATCCCGTCCCGCGCAGTCGCGCAGCTCGATGCCGATGGTGCGGGAGTCGAGTTCGCGATCGACGATCTCGCCCTTCTCGTTCAGGAAACGACTGAAAATGTCGCCGACGGCGCCCCTGGCCTTGAGCGCCGTCTGCTCGTCCGGCGTGATGAAGCCGGACTGGACCAGAACGGAGTCGGGCGCCATGGCCCCCATCCCGAAACAGATCACCGGCGCGCGGCGCCCCAGCGCGAGCACGCTGGCGATGGTCGGATCCCGCTCGAGCGCGAGGCGGGTCTCGGCCTGCCCGAGGATGGCCGGCACCGGAAGCAGCGTCGCGGCGCCGTTCGCCGATCGCGCGAAAAGCTCCGCCGTGTTGTCGGAGCTCGTGGACCGAGACCGGATGTTCATCGCCCCGTTGAGCAGGACGATTTCCGCGCCCTCGCTCCAGAATGGAGGCAGCCGCCGCGCGACAGCGTTCATCGTCCGACCCCAGGAGATGCCGATCAGCGGCGTCGGACCGAGCGCCGCGATGAACTGCGCCGCGGCCTGGGCGACGCCTGCGAGCGCGACCGCCGGATCGTCATAGGGAGGACGCGCGACGACAGCCTCCTTGAGGCCGAAACGCCTCTGCAAGCGGCTTTCGACCTCGGGGCTGCGCGCCGCCCGGGGCAGGATCTCGATGCGGACGATCCCGGCCTCGCGCGCGTCGTTGAGCAGGCGCCGCGCCTGCCAACGGGTCAGCCCCATGTCTTTCGCCAGGTCGCCGATCGTCATGTCCAGGTCGTAGTAGCGCTTGGCCGCCTGAATCATCAGCGACTCGCGTTGGTCGGACGACAGGTCGCGGAAGCGGACGTCGCGCTCGAGGTCTTCAGTCGGCACGCGCGCGTCCCCTCATCTGCCGGTCGGCCAGGCGGTGAAGGATCGGCGTGAGAAGCGCCGTCGCCTCCAGGTAGTCGGCCAGCAACTCGCGATAGCGTTCATGCGCTTCCCGATCCGGCTCGACGACGATCATCGGCTGCGACACGGCTTTCGCCGCGTCGTAGAGGGTCCTCGTCAGGCCCGCGCCGTTGGCGGCGCAGGCGACCGCTCCGAGAATCGTCAGGTTGGCGTCCGGCAGCAGGTGCACCGGCACGCCCATCGCATCGACCGTCGCCTTCAGCCAGACCGGATTCCGGGCGTAGCCGCCCGAGGAGACCACGCGCCGGCAGACCACGCCGAGTTCGCCCATGCGGCGCAGCACATTCGCGGACCCGAGGGCGACGCCCTCGACGGCGGCGCGATAGACCGCGGCGCGATCGTGCCCGAGCGAAAGACCGAGGAACGCGCCGCGCAGCCGCGCGTCGCGATAGGGCGTACGATTGCCCATGAAATAGTCGAGCGACAGCAACCCGGCTCCGCCGACCGGCGCCGCTTCGGCCTTTCGCCACAGCGCTTCCAGCGCCGCTTCATCGAGCCCGAACATGTCGCTCGACACCCACGAGAGCACCGATCCCGCCGACACCTGGCCCGCCTCGACGAGCCAGCGGTCGTCGACCAGCGCGTGCGGATAGGGTCCCCAGAATCCGTCGACCGGCGTCTCTTGCGCGAGCTGGAAAAGCTGCACCGACGACGTTCCGCCGATCAGCAGGAGTTCGCCCGGCTCGATCGTATCGGCGCCCACCATGCCGATATGAGCGTCGATGCCGCCCTGGGCGAGCATCGGCCGATTGGGAAGACCGAGATGCTCGGCGGCCTGCCGCGACAGGCGCTCGATCGCTGCGCCGACCGGGTAAATCGCCCCCGGGAGTTTTGCCGCGAGGTCCGGCACGCCGAACTCGGCATAGAGCTCGTCCACGAACCGCTTGGCCGTCGAATCGTAATTCCACTTGCAGGTCGCGTTCATCCTGGAGCCGACCCATCGCCCCGTCAGCCGGAAATTCACGTAGTCGAGGCATTCGCAGACGACGTCGGCCTCGGCGTAGGTCTCGGGCTCGGCGCCGGCGACCCACATCGCCTTGGGGACCAGCCATTCGGCCGCGTCTCCGCCTCCCGAACAGGACATGACCGGATGGCGGGACGCGGCCGTCCGCTCCGCTTCTGCGGCCGCGCGGCAGTCCATCCAGAGAAGCGCCGGCCGCAACGGAGTCCCGTCGCGCTTGCACACGACGACGGTCGACGCCGTCGTCGCGGCGCACACCCCCGCAACCTCTGGCGACCCGAGGTCGCGCATCAGCGCGCGCGCCGCCTTGCCGAGCGCCTCCCACCAGTCGGGCGGCCACTGTTCCGCCCAGCCGGGCCGGGGATAGCGGGTGCCGTAACGGGCTTCGCGCTCGCCGAGCATGACGCGGCGATCGAGATCGAACGCACCGACCCGGACGCCTCCGGTGCCGAAGTCGAGGCCAAGCAACAGCGCCATCACACCCACCCGCCCGCGGCCGTCAAGGCCGGAACATCACCTTGGAAAAGACCTCGTTTCGCCCCTTGATCGTCTCGAACATCCGCGGCAGTTCGTCGAGCGGCAATTCGTGCGAGATCATGAATTCCCACTTCAACGCGCCGTCGCAGAGCGCGGCCAGGGACACGGTCCACTCCTTGCCCGGGAACGGCGCGCTGAAGGAGTTCCAGGCCCCGTGCAGGGACACCTCCTGACGCAAGAGATGCTGGAAGGTCTTGTTGTCGAGCGGAATGTCGCCGACCGGAATCCCGATGAACACCACATGCCCGCCCGGCCCGGCGAGGCGAACCGCGAGATTGACGGAGGACGGGACGCCCGCCGCCTCGATGACGAGATCGCAGGGCAGATCCGCGGCCGGTTCAGCCCCGGACAGGATCGTATGGGTGGCGCCGGCCTCGCGCGCCTGTGCGAGCTTCTCCTCGGCGACGTCGACCGCGACGACCTCCGTGCAGCCCATCAGCTTCATCCATTGGATCGCGAACAGTCCAATCGGCCCGCAACCGACGACCCCGCCGCGCTGGCCCATGGTCGGCGGCGCCTTCCAGACGGCGTGCAGCGCGATCGAGGCCGGGTCGGTCATGGCGACCGCGCGCGGATCGGCGCCGGCGGGAGTCTTCAGCAGGTTTCCCACCGGAACGGCCACGAACTCGGCGTAAGCGCCGTCGCGGCGGCTGCCGAAATAGTCATAGTCGCGGCAGCGCGAGAAGTTTCCGGTGACGCATTGGTCGCAGACGCCGCACGGGATCAGCGGGGCGACGCCCACGAGATCGCCGACGTCGTAGCCTTCGACGGCGTCGCCGAGGCTGACGATGTGGCCGGAGAACTCGTGGCCGCAGACGAGCGGCATGCGGTGCGCGCCTTTGGTCAGGAGGCGCGGGATGTCGGATCCGCAGACGCCGACCGCCGCGACTTTCACCAGCGCCTCGCCGCGCTTGGGCGCGGGCCTTGCGACGTCCTCCATTCGGATGTCGCCCGGCTTGTGCATCACGGCTGCGCGCATATCGGAAACCTCTTCTTCTTGCGAGACACGAAAGAAAGGCGCTGCGCGCCGTCAAAAGCCGCTGACGACATAGCCGCCGTCGACCGGCAGCGTCGTCGCGGTGATGAACGCGGCCGCCGGCGAGCACAGGAACACCGTCGCGCCGACGAGGTCTTCGACCGTTCCCCAGCGCTTGAACGCCGACTTGGCGGCGATCTTGGCCGCCGGAACGGGGTCGTCCCACAACGCTTTCGTCATGTCGGTTTTGTGATAGCCGGGCGCGATCGCGTTCACCCGCACGCCCTCCGGGCCGAACCGGTGGGCGAGCGCCCTGGTCAGGCCGACGACCCCGGTTTTGCTCGCGCAATAGGCGGGAACGCCGTCATCGGCGAGAAAGCTCAGCATGGAGGCGAAATTGACGATCGCGCCGCGCGAGCGCGCCAGCAACGGCCGCGCCGCCATCGACAGGCGCATCACGCTGTTGAGATTCACGTCCATCACGTCGAGAAAGCCGTCCTCGTCGTACTCCTTTTCCGGCCTGGCGACACCGGCGCAGTTGATGAGGACGTCGAGCCGGTCGAGACCGCCGACGGTCGCGTCGACCGCCTTGCGGTCGCGCACGTCGAGCCGCTCGAAGCGCACCGACCTCGCGTCCGCGTCGGCCCGCGCCGCCTCGAGACGATCGCCCGAGGCGCCGGTGGCGATCACCTCCGCTCCCAGTCGGGCGAAGGCTCGCGCGAGACAGAGGCCGATGCCGCTGGTGCCGCCGGAGACCAGGGCGCGTTTGCCGGCGAACAGCGCCGGCCGGAACGTTGCGAGGATCTCGTCCATCCGTCATCCTTCCTTTCCGTGGCCAGGCCTCGTCGCGCCGGAGAGCGCGTCGAGGTCGTCGTAAAGCGCCTGCGCATGCGCATAGAGCTTGTCGAACACCGGCTGCATGCGGGCGTAGACCTCGACCCATTCGGGATCGGGCCGCACTTCGTTGACGTGGCGCACGTAAGCGCCGGCCGCGTCTTCGAGCCGCGAAAATCGGCCGATCGCCGTCGCCGCAATCGCCGCGCAGCCGATGACGCCGCATTCGGGCTCCTCGGGGACGACGATCGGGACCCCGTAGACGCTCGCCTTGATCTTCAGCCACAGTTCGCTTCTCGCCCCGCCTCCGGAGGCGATGACCCTCTCGAGCTTTCGCTCCGCGGCATGCTCCATGATCCGCAGGTGGCGCGCCGCGGCGAAGGCGACGCCTTCCAGGACGGCGCGGTGCAGGTGGGAGAGGCCGTGAGCGGCGCCGAGGCCGAAGAACTGCGCCCGCGCGTTGCGGTGCGCGCCGAGCCGTTCGCCCGTCAGATAGGGCAGGAAGAACAGGGCGTCCGATCCCGCCGGCGCGGACGCTGCGCGCTTCGTCATTTCGTCGTAGCCGAGCGCCTTGTCGTGAAACGCGCGGCGCGCCCATCGCATCGCGTCGCCGCCCGTCTCGAGCAGCACGAACGGGCCCCAGTGGCCTTCGATCGTGGCGACGTTGCAGATCTCGGGGTCGAACAGCGGCGCGTCGGCGATCAGGGTCAGAATGCAGGACGTGCCCGTCACGTCGGAGGCGAGCCCGGGGCGGCAGACGCCCGATCCCAGAAGCGCCACCGGATAGTCGGCCCCGCCGACGAGCACCGGCGTGCCTTCCTGCAGCCCCGTCTCCGCGGCCGCGGCCCTGGTGATCGAACCGAGAATGTCGATCGGCTCGCGGATCGGCGGCAGCTTGGCGCGATCGACGCCCAGAAGGTCGATCATCGTCTCGGACCAGCGGCGGGTGCGCGGATTCATCAGGAAGCTGCACGAGGCGTCGCCGGTATCCATGGCGATCGCGCCGGTCAGGCGAAGATTGATGAAGTCCTTCGGCATGAGCACGGTTCGCGCGGCCGCGTAGGCGGCAGGGTCGTTGTCGCGCAGCCACATCAACTTGAAGCCGGGCCAGGCGGGAGTCGGCGGATTGCCGCATTCGGCGAGCCAGGCGGACGCCCCGTGCGTCCGTTCGAAATCGGCGACCACGGCCGCCGTCCGCTTGTCGTTCCAGAGCGGGGCCGATTCGCGGGTCGGGCGTCCCGCCTCGTCGACGAGCACGGTCGCGTGCATCTGTCCGCAGGCGCAGACCGCCGCGATCCGGGCGCGTGCGTCGGGAACCGCCGCGAGCGTTTCGCGGATGGCGGCGGCGACGCCGGCCCACCAGTCGAGCGGGCGCTGCTCGGCCCAACCGAAGTGCGGCACCGTCTGATCGTGCTCGCGGGCCGCGATATGCAGGATCACGCCGACGCGGTCGACCAGGGCGGCCCGGACGCTGCCCGTGCCGACGTCGATGGAGAGGGTGAGGTCGCGGGTCACGGCGTCGTCTCCCGGGGCCGATCAGCGCTTCAACGATCCGGCGCTGTATTGAATCAGCATGGCGATGACGATGATGAGACCCATGTAGACCTGCTGATGGTATCCCGGCACGCCGGCCAGATTCATGATGTTGGCGATCATGCCCATGACGAGGGCGCCGAGCAGCGTGTTGATGACCCCGCCGCGGCCGCCCATCAGGCTCGCCCCGCCGATCACCACCGCCGCGATGACGTTGAGCTCCGCGCCGACGCCGACCTGCGCGGAGCCGACGCCCGTGCGGCTCGTCGAAATGATTCCGGCGACCGCGGCGAGCGCGCCCGAAATGACGTAGACGGCGAGGACATAGCGCGGCACCGCGATCCCGGAGAGGCGCACCGCTTCCTCGTTCGATCCGATCGCCTTGATGATCCGCCCGAACCGGGTGAAATTGAGCACGACGCCGCCGGCGAGAAACACGGCGAACATCAGAATCACCGGCTCCGGCAAGCCGAGGAAGAACCCGGATCCGAAATCGGCGAGCGCGTCGCCGCCGTCTCCGATCGGAATCGGCCGGCCGGCCGAAATGATCAGCGAGAGCCCGCGCGCAATCGCCATCATCGCGAGCGACATCACGAAGGACGGCAGGCGCAGATAGGCGACGAACGCCCCCGTCACGAGCCCGCAAACCGCGCCGCTGACGATCACGAGAGCGACGCTGGTCGCCACGCCGTAGCCGGAAAAGGCGATGAAGTAAGCGCTCAGCACGCACCCGAGCGAGGCGACCGATCCGACGGACAGGTCGATGCCTCTCGTCAAGATGACGTACAGCATCCCGACGGCCATAATGCCGGCGCCCGACGCGACCTGACGCAAGACGTTGAGGATGTTGGGCTTGGTCAGGAAGCTCGGCGACCAGATCGACGCGGCGACCACGAGCGCGAGGAAGATCCCCAGGGTCCCGAATCTCTGGATGAAGCCGGCAAAGTCGAACCTGCGCTTTTCCTGCGCCACCGCCTCGGTCACCGCAGTCATGGTTTCACGCGCCTTCCGTTTGCTGCGTCCGCCGCGCGAACGCCAGGGAGAGGAGGTTCTCCTCACTATAGTCCGGCGGCGCCAGTTCGCCGCGCAACTCGCCCTCGCCCATCACCAGCACGCGATCGCAAAGGCCGAACAACTCCTGGTGCTCGGAAGAGATGATGAGCACGGCCTTGCCCTGTTCGGCGAGCTTGAGGACGATGCCGTAGATTTCGCTCTTCGCCCCGACGTCGACGCCGCGCGTGGGCTCGTCGAGGATGATCACGTCTCCGCCGGCGTGAAACCACTTGGCCAGCACGACCTTTTGCTGGTTGCCGCCGGACAGGCTCGACACCGGCGCGTCGATATGCGCGGCCTTCAGCTTGAGGCTCGCGCCCAGCTCCGTGACCATCTGTCGTTCGAGCCCGAATTTCAGGAACCCGAGCCCGTTCACGACGGCGGACAGGCGCGCCATCGTCGCGTTGACGCGGATCGGCGCGTCGATGACCACGCCGTGCAGCTTGCGATCCTCGGGCACGAGGCAAACGCCGGCCTCGACGGCCTCCTTCGGCGTTCGCACCCGAGCCTCCTCGCCGTTGACGACGATCGTGCCGCTTTCCCTCGCGTCCGCTCCGAAAATCACCCGGGCGACTTCGGTTCGACCGGAGCCGACGAGACCGCCGAGGCCGACGATCTCGCCCGCGCGGACCGAAAAGCTGACGTCGCGCACGAGCCGCCCCGAGCGCAAATGACGCGCCTCGAGCCGCGCCGCGCCGATCTTGCGCGGCCTCTTCTCCGGGAACAGCGCCGCAATCGGCCGTCCGACCATCATGCGAATGGCCTCGTCGATCGTCAGGTCGCTTGCCGCTTTCGTTCCGACGACCTGGCCGTCCTTCATCACCGTCACCCGATCGGCGATGCTCAGAACTTCCTCGAGCCGATGAGAGATGTAGATGACGCCGACGCCGTCGGCGCGCAGCTTGGCGATGATCGCATGCAGCCGCTCGGCGTCCTGCGTCGAAAGCACCGCGGTCGGCTCGTCGAACACGATGATCTTGAGCTTGCGCGACAGCGCCTTCGCGATCTCGACGACCTGCTGATGCGCCACCGCGAGGCTGCTGACGCGCCGCGCCGGATCGATGTCGAAACCCAGCGCGTCGATCAACTCCTTCGCCCGCCTGCGCAGCGCGCCCCAGGAGATGACTCGCGACAGGTCGCCGAGGAAGATGTTCTCGGCGACCGAAAGGTCCGGGGCGAGCGCGAGTTCCTGGTGGATGATCGCGATGCCGTGCGCTCGCGCCGCGCGCGGGTTGCGGAAGTCGACCCGCTCGCCGTCGAGACGGATTTCGCCCGAACTCGGCGCCATCTCTCCGCCGAGCACGCGCATGAGCGTGGACTTGCCGGCTCCATTCTCGCCGATCAGGGCGTGCGTCTCGCCTGAGCGCAGGTCGAAGTCGACCCCGCGCAGGGCGCGCACGCCGCCGAAGGACTTGGTGATTGCCGTGAGCCGGGCGAGTTCGGCCATGACGCTCTCGCAAGAAGACTGCCGCGGCGGGCGTCAACCCGCCGCCGGACATAGGGCGTGCGCTCAGTCGGACGTGCTCAGAACACGGCGTCCTTGCGATAGTACTTGTCGACGTTGTCCTTGGTGATGACGTCGGGCTTCGTCAGGACGAGCTTGGGATAATCGGCGGGCAGTTCGCCCTTGAGCGCCTTGAGGCCGATGTCCACCGCGGTGCGCGCGACGAGGTCCGGATCGTTGAGGCCGGTCGCGCCGTACTTGCCTTCCTTGATGAGGGCGAGCGCCTCCTTCTGGCCGTCGGCGGCTGCGAGCACCAGCACGTCGGACTTGCCCGACGCCTGGAGCGCCTTCAGCGCGCCGAGAACCATCGAGTCGTTTTCGCCGAGAATGACATTGGCGTCGCCGTGCGCCTGCAGGAGGTCTTCGGCCGCCTTCAGGCCCTCCTCCTGGGCCCAGCCGCCCCAGCCCTGGCCGACGACGACAAAACCGGCCTTGCCGTCGTTGACGAGCTGCCCCTCGAGCAGGCCCTTGAAGACGCCGAGCCGGCGGTCGCGCCCGACCTCGTTGCCCTGGGATCCGGAGAGCAGAATCATCTTGATCGGCGTGCCCTGCATGCGCTTGGCGAGCCACTGCCCGACGAGATAGCCGTTCTGGTCGTTCGACGAGCGCACCTGCGTGATGACGTGCGCCTTGGTGTTGATGCTCGAGTCCATCACCACGACCTTGACGCCCGCCTTGGTGGCGGCGTCGGCGGCGGCGACGAGGCCTTCCGGATCACGCGGATTGAGGATCAGCAGGTTGACGCCCTTGGCGACCATGTCCTCGACATCGGCGATCTGCTTGTTCATGTCGTTCTGGCCGTCGGATTGCGAGACTTCGCACCCGGCCTTCTTCGCCTGATCCACGGCGGCGGCGACCTGCGCGGCGAAGTAGGGCGCGCTGAGCGTGTACATGGCGACGCCGACCTTGCAATCGGCGGCCTCGGCGGCGCTGAGCGAGCCGGTCGCGAGCGCGACGGTCAGCGCGAGAGCCGAAATGGCTTTCTTCATCGATATTTCCTCCACGAGCCTTCATCGCTGGGGTCGATCTTGCCCCAGATTTGTAGCATACTTACAGGGACGAGAGCCTGTCAAGCGCAGGAATAGCAAATATTTGAACTCAAATCCCGATTGTTAGCTCTGAGCGAGCGTTCTGCGCTGCAATAAACACATAACAAAAATGATGTCTGTAGGGGTCCTTGACAAACATGTAGCAAAAATACACGCTCCAGGCCGCGTCCGCTGCTCGGACGGCTCGAAGGGGAGAGGGATGAAGCTGCGGGAGCCTGCGGTCTTTCAGGTCGACGTCGCCAAGGGCGAACTCGCCGGCGCCGTCAACCGCTACGTCAAGACGCTCGCCGATCTCGAGGGTCTTTACGAGGACGAAAGCGCGTTCTTGACCCTCAAGGGCCAGCTCGGAGCGGCCGTCGTCTACGAGGTGACCGACTTCAAGCCGTCGACCGACCCCGGAGACATGATCGTCGGCGTCACCCGGATGAGACCGGGCAAGGTCGGCCGCGAATTCTTCCTCACGCGCGGCCACATCCACGCCAACGCCAACCGTCCCGAAATCTACTACGGGGAGAAGGGCCGGGGCGTGATGCTGCTCGAATCGCCGAAGGGCGAGATCCGCACGGTCGACATCGGCGCGCGCACGCTCTGCTACGTCCCTCCGTTCTGGATCCACCGCTCGGTCAACGTCGGCGCCGACGATCTCGTGATGACGTTCGCCTATCCGGCGGACTCCGGCCAGGACTATGCGATCATCGAGGAGGCCGGCGGAATGCGCAGCCGCGTCGTCGACGACGGGGCGGGCGGCTGGAGGCTGGCCGACAACGCGCGCTACCGCGGCCGCCCGGCCGCCCGCGTCGAACGCCTGTCTGCGGACGCAATATCGCCAAATCAGGGAGACCCGCGATGACCGACCCGTTTTCCGCAGTCGCCGCCCTCGGCGTCGTCCCCGTGATCGCCATCGACGACGCGCGCGACGCGATCGCCCTGGCGGACGCTCTGCTCGAGGGCGGCCTCGCCGTCGCGGAGATCACGTTCCGGACGGCGGCCGCGGCGGAGACGCTCGCGATCCTCAGGGACGCGCGTCCCGAACTGCTGATCGGGGCCGGAACCGTGCTCGACCTCGGCTCGCTCGAGGCGGCGATCGCCGCCGGCGCCCGTTTCGGCCTCGCGCCCGGTTTCGACCCCGAGATCGTCGAGACCGCCGCCATGCGCGGTCTGCCGTTCGCGCCCGGCGTCATGACCCCGAGCGAACTCGGCGCCGCCGTGCGGCGCGGCGTCCGGCTGGCCAAATATTTCCCGGCGGGCGCCGCGGGCGGCCCGAAGGCCCTCGAGGCGATCGCCGCGCCGTTCGCCCACCTCGGCGTCAGGTTCGTGCCGACCGGAGGCGTCAGCATGGACACGATGGCGGACTGGCTGAAGATGAAGTCCGTCGCCGCCGTCGGCGGCACCTGGATCGCCCGGTCGGAGGATATCCGCGAGCGACGCTTCGCCGACATCGCCAGGAAGGCCCGCGCGGCGGTCGATCGCGCCGCCGAGATCCGTGGCGCGGCGCAATGAGCCCGCTCGAGCCCGCGACGGCGCCGACTCTCTACTTCTTCGGCGTCACGACGGGAAAAAGCTCGATCATGAAGGTGTTTCCGGCTTGGGCGAAACGCCTCGGGCTCGGAGACGCCGTCATCAAGGGCGTCGATTTTCCCCTGCATGCCGCGGCCGACGCCTATCGGTCGGCCGTCGCCTTCCTCAAGACCGACCCGCTGTCGCTCGGCGCGCTGGTGACGACGCACAAGATCGACCTCTACCAGGCCTGCCGCGACCAGTTCGACGAGATTGATCGGCATGCGCTGTTCATGGGCGAAACGAGTTGCCTGTCGAAGCGCGACGGCCGCCTCGTCTGCCACGCCAAGGATCCGATTTCCTCCGGCCTCGCGCTCGACGGCTTTCTGCCCGAACGCCATTTCGAGCGGACGGGCGCCGAGGTCTTTTCCATGGGCGCCGGCGGCTCGACGATCGCGCTGACCTGGCGCCTGATGCAGAGGAGCCGCGGCGCCGACCGGCCTGCGCGGATTGTCGTCTCGAACCGCAGCCCGGCGCGGCTCGAGGAGATCCGCCGCATCCACGCCGACCTGGGCTCGGGCGTGCCGACCGAATACGTGCTCGCGCCGCAGCCGTCCGACAACGACGCCGTGCTCGCCGGCCTCAAACCCGGATCGCTGGTGATCAATGCGACCGGGCTCGGCAAGGACGCGCCGGGCTCGCCGCTCACCGATGCGGCGACGTTTCCCGAGCGGGCCATCGTCTGGGACCTCAACTATCGCGGCGACCTCGTCTTCCTCGACCAGGCGAGGGCGCAGCGCGAGACGCGCGATCTGCGGATCGAGGACGGCTGGACCTACTTCCTGCACGGCTGGACGCAGGTCATCGCCGAAGTGTTCCACATCGAGATCCCCGCCAGCGGTCCGGATTTCCAGGCGCTCTCCGAGATCGCGATCCGCGCAGCAAGGGAGTGAGCCTGTGGATTGCATTCTCGTGACGCCCCGGTCGCTGACGGCGAGGCCTCACCGCGCCATCGAGCGCTTGCGCGAATTCGGGTACGACATCGTCTATTGCACGCCGGGCCAATCGCCCGACGAGGCGGAGCTGTTGCGCCTCGTCCCCGGCGTCGTCGGCTGGCTCGCGGGCGTCGAGCCCGTGTCGGAACGGGTGATCGCGGCCGCGCCCGACCTGCGCGCTGTCAGCCGCAACGGAACCGGCGTCGACAATCTGCCCCTGCAGACGCTCGCCAGGCGCGGCGTCGCGGTCAGGACGGCCGGCGGCGCGAACGCGCTCGGCGTCGCCGAACTGGCGATCGGCCTGATGTTCGCCGCGCTCCGGCACATTCCGTTCACCGACGCGGGCGTGAAAGCCGGACAGTGGCCGCGGCGGCTCGGCCGGGAGATTCGCGGGCGGACGGTCGGGGTCGTGGGGATGGGCGCCGTCGGGCGCGAGACGGCGCGGCTCGCGGCCCTGCTCGGCGCCGAGGTTCTCGCCTGCGATCCGGCGAGGCCCGTCGAAGAGGCCGCGAGCGTCGAGGTCGACTGGGTCGACCTCGCGACGGTTTTCTCGCAGGCCGAGATCGTGACCCTGCATTGCCCGGCGCTGCCGAACGGGCGTCCGATGATCGACGCGGACGCGTTCGAGACGTTCAGGCGCGGCGCCGTCCTCATCAACACCGCCCGCGCCGCGCTCGTCGACGAGGCGGCGCTTCTCGAGGCGCTCCAGTCGGGGCGTCTCGACGCCTACGCGACCGACGTCTTCGCGCGGGAGCCGCCGCAAGACCTCACGCTCGCGGGGCACGATCGCGTCATCGCCGTGAGCCACATCGGCGGGTTCACTCAGGAGAGCGTGGAGCGGGCCACGAGCGCAGCCGTCGCCAACCTTCTCGATGCGCTGGGGCGGACGCCGTGACTCCGCGCCTCATCGAGGAATCGTTCGAAGGCCGTCTCGCAGACCGTCTCGCACGGCCGCCCGCGGCCGGAGTCCGGCTCTACTGGCTGGGTCAGGCGGGATTTGTCGTCGAGGCGGGGGGCCTCCGGATGGCGATCGATCCCTATCTCTCGGATACGCTCGCGGCGAAATATGCGAGCTCCGCCTATTCCCATGAGCGGCTGTCGCCGCCTCCCGCGACCCCCGACGAACTCGGCGCGCTCGACCTCGTCCTGTGCACCCATCATCACACCGACCACATGGACCCCGGAACGCTCGCGCCGCTGGCGCGACGCCTGCCCCGGCTCCGCTTCGTCGTTCCGGCGGCGTCGGCGGCGCTCGCGGCCGAACGGGCGCAGGTCGAGGCCGGCCGACTGGTTCCGCTCGACGCCGGACAGACCGCGGAGCCGCTTCCAGGCCTTCGGGTCGCCGCGCTGCCGGCCGCCCACGAGACCGTCGAGCGCGACGAACTGGGGCGCTGCCGGTTTCTCGGCTACGCGATCGCCTGCGACGGCGCGACGATCTTCCATTCCGGCGACTGCGCGCCCTATCCAGGCCAGGCCGGAGACGTCGCGCGGGTGGCGCCCGCGCTCGCCCTTCTGCCGGTGAACGGACGCAGCGAGACGCTGCGCCGGGCGGGTTTCGCCGGCAACTTCCACCTCGAGGAGGCGATCGCGCTCTGTATCGAGGCCCGCGTTCCCGCCATGATCGCCCATCACTACGGCATGTTCGCCTTCAACACCGCCGACCCCGCTGCCATCGACACGGCCTTGGCGGCCGCTCCGGTCGCGGCGCGTCGCGGGAAAGCGAATGTGGTCTGGACTTTGCTTCTGGATCAGGCTGAGTAGCGGTTTCAGGGGCTTTGCCATGGCGACCGATCAGAACCCGCCGAGACCTGCGCCGGTGAACGTGATCGAGGCGACGCGCGCGGCCTACCAGGATCTGCGCAAGTCGGAGCGCAAGGTCGCCGACATCCTGCTCAGCGATCCCAGGCAGTTGCTGCCGGCGACGCTCGCCCAGACGGCCGAGTTCGCAGGCGTCAGCCAGCCGACGGTGATCCGTTTCTGCGACGCCATCGGCTGCTCCGGCTTCCAGGAATTCAAGCTCCGTCTCGCCCACAGTCTCGCGCTCGGGACGCCGGCGACGCATTCGGTGCTGTCCGGCGCGGACGACCTCGGCGCGGTCGTCCAGAAAGTGTTCGACTACACCATCACGAGCCTCGACTGGGCGCGCAACCACCTCGACCTGACCGCGCTCGAGGAAGCCGTCGCGCTTCTCGGCCGCGCGGGCGCGATCGAGTTTTTCGGCTTCGGCGCGTCGGGAATCGTCGCCCGGGACGCGCAGCAGAAGTTCCCCCTGTTCGGGGCGCCGTGCGGCGCTCAACTGGACTCGCACCAGCAGATCATGTCGGCCTCGATGATGCGCCCGGGCGACGTCGCGGTCGTGATCTCCAACACGGGCCGGACGCGCTCGATCGTCGAGATCGCGAGAACGGCGCGCGCCAGCGGGGCCAAGGTGATCGGTCTCACAGGCTCGGATTCCCCGCTGGCGGCCGAATGCGACGTCAAGCTCGTCGTGGAAACGCTCGACAACACGAACATCTACACCCCGACGATCTCGCGGATCGCGGCCCTCGTCGTCATCGACATCCTCTCCACGGCGGTCGCGCTCAGGCGCGGACCGGAGCATCAGGAGCGGTTTCGTCAGATGAAGCGGCGTCTCAACGACCTGCGGTTCGGCAGCGAGCCGTAGGGACAACGCGAACCGGACCGATCGATGCCTGTCAAAGCCGTATTGTGGGACCTCGACGGAACGTTCGTCGACAGCGAGCCGACGCACAACCGCGCGCTTCTGGATGCGCTGGCCGCCTGGAGCATCCGCCCATCCGAAGCGTTGCAGCGAAAAGTCGTCGGGACGTCCATGGAAGCCACGCACGCCGTCCTGGCCGAGGCGTACGCCGGATTTCCCGACCTCGGACGTTTCGTCGACGCCAAGCTGAAAGCCTATGTCGCTCGCGTCGGCGAACTGCGCCTGCGCCGCGGCGTGGCGGACGCGGAGGGTCTTCTGGAGGCGCGCGGTGTCAGTCGCGCGATCGTCTCCAACTCGGATCGAATCATCGTCGACGCCAATCTGGCTGCGGTCGGCAAGTCAATCCCGGGCTTGATCACGATCTCTCGCAACGACGTGCGCAAAGGAAAGCCCGACCCCGGACCGTATCTGCGCGCGGCCTATCTTCTGCATCTTTCGCCGCCCGATTGCGTCGTCGTCGAAGACAGTCCCGTCGGCGCCGCCGCCGGCGTTGCGGCGGGGATGAAGGTTGTCGCATGGCCCGAGCACGGCTCCGACCCCCTGGCGTTTCCGCCCGAGGCGCAGATCGCCGACCCGGTCGACCTGCGGGCGACGCTGGCGGCGCTGATCGATGCGACCGGCGCTGTTTGAGGCGGAGACCCTGTGTCGACGCCATCCGGGTCCGCGCGCGGGCGCTCGATCCGATCGACGGCGCGAGCGGGAAGGGGTCGGCGCACAGCGGTCGAATCTGATAGGAAGCCCAGCAAACGAGGGTAGCGAAAAGGGAGGCGTCGCCATGAGCGTCGAAACGCAGGACTTCTCGGGCCGGACCGTTCTCGTCACCGGGGCGACGAAGGGGATCGGTCGCGCCGCCGCGGAACTGCTCGCGAGCCGCGGCGCTTCCGTTCTGGCGCTCGGCCGCGATCCCGGCGACCTCGCCTCGCTGAAGGCGAAAACCGGATGCCGCACGATTGCCGTCGATCTCGCTGATCTGGAGGCGACCCGCGCGGCGGTGCGGAACAATGGGCCGTTCGACCTCCTGGTCAATTGCGCGGGGACGACGTCGTTGCAGCCCTTCCTCGATCTCGATCTCGACACCTTCGACAGCATCATGACCGTCAACGTGAAGGCGGCGATCGTCGCCGCGCAGGAATATGCGCGCGAGCGCATCGCGGCGAATAAGCCCGGGTCGATCGTCAACGTGTCGAGCGACGCCTCGTTTCTGGGCGTGATCGACCACTCCGCCTATTGCGCGTCGAAGGCCGCGCTCGACGCGGTGACGCGGGTCATGGCCAACGAGCTCGGCCCGCACGGCATCCGGGTCAATTGCGTCAATCCCACCGTCACGCTGACCGACATGGGCCGGCTCGCCTGGTCCGATCCGGCGCGCTCGGAGCCGCGCCTCAGGCGCATGCCGATCCGGCGCTTCCTCGAGCCGTCGGAGGTCGCGGAGGCGATCGCCTTTCTGTTGTCCGATCGCGCCTCGGCGATGACCGGCGCGGCGTACCGCGTCGACGGCGGCTTCGGGATCGCCTGAGCGAAAGCGCCCGCGCCGGAAACCGAGGCGGCGCCCCGCCTCGTCAGCCCGACGGCGCCGCCTCGAGCCCCGTGGCGAGGGGCGAAGGCATGTGCGCCGGATCGATAAACGTCTCGTCGTGCTGCTGGGGTGGCGGGCCTGTCCGGCGAGCGTCGCGGCGTCGGCGGGCGCGAGGGCCGAGCGCCGCTCGAGCCGGGAATCGGGCTTTTGGTTTTCAGACCCAGTGGTGCGCCGACTCGAATCGAAGCTTGCCGCGCCGCGCGAACGCGTCGATGCAGAGACTTCATGATTTTCGAAAATCAGGTGATAAGCATTGGAGCGGGCGAAGGGAATCGAACCCTCGTATGAAGCTTGGGAAGCTTCCGTTCTACCATTGAACTACGCCCGCTCGGGCGCTCTTACGCGATGGCAGGAGAGGAGGGACTCGAACCCCCAACCCCCGGTTTTGGAGACCGGTGCTCTACCAATTGAGCTACACTCCTACGTGCCGTCCTTCTGCCGCATCGCGCGCGCAGATGCAAGTCCGTCGCGCGCCGCGCGCCGCCGCCGCGGCGTCCCAGGGCGATGGCGCGAACGTCGGCGACGCGCCTCCTCCCCCTTCTGGGGGAGGATTGAGGAGGGGGGGGTCACGCGGAACTCGACGGTTGGCGTCCTTCCAACCGCAAAACGGATAGGTCCGTGCGACCCCCCTCCCTGTCCCTCCCCCACAAGAGCCTGCGCCCGGGCGCGCGCAAGCGCGGCCCGGGTGGGGGAGGGGACGCGCCCGATCGCCAAGGCGCTTCAAGCGATTGCCCTGCGCGCCGCGCGCCGCCGCCGCGGCCCATGGCGATCGCGCGAACGTCCGCGACGCGCAGACGCGCCCGATCGCCAGAGCGGGCGCTTCGCGCGATGCCCCGCCGCGACGTCCGGCGTCCTTGACTTCCCGGGCGGTCGCGGCCAGTTTCCCGCGCCGCTCGCGCCCGGGCGGCGGCGGTATGGGCCCCGATGCGCACCTATCTCAGTTTTGAACAACCGGTCGCCGATATCGACGCCCGCATCGACGAGTTGCGGATGGTCGCCGAAAAGGCCGAATCGCCGGCGCTGGCGGAGGAGATCGCCAAGCTCGAGACGAAATCGGAAAAGGCGCTCGCCGACCTCTACGCCGCGCTCACCCCCTGGCAGAAGACCCACGTCGCCCGGGTGCAGGGCCGGCCGCGCTGTTCCGATTACCTCGAGGGGCTGATCGCCGACTTCACGCCGCTCGCCGGCGACCGCTATTTCGGCGAGGACGAGGCGATCGTCGGCGGCCTCGGCCGGTTCGAGGGCGCCTCCGTCGTCGTCATCGGCCAGGAGAAGGGCCACGACACCGACAGCCGCCTCAGGCACAATTTCGGCATGGCGCGCCCGGAAGGCTATCGCAAGGCGGTGCGGCTGATGGAGCTCGCCGACCGCTTCGGCCTGCCGGTGATCGCGCTCGTCGACAGCGCCGGCGCCTTTCCCGGCGTCGACGCCGAGGAGCGCGGCCAGGCCGAGGCGATCGCCCGCTCGACCGAGGCCTGCCTCGCGCTCGGCGTCCCCAATGTCGCGGTGGTGATCGGCGAGGGCGGCTCGGGCGGGGCGATCGCCATCGCCACCGCCAACAAGGTGTTGATGCTCGAGCACGCGATCTACACCGTCGCTTCGCCCGAAGCCGCGGCCTCGATTCTATGGCGCGATTCCTCGCGGGCGCAGGACGCCGCCACCGGCATGAAGATCACCGCCCAGGACCTTCTCAAGTTCGGCATCGTCGACGTGATCGTGTCCGAGCCGCTCGGCGGCGCCCACCGCGACCCGCAGGCGGCCGTCTCCGCGACCGGCCGCGCGATCGGCGAGGCGCTGAAGGCGATGGCCAACATGAGCGCCGACGAGATCCGCGACGCGCGCGCGGAAAAGTTTCTGGCGATCGGGCGGAAGGTGTAGCCTCGCAAGGGGGGACGTCGCGAGGGAGGCTTTCCATGCTCGAGACCTGGCGCTGGTTCGGGCCGGACGATCCGGTCAGCCTGGACAAGGTCGCGCAGGCCGGCGCCGCCGGCGTCGTCACCGCCCTCCATCACCGCAACCGCGGCGAAGTCTGGCCGGTCGACGACATCCTCGCCCGCCGCGCCGAGATCGAGCGCGCCGGGCTCGCCTGGACGGTGGTCGAGAGCATCGGCGTCGGCGAGGCGATCAAGACCCGGACCGGCGATTTCCGCGAAAAGATCGATAATTACCAGCAGTCGATCCGCAACGCCGCGCGCGCCGGGGTCAAGGTGTTCTGCTACAATTTCATGGCCATCACCGACTGGACGCGCACCAGCCTCGACTGGCGGCTCGCCAACGGCGGCACGGCGCTGCGCTTCGACGCGGTCGACTTCGCCGCCTACGACCTGTTCATCCTCGAGCGCGAGGGCGCGGACGCCGACTATCGCGCCGACAGAATCGAAGCCGCCAAGGCGCGCTTCGAGGCGATGACGCCCGAGGCGAGGCAAGCGCTCGAGCGGACGCTGATCGACTGGCTGCCGGCGCGCGACTTCACCTACGACCGCGCCCGCTTCCGCGAGGCGCTGGCGCGCTACCGCGCCGTCGGCGTGGAGGAGATGCGCGCCAACCTGATCGCCTTCGTGCGCGAGATCGCCGCGACGGCGGAAGAGGAGGGCGCGCGGCTCGCGATCCATCCCGACGATCCGGCGTTTCCGATCTTCGGCCTGCCGCGCGTGCTCTCGACCGCCGAGGACGTACGAAAACTGTTCGCCGCCGTTCCGTCCGAAGCCTGCGGACTGACGCTCTGCGCCGGCTCGTTCGGCTCGAACCCGGTGAACGACCTCCTCGCCATGGCGCGCGAGTTCGGCCCGCGCATCCACTTCGTGCACCTGCGCAACGTGCGGCGCGAGCCGGACGGCTCGTTCCACGAGGCCGATCACCTCGGCGGCGACACCGACATGGTGGCGCTGGTGGCGGAACTGATGGCCGAGGAGGCGCGCCGCCGCGGCGAAGGCCGCGCCGACGCCGAGATCCCGATGCGGCCCGACCACGGCCACTGCCTCGGCGACGACCGGCTCGGGCGCTCCAATCCCGGCTATTCCTACATCGGCCGGCTGAAGGGGCTCGCCGAGTTGCGCGGCGTGATGCGGACGGTCGAAGCGTTCCGGGGCGGGCTCGGCTCGCGCCCCGCGGCCGGGTCGCCAAGCCAGGCGCCCGTCTAGGATCCGTGGCCGCCGAAAGACGGCGTCCGTCCGGATTCCGCTCCTCCCCCCGCTCGCCGGTCCGGACGGCCGCCAGAAACGTGAACGCGGCATAACGCCACGGGGCGCGACAATCGAACGCGACCTAAAATTGCGCCGGTCGCCCAGGCCGCGGCGCCCGTGGCGACAAGGGCGCGCCGACGACCTCGGGAGGACCAGGTCAATGGAGGGATGAATGCGCTATTGTCTCGCCGGGGTTCTCGCGGCCGCGCTCGCCGCGGCGGTTTCGCCGGCTTCGGCTGACGACCTGATGAAGGCGGCGAAGGAGATATTCCAGCCGATTCCTTCCCTGGTCCCGGCGGTCAAGGACAACGCCGTGACCCATGAGAAGGTGGAGCTCGGCAAGCTCCTGTTCTTCGATCCCCGGATGTCGGCGAGCGAGATCATCAGCTGCAACACCTGCCACAACCTCGGCACCGGCGGCGTCGACGCCGGCCCGACCTCGGTCGGCCACGGCTGGCAGAAGGGTCCGCGGCGCGCGCCGACCGTCTACAACGCCGTCTTCAACGTCGCCCAGTTCTGGGACGGCCGGGCGGCGGACCTCAAGGCCCAGGCCAAGGGCCCGGTCCAGGCGACGGTCGAGATGAACGCGACGCCCGAACACGTGGTCAAGACCCTCACGTCGATGCCCGACTACGTCGCCTTGTTCCGCAAAGCGTTCCCGGGCGAGAACGAGCCGGTCAGCTTCGACAATTTCGCCAAGGCGGTCGAGGCGTTCGAGGCGACGCTGATCACGCCGGCCTCGCCCTTCGACCAATACCTCGAAGGCGACGCCAACGCGCTCAGCGCCGAGCAGAAGGACGGCCTGAAGCTGTTTATCGACAAGGGCTGCTCGAACTGCCACAGCGGCGTCAACGTCGGCGGCGGCGGCTATTTCCCGTTCGGCGTCGTCGAGAAGCCCGGCGCGGACATCCTTCCGGCCGGCGACAAGGGGCGGTTCAACGTCAGCAAGACGGCGAGCGACGAATACGTATTCCGCGCCGCGCCGCTGCGCAACGTCGCGCTGCGCGCGCCCTACTTCCACTCCGGCCAGGTCTGGAGCCTCAAGCAGGCGGTCGGCGTGATGGGCGAGGCCCAGCTCGGCGCGCGGCTCACCGACAAGGAGGAGGACGCCATCGTCGCCTTCCTCGGCTCGCTGACCGGTCAGCTGCCGCAGATCGACTATCCGATTCTGCCGGTCCGCACCGACGCGACGCCCCTGCCCACGCTGGCGAAATGACCCGACAGGACGCGAGGCGCGTTTGCGAGCCTCGCGTCCCCACCCATCGTCGTCATCGGCCGGCGGCGCGCCGGCTCACGCCAGCGCGTCGTTGAGGCGGCCGAGAAACAGGCCCAGATCGTCGGTCACGACATCGGCGAGATGGGCGGCGGCCGCCACGGCGGCGCTGACGCGGTCGTGCGGCTGGCGATGGTCGTCCTGTCCGGGCTTCGGCGTCACGAGAACCGTTGTCATGCCGAGCGCTTTCGGCACCACGAGATTCTTGGCGACGTCCTCGAACATCGCGGCGGAGGCGGGGTCGACGCCGTAGCGTTCGAAGAACGCGTCGTAGGCGGCGCGGCCCGGCTTGGGCGTCAGACCCGCCGCCACGATGTCGAAGGCGTCCTCGAACAGGCCGTCGAGCCCGATCTGTCGCGCAGTCAGAATGGCGTGGTTGCGGGAGCCGTTGGTGAAGATCAGCTTCCGCCCCGCGAGGCGCGCGACCTCGCGCACGAGCGTCGGGTTCGGCTTCAGAATGGAGCGGTCGATGTCGTGAACGAACTCGAGAAACCGCTCCGCCTCGTCGATGTCCTCCTCGACGAGCCCGCGCAGCGTCGTGCCGTGGCGCAGATAATAATGCTGATGCAGCGCTCGCGCCGACTGGCCGTCGAGGCCGAAGAGGTCGATCAGGAACAGCGTGATCCGTTCGTCGATCAGCGGCCAGATGCCGCTGTCGGCCGGATAGAGCGTGTTGTCGAGATCGAACACCCAGGTCGTGACGTGGCCGAAGCGCGCCCGCAGTTCCTCTTCCGCCGCCGGGGCCTGCGGCGGAGCGGCGATGCGCGCGGCGGAAATGGCGCCGAGTTTGCCCAAGTGGTCTCCATGCAATCCGGGAGGGTCAGGCTATCGGCGTTCGCCTCGCTTCTTCAAGCGAAATCGACCGACTGACGCCAGAGGAAGCGGGCAGGAGATCACAGGCGCCCTACGGTTTTGTGACGGCCGCGTGGGAACCCTTCGTCCGGCGCGACGCGGGCGCCGCGCCGACGACCGGCGTCACTGATCGAGCTTGACGGCCTGCGAGGCGGTGTCGACCGACCGCTCGTTCCGGGTCGGATCGGTGAGCCTGACCGGAGCGGTCACCGTGCCGACCGCGACGTCGGTCACCGTGCCGACCGCGCCCTTGGTGATGGCGCCGAACGTCTCCACCAGGCCGGGCTTGGCGTCGGTCAGCGCCTGCCCCTGCGCCAGCCGGGCGCCGATCGCCGTGACCACCTCGCCGGAGGCGAACTTGCTGTGGTTGGTGATGTCGTCAGAATGCACGTAGGTCAGGTCGACCACCCGGACGCGCGCCTCCGCCAGCATCGTCGAATAAGGCTGCTGGGTCGGGTCGAGCGCGCCGAGCCGCGTCGTGTCGCGGGCGAGGAAGCTCGAAATGCCGAGCGCCTTGTCGTCGCGCGACACGAACAGGGTGAAGGCGGCGGTCCGTGTGCTCTTTCCGGCGTCGATCTCGGCGATCTGGCGGCGAAACACGTCGACGTCGATGTCGGGCGAGGCCAGCATGACCTCCTGGATCTTTTTCGGCAGGCCGCGGTCGCGAATCGCCATCTGGCGCAGGGTCTCGACCGTCAGGTAGTTGCCCATCGAATGCGCCAGGATCGAAACCGAGCCGACGTTCGGATTGTCGGTGACGGCCTGGAGCAACGTCTCGAACGCGTCACGCGAAAACATGGCGCTGTCGCGGTCGTAGACGTAGTCGAACACGCTGCCGCCCGACGGCCAGGTGAACAGGATCGGGGTCACGTCCACGCCGGCGTCGTGCACGATCTGGGCGAACCGGTAGACCGCCTCCTCGAACCGGGTGTTGTAGCCGTGGACGAAGATCAGCACCCGGTGTCCCGGGGTGCGCTTGACCATGGCGTTGAAGGTGGTCTTGGCCCGGGCGAGGTCCATCAGGTCGATGTTGGTGGCGACGAAGTCGCGCTCCGGGTCGCCCGGAGCGCGGCTCGGCCACTGGACGTCGCCGACGCGCCGCATCGGCGGGATCGAGACGCCGATCTGGGCGAATTCCAGGCCCTTGCCGCGGGCGCCGCCGAAGATGACGCCGGGCGGCTCGACCACCGGCGCGCGCGTGGTCGCGACGAGAATGTCGACCGTGCTCGCGGCGGGGGCCGAAGCGCCGACGACGAGGTCGCCGTACGGCCGGCTGGAGCAGCCGGCGACGATGGTCGCCAGCGCGAGGGCGAAGGCGACGAGGAGGCGAGTCCGCCGCGCCGCGGTCGGCCCGCTGTTCGCGCCCGTGCGGGCCATACCGGAAACGCTCGCGCTCGGACGCATGGTCGACTGCCGCCTCAGACGTGTTGGCCAGGCGAGGCCTGGAGGACGAGTTGGATCGGCGCGGCGAGCGCGCCGGTTTTCGCAGGCGCCGGCGCGGTCCGGGTCTGCATCCAGACCCAACCGGCGGCGCCGAGAACGATGACGACGACGATCACGGTCAGGAGGACGACCGCCCAGACCGGGAAGCCGCGCGACCGCGCCGCCGCCCGTTGAGCCGCCTCGGCCGCCTGCTGCGCCGCCGCGGCGGCGCGGGTCGCCGCGGCTGCGGCCGACCGTGCGGCGTCGGCGGCGCCCGAGGCCGAAGCGCCGGCGGTTCGAACCGCCCCCGAGCCGATCGCGCCGAGGCCGGCGAGCAGCCCGGTCGGCGCCAGCGCCTTCGCGATCTCGCCCGGCAGAGCCGCGGCGATCGCGTCCTTCTGGCTCGCAAACAGCGCGGCGATCGCCGCCGGATCGGACCAGTTGGAGGGGTCCTGCTGGCCCAGCGTCCCGATCGCCGCCTGCACCGCCGCGCCGATCGCCGTCTGCGCGGCGGGTTGCGGGACGCCGGAATAGTGCCCGAGCGCGCCGACGAGACTGGAGAGGCCGGAACCGCCGAGCATCCCCCCGAGCAGGGTCGCGCCGGCGCCGACGGCGCGGGCGTCGCCGCCCGCGAGCGCGCCAGACAGCCCGGTCAGGAGATCGGGGTCGGAGTTCGAGACCGCATCGACCATCTTCTGCGCTCCGCCCGGGGCGGCGACGGTCGTGCCGATGGCGCCGAGCACGAGCGGGACCGCGGCCGCGACCAGCTTCTGCGCCGCCGCTTCGCTGATCCCGGTCGCCCGCGCCAGCCCGCCCACGAGCTGGGGGGCGAGGACCTGGTTGATCAGACCGACGAGGTCGGGCGCCATTGGACTTTTCCCCTCGAATTCTCGCGCCGCACAGGTCCCGGCCCGCCGGGCTGGATCAAGGATGGACGAATCAGCGTAGCGGTTCCCCGGGCGGATGCCTAGCCGGCGCCGCCCGGGGCCTTACAAGGCCGATGTGACGCTCAGTTTGCAAAGCGGAAATGCAGGACGTCGCCGTCGGCGACGACGTACTCCTTGCCCTCGAGCCGGAACTTGCCGGCCTCGCGCGCGCCCGCCTCGCCACGGGCTGCGACGTAGTCGTCATAGGCGATCGTCTCGGCGCGGATGAAGCCCTTCTCGAAATCGGTGTGGATGACGCCGGCCGCCTGCGGCGCCTTCGTGCCCTTTTCGATCGTCCAGGCGCGCGCCTCCTTCGGCCCGACGGTGAAGAAGGTGACGAGGTGCAGGAGGGCGTAGCCGGCGCGGATGACCCGGTTCAGCCCCGGTTCGCTCAGGCCCACCGCCTCGAGGTAGTCCGTCTGCTCGGCTGCGGGCAAGACCGCGATCTCGCTCTCGATCTTGGCGGACACCACGACCGAAACCGCGCCCTCCTTCTCGGCCTGGGCCTTGACCAGAGCCGAAAAGGCGTTGCCGGCGTCGGCCGAGGCCTCCTCGACGTTGCAGACGTAGAGCACCGGCTTCGACGACAGGAGCCCGAGCGACTGGAACAGGTCGTGCTCCTCGCGACTGACGCCGGCGGCGCGCGCCGGCCGTCCCTCGCGCAATTCCGCGAGGCTGCGCTGGGCGAGCGCGAGAATGTCCTTGGCTTCCTTGTCGCCGCCCTTGGCCTTCTTCTCCATGGCGACGATGCGCCGCTCGAGGCTGTCGAGATCGGCGAGCATCAATTCGGTCTCGATCGTGGCGATGTCCGACAGCGGGTCGATGCGGCCCTCGACATGGGTGACGTCGCCGTCTTCGAAGCAGCGCACGACATGGGCGACCGCGTCGCACTCGCGGATGTTGGCGAGGAACTGGTTGCCGAGCCCCTCGCCCTTCGAGGCGCCGCGAACGAGCCCGGCGATGTCGACGAAGGTCAACCGGGTCGGAATGATCTCCTTCGAGCCGGCGATCTGCGACAGCACGTCGAGACGCGGGTCGGGCACCGCGACGTCGCCGACGTTGGGCTCGATGGTGCAGAACGGATAATTGGCCGCCTGCGCCGCCGCCGTTTGCGTCAGCGCATTGAAGAGCGTCGACTTGCCGACATTGGGCAGGCCGACGATGCCGCATTTGAAACCCATAATGGAAAGGACCGCTGCCCGGGGAGAAGGATTGGCCGCCCTCATGCGCGGGCGAGGCGAAAAAGGCAAGGGCGCGGCGATCGTCGGGAGGGGCGGCGTCCCGTCGCCCGCGGACGGGCGCCCGGGAGGATCGCCCGTCCTTCGAGCGCGAGCCGCGCTCCCTGTCGTCTTCAGAGCCGGATGAAGGGTTGCGCGAGCCGGCCCCAGACCCCCTTCCAGCGCAGGTCTCCCTGCATGGCGACGAGCGATACGCAATCCTCGCCGTCCTCGACGGTGGGCCGGTGACGCACGGTGTCGTCGCCGAGGTCGAAATCGCCCGGCCCGTAGCGGCCGCCGTCGTGGCGGAACGCCCCGCTGAGCACGCAGGTCATCTCGAGCGCCGTGTGCGCGTGTTCGAGCAGCGCCGTGTTCGGCGCCGACTTCAGCAGGAAGACCCGCGTCGGCCCCGGCTCGGGCAGGCGGATCGGACGCATCCGCACCCGCGGCGCGACGAACCGCCACGGCCCGAACGCGTAGCGCCTGACGAAAGCCGGCAGTTCGATCGGCGCGTCCGGGGCTTCCGCCGCCGCAGGGGAGGGGGGAGGGGGCGGCTCGTCGAGGCGCGCGAGCGTTCGCCCGAGCGCGTCCGCGGACATCGGTCGGGGCTCGGCGTCCTCGAGGAAGACGCCGCCGGCGCGCTCCATGGCGCGGACAAAATCCCGGCACCGCGCGCAGACGTGCAGATGCGTCGCCAGCGCGATCCGCTGGCCGAGGTCGATCACGCCCGCCGCATAGGCGGCCAGCATCGATTCGTCGGGGTGGTGCTCAATCGTCATCGTGTTCCGATTCCAAAATGGCGCGCAGGCGCTTCATCGCCAGGCGCACGCGCGATTTGACGGTGCCGAGCGGAATCCGCAGGGTCTCGGCGATCTCGCTGTGCGCCTTCTCCTGGAAGAACGACATTTCGATCACCTTCAGTTGCTCGCCCGGCAGGACCGTCAGCGCTTCGCGCAACCGCGCCTCCGACTGCGCGGTCGCCATCCGCAGGTCCGCCAGAGGAGCGTCGTCGACCTCGTACTCGGCCTCGACGTCGTCCACCCGGACCGCGCCGCCGCCCCTCTGCTCGCGCCGGATCGCGTCGATGCGCTGATTGCGGGCGATGGTGAAGATCCAGGTCGCGGCGCCCGAGGCCGACGGATTGTACAGCGACGCCTTGCGCCACACCGCCAGCATCGCCTCCTGCGCGATGTCCTCGGCCTGGCTCTCGCTCGCCCCGTTCCTGCGCATGAACGCCTTCACCCGGGGGGCGAAATGGTTGAAGATCTCGGCGAACGCGGTCCGGTCCTGGTCGCGCGCGATCCGCTCGATCCGCTGGCTCCAGACATCCCGGCTCGCGCCGCCCGCCTTGTCAAACGACACAGCTTCTCCTCCTCGGCGCCAGGGCGCCGTATCGACGGGACGATAGCAGGGGGCGAGGAGTGCGGTCATCGCCGATGAAACGAATCAAAGCGGGGATTGGATCAACGCCGTATGATCCGCCGCGCGCTTTTTGTCGTTTCCCCGCCATGGCCTCCGCCGTCGCGGAGACGCCGACTGGAAGGGCCCGCGTCATGCCGTCATCCGAGCGCCTGAGGATCGCCGTCGTCGGGACGGGCGTCTCCGGCCTGTCCGCGGCCTGGCTGCTCAATCCGCGGCACGACGTGACGGTCTACGAGAAAGCCGGTCGGGTCGGTGGGCATTCGAACACCGTCTCCGTTCGCCTCGACGGCGTCGACCTCGACGTCGACACCGGGTTCATCGTCTACAACGCCCCTACCTATCCCAATTTCGTGGAATTGTTGCGAGTCCTCGGCGTCGAATCCTGCGAGACCGACATGTCGTTCGCGGCCTCGCTCGACGGCGGCCGGATCGAATATTCCGGCGCCGGCCTCGCCGGGCTGTTCGGCCAGCGTTCCAACCTGATCCGCCCGCGGTTCTGGGCCATGCTCGCCGACCTCGTGCGCTTCTATCGCCGCGCCACGCGCGACGCCCGCCTGCCGATGGCCGAGGACACGACGCTCGGCGACTATCTCGCCGCCGGCCGCTACGGCGCGGCCTTTCGCGACCATCACATCGTGCCGATGGCGAGCGCGATCTGGTCGGCCGCGCCGGACGAAATTCTCGGCTATCCCGCCGCCGCCTTCCTGCGCTTTCACGACAATCACGGGCTCCTGCGCCTGACCAACCGGCCGATCTGGCGCACGGTGGTCGGCGGCAGCCGCGCCTATGTCACGCGCCTCGCGCAGCCGCTGGTCGGGCGCCTCAGGGTCGGCGCGGGGGCTGAGCGGATCGAGCGGGTCGGCGGACGCGTCGCGGTCGTCGACGCCAATGGCGACCGGGACGTGTTCGACCGCGTGGTGCTGGCGACCCACGCCGACGAAGCGCTCGCCCTGCTCGCCGAGCCGACGCCGCGCGAACGGGCGCTGCTCGGCGCCTTTCGCTACAGCCGCAACGAGGCCCATCTGCATCTCGACGAGACCTTCATGCCGCAGCGGCGCGCGACGTGGGCGAGCTGGAATTTCGTCTCCGAGGCGCGCTCGTCGGACCGGGCGAGCGTGACCTACTGGATGAACGCCCTGCAGCGGTTGCCGACGCGCAGAAACGTGTTCGTCACCCTCAATCCGCAGCGGCCTCCGCACGGACCGTTGCGGATCGAATCCTACGACCACCCGATTTTCGACGCCGCCGCGATCCGGGCGCAGAAGCGCCTGTGGAGCCTTCAGGGTTTCGGCGGGGTCTGGTTCTGCGGCGCGCATTTCGGCGCCGGCTTCCACGAGGACGGCCTTCAGTCGGGCCTCGCCGTCGCCGAGCAACTCGGCGGGGTGCGACGGCCGTGGCGGGTCGAGGGCGAGTCCTCGCGCATCGTCGTCGGTCCCGCGCCGGCGGTCTCCGACGCTCGGGAGAACGCGGCGTGACCGACGCCTCCGCGCTCTATGTCGGTTCGGTCTTCCACCGCCGTCTCGGCGCGACGCCGCACCGCTTCCGCTACCGCGTGTTCTGGCTTCTGGTCGATCTCGACGAGCTCGCCGGGCTCGGGCGGCGGCTCAGACTGTTCTCGCACAACGCCTTCAACCTGTTCAGCCTCGACGACCGCGACCATGGCGACGGAAGCGCCCGCAGCTTGCGCGAGCAGGCCGTGGCGCTCCTCGCCGCGCACGGCTTCACGTCCCCGCCCGGCGCGATCCGGCTCCTGTGCATGCCGCGCACGCTCGGCTACGACTTCAATCCGCTGAGCGTCTATTTCTGTTACGACCGCGACGGCGCGCTGATCGCGCTGATCCACGAGGTGCACAACACCTTCGGCGGCCGGCACAGCTATGTGTTGCCGGCGGACCCGGCCCAGGGCGAGGTGCGGCAGGCGTGCGACAAGGCTTTCTTCGTGTCGCCGTTCCTGCCGATGGGCCTGCGCTACGAGTTCCGGGTCGCCCCGCCGGGCGAGTCGGTGGCTGTCGCGATCCGGGTGGCGGGGCCCGACGGGCCGATTCTGCGCGCGGCGCTGACCGCGAAACGCCGGCCGTTCACGGACGCCATGCTGGCGCGGGCGGCGCTGGCGGTGCCGTTCGTCGCGATCAAGACCGTCGCCGCGATCCACTGGCAGGCGGTCCGCCTGTTCGCCAAGGGGGCGCGCTGGCGCGGGCCGGGGAAGCCGGCCGAGCCCGCCGCCGGCGCGCTATAGCGCGGCTGCGGCGTTGGCGAGCCAGTCCGGCATCGCCTCGACCATCGCCGCCTCGATCCGATGGTCGAGACCGGTGACAATCAGCCCGCCGAACACCACCAGCGACAGCCCGAGCGCCACTCTCCCGTACTGTCCGGCGAGGAGCGCGTCGGCCTTCGCCGCCCGGGTGACGCGGCCGAGGCCGAAGCCGACGGCGAGCAGCGCGCCGGCCGCGCCGAGCGCGTAGACGAACATGGTGAGCGTCGCCGCTGCGAGGCTCCTTCCGTCGGTCGCGAGCGCGAAGGCCGCGCCGAGCGTCGGACCGGCGCAGGGCGCCCAGGCGAGCGCCAGCACCGCGCCCGCCGCCGCCTGGCCGATCAGGCCCTTGCCCGGCAGGAAGCCGCCGATCCGCCCCGATGCGCCGCTCAGTCCCGCGAGCGCGATCTCCAGCCGGTCGGCGGCCCCGGGAAGCAGCAGCGCCAGACCCACCGCGATCATGATCGCCGCCGCCGCCAGCCGCACCCCGACGAGGCTGCCGACCTCGACGCCGAAGGCCGCGAGCGCCGCCCCGACGAGGGCGAAGGTCAGCGCGAGGCCGGCCGCGAGCGCGAGCGGGCCTCTCGGATCCTCCGCACGGGCGGAGGCCACGACGATCGGCGCGAGCGGCAGGATGCAGGGGCTCAGAATCGTCAACAGCCCCGCGGCGAAGGCGAGCGGCAGGGCGAGAAACAGGCTCACATCGCCGCCTTCAGGACGCCGACCACCGAGGCCTCCGACAGGCCCCAGGACATGCGCGAGACTTCCTTGCCGCCCTTGTAGGCGATCAGGGTCGAGCGCGGGCAGCCGAGCTTCTCGACCACGTCCTTCTGGTTGTCGTAGTCGACCCGGAAGAAAGAAATCCCGCTATAGGCTGGATCGTTCTTGAGGCCGTCGAGCCGCATCGACTGGATGTGGCACTGAAGGCACCACGGCGCATAGACATGCACGACGACGGGCTTGCCCGATGCGATCGCCTTCTCGACCTGGGCGGGGTCGTAGGGCTGGAACTCGGCGCCCCACGCGGGCGCCGCCGCCGCGGCGGCCATCGCCGCCAGCCCCGCCGCCATCTGTCTGCGCGTGATCATGGACGTCTCCCTCGGTGTGCGGCGCGAGGCCCGCGGATCATGCCGGCTCCAGCGCGAACAGGCCGACGTCGATCGTCGCCTCCGCGAAACCGGCCTCGCAATAGGCGAGATAATAGTCCCAAAGCCGGCGAAATCGGGTGTCGAAGCCCAGTGTCTCGACGTCCGGCCAGCGCGCATGGAAGCGCCGCCGCCACTCGGCGAGCGTGCGCGCGTAAGAGGGGCCGAAGAACTCCCGGTGAACGATCCTCAGCCCGGCGCGCCGCGCCTCGGCCTCGATCGCCGATTTGGTCGGCAGCCGTCCGCCGGGAAAGATGTGCTTCTGAATGAAGTCGGGGTTGCGCCGGTAGTCGTCCTCGAGGCGCTCGTCGATGGTGATCGCCTGGAGGACGGCGCGCCCGGACGGCGCGAGCGCGTCGGCCAGGGTGCGGAAATACAGCGGCCAGCGCGCTTCGCCGACCGCTTCGATCATCTCGATCGAGACGATGCGATCGTAGCGGCCGGTGACGTCGCGGTAGTCCTGGAGCCGGAAATCGACGTCGCGGCCGCTCGCCTGGGCGCAGGCGCGGGCGTGCGCCAGCTGCGCCGGCGACAGCGTCAGCGCGGTGACGCGGGCGCCCGCGCCGGCGGCGAGACGCAGGGCGAGGCCGCCCCAGCCGCAGCCGATCTCGAGCACGCGCTCGCCGCCCTTCAGCGCCAGCAGGTCCTCGATGCGCGCGAGCTTGGCGGCCTGCGCTGACTCGAGGTCGTCGCCGTCGCGCCAGACGCCGGAGGAATATTGCATCTCGCGGTCGAGCCAGAGCGCATAGAAGTCGTTGCCGAGATCGTAATGGGCCATGATGTTGCGGCGACTGCCGCGACGGGTGTTGCCGCGCACGCGGTGGCGGAGGCGGTTCGCGAGCCGCACGATCGAGGACCCCGGCAGCACGTCGCGAAGCGTGTCCGCGTTTTGGACGAGCAGGCGCAGCAGCGCCACGGGATCGGGGCTCGACCAGTCGCCGTCGATGTAGGATTCGGCAAATCCCACGTCGCCGCCGAACGCCAGCCTGCGAAACGCCCGCCATCGGTCGATCGTGATCGTCGCATCGACGCCGGACTCGTCGCCGGACGAGGCGAGGGCGGCGCCGTTCGGCAGGCGCAGGCGCAGCCGCCCGTGACGCAAGGCGGCGAGCAGCGGCTCGAGCAGCCTGAAGCGGCCTGCGGCGCGCTCCGCTCCCGCCGCCGTCCATGCGGAGGCGTCCCCGATCCGATCCATGAACCACCTCTCCGCTGCCGGGCCGACGAGAACGCGTCGGCGCCGTGGTCATTTACGACCGGGGGAGAGGAACAGTTCACGTGTCGGCGGAGAAAAATTCCGGTGACGGGGCGGCCCCTTCAGGCCGCCTTCGCGCGCACGTGCGCCAGATCGGCCCACCAGTCGCGCACCACCCACAGGCGGGGTGCGAGCAGCGTGCCGTGGCCGCCGGTGAAACTGCGCCACGCCGGCAGGAGGGAGCGCTTGACCGCGGTCAGCGCCGTGCGGCCCTCGCTGATGGCGAAGGCGAGCTCGGCCCGCATGCCGGCGCCGGCCGCCTCCTGCTTGCCGAACTTGGAAAAGAACAGGATGTCGGACGGTTCGCTCGCCGCCGCGCGCAGGCGATGGGCCGCGCCCGCGAGCGCGGCGGAGTCGAGGTGGCAGGCGGCGGCGCCGGGGCCGAGGTTCTGGCACAGCGGGATGACCTCGCCCGAGGCGACGTCGCGCAGTTTCATCAGCGCGCCGGGGCCGCAGCCTTCCGCGTACGGGGGCAACTGGACGATGCCGCGCGCGTTCACGCCCGCCGCCACCAGTTCGGCGGCGAAGGCGGTCATCAGCCCGTCCACCCTGGCGCCGTCCTCGTAGACGATCGCGGCGAAGCGTCTCGGATCGAGGGTATGGTCGTTCATGGCGGCTCCTCTGTCGGAAACCAGACAGTCTGTCGCGTCGGATCGGCGACGCTTTGCTGCGTCGCAAAATGGGCGCCAACGCCGAGGGGCGGACGGTTCGCTGGCGACATCGCCCGCGATGATGCGAGACGGCGGCGGGTCCGCCGAACGGGCGGCGCAGGCCGTCGCATCGCCGGGCGCGACACAAGTCATGGACGGCTACGCCCCGCCTCGACTAAGGAAGGAGCGGACGTCGCGTCCGGCGTCGAAATCCCGGGAAAAGCCCATGAAGCTCTCCGCGCGCAACGTTCTGACCGGCACGGTGGTGGCGATCACCAAAGGCGCGACCACGGCGCAGGTGAAGATCGAGGTCGGCGTCGAGACGGTGGTGACGGCGTCGATCACCAACGAAGCGGTCGAAGCGCTCGGACTCGAGGTCGGCAAAGAGGCCGCCGCGGTGATCAAGGCCTCCGACGTGATGGTCGGGGTCGACTGACGCCCCGCCCTCCCATCGACGAGGGCTTCGGGCAAGCCCGCTTAGTATTTCTCGATGCCGGCCCAATGCGCGTCCGGATAGCGCTCGCCGGCCGCGTAGCCGACCGGGAGAACGCGCTCGATCTCGGCCAGGCGCGCAGCGTCCAGGGCGAAATCGGCGGCGGCCGCGCAGTCCTCGAGGTGCCCGGCCGTGCGGGTGCCGGGAATGGCGACGAGGCCCGGGTGCTTCGCGAGCGTCCAGGCGACGGCGAGCGTCGCCGGCGTCACGGCCCAGGCCTTCGCCAGCGCCAGCCAGGGCTCGAGGCGGTCGCGATTGCGCCGCCAGTTCAGCCCCTGAAAGCGCGGATTGTCGTGGCGGAAGAAGTCCTCGAAGCCTTCGACGTCCTGCAGCAGGCCGCTGAAGTAGCCGCGCCCCAGCGGCGAGAACGCCACGAACAGCGCGCCGGTCTCGGCGCAGGCCTGGAGGAGCCCGAGTTCGGGGTTGCGCGTCCAGAGCGAATATTCCGATTGCACCGCGGCGATCGGGTGGACGGCGTGGGCGCGCCGCAAAGTGTCGGGCGCGACCTCGGATAGGCCGATCGCGCCGATTTTGCCCGCTTCCACCAGCCGGGCGAGTTCGCCGACCGTGTCCTCGATCGGAATCCGCCGGTCCACGCGATGCACGTAATAGAGGTCGACCCGGTCGACCCCGAGCCGCTTCAGCGAGGCGTCGAGGGACTCGCGCATGTGCGCGGCGCTGTTGTCGAACCCGCGCTTGCCGTCTGGCGTGCGGCGGATGGCGAATTTGGTCGCGAGCGTCACCCTGGCGCGACGGCCGCGGTCCTCGGCCAGGAACTTGCCGATCACGGTTTCGCTGACGCCGTCGCCGTAGACGTTGGCGGTGTCCCAGAAGTCGACCCCGAGCTCGAGCGCCCGCGCCAGCGTCCGCAAGGACTCGTCCTCGCTGGCGGCCCCGTAGAAGCCGCCGAAACTCATGCAGCCGAGACCGACCGCCGACACGCTTCCGTCGGCCCCGAAACGCCGCTGCTGCATCGATTCCCCCAAACCCTCGCGAATGCCTGCGAGCTTTGACGGCGCCCGGACGCCGGGGTCAAGCTCGCAAGCGCCGTTTCACCCGAGCGCGCTCGCCGCGATCCACCATCCGGGCTCCTCGGCGGCCAGGCGGCCGCGCGCCGTCGCCGCCGCGCCCGGGTCGTCGAACAGCGCGAAGCAGGTCGCGCCGGAACCCGACATCCGGGCGAGCCGCGCGCCCTCGAGGCGTCTCAGCCTGTCGAGGATGTCCGCGATGGCCGGAAGGACCGTCCGCGCCGGGGCCTCGAGATCGTTGCCGGCGGCGGCGAGCGCGTCGAGCGTCGTCGGCGCCGCGACGGCCTGGTCCGGGGTCCGGCGGTCGCGATAAATCCCCTTCTCCATGCCGAGCGCCCGAAAGACGTCGCGCGTGGCGACCGCCTTGCGCGGATTGACGAGCACGGCGAACAGGGCCGGCAGCCGAACCGGGGGCCCGAGGCGATCGCCGACGCCGGCCATCATGCGCGCGCAGGCGGACATGCAGACCGGCACGTCCGAGCCCGTGTCCGAAGCCGCCGCGATCACGCGGGCGTCGTCGAACCCGAGGCCGTTGGCTTCGGCGAGCGCGCGCAGGCAGGCGGCGGCGTCGGACGACCCGCCGCCGAGCCCCGCCGCGGCCGGCAGGCGCTTGACGAGTCGAAACGCTCCCGACCTGAGGCCGGGCGCGCGGGCGGCGAGCGACCGGACCGCGCGGGCGACGAGGTTGTCGCCGATCGGCCCGGTCTCGCTCGCGCCCGGTCCCTCGACGAGCAGTTCGAACGACGGGCCGGGCGCAAAGCCCAGCCAGTCGGCGACGTCGGCGAAGGCGACGAGGCTCTCGAGGTCGTGGAACCCGTCCTCCCGCCTGCCGACGACCCGCAGGGACAAATTCAGCTTCGCCGGCGCGCGATACCACCTCATGACGACGGGACCCTGGAACACGAAAGACAGCCTGAACCGCGGTCGTCATCGCGAGGCGCGGCCCCGGGGTCAAGCCCGGCGACGCCGGCCTCCGGCGAAAGCGCGACGCTCATCTTGCCCGCGCCTGGGCCGGGCGCGGCGCCGGCTCGCGGGTTCCGGCGCCGGGACAGGCCCGGAAGATCGGGGCTCGGGCCGGCGTTGCGCCGCTTTCGGTTCCGTAGCGTCCCTTCCGCCACGAACACAGGGCCCGGGCGCGCCTGCAACACGACGACACCCGACATGGTCGTACGCGAAAACGGGCCGTCGCTCAGCGAGGCAGGCCGCGCAAACGGCCGTTGAACCATGCCGCCGGCAGGCCTCCGCCGTCGCGCTCGCCGCCTCCCGCTCGCGCAAGACCCCGATGATCCGCGCGTCGCTGAACCTGCTCGTCCTCATCTCCGTCTCCTGACTCGACGGACTCTCAATCCAATCGAGGCATCAGGAAGGGGGCAGGTCAGCAGGCTTGCGGGACGCCGTGCCGGCGAGCGGCAGGCGGGGTCGCGCGCGACGATCCCGCCCCCGGTTGGAGAGCCGGCGATAGCGCCCAGGCATCGAATCGAGAGAGCAAAGACATTTCCAAAGGCCGCGCGGGCTCGCCATTTCCGCTTCGCAAGCTGCGACCCGGCGTAACGCCGCGCCGCGCTGCCGCGAACGAGACAGCGCGCAGACTCCTGACTCCTTCGGATCGGAAACCTTGGAATGGCGTCCTCAGACCTCTCCTCGCACGCGGCGGCTGGCGGCCGCCCCGACCAGACCCTGAAGTCTTCCCTGGGCCAGGTCGTTCTGGCGCCGCAAGGGGGCGGCGCGCTCGGCGCCTACCAGATCGGCGTCTACGAGGCGCCGCGCGACGCAGGAAAGAGGGGTTGGGCGTCTGCGTCGCGGGTGTCGTCGCCGCGCTCGTCATCGCCGCCGGGCTGACGAGGCGCTTCGTGGTTCCGGCGTAGCGCGCCTTCCCGGCGCCGTGGATTTTGCTCTGAGGGACGTTCGCGATGATGATTCTGGCTTCGACGCTGTTCAGGGTCCTGGAGTTTCTCTCCGTCTTTTTCATCTTCGCGGTGGGCTCCGCGCTGGCTTTTCTGGCGGCGGTGTACGTGCTGGATCGCCGACAGAACCGCGACGCCATATTGCGGAATTACCCGGTGATCGGGCACATGCGGCATATCCTGTCGAAGCTCGGGGAGTTCCTCAGGCAATATTTCTTCGCGATGGATCGCGACGAGCTTCCATTCAACCGCGCGGAACGCAACTGGGTTGAGAATTCATCGAAGAACGCCGATCCGACCGTCGCTTTCGGCTCGACCAAATATATTCGAGAAGTCGGGACGCCGATTTTTGTGAACTGTCCCTTTCCGACCCTCGAAGGCGACATCGAGCCCACCCCGGACGTCATCATCGGCCCGGATTGCCCGAACCCCTACCGCGCGCGCTCCTTCTTCAACATTTCGGGGATGAGCTTCGGGGCGTTGTCCGCCCCGGCGGCGCTCGCGCTGTCGAAAGGCGCGAAGGCCGCGGGTTGCTGGATGAACACGGGAGAGGGCGGCCTGTCGCCCCATCATCTGGAGGGCGGCGCCGACATCGTGTTTCAGATCGGCACCGCCAAATACGGCGTCCGCAACGAGGACGGGACGCTGAACGAAGACAAGCTCGAGGCGATTGCGGCCCTCCCCGAGGTCAAGATGTTCGAGGTCAAACTCTCGCAAGGCGCCAAGCCGGGCAAAGGGGGGATTCTTCCCGGCGTCAAGGTCACGCCGGAGATCGCCGCGATCCGTGGAATTCCCGCAGGCCGAGACTCCAACAGCCCGAACCGCCATCCGGAAATCAACAGCAACGCGGATCTCATCGACTTCATCGTCCGCGTCAAGTCGCTGACGGGAAAACCCGTCGGCGTGAAGGCGGTGCTCGGCGCCTATGGCTGGCTCGACGATCTGATGGATCTCGTCGTCGAGCGCGGCGTCGGTCCGGACTTCTTCGCCCTCGACTCCGGCGACGGCGGCACGGGCGCGGCGCCGATGGCGCTGATGGACAATGTCGGACTGCCGATCCGGGAATCGCTGCCGATCCTGCGCGACATCCTGTTGCGACATCGCCTCGACGCCAAAATCCCGATCGTGGCCTCCGGCAAGCTCGTGACGCCGGCGGACGTCGCCTGGGCCTTGTGCGCGGGCGCGACGTTCGTGAGCTCGGCGCGCGGATTCATGTTCGCACTCGGCTGCATCCAGTCGCTCAAATGCAACAAGAACACCTGTCCGACGGGCATTACCACCCACGACCGGCGCCTGCAAATGGGCCTCGATCCGACGGAAAAGGCGGTGCGCGTCGCCAATTACTGCCGCAACCTGCGCCACGACGTCGAGATGATCGCGCACAGTTGCGGCGTGCCCCATCCGAGGCGGCTCAAACGCTTTCACGTGCGCATGGTCGGGCCAGACGGCGTCTCGCGGGCGCTGGACCAGCTCTATCCCTCGATCGACCCTGCCGATTCCAGCCCCTCCTCCGCCTTGTTGAAGGTCGGCACGCCGGATTGACGTTCGATCGTTCTGGGGCGACCCGAAAGCGCGACACCGCGCACAATCGAGCCTTCACCGATGTTGAAAGCCTCGACAGCGCAAACCACCACGCCGTCGGCGACTTGAATTCGGCCCGAAACGCGATCCGTTGGGGGGGGCAGCGAATCTCTGCTCAGCCGCCGCCCGCCTTGGCCGGGGCGTCGTCCGGCTGAGGGCGATCTGGAGCGCCGTCGGGAAGGCCGACCTCGATCTTCTTGAGAATCGCCGGCAGGTCTTCCGGCTCCGGCTTCATGTCGCGCGCATGGTTCCACTGGAACCGCGCCTCCACCTTGCGATCGACATGCCAGTACGCGTCGCCGAGATGGTCGTTGAGAACCGGGTCGGCGGGCTTCAGGTCGACCGCCTTCTCCAGCGTCTCGGCCGCCTCGGAATACTGCCCGAGCTTGTAGTGGGCCCAGCCCAGGCTGTCGACGATGTAGCCGTCGTTGGGCCGGAGCTCGACCGCGCGGCGCAGCATCCGGAACGCCTCGTCGAGCTTCACGCCCTGGTCGACCCACGAATAGCCGAGATAGTTCAGGACCATCGGCTGATCCGGATAGAGTTCCAGCGCCTTCTTGAAGTCGTCTTCGGCTTTCGGCCAATCCTTGGCCCGCTCGTAGCAGATTCCCCGGAAATAGAACAACGTCCAGTTGTCCCGCGTCGGGATCCCGACGGCCGCGATGGCCTTGTCGTAGGTCGCGGCGGCCTCCTCGTAGCGCTTGGCCGACCGCTGGGCGCCGGCGAGCGCGGCGAGCGCGTCGGGATCGTACGGTCTGGCCGCGACGATGGCCGTCAGGCGCTTGATCGCCTCGTCGGACTTCCCGTCGCTGTCGAGCACGAGGGCGGCCTGGATCTCCGAATCGCGGCGGAGGGGCGACGTCGCCGGCACCGCTTCGTAAGCCGCGATCGCGAGGTCGTCCTTCTTCATCTCCTCGAACAGATTCGCCAGGGTGACCGCGGTCAGGTCGTCGCCCGGGCGCAGGAACAGGGAAAGGCGCAGATAGACCAGGGCCGGAAGCTCGTCGCCCTGTCGGATGCCGGCGGCGCCGAGACCGTAGAGCACTTCGGCGGCGCCGTCGCCGGCGCTCGCGACCAGCGGCTTGGGAGACTGCTCGGCGGCGATGTCGGCGAGCCCGCGCTCGACGATCGGATTGTGCGGCGCGGCCGCCGCGAAGGCGGCGTAGATCCTGCCGGCGCCGTCCTTGTCGCCGTGCGCGGCGAGAAACCGCGCATAGGCGTCGGCGAAGCGGAGCGCGTTCCGGTCGGTTTCGTAAGCCGCCTTCAGGCGGCGTTGCGCTTCCGCGGCGGCGCCGAGCTGGTCGGCGATCAGTCCGGCGTGGAAATCCCGGAAGGCCGCGACGCCGGGATCGCGAATGCGATCGAGGGTGTCGAGGGCGCGGCGCAGGTCTTTCTGACCGGCGTAGGTCCATGCGATCAGCAGCGACGTCGTGACGTCCCGCGGCCCGGCGTCGTGAGACTGCAGCTGCCATCGCGCCGTCGGGTAATCGCCCCGTTGCATCGCGTTGACGGCGAGCGCCAGGCGCGCGAGGCGGTTGGTCGGATCGTGGCTGAGCAGGCGGTCGGCGAGCGCGCTCGCCTGGCTCACGTCGCCGTTCGACAGGGCCGCGGAAAAGGCCCGCTCGATCAGATCCGGATTGTGCGGATCGAGCCGCAGCGCCTCCATGTAATAGGCCTCGGCGGCGGAAGAATCGCGGTTGGCGCTGGCGATCAGCGCGGCGAGGTAGTTTCCCGGCTGGCTCTCGGCGAAATCGGGCTCTTCCTGCGGATTTCCCGGGACGGGCGCGGCGGCCGCAAACGGAACGCCTGCGAAGGCGATCGCAGCCAGGGCGCCGGCTGCAAGCGTTCGACGCCAGATATGTCCGATCACTGTGATTGCTTCTCCCGTGCGCATCCGGCTCGTCGGCCGCCGATGATGCCATGCAAGGCGCGCTTTACTCAATCCTCGATCGGGAGCGTGTGGCGGGGAAAAGAGGCGAATCTTGGTCGCGGGGGAGGGGGCTTCGAGGCGGCGGCAGGCCGCCGTCAGCGTCCCATGCACGCGTCCGCCATCCGCCTGAGCTCCGCCGCCCGCTCACCCTCCGGCGGACCCGACCCCAGCCGGTCCGCCGCCCCGGACTCCTCGATCGCGTCGGCGACGCAGCGGCAGGAGGTCGCGCAATCCGGGCTCGGCCGGCCCGCGGCGACGCAGGTCTTCTCGCAGGCGGCGAGGAAGGCGGAAAAGTCCGGTTTCGGCGCTGCGGCCGGCGCGACCACCCCGGACGCCGCGACCGACCAGACGAGCCCGATCAGGATCGGCTGGTGGACGAGATAGACGGCGAGGCTGTGGCGGCCCGCGAAGGCGATCGCCCGCGCCGGCGCGGATCGCGCCCGAAAGCGTCGGGGCCTCGTCGCCCAGGCGAGAGCCCCCGGCAGCCGGGCGGCGCCGAGACCGATCAGCGCGACCCCGGCCCACGGCAGCAGCGGACGCCAGTCGAGCGTGTTCGGCAGCGCCTCGCCGAGGCCGATCCACAGCAGCGCAGGCGAATCGAACGCCGACGAATGAAAGAATGACGGCAGGCAAACCGCCGCCGCGCCGGCGACGAGGCTCGCCCAGGCTGGCGCTTCGATCAGCGGCAGGGCGAGGAGGGTCGCCGCCGCGATGCAGTGGAGGATGCCGAACCAGATCGTCAGCCCCGGCGCGAAGGCCGCGCTGCCTGCGGTGACGAGCGCGGCGGCGCCCGCGACGATCGCGAGGCGCTTGGCGAAGGCGCGCAGGTTCAGGCCCTTGCGGTGGGCGAGCGCCAGCGACACGCCGACCAGCGCGAGGAACCCGCACGCCACCCCGTGGGACAGGAGCCGCATCGGCGGGGTGAACGGAAGGATCGGCGACACGAAGCCGAAGTCGGCCAGGTCCCAGCTCAGATGGTAGCAGGCCATGCCGACGAGCGCGACGCCGCGCGCGACGTCGACCGAATCGACCCGCCCTCCGGCTTCGGGCGCGCCGTCTCCGCCGGAGGCGACGGTCACGCCGCCGCTTCGAACAGAGCCGCGTCGAGGACGAACTCGGCCTCGAATTCGACCGGGCCAGTCATCAGCACGCGGTCGGTTTCCCGCCACTCGATCACGAGTTCGCCGCCGGGAAGACGGACGGCGGCGCGGCGCGCGAGGCGCCCGAGGCGGACGCCCGAGACGACGGCGGCGCAAGCGGCCGAGCCGCAGGCGAGGGTGAGGCCGACGCCGCGCTCCCATACCACCGCCGACAAAGCGTCGGGCGCGTCGATCCGGGCGAAGGTCACGTTGACCTTCTCGGGAAACATCGGATGGACCTCGATCCGGGCGCCCGAACCGGCGGCGTCGACGCGTTCGAGATCGGATAGGAAGAACGCCGCGTGGGGATTGCCCATGCTGGCGGTCGCCGCTGGCCCGAGCGCGGCCAGCGGATCGCCCTCCGCCCACGCGAGGCTGACGCGCGCGGTGTCCTCGACGGCGTGGGCGAGCGGGATGTCGCGCCAGCCGAGCCGCGGCGGCCCCATGTCGATGCGGTACGACCAGGGGCCGAGGCGCTCGCAGCCGATCACGCCCGCCTGGGTTTCGACCGCCAGCGAGGCGACTCCGAGTTCGCGGGCGAGCCGGTCGGCGACGCAGCGCGTGCCGTTGCCGCAGGCGCCGGCGAGGCTGCCGTCGTTGTTGTAGATCAGGACGAAGGCCGCCGTTCCCGCAGCGCGCGGGCTCATGAGCGCCATCATCTGGTCGTAGGCGAGGCCGGGCGCGCGATGGATGGCGCGCGCCTCCGCCGGACTCGGCGCGGCGGAGGCGCCGCGCAGGTCGAGCACCAGGATCCGGTTGCCGGCCCCGTTCATGCGCTGGATTCTGCGTCCTGCGAGGGTGGTCGCGCTCAAGCCGTCATGCTCCCGGATCCGTCGCCGCGGCGATCCGCTGCGCCGACCGGTCGATGGCGCGCGCGCCGAAGCGCGTCAAGGCCTCGCGCAGGCCGTCGTCGACGATCGCCGCAGCCGCACGCTGCGCTTCCGCCTCGGCCGCCTCGCTCGGCGCGGGCGCGGGCCCCCGCTTCGCCTTCAGCGGCGGCAGCGGACCCTGGCGGAACGCGACCTTCTCGATGCAGCGCCAGCCGAGATGCGCGTTGACGCGGCTCACGATCAGCGCCGAATTGTGCTGCGCCTCGAGCGCGAAGGCGCCGTCGACCCTCAAGACCAGCGTCGCCGGCGCGACCGGCGCTTCGGGATCGCGCTTCTCCGGGCGCGGCGGCCAGGAGACCTGCAACGGCCGGGCGTAGGCGGCGATCGTCTCGCCGACGATCGCCGGCCAATGGGCGATCAGGCTCGCTTCGCCCAGGCCCCGCGCGGCGAGCGCCGGGCCGATCACGCCGCGCATCAGCTGGTCGAGCGGCTTGGCGCCGCGGGGTCTAGCCGTCATGGTCGGGCGAAGCAGCAGGATGTCCCATGGCCGACAGTCTAGAGCGGGATGCGAGAAAGTGGATAAAGGTTTTTCGCGAGGAATCCGGCGACGGGACGTCCGGAGCGCCAGCGCTCGCGGAGAGGCGCGACGCGATCGTCCGGCGGACGCTGACCTGGTGGGACCGCGCGCGGCGCGCGCTCGCCTGGCGGGCGGCGCCCGGCGAGACGCCCGACCCGTACCGGGTCTGGCTGTCGGAAGTGCTGCTGCAGCAGACGACGGCGTCAGCCGCGACCCCCTATTACCGGACGTTCGTCGAGCGATGGCCGACCGTCGAGCGGCTCGCCGCCGCGCCGATGGAAGAGGTGATCAGCGCTTTCGCCGGCCTCGGCTATTATTCGCGCGCCCGCAACCTACACGCCTGCGCCAAAGCGGTCGCGGCGCGCGGCGGCCGGTTCCCGTCCGAGGAGGCGGAGCTGCGCGCCCTGCCGGGCGTCGGCGCCTACACGGCGGCGGCCATCGCCGCCATCGCCTTCGACCGGCGGGCGGCGCCGGTCGACGGCAACATCGCCCGCATCGTCGCCCGCCTGACCGCGCTCGAGACGCCGATCGCCAGTTCGCGCAAGGCGATCGCGGCCGCGGCGCGGGCGCTCGCGCCAGACCGGCGCGCCGGCGACTTCGCCCAGGCGCTGATGGACATCGGCGCGACCCTCTGCCGGCCGCTCACGCCCGACTGCCCGGCCTGCCCCTTGAGCCGGGACTGCCTCGCCTTCCGCTCCGGCGCGCCCGAGACCTTTCCGCGCAAGGCGGCGGCGAAGCCGAAGCCGAAGCGCATCGGGGCGGTGTTCTTCGCCCACCGCGCCGACGGCGCCTTTCTCGCGCGCCGGCGGCCGCCGAAAGGCCTGCTCGCCTCGACCGTCGAACTGCCCGGCACCGTCTGGACCGGCGAGGGCCCGGGAACGGCCTGGGCGGAGGATGCGCCGATCCCGGCGCGCTGGCGCCGGCTCCCCGGGGCGGTCGATCAGGTCTTCACCCATTTCGCCCTGAGCCTCGCCGTTTACGCCGCCCCTTACGCGGGCGGGGCGCCCGACAGCCATTTCTGGGTGAGTCGGGACGCGGTGGCGGAGGCCGGGTTCTCCAACGTCATGCGCAAGGCGGTGGCGCATGCCATCGCCGCCCGGCCTGAATGAGAACGCGGGTGCGATCCGGCCGGCGCCGACGCGCTGGCTCATCCGCTCGCCCGGCGCCGGCTTTCGATCGCCCTCGAGGAGTCCGACGCGGTCATCGCCGACATCGCCCGGGCGCTCGAAGGCGTGTAGGATCGGGCGGGCCGAGCCACGCTCTGCACACGGGAATACGGACGCGCTTTCGGCGCGGCTTGGAGGATAGATGCCGGACAGGCCGGAAAAATCCGTGGGGTCGGGCGCGTGCGCCCCGATCGCCGTCGTCCTCCCGCTCCTGGCCGGCCTCCTTTGCGGGCTCGGCGCGCCAGCGCGCGCGGCCGACCCGGCGCTCGAGGCCGCCGTCCACAATCCCGGGCGCAGCGCCAAATTCGTCGCGCGCGACGGCGCCCGCCATCCGTTCGAGGAACTCGCCTTCTTCGGCGTGACGCCGAGCGCGACGGTCGTCGAGATCTGGCCCGGGGGCGGGTACTGGACGGAGATTCTCGCGCCGCTCCTGCATGACCACGGGACGTACTATGTCGCGCTCGAAGGCAATCGCGCGAGCGAGACGGCGAACGCCGAGTCGGAAAAGCTCAACGCCGCATTCCGCCGGAAAATCGAGGGCGATCCGGCGACCTACAGTCGGATCCTGCCGACCGTGCTCGGCGTCGGCGAGACCGACGTCGCCCCGGCCGGGTCGGCGGACGTCGTCCTGACCTTTCGCAACCTGCACAACTGGCTCGCCGACGGCGCTGCGTCGGAAGCGCTGGCCGGGATCTATCGGGCGCTCAAACCGGGCGGCGTGCTCGGGATCGAGGAACATCGCGGCCAGCGCGACACGCCGCAGGACCCCAGGGCCGCCGACGGCTACGTCCGGCAGGACTACGCGATCGCGCTCGCCCAGAAGGCCGGCTTCGCGTTTGTCGCTGCATCGGAGATCGGCGCCAACCCGAAAGACACGGCCAACTGGCCGAAGGGCGTGTGGACCCTGCCGCCGACCTTCGCGCTCGGCGACCAGGACAAGGCGACCTACGCGGCGATCGGCGAGGCCGACAATTTCGTGCTGAAGTTCCGCAAGCCGGGTCCTTGACCGTGCGAGCGACGCGTTTGCGGACGTGCGGCCGGGACGGCCCGCGCTTCAGCGCGAGCCGCCCTGGGCCCGGAGGGCGATGCGCCGCACGGCGGCGAGCAGGGCCTCGACGTCCTCGGCGGTGTTGTAGAGCGCGAACGACGGCCTGACCGTGCTTTCGAGGCCGAACCGGCGCAGGATCGGCTGGGCGCAATGATGGCCGGCGCGCACGGCAATGCCTTCGCGGTCGAGCGCCTTGCCGACGTCCTCCGTCCGGCAGCCATCGACCACGAACGACACCACGCCCGCCCGCTCGCGCGGGCTTCCGACCAGACGAACTCCGGGAATCGCCGGCAGGCCCGCGACCGTCCGCTCGATCAGCGCGTGCTCGTGCGCCCCAATCGATTCCATCCCGATTCCGTCGAGATAGTCGATCGCCGCGCCCAGGCCGACCGCGTCGGCGATGTTGCCGGTGCCGGCCTCGAACCGCTCGGGCGAGCCCTGATAGACGGTGCGCTCGAAGGTCACGTCGGCGATCATGTTGCCGCCGCCCTGCCACGGCGGCATGGTCTCGAGGATCGCCTGCTTGCCGTAAAGAGCCCCGACGCCGGTCGGGGCGAACATCTTGTGGCCCGAGAGCACGAAGAAGTCGGCGTCGAGCGCCTGCACATCGGTGCGCCGATGCGCAACCGACTGCGCGCCGTCGACGACGACGACCGCGCCGTGGCGATGCGCCGCGGCGATCATCTCGCGCGCCGGCGTCACCGTGCCGAGCGCGTTCGACACCATCGTCAGCCCGACGATGCGCGTCTTCGGCCCGAGCAGCTTCTCGTATTCGTCGAGCAGGATGTCGCCATTGTCGTCGACCGGGGCGACGCGCAGCCGCGCCCCGGTCTCGAGGCAGAGCTGCTGCCACGGCACGATGTTGGCGTGGTGCTCGAGCCACGTGACGACGATCTCGTCGCCCGCTTTCACGTTGCGCCGGCCGTAAGACTGCGCGACGAGGTTGATCCCCTCGGTCGTCCCGCGGACGAACACGATCTCCTTCGTCGACGAAGCGTTGACGAACCTGCGCAGCTTGTCGCGCGCCGCCTCGTAGGCGTCGGTGGCGCGCGCCGCCAGCGTATGCGCGCCGCGATGCACGTTCGAGTTCTCGTGGGCGTAGAAGGCGGCGAGCCGGTCGATGACCGCTTGCGGCTTCTGCGTGGTGGCGCCGTTGTCGAGCCAGATCAGGCGTTTCCCATGCACCTTCTCCTGCAGGATCGGAAAATCGTTGCGGATCGTGGCGGCGTCGTAGGTCCTGACCCCGGAACTCGCCCCGGTGAAGACCGGCGCGATGGCGGGTGACGGGGCGGCTGCGGAAGCCGCCGTCGGCGGTGCGGTTGCAGCGTCGGCGTGGCGCAGGAGGCCGGCGTCAGCCGGCGCCGAAGTCTGTGGCGGCCCGCTCAGACTGCGCGGGACCGCGTCGAGATTCGTCGGCGTCGCGAAGGGCGAGGCGTCCGCAGGCGGAGCGGCGTAGCCGGTCGGGTCGTGGCCCTCTCCGAGGCGCAGGCCATTGGCGGTCGCGGCCGGGGCAGGGGAGCCTTCCGGGCCGAACGACGGCGCCGGCCGACCCGAAGCGGCGAGGGTCGAAGGCGGCGGCGCGACCGAGGACACCCGCGACACGTCGGCGGGACCCGGCGCAGGCGCGCCCGAGGCGCCGAATCCCGGCGCCGCGAAGCCGACCGCCGGGACGGGGGCGAGCCCGGTCGCCGCGGCGAGGGCGGCGAGCGCCGCACTGAGATCGAGCGGCGCGGAGAACGGCGACACCGCGCCGGGCGTCGGGAAGCTTTCCGGGCTCGTCTCGACGGGCGTCGGCGACCGCTCGGCCGACTGGATCGGGTTAACGCGCGGGGCGGCGACGGCGGTCTGGGAGGCGGCAGGCGCCACCGCGCGCGACTGGGGCAAGGCGAAGGGCGAGGCCGAGCCCGCCGACGCGCCGCCGAACGAACGGGCGGGGACCGACGAGGGAACGTTCGCGGCCGGTTCGACCGCGCCCATCGGCGGCTGGATCGGCGCCGCCGCCGCCACCGCGGTCGAGGTCGGCGCGGGGGCCGACCACGGCGCAGGCGGCGAGGCCGGGATCGCCGGCGGCGCCGCGGGGGCGCCGCCGCTCAGATCCTGAAAGAACGCGTTGGCGAGGCGTTCGATCGTGGCGACGTCGGGCAGAAACGCCCCCGCCGCCGCGGGTCCTGTCTCCGTAGCGGAGACCGGCGAACCCGTCAGATCAGGCGTAGTCATGGGCGTATTCGGGATAGCGGCCGATCTCGACGCCCTCGAGCACCGCGAGCGCGTCGTCGGTCAACACCGCCAGCGAGCAGTAGAGCGAGATGAGGTAAGAGGCGATCGCCTTGCGGTTGATCCCCATGAACCGCACCGAAAGGCTCGGCGCCACTTCGCCGGGCACGCCCGGTTGGAACAGGCCGACCACCCCCTGCTTCTTCTCGCCGGTGCGGATCAACAGGATCGAGGTCGTCTCCGAGCCGTTCGACCCGTCGATCTTCACCTTGTCCGACGGTACGAGCGGAACGCCGCGCCAGGTGAGAAACGGCGCGCCGAACAGAGTGACGGTCGGCGGCGGGACGCCGCGGCGGGTGCATTCGCGGCCGAAGGCTGCAATGGCGCGCGGATGGGCGAGGAAGAACCCCGGCTCCTTCCACACCTTGGTGAGCAGTTCGTCGAGGTCGTCCGGCGTCGGCGGTCCCTTCCGGGTGCGGATCCGCTGCGACGGCGCGGCGCTCGCGAGAAGGCCGTATTCGGCGTTGTTGATCAGCTCGCTCTCCTGACGCTCCTTCACCTTCTCGATCAGCAGCCGCAGTTGCTCCTGCACCTGGTCGAACGGCTGGCTGTAGAGGTCGGAGACGCGGGTCTGCACGTCGAGAACGGTGGTCACCGCCTTGAGGAAGTACTCGCGCGGCGTGTCGACGTAGTCGACATAGGTCTCCGGCAGGTCAGGGTTGGCGTCGCGCGGCGGGCTGCACTCGACGTCGGCAGGCCTTCCCTCGCCAGCCTCCCGGACTTCGTTGCGGCGAAAGATGCCGGCCTCGACCGGCGTCCAGGTCAGGAAATTGACCAGCCACCGCGGCGTGATGCCGCCCCACTGCGCCCGCGTCTTCGTCGCGTTGGCAAGCTGCCGCGCGGCGCTTTCGCTCAGCGTCCGTCGTTCCACCTCGTCCACCATGTCCCAGCCTCGTTCGTGCTTGTTTCGATCGCTCGTCGTCGCGCCGGAGTCGTCCTCCGATCATTATAGACTATTACGATAGACGTTATTCCGATCGGACTGTCAATCCGCCGTGTGGGCCTGCGGCTCGGCTGTCGCGGACCTCGAGCCTGCATTCGCAGCCGCGGATACCGTTCTTGCGAACCGATGGGTCCGGCGGTCGCTGGTCGTCCCGGCGGCGTCGGCGTGTTCGGCAGAACTAGTTGACAAAGTTAGTAGACTTAGTATTTTGCTGCGCTCGAGATTGGGGAATCCGATGAACCGCAGAGCTTTTCTGTCATTCTCCGCCGCGCTCGCCGCCTTCGGCCCGCGCCTGGCGTCCGCCGAGCCCATCAAGGAGCTGCGCATCGGCTACCAGAAGACTGGCCAATTGCTCGTGGTGAAGGCGCGCAAGCTGGTCGAGCAGCGCTTCGAGCCCGAGGGCGTTTCGGTGCGCTGGATCGAGTTTCCTTCCGGCCCGCCGCTGCTCGAGGCGCTGAACGCAGGCTCGATCGACTACGGCTACACCGGCGACGCGCCGCCGATCTTCGCACAAGCCGCGCACGCGGCGATCCGCTACGTCGGCGCGATCCCGGCGCGCGGCTACGGGCAGGCAATCCTCGTGCAGAAGGACTCCCCGCTCCATTCGCTCGCTGACCTGAAAGGCAAGAAGGTCGCGGTCGCAAAGGGGTCGAGCGCCCACAATCTGCTGGTCACGGCGCTGGAGAGCGCCAAAATCCCCTGGAGCGACATCACGCCGGTCTACCTCGCGCCCGCCGACGCGGCCAGCGCCTTCGCCCGCGGCTCGGTCGACGCCTGGTCGATCTGGGATCCGTTCTTCGCCATCGCGGAATTGAAGCAGAACGCGCGGCCCCTGCCGATCGACCCGGCGGCGACCCTGCAAAACAGCTTCTTCCTCGCCAATCGCGCCGTCCTCGCCGCCCATCCCGACGTCATCGCGGGCGTCAACGCCGATGTCGCCGCGGCGACCGCATGGGCTGCGGCCCACCGCGACGACGTCGCCGAATTGTTCGCGGAGGCGAGCGGCGTCGATCTCGCCGCGCAGCAAAGGGCTGTCGCGCGCGCCGAGTTCACCTTCAGCGGCGTGACCGACAGGGTCGTTGCGGAACAACAGGCGGTCGCCGACCGGTTCCAGCGCCTCGGCCTGATCCCCGCGCCGATCGTCGTGCGCGACATCGTCTGGGACGGCAAGTCCAGCTCCTGATCCTCGTCCGAAGGAACGCCCGCATGCCTAACTCCGAAAAGCCGCTCGACCTGTTCTGGTTCATCCCGGTCACAGGCGACGGCTCTTACCTCGGCACCGACGTCGGCAATCGCGCGGCCGATTTCTCCTATCTCAAGCAGATCGCGGAGGCTGCGGACCGCCTCGGCTTCGGCGGCGCGCTGATCCCGGTCGGGTCGCATTGCGAGGATCCCTGGATTGTCGCTGCGGCGCTCGCCACGCACACCGAGCGGTTGCGCCTGCTCGCGGCGTTGCGGCCGGGACTCGCCACGCCGACCCATTGGGCGCGGCAGGCGGCGGCGCTCGACCGCATCAGCAACGGCCGCTTTCTCGTCAATCTGGTGGCCGGGGGCGAAGCGAAAGAGCTCGCCGGCGACGGCATTTTCCTGTCGCACGACGAGCGCTACGCCCACGCCGCCGAGTTCCTGACCATCTTCCGCCGGCTGCTCGCCGGCGAGACCGTCGATTTCGAGGGCCGCCACCAGAAGGTCAACGGCGCGCGCCTGCTGTTCCCGCCAGTGCAGAAGCCGCTGCCGATCTGGTTCGGCGGTTCCTCCGAGGCCGCGCACCACCTCGCGGCGACGCAGACCGACGTCTACCTGACCTGGGGGGAGCCGGTGGAGGCGGTGCGGGAGAAGATCGACGACGTGCGCGCCCGCGCCGCCGCCAGGGGACGCGCGGTGAAATTCGGCCTGCGCATCCACATCATCGTGCGCGAGACCGAGGACGAGGCGTGGCGCGTCGCCAACCGGCTGATCGCGCATCTCAGCGACGAAGCGATCGCGGCGGCCCAGCGCAAGCTCGGCGAGGAATCCGATTCGGTCGGCCAGAAGCGCATGGTGGCGCTGCACGGCGGCGGCAAGCGCGACAGGCTGGAGATCGCGCCGAACCTCTGGGCGGGCATCGGACTGGTGCGCCGCGGGGCCGGCACGGCGCTGGTCGGCGATCCCAAGACGGTCGCGGCGCGCCTGCGCGAATACCAGGCGCTCGGGATCGATACCGTCATCGCCTCCGGCTATCCGCATCTCGAGGAGGCCTACAAGGTCGCCGAGCTGCTGTTTCCCGAACTCGGCATTTCGGCGCCGGGCCGTCTCTCTCACGGAACCGCGCCGGGCGAGTTCGGCGTCGGCGCCTTCAGGCCCGCCGCCGCCGCCGAGTGACGGGAGCGCATGGGCCGCCGCCGACTCCTCCGGGGCGGCGGCCCATGCGAACCGTCTCCGATCCGACTTGGTGAGGAAAGTCCATGACCGACGCAACCGCCGCTCCGCTCGAACGCCTTCGCGCCCGCCCCTCGCCGGGGCGGCCGTTCGGCTGGCGACTCTCCGGCGCCTATGGATGGATCGCGCCGGCGCTGCTCGTCGCGCTCTGGCAGGCGGGCTCGAGCCTCGGGTTCATCGCCGACACGGTGCTGCCGTCGCCCGCGTCCGTCGTCGCCGCCGCCTGGCGCCTCACCCGCTCGGGCGAACTGGCTTCGAACATCGGCGTCAGCTTCCTCCGGGCGATGGCGGGTCTCGCTGTCGGCGGCGCGATCGGCCTCGTCTTCGGCTTCGCCAACGGGTTGTCGAAAGTCTCGGAGGGCTTGTCGGATTCGACGCTGCAGATGGTGCGCAACATCCCGCACCTCGCGCTGATCCCGCTGGTCATCGTCTGGTTCGGCATCGACGAGGGCGCAAAGCTGTTCCTGGTCTCGCTCGGCGTGTTCTTCCCGGTCTACGTCAACACCCTGCACGGGGTGCGGTCGGTCGATCCCCAGCTGATCGAGATGGCGAAAAGCTACGGCATGCCGCGCGCCGCGCTCTTTCGTCGCGTGATCCTGCCGGGCGCGCTGCCGTCGATCTTCGTCGGCCTGCGCTATGCGCTGGGCGTCATGTGGCTGACCCTGATCGTCGCCGAGACGATCGCGGCGCAGTCGGGGGTCGGCTACATGGCCATGCAGGCGCGCGAGTTCATGATGACCGACGTCGTCGTGCTGTCGATCCTGATCTACGCCCTGCTCGGCAAGCTGGCCGACGTCGCCACCCGGCTCCTCGAAGGCTTCTGCCTGCCGTGGCATCCGGCCTATCGCAGGGCGTGAGGCGCCCATGAACGCGACCGCGCTCGCGGCCTCTCGATCCGGCGGGTCGCCCTCTGCGGCGGGCGCGGAGGTCGAGGCGCGCGCAATCCGAAGAACCTTCGGCGACACGACGGTGCTGCGCGGCCTCGATTTCCGCGCGCCCGCGGGCGCGTTCGTCGCGGTCGTCGGACGCAGCGGCTGCGGCAAGAGCACGCTCCTGCGGCTCATCGCCGGACTCGACGCGCCCGACGGCGGCTCGGTCACGATCGCCGGCCGGCCGCTGGCGGATGCGAGCGACCAGGCCCGCGTGATGTTCCAGGAGCCGCGGCTCTTGCCGTGGGCGAGCGTGCTCGCCAACGTCGAGGTCGGGCTCGGCGCCGAACGCGACGCGCCCGGGCGGCGCGAGCGCGCGCTCGCCGCGCTGGCGTCGGTCGGGCTCGCCGATCGGGCGGCGGACTGGCCGGCGACGCTGTCGGGCGGGCAGCGCCAGCGCGTCGCGCTCGCCCGCGCCCTCGTCAGCCGGCCGCGGGTGCTCGCGCTCGACGAGCCGCTGGGCGCGCTCGACGCGCTGACCCGGATCGAGATGCAGCGCCTGCTCGAAAGCGCGTGGCTGCGCGACGGCTTCACTGCGGTTCTGGTGACCCACGACGTCGCCGAGGCGGTCGCGCTCGCCGATCGCATCGTGCTGATCGAGCGCGGCGCGATCGCGCTCGACGTCGGCGTGCCGCTCGCCCGGCCGCGCCATCGCGGCGCGGCGGAGTTCGGCCGCCTCGAAGAAGCGATCCTCGCGCGTCTCCTCGGCGACCCGGCGCCCGAGCCCTGACGACCTTTTGGCAAACTGGAAACAATCCGAATGTCCTTCTACCGCGATCACAAAGACAAGACCGCGCTCGAGCTGTGGAACGAGCGCGCGCTCGCCCCTTACCGGACGATCCGCGTGACGCCGATCGCGCCGGCGCTCGGCGCAGAGATCGACGGCGTCGACCTGACGCAGGCGATCCCGCCGGAGCAACTCGCCGAGATCCGGCGCGCGAGCGCAGAGCGGCTCGTCCTGGTGTTCCGAAACCAGCGCCTCTGCGTGGACGACCAGAAGCGGTTCGCCGGCCATTTCGGCCGCCTGCACCAGCATGTGCTGGCGTCCTCGTCGCTGATCGCCGGCGCAAGTCGGGACCCCGAGGTGCTCGCCTGGAGGACCGGTCGGGAGTCCCGCTACACCGCCGGCGACGCCTGGCATCACGACGTCAGCTGCGACCAGGAGCCGATCCGCGCCTCCTTTCTCTACGTCGAGAAAACGCCGGAGATCGGCGGCGGCGACACGCTGTTCGTCAACAACTACCTCGCCTATGAATCGCTCTCGGGCCCGCTGCGCACGTTCATCGACGGACTGACCGCGGTGCACGACGGCGCCAACGCCTGGACCGCGGGCTATGGCGCCAAACCCCAGCCCGGGCGCAATTTTCCGACCGCCGAGCATCCGGTCGCGCCCATCCATCCCGCGACCGGGCGCCGCTTCCTGTTCGTCAATTCGACCTTCACCACCCATATCCCGCAGCTCACGCGCTGGGAGAGCGACGCGCTGCTCGAGCTGCTCGTCCGCCACGTCGAACGCCATGTCGCCTTCCAGGCGCGCGTCGCCTGGACGCCGAACACGCTGACCTTCTGGGACAACTGGGCGGTCCAGCATCACGCGGTGTGGGACTACTATCCGTTCGAGCGCTGGGGGGCGCGCGTCTCGGCCTACGACGGCGCGCCGCGCGCTTCGCTGCAATAGGAACGCGGCGGTCGGGTCAGGCCGCCGGCGCCTCCGCCTTCCGCCCGAGGGCGTCGGCGATCGCCTCGGCGACGTCGCGGCACTGAAGGCGGATGTCGGGAATGGCGATGCATTCCCAGAACGCCGCCCGCGCGAGCGGCCCGATCGCCCGGATGCGCTGCGACGGCGCGCCGCCGGCGCCGACAATTCGATATGTCTCCGCCACGTCGAGCCCGATGCCGAGCGCGTCGGGCCGAAGGGCGCCGCGGGCGAACAGGGCCTGCAACAGCGGGTTGGACGACTTCAGCGGGTCTTCGGCGAGACCGGCGCAGTCGATGACGCGGGCGAACGCCGCCGTCTCCGGCGCTCGCGCGCCGCGGCGCAGGATCCGGACCTCGAGACCGGCGTCGCCCTGGGCGACGCTCGCGACCCGGCCGGCGATCAGCCGGACGCGGCCGGCGCGGATCAGCCTGCCGATCGCGCCCTCGATCTCCGGGGCCATGCGGTGGCGGTGGACGTCCCACCAGACCCGCCCGTGACGCAGGAAGCGGCGTTTCTGGTCGGGCGTCATCGCCCGCCACAGTCTTTGGGTGTGCGGCCGGAGCGCGTCGACCGCCGAGCGCCAGTCGGCGCCCTCGGCGACGACTCTCGCCGCCAGCCGGCGAAGCCACGCCACGAGTTGCGACAGCTCGGCGCCGAACGGGATCTCGTCGGCCGCGAGGGCGCGGGCCGGGCTCAGGCGATGCGCGGTCGGCAGGAGCCCGCGTCGCGACACGACCACGATCGGCCCGCGATGGCCGCGCCGGTCGAGCGACAGGACCATGTCGGCCATCGTCAGCCCGGAACCGATGATCAGGATCGGCGCCTCCCGCTCGATCCCGTCCAGCGAGCCGGGCGCCCACGGCTGCTCGGCCGGAAACCCGCCGACTGCGGGCCTGGCGTCGTTCCCCATCGCCAGAATCACATGATCGGCCGCGATCCCGCCGCCGGCCGCGAGTCGCAGCGCGACCGTGTCCGGCGCCTCGACGACGTCGACGCAGACGTCGCGCCGATGATGGACGGCGCCCGACGCCAGCGCCTCCCGCGCAAGGGCGCTCACGTAGTCGCCGTAGCGTCCCCGCGAGATGAAGCAGAACGGAGTCGGGCAGGGCGCGCCGCCATGTTCGGCGAGCCAGTCGTGAAGGTGCTGCGGCTGGTCCGGGAAGGCGCTCATGTTCGAGACCCTCACGTTGAGCAGATGCCGGGGATCGTCCGTCGAATAGGCGAGCCCGCGCCCGATCGTTTCGCGGGGCTCGACGACGACGACCTCCGCCCGCCCAGCCAGCCGGCGCGAGAGATGGATTGCGGCGAGCGCGCCGGTCGCGCCCCCTCCGATGATGGCGATCCGCATGCCTGTCCGTCCCCGTCCGCCTCGTCCGGGCGGTCGCCATTCTATCATTAGTATATAAAATTTATCAACTAACTTGACTCATCAGGCCAGGCATGGTCGATTTGGCCCCGGCCGCGCGCTCGATCGGAGCGGGTTTCGGCGCCGAACCTGGGATGACGCAAGTGAAGATGATCAGGTCCATTCTCTCCGCCGCCCTCGGCGCCCTGGCGTTGCTCGGCGCCGGCGCCGCCGACGCCGCCGACAAGGTCGTCGTCGGCTACCAGACCGACGCGCTTCCCTCGTCGGTCGCGATCGCCAACGGCGCGTTCGACAAGGCGACCGGGGTCGAGATCGATTTCCGCCGCTTCAATTCCGGCGCCGAGATTTTCGCCGCCATCGCCTCGGGCGACGTCCAGGTCGGCTATGTCGGGTCGAGTCCGTTCGCGGCCGCGACCTCGCGCGGCCTCGACGTCGAGGCGTTCTACCTCGCCTCGATCTCCGGCGTGGACGAAGCGCTGGTCGTGCGCAACGGCTCGGGCGTCAACGCGCTCGCCGACCTCAAGGGCAAGAAGCTCGCCGCCGCTCCGGTCTCGACCGACCATTACCAACTGCTCGCCCTCATCAAGAGCCTCGGCCTCAGCGAGAAGGACGTGCAGGTGTTCGCCATCCCGCAGCCCGACATCGTCGCCGGCTACAACCGTGGCGACCTCGACGGCGGCTTCGTCTGGGACCCGGCCCTGACCGAGCTGAAGAAGACCGGCAAGGTGCTCGTGACGTCGAAGGACGTCGCCGAAAAGGGCGCGCCGACCTTCTCCGCCTGGGTCGCGGCCGGCGGCTTCGCCAAGGCCCATCCCGATTTCCTCAAGGCTTTCGCCGCGGTGATCGCCCGCTATCAGGCCTCTTTCGTCTCCGATCCGGCCAAGTGGGGTCCCGACAGCGACAACGCCAGGACGCTGGCAAAGCTCCTCGGCGGGACGCCGGCCGACCAGGCGAGCGCGCTGAAGAACCTCAACCTGCTGCCGCTCCCGGTTCAGGCCTCCGACGCCTGGCTCGGCGGCGGCGAGAAGTCCGGCATCGCGAAGATCCTCAAGGAGACCGCCGTATTCCTGAAGGAGCAGAAGAAGATCACCGACGTGCTGCCGTCCTACGCCGCTTTCGTCACGCCCGACGCTGTCGTCGCGGCCGAAAAGGGTTCCGGGTCCTGAGGCTTGCCTGACGGCCGGGGGGAAGAGTCGCCGGCAGGGGGTTGTCGGCGACGCTTCTTTTCTCGTGGAAGGGTTCACGATGCTGCGGGTGGACAAGGCGTCGGTGTGGTTCGCGGCGCGCGACGGCAAGCCGGTCCATGCGCTCGACCGGGTGTCGCTCGACATTGCCGACGGCGCTTTCGTGGTCGCGCTCGGGACCTCGGGCTGCGGCAAGTCCACGCTGCTGAACGCGATGGCGGGTTTCCTGCCGCTGTCCTCGGGCGCAATCACCCTGAACGGCCGCGCCGTCGCGGGGCCGGGGGCCGAGCGCGGCGTGGTGTTCCAGAAGGACGCGCTGCTGCCCTGGAAGACGGTGGCCGAGAACGTTGCGCTCGGCCTCAAGTTCGCGGGGGTCGGCCGCAAGGAGCGGCGCGAGCGGGCGCTCGAGCTCCTGCGCCTCGTCGGCTTGCAGGAATTCGCCAATGCCGCGCCCTACGAACTGTCCGGCGGCATGCGCCAGCGCGTCGGCATCGCCCGCGCGCTCGCCCCCGACCCGGCGATCCTGCTGATGGACGAGCCGTTCGGCGCGCTCGACAGCATGACCCGCGAGGCGATGCAGGAGCTGCTGGTCGACGTCTGGGCGCGCACCGGCAAGCAGATCTTCTTCATCACCCATTCGATCGAGGAGGCGCTGTTCCTCGGCACGGGCCTGATCGTCATGTCGCCGCGCCCCGGGCGCATCGTGGCGCGGTTCGACCTCGATTTCGTGCGGCGTTTCGCGCGCGACCGCGACGCGCGCGCGGTCAAGACCGCGCCGGAATTCACGGATCTGCGCGAGCGGGTCCGCGCCATCGTTCATCAGGACGAAGTCTATGGAAGGGCCGCGGAATGACCGACCTCGCCTCCAAAGCCGCGCTCGACGTCCCTGCGCCCGACATCCGCGTCGTCAAAATGCGCGGCTTCGGCGTCGGCGAGCGGTCGACCGTACCGATCAGCCTCGCCGCCGCCGCCATCATCCTGCTCGCCTGGTGGGCGGCCTCGGAGGCGCGGATCGTGCCGCATCTCTTCCTGCCGACTCCGAAAGAGGTCTTCAACGCCGCGATATCGTTCTATCAGGACGGCTACGCCAACGCCACGATGTGGGAGCACGTCAGCGCGAGTCTCTTCCGGATTCTGACCGCCGCGGCGATCGCGATCGCGCTCGGCGTGCCGGTCGGCCTGGCGATGGGGCTCAGCCGCTGGGCCAAGGGCGTGTTCGACACGCCGATCGAGTTCTACTGGCCGCTGCCGCCGCTCGCCTACCTGCCGCTGATGATCATCTGGCTCGGCATCGGCGAGGCCTCCAAGATCACGCTGCTGACGATGGCGATGTTCGCTCCGATCGCGATCGCGGCCCAGGCGGGCGTGCGCTCGGTGTCGCTCGAGCGGGTCAATGCGGCGCTCTCCCTCGGCGCGACGCGCTTCCAGCTCCTGCGCGAGGTCGTGCTTCCCTCCGCGCTACCCGAGATCCTGACCGGCGCGCGGATCGCCATCGGCGTCGGCTGGAGCACGCTGGTCGCGGCGGAGCTGATCGCCGCGACGCAGGGCATCGGCCACTTCGTGATGTCGGCATCGCAGTTCCTCGCCACCGACTACGTGTTCGTCGGCATCGGCGTGATCGCGCTCTGCGCCTTCGCCTTCTCGTTCGCCATGCGGCTGCTCGAGCGCCGGCTCGCGCCGTGGAAGGGCCAGAGCTGAGGGGACCGCGGAGCGCCTCGAGCACGAGGGCCTCGGTCAGCTCTGCTCAGCCCATGAGGAGCTTGGCCATGCCGATCGCGGCGTGTGCGGCGGCCAGGTTGCGATCAAACGTTGAGGCCCGATCGAATCCGGCGATGGCGTGAAGTCCCCGGTTGTCGCAAATCTCGACGCGGCCCAGGAGGAAGTGAGCGAGCGCATGATCGGGCGCGACTTGCAAAGCCCGTGTCAACGCGGCTCTGGCCGCCTCCACGCGAGCTGATCGATCGTCAGCCGTGCAGGCGTCCGCCAACGTCATGTCGACCCAAGCCTTGCCGATCAAGGCGCCGACGTCGGCAGGAGCGAGAGCCAGCGCGCAGTCGAAGAAACCGCCGGCGCGCGCCAGATGGTCCAGCGTAATCCCCTCGTGCAACCACGCTCTGCGCTGAATCGTGAGGTCCGTGGCGTCGGGCTGCGGCGACAGGGCGGAGCGGCGCGCCTCCGCGGAGATCAAGGCGGCGTCGAGCTGCCGCGCCAGATGCGCGACGATCTCGTCCTGAGCGTCGAAGATGTCCGCGAGCGGCTTGTCGAACCGCTCGGCCCAGACGTGGCAGCCGCTTTCGGCATCGATAAGCTGGGCGCTGACGCGCATTCGGCTCGCCGCGCGCTGAACGCTGCCCTCCAGCACGTAGCGGACGTTGAGCTCCCTGCCGATCTGCTTCAGATCGACGGACTTGCCCTTGTAAGTGAACGCCGTATTCCGCCCGATCACGAGCGCGCCGCCGATGCGGGCAAGATCGGTGGTCAGGCTCTCGGTCACGCCATCGACGAAATGGTCCTGCGTCGCGTCGCCGGTAAGATTGGCGAAGGGCAGGACAACGATTGAGAGCCGCGGCGGCCCGGTATTGGCGGGTGAAGCCGGCGCGGCTGGCGTCGCGATTGCCGAATCGGCTTTGATGGAACCAAGCGTGATTGGCGTTCCAAATTTATAGCCAAGGCCGGGCGCCGTGAGGATCAGAGTCGGTTGCTTTGGATTTGTTTCGATCTTGCGGCGGAGCCGGCCGACGAGCACATCGATGTTGCGATCGAAGGGATCGGCGCACCGCCCGGTCAACGCGTCGAGCAGGTATTGGCGGCTCAGTACGCGCCCGGGGTGACCGACGAATTCGCGCAGCAGCAAAAATTCCTTCGGCGTCAAGGGAACTGGACCGCCGTCTGCCCGGGAGAGCGAGCATCCATCGAGATCGAGCGTAAAGGAGGCAAACCGAACGGGTGCAACGCGCGGCGGCAATGAGGCTCTGGTGCGTTCGCTCCCTGCGCAATCCATCACTCGGCCTCCGACGGTGGGCCAGCGACCTCGCCCGCATGGCGCTCGCGCCTGTTACCCGAATTTTACGCTCCCGTTACCGTTTGATCAAACAGATGCAGCAGGACCGTGGGAGATTTGCTCGCTTTCAAAGGAGATGCACCATGCTTTTCACTCACGTTCGTTTAGCCACGATCGTTTCGACAATAGCGGCAGGAACTCTGGCCCCAGGAGGGGGCGCCAATGCTGAGCTCGCATCCATCAACGCATTCAATAATTTTCACGTGGAGGAAACTCCAGCAACACCTCAAAATTCCAACCCTTATCAGTGTCTTTTTGAAGACAACGGCGCAGTATATAATAAATGCGCTTATAAAGTGACTTTAGATTTCAACTTGCCGGTCAACTCAGAGGGCGAGCATACGATTTATATACGAAACTACTGGAATCACGCGGTCGGCACGAGCTTCAATTGCATCGTCTATGCCTGTCCAACGTCACTTAACGATCACCAATGTGTCGTCGGTGGTACGGCGACATTCACGGCGCCGTACCAACAGAAGTCGGTATCGGTAGCGACCAGTGGGGCATATCCGAATATGCAGAATATGGCGCTAATATGTTGGAACCTCTCAACCGGGGACGGGATCGCGACCATGAATTATAATCCCTAAGGGCCCTGCAAAGATCATCGGGCGCCGCGGCGCAGTCGCTGGCGTCATCAACGGTCACCGATTCGAGTGCGTAGGAGATCGTATCCGCCACTCTGCCGCCGCGGTCGCGCCTTCTTAAGCCGGCGCCTTCCACCAGAGCACTCCAGCAGGGTTTTTCAGCGTCTTCTTCAGCGCTCGAACGCCGCCTCGCAACCCGTTACAATGGTTTTCGACCAGACAGCTTATTCAAAAAGTTCTGATTACCACAACTGTTTGCTCCGCGCTCGAGGCCTTCTCTGCGTCGATCCGTTCGCCCACGCGGCGGCGCGCGATGCGCGACCGCGCTCGAGCCTCACGCGCGCATGTCCTCGCGGCGGACGCCCGCAACCACAACCGGCTTCATCATCGCGTCGCGGCGGAAGGGCTCGCCGAGCTCCTGATTGAGCGCGACCTCGATCAGCGTCGTCACGCCGTCGGGCTGCGCGGCGCAAGCTGTTCGAAGGGCCTCGGTCAGCGCGGCGGGCGAGCGCGCCACGACGCCCTTCAGTCCGCACGCCTCGGCGACCTTCGCGTAGCTGACGTTCGGATTGAGCTCCGTGCCGACGAAGTTGTCGTCGTACCACAGCGTGGAATTCCGCTTCTCGGCGCCCCACTGGTAATTGCGGAAGACGACCATCGTGATCGCCGGCCACCCCTGGCGGCCGATCGAGGACAGTTCGTTCATCGCAATGCCGAAGGCGCCGTCGCCGGCGAAACCGACCACCGGAACGTCCGGGCAGCCGATCTTGGCCCCGACGATCGCCGGAAAGCCGTAGCCGCAAGGGCCGAACAGTCCGGGCGCCAGATATTTGCGGCCCTGCTCGAAGGTCGGATAGGCGGCGCCGATGGCGCAATTGTTGCCGATGTCGGACGAAATGATCGCCTCGCGCGGCAATCCGGCCTGGATCGCCCGCCACGCCTGCCGCGCCGACATGGCGTCCGGCTGCCGGGCGCGGGCGCGGGCGTTCCAGGTCGTGCCGGGATCGTCCTCCTCGTGGTCCATGCCGGAGAGCGCCTGCAGCCACGCCGATTTTTTCGCATGCACGAGCCCCTTGCGCTCGTCGCGCCCGGCGTCGCCGGCGCGCGGCGACAGCCGTGCGAGAATCCGTCGCGCCACCAGCGCCGCGTCGCCGCAGATTCCGACCGCGATCGGTTTCGCCAGCCCGATCCGGTCGGGGTTGACGTCGACCTGAATGACCTTGGCCGCGCGCGGCCAGTAGTCGATGCCGTAGCAGGGCAGGGTGGAGAACGGATTGAGCCGCGTGCCGAGCGCAAGCACCACGTCGGCCAGCGCGATCAGCTCCATCGCCGCCTTCGAACCGTTGTAGCCGAGCGGCCCGAGACTGAGCCGGTGCGAGCCCGGGAAGCTGTCGTTGTGCTGGTAGCCGTTGCACACCGGCGCGTCGAGCCGCTCCGCCAGCGCGACGACGTCGGGGATGGCGGAGGCGAGCACGACGCCGGCGCCCGACACGATCACCGGGAATCGCGCGTCGGAGAGCAGCGTCGCCGCCTCGGAGATGGCGTTCTCGCCGCCCGCGGGCGGCTCGAGCGCGATCACCGGCGGCAACTCGATGTCGACGACCTGGGTCCAGAAATCGCGCGGCACGTTGATCTGCGCCGGCGCCGACAGGCGCTTCGCCTTGGTGATCACCCGGTTCAGGACTTCGGCGATGCGGGAGGGGTCGCGCACTTCCTCCTGATAGGCGGCCACGTCGCGGAACATCGCCATCTGGTCGACCTCCTGGAAGCCGCCGAGGCCGATCGTCCGGTTGGCCGCCTGGGGCGTCACCACCAGCATCGGCGTGTGGTTCCAGTAGGCGGTCTTGACCGCGGTGACGAAGTTGGTGACGCCGGGGCCGTTCTGCGCGATCGCCATCGCGATCCGGCCGGTGGCGCGGGTGTAGCCGTCGCACATGACGCCGCCGTTGGTCTCGTGGGCGACGTCCCAGAATCGAATGCCCGCCTTGGGAAAGAGGTCGGAAATCGGCATGAAGGCCGAGCCGATGATGCCGAACGCCTGATCGATCCCGTGCCTCTGGAGAACCTTCACAAAGGCTTCCTCAGTGGTCATGCGCATGGATGTCGTGCTCCGGCCGCTGGCGGCGATGGATGGAGGGTCGGGTCAGGCCTGCGCGCGCCCGTCGCGCGGCATCGGTTTCGTCATGTCGGCGAAAACGCCCCGATTCTCGGCGAGAGCCCGACCGCGCGGGCCACCTCGGCGTCGGTCCAGCCGATCTGGTCGTAGCGGCCGCGCCAATAGACCAAAGCGCCGGAATTCGCCCCGATCATCGTCCTGCGAACCCGCCCGATGACGATGGCGTGCGAATGCCGCTCGATGCGCTCCTCTACCTCGCAATCGAGCACCGCGACCGATTCGGCCAGACAAACGCCGCCGTCCGGCAGCTCCAGCCAGCGCCCGCCGGCGAAGCGCCCGGCGCCCCCCGCGTTGGTCGCCCCGGCGAAGCGATCGGCGATCTCCCTCTGGTCGGCGGCGAGCACGTTGACGGCGAAGGCGCCGTAGCGCTCGAACGCCGGGTAGCTCGACGCCGCGCGATGGACGCAGACGAGCAGCGTCGGCGGCTCGTCCGACAGCGAGGACACCGACGTCGCGGTCAATCCGTTGCGCTCATCGCCGGCGCCGACCGTCACGACGCAGACGCCGCTCGCGAGTTGCCGCATCGCGTCCTTGAAGCCCTGACTGTCCACCCCGTGCAGCGGCGCGGACGTCGGGCGAGGGTGGAGGCGGCGGACATTGGTCGGGAGCATCGCAGGCCTGCATGGGGTGAACACATGCATTCTAGTTAGTCCACAAAATAAGTCAACTAATAGCGCTTCCGCCGCCCTCGCAGCCCGCTCTCCGGACAGGCGCCGACTCCGACCGTCGCGTCCCGACGATCAGGGTTGGTCGCTGCCGCGCTCGCGCCGAACGGCTCGCCATTCCTCCTCGGCGACGCTGTCACGGCGCGCGGGCTGATCCCGCCGGTCCAGGCCGAGGCCCTGCCGGCAGAACGGCGTTTATCGTTGACTGAAAAGATAGACATAAGCACAAATCAAGGCGCTTTCGGCGCGTGGGACGGGAAAATGCCGAGTGGCCTTGTCTTGCGGCGCCGGCGCGGACCGGGCGAACCGGTCGTCGTCTGCGCGGGCGCGGGCGCGCCCGCGCCCGGCCGGCTCGCGACGACATGGGCTTGGACCGACCGGTTCCCGTCGAACCCGGGGCGAATGGAGAGGACAGGCGGCCCATGACGATCGACTGGACCCATTTCACCCCCGTCCCGGCCTTGACCGGCGGGGCGCTGATCGGCCTCGCGGCCGTCGGGCTGATGCTCGCCAACGGCCGCATCCTCGGCGCCTCGGGCCTCCTCGGCGGCCTGATCCCGCCGCGCGCCGGCGACTGGCGCTGGCGGACGCAGGCGATCGCCGGCCTGATCGTCGCCCCCTTCCTCGCCCGCCTGCTGTTCGACGCCCCGTCGCCGGCGATTGCCGCAGGACCCGCCACCCTGATCGCCGGCGGGCTTCTGGTCGGGTTCGGGACGCGGCTCGCCAACGGCTGCACCAGCGGCCACGGCGTCTGCGGCCTCGCGCGCCTGTCGCCGCGCTCGCTCGCGGCGACCCTCGCCTTCATGGCGGCGGGCTTCGCCGCCGTCTTCGTCGTGCGCCACGGTCTGTGAAGGGAGCGCGCTGTCGTGAAACGCCTCGCGCCGTTCCTCGTCGGGCTCCTGTTCGGGCTCGGGCTGTGCCTCTCGGGGATGACCAACCCGGCCAAGGTGCTGGCCTTCCTCGATCTCGCCGGCGCCTGGGACCCGTCGCTCGCTTTCGTCATGCTCGGCGCGATCGCCGTCGCTTTCGTCGGCTTCCGCGTCGCGCGGGCGCGCGGCCGGACGGTTTCCGGCGCGCCGCTCGACTGGCCGACCGCGAAGGCGATCGACGGTTCCGTGATCGGCGGGTCGCTCCTATTCGGCGTCGGCTGGGGGCTCGTGGGCTTGTGCCCCGGCCCGGCGATCGCGGACGTCGGCTTTCTCGACGGCCGGGCGGCGCTGTTCGTCGCGGCGATGGCGGCCGGGATGGCGATCGTCGCCGTCTGGCCCGCGATCCGCGCCGGAGCGCCCGCGACGGCGGCGCTCGAGGACGGATGAAGCCGGGCGCGTTGGAAGAAAACACTCCGCCGCGCGGTCGCGGCGCGCCCGGCGTCGGAGAGGCCGAGGGCTGACGCTTCACATCGGGGGCCGGACTCCGGGCTCGCGAAGCCGGGCGCTCCGCGCCTCGGCGATGCGGCGCTCGGCGTCGTCGCGGCCCTCCGAAGCGCCCGGCCGCGCGACGAAGACCGCGTCGTCGTCCAGGGGGTTTTCGGCGAGACGCGCGTTGAGGCGCGCGAGGCCGGCGCGCAGGTCGCGCCAGAAGGTTCGGACCGCGGAACCCGAGTCCATGGGTCAGATCCCCGCGCCGTCGTCGAAGGTTTCGTTGCGCGCCTTGGCCTGGGTGATGCTGCTGCCGGGCGGGACGTCGCGGGTCAGCCAGACGTTGCCGCCGATCGACGAACCTCTGCCGATCGTCACGCGCCCGAGCACGGTCGCGCCGGCGTAGATCACGACGTCGTCTTCGACGATCGGGTGGCGGGGATAGTTCTTGGCGAGGGCGCCCGACGCGTCCGCCTCGAACCGCTTCGCCCCGAGCGTCACCGCCTGGTAGAGGCGCACGTTGCGGCCGATAATGGCCGTCTCGCCGATCACGACGCCGGTGCCGTGGTCGATGAAGAACCGTTCGCCGATGGTCGCGCCCGGATGGATGTCGATGCCGGTCGCCGAATGCGCCTCCTCGGCGACGATGCGGGCGATCATCGTCACGCCGAGCGTGTAGAGTTCGTGCGCCAGCCGGTGGCGGGCGATCGCGGCGAAACCCGGAAAGCAGAACACGATCTCGTCGATGCTCTTGGCCGACGGGTCGCCCTCGAAGGCGGCCTTGAGGTCGCTGTCGAGGAGCCTGCGAACCTTCGGCAGCGCTTCGGCGAAAGCCTCGACGATGTCGCCGGCCCTCAGCGGCGAGTCGATCCGGCTCTCGCCCTTCCATTCCCGGGCGAGCGCGAGTTCGAGTTCGATCTGGCGGCGGAGCGCCGACAGCACGGCCTCGAGCGTCCGGATCACGAAGGCGTCGATCCGTTCCGGCGCCAGGGCGGGCGGGCCGAAATGGCGGGGATAGAGCGCGGCGACCAGGTTTTCGACGATCTCGACGATGGTGTCCCGCGACGGCAGCGCCGGCGGCGCGCCGCGGTACCGCCGCGTCTGCGACGCCATTCGTAAAGCGTGAAGCCGGGCGGCCACGCGAGCGAGGTCCAGATCGGCCTCGCCGCCGGGGCGGTCGTCGCGCAGCGCGGTCACGGCGCGCGCCCCTTCTCGTCGAGCAGGACGACGTCGAGGGCTCGCGCGCCGGAGCCGGGCCGGATCGCGACGATCGTCGAGCCGGCGGTCTCGGGGCGGTTCCGGCGGACGAGCGGCGGAGCGGCGAGCGAAGGGTCGGTGTCGGCGAACCGGCGCGGCATGAGAAGTTGCTCCTAAGTTAGTCTATAAATTTACTGGAATAATTGGCCAAGTCAAGATGCGCGACGCAGCCGCGCCGAGGCGGCCGCCGGCGCCGTCATCCCGGCGGCGATGATATGCGACGCCAGAGAAAATCGCTCGCCGCCACGGCCGCTCTCGTGGTCGGGCCGTCGCCGGCGTTCCGGGGAGATGTCCTGCTCGCGAGGAATCGAGCGAAACAGCGCGGGCGCCGGAGGATTTCGGACCCGCGGCCCGATCAGCGGCGCATCACCATGTCCACCAGCGCGAACAGCACGACCACGAGCGCGACGCCGGCGATCAGCACGATGCGCACATTGTGGCCGGTCACGCCGGCTCTGACTCTGTCCTTGTTGGTTTCGGTGACGACGGGTTGCTCCTTCGGGTCCATGGCGGCCTCCAGTCCGACGAGTGCAGGGGCGGGCCGGTCGCGCCGGCCCAGGGACGTCATCATCGACACCAGGAGCGCAAAGCGGCGGTCGCGCTCGGACACCGCGGCGCCGGCGGCCCGCGCCGCCGGCCGAGTCCCGCCGAGGGCCGCGGCTGGGACGGCCGAATGGGTCATCGCCGGACGCATGGCGAACCCTTCGCGCCGCGAGCGCGCTCTCGCGCGAGGTCGCGCTGATGCGGCCGCCGGACGCTTCGCGACGCCGGCGCACATCGTCCGGCGCAGCCCGACCCCGTCCCGTTCACGGCCGCCCCCCGCCCGATGTGATGACCTCGACGATCTGGCGCGTCGACGGCTTCACGATCGCCACCTCCCCGCCGGCAACCGCGTAAACGAATCCGCGGTATTCCGGCACGAGGTCGGTCACGCTCGCAGGCAAGGGCTGGACGTCCACGTTTCCGGGAAGCGGCGACCCGACCTCGACAGCGACGGCGCCCGCGCCGGGCGGCGCCGTGGCGAGCAGCGACTTTGCGATCTGCGCCGCGCGGTCAGGCGCGATCTGGCTGGCGCCGACGGCGCGCGCGTCGCCGGGATCGACCGGCCGGCCGGAGCGCGTGCCGGCGTCGGCGCTCCCGGGCCCCCCAGGGGCGTCGGCAGCGCCCTGAAGCGGGTTCGCGAGGGCGAGGCTCGGCAAAGCGACGCCGAGACCGAAAGCCGAGACCGCCGCGCGTGCGCACTTCATTCTTCGCTCCCTCGCGATCCTCGCGGAGAGAACGAGCCGCATCGGGGAAAGTTCCGCGAGCCGGGCCCAGCGGCGAAGGCGGGCTCGCGTTGCGCTGGCGGCCGGCGCGGCTACGAGGTCAGACGGGCCTGGGGGACGGTGAGGCGGATGGCGAGACCCTCGGGCTTCCATGACCGCTCGATATCGCCGCCGAGCTGCTTGTTCACGGCGATCCGCGACAGCACGCCGCCGAATCCTTCCAGCCCGGTCGGCGGCTCGACTCTCGGTCCGCCGCGCTCGGTCCAAAGCAACGCGACCTGCTCGCCGTCCTCCGAACACGTGACGTCGATGGTCCCGGAGTCGGCCGACAAGGCGCCGTATTTGGCGGCGTTGGTCGCGAACTCGTGCACGAGCAGCGCGAGGCTCGCGACCGCCGGCCCGGCGACCGGAAGGTCCACGCCGGAAATCGAGATCCGCGCGCCGCCGTCCGCGCGGGGGCTGTCGAACGGCGCCACGATCGTTCGCAGGAGCGACTGGAGCGTCGCCGGCTGTCCCGAGGATTCGACCATGCCGTGCGCAAAGGTCAGCGAATGCGCGCGCGCGAGCGCGGCCAGGCGCTCGCGCACGGAGTCCGCCAATTCCGCGACCGAATGCGCGGAGCGCGCGCTCAGCCCCACGATGCTGCTGGACAGCGCGAACAGATTCTTCACCCGATGGCTCATCTCGCGCAGGAGCAACTGCTGACGGTCCCGCGCCTTCGTGAGCTCGCTGATGTCGCGGGCGATTTTCGAAGCGCCGATGATCCGGCCCCTCCCGTCCCGGATCGGCGAAATGGTCAGGGAAATGTCGATCAGGCTTCCATTCTTGTGCTGCCGGATCGTTTCGTAATGGCGAATCGGCTCGCCGCGCCGGATCTTGTCGAGGATCGCCGGCTCCTCGTCCTGCCGCTCCTCGGGAATGATGAGCGAGACCTGGCGTCCGACCGCCTCCGCGGCCGTGAATCCGAACAGACGTTCCGCGCCCCGGTTCCAGCTCAGGATCACGCCGTCCAGGTCCTTGGACAGGATCGCGTCGTCGGAGGACTCGACGATCGCCGCGTAATGCAGGGCCTTTCGGATGCCGCGTTCCCGCTTCTTCTTATGCTGGCGGTGAAGTTCATCTCGTCTGTCCGTCGGACCGGACGCAGGGAGCGTTTCGCGCTCGATGTTGCTCATACAACAGCTTTCCGGGTGATGATACGAAGGCCGGCGCATCGTATTTGCTGGAATCATCGTCGGCCGCACAGTCGTCGCCAAGCCAGGACGTCATGCTCCGGAACGACACAAACAAGCCGGCGCTGGACTGGCCCGACGGCGAGGACCGCCAGCGTGTCCAAGCGCAGGCAAGCTTGGAGAGAGTCTCGAATCTTGTAAATAGCCTGTCCTGCCGCTCTGTGCGCGGGATCTCGTCGTCCGACCGACAGCCGTCATCGATTGCGTTGGGAAAATGTCGATTCGATGACCGACGCCACAGACTTGTTCAGTGTTGTGGAGCCGCTTCAGCGTGAAGAATCAGCTTTGCGCCGCGTCGTGGCGAAAGCGGGACGCGGACGCGAGCCCGTTTGCGCATCGGAAGGCGACCCGGCCTCTTCAAGCAAAAGTGATCGATCTGTTGCAGGCGCCTTGATCGACAGGCGGCGCCAGAACGGATCGCCGCGACAGGCTACGGAGACGCGGGCCCGAATTCTCCCCCGATCATGAAAATGGCCGGCCTCAGGCCTTCGGCCGTGCCCGATCCCTCGATTCCGCGGGGATTTCCCCCGCCTCGAGCCGCGACAGAAGCGCTTCGAACTGGGCCGGAAGCGGCTCGCGCAGGAGGTCGTCGTAATGCGCCCGAAGCGCGCGACCGATGGCGTCGAGGGGCGTCGCATTCGTCGGCGCCTCGACCGACGACGGATGTTTCGAGGCGGTGAGCTTCGTCATTCTTTCGCTCTCGTGTCCGGATAATGGCGGCGGACCGGCGCGTCGGATATAACCGCATTGCCCGTGCGGATCCGACGGTCTGGAACGCATTTAACGGGTCGATCCGCCCGAATTCAAGTCGCGCTGCTTAAGTATTTTCCACAATTGCGGCCATGGAGTCGAAGGACGACGTGAGGGAAAAACGGAACTCCGACGCGCTCGACCGCTTCGGGTTCGGCCAACCGGGAATGGAAGGCTCAGATGTCAATCTCGACGGAAATTCGACCCCTGATTCCCTATCTTCGGCGGTTTTCATGCGCGCTCGCCGGCAATCGTGAGGGCGGAGACGCGCTCGTGGCCGCGACGCTCGGACGCCTGGCCGCAGACCCGCAATCGTTTCGGCGCGATATTCACCCCAGAATGGCGCTCTTCCGCGCCCTCCTCGACGCCTGGTCCGGCGCCCGGCCGTCGGAGACGGAGGCCGGAAACCAGTCTGCCGTCGATCGCAAGCTCGCCGCGCTTTCCCCGCAGACGCGGCAGGCGTTCCTGTTGTATGCGGTCGAGGGGTTTTCGGTTGCGGAGGTCGCAGCCATCATGGGATTCGATCGCTCCCGCGTCTCGCGCTTGCTGGCGCGCGGCGGGGCGGACATCGGCCGAGAGCTGGCCGCGACCGTCATGATCATCGAGGACGAGCCGATCATCGCCATGGATCTTGAAACCATCGTCGAGGACCTCGGGCACGAAGTGGTCGGAATCGTCAGAACCCGTCGTCAGGCGGTGGCGCTTGCGGCCGAGCGCGAGCCGGAATTGATCGTCGCCGACATCCAGCTGGCCGACGGCAGCTCCGGCATCGAGGCGGTCAACGAGATCGTCGGCAAGAAGAGCAAACCGGTCGTGTTCGTCACCGCTCATCCGGGCATCTATCTGAGCGCGATCAAGAACAGACCCGAGCCGGTTTTCCTGCTGTCGAAGCCTTTCAGCGCCGATTCGGTTCGCGCCGCCGTCTGTCAGGCCCTGTTTTTCGACCGGAGAGCCCACGCCGCAGCGTGACGAGCCGGTCTCGACCGGCGCCGACGTCGTCAGCCTGGCTGCTGCGGCGCCTCCGGAGGCGCCGGTTGCGGGGACTCGATCGGCTCGGGCGGCGTCACGATATCCGGACCCGGCGTCGGAATCTCGGGCCGACGGTCTGGTTCGGGATTTTCCGCAGGCGTCGGCGGGCGGATGATGTCGGGGGCCGGGGCCGGGCTATTCGGCTCTTGCGGGTCGTGAGCAGGCATTTCATCTCCTCGAATGCGAAAACCGTCGATCGCCCTCGGCCTCGCCGGCGGCGGCCTCGGGCTACGTGACGCAGCGCACGCCGGGGCGCCCGCCGCGCGTGACCAGCCGTCGGTCGCCGTCGCGCGCGCGACAGCCGTTCCGCCGTCTCAAGGCTGGCCTGTCCCACCCGACGAGCCGTATACCTGACCGGTCGCATAGCTCGCGTCGGCGGCGGCGAGCTGGACATAGATCGAAGCCAGCTCCGCAGGCTGCCCGGGCCTGCCGAACGACGTCTGGGCGCCGAACGCCTCGAGCTTTTCCATGGTCGCGCCGCCGCTCACCTGCAGCGGCGTCCAGATCGGACCCGGCGCGACCGCGTTGACCCGAATCCCCTTGCTGGCGAGCTGTTTCGCCAGTGACTTCACGTAATTCATCGTCGCCGCCTTGGTCTGGGCGTAGTCGTACAGGTCGGGCGACGGATCGTAGGCTTGCTCGGACGTCGTGGCGACGATGGTCGACCCCGGCGGGAGATGCGGGAGCGCAGCGCGGATGATCCAGAACGGCGCATAGATGTTGGTTTTCATCGTCGCGTCGAAGTCCTCGCTCGAGATGTCGAGGACCGATTTCCGCGCTTGTTGGCGACCGGCGTTCATCACCAGAATATCGAGACCGCCGAGGCCCCGCACAGCCTCGTCGACCAGCCGCTTGCAAAATGCTTCATCGCGCAGGTCGCCCGGGATCGACAGCCCGGTCCGGCCCTCCTGTCGCACGAGTTCGATCACGTCGCGCGCGTCCGGCTGCTCTTCCGGCAAATGATTGATCGCCACGTCCGCGCCTTCCCGGGCGAATGCGATCGCCGCGGCGCGGCCCATGCCGGAGTCGCCGCCCGTGATCAACGCCTTCCGTCCCGAAAGACGCCCCGATCCGCGGTAGCTCTTTTCTCCGTGGTCCGGCTTCGGGTCCATTCGGCTCGCGAGACCGGGCCAAGGCTGGGACTGACGTTGGAACGGCGGCTTCGGGTATCTGGTCTCGGGATTGACGAGGGCGGGCGCCGGACTTTGCGACGGCCCGGATTGGGCAAGCGCCGGACCCGCCGCCGCAACGGCGAGGCTTGCCCCGCCGGCGCCCACGATCTCCCGACGAGAAAACGGTCCGCGTTCGAATGTGCTCATGACGAGGGCTCCGTCGCCAATTGCCGCCGTGCGCGCAGGCGGGGCGGCTTTCGGGCTTTGGGTTGGCTTGCGCCGGACAGCGGAGACCTGCGCAGCCGGCGCGGGGCTCGCCTCTAGACGCGGGCTTGCCTCCGTCTGTTCCCGAAGGCGACTTCGAAAACCGCACGGAGGCCTGTTTCCGCCAGCGCCCGAACGCCCGCCCGCTCCAGACGGCGACGCCATGCGGAACTTCTTTCCTCGGCGTCTCGTTAGAGGAGCGAGCGCCGTCGCCAGGACATTGGCGGGGCGTGCATCCGGAAGGACGAGGCTGATGGCGCAAACAGAATCCCGGTCCCAGAAGGAAACGGTCGAGCGGGTTATGCATGAGTTCAAGCACGGCGAACTGCGCAGCGGCGGCGGGTCCACGAAAGTGACGAATCCGAAGCAGGCCGTCGCAATCGCCCTCAGCGAGGCCGGCGCTTCGGACCAACAGTCACCGGAGCGGAACGCGCGCCGCCTTCGTCGCACGAAGGCGAAGGAGCGGCGGGGCGAGACCGCGCAAGCCGAAACCGAAGGACGGCGTGGCGGCGAGGCCGACTGAAGTTTGTCCCGCTGCGGAACCAACCTGCTTCACAGGCGTTGATGGCGGTCGCATTTCGGCCACGATGAAGCCGGGGTCGAGGCGGCGCAGAGCGAGGAGCTCTGCCGGCTCGAACCTGGGGATGAGGAATGGACCGGTCGGATCGGAGGCGCTGGCGGGCGATCGGAACGGCGCTCGCGCTTTGCATCGTTCTCTGTCCGCAGACCGGCGTCGCAGTCCTGGCGCAAGAGGGCGCCGGAAAGTCAGCGGGGCGCACGGGCGCGCCGGGGCAGGGCGAAACGCGCGACGGCTGGTTCTCCGCCGTCGCCGGGCGAGGTTGCGATGCGACGGGCCTGTGCGTCTGCATCGAGCGGCGCGGCGCGGGCGCCGGCGACTTCGTCTACACCTACGCGCCCGGCGAAGCGACGGAGCTGGAACGGGATCGCTCGCCGACGACGGTTCGCGCGACCGGGCTCGCCGACGACGCCTCCAGGCTGGACGACGAGCCGCGCTTCTCGCCCAACAGCTAGCGCATCCGGCGAAGTCCAATGGCGCTCATAACCGGGCGCTCGCGTCGCTCGCGCATTTCCTTGTTTTCTTCTTGTGGAATGGTGGTGGATGCAATCCCTGCTGGCAGGGAAAGGAGAGGGATTTTCTTCGATTCCAGGGCTGTCTGGCCGAAAAATGCCTGCCTAACCAACGGATTGACCGACGATTATCGCCGAAATGGTAACTCCCAAGCCGGCAGCGAATAGCGCCGTCATCGCGAGCGAAGCGAAGCGATCCAGGGCCGCTGGGCCGCTGTTGCGCCCTCTGATCGTCCCGCCGCCCTTCGTTGCGAGCAGAAGACGGAGCGATTTTTTCCGCAGGAGGCAAGCGGCGGCATGGGTTGCTTCGTCGCTTCGCTCCTCGCAATGACGGGGTTGGGAGTAACCCGAAATGTAACTCCCAAGCCGCCGTCAGGGGGGCGCGGCCAAGATCTGCCGTATGCCCCGCGTCGCCGCGCTTCGACGTCGGCGCAGGCGGCCCCTGGATCGCCGCGTCGCCCTTCGGGCTCCTCGCGAGGACGGCCGGGAAGCGTCATCGCCCGCCTCGGCGTCGACGACCGCCCGTCATTCCCAAGGCGCCCCTAGGCTTGGCGGTTACGCCGAAAGTCCCTAAGCGGCCGAGCAGGAATTCGGCGCACGAATTGATTGCGAGCGGAGACGTCATTCTGACGTCTCCGCCAACGACTCTAATGCCTCGGCCATGGCGGTCAGAAAAATGTCGGCGTGCCCGCGAGCGAATGGCAGTGGAGGCCGTATCTTAAGCACGTGGCCGTCAAAGCCAGAGGCGCTGATCAGGATGTTTTTACGCCTGAGTTCATTGACTAACTGTGTCGCTATTCCTGGGGCGGGCGCCTTGGTGTCGGTATCACTGACGAATTCTACGCCAATAAATAGGCCCGCGCCGCGCACATCTCCGATGCAAGCGTGCCGCCGCGCAAGGCGCTCCAGACCGCCAACGATATAGCGGCCGACTTCCAGCGCGTTGGCTTGCAGGTTCTCGTCCCTGATGACGTCCAGCACCGCCAACCCGGCCGCACAGGACACTGGGTTGCCGCCGAAGGTGCTGAAGTAGCGCGCCGTCGCCGCGAAGTCGGTCAGGACTTCTGGCCGCGCCACCAAGCCTGCAAGGGGTACGCCATTCCCCATGGGTTTGCCTATGATGACGATATCCGGGACGACGCCGTGGCGTTGAAAGCCCCACATCGTGTCGCCCAAGCGGGCGAACCCCGGCTGAACCTCGTCGGCGATGAAGACTCCACCGGCGCGTCGAATGGCTTCGACGGCAGGGGTAAGAAATCCAGGTGGATTGGGTAGGACGCCGTCGCTCGAAAAAATGGTGTCGACCACCAGCGCCGCCGGCTTGACGCCATGTCGTTTGAGATCGGCGATGGCGCATTCCACGTGGCCGGCGAAAATCTCACCGACGTTGGGGCCCAGCCGATACGAATTGGGAGCAGGCGCCGTTCTGACGTGTTGACCGAGCGGCACACCTTCTCCCAGCGAGGGCGAAAACTCGGACACGGCAGCCGTGACGCCGTGATAGGCGTTTTCTGTTACGATGACGCCGGCGGCGCCGGTAAAACGCTTCGCAACCCTTATCGCCAGATCGGCCGACTCGCTACCGGTGCAGGTGAACATGACCTTCCCGAGTTCCTCCGGGAACATCGCGATCAGGCGTTCGGCATAAGTGACAACGATATCGTAGAGGTAGCGGGTGTGAGTATTCAGGGTAGCCGCCTGATGCGAGATCGCCTCCACGACGCGCGGGTGGCAATGCCCCACCGACGGCACATTGTTGTAGACGTCGAGATATCGCTCTCCATTCGCGCCGTATAGCCAGACTCCCTCGGCACCGATCACGTGGATGGGCTCTTCGTAAAACAACTGATAGGAGGGACCGAGCACCCGATTGCGGCGCTTCAAAAGGTCGCTGACATCCGCGGTGAGTCGCCCACTCTGGCGCGGATCGAATGCGTTGACCATCAATGGACGCGACATGCTTCACCTTGTCAGTTGGCGCAAAACCTTTGTCGCGCGGTCTCGGAGGACATGTGGCTCAACCGGTCAAGGCCGTCCCAGGCGAGGGCGTTGTTTTTGAGGATGTAGTCACGATTTTCAGGATAACGTTCCGCGCGCCAGCCGGTGACGAGAACCGTGACCAGGAAGCGCGTGGCGATAAGATCCGGCAGAAGCTCAAACTCGTCCGGGGAGAGCGGGATAACGCTCTGATAGGCGTCAATGAAATCGCGAGGCCCTTCAAGCGCGTCGGCTGATGCCGATAGATGGTGGGCGGCTCCGATGGCCACGTCGTTGACGAGCTGGGTTCGAACAAGGTCCCCGAAATCGATGACGCCTGCGACTCGGTCAGGGTCCGTAGGATCGACCAGGACATTATGCGTGCTGAAGTCGTTGTGAACAACCTGGGTGCGCAGCCCCGGCAAGCGCGGTCTGACCGCGGCCTCGAAACGATGCAATGCTGTCTGTGCAAGGGCGAACTTCTCGCGTCCGCGCACGGACGCAAGCAGCGGCTCCAGCCGATGGGCGTGCTTGATATCCCAGGCGAGTTCGTAGTCAGCTGAGGGATGGCGAAAATTGGCGAGCGCCAGGCCGAGTCGCGCAAGTGTCGAGCCAAGCTCACGACGCTGGTCGCGGGTTCTTGGCGTCTCGTGCAGCGATCGACCCTGCAAGAAGCTGAGCAACCGCACAGTCCGGGGGGCGCTCTCGCCGATCGCCACGCGGACCGCAGTCGCGCCGCCGAGGGTTTTGCAGACGCGCGGAACCGGAAGATGCGGATCAGCGCCCGCAATCCACAGCAGCGCCGCTGTCTGCAAGTTTGTTATGTCGGGCGATTCGGCCGGATTGGTGATCTTGAGCACGGAGTCGACGCCGGTCGCGTCACGTAAACGGAACATCTCGTCCCGCTCGCTCGCGAGCCTCTTTGCCGAAGTCTCCAGACCGAAATGTTCACGCGCAATGTCGACGGCCTCGCTTTCGGAGACTCGGGGCGATGGCGTCGAAAGAATCGTCGCAAGGATCGCATCAGTACGGGACATGGGAGCCCGATCCAACTGTGTGCTGCTGTTTGACTGGACAGCGACAATTCGGCGCGGAATGGCAGTCCGGGCTTCCGACAAGGCGGCCCGCAAGGTCCGACCGCTCGTGCGAGGAACTCCTCGCCGTTCCATGATTGCGGGTCGAAGCCATGCTCAAATCACCTTCTCGGATTTCATCAGCGCCAAATCGATGTCCGAGACGCCGAGCAGATCGCGCAACACCTCCTCCGTGTGCTCCCCAAGCATAGGCGCCGCGCGATAGTCTACGGGCGAATCCGACAGGTTCAGCGGACTCTTGAGCGTCGGTACGTTCACGTTTGTTTTGTGTCGGGCCTCTTTCTGTATGCCACGATGGCGCACCTGCGGGTCCGCGAACACTTGAGCAAGCGTATTGATGGGCCCACAAGGCACGCCCGCGGCGCTCAGCCTGCGCACCAGGTGCGCCGTATCATGAATGGAGAGGGCCTTCGCAAGAAGCGCGAACAGCGCGGCGCGGTTTTGGACGCGATGGGTGTTGGTGTCGAAGCGGGGGTCTCGCTTCAACTCCGGTTGGTCGATGGCGTCTGCTAGAGCCTGGAATTGTCCGTTATTGCCTGCCGCAACGATGATTTCGCCATCTGCCGTCGCAAACACTTCAGACGGAGCCGCGACCGGGTTGGCGTTGCCTATGCGGGCTGGCGTCTTGCCGGTCATGAGATAGCCGAGCGCCAAGTGTCCGCTGACGGAGACGGAAGCGTCGAGCATGACGGAATCGATAAATTGGCCACGCCCTGTCTGATCGCGCTGCATCAGCGCGCCTAGAATGGAGATGGTCGCGTAGAGCCCCGTGAAAACATCCGTGATCGGCACTGACGTTCGCATCGGACCTGCGCCCGGAACGCCATCCGGGCGCCCGCATGTGCTCATCAAGCCGGACATTCCCTGTAGGACAAAATCATAGGCAGGTCGCGTCGCGTACGGGCCCTCCTGTCCGAAGCCAGTCATGGAGCAATAGATGAGGCGAGGATTTTCTCGTCTCAGCGACTCGTAATCGAGGCCATATCGCTTCAGCGATTGCGCTTTATAGTTCTCGACCAGCACGTCCGATTGTGCCGCAAGCCGTCGCACCAAATCCTGACCTCGCTCTGTCGTGATGTCGACAGCAACGGATTTCTTGCTCCGGTTGAATGCCAGGAAGAAGGCGGAATCGTTTGTCTCGGCGCCGGATTGGTCCTTGAGAAACGGCCCCATTCGCCGGGTGTCGTCGCCATCGCCCGGCTTTTCGATCTTGATGACCTCTGCGCCGAGATCGGCGAGCGTTTGGGTCGCTAAAGGTCCCCCAACAACGCGGGTAAGATCGAGGACGCGCACATCGCCCAGAACAGTCATGCCGGCCTCGCAAACTTTGGGAAACATGCAATCAGACATTGGCGTTGCGCCGGCCGCGAGCGCCCAAAGTGGTCCGTTTCGTCTTGCATCGGGCGCATGTCGATCACCATTCGATCTCCCCGGGATCCCGTGGGACGCAATCTTAACAGGGATTCCCACCGCATTCAATATATGAAATGTCATTCCGGTTTCTGAATGACAAAGCCCCTGAGCGCCCGGGAGTCTGCGCTGCGGCGGCGATCTTGCGGACGAACGGCCGCGTCACCTCCTGCTCCTCAGCGGCCACGGAATGCTGGAGGTCGACAATCACCGCATCTTCGTCGGCAGGGCCGCAACCCTCGCAGGGTTCCGGGCGCGAAGAGTATCCCCAGGAGGTTCAGAGCTGGGCTTACGTCCACGAAGCTTCGGCCGCCAAGCAGGCTGGCCCATTCTCCTTGGCCGTCCAGAGCTTCAGCATGTCGCCTTGATCGGTCGCATGGAGCGCAAACCCGTCATCGTCGAAGAGCGGAAAGAGGCCACGAAAGATGAACCGGCTCGGCGGCGCGCCGCGCAGCTCGGTGGCGTAGTTGCAGAGGAGCGCCGCCTGCATCGGCGCATGGACGACGAGCCCGGGATAGCCCTCGACCTGGGTCGCGTAGCGGCGGTCGTAATGGATGCGGTGACTGTTGAAGGTCAACGCCGAATAGCGGAACAGCAGCGGCGGCTCAACCTTCATCGGGCGCTGATGATCGCCTTGCTCAGCCTGCGGGACGTTCGTCACGCGGGCCGGCGCGTCGAGGCCGCGATAGACAATATCCTGCCTTTCCTCGAGCACGAGCCGACCGTTCGCCTCGAGGCGATGCCGCGCCGTGACAAAGCAGAGCGCGCCGGTTCGGCCTTCCTTCAGTACGACATCCTCTATTCGCGAAAAGCGCTTCACCGCGTCGTTGACCTTCAGATCGCCGTGGAAGGCAAGGGCGCCGCCGGCCCACATGCGGCGTGGCAGCGGTACGGGGGGCAAAAAGCCGCCGCGCGCCAGATGACCGTCCGCCCCGAGTTGTTCTGTCGGGACAGCCGGCTGAGCGAGGCAGAAATGGATAAGCGGCGGGACGGCCTCGCCGGGTTTGGGCGGCTCGCCCGGGAAATTGAAGGTCGCATGATATTTACGGACCAGATCCTCGCTGACAATGTCGACACCGATGGCCTCGCGACCGATCCAACCGCGCAATTGCGCGATGTCGACGACTGGAGACGTCTTGCTCAACACTAGTAGGACCTCGGCATATCGAGCACATGCTCAGCGATGTAGGACAAGATCAGATTTGTCGAGATCGGTGCGACCTGGTAGAGGCGCGTTTCGCGGAATTTCCGCTCGATGTCGTATTCCTCGGCGAAACCGAAGCCGCCGTGGGTCTGGATACAGGCGTTGGCCGCCTCGAAGGAAGCGTCGGCTGCGAGCATCTTGGCCATGTTGGCCTCCGCGCCGGAGTTTTCTTCGGCCTCGTAGCGGCGGATCGCCTCGCGCACCATGAGCTCGGCCGCGCGCATATTCGCGTAGGCTTTCGCGATTGGGAACTGGACGCCCTGGTTCTGCCCGATCGGGCGGCCGAACACATGCCGCTCCTTCGCGTAGGACGACGCCTTCTCGATGAACCATTTCGCATCGCCGATACATTCCGAAGCGATCAGGATGCGCTCGGCATTCATGCCCGAGAGGATGTAGCGGAAGCCCTCGCCTTCCTCGCCGACGAGGTTCTCCGCCGGCACGCGGACATTGTCGAAGAACACCTCGGTCGTGGCGTGGTTCATCATGGTCCGGATCGGCCGGATGGTGAGCCCGGCCTTGAGCGCTTCGCGCATGTCGAGGATGAACACAGAGAGCCCGGCCGTGCGCTTGGCGGTTTCCTCGCGCGGGGTGGTCCGGGCGAGCAACAACATCAGGTCCGACTGGGCGGCGCGGCTCGTCCAGATTTTTTGGCCGTTGACGACGTAGTGGTCGTCTTGTCGTCGCGCGCTCGTTCGCAGCGCCGTCGTGTCCGTGCCGCTACCGGGTTCCGTCACGCCGAAGGCTTGGAGCCGCAGTTCGCCGGCTGCAATCCTGGGCAGATATCGCCGCTTCTGTTGCAGCGAACCATGCCGCAGCACCGTTCCCATCACATACATCTGCGCATGGCAGGCGGCGCCGTTGCAGCCTTGCCGCTGGATCTCCTCCATGATGACCGCCGCGGCCGACAGCGGTAGGCCAGCGCCGCCATACTCCTCAGGGATGAGCGCCGACAGGAAGCCGCTCGCCGTCAGGGCCGCGACGAAGTCCGCCGGGTAGGCCATCTCGCGGTCGAGTTTTCGCCAGTACTCGCCCGGAAAGCCGTGGCAAACCTTCGCGACTGCGTCGCGGATCTCCGAATGGTTGGACGCATGATACATAGGAACCTCTGAAATATCAGGAGCGTCGGCGACCGCACGTCCGGTTTGACTCGCCACGAGCAGGGTTCGACTCAGCGGTGATGTGCGCATCTTTGGTTGAGAGCCTGGCGCCTTCCCGACCTGCTGCGCCAGACCCTGAGATCCTTGTCGGAGCGGACACGAGCGAGTCCCGTTTGCCGCGGCTTTTCGCGACGACCGCAGAGCAACGGGCGCGTCGTTCGCCTCCGGAGCAAAAGCACCGCGGTCGCAGCCGCAGCGCCGATGCTCGCCACGCGACCGGTCTGATCGTCACGGCTCCGCCGCAACGTCGCCGGCTGCAGCGTTCCCTCTTTGTTTGCGCTTCTCTGATCAAGATCCCCGCCTCTTGCGATTGACGCTTCCCATCGCCGCCCCCGTCGTGTATCGCATTCACAACAGAGAGTGCCTTTCACAATTCAGTGGACGCTATTCATATATGAGCCGCGCCGCCAATCAAGGCCCATCGCCAAAATCGCCTGCCACGCCCGCGACGCAACGGCGATCCGCAGGTCGCTGGCGCAATGGGGAGCGTGCGCCGCTTCGTGGCCGTCGCGCACACAGAGGCGGGCGGCGGCGCGGGGATCGAATGGCGCGCACGCTCGCGAGCGAGCCGCCCGTGGGTTCTCCAAAGCGCGGCCAGGCGTCCACTGTGTCGGCGTCGGGCGGTCGCCAAGGCGGGACATCGAACCGCGGGCTGTGGATCTCGCTATCGCGCTAACTGGACAGGCGTCGTGAGCAGTGTCCGCTGGGCGAGCGCCGCATCGCGGCGGGATGCGTGGCGCCGATGAGCAAGGAACGCTTCCATGAGGGCAATGTCGTCGTCCGCTGTCTGGACTTTCGACGACTTTCAGCCGGGGTTGGTGCTGGGACGCCCCGCGATCGCTTTGGATGCGCTGCGGCTCGCTCATTGGACAGCGATCTACGGCTCATCCTCGGCGACGCCCGACCGCTTGCCATCGGGGCTGCTCGTTGCAGCCATGATGGAATCCTATCTTCGCGCCGTTCAGCCCCGGCCGCCCGGAAACATTCACGCCAGGCAGGGGCTGAAATTCAGCGGCACAGCAAAACCTGGCGAAGAACTTCGGGCTGAAGTCGCATGCATCGGCAAGGAACTGAGCAGAGAGCGTCGTTGGGTCACCTTCGGCGTAACGCTCCGCTGCGGAATCCAAAATGTGCTGAGCGGCGAAATTCAAACGATCTGGGCCAGGTGAGGAGCCGCCGATGACGCTCGGTCCAAAAATCGCCCCGCCGCCCGAACTGGTGTGGACGCAGCTGCAGACCGACGCCGAGACCGTGCGTCGCTATGCGGAACTGACCGCGGACTTCAATCCCATTCATCTCGACCCGGAGTTCGCCAAGGGAACTCCGTTCGGCGTTCCGATTGTCCACGGCACCCTGGGGCTCAATCTGGTGATCGAGTCCATCGAGAGAACGTTCGGGACACTCCCGGCCGGCGTGTCGATCGAAGTGAGGTTCAGCAGGCCGGTGCCTGTGGGTTCAATCATCCGCGCCGGCGGAAGCCTCCGCGACCCCACAACCGGAACCTACGAGATTTTTGTCGAGACCCATGACGGCCAGCGCGCTCTGGAGGGCGCCTGCGTGATCGGCGTTCCCGACTGACACGAAACAAGACCGGAGCCAATCGAGAATGACGGACGCAGTCGACGACGCCACATTCAGCCAGCTGGAGAACGCCGTTCAACGTTTCGTCGCCGAACGCCTCGTTCCCAATGAGATGCGTCTCGAGATCGAGGACGAAGTCCCAGAAGACATCGTCGCAGAGATGAGGGACCTTGGCCTGTTCGGCCTGACGATCCCGCCGGAGTACGGCGGCCTCGGCCTCAATGCGCGCCAGGAAACCCGGCTCGCACAGATCTTCGGTCACACGGCGCTGGCCTTCAGGTCGGTGTTCGGGACCAATATCGGCATCGGCGCTCGCGGCCTGATCCTCGAAGGCACCGACGAGCAGAAGCAGAACCACCTGCCGAAGCTCGCCAGTGGCGAGCTGATTTCCGCCTTTGCGCTGACCGAGCCCGATACCGGCTCCGACCCCGCGAGTCTGACCACGCGCGCCGTCCGCGACGGCGACGACTACGTGATCAGCGGCGTCAAGCGATACATCACCAATGCGCAGCGCGCCGGGCTGTTCACCGTGATGGCGCGCACAGAGTTCGACAAGCTCGGCGCCGACGCGATCTCGGCGTTTCTCGTGCCGCGCGAAACGCCGGGCGTCACCGTCGGCAAGAAGGACCGCAAGATGGGGCAGCGCGGCACGACGACCTCGGACGTGATGTTCGACAATGTTCGGGCGCCGGCCAGCGCGATCATCGGCGAAATTCCCGGCCGCGGCTTCCGGCTCGCCATGCGCGTCCTCGATCGCGGACGCATCCATATCGCTGCGCTGGCCACCGGAATGTGCGATCGGCTGATCGCCGAGATGGTGGGCTTCGCCAAGGAGCGGCGCCAGTTCGGCAAACCGATCGCCGAGTATCAACTCGTCCAGGCGATGATCGCGGACAGCCACACCGAATATTTGGCCGCCAGGTCATTGGTCGAGCACACGGCTGCGCTCTACGACCGCGACGGCGCCGCACGGACGGAAGCGTCCGCCGCCAAATACTTTGCGACCGAGGCGGTCGGCCGCGTCGCCGATCGCGCGGTCCAGGTTCACGGCGGCGCTGGCTACATGAGCGAATACGCGGTCGAACGCTTCTATCGAGACGTGCGCCTGCTCCGCATTTACGAAGGCACGAGCCAGATCCAACAATTGCTGATCGCCCGTCAGGTTATCAAGGGGACTTGATTATGGACGCCGCCAAAATGCTCGACGGCAAGGTCGTTCTGGTCACTGGATCGGGCGGCGGGATCGGGCGCGATATCGCGCTGATGGCCGGCGCGCACGGCGCCAGGGTCGTGGTCAACGATGTCGGAGCCACGCTTGACGGTCGCGGCCAGGACCGTGGACCCGCGGACAGCGTCGCTGAAGAGATTCGATCCGCGGGCGGAATCGCCGTCGCCAACTTTGACAGCGTCGCTGAGTCGGAGGGAGCGGAACGGATCGTGCGCAGCGCAATCGATGCGTTCGGACATCTCGATGGCGTCGTCAACAACGCCGGCATTCTGCGCGACGTCATTTTCCATAAGATGTCGCCCGAGCAATGGGACCAGGTCCTGAAGGTTCACCTCTATGGCAGCTTCAACGTCAGCAGGATCGCCGCCACCTGCTTCAAGGAGCAGCAGTCCGGCGCGCTGGTCCACATGACCTCGACCTCGGGGTTGATCGGCAACTTGGCCCAGGCGAACTATTCGGCGGCAAAGCTCGGCATCGTCGGACTGTCCAAGTCGATCGCGCTCGACATGCGCCGCTTCGGTGTCCGCTCGAATTGCGTCGCCCCCTTCGCTTGGAGCCGCATGGTCAGCGCCATCAAGATCGACTCGCTCGAGCAGCAGGAGCGTGTCACGCGCCTGCAACAGATGACGCCGGCCAAGGTCGCGCCGCTGGTGGTCTATCTCCTTTCCAGCCGCGCGACGAGCGTGACCGGACAGATATTCTGCGTCCGCAACAACGAGATCTTCTTATTCAGTCAACCGCGGCCGGTCCGCTCCGTGCAACGCGAGCAGGGATGGACGCCGGAGCAGGTCGCGGACCATGCGATGCCGGCGCTATCGGCGAGCTTTCATCAGCTCGACGTCTCGGCCGACGTGTTTTCCTGGGACCCGGTCTGAATCCGCTGCTCGCGAAGAAGGATATCGAGACATGCGCCGCGCTGCGATCGTCAGCCCACTGCGCACACCCGTCGGCCGGTTCGGAGGAGCGCTGAAGGACCTTTCCGTCGAGGGTCTCGGGGCGATCCTGGTCAACGCTTTGCTTGAGCGGACGAGGCTGGATCCGGCCCTCGTCGAGGACGTGGTGTTCGCACAGTCCTACGCCAATTCCGAAACGCCGTGCGTCGGACGCTGGATCGCGCTCGAGGCGGGGCTGCCGATCGGCGTGCCGGGCATGCAGATCGATCGGCGTTGCGGCGGGGGCCTCCAATCGGTCGTGACGGCGGCGATGATGGTGCAGACCGGCGCCTGCGACGTCGTCATCGCCGGCGGCGTGGAGAGCATGAGCAACATCGAGCACTACACGACCGGCGTCCGATGGGGGACGCGCTCCGGTTCGCCCATCCTGTACGACAGGCTCGATCGCGGACGCGAGCGCTCGCAGCCGGTCCATCGCTTCGGCCATATCTCCGGCATGATCGAGACGGCCGAGAACCTGTCGCGGAAATACGCGATCTCGCGCGAAGCAGCCGACAGCTACGCCGCGGGCAGTCACAAGCGCGCGGCTGATGCGTGGGCGGATGGTCGCATGGCGGCGGAGGTCGTCCCGGTCAGCGTACCGGTGACGCGCGGTGAAGCTGTCGTCGTCGGGCAAGACGAAGGCGTCCGCGCCGACACGACCGCCGAGTCGCTTGCTCGTCTGCGCCCCATCCGGTCGGGCGGGACGGTGACGGCCGGCAACGCCGCGCAGCAGAATGATGCGGCCGCCGTCTGCCTGGTCGTCGCAGAGGATCGGCTGGACACGCTCGGCGTCACGCCGGACGCCTTTCTGGTCGGCTGGGCCGCAGCCGGATGCGAACCTGCAGAGATGGGGATCGGGCCGGTCCCCGCGACCGAGAAGCTCATGCGCCGGATCGGCTTGTCGGTCGCTGACATGGACCTGATCGAGATCAACGAGGCTTTCGCCTGTCAGGTTCTCGCCGTGCTCCAGTCCTGGCGCGGGGTCGACGAACAGCGAGTCAATGTCAACGGCTCGGGCATTTCGCTGGGACATCCGATCGGCGCGACCGGAGTCCGCATCCTGACGACGCTCGTGCACGAAATGAAACGCCGAGGCGCTCGCTATGGGCTCGAGACGATGTGCGTCGGCGGCGGCCAGGGCGTCGCAGCCGTCTTCGAGCGTGCATGAGGCATACGGATATGCCGACCGTCGTCGAACTCGACTGTCTCGACTTCGCGGCGCTGGTCCGGCCCGGGGAGATGATCTGCTGGGGCCAGGCCTCGGCCGAGCCGCTGGCGCTGACGAGCCGCCTCATGGCGCAACGGCAAAGGGTCGGCGGTTTTAGAGCTTTCATCGGCATCAGTCTGTCCGAGACGCCAGACCCCGCTTATGCAGACAGCGTGCGGTTCAGCTCGTTCTGCGGAACGGGGACCAACAGGAGATTGGCGTCGGCCGGCGTGCTCGACATATTTCCGGCGCACTATTCCGACCTGCCGGGCGTGCTGGGCGAGAAGGTCGATGTGCTCATGCTGCAACTCGCCGAGCACCCGCAAGGCGGCCGCTTCAGCCTGTCTTGCGCGAGCGACTATGTCGAGGATCTGGCGAAATCCGCCAGGATCGTGATCGCCGAGGTCAATCGGCAAGCGCCCTATACTTCGGCCGAGATCGCCATCGACGATATCGACGTGATCGTCCGAACGGATCGACGCTTGCTCGAAATGGGGCGGCGCGAACCGAGCGAACTCGACCTCAGGATCGCTGCGAATGTGGCGGCGCTGATCGAGGATGGGGCGACGCTGCAATTCGGTCTCGGAGCCCTGTCCGATCGCGTTGCGGATTTGCTGAGCGATCGCCGGGAGCTCGGACTCCACACCGGCGTCCTCACGGACGGCGCAATGCGCCTGATCGAGGGCGGCGCGATAACAAATTCTCGCAAGCCGATCGATACGGGGTATTCGGTCGCGGGCACGCTGCTCGGAAGCGGCAGGCTGCTCGCCTTCGCGCACATGAACGCATCGATCCGATTGCGCCCTGTCGGCGTCACGCATGCATTCGGGACGCTGGCGGCGCTTCCCGCTCTCACCGCGATCAATTCGGCGCTGGAGGTGGACCTTTTCGGTCAGATCAACACCGAGGCGGTTGGCAAGGACTATGTCGGGGCCATCGGAGGCGCCGTCGACTTTCTGCGAGGGGCGCGCGCGTCGAAAGGGGGGCTGCCCATAATCGCCTTGCCGTCGGTGGCGCATGTTAACGGCGAAACGAAAAGCAGGATCGTCCCCCGTCTCTCAGGCGCCGCAACGATCGCCCGCGCCGACGCGGCGATTATCGTAACCGAACATGGCGCCGTCGACCTGCGGGGGCTGTCGCTGCTCGAGCGCGTTGGAAGTCTCATTTCAATTGCGGCGCCGCAGTTCCGTGACGAGCTGATGGCCTCGACGCGAACGCGATAGGACGCTTCGATCTCTCCTGGTCCCAGAGGGCCGTCCGCGCGGGCGCATAACTGAAGGCCCTTCCCGCCGCGAGGAAGGCCGTCGCATTTTTCAGGCGCGGACCGGTGGCAGCCGGTTCTTCCACGGCCGCGCAGTTTCGAGCTGCGCGGCGAGCCGAAACAGCATCGCCTCGTCGCCGAAATGTGCGGTGAACATCATGCCGAGAGGGAGCCCGGCGGCGTTCCAGGCGAGCGGCGCTGACATTGATGGCTGACCGCTCATATTGAACATGCTCGTGCCCGGCACGTAGCGACGCAGCAATGGCCGGATCTCGCCAAGTCGATCGGACATGGTGTCGATTTCGCCGATCCGCACCGGCGGCTGGCACAAGGTCGGCGAGAGGAAGATGTCGCAGCGCTCGAAGAAGCTGGTGAGGCTCCTCTTGATGAGAAACGCGCGTTGCAGCGCGACGACGTAATCAATTGCGCTGACGCTCCGCGCGGCGTCCGCGTAGGCGAGCGTCAGCTTTTCGAAGTCGTCAGACGTCATAGGGCGACCAAACGCCTCCTCGGCGGATCGCAGCGCGGCGCCGGTGTTGGCGGAGATGACGGCGGGGGCGACCGTCGAAGGATCGGCGGCGAGTACGGGCGCGCGTTCCTCGACATGATGGCCAAGGCCTTCGAGCATCCGTGCGACGTCCCGCACGGCGGCGGCGACCTCGGAGTCGATGGCGTCGCCATGAGGCGTCCTGTCGGTGAACGAGATGCGCAGACGGCCGGGATCGCGGCCGACCTCCTCGAGGAACGAGCGCTCGGGCTCGGGCGCATAATAGAGGCTCGTCGCCTCGGGGCCGTGTGTGGCGTCGAGCATCGCCGCGCTGTCGCGCACGCTGATGCTGACGACGTGGCTGCACGAGAAGCCGCCCCAGCCCTCGCCCTTGTCCGGTCCGACCGGGGTGCGGGCGCGTGTCGGCTTCAGGCCGAAGACGCCGCAGGCCGACGCCGGAATCCGAATCGAGCCGCCACCGTCGGTCGCGTGGGCCATTGGGAGGATCCGCGCCGCAACGGCCGCCGCGGCGCCGCCAGATGAGCCGCCGGACGAGTGATCGAGATTCCAGGGATTGCGTGTGGGGCCGTGCAAGCGACATTCCGTGGTCGGCATGCAGCCGAGTTCCGGGCTGGCGCTTTTGCCGAAGATGGTGAGCCCGGCGGCGAGATGGCGTTCGGCGATCGTGCCGGTGTGATCGGCGACATGATCCTTGTAGAGGTTTGCGCCGAATGTGGTTCGGGTTCCCTTGATGAGGTCGAGGTCCTTGAGAAGGAACGGCACTCCGGTGAACGGCCCTTCCGGGAGGCCTGCCTCGATCTGGCGCCGAGCGAAGTCCTCATGGCGGACCACGACAGCGTTGATGGCGGGATCGACGCGCTCGGTGCGCGCCACGGCTTCATCAAGGAGTTCGCGCGCGCTGACCTCTTTTCGGCGAACCAGTTCGGCCAACCCCAAGGCGTCGTAGTCGCCAAATTCCTCAAAAGCCATGCGTGTCTCTCAAAGTCCTCGAATGCGCTCGACGGATTTCGTGGTCACGAGGTGCGGCCACGCCGTCGGGAGAGTGCGCTTCCCAAGCCAGAGGCGGGTTGTCGTTCAGGCCGCCGGCTGCGGAAACGCTCCCAGTACTTTCTCGACGAGGGCCGAATCGTTATATTCCCTGATCTGTTTGATCCGCCCGTTCTCGATCCGGAACACCATGCAATAGTCGTTGTCGTAGCGGACGCCGGCCTTCGTGACGTTATCGCCCCTGGCTTCGACAACGACGGTGTCGCCTTCGGCAATGAAGTTATAAGCGACGGTGCGCATTCGGTCCGCCAGCAACGAGCGGACGTGCGCTCCGAGCCCGAGAACGGCGTCGCGACCCTGGAACGTCCGCGACCACGACCATTGGCCCGTGATGACCCAGCTTACATCGTCGGCAAGATGGTCGACGAGGGTGCTGCCACTGCGATTGGCGGAATCAGCAAAGATCTGTTGCACGAGCTTCTTGTTTTCAAGGGCGTCCATGGCGCGCTCCGTTGGGAAGGATGAATGTTGGCTCTCTTCTGGGCTGACCGGGAACGCGGACGCTCGCGCCAGTTCCTGGTCGCGCATCGAAGGTTGGCGCCGCGCCGTCGACGTCGGATCGGCGAGCGTCCGACGGCGAGGGCCGCCGGGCATAGACTCGAATTCGGTTGTGCGTTCGCTCTGGCTCCAACGTCACGCGGCCTCCCAGCGCCGGAGGCGACGCAAAGCCGCCTCGTACTCTTGCGCGAGACGCTCTACGATCTCAGCGGTGGGCAGGACCTCTTTGATATTGCCGGCCCCTTGCCCCGCGCTCCAGATGTCCTTCCATGCCGCGGGCTTTGCGCCGCCCGTGGCAAAGTTCATTTTACGCGTCTCGGCGCTGCGCACCTCTTCGAGATCGAGTCCAGCTCGCACAATGCTGTTGACCAGATAGTTTCCGTGAGCCCCCGAGAACAGAGGCGTGTAGAGGATGTCGGCAGACGTCGCCTCGACGAGCATTTGCTTGTGAAGCGGATTGGCCATCGATTCTTGCGACGCGATGAACCGTGTTCCCAAATAGGCGAGGTCCGCCCCGATCGCCCTCGCAGCGAGAATGGAGCCGCCTTCGGACATGGCGCCTGCGAGAACCACGATCCCGTCATAGAACGATTTCACTTCGTTCACGAAGGCGAATGGATTCAACGTCCCGCCGTGACCGCCCGCGCCCGCACACACCAGGATGAGCCCGTCCACGCCCGCTTCAGCCGCCCTCTTTGCGTGTCGAAGAGCGACGACATCGTGCAGCACGATGCCGCCGTATCCATGAACGGCCTCAACCACCTTGTCGGGGGCGGACAGGGATGTGATCACGATCGGGACCTCGTAGCTGACACAGGTCGCGAGGTCCTGCTCCAGACGTTTGTTACTCGGATGAACGATCAGGTTCACCGCGTAAGGCGCCGCCTTTTGCTTGGTCTTCGCCTCGAATTCGGAAATCCGGAACTCGATTTGAGAGAGCCACGCGTCAAGTTCTTCCTGAGGTCGGGCGTTGAGGGCGGGAAAGGCTCCAACGACCCCCGCGCAACATTGCGCCGCCACCAGATCTACGCCCGAGACAAGAAACATAGGCGCAGCGATCACCGGAAGCCTCAATCGGCCAGCCAAGACTGCGGGGACCACCATTATGAAGACTCGCTGGTTTGGCAGCGCATGTTAACGCGCCGCCCGTATGTGGCGTTCGGATTGAACAAGGCGACACAACACGCCGCCCTGCCTATCTCTGCGCTTTCTGGTTGAGTCGATTTCTACGATGAGAGGTATTTTGTCGCCGAAAGCGAAGAGCCTCTTGGGACCCCGCGAGTTCAAGGCTGCGTTCGCGGCGATTGATTCCTCGTCGATCCTCAAATGATGATCACGTCGTTCGAGATGGTTCCGAAATCCGCCGGGTCAGGTCGATCCGACGTTGATGATGTCGCCGAACATTGTCCAACTTTGACCGTTGAAGCGCATGAGCCGCATGGACTCGATCGGACCGAAGTTCGTGTCGGACGTGCTCAGCGTGATGCCCGGCAACAGCATCGGGATGCGGACGTGGTCCATGTGCGTGGCGGCGTGCATGATCGCCTCGCGGCCAGCGTTCGGTCCTGCCGCTTCGAGCACGTGCGCCATGGTCTGGGCCACGGCCCAGGCGTAGGACGTCATGGAGTCGTTCTGGTCGCCGTCGGGATACCACTTGCTCATGAACGAGCGCCAAGCCAGCATGTCGGGATTCGTCGCCCACTGCGGGTCGCTCGGGTCCATCAAATAGGTGGCCGAAATGATGCCCTTGGAGGCGTCGAGCCCAGCGGGGGTCAACACGCCGCCGACCGAGACCGCGACGATGCTGAGGAAGCGCTGCGCGTCCCAACCGATCTCGTGGCTCTTCTTGATCGCCTGGGCGGCGAATTTCGACGTGGCCACGATTAGAAACACATTGGCGCCCGAGGCCTGCAAATTGATCACTTGCGAGTCCACGGTCGGATCGGCGATCTCATAGAGCGCCGTCGCCGCGACCTGGTCACTCTTGTCGCCCAGGCCCTGCTTGAGACCGTTGAGGTAATCCTTGCCGAAGTCATCGTTCTGGTAGAGCACAGCGATCTTTGCGTGGTCGATGTTATCCCTTATGTACTTGCCATAGACCTTCCCCTCTGCAAAGTAACTGGGTTGCCAGGCGGTCGTCCAAGGAAAATTATGCGGGTCGTTAAATTTGCTGCTTGCCGACAGCACGAAAAGTTGCGGGATCTTGTTCGTGTTACAATATTTTCGGATAGCGAGGTTATTCGCTGTGCCGAATGTTTGGAACAGGATATCGACCTCGTCTTGCTCGACCAGGCGGCGGATCTGCTCAACGGTCTTGGGTGGCGAGTAGGCGTCGTCGTAGGAGATGAAGTCGATCTGCCGGCCGTGAATCCCGCCTTCAGCGTTGACCTTCTTGAAATAGGCCGCGAGGGTCTTGCCGCCCGTGCCGTAGGACGACGCGGGGCCCGAGTAGGCAAAGGTGTTGCCAATCTTGATGACCTCCGCGCCGAAAGCCGGAACCGTCGCCGCCGCGGTGAGCGCCGCCGCGTTGGCGAGAACTGAGCGTCGAGTGAACATTGATATGACCTCCACGGGATGTATCTAACAGGCGCGCCTTCACAAGAGTCGTTTGAACCGGTCGACCGCGGCGCGGATCACGCCGTCCGCGCCCTGTGGGGCGAGATAGATGACGAGGATGAGCAACACGCCGTAGCAGGCGCCCGCGAGCCCCTTCGAGATCTCCTCCGCCACGTTGGGGATGAAGACCACGAAAACCGCGCCGATCAGCGCGCCGGGCAGCCACCCCACGCCCCCGATGACGAGCCCGACCAGCAACTGCACGGAAAGCGCGAACGTAAAGCTGTCGGGGGCGACAAACTGAATGACGATGGCGCCCAGGGAACCGGCCACGCCGGTGATCATCGCAGAGACGCCGAAGGCAGTGGCCTTATAGAGAGAAGTATTGACCCCCATTGAGCTCGCCGCGATGGGGTTGTCGCGGATCGCCATGAATGCGCGCCCCGTGCGGCTGTGCACGATGTTGTGAACCAACCAGTATAGGAGCAGGCCGATAGCCAAAGTGAGAAAGTAGAGCCACTGATCAGAGTTCAATGGCAGTCCGAAGGGCGCGCCGGGCTTGGTGATGACGATGCCCTGCACGCCGCCGGTAAAGCCTTCGAAGGGCGAGAGCTTCAGCAGTTGCGGCGTTGTCACGGCGAGCGCGAAGGTCGCCAGCGCCAGATACACGCCTTCCAGTCTGAGCGCAGGAAGCCCGAACAGAAAGCCCGCCACGAAGCAGAGAGCCGCCGCGATTGGGAGGGTCCAAGCATAGTGCAGCCCGAACGTCTCCATCAGGATTGCGGCAGTGTAGGCTCCGAGCGCATAGAAGGCGCCGTGGCCGAGCGAGAACTGGCCGTTGACGCCAATCAGTAGGTTCAGTCCGAGGATGGCGATCGCGTAGACCATCACCACCGTCGTCTGGAAGATGAAAAAGTTCTTTGAGATGAATGGCAAAGTCACCGCGACAAGCAGGAGTAGCCCGAAGAAGATCGTACGCGCCCCCACCTTTGGTCTGGCCGCTGCGCCGGCCGGCCAGGGGGCGGAGGAACCCAAGTCGCTCATTTTTCCTTCCGAAGTCGACATGTCAGACCCTCTGCACCGTGCGCCGGCCGAGCAAACCGGCGGGCTTGACCAAGAGCACTGCGACGATCAGAAAGAGCGCTATGGACAGCTTCAGCTCGCCGCCGATGACGGGGATGTATGTGCCGGCGAGGTTCTCCACGATGCCGACGATGAAGCCTCCGAGCACCGCGCCCAGGGGGCTGGACAACCCGCCAAGCACCGCTCCGGCGAAGCCATACAGCAGGATCGACAGCATCATGTTTGGCTCCAGGAACACCACCGGCGCGATCAGCAGGCCCGCGAGCGCGCCGATGGCCGAGGCCATGCCCCAGCCGAGCCCGTTCATGAGACTGACACGCACGCCGACCAACCGAGCGCTTTCCGGGTTTACCGACGCCGCCCGCATGGAGAGGCCCACTCGGGTGAAGCGAAAGAACGCCCAGAGCAAGCTCAGCACGATCATGGTGACGACCAACATGCCCGCCTGGTGCTTGCCGATCGGCGCGCCCGGGTATAGCGCCCCTTCGCCGAAGGGCGAGGGGACCGGCTTGATCGTGAAGCCCCAGATGAAGCCGGCGGCCGAGTTGAAGATGGCGAAGAGCGCGATGAAGATCACGACGTGCGATAGGACAGGCGCGTTCTCGATCGGCCTCACCACGATCCGCTCGATCGCCAAGCCGCCGGCGAAGCTGATCGCCATGACGAGCGGGAAGACAGCCCAGTAGGGGGCGCCCCAGGCGAGGAGCTGCCAACCAAGGTAGGTGGAGAACATCGCCATCTCGCCCTGGGCGAAGTTCAGGTGGTGGATGGCTTGGTAAATCATCACGACGGCGAGCGCCATGCAGGCGTATATGCCCCCAGTGGCGAAGCCGGCGATGACCTGGTGAATGAAAAGATCCAAGCGCGGCTCCTCAATACCCGAGATAAGAGGCGCGGACGCCTTCGTCTTCGCGGATGATCTTCGCCTCTCCGGACATGACGATTGAGCCCGTTTCGATCAGATAGGCTTGGTCGGCGAATCGAAGAGCAAGCGAAGCGTTCTGCTCCACGATCAGCATCGACACTCCGCTCTCGCGCTTCACCTCGGCGAGGATCTCGAAGATGTGCTTGGTGATCATGGGCGCGAGGCCGAACGACGGCTCGTCAAGCAGCATCAGCTTGGGGCGCAGCATTAGGGCCCGGGCGATGGCGAGCATCTGCTGCTCGCCACCCGAAAGCGTGCCCGCTTGCTGGCTCCGCCGCTCCTTGAGACGCGGAAAAATGCTGTAGCAACGTTCGATGTCGAGCGAGATATCCCTGCCGTTGGGCCGGGTCATCGCGCCAAGGTGGAGGTTCTCCTCCGTGGTGAGCGTGGCGAAGGTGCCGCGCCCTTCGGGCACCTGAGCGATGCCAAGGCGCACAATCGATTCCGTAGGCATGCGCTCGATACGCTTTCCGGCGAACCTGATCTCGCCGCGGCGGCGCACAGTCCCGCAGATGGCGCGCAGCGTAGTGGTCTTGCCCGCGCCATTGGCGCCGAGCAGGGCGGTCACGCCGCCCTCGGCCACTTCGAAATCGAGCCCTCGCAGGACCGTCCGGTCGCCGTAAGAGGCCTCGAGTCCTCTGACCTCTAGAATTGCGCTCATTCGTCCCCTCCGCCAAGATACGCAGAGATGACTTCGGGGTGCTTCTGCATCTCCTCGGGAGTGCCCTCGGCGATCTTGCGGCCGAAGTTGAGCACCACGACGCGATCCGAGACGGACATGACCAGGCCCATGTGATGCTCCACCAGCAGTACGGTGACGTCGCCCTCGTCGCGCACTTTGAGGATCAAACCGCCGAGCTCCTGCACTTCATCGTGGTTGAGGCCGCCGGCCGGCTCGTCCAGCAGCAGCAGCTTGGGCTTGGCGGCCATGGCGCGAGCCAATTCGACGCGCTTCTGCCAACCGAAGGGCAGTCCGGCGACAAGACGGTCGGCGACCTCGCCAAGCTCCAGCCAGTCGATCAACTCCTGCGCGGCCCGGTCGATCTCGCGTTCGCTCCGACGCGCGGAAGGTAGGCGCAGGGCGTCGGAGGCGACGTTGGAGCGCGAGGCGGAATGCGCGCCGACACGAACATTGTCGCGCACCGTGAGATTATGGAACGAGGCGACGTTCTGGAACGTCCGCCCGATGCCCATTCCGGCCATTTTGTGAGCGGGCTGGCGAAGGATCGTCCGGCCCAGCAAACGGATGTCGCCGGAGGACGGCGTATAGAGGCGCGACAGGCAATTGAAGAGCGTCGTCTTGCCCGCGCCGTTGGGTCCAATCAGACCGAGAATTGCGCCCGCACGGATGTCGAAGCTCACGCCGTCGAGCGCCAGTACGCCCCCGAAGCGGACGGTAACGTCGCGAACTTCAATGACAGGCTGTCCGGCGTCGGCGCGTATGTCGTCCGCAGCGGCGCTCATGCGCGAGCGCATTCCCTTAGGGTCTGCCCAGCCCATCGCGCCGTCTCGGCGGCGCGCATGCATTTCAAGACCACGATGTCCTCCTTGCGGTCGCGCCGAGGCCTGGCATCGTGCGCCAGGCCGGGCGCCAGTGGGCGATTGGTCATCCAAAACGCTACCCTCTCGCGCACATTTTTTCGATACTGAATGACATTTATATTTCTTTGCATACCAAGCAGGATTTGAAAAGGCCCGTGGACGAGAATCGCGGCGCGGCCCCGTGCGGTCACGCGCGTGCCGCCGATTGCGTCTGTGGGATGAGATGGGCCAAGGTCGGGTCTCAGTCGCGTCGATGAGAAACGCGCCTGGCGGAACCATAGCTTGGGCGCGATCATTCCGCCTTCAGGCAAAGCTCAGGCGCGCTCGACAGCCGTTCTTTGGTTCACGGGGGCGGACTGAGGACGCCCGCGTCATTGGGCGGGTCTCCGCCCTCTCGGGACCGCGCGTCCTGCCGCGATGCGGCGTTCGGACTGCCGGACGCCGCGAGACACTCCGAACAGCGACTCGCTGATCCAATCAGCCGAATCGCGGAGATCCGCGGCGAGCCGTTCGATATCGCGTTTTGGCAGCTGCCCGGCGATATTGATTCCGCTGACGCCCAGTCGCGGCTTGCCTGAAGGATCGGTGATGACTGCGGCGGCGATCTCGAGCCCAACGAAAAGGTGACCGAAATCATAGGCGAAGCCGTCCTGCTTCGCGCGCTCGACATCTTCGGCATAGGCCTCGAAGGCAGGTGGAGACTGCCAATTCAGCGCGTCGAATCGCTGTTTTAACTCGCTCCGCGGCAGGTTCCGCAGCGCTGCATAACAGCGACCGATAGCGCCGACATAGGTCGGGAGGCGCGATCCGTGCGAGATGTCCACGCGCACTGTCCGTGCCGACGAGACGCGATCGATCAGCAGGATTCGCTCGCTGTCCGTAATCTGCCAAAGACAGATAAGACTCTTGTGCTCGCCGGAGAGGCGCTGCAACTCGGGCCGAATGAGGTTTGCCTGATCCGCGCCGAGCAGCGGCAGCGAGAACTCCAGCACCCCCAATCCGATCCGGTAGGTCTTGGCCTCGGGGTCGAAATCGACCAACCGCTCGCTCGCAAGCGTTCGCAAGATGTTGAAGCATGTGCTCACGCTCACGCCGGTTTCACGAGCGATGGTGGTGACGCCTGCCGATTCCCCTCGCTGAGTGAGCGACCTGAGGATTGCGATCGCGTTGGCGACGGCTCCGACGATCTTTAGGGAGGGGTCTTGATCAGCGGCCGCGCTCATGTATGAATGGCTTTCAGGATTGTGAATGTCGCTCCCTATAGAGAATGCCATACACGACCGGGGTCGCGATCGGAAGGGGCTACGTCGCGGGCGAGGCGGTTCGCGCGGGCGCAGCGGCAAGCCTCCCGGCGATCGTGACCTCGCACCGAACATAAGACCATTGGCGGCGCAAACGAAGTGAGATCGTCGAGAATGTCGAAGGCCTCGTCTGTGACACATATGGGAACGCTTGGGCTGTTCACAGGCATCCCGCAGTACGAAAATTTCTGCCGCCTGAAGGACATGATGAACTCCCGAGAAATGGCGGCGGCGAAGCGGCCCCATCAGTTTCGAGAGGGCGTCCGGATGGTGCTTCCTGCGGAGTATGAATTCGAGGGGCGGAGGCGAAGGCTCGCGAATTTGATTGAAGATACGCACACATCCGCGCTTTTCGTGCTCCAGGATGGCGAGGTTCGTTTCGAACGGTACTGGCTTACTGGCGGCCGAGACGTCCATTGGATTTCGTTCTCTGTCGCCAAGAGTTTCGTCTCCGCTTTGGTCGGGATCGCGATCTCCGAAGGCTTCATTTCCAGCATCGAAGAGCCGATCACGGCATATCTCCCGATCCTGGTCGGATCCGGCTATGAAGACGTTCGCATCAAGGATGTGATGCAGATGTCGTCTGGCGCGCGATGGAACGAGGACTACAGCGACCCGACATCTGAGATCTTCAAGATGAGGGCGGCGCTGCTTCCCGGAGGATCTCTGGATGAGTTCTTGAAGAGCGTGGTCGGTGACACGAAGCCCGGTACAATGTGCCGATATGCGTCCGCTGACACTCAAGCTCTCGGACTTCTTATTACAGAGACGACGGGATGCTCGCTTTCCGAATATATGCAAAAGAAGTTGTGTGAACCGCTCGGTATGGAATCGCCTGGATATTGGTTGCTGGATGGACGCGGCCGCGAAATGGCTTATGCGGGCCTCAACTTAACGGCTCGCGATTTTGCAAAGATTGGAGAGCTTTATCGCAACAAGGGCGTTTGGGAGGAGCGGCAGGTTGTTCCAGCGGAGTGGGTCGCTGCGTCGACCAAGGCGGACGCGCCTCACCTCGCGCCCGGTCGACCGGTGGTTGGCGATCACACAATGCCGATGGGCTATGGATATCAATGGTGGCTTCCCGACGGAGACGAAGGAGAATTCAGCGGCATAGGCATCTACAATCAGTTCGTCTACGTCGATCCATCGCGTCGCGTCGTCATCGTGAAACTCTCGGCCAATCCCCTCTTCGGCACGTCGGGCGGCGAGAAAACTCAAAGGGATGTCGAAAATATAGAGGCGTTGCGGGCCATCGCCAGGAGCTTAGACCGTCAATAGAAGCGCCAATGGCGAGATCTACGACGACTCGTCTCCGCTGTCGTAGGACGGCAGGAAGAGTTCTGAACTGTCACTTGAGGCGATTTATCGCGCATCTTGAAGGAAGACTGAGATGGACGAAATCTCGCCGAACAAGCGGCGATGGCGCCGTTTCGAGGAGTGGGACCTACGTCCCCTCAGGCTGGACAGTTTCGCGGAGGAGAATCCCGAAGACGGATTTTCTGTGTTCAGCAGCCCCTACGATCCGAAACCGAGCTTACGGCTGGCCGCGGATGGCGCCGTGCTGGAGATGGACGGCCGCGCCGCGACCGATTTCGACGTTCTCGACGCCTTCATTGCCCGCCATCATATCGACCCCGAGGTCGCGGGTGAGGCGATGGAGATGGACAGCGCACGGATCGCGCGGATGCTCGTGGATGTGAACGTGCCTCGGCCCCGACTGGAACGCCTCGCTCGGGGGATGACGCCGGCGAAGCTGACGGAAGTGCTCGGACTTCTGAATGCCCTGGAGACGACGTTCGCCTATTCCAAGATGCGCCAGCGCAACAGCCCCGGCAATCAGGCGCACGTCACCAACGCGAAGGACGATCCGCTGCAACTCGCCGCCGACGCGGCGGTCGCGGTCGGGCTCGGGTTTGACGAAATTGAAACGACAATGCGGGTGGCGGGCAATTCCTGGTCCAACGCGCTCGCATGTACGGTCGGAGCCGCTGTCGGCCGAGGAAGCACGCTGTTCCAGTGCTCCATCGAGGAGGCGGAAGAACTGAAGATCGGCCTTGCGGGTTTGGCGACCTATGCCGAGACAGTCTCCGTTTATGGCACGGAAGAATCCTTTGTCGACGGCGATGACACGCCGTGGTCGAAAACCTTTCTGACCGCCGCCTACGCCTCACGGGGAATCAAGGCCCGCTGCACGTCGGGCGCATCAGCCGAGCTCCTCATGGGGTATCACGAGAGACGTTCGGTGCTGTATCTCGAGGCGCGTTGCCTCTGCCTGCAGCGGGCGATGGGCGTTCAGGGAACGCAAAATGGCGGGATCGACGGCGCGCCGCTGACCGCGTCCATGCCCGCGGGCGTCCATGAACTTCTGGCCGAGAACCTATTGGCCGTATGGCTAGGTTTGGAGTGCGCCTCAGGCAATGACACCCGGATTTCGGAATCCGAAATCCGGGTCGGAGCGAAGATCACGCCCTATCTGCTGGCCGGCTCCGATCTGATCACGTCGGGTTTCGGTTCGGTGAAGGCGTATGACAATTCGTTCAATCCGTCCTTGTTCAACGGCGAGGAGCTCGAGGACTACCTAGTCCTGCAGCGCGACTTCCAGGTCGACGGCGGCCTGACGCCGCTCGCGGAAGAGGAAGCGCTCCGGCTGCGGCGTCAGGCCGTGGAGGCGCTGGCCGACGTTCTGGATGAGTTGGGGCTTGCCCGCGCCGACGCCGATATGAAGGAGAGTGTGATCTACGCCTCCGGCTCGAAAGAAACCCTGACGTTTTCGCCCGTCAAGACCTCGGAAATCAGCCGAAACATCGCGTCGCGCGGGCTGACCGCTCTCGACGTCATTCGAGCCCTTGCGACCAGGGGCCATGAGCACGTGGCGAAGAATGTGCTGCTGATGCTGAAACAGCGCGTCAGCGGCGACTACCTGCAAACCTCGGCTGTGATCCGGGGGGGCAAAGTCATCAGCGCCGTGAATGATCCAAACAGCTATTCCGGGCCCGGAACGGGCTATCGTATGAGTTCCGACAAATGGAACCGCGTCAAATCGGTGCGCGGGACGATCAACCGAGAACAGGTCTTGGCGGCGGAAGGCGGCCGAAATCAGTCCTCGGACGCCCCCAGGCTCCATGGAATCGGGCGCGCGGAGCAAGGTCGCGATCCGCATGAGGTCGTCATCGGCATCAGCCCCGCCTTCGGAGAGCGCCTGCATCGAACAACCGCGGGCCACGCGGTTACGGATGTCCTGGATGCGCTTCATGCCGGAATTCTTTCCGGCGGCGGTCTGCCGAGGATCGTGCGCATTCTGCACACGGCCGATACCTCGTTTCTTGGCCTGACGGCGGCCCGTCTTTCCGGATCAGGTTACGGCATCGGGATTCAGGCGAAGGGCACGGCGGTCATCCATCAACGCGACAAGCTGCCTCATATGAATCTCGAGCTCTTCTCCAATGCTCCCCTCGTCACGCTCAAGCAGTACAGACAGATGGGAGCGAACGCGGCCCGCATGACCTGGGGCGAGCTCCCGGACCCGGTGATTGTGGTCAATGATGGTCAGGCCCTGGGAGCTCGGTTCCACACGCGGGTGGCGCTGCTCCACGCCATCGAGACGAAGATGACGGCGCCCGGCGCAGAGCCGGTCGATCAGTACTTCGCGACTCGGGAGCACAACGCGTGAGCCGTCCTGTCGACCCGCGAGACCTCTATCCATTGTCTGAAAAAGCGCCTGAACTCGTGCAAACGATGACGGGTCTCGGTCTGGCTGACTTTTCGCTGCAAGCGGTGCTGGACGGACGCGTTGCAGCGGCTGATCTCGCCATCACGCCTGGCGTCCTGAAGCTTCAAGCGAGCGTCGCCCGCGCGGCCGGGCGGGACAGACTGGCGGACAATTTCGACCGGGCGGCCGAACTCGTGGCCGTCCCGCAGGAACTGCTTCTGAGCACATACGAACTTCTGCGCCCCGGACGCGCCGGCACTGCGACGAGGCTTCGGAGCCGAGCGAGCGAATTGCGTGAAAAATACGGCGCCGAGCGCATCGCCGCACTGATCGAGGAAGCTGCCGACGTGTACGAGAAACGGCGCCTGTTCTCCAGCAGATTCTAGAAACCAGGAGCGTGTTTGCCCGGGTGTAAGCGGTTAATGCGTGCATGAACTCGCACCCGCCACGACGGAGGACGGCGTCCTCACGAGACGGCGCACCCCCTCGACACAGAGTTTTCGCGCATGATCTCGGACTCCAGTCTTTGTCCCCGGATGCCTCTGCGCGATGCATCACAGCTGTCGGCGCCGAGCCTGGCGCGAGACCCGCGCGGTCGGCGCCGATACGGCGGCGGCGCACCCACTTTTCCCAACCTCGGAGACGACCGATGCGCGCATCTCTTCTGCACGGCAAGGTGGCCGTTGTGACCGCCGCTGGATCCGGTATCGGAAGGGCTTCGGCCACAATTCTGGCTGAGAACGGCGCACACGTTGTGGCGACCGATCGCGATGCCGCGGCGGCCGAAGCGACCCGCGCCGCCATCGTCGCCAAAGGCTTCATCGCCACGGCGCAGGCGTTGGACGTCACTGACGAAGGCGCCGTCGTTTCCCTCTTCGAGCGGACCGCAAGAGAAAAGGGCGGTCTGCATATCCTGCACAATCACGCGGGCATACAGATCGCCGGCGCTCTCGAACAGATTGATAGCAGCGACATGCGCAAGTCCTACGAGGTGAACGTCGTGGCGCAATTTTCTGCGTGCCGCGCCGCGCTGCCCCATATGCGCGCGCAGGGAGGCGGCGTCATCCTGAACACAGCCTCCAACGCGGGCGTGTTTCTCGACAGGGGGATGTTGGCCTACATCACGACGAAATCGGCCGTCATCGCCATGACCAAGCAGATCGCGCTCGAGTACGCAAGGGACGGTATTCGGGTGAACGCCATCTGCCCGGGTTGGGTCGACACGCCTTTTAACGGCCCCTATGAGAAGCAACTGGGTGGCCGTCTCGCCCTCGAGAAAGTCGTGCGAGACGTGGTCCCCATGGGACGTTTCGGTCTTCCGGAAGAGATCGCCGAGGCAATCCTGTTTCTCTGTTCAGAGCGTTCCGCCTTCGTTACGGGCCATGCGCTGGTGGTGGATGGGGGAGAATGCCTCGCCGGCGGAAGCAATTCGTCGGTGTAGTTTCTGGCGCTGCTCGAAAAGAGCAAGTACCGGGACGGAAGGCCGCACCGTCCCCGCCGGGAGGAAATCGTCCCCGCACTCTCAGAAGCTAGGAACACCTGGACCAAACAAGACGAGATTAGGCCGTTCTACGGAAAATATATGCGTTCAAGCTCTTTAAGGGGTCGCTAAACGCTCGCAATGTCGAGAGTACGTGACGGACGCCGGAATAGTAAATTGCGAGGCCAGGTATAGAGGGACACCAATCCTCAAGAGCCAGAACGAGTCGTCCGGATTCTAATTCTCTTTGTGCAAAGGATTGCGGTACATAGGCGACGCCCAATCCATCCACCGCGGCTTGAACCATGAGGTCATTGTCGTTGAGGGTAAGTCCGGCCGGCACATCGACAATCATCTCCTCGCCATGCCTGCTGAACTCCCAGCGGTAAAGTTTCCCGCTTGGCAGACGATGGCGAAGGCAATCATGAGGGCGAAGATCCTCTGGGCAAGCAGGAGCGGTTCTGTGCGCCAGATAGGCTGGAGACGTCACGGTGACAGCCTGGTGGACGCCGGCCAGGGTCGTCCGTCGAACTCCGGGGGAACCAATGTCCGGCGCCGCCTATTTTTCGCGTGGATCCAACGCCCCGCTTTCTGCGCTTCAGGGCCGTGCAGCGCGTCGGGGGATGGCGCTTCGCCGCCGGCGTAGCTCTTCGCGATGGAAAATCTGATTGGAGCCGTAACATGAAGGCAGCCGCCGACCTGCGTCCGGGACGTCTATTACACGAGGCTGGTCGACCCGACGCCGTGAAGGGTTTTCGCGGCGTTCAGATCGACGATGAGCGGCTGGCGGCGGTGCTGTCCTCCGATGCGCCGCTCCTGACGCTCTACCAGGGAACAGTCCATGGGGAGGGGCCCGCGTGGCAGACGACGCACGATCGGCTGGTTTGGTCGGACGTGCCAAATCGGCGCTTGCTGGGCTGGTATCCCGATGGCCATGTCGAGGTCCTGATCGACGGGACCTGGTTCATGAACGGCAACGCTGTCGAAGCGGACGGGACGCTCGTTCACTGCGAGCATGGCCGGCGCTGCATCAGCAGGGGCGGCGATTATGATCGGGAGCCCGAACCGATCGTGACCCATTACCAGGGCAAGCGCATTAACTCCCCCAACGACATCGCGGTCGCTCCCGACGGGACGATCTGGTTCACCGATCCGACCTTCGGCATCATCATGCCCAATCAAGGCGCGCTCGCCGAGCCCGAACTCGATCATCGCAGCGTGTATCGCTTTGATCCACGGGCGGGCGATCTGAAACGGATGGCGGATTTCGAGGAGCCGAACGGTCTCGCCTTCACCGCCGATGGGGCGACTCTCTACGTGTCCGACACCTCGCTGTCGCTCGGCGAGGTTCCCGGACACAAAGCCGGCGCGAAGCATGAGATCATCGCTTTCGACGTGAGCGAGGGCGGCGAGCTCTCCAACCGGCGGTTCTTCTGCCAAACCGACCATGGCTATCCCGACGGATTTGCGGTCGACGCGCGTGGCTGGGTGTGGACGAGCGCGGCGGACGGCGTGCATATCTGGTCGGCGGACCGGCGCAAGCTGGGCTTCGTGCCGACGCCCGCAGTCGTCTCGAACTGCGCTTTTGGGCGCGCGGACCGACGGCGGCTGTTCATCGCGGCGACGCAATCTCTACTCGCGATCGATCTTATCGGCTGAGCTGATGAAGATGCCCGTCGGGATCGCGGATCAACCCGTTGCCGCTCGACCGCCAGACGATGCGGGTGGCGGCGACGTCGTTGGGAGCCAGTGGGCGCATCGTACGGCCGACGGGATGGCGATAGCCGAGCATCTCGACATGGGGCGGCTCGTGGGCAGGGTTCATCGGGACGACGTCGACCCGGACGCCATCGAGGCCGTCGAGCGCGTCCTGCGTCGGGCCGTGATTGACCGTCGCGTCCGCCTCGCTCAGCCCGCAACGCGCATAGAAGCGTCGGCTGGCCGCGACATCGCTGACCGAGATTGCGCTGTGGTCGATCCCCATTACGCCGGTCCCCGTCAAGTCGGGGCGAGCCCCCTTGGGGAACTGGATGAATTCGAGCGGATGACCCTCCGGATCGCGGAACTTGACCGCAGTCGCCCCACCTGCGGACTTGGAAAGCGTCACCGGGCGCGCTCGACTGATAGGTATGGCGCCCGCGTCGCGTGCGCGACGCCATGCGGCCTCCGCATCATCCGTGACGAGCGCGAGATGCTGGAACATGAGATCGCAAGCGGTCGCATCGGCTGGATATGGGCGACCCGGATTGTCGAACCTTTCGAGATCCACGCCGCTTCGGCCGAGCGACATCGCTACGCGCGAACCGCCGCCAGAGAGGCTGAGCAATTTCATGTCGGCAGCGGGAATAGGCGCCGCCGCCTCGCCCACGTCGAACCCGATCGCTTGATAAAACGCGACCAATCGCTCGGGATCATTGGTCACAAGCCGAAAACCTGCAATCGCCTGAAAAATCATGTCAGATGACATGGGCGACGTTTCGGATCGACATGGAGCTGAACGGTCATCAGGCAGCAGGGTTCGTCGCCGATCGTGCCGGATCTGTGGCCTTTCTTGCCATCGGTTTCGGTGCAGCCCTGATCCTCTCCGAACGAGAAGTCGCCCGGCCCCTGCTCGATGCGCGCGCCGTCCATGCTTTCGATCCACCAGCGGCCGGACAGCACGATGATCCATTGCGGCGCCGGGTTCTCATGCCAGTCGCCCACCCAACCGACTGGCTGAACGGTGAAGACGACGGTCGCCTCGCTGCGGTCCATCTTGTCGCTCCACTGCGGATCGGCGGCGCCTACGGCCTTGAGCTCGTAATCGGTGAGCGCGCATCGCCATTGATGGCTGACGCCGTTGGCGTCGACATAGAGATGCCAATAGGGAACGGAGGGCTTGGGCCCCGCCTTATCCGATTGATCGATCATGAGGGACTCCGTACGGGCGGCTGGAGGCGAAGGGGGCATGCAGAAACGCGGCGAGCCCCGTCCCGTCCGTGCCGACGACGATCAGCAGGAGGCCCGCGCCGAGCGATAGATTTTTTAGGAAGTCCCACAGAAGCGTGCGGCCCTTCCCGTCGGGGTCGGAGCAGAAATCGCCCTGCGCCCAGAATTGCTTGTAAAGAATCGCCGTCGCCGCGCAGTAGCCGGCGATGACGAAGGCGCACGCCCGATCCGCGACGCCGGTGACGACGCCGAGCGTGCAGACCACCTCGACGAACAGGCCGATCAGGATCATCGCGACCGCGATCGGACGCGGCTTGAACATGCTCTGCGCCTGCTTGACCGCATGATCGAAACCAAAAATCTTGTCGAGCGCGCTGAACGGCAGGAACAACAGCACCAAGCCGTAGCGAACGACGAGCGCGACGATTGCCGCCGTCGTCATAGCCGATCCTTGATAATGTCGGCCACGCGCAGCGCGTTGGCGATGATCGTGAGCGTTGGGTTCACCGCGCCGATCGAAGGGAAGAAGCTTGCGTCGGTGACATAGAGGTTATCGACTTCGTGCGCGCGGCAATCGAGGTCCAGCACCGATCTCGCCGGATCCACACCGAAGCGACACGTGCCGGCCTGATGCGCGGTGCCGGAGAGCGGAATATTTTTGCCGAGATAGAGCGAGCGTTCGAGTAACACGGCCGGCCAGCCGATCTCGGACAACACATCCTTCAACTTGCGCTTCAGGCGCCTGAGGGCCTCCGGATTGGTTTCGGTGAGATCGAGATGAACCTTGCCGTCCTTGTAGTAGATCCGGTTGTCCGGGCGAGGCAGGTCTTCGGCCTGCAGCCAAAAATCCATCGAGTGGCGGGCGATCTCGCTGAACGGCATGTCGGGCAAGCCTTCGAGCCAGCCGGGCAACGCCTCGCCCTTGACCTGGTCGGCGTGGCTGGTCGCGCACATCTGGATCAGGCCGAGGGGGAAGTCCCAGTCGTCGCTTCCGAAATAGAAATCGCTGAACGCCAGCGTCTTCTGAAACACCGTCTCGTTGACGTGACGCATCACCGCCATGACGATGCTCATCTCGTGGCGCATATAGTTGCGTCCGACCTGGTCGGAGCCGTTGGCAAGGCCATTGGGATGCCGGTCGTTGGCCGAGCGCAACAGGAGCAGCGCGGAGGAAAGCGATCCACATGCAACGACCACCGTGGCGGCTGAATAGATCTCGTGCTCTCCCCTCCGCTCCACATGAACGGCGTCGACTCGCCGCCCGCTCGGATCTGTCCCGAGCTTCGACACATAGGCGTTCGTCATCAGCGTCACGTTGTCGTGCTTCGCCAGCATCGGATCGATGCAAATCACCTGCGCGTCCGCCTTGCCGTTCAGAAGACAGGGGAAGCCGTCGAACGCGGTGCACCGGATGCAGGTGCTGGTCGGTGTCGCAAAACCGTCCTCCTTCTGGTCGAGCAGGATGCCCAGCGGGAGATGGAAGGGCTTCAGACCGATCGCGGTCAGCTTGTCGGACAGCTCGGCGACCTTGGGTTCATGCTTCACCGCGGGATAGGGATAAGGCGCGTCCGCAGGAGGCTCGGTGGGATCCTCGCCGCGCGCGCCATGGACTCGAAACAACGCCTCTGCGGCGTCATAATAGCGGGCGAAGTCACGGTACTTGAGCGGCCAGGCGGGCGAGACGCCCCCGGCATGGACGATCTCGTCGAAATCACGCTCGCGCAGGCGGAAGAGCGCTGCGCCATACACCTTGGAATTGCCGCCGACGAAGTAATGGAGTTGAGGGCTGAAGGCGCCCCCTTCAGCGTTGGTCCAGGTCTCGGCGGCTTGATACCTGCCGTCGACAAAGACGGCCTGCGCGCTCCAATTCGCTTCCTCGCGCGGCAGATAGTCCCCGCGTTCGAGGATCAGAATGCGCTTTCCGGTCGGAGCGAGCGCCTGGGCGAGCGAAGCCCCGCCGGGGCCGCTTCCGATAACGATCACGTCGTAATGCTCGCCCAACTCAACCTCCACACGGATCGGTCGACGCTGCTGCTCGATCCTGGTTGAACGGCGCAAGGCCCCGCCTTGTTTCCGCCCGTGGCCGATTTCGCAATCGTCACGGAACCAGGCTCCAAGCCATTCGTTCAAAGTTTGCATTCAGGAGAAGACCGATGCGGAGAGTGGCGGTGATCACCGGCGCGGGCGCAGGGGTTGGTCGCGCCACCGCTGAAGAATTCGCACGGCAGGGCTTTGACGTCGCGCTGCTGTCGCGCGACCTCGCCCGGCTTGACCGAGCGGCCGACGAACTGCGCCGCCACGGGGTGCGAGCGCTGCCGATCCCCACCGATGTCGCCGAGGCCGCCGCGGTGGAAACCGCGGCCGATCGCACCGAGGCGGAGCTCGGGCCGATCGACGTGTGGGTGAACGTTGCGATGGCCACGGTCTTCGCCCCCGTGGCCATGTTGACAGCGGAAGAAGTCGAGCGCGGCACCAGGGTGACCTATCTCGGACAGGTGCACGGCATGATGTCTGCGCTGAAGCGGATGCGCGCGCGCAATCGCGGCACGATCGTCAACGTCGGCTCCGCGCTCGCTTATCGTTCGGTGCCGCTGCAATCGATCTATTGCGGCGCCAAGGCGGCGATCAGGGGCTTCACCGACAGCCTTCGCAGCGAGATCATCCATGACAAGCTCAACGTGCAGCTGACGATGGTCGATCTGCCGGCGGTCAATACACCGCAGTTCGATTGGGCGCTCAACAAGATGGGGCGCAAGGCGAAGCCCGTCGCGCCGATTTTCGAGCCCGAAGTCCCCGCCCGCGCCATCTTTTTCGCCGCCACGCACAAGCGACGCGACATCTGGGTCGGATGGCCGACGGTCAAGGCGATCCTCGCCAACCGCATCGCCCCCGGCCTGATCGACCGCTATCTCGCCACCGCCGGCTATTCCGGCCAGCTCGCCGACGAGCCGACCGCGCCCAATGCTCCCGCGAACCTGTTCGAGCCCGTCCCCGGCGATTATTCGGCCCACGGGCGCTTCGACGCCCAGTCGCGCGAGCGAAGCTGGGAGATGTTCACGGATCGCCACAAGACGGCGGTGGTCACGGCCGTGGTCGTGCTGGCGGTCGCACTGGCGATGCGTCAGGTCGCGAAACGCTTTGAGATCAAAGCGCCTCGCCCCGCGATGCCTGGGTGACGTTTCGGCTCCAGGAAGATTCCCATGTCGCAGAATTTGTCTGGAAGCGCCTCAATGAATGGGGCTTCTCCCGGGTGTACGGATATCCCGGCGATGGAGTCGGCGGATTGCACGTCGCGCTCGAAAAGGCGAAGGACTTCATGGATTATATTATGTCCAAGTTCGCCACGCAGAGATGGCTGCGTTCATCGCCTCGGCGCATGCGAAGTTCACCGGACAGGTTGGGCTCAGCAAATACTGGCGGCGCTGGTCCGACCCGCGCTTCATCCTCATTTGTGGGTGTGTGACGGATCGGTCTTCCCGACCGTCGGGGGCGTCAATCCGTCGCTGACGATCCAGGCGATCGCGATCCGCACCGCCGAACGGATCGGCAAGCTCGCGGCCGCTGGCGAGCTTTGAGCCGCTACATCATCCTCTCTCGCAGGTTGAACAGGACGACCAGCGTTCCGGAGACCATCAGGATCACGATCAGCGTCGAGAACAGAATGAGCTGAAGATCAGCGCGCGCCGATTTGCGAAGGCTGATGTGCAGGAAGAAACGGAAGTGCACCCCCATCTGGACGAGCGCTAGCCCGAGCACGATGGCGAGCGAAGTCTCCGCATCGAAGCTGGGCCACCGCACCGTGGCGAAGGCGGCGCCGGTGAGCGCGAGGGCTAGGCCGTATCCGATCGCATACGAACGAATCTCGTCACGCTTGCTCTCGGTCGGCTTGGCAATCGGATCGATCGCTGGTGACGGCCGCCATAGGATCGCGAGAACCACCGCCGCGAGCAGAGCAAGCCAATAGAGGACCGGAGACGAGCCGGGCCTGTCAGGTTTAGCGTCGTTCGAACCGCTCACCGGATCAGTCCCTGGAGATAGACGACCGAAAAGATCGCGATCCAAACAATATCGAGAAAATGCCAGAACAGGCCAAGCCGCAAGATGTTGATCTTGACGCGCGCGTCGAGCCCGAACGTTATCGCCTGGATCATCATCAGGACGATCCAGATGCATCCAAAGAAGACATGAAGCCCGTGCAGCGGCGCCAGGGCGAAGAAAGACGAAAGATACCCGCTGCGGGTCGGATAGGCGCCGTCGCCGAACATCGTCGCGAAGTCGTGCAGCTCCATGCCGACAAAGGCGAGCCCGAGCACCAGCGTCACGCCCATCCAGCCGAGCAATTGCTGCCGGGGCGCTCCGTGCTTCATGGCGACCGAGGCCATGCCGAAGGTGAAGCTGCTGGTCAGCAGCGTCAGGGTTTCGAGGAAGACGGGAAGGATCCTGTACTCGCTCGCCGGAGTCGGACCGCCGACAGTCGCCGGCAACATGACGCCATAGGTCGCAAAGAGCAGCGCGAAGATCACGGCGTCGCTCATCAGGAACAGCCAGAAGCCGAACACCGCGCTCAGCGCCTCCTCGTGCGTCAACGCATCGGTCCGGCCGAGATTGAGGCCGACGTGCCTGAGTTCGTTCACGCTCATCCGGAAACCTCGGCCAGGCCTCGGTTGGCGGGCGTCGTCTCGACAGCCCGCGGGATCGGCGTGATCTCGGCCTCGGCGCGCAGCCAGCGCCGTTCCGTGCGTTCGATCTCGGCGGCGGGGATGATCCTGCGGACGTCGCGGGCAAAACTGCGAGCGATGACCGTGGCGCCGATCGCCAGCACGCCGATGACTGCGAGCCACCACATGTGCCAAACGAGGCCGAACGCCGTCGCCGCGCCAACCACGCCGATCACCGGACCGGTCTTGCTGTTTTTGGGAAGCTCGATATCGTCATAAGACGCGGGCGGCGGATAGGGATTCCCCTTGCGCTTGGCTTCGTAGAACGGGTCACGGCCGTGGACGCGCGGAAGCGCCGCGTAATTGTATTCCGGCGGCGGCGCGGAGATCGACCACTCGAGCCCGCGCCCGTCCCAGGGATCTCCCGCAAACACGCGGTTGGCGTCGCGGTCGCGAATGCTGACCCACAGCTGGACGAAGAGGAAGGCGAGCGCGCAGAACAGCACCAGGGCGCCTGCGCCCGCGACATAGAGCCAGGGTCGGAAGGCGGGCTCGAACACTTCCTGCGTGCGCCGCGCCATCCCGGCCGCTCCAAGCACGTAGAGCGGCATGAAGGCGAGGTAGAAGCCGGCCACCCAGCAGCCGAAGGAGATGCGGCCCCATTTCTCGTCGAGCCGGAAGCCGAACGCCTTGGGGAACCAGTAATGATAGCCTGCGAGCATGGCGTAAAGCAGCCCCGGAATTAGCATGTTGTGGAAATGCGCAACCAGAAACAGGGTGTTGTGAACCAAGTAGTCGAGCGGCGGAATGGCGAGGATTATCCCGGTCAGGCCACCCAGCACGAAGGTCATCATGAAGGCCAGCGAATAAAGCATGGGGACGGAAAACCGCACTTCGCCACGAAACATGGTCCAGATCCAATCATAGATCTTGACGCCCGTGGGCACGCCGATGGCCATCGTGGCGATGCCAAACGCAGCGTTGATGTTGGCGTTTTGACCCATTGTGAAGAAATGGTGGACCCACACCGTGAACGACAGCAGGGCGATCGCCGCCGTTGCAAGAACGAGCGAGGTGTAGCCGTAGAGCTCCTTGGACGAGAAGGTTGCGACAACTTCCGAATAGACGCCGAAGGCGGGCAGGATCAGGATATAGACCTCCGGGTGACCGAACAGCCAAAACAGATTGGCGTAGTTCATCATGTTGCCGCCGAGGTCATTGGTGAAGAAGTGGAAGCCCAGATAGCGGTCGAGCGCCAACAGCGCAGTCGCGACCGTCAGCGGCGGCATGGCGAAGATCATCAGGATGCTGGTGCACAGCGCCGTCCATACGAACAGCGGCATCCGCATCAGGTGCATGCCGTCACAGCGCATTTTGTAGATGGTGACGGCGAAATTGATCCCCGTCAGCGTCGATCCTACTGAGCCCAGCGTCACCGCCCAGATCCAGTAGTCGGGTCCCACGCCGGGGCTGAAGGCGAGCTCGGTATAAGGCGGGTAGCCGCTCCAGCCTCCGGTCGAGAACTCGCCGATGACGAGAGACACCATCATCAACCCGGCGGCCCCGCCGGTCAGCCAGAGGCTGATCGAATTGAGCAGCGGGAAGGCGACGTCGCGGCTGCCGATCTGAAGGGGCATGACATAGTTGATGAGGCCGACGAGGAACGGCATCGCCATGAAGAAGATCATGATGCTGCCGTGCGTGCTGAACAATTGCGCGAAGTGGTTGGGCGCAAGGAAGCCGGGACTCCCGACTGCCGCCGCCTGCTGCATCCGCATCAGCACGGCCTCGATCAGCGCCCGCGTGAGCATCACGAAGGCGAGGACAATGTACATGATGCCGATTTTCTTGTGGTCGAGGCTCGTGAGCCACTCGGACCAAAGAGAGCGCCACTTGCCAAGCCTCGTGATCAGCGCGACGACCAAGACAGCGCCGAAGATGACGATCGAGGCCGCCCCGGCGCCGATGATCTCGCTGGCGGTGGGGTTTTCCCAGGCGCGAACGAACGGCAGCGAATGCCAGACGAAGCGGCCCAGGACTGCCGGCCAGACGCCCTCAGTCATGATCGAGGCTCCGTGGACTGGACGAGGATACGCTGGAAGAGATCCTGGGGAATTGACGAGAAGACGATCGGCTGGGGCGGCGACGATTGTCTGAAAAGCGCAGGATAGGCGGCGGCGTCGAGCGGATGGCCTGACGCGCGCGCCTGCTCCACCCAGCGATCATAGTCGGCGGGCGGAAGCGCGACGACGTTGAATTTCTCGTTCTGGAAGCCAGCTCCATTGAACTGGGTGTTTTCGCCGCGATAGACGCCCGGCCGCGAAGCCGCGAGGTTGAGGTGTGTCGTCATCCCCGCCATCGCGTAGATCTGGCCTGAGAGTTGAGGGATCAGCAATGATTGCATAACCGTGCCGCTGGTCAGGCTGATATGGACGGGCCGATTGACCGGGATGACCAGCAGGTTGACGGCCGCGAAGCGCTGATCCGGCTCGATGAACAGCCATTTCCAGTCGAGCCCCACCGCCTGAACCTCGAGCGGGGCCTGAGCGGATACGAGCGGGCGATAGGGATCGAGCGCGTGGGTATAAGACCAAACCAAAAAGGCGAGGCCGATCACGATCGCGGTCGGCGGGATCCAGATGAAGCCCTCGAGCGTCCACGAAAAGCCCCAGTTCGGCCTGAACGCGTTATGCTTGTTTGATAGCCGATAATGCCAGGCGATGAGGGGGGTCAACAGCAGCACCGGCCCGGCGACGAAGATCAGCACGACGGCTACGATCGAGTAGAGGCGCCACTGACTCGCGGCGATCGGACCGGCGTGGTTCATCACGCCGAGCTTCACCGCATTGCATCCGCTGAGCAGGAAGGCGGACAGCAACGCAAAACAAGCAGACTTGCCGCGCGACGCATTCATCCGCCGGCTCGCTGGATCACGGGGCCAGACAGGAACAAAGCGGTGTTGATCACGCCGAGATGGGTCAACGTCTGCGGAATATTGCCGATCAGGCTGCGGCTGCCGACGTCATACTCTTCGCTGAGAAGGCCCACATCGTTGGAGACCCCGATCACGCGTTCCAGCAGCGTCGCCGCGTCGTTGTCGCGGCGCTGCATCTTGTAACAGTCCGCCAGCCAGCAGGTGCAGGCGAGAAAGGCGCCCTCGTTGGGGCCATGCGGTTTTGGCGGTTTGCGTCGTACCAGTCCCCCTTCCATCAGCTCCCGCTCGATCGCCGCGATCGTCCTGGCTATGCGCGGATCGTCAACGGGAAGGAAGCCGACGAGCGGCAACAGCAACAGCGACGCGTCCAGGGTGTCGCCGCCATAGCCCTGGACGAAGTGGCCGAGAACGCTGTTGTAGCCGCGCTCGCACACGGTCCGATGGATCACTTCGCTCAGCGCCTTCAGTCTGGCGATCAACGCGCGATCGGCCCGATCGTTGTCGGCATGCGCTTCAAGGTAGCGGGTGACGCCCACCCAGGCCATCGCCTGCGAATAGGTGTAGCATTGAAGATCGCCACGGCTTTCCCAGATGTCGGCGCTGGGCTTGTCCCACACCTTCTCGAGATGCTGGACGATCGCGGTCTCGACTTCGACGACGCGCGGGGTGCGCTCGATCCCGGCCTTGGCCAGGACGGCGAAACTGTCCATCAACTCGCCAAAGACGTCGAGTTGCGTCTGGCCTGACGCGGCGTTGCCGACGCGGACCGGCTCGGCGCCTTGATAGCCGGGCAGCCCATCCAGCTCGCGCTCGGGTGGGAGGCGGCCGCCGTCGATCCGGTAGACGATCTGCATCTCTGCGGGCTGGCCTCCGAGCGCCCGCAGGATCCAGTCGCGCCAGCGCGTCGCCTCCTCGTGGAAGCCGGCGTCGAGGAGCGCGGTAAGCGTGAAAGTGGAATCGCGCAGCCAGCAATAGCGATAATCCCAGTTCGCCGATCCGCCAGGAATTTCCGGCAATCCGAGCGTCGCGGCGGCGACGATCCCGCCGCCTTCCCGATCGATCAGCGTGCGCAGCGTGATCAGCGAGCGGCGGATAGCCCCATCCCACCGGCTTTTCGCCTCGTACCGGCCGATCCAGCCCGTCCACGCCTTCTCTGTTGCGTCGACCAGGGAATCGATCCTCAACGGCGGGGGCATCGCCGCCGTTGAGGGCGAATGACTGAGGACGAAGGCGATCTTCGAGCCTCTGGCCATCACGAAGCGGGCGCCGGCGCCGTCGCCGTCCATCGCGAGCTCGACCGGACAGTCGAGGACGACGCGATCCGGGCCGGCCTCGAAAATAAGCCCGCGTTCGTGGCGTTCGCTCCAGGGCGCCATCTGACCGTAGCCAAAGCGCAGCCTCAGCGACATCGCCATCTGCACCTCGCCTTCCAGCCCCTCCACGATGCGGATGATCGCCGACGCGCCCTCGCGCCAGGGCATAAGGTCGGTCACCCGCACGCGGCCGGTATCGGTGAAGTGCTCGGTCTCAAGGATGGCTGTGTCGTCGCGGTAGCGGCGGACGGTCTGCGAAACGTAGCCCGCCGGCGAAATGACCCAAGAGCCGTGACGTTCGTCCCCCAGCAGCGCGGCGAGACAAGCGTCGCTGTCGAAGCGGGGCCAGCATAAAAAATCTATCGATCCGGACCTGGCGACAAGCGCACAACTGCGCCCGTCCCCGATGATGGCATGGTCCTGGATCGTGGATGTCATCGGAACTGCTCCTTACAGCTCGAGGCGACCCGCTTCCATAATCCTGACATTCCGCGCCGGGGCGGCGATCGAGCCTCGGCAGTTCCGACGAAACCTCCGTGAAAGCAGACGCCATCCCAACGAGCGCCAGCTTTGACAAAATACGATGAGCGTAACGCCGCCCGAACCTGGCCGTGGCTGTTATCGGGGCAATCACAAACGCGGGCGGCCTATCGGAGTTCCTTCGGACGGGTGGAATTCGATCGCGCCGACCGAGCGCCCTGTGGCGAAGGGGAACGCGCCCGGGATCACGGGGTTTTGCCTGACGGAGGCTGCGATGGCGATCGAGACGGTGCTCAACTTCCGTGCGGCGATTGGCGAATCCCCAACCTGGGTCGAAGACGAGCGCGCGCTTTATTGGATCGACGTCAAAGCGCCGGCGCTTCACCGCTATTGTCCGGACGACGAATCGACCCGCAGTTGGTCGATGACGAGCGATATCGGAGGCTTCGCGCTGACCGGCGACGGCGGCGCTGTGGTGGCCCTCCGGCACGGGCTATTTCGCCTCGACCTCGATAGCGGCGCGCTGCGGCTGCTTACGCCCCCGCCATTCGACCCCTCGCTTTTTCGCTTCAATGAAGGCGCCTGCGATACCAACGGCCGCTTTTGGATCGGCGTGATGTTCGATCCGCTGAAGGGATCGGCGTCCGAACAGCCGGGACGGCTCCACAGTTTCACTTTTGCGGAAGGCCTTCGTGAGGAACCGGACGCGGCCGAGTTACACAATGGCATGGCCTGGAGCGGCGACGGCAAGACGTTCTTCCTGTCGCACAGCCATTCCGGCGAGATCTTCACTTTCGATTACAAGGAGAACGGCGCGCTCTCGAACCGCCGGGTTTTCGCGGCTGTGCCCGCCGGACTCGGCATCCCCGACGGCGCCGCGATCGACATGGACGGCGGCTATTGGTCGGCGCTCCATGGCGGCGGCAAGCTTCGCCGCTTTCACCCCGACGGCTCCCCCGACCGCGACGTCGACCTACCCGTCAGCCAGCCAACAATGCCCGCCTTCGCGGGCGAGGACCTCGCCACGCTCTACGTCACCAGCGCGTCGGATCGCATGAGCGAGGAGGCGAAGACAAGGGAGCCGCACGCAGGAGCGCTGTTGCGCCTCGACTCGGGGGGGAGCCGCGGAGTCGCGCGGTCCTTTCTGGTTCGCTGATCGATCGGACATCAAGCGACGATCAGGAAGCCGAGACCACGAGATCCTGACGATCCGCTGTAATCGCAATGCTTCTCAGCTCGACCGCATCGTGTTCGCCCTTCAGCACCTTGTAAAGCGTGTCGTTCCCGTCTCGCCAGAAGCGGATGTCAAAGCGCTTCCGCCCGAGCCGCAGATCGATCAACGTCACATCGGGCAACCAGTCCGGAAGAGCGGGGTCGATGTACAGCTTGCCACGCGGAGCATCCTGCTGCAGTCCCAGCATCGCCTGCAACAGCATGAACGGCGCTCCGGCAGCCCAGGCCTGCGGCACATTGGCGCCGATATACTGCACAGGAAAGCTCGTGGGATCGCGCTGTAGTCCCGCATAAAGTTCAGGGAGCTGACTCAAAACGAAATGGCTCGCCGCGTCGCAGACGTCGCGCGCCACCGCCGCCGCTTCGGCAGCGAAACCATAGCGTCGCATGCCGAGCGCGATGAGGGAATTGTCGTGAGGCCAAACCGCCCCGGTCTGGTAATTGTAGGGGTTGAATGAGGAATGGTCGGCTGACAGCGTGCGGATGCCCCAGCCGCTCCACATATCCTTGCTCATCAAGCGTTTCACCACGGCGCCGGCGCGCTCCGGCGCAACAATGCCGGACCATAGGCATTGCCCGACGTTGGACGTCACCGAGAGCACTTTTTTCTTATCGCCGTCCAACGCGTAGGCATAGAAGCCTGACTTGTCGTCCCAGAAGACGTCGTTGAACTTTTTGAACAGCGCGCCGGCCTTGTTGCGCAAAGCGGTTGCGCGCCGCTTGTCGCCCAGGTGGTCGTAGATTTCGGCCATGCGCCGCCAGGCGTCATACACATAGCCCTGCACCTCGCACAGCGCCTTTGGCCCATGCACCAGAGCGCCGTCACGATGCATCACCGCATCCCCTGAATCTTTCCAAGCCATGTTCTCCAACCCGGCCGACGAGCGCGTTTGGTATTCCTGAAACCCGTCGCCGTCGCGGTCGCCATATGTGTCGATCCAGGTCAGGCAGGCTTCGGCAGTGGACAAATGCTGTTCGATGAGGGCGTTGTCGCCGGTGGCGCGCCACGCCGCGTGCAGCGTCACCAGATAGAGCGGCGTCGCGTCGGCCGAGCCGTAGTAGGGGGTGTGAGGGATCAGCTTGAAATGCGCCAGCTCCCCATAGCGCAGCTCGTGCAGGATCTTGCCGGGTTCGGCGTCGCGGTAGTCGTCGCGCTCCGTCGCTTGAAGTCGCCCCAGGACCGCCAACGTGCCGGCGGCAAATTCCGGATAGACGATCATCGTCTGCATCGAGACAACCAGCGTATCGCGGCCGAACAGCGCCACGAACCACGGCAGCCCGGCGGCGGGCACGAAAACCATGTGGTCCGAACCCTCGAGGGGCAATCGCAGGGAAGCCATGTCCTGCACCCCTTGATCATAGCAGCGATCGAACTCCTCATTGCTGCTTCGCATCTTCAGCACTTCGCGCCGCCACGCGGCCATCTTGCTGGCGCCGCCCGACGTCGCACTGGAATCGGTGCATTCCCGCGGCGCGAGGACGCGCTGCGCGCCATCCACCAAATCGTAGATCAGGCAGCGATGCCAGCTCTGCCCAGGCTTCAGCGCGATGTCGAAACTTAGCCTCCCGTTCGCGCTTACCGCTGGCTCGCCGTCGCGAGTCGCGATGTGGACGATCACCCCGCGGCAGAAGTCTTTGTTATGATAGGTCAGGCGCAGCGTCTGCCGTCCCGCGGACCACAATGTGGTGATGCGGCCGCGCCGCACGACGCGATTGCTCTTCACTTCGAAGATGTCGGCAAAGTCGGCGCGCATTGCGATTTCCAGGTTGAAACGCACCGTTTTCAAGCTGTAGTTGGTGACGTCGATGTCCTCGTGCATTCCACCTTCAATATGGCGGCCGACAACTAGACCGATCGTGCGCGGGGCGATCGGGCCGTCTTCAGTGACGATAGCGCGGTTGGTGAGGAATATTCGCGCGGCTTGATAGGCGATGGCGCCGCCGTTCAGGAGATCCCACGGTTCGCCATTGGCGTAGATCGACCAAGCACTCATCACCCGGGTGTCGCGGAAGTACAGCCCGCGGACGCTGGGCGAGTTCACCTGCCCGTCTGGCTCCGTCACAAGCACCGTCTGGCCCTGGTGGATCGCGATCTGCGCTGGGCCGACATGAACCTTGAACGTCATACCTGCAGCTCCTGTCGACGTCGTTGGTGTTGACCGTCTTTTCGACGCCTGCGATCGAAAAGGGTTCGAGGTCGCATAGGCCGCTCGCGTAACCAACGCAGACCCGTGCAAATCGTTGCAGGCGATCGGTTTCGCTCCCCCGCTTTCCGCACAGTGCTCGACGGGGACGCATTCAGCGTTTGTCGAGCTTGCAAGCCCCATCGAATGCTGGTCTCGGCGGCTGTAGCTACCGCACCGACGACGGCGCCCGGTGCACACGCAGACGTCGCGCTCAATGCGACGGCGTCACCGGCCTCGACCTTCCAAGGTCGGCGCGCTGCAGCAGGAAGGCCGTGGGGACGAGCAGCAGGGCGAACCACGACAAGCCGGCGAAGACGTCGATGCAAGAAACAACGCGACCAGGACGAAGCCCACCCGGTCGATGCGCAGTTCGCGGCGCCACATCACAAGACGCTGGCGGATCATGGCGCGAGGTTCGTCGACGAAGGCTGCGACCAGCGCCAGCGAAGCCGCGCCCCTAGGCAAGAGCGGCGCTCGGCGGAGAAGATCGCCCGCGGCGGCGGCCAATGCGACGAGGACAACAAGCGCCGCCGCAAGCTTGTGGCAATCCACGAGCGCTTTTTCCGGGCCGGTTTTGTCGACACGTTCGTCCGGCGTCGCTCGACTTCCGGTTCAGGTTTGCGCTCGCGGACCCCGGAATCGGAATCCGAAAGCACCAGGAGCCGGCCGCAACGGTTTTCGTCGTCAGCCTGGAAAACATGGGAACCCTCCGTGGCCGACTTGTGTTCCTTGCCGGAGGAAAATGAGGGAAGGACGGCGCCATGAAGCTGCGACGGCGTGCGCGAATGGGGCATTTGGCCGTTCTCGAACGACAGGTCCGATGGCCGCGCAAGGAGCGGAACCTCAAACAGGCTCGCGCTGTGGCGAGACAGCGGTTGACTGCCGTCGTTCTCGTCGTCGCGGCCTCTTTCCTCTCGGTCAGCCCCGCTCTTGCGCTCGACAAGGTCACGTTCGGCTTGAACTGGCTGGCCGACGCGGAGGCCGGGGGGTGCTACCAAGCCGTCGTCGACGGGACTTACGCCAAATACGGGCTCGACGTCACAATTCTGCCGGGCCGGCCGGAGGGCAACGGCGGCATGCTCCTGCTTGCGGGCAAAATCGACTTCTTCCAGGCCGGCGACCTGCTTGGCGATTTCCTGGCCGAGCAGCGCAACCTCCCCATTGTCGCGGTCGCCGCCGACTTTCAGAAAGACCCGCAGATCTTTATGTCGCATCCAGGCGTCGGGCTGGACAAGTGGACCGACCTGCCCAAGGCCTCGCCGGCTTACGTCAGCGCCGGCGGACTGTATTCGTTTTACGCATGGATGGTGAAAGCCTGGGGATTCCGCGATGAGGTCGTGAAGCCCTACGACTTCAACTCAGCCCCATTCATTGTGGACACGCATTCGATACAGGAGGGCTATCTGACCTCGGAGCCTTACGCGATCGAGCAGCAGGGCCATTTCAAGCCCAATATCTTCCTGCTTGCTGACCATGGCTACTCCACATACTCATCAATGATCGAGGCGCGTCGCGACACGGTCGCGCGGAATCCGGATCTCGTCCAAAGGTTCGTCGACGCTTCGGCGATTGGCTGGCGCCACTATCTCTATGGCGACAACGCCAAAGCCAACGCGGCGATCAAGCAAGCCAATCCCGGAATGACGGATGGGCAGATCGCCTACTCGATCGCCAATCTCAAACAATACGGTATCGTCGACTCGGGTGATGCGTCGAAGCTCGGAATTGGCGCAATGACGGACGCGCGGGTCAAAGCGTTCTTCGACGAAATGGTGAAAGCCGGAATCGTGAAGCCCGACACCGATTACAGGAAGGTCTACACGCTGCAGTTCGTGAACAAGGGCATCGGCATGGATTTGAGCCGCAAATGAAGGACGCCGGCGGCGTCCCCACAGCGGTTGCGACATCCCCGGAGGAACCGCAGCGGCGCTCGCCGCATTGAGTTCGCCAGCGCGGCCGTTTGAAGCCGAGGCTCGACATGCGTTTTCGACCCGGATTGACGCTTCTCGTTGTGGTCGCGGCGGTGGGCGTGCTTGGAGCGGCCGACTATTCCCGGCGCAGGTCCGAAGCCGCCGCGCCGCGACCCGAGTCTGTTCAGCCGACGGTCCCTGTGACAGCAGCGTCTGTCGCCAGCCAGGACGTGCCCATCGTCTTTCGGGCGCTCGGGACGGTGCAGTCGATCCAGGCCGTCAATGTGCAGAGTCGGGTGAATGGCCAGATCATGCAGGCCTTTTTCAAGCAGGGTCAGGCTGTCAAAGCGGGCGATCCGCTGTTTCTCATCGATCCCCGCCCATACCAGGCTGCGCTCGATCAGGCTCAGGCCCAACTCCAGCATGACCAGGCGCTTCTTGCCGAAGCCCAGACGGACCTCGCGCGCTATCAGCGTCTGGTGACCGAGAATTCAATCGCCCTGCAGCAGGCCGCGGACCAAGCGTTCGTGGTCCAGCAGGACGAGGGCACGGTCAAGCTCGATCAAGCCAATGTCGAAACAGCCAAGCTCAACGTAGAGTATGCCCACATCAATTCCCCAGTGGCGGGCATAGCCGGCGCCATGGCGGTCGATCCGGGAAATTACGTCCAGGCCGGCGCGGGCACGACACTGGTCACCATCACCCAGATCGCGCCGATCTATGTGACCTTTCCCCTTCCGCAGAGCGAACTGGACGAGGTCCGCGCCGCCCAGAGCGAAGCGCCGCTCGATGTGCGCGCCCTGTCGCAGGAAGGACGGACTTTAGGCGAGGGCAAGCTCACATTCATCAACAATCAGGTCGTGGCGACGACCGGCACCGTCGCGCTCTACGCGACGTTCCCAAACGACAACGAGGCGCTCTGGCCGGGAGCGTTCGTCACGATCGACCTTATGCTTGGGGTGCGCAAGAACGCCCTCACCGCGCCGGTCGCGGCCGTCGCATCGGGTCCGAACGGCGACTACGTCTATGCGATCTCGTCGGACGATGTGGTCCGCCGCGTCCCCGTGCAGGTCGTCGCCCGCCAGAATGGGCTCGCCGTCTTTACCAAGGGCGTCTCGCCGGGCGAGCAGGTCGTCGTCAACGGGCAGTACAATCTCGATGACGGCGTGAAGGTCGCAGTCGAAGCGCCCAAGGCGACGGCGAGCGCGGCGCCATGAGCATCTCGGAAATCTTCATTCGCCGGCCGATCGCGACGGCGCTGATGACGGCCGGCCTCTTCGCCTTCGGCGCGGTCTCCTTCACGCTCCTGCCGGTCGCCGCGCTGCCCAATGTCGAGTTTCCGACGATCACGGTGTCGGCGAGTTTCCCGGGTGCGAGCCCGGATGTGATGGCCTCGACCGTAGCGACGCCGCTGGAAGACCAGTTCACGGCTATACCGGGCGTCTCCTCGATGACCTCGACCAGCGGCCTTGGCACGACGTCGATCACGCTGCAGTTCGACCTCAGCACAAGCATCACGCGCGACGCCGGCTACGTAGAGCAGGCGATCCAGGCCGCGAGCGCTCTACTTCCCAAAAATCTCCCGGCCCCTCCGACCTACCGGGAAACCAATCCGGCCGACTCGCCGGTTCTCATCTACGCGGTGCATTCCGACGCTTATCCGATCCAGGAGCTCGATCAATACGCGAACATTCTTCTCGGCCAGTCGCTGTCGCGCGTGAGCGGCGTCGGGCAGGTGTCCATTGCCGGGCAGGCCGAGCCGGCCGTTCAGGTGCGGCTCAACCCGGACGCGCTCGCCGCAAAAGGGCTGGGCCTTGCGCAGGTCAGCGCGGCGCTCACCTCCGAGAGCGCGCTTCGACCGACGGGCAATCTCGAAGGCCGTCACGAGGAGTTTCCGCTCGACGTCAACCAGCAGCTGGAAAACGCCGCCCAGTTCCGCAAGATGATCGTGTCCTACAGCAACGGCGCGCCGGTGGAGCTGGGAGACATCGCGACCGTGGTCGACGGGCCGCAGAATCCGCGCACGGGCGCCTGGTACGGGACCAAGCTGTCCGAGGTTCTGTTGGTCTTCAAGGCGCCCGGAGCCAACACGCTCGACGTCGTCGACAGGATCAAGGCGATGATGCCGCAGCTCGAGAAGTCGATCCCGCGCTCCGTGCGCGTGGACCTTGTCTCGGATCGCTCGCTGTCGATTCGCGCCTCCGTCTCGGACGTCGAGTTCACGCTCGTGCTGGCGATGGCGCTCGTCGTGCTGGTGATCTTCCTGTTCCTGCGCAAGTTCTGGGCGACCGTAATCCCAGGCATTGTCCTGCCGGTCGTGATCGTCGCGACCTTCGGGGCGATGTACCTGCTCGGCTACAGCATCGACAACCTCTCGCTGATGGCGCTGACGATCGCCATCGGGTTCCTTGTCGACGACGCGATCGTGATGATCGAGAACATCGTCCGCCATATCGAGGAGGGGAAACCGCCCCTTGAAGCCGCGCTCGACGGCGCGGGGGAAATCGGCTTCACCATTCTCTCGATCACGCTTTCGCTGGCGGCGGTCTTTATTCCGGTCCTCTTCATGGCGGGCGTGGTCGGACTGCTTTTCCGCGAGTTCGCGATGACGACGATCCTCGCGATCTTCATTTCCGGCTACGTGTCGCTGACGCTGACGCCGATGATGTGCGCGAAGTTCCTGATGCGCGAGACCGGGGCGCCGCAGAACCGCTTCAGCCGCTGGCTCGAGCGAGGCTTTGACGCCATGCGCGACACGTACGACCGGGGGTTGGTCTGGGCCCTTCGGCACGAGTTTTGGATGCTGCTCGTCACCATCGGGCTGATCGGCCTGACCGTATATCTCTATCTCGTGATCCCGAAAGGATTCTTGCCCGAACAGGACACCGGCATCTTCATGGGCGTGGCGCAGGCGCGCCAGGACATTGCCTTCGAGGCGATGGCGAAGATCGAGAACGAATACGCCGCCATCCTCCTCAGGGATCCTGCCGTCTCCGGCGTCGTCGGGTTCGCTGGCGCGACGGGAGGCAACCCCACCGAGAACACGGCGCGCATGTTCGTCCAGCTGAAGCCGTTCTCTGAACGCCCTTCCGTTCAAGCCGTGATGGCGCGGCTCAGGCCGCAGGTCGCCAAGGTGGTTGGCGGAAAGTTCTTCATGCAAGCCGTGCCGGACATCCGAATCGGCGCGCGGCTCGAGCAGGCCGAATACCAGTATACGCTGACCGACACGGATACCGATCAACTCAACCATTACGCCCCGATCCTGCTGGAAAAGATGAAGGGCATGAAAATCCTCAGCGACGTCGCCTCTGACCAGCAGATCAACTCGCCTCACGTCGTTATCGAGGTCGACCGGAACCTCGCCTCGAGCCTCAACGTGCCGATTTCCAGCATCGACGCCGCGCTCGACGACGCCTTCGGGCAGGCGCAGATCGCGACGATCTACAACGCGACCCAGCAGGCTTATGTGATCCTCGAGGTCGAGAAGAAATTTCAATCCGGTCCAGAGGCCCTATCGAGCCTCTACGTCACGAACGCGACCGGCGGCCAAGTCCCTCTCTCGGCGGTCGCGCGGGAGACGCGAAAGGTCGAACCGCTGACCGTCAACCACCAAGGCGTCTTTCCCTCAGTGACCCTGTCGTTCAACCTCGCCAAGGGCGCGTCGCTGAGCCGGGCGGTCGACGCCATCACCAAGGCGAAGGCGAGCCTCGGTGCGCGTCCGACGCTCGTCGGGCAGTTCGAGGGCACGGCCCAGGCGTTTCAGGACTCGCTCGTCACCATGCCGCTCCTGGTCACGGCGGCGATTGTGACGATCTACATCCTCATGGGCATGCTCTACGAAAGCTTCATCCACCCGATCACCATTCTTTCCGCGCTCCCGGCGGCCGGCGTCGGCGCGCTCGTCATCCTGATCCTGACCGGCTACGATCTGACGTTGATCGCCCTGATCGGCGTCCTCCTCCTGATCGGCATCGTCAAGAAGAACGCGATTATGATGATCGACTTCGCGCTTGTGGCCGAGCGGGAGGGAAACATGACTCCGGTCGACGCGGTCCACCACGCGTGCCTGCAGCGGTTTCGCCCGATTATGATGACGACGGTCTGCGCATTGATCGTCGCGCTGCCGCTCGCCCTCGAAAACGGCGCCGGAGCGGAATTGCGCAAGCCAATGGGGATCGCGATGGTGGGCGGTCTGCTGGTTTCCCAGTTGCTGACGCTCTACACGACCCCGGTGGTCTACATTTACCTCGACCGGCTCAACGGCTGGCTGACGCGCGCGCGCCCCCTCGCGTGGTTGGGAATGAAATCCCGCCCCCTGAGCCAGACCCGCTCCTGACCGGATCGCCCGCTCACAGCTCCAGGGGCCGGACTTCGCTGCGTGCCGAGCGATATTCTTTGACGACCCTCTCCGTCAGCTCCTGGATCGACGTCTCGGAAGTCCGCTTGTCGAATGCGATTCTTCCGCCCTCGACCAGATTGATGCGGTCGCAGACGTCGAAGATCTGCGCGTAATTGTGGGCGACGATGATGATGGCGACGTCGCCGCTCTCCTTGAGCCGCTGGATCAGGTCGAGGATCAGCGCGGATTCCTTGACGCCCATGGCGGCGGTCGGTTCGTCGAGCAGCAGCACCTTGGCCTTCTGATAGACCGAGCACGCGATGGCGACGGCCTGACGTTGGCCCCCTGAGAGCCTTGCGACGTCGACATCGACCGACGGAACCCTGACCTTCATGCGTTCGAGCGCCGCGATCGCTCGCTCGCGCATGTCGCGCTCGTTCAGGATTCCCAGTGGGCCGCCAAAGACAGGCTCGCGCTGAAGGAACATGTTGCGGTAGACGTTCAGCTGGTTGACGAGCGCGAGGTCCTGATAGACGGCCTCAATGCCGAGCGAACGGGCGTGGCTGACCGAACGAAATTGAACAGGCTGGCCGTCGAAGTACAGTTGCCCGGCGCTCGGCTGAAAAAGCCGGTGAAGATCTTCATCAGGGTCGACTTGCCCGCCCCGTTGTCTCCGAGCAGTCCCAAAACCTCGCCGCGATGGAGGCGCAGATTGACGTCTCTCAGTGCTGCAATGCGGCCGAACGATTTTTCGATGTGCTCCGCCCGAAGCGCCTCGTGTCGCGTAGGATCCTGGGTCATGCTCCTCCCCGTTCCCGCCATCGCGACAGATGGACGTTGACCGCCATCGTGACCAGGATGGCGGCGCCGAGGATCATGTCGAACGTATAGGCGCTGACCCCCGAGAGGGTGAAGCCGTCCTTGAGGATGCCGAGCACCAGAGCGCCGATGAAGGCGCCGATCAGCGTCCCTGATCCGCCGGTGAGAAGCGTGCCGCCGATTACCGCCGCGGCAATGGCGGCGAAGGTCATCTCGGAGCCTCCCGCGAGCGGGTCGATCGACCCGATGCGGAATGCGTCGATCACGCCGGCGAAGCCGGCCAGCACACTGGCCAGGACGAAATTGCGAATCTTGATGCTGCGCACCCGGATTCCGACCTCCTCCGCGGCGATGAGATTGCCGCCAACCGCGATGGTGTGAAGACCGAACCGGGTGCGGCTCAACACGAACTGCAGCACGATCGCGATCGCCAGAGACCAGGCGAGCCGCGCCCATGCATCGGCGCCAAAGACAGCCGCGAATGTGGCTGCGGCGTTGGGCTCGACCGGGAATCCGCCCGATATGCTCAAGGTCAGGCCGTTGACGAGAAACATTGTGCCGAGCGGTGACGAAGGCCGGCACGCCCAGGAATGTCGTGACCACGCCATTGAACAGGCCGACCAGCGCCCCGGCCGCAAGCGCCAGAAGAACCGCGACGCCAGCCGGCATTCCCGCGGAGATCGCGAAAAACATGATGAAAGGCGACAGGGCATAGACCATGCCGGGCGACAGATCGAGTTCGCCGCAGACGAGCACCATGACTTCGCCTGCGGCGATGATCGACGTGGTCGCCGTGTAGTCGATCAGGTTTTCGACGTTGGAAAGCGAAAGGAACGCGGAGTTGGTCGATTGGAAGTAGGCGGCGAGCAAGGCGCCAGCGATGAAAATGCTCGCCTCGGGCCATCGCAGAATGGACGAGGCCGCCCGGCGCAGAACGCCGGCGCCGCGCCCGCTTGCGTCAGGCGACCGCGCCTCCACGGCGGCGGGATTCCCCCTGTCTTGCATCGCCGTCCGCCGTTGCTAGGTGCTGATCGGACCCGACCTCGGAATGACCGCCTGGGCCGAAGAGGCGCCTTCGTAACGGCTGTGGGTCGTCCGGTAAGGCGCCACATCGCTCTTGGCGACGAACTTGAGACCCGTGTTGACCTCGGCGGGGCCGCTCAAGCCGCCCGACAGCTTGAACATCGCCATTTCCATGACGGTGTAGAAGCCTCGCAAATAGGCCTGCTGGTCGATGGTGAAGTCGAGATGGTCGTTGGCGATGGCGTCAAGAGTCTCAGGAAGCAGGTCGAAGCCGCCAGCGTGCACGCCTTTGGCGTGGAGGCCGTATTTTTCCATCGCCTTGCCGACCGCCATCGTGCTTCCGGCGTCGACCGCGAACATGCCCTTGATATCCTTGTGTCCGACATAATAGGCGTCGACCCGCGAGACCTCCTCGTTGACTGTCGGTCCGGTGGCGACCTCGTCCAGAACGATTTTCTTGCCCGACGCCTTGATCGCGTCCTTGGCGCCGTCGAGACGGGGCTGGATGTTGAGTTGCCCCGGCGTCGCGATGAAGCCGACCGCTTGGCCTTCCCCGACGAGTTCGACGATGCGCCGCCCGAGCGCCTGACCGGAGGCGAACAGGTCTTGCCCGATGTAGGCGAGGCGGTCGTTGCCTTTCGTGTCGGCGTTATAGGAGAAGACGGGAATTCCCGCTTCCAGCGCCCTCTGCCGTCCGCTTCGACGGCGCGCGCGCCGACCTCGACCAGCACCTTCTTCGTGCGATCGAGGTCCCGTTCCAGCTCCAGCACCGGAATGTCGAAGCTGCGCACCGAGGCCATCCGGCCCGTCAGACCGGCCATCGCCGCAGCGTTCTCAAAAGCCGGGCCGCACGCGGCGCTGGACGGCCCAAGGACGGGGACGCTGACCGCTTCGCGGGCGGCTCGGAGTCCGGGGTCGGACATGCAGTCGATGATAACCGCATCGGCGCCATCCCGTTCGGCTTGCAGCGCCTCGGCGATGACGCCAGGCACGGACAGAGCGCCTTCGAATTCGCTCTCGATCGAGCCTGGACCGGTCGAGATGTCGACGTGGCTGACCTTCACCCCCGGGTATTCAAGAGTCTTGAGATCGGCGAGCCGACGCAGGCCCGTCACGATTGGAGTGACCACGCGAATTTCGAGCGTCTCCTTGCTCATCTCATGGTCCCGTGTCAGCGGGCCTGTCCGGCCAGTCGACCATCGGCGGTAGGGAAGCGGTCGCAGGCAGCCCGAGCCGGATTGCGGCCGTCTGGGCGAGATCGCGCCGCTGGACGACGGCGTTGGTGAAATGCGTCGTGCCGATCATCACGACCGCGATCGCCGAAGGGTCGAGCTTGGCTTCCGCCAGCACCGCTCGCAGCGCAGCGACGACTCCGGACATGACGTCGGCGGTGGTGGCCGCCTTGACGCCGGCGAGCACTTTCGCTCCGTCCATAACGACCGCGTCGGTGTTGGTGCCGCCGACATCAACGCCTATTCTGATCATCCTCTGGACTCCTGTGGCATTTGTGCGAAGGGCGCCGCCTGTGCTTCCAACGGGCGCAACAGATGGCAATGAGCGACATGCTCTGGGCCAACCTGCTCCGGCCCGGGGATCTGCGAGCGACAGATCGCCATGACGTGCGGGCAGCGCGTGTGGAAGACGCAGCCGCCCGGCATATTGGCCGGATTGGGAACCTCCCCCTCCGCCACGGGCTCGCGCGGCTTCAGCGCCTCCTCCTCGTCGGAGACGACCGGAACAGCGGCCAACAGGGAGCGGGTGTAGGGGTGGGCGGGTCGCTCGAACAGCGCCCGGGTCGGCCCCGTCTCGATCAGCCTGCCGAGATAGAGAATGCCAACGTGGTTGGCGAAGGCGCGCATGAGCGACAGATCATGGGAGATGAAAATATAGGCGAGGCCGAGCCGCGATCGTAACTCCCAAGCCGGCAGCGAACAGCGCCGTCATCGCGAGCGAAGCGAAGCGATCCAGGGCCGCTGGGCTGCTGTTGCGCCCTCTGATCGTCCCGCCGCCCTTCGTTGCGAGCAGAAGACGGAGCGATTTTTTCCGCAGGAGGCAAGCGGCGGCATGGGTTGCTTCGTCGCTTCGCTCCTCGCAATGACGGGGTAGGCAGTTACCCGCGATCTCAATTCGTCGAGCAACTCGATGATTTTGGCCTGCACGGAGACGTCCAGGGCAGAGGTCGGCTCGTCGAGCACCATCAGCTTCGGCTCCGCGGCAAGCGCGCGCGCGATCGCGACGCGCTGCTTCTGCCCGCCTGAGAGCTCGTACGGGTAGCGTTCGACGAAGCTCGACGGCAGTTGCACTTGGGCGATCAATTCCGCGATCCGCCGCTTCCTTTCGCGGAGGGAATGGCCGCGCGCCGCCAACGGCACGGCGATCGACTGCCCTACCGAACGGCGCGGATTGAGCGAAGAGCCTGGATTCTGGAACACCATCTGCACGACCGAACTCCGCTTGCGCCAGTCGCGCTCGCCAGCGAAATCGCGCCCGTCGATGAGGATCGCGCCGGACGTCGGGGTTTCGAGGCCGAGAATCATGCGCGCTATCGTCGATTTGCCCGAGCCGCTTTCGCCGGCGAGGCCGAAGACTTCACCCCGAGCGAGCCGGAAGCTGACGTCGTTGACGGCGTGCACCACGCCGCGGACGCCGCCGAAAATCCCGCCCCTGATCGGAAACGCCTTCGAGACGCCGACGATTTCAACGAGGGGCTCGCTCACGCGGTCGCCTCTAGAAGAAAGCAGGCCGCAGACTGGCCTGGCGCGACCTCGAAATGAGGCGGCGCGCGAAGGCGGGCCTGAACCGCGAGCGGGCAGCGCGGCGCGAAGCGGCAGCCCGGAGGCGGATCTGAATAGTCCGGCAGCGACCCGTCGATACCGCGCATCGATTCGCCTCCCGACAGCTTGGGCACGCAGGCCATCAGCGCGCGCGTGTAAGGATGTCTCGGCTTCGTGAATACCGCGCGTGTCGGCCCCTGCTCGACGATGCAACCGGCGTACATTACGAACACATGGTCCGCGGACTCGCGCACCACGCCGAGATTATGCGTGATCATGAGAAGCGCGAGGCCGCGCGCATCGACAAGCTCGCGCAAGAGCTTCAGGATCTGCGCCTGCGTCGTGACATCGAGCGCGGTGCCCGGTTCATCGGCGATCAGAAGCCTTGGCTCGGATAACAGCGCCATGGCGATCAGAACGCGCTGACGCATGCCGCCGGAGAGCATGACCGGATAGGCTCTGCGTCCGCCAAGCGCACCTGGCCGAGCACCTCGGCGATGCGCGCCTTGCGCTCCGCTGGCCCCCGCGAGCGCCCAAGCCGCCGATCGGCGTATTTGAGGATCGAGCCCATCTGGTCGCCGATGGTGAAGACCGGGTTCAGCGAGGTCGTCGGGTCCTGGAACACCATCGACATCGCAGTCCCGCGCAACGCCGCGCGATCCCGGTCTCCCATTTTCAGGAGGTCCACGCCGTCGAATCGGATTTCGCCGCCGCGGTATTTTGCCGGCGGCGTGGCCAAGAGGCCCATGACGGCGCGCATCGTGACGCTTTTGCCGCAGCCGCTCTCGCCGACCAGCGCGACGTGTCGGTGAACGGGCACCTCGAGCGAGACGTCGCGAAGGATATGCGCGACGCGCCTCTCGCTTTCGAAGTCGAGACTGAGCGATTGGACCGCGAGCAGCGCCTCTTCGCTCATCGGACGCTCTCGACGTCGAACAGGTCGCGCAGGCCGTCGCCGAGCAGATTGAAGCCCAGCGCCGCAAACAGGATCGCCGCGCCGGGGATGAGCGACTCCCACCAGCGCTCGGGCAAAAAGTCGGCCCCGCTCGCCACCATGGTGCCGAGGTTTTCGCCGCGCGCCTGCAAACCCTATCGGGCGCGCACGAAGGGCAAGACGGAGAACGGCGTCGGCTATGTGAAGAAGAACGCCGTCGCCGGGCGGGCGTTCGCCGACTGGGATGGGTTCGAGGCGCATCTGGCGCGCTGGGAGCGCGAGGTCGCCAACGTGCGGGTCCACGGGACGACGGGGGATGCGCCGATGGCGCGGTTCGCGCGCGAGGAGGCGGCGCGGCTGAAGCCGCTCGGCGGGCGGACGGGCTTCGGACGGATCCGCGAGCTGACGCGAGTCGTGGGGAACGACTGCGCCGTCGAGGTGGACGCCAACAGCTACTCGGTTCCCTGGCGGCTGATCGGCGAGCGGGTGGCGGTGACGGTCGCCGGCGGCTTCGTGCGCATCCGGCACGGGGCAATCGAGGTGGCGGCGCACCCGCAGGCCGAGGGGCGCCGGGCGCGAATCGTCGATCGCGCGCATCCGCGACCTTTCGGCGTCGCGCCACGTCGCCAACGGCGAGAACGTCCTCCTGCTCGGCCCGCCCGGGGGTCGGCAAGACGCATCTGGCGATCGCGCTCGGCCGAGCGGCGATTCTGGCCGGCTACGCGGCGCAGTTCGCGACGGCGACCATTGCGTTTGATGAGATTCGCCACTTTCATCAGGGCTTACGACCATAGGGCGTACTTGTCTTCAAGACATGGCTGATCGTTTCCAGGCGGGCATCGAATTCGGAGCGGTCGTACTTGCTCAGCCCAGCGATCGCCTTCTGGACAAGTCGTGGAATCCTTACGGCCTGCCGGTTGAATCCGTCACCCAACGGTCGGCCTACAGACCCGTTGCGCCAATCAATCGCGCGCCGCGAATTTCGCTGGGCTTCCTCCATATCGTCGAGAACGCGTGCGCCACGGCGAGAGCCGCATGGCGACCGCCAGGCCAGCCGGCTTTGGCGGCACACGCCCGACGCACCGCCTCGGCGTCATTGCTGATCGCCGCCAGATCGGGATGATCGTACAAAAACCGGTCCGCGCGCGCATGGCCGGAAGCGACTTGCGACGCTTCGAGTAGGAGCAGAATGAGATCATCCTCTCTGCCTTCGCCGGCACAGCCTTGAAGCGCGGCCAGGACTCGCGCGAGACGAATCGCGCTCGCCAACCCTGCCCGCAGTCGCAGGGACGCGCGGGTCGAAAGCCAAAGCGTCAGGGAGGTCCGGGCGCGTAAGGACGCGCCGGTCTGGCGTCGAGACGAGAACGCCGATCAGGCCTTCGCGCTCAAGTTGACCGCAGCCGGCCTCACATCGCGCGGAAGAGATTTTCGTCGCGGGAGACGCGGGGCCTTGAAAGCCTTACGCGCCGCGAATTCGGCGTCTCCTCACCTGAGTCCGCCTGCGCCCGGGCCCCAAGCCTCGGAAATGTCGGGAAGATTGCGGGAGACGGAAAAACTCGAGACATCGCAAGTGTGGAATGGTGGAGCCAGACGGAATCGAACCGACGACCTCTTCAATGCCATTGAAGCGCTCTCCCAACTGAGCTATGGCCCCATTTTCCACTGTCTCGCGAGGGCGACTTCGTTTGGGGCGAAGAAGCGATGGTCTCGCGGGCGGCGGTATAACCGTAAAGCTTCGCCCCCTACAAGGCCCATCGCGCAAAAAAAGCGACCCTGTCGCAAAACCGTCGCCTCGGCTGCGCGTCCGTGACGACGTGAAGGCTCAGCCTTCCTCGTCCGGCGCGATGTCGCCGTCGATCAGGTTGGTGACGTCGTCGTCGTCCTCTTCCTCCTCCTCGAGGAAAGAATCGTCCTCGACGTCGGCCGCGTCGTCCTCGACGTCGATATCCTCGGCGACGGTTTCCGCCGCCTTCTCCTCGCCCGCCTCGACCTCGTCGAGCGACACCATGTCGACCCCGGCGGGCGCGGTCATCTCCGTGTCTTCGTCATCCTCCTTCGAGGCCGCCCGGGCGCGCATGGCGACGCCCTGGAAGACCGTGCCGCATTTCGGGCAGACGATCGGATCCTTGTTGAGATCGAAGAATTTGGCGCCGCACGCCTGGCACTGGCGTTTGGCTCCGAGCTCGGGTTTGGCCACGGCGATCGGTTCCCTGTCGTTGCAAGGGCGGATTTCGGAAGCGCCGGGTTAGACAGGACGGCGTACCGTGTCAATCGAGATTCCGCCGCCGTCGACAGGGGTCCGGCAGGGTGATACGAGCGTTTTTCCCCGCGCGAAGCGCGGTCGTGCTCATCGAGCGGCTCGTAGGTGTCTCTTCCCATGTCAATCGGCCTCGACCCGGCTCCCCTGCGCGCTTCCCGCGGCTCAGCGCTGAGCGGGCGGTTTCGCCCGCCCGGCGACAAGTCCATTTCCCATCGCGCGTTCTTGTTCGGGCTCCTGGCCCGCGGGGAAACGACGGTCGAAGGCCTGCTCGAGGGCGACGATGTGCTTCGCACCGGCAGGGCCTGCGAGGCGCTGGGGGCGCAGGTCGAGCGCCTGGCGCCCGGCCGCTGGCGAATCCGCGGGCCGGGCCTCGGCGCCCTCCTGCCGCCGCGCGAGCCGCTCGACTTCGGCAACGCCGGGACGGGCTCGCGCCTGATGATGGGCGTGGTCGGCGGCCACGGCGTCACGGCGACGTTCGACGGCGACGCCAGCCTGCGCAAGCGGCCGATGAACCGGATCCTCGATCCGCTCAAGCTGATGGGCGCCGAAGTTCTGTCCGAGGCCCGGGGCGGCCGCTGTCCGATCACCCTGAAAGGCGCCCGCGACCCGGCGCCGATCCTCTACCGGACGCCAGTCGCCTCGGCTCAGATCAAGTCGGCCGTGCTCCTCGCCGGCCTCAACGCCCGCGGGATCACGACGGTGATCGAGGCCGAGGCGTCGCGCGACCACACCGAGAAGATGCTCGTGCATTTCGGCGCCGAGGTGACCGTCGCGCCGGAGGGGACAGGGCGGCGGATCGACCTCGTCGGCCGTCCCGAACTCCGGCCGCGTCCCGTCGTCGTTCCGGCCGACCCGTCGTCGGCGGCCTTCCCGATCGTCGCCACGCTGATCGTTCCCGGGTCGGACATCGTCGTCGAGGGCGTCATGACCAACCCGTTGCGCTCGGGGCTGCTGACGACGCTCGTCGAGATGGGGGCGGACATCGCGATCCTCGACCGCCGGCTCGAAGGCGGCGAGGAGGTCGCCGACCTCCGGGTGAGGGCGAGCGCGCTGACGGGGGTCGACGTCCCCGCGCTGCGCGCGCCCTCGATGATCGACGAGTACCCGATCCTGGCGGTCGCCGCGGCGTTCGCACGCGGAACGACGCGCATGCGCGGCCTTCACGAACTCCGGGTCAAGGAGAGCGACCGGCTCGCGGCGGTCGCCGCCGGCCTCGCCGCCGCCGGCGTCCGGCATGCCGTCGAGGGCGATGATCTCGTGGTCGAGGGCGACGGCGCCCCCGCGGGCGGCGGGCTCGTCGCGACGCATCTCGACCATCGCATCGCCATGAGCTTTCTCGTCATGGGCCTCGCCAGCCGGCAGCCGATGACGGTCGACGACACCGCGATGATCGCGACCAGCTTTCCCGCCTTCCGCCCGGCGATGGAGCGGCTCGGGGCCACGTTCGGGTAACCCCTGGCGCGCCGATACGAGAGCCGCCCAACGCCGCATGCGACGTCGGGCGGGCCAGGCGGCCGTTGCGCCGACGCGGATCGAGCGGGGGGGGGGCGCCTCGGCTTGAACGGGGCGTCGCCATGGTCATATGTCTCCTTGAGCCGAGGGAAACGTCCCGACCGGCGGGAAGGGAGACGGCCAATGACGACCAGGGATGCGGGTTCGGACAAGCGGACGCGCGTGGTCACGCGCTTGGGCGACGCCGGCCAGACGCAGGTCGGCAAGGGCCGCATGCTCAAATGCGCGCCCCGCGTCGAGGCCTACGGCGCGGTGGACGAGGCGAACTCGGTCATCGGCGTCCTGCGGACCGCGGTGCAGAAGGACGAGCGCCTGGGCGGCTGGCTCCGTTTGGTCCAGATCGATCTGTTCGACATCGGCGCCGATCTCAGCATGCCGGGGGACGCCGGCGCGCTGCTGCGGTTCAGGCCCGAGCCGGTCGCCCGGATCGAGGCGCAGCTCGACGAACTGAACGCCGCGCAGCCGCGGATCGCCAACTTCCTCCTGCCGACGGGGGCGGACATGGCCGGCGCCTACGCGCATCTCGCCCGCGCCGTGACCCGCCGCGCCGAGCGCCGGGTGGTGGCGCTGGCGCAGATCGCCGGCGAGGAGGTCAATCCGGAGATTCCGCGCTACCTGAACCGGCTCAGCGACTTCCTGTTCATCATGGCGCGCCATCTGAACGACGATGGCGCCAAGGACGACGTCTGGGCCCCGCGCGGTCAGCGCTGACCGCCGGTCCATGGTGAAAGCCGGAGCGAAGACGCCTCGCCGCGAGCTTCGCGGCGAGGCGTGTTGGCGTTCGCCCGAAAAGCCTGTTCAGCGCCCTGCGGTTTCCGACATCTGGGGGTTGCCGGCGGCGCGGCTCGGGCTGGCGGTGGCGGCATGGGCGCGGGCGCGGTCGAGCGCCGCCTCCATGTCGGCGTCCGA
>NZ_QNRK01000021.1 GCF_003315135.1 Roseiarcus fermentans
CTTCGCCTCGCCCACATGCCCACAGGAGAACAAAACCAGAAGAAGCGGACATTTGATGTGCTACCAATACCGGACAACTTAATTCGCTATCGACACGAAGCAGGCCGCGCCCTGCCCCGCCCCGGCTTCGGTCGAGTCCGCTGTCGGCGTATCAGCGTGCGCGCCGCGTCGGCGGCGACGAGGAAAGAGCGGAAGCTTCGAACGCCGGTGCGCGGCGCCCCCGCCGCCTGGTCACGCCGGGCCCGCGAGCGCGGCGCGCCGCTCAATCATAGCGCCAGACCTTGGTTCCGTCCCGGTCGCTGCGGGTTCGGCCCCCTGCTCGAGCGGCGGCGAGGCGTGGATTTTCCAGGGCGAAGTCGGGTCGGCGCGCTCGCCGAAAACCGTCTCGCCGGTGTCCCAATTCACGCAGACGGTCCTGTCTTGCGCCCTGGCGAACAGGCACACCGCCCGCTTCGACCCCTTGAAGACGCGGGTCAAGGAGATGAACGACCCATCCGGCGCCCGCGGTCGAGCACGGTCTCGACCCCGCCATGCGCTTCAGCCCGGGCGATCAGCGCCTGCCAACGCTTGTCCTTGTCCGGCGTCCCCGCGAACGCCGACCCGACGCCGCCGCGACCGCGAGCAGGATCAGCAATCCCTCGCGCACGGCGGCCTCCTCTCCGGGTCTTGAAGAACCCACCGGGCCCCCGAGACCAGCGCTCGGCAACTCGCCCTGCGCCCCGTCAGCTCACCCCGAGCTTCCTCTGCAAATTGGTCGACGAGGTCGTGTACTGGAACACCAGCTTCTTGTCGGGATAGACGTAGTGGTGCGCCTTCTGCGCCGCCAGCGCCGCCTCGTGGAAGCCGCACAGGATCAGCTTGAGCTTTCCGGGATAGGTGTTGATGTCGCCGACGGCGAAGATCCCGGGGGTGCTGGTCTCGAACCGCGCGGTGTCGGTCGGGATCAGGTTCTCATGCAGGTTCAGCCCCCATTCGCCGATCGGGCCGAGCTTCATCGTCAGGCCGAAGAACGGCAGCATGTCGTCGCACGGCAGATCGACGGTCTCGCCGCTCTCCTTGCGCACGACGAGCGCCGCAAGCTGCCCGCCCTCGCCCTTCACCGAGGTCACCTGCCCGAGCACGAAGTCGAGCTGGCCGCTCTCGACCAGCGCGTGCATGGCGTTCACCGAGTGGGGCGCGGCGCGGAAGGCGGCGCGACGGTGGATGAGGGTGATCCGGCTCGCGATCGGATGCAGGTTGAGCGCCCAGTCGAGCGCCGAATCGCCGCCGCCGACGATCACCACGCGGCGGCCGCGGAAATGATCCATCTTGCGGACGGAATAGAACACGCTCGTGTTTTCGAAGGCGTCGAGCCCCGGAATCGGCGGTTTCTTCGGCATGAACGATCCGCCCCCGGCGGCGACGATCACCACCTTGGCCTCGATCGCCTTGCCGGCGTCGGTATGGACCCGGAACAGCGGCCGTTCGGCGGTCCCGAGCGTCTCGAGCCGCTCCACCATCTCGCCGAGATGGAAGGTCGGGCCGAACGGATGCGCCTGCTTCATCAGGTTGTCGACCAGTTCCTGGCCGTTGATGACCGGATAGCCCGGGACGTCGTAGATCGGCTTCTCGGGATAGAGTTCGGCGCACTGGCCGCCGGGCTTCGACAGAATGTCGATCAGGTGGCACTTCATGTCGAGCAGCCCCAGCTCGAACACCGAGAACAGCCCGACCGGGCCGGCGCCCACGATCGCGACGTCGGTCGCAAAAACCTCGCTCATCAGCTCAAACCCTCAACCCTGTTTCGCCGGCGTCGTCACGACGAGGCCGTCCAGCTCCGGGCTCACCTTGATCTGGCACGAGAGCCGCGAACTCGGCCGGACCTCGAAGGCGAAGTCCAGCATGTCCTCTTCCATCTGCGACGGCGAGCCGACCTTCTCGGTCCATTCGTCGGAGACGTAGACGTGGCAGGTCGCGCAGGCGCAAGCGCCGCCGCACTCCGCCTCGATGCCCGGAATCGAATTGCGCAACGCCGTCTCCATCACCGTGGAGCCGTCCTGGCCGTCGACGGTCCGCGGCTCGCCGGTGGCGTCAATGAAGGTGATTTTTGTCATCGGGCCGATGGAATCCTCGAATCGCGAAGCGCGCCGGGGGACGGCGCGGCCCCTCGACGGGGCGGGAGCCTTCATAATGCAAGCGCCCCGACGCCGAAAGCCCGCGCTTGGCCGCCGTCGGCGCGTAGGCGTTGCGACCGCGCGCCGCGCCGCGCGGCCGCCAAAGGCAGGCAATATCTCGCCTTTTCATAAGCTTACGGCGTCAGGCGATCGATCGCCGCGACCGCCTGCGCGACCGCCCGCGCGAGATTTTCGATCGCCTGCGACATTTCGACGATCGGCGCGCCGTCCCTCCCGCCCGGTCCCGCGAGGATTTCCGCCGCCCGCGCGACCGCGAACGCGCCGACCGCGAGCGCCGCGCCGCGCAGCCGGTGCGCGATTTCGGCGCCCGCCGACGGGGACTCCTCCGTCAGTCGCGCCGCGAGCGCCGGCGCCTCGATCCGGAACAACGCCAACAGCTCGCGCATCAGGGCCTCGTCGTCCAGGCACTGCCGCCGAAGGTGGTCGAGATCGAGCGGGACGGCCGACGTCGCGGGCGCGTCGCCCGGGCCGGGGGTTGTCGTCGCGGGCATTCCCCTGTCCCTCCGGTTTTCGGGCGCGCCCGTCGGGGTTGTCCACACGCCGAGGGCCGCGCGCGTCCGGCCCGACCCGGGCCGGCTTTCGTAAACCACGCTCGAATAGTTTGAAAAGATATGGCAAATGAACCGTTAACGACGTTTGAAGGATGACGCTGCAGCGCAGTTTTCATATATGGCGCCCGGCGTTAGACTGTGACGTGGTTAATGCGTGCGTTTCCGCTGGCGTTCGAAGCCTGGCCAGAGGGAAAGCGTTGGCGCGTCAGTCGTCCGGTTGCGGTCGACGCCGATTGAGCGAGGCGGTCACTATGGCAAGGCAGAACCCGGCGACGGACCCTGTTTCGGCGGCGATGTCCGCGATCGAGAGCGCTCTCAATCTGACGGACGACGAGGCGCCGGAGTCCGCCGCGCCGGCCCAGCCGGCCGCCGCCAAGCCCGACGCGGCGAAAGCCAAGCCGCCGGCGCCCATTCTCAAGCCGGGCGCGCAGCCCGCCGAATCGGCGCCGCTGCTGCGGCCGTCGGCCGCTCCCGCGCAGGCGCATGCCGCGGAGGCGGAGGCCAGACCGACGATCGACGCCACGCCCCCCGCCAACGACGACCGCGAGACGGTCGGGGCGATTCTCCAGGCGCTGAACGCGCCGCGCGAGAGCCGGACGCCGACCGTGATCGCGATCCTCGCCGCGCTCGTCTGGGCGGGCGTGTGCGGACTCTACGCTTATCAGCACGTCTGGCCGCGGGCCGCCTCCGCTCCGCTCGCCGAGACCCTCGTCCGCCCCGAGACGCCCCTGCTGCTTCTCGCGGCGCTGGGACCGATCTTCTTCATCTTCGCCTTCGCGGCGCTGGCGCGCCGCATGCGCGAACTGCGCCGGTCGGCGCGGGCGATTTCCCAGGTCGCGGTGCGCCTCGCCGAGCCGGAGACGTCGGCGGGCGAACACGTCGCGACCCTGTCGCAGGCGATCCGCCGCGAGCTCACCTCGATGGGCGACGGCGTCGAGCGCGCGCTCGCCCGGGCGTCGGAGCTCGAGACGCGGGTGAAGGCCGAGGTGTCGACGCTCGAGCGCTCCTATTCCGACAACGAGCGCAAGATCCGTTCGCTGATCGCCGAGATGGCCGATCAGCGCGAGGCGATCGTGGCGAGCGGCTCCCGCGTGCGCGACGCCATCGCCAACGCGCACGGCGGCATCTCGGGAGAGCTGAACACCGCGGCGGATCGCCTGACGGAGCGGCTCAACGAATCCGGCCAGCGGCTCGCCGCGGCGCTCGGCTCGACCTCGCAGGAGATCGCGGTCTCGATGGACCGCACCGGCTCGGCCGCCGTGGAACGGATCGTGGCGGAAGGGGCGCAGCTCGCCGTGTCGATCGCCGGGGTCGGCGACACCATCGCGGCGCGTCTGGGCGAGACCGGCCGGCGCACCGCGGAAGACATCGTCGCCCGCGTCGGAGACATCGACGGCCGGGTGAAGGCCGCGGGGGAAACCCTGGTCGCCGGGATGGACGCGCGCAGGGACGACCTGCTCGCGCGCATCAACGCCTCCCAGACTGCGCTCGTCGACGCGATCGGCGCGCACGGTGACCGGACGGTCGCGCGAATCGCCGAGACTTCGGAACGGGCGCGCGACGCGGTCGGCGGCTACGCCGACGAGTTCGTGGACCGCATCGCGGAGAGCAGCGGGCGCGCCACCGAGGCCATCCGAAGCCATGGCGAAACGACCGCGGACCGACTCGCCGACGCGGCGGCTTCGGTCGCGGCGGCGCTCGGCGAGCACTCCGACGAGCTCGTCGACCGTCTGCGCGCGAGCGGCAGCGACGTCGTCGAAGCCCTGCGCGCGAGCGGCGGCGGCGTGACGGAGCAACTGGCGCAGACGGCGGACGAGGCCCGCGCCGCGATCGGGGCCCACGCCGACGAAGTGGTCGGCCGCATCGCCGCGACCAGCGCCCAGGCGATCGATGCGCTCGCCGGCAATGGCGACCGCGTGACCGCGCGCTTCATCGAGGCGACCGACGGCCTCTCGAGCGCCGCCTCGACCCACGCCGACGCGATCGTCGGCCGCATCGCCGCGACCAGCGCCCAGGCGATCGACGCGCTCGCCGGCAATGGCGACCGCGTGACCGCGCGCTTCGTCGAGGCGACCGAGGGCCTCTCGAACGCCGCCTCGACTCACGCCGACGCGATCGTCGGCCGCATCGCCGCGACCAGCGCCCAGGCGATCGACGCGCTCGCCGGCAATGGCGACAAGGTGGCCGCGCGCTTCGTCGAGGCGACCGACAGCCTGTCCGGCGCGGCGGCGGCTCACGCCGACGAGATCGTCGGCCGCATCGCCGCGACCAGCGCCCAGGCGATCGACGCGCTCGTCGGCAGCGGCGACCAGGTGGCCGCCCGCTTCGCCGAGGCGACCGACAGCCTATCCAGCGCCGCGGCGACTCACGCCGACGAAATCGTCGGCCGCATCGCCGCGACCGGGGACGACGCCCTTCAGGCGATCCGCGACCATGTCGAAACCGTCTCGGCGCGGCTCGCCGACACCACCGCGTCGATGTCGGTGGCTCTCAGCGTCGGCGCGGACGAGGTGGTCGACCGGATCACGTCCACCACCGCGCAGGCGGTCGACGCGGTCCGGAGTCGGCAGGGGGATCTCGCCGCCCAGATGATCGAATCCTCCCTCGCCCTGTCGGGCGCGTTCGGGGCGCACGCGGAGGACGTCGTCGGGCGCCTCTCCGACAGCAGCGAGCAGGTCGTCGAGGCCATCCGCTCCCACGGCGACGCGGTGGCGGCGCAACTCGCCGACGCCGCCGACCGGACGAAGGACGCGGTCGGCGTCCACGCCGATACGGTCGTCGCCCGGATCTTCGCCAGCAACGACCACCTGCTCGATTCCATTCGCGCCCACGGCGAGACCGTGGCGGGCCGGCTCGCCGACGCCGCCGACCTGGCGACATCCGCCGTCAGCGCCCACATCGACGCCGTCGCCGGCCGGATCGATTCGAGCGGCGCCGTCGCCGTGGAAGCGCTGCGCGCCCACGGCGACGCGGTCGCCTCGCGCCTCGGCGAGGCCGCCGACGCGGTGCGCGCGCAGGGAGACTCCGTCTCGGGCAGTCTCGCCGAAGCCTCCGCGCTCATGCGCCGGGCGATTGACGGCCACGCCAGCGAGATCGTCGGGCGCATCAGCGCGACGGGGGCCGAGACGGTGGCGGCGCTACGCGCCCAGAGCGAGGCGTCGGCCGACCTTCTCGGCAGCGCGACTGCAGCCCTGTCGCGCGACTTCGGCGAACGCGCGCAAGCGCTGATCGACCGGGTCGACGACACCCATATCCGCCTCAGCGACACCGTGTCGGTGCACGGAGAGGCTCTGGTCGACAAGCTCTCCTTCGTCTCGGAGCGCCTCCACCAGACGGTGGTCGAGCGGGGCGAGGCGCTCGGCGACCGGATCGACGGCTCGAGCCGGCGGTTCGCCGCCCTGCTCGAGGAACGCGCCGAGACCACGGCGTCGGCGCTCGACCAGGCGGCCGGGCGCTGGACGGAGCGGTTCGACGCCCGCGAAGCCGAACTGCGCGGGGCGATCGATCGTCAGACCGCGGTCGTGGAGACGCTGGTCGACGAATCGACCCGGCGGATGGCGGAGGCGATTTCCGCTCAGGGCGTCACGACGCAGTCGCAGATCGAGACGGTCGCCGAGACCTCGCTCGCCCGTTTCGACTCGGAGGCGTCCCGCGTCAACGAGCGTTTCCGCGCGCTCTCCAGCGAGGCGGCGGCCACCGTCGCGCTCGGAGCGGGCGGCATCCACGACTCCCTGAAGGAGCAAGTGGCGTCGTTCGACGCCATCGTCAGCCAGAACGGCGGACGGCTGGTCGAGGCGCTGTCGGATCAGACCGGGCGCATGCGCGAATATCTCGACGCGCTCGACAATCTGGTGGGCGAGAGCGGACACAGCGTGGTGGACCGGATCGCCGCCCACTCGGGCGAACTGAACGGCCAGATCGCCGGTCACATCCAGTCGATCGACTCCACCCTCCGGGCCCGGCGGGAAGACTTCGACCAGCGCTTCAGCGCCCACCTCGAGGATCTTTCGGCGCGGTCGGCCCAGCGTCTCGGGCAGTTCGAGACCGTCTCGACGGCGCACTACAATTCGGTCGACGACGCCCTCGCCTCGCACGCCCGCCGTATCGAATCCTCGCTCGGCGACGGCCTGAATCGGTTCGAGAGCGCGATCGACGGGCGCGGCCGCGAGCTTCTCACCCGGGTCGGCGACCGTTCCGAGGCGCTGGCGAACGACCTCGCCGCGAAGCTCGCGTCCATCGAGACGACGCTGGTCGAGCGCGGCGGCGCATTCGACGAGCAGCTCGGCCGTCGCAACGAAGAGACGGCGGCCTTGTTCGACAGCCGCCTCCAGGTTCTCGACGAGCGCGCCGCCGCCAGGCTGCGCGAGGTCGCCGGTTCGATCGAAACCCTGATCGGCCGCATCGACGACGGCCTCGCCCAGCGCGGCCGCGCCGTGGCGGAGACGCTCGCCCGCAACACGCTGGAAACGGCGAAGGCGCTCGGCGAGGGCGGACGGGAGCTCGTTCAGAGCCTGCACGCCAAATCGGCCGAAATCGACGAGACCCTGCAGAGGCGCGTCGGCGAGTTGACCGAGAACCTGTCCGGCCTCGCCGCGACGGTCAACGCCACCCTGACCGGTCGCGTCGACGAAGTGTCGCGCTCGCTCGGAACCAGCGTCGCGCGCTTCCGGGACGAGGTCGTCGAGCCGTTGCAGGACGTCGGCCAGCGGTTCGACGCCAATCGCGCCGACCTCGAGGCCCGGGTCGGCGAACACGCGCAGAAGGTCGCGGAATTGTTCGATACCCACCGCGCGGACCTCGGCGCGGCGCTGGACGGCCATCGCGCCTCGGTCGACGTCGTGTTCGACCGTCACCGAGGCCTCATCGGAGAGGCGGCGCGGCGAAACGAGGAATCGCTCAACGCCCGCCTCGCGGCGCTGGCGCAGGCGGCCGACGAGGGCGCGCGCGTCATCGACGCGAAGCTCGGCGACCTCGCAGAGGCGGCCGACCGCAGCGCCGGCGCGATCGACGGCCGGCTCGCGGCGCGGATCGAAGCGATGACCAGCGCGCTGGCGCGGACCGCCGCCGACGCCGACGCGGGCTTCGCCGCGCGCAGCGGCGAGCTCGCGACCGCGATCGGAACCCGCGTCGAAGAGCTTCAGCGCGTCATCGACGGACGCGGGACCGAGCTGGTGACGGCGCTCGCCGAGAAGGCGGACGACGTTTCCGGCCAGATCGCCGGCGCCGGCGCCCGCGCCGTGCAGACGCTCGAGCGTGTCGCGATCGCGCTCGGCGACCGTGGACGCGACGTGTCGAAGGAGATCGAGGAGTCCGGCCGCCGGGCGGCGGAGACCCTCGAGCAAGCGTCGGGCGCCGCCGCCGGCCAGGGCCTCGTCGTGTCCGGCCAGATCGCCAGCGCGGCGGAGCTGGCCCTGCGCGCGCTGGACCAGCTGTCGGCCGAGTTCGGCGAGCGCGGGCAGTCGGTGTCCGGCCAGATCGCCGAGGTCGGCGATCGCGCCGCCCGTTCGCTCGAGCAGGTCGTCGCGGCGCTCGGCGAGCGCGGCGACGATGTGTCGAACCGCATTTCCACGGCGGGCGAGCGCGCGGCGCAGTCGCTCGACCTCGTCGCCGCGACGCTGGGCGACCGCACACAAGGCCTTTCCAGCGAGATCGTGTCGGCGGGCGAGCGCGCGGCCCGCTCGCTCGAGCAGGTGGTGGCGGCGCTCGGCGAACGCGGCGAGGACGTGTCCAGCCGCATCTCCGCCGTCGGAGCGCTGACGTCGCAGTCGCTCGACCAGGTCGTCGCGGCGCTGGGCGAGCGCGGCGAGGACGTGTCGAGCCGCATTTCCGCCGCCGGAGCGCTGGCGTCGCGGTCGCTCGACCAGGTCGTCGCGGCGCTCGGCGAGCGCGGCGAGGACGTGTCCAGCCGCATTTCCGCCGCTGGAGCACTGGCGTCGCAGTCGCTCGACCGCGTCGCCGCGACGCTCGGCGACCGCGCCCAGGGCCTTTCCAGCGAGATCGTGTCGGCGGGCGAGCGCGCCGCCCGCTCGCTCGACGAGGTCGTCGCGGCGCTCGGCGAGCGCGGCGAGGACGTGTCCAGCCGCATTTCCACCGCCGGAGAGCTGGCGTCGCAGTCGCTCGACCTCGTCGCCGCGACGCTCGGCGACCGCGCCCAGGGCCTCTCCAGCGAGATCGTGTCGGCGGGCGAGCGCGCCGCCCACTCGCTCGAGCGGGTCGTCGCGGCGCTCGGCGAGCGCGGCGAGGACGTGTCGAGCCGCATTTCCGCCGCCGGAGCGCTGGCGGCGCAGTCGCTCGATCAGGTCGCCTCGACGCTGGGCAGCCGCACCCAGGACCTTTCCAGCGAGATCGTCGTGGCGGGCGAGCGCGCGGCGCAATCGCTCGACCGGGTTCTCGGCGCGCTCGGCGAACGCGGACAGGACGTGTCGACCCAGATCGCGGTCGCCGGCGAGCGCGCGGCCCAGTCGCTCGACGAGGCCGCCGCGGCCTTCGCCTCGCGCAGCCAGGGCCTTTCCAGCGCGATCGCCATCACCGGGGAGCAGGCGGCGCAGGCCCTGGAACAGGTCGTCGCCACGCTCGGCGACCGCAGCCGGGGCCTTTCGGGCGAGATCGTGTCGGCGGGCGAGCGGGCGGCGCAATCGCTCGACCGGGTCGCAGCCCAGCTCGGCGAGCGCGGCCAGGACGTGTCGAACCAGATCGCCGTCGCGGGAGACCGCGCGGCCTATTCGCTCGAACAGGCCGCCACCGCGTTCGCCTTGCGCGGCCAGAGCCTGTCGGGCGAGATCGCGGTGGTGGGCGAGCACGCGGCGCAGGCGCTGCAGCAGGTCGTCGCGACGCTCGGGGATCGCGGCCAGGGCGTCTCGGGCGAAATCGTGGCGGCGGGCGAGCGCGCGGCGCAGGCGCTCGACCAGGTCATGGCCGCCCTCGCCGGCCGCGGCGAGGACGTGTCCAGCCTGATCTCGGTCGCCGGCGAGCGGGCGGCGCAATCGCTCGACCAGGCGGCCGCGGCGTTCTTCTCGCGCAGCCAGGGCGTGTCGGGCGAGATCGTGGTCGCCGGCGAACAGGCGGCGCAAGCGCTCGATCAGGTCGTCGGAGCGCTCGGCGGCCGCGGCCAGCAGGTGTCCAGCCAGATCGCGCTGGCGGGCGAGCGGGCGGCGGAGGCGCTCGACCGCGTGGTGGCCGCGCTCGGCGACCGCGGCGAGGGCGTCTCCAGCCAGATCGCCGAAGTCGGCGAGCGGACGGTCCACGCCCTCGACCAGCAGATGGCCGGGCTCGCGACGTTGCTCACCCGTCGCGCCGACGATCTCATCGCCGCGGTCAACGGCGCGGCGGCCGATCCGGTGCGCGCGCTCGGCGCGCTCGCGGGCCAGGTGCGGGCGGAAGTGCTCGCCTCGAGCGAGGCTCTGCGCAGCGTGGCGGAGGAGACCGCGCAGCGTTCGAGCGAAACGATCGAGGGCCTCCTGAAGCGGATGACCGAGCAGGTCGAAGCCTCGGGCGCCGCGCTGCGCAACGCCGTCTCGGTCAGCGCCGATCTGTCGGTCGATTCCCTCTCGGGCACCGGCGACCGGCTGCGCGACGAGCTGACCGACGTCCTCGCCAATCTCGGCCGGACCAGCGCGGCGATCGACGAGAGCGTCGCCGAAGCCGGGCAGCGGCTGACGGCCGTCCAGGGCGGCCTCGCCGCCCGGGTCGAAGAGTTCCAGCGCGCGCTCGGCGGGATCGCCTCCCAGGTGGCGACGCTCGGGCGTCTCAGCTCGACCACCCAGGCCGACGCCGGGACGCTCGCAAGGCAGCTCGCCGACCAGGTCGAGCAGCTCACCGCCACGGCGGAGGAACTCACGGCGCAGCAGCAGACAGTCGACGCCGCCTTCCAGGCGCGGCAGAGCGGCATCCAGAAGCTGCTCGGTGAACTTTCGGAGCGGAGTTCGGCGTTCGACGCGGTGCTGGAACGGTTCGCGACCACCGTCGAGGACAGCTTCGGCCGCGCCCAGGCGCGGGCCCAGGAGATCAGCCAGACGCTCGCCTCCGCGTCGCGCGGGGCGTCGGTCGCGGTCGCGGGACAGTTCGAGTCGATCCGCGACGCCGCCGCCAAGGAGCGCGAGAAGACCACGCAGAGCCTGCAGGCGGCGATCGAGCAGACCAACGCTCACCTGTCGGAGGCGCTCGACCAGTCGGCCGAGCGGTTCCGCAAGTCGGTGGCGGAGGTCAAGGAGATGGCGAGCCAGGTTCAGCGCGAGCTCGACGCGACCCGGCAGGAGCTGCGCCGCGGCGTGCTCGAACTGCCGCAGGAGACGACCGAGACGGCCGAGGCGATGCGTCGCGTGGTGTCCGACCAGATCCGCGCGCTCAAGGAGCTGGCCTCGCTGGTCAGCGAGTCCGGCGTCGACTTCGACGTCGCCGAGCCCGCGGCGCAGGTCGCGACGCAGGCGGTGGCGGTGTCGGGCGGCTCGTCGCGCTACGCGACGCAGAGCGTGTCGCGCGCGGTCGAGGCCCACCAGCCGCGGCGCGTCGAACCCGCCCCGCCCCGCGAGGCCGTCGTCGCCCGCGCCGGCGAACCGATCGCGGCCCCGCAGGTCGAGCCGATCATCATCCCGCCCGCGCCCGCCGCGGCGCCGGAGCCGTCGGCCAGTCGCGGCCTCGGCCTCGGCGGCGGCTGGCCGGCGCCGCACGCGCCGCAGCCCGCGCCGTCGAGCGACCGGTCGCAATCGGGCTGGCTGTCGAGCCTGCTGGCGGCGGCTTCGCGCGACGAGCCGCCCGCCCCGCCGGCGCACGCGCCGGAGACGCTGGAGGACCTGACGCAGAGCATCGCCGGTCTCGTCGACGGCCCCGCCGCCGCCGACGCCTGGGACCGCTGGCGCCGCGGCGACGCCTCCGCGGTGTCGCGCCGCCTCTACACCGAGGCGGGCCAGCAGGCCTTCGACGAGATCCGCCGCCGCTATCACAGCGACCAGCAGTTCCGCGAGACCGTCAACCGCTACGTCCTGGAGTTCGAACGGCTGCTGACCAAGGTCGGGCAGAACGACCGCGACGGGTCGCAGTGGCGGACCTACCTCCTGTCGAACACGGGCAAGGTCTACACCATCCTGGCCCACGCTTCGGGCCGGCTGGGCTGACGCGGAGGCGGCCGGCCGTCTCGGCCGTTCCGGCGGAGACGGGTCGGACGGCGCCCGGAGCCCGGCGGCGGTCGGCTCACGCGAGCAGCGCTGCGACGTCGATCGCGAGGTCGGGCGCGCGCGCCGGGGCAAGCCGCCCGGCTGCGGGTCTGTCGCGGTCCCGGTAGGCGTCGCCGTCCGGAGTCCGGTAGACCTCGACGGCGAGGCCCGGAAGGTCGACGATCCACACTTCTGGGGCGCTGAAGCGGGCATAGAGGGCGAGTTGGTCGTTGAAGCGGTCGAGACGCAGAGGCGTCTTCCGCGAGCGCCCAATCCGCGAAGCGGCCGGCGAGTCCCAGCCGATCGCGGCGACGGGGCTCCTGTCGGACCCGGCCCTTCCAAGACGCGAACGCCCTTTCGCACCGCCTTCGGCCGCGGATTCCCGGCGCCGGCCGCGAGCGAGCCCGCGGGGCCGGCAGGCCAGCGCCAAACCAGGGAAATTATCAACGGCGACAGCGACTGGCGCGGCGCGGAATTGTGAGGTAGCAAGTTTGACTGGCTGGCGCCTTTGTTTCGCCCTCCGGTGGCAGGCCGCGTCGCGGCCGGCGTGGTCCAAGGGAGGTGTTCATGAAGAGGGTGCAGTCCGGAATCCTGGGCGCGGTGATCGCCGCGGCCATCGTGTCCGCGTTGACGCCGGCGTTCGCGCTGGGCGGATGCGGCAGGAACTTCCACCGCAATGCGGCGGGCGTGTGCGTGCGCGGCGGCCAGAACGAGGACTATTGCTTGCGGACCCGCGGCCATACGGCGACCCGGATGCCCGACGGAAGGATGCGCTGCCTGTAAGACTCGTCCACCGCGCGATCCGGTCGCGCGGCGTTTCCCGATCCTGCGCCGGACCGTCCGCGCCCGGCGCTCCCTCGCGACAACGGCGGCCCCATGATCCGCCCCTTCCCGGCTCTTCTGGCCCTCTGTGCGGCAAGCCTTCCGGCGGCCGCCGCCGAGGCCCCTCCGGCGGGGCTCACGCTCGGAACCGACAGCGTCGCCATCCCCTTCGCCAACGCCGCCCCGGACGGCGGCCCGCTGACGGGGTCGCCGAGGATTCTCGTGCGGTTCGACGGCGGCAGGGCGACCGCCTTCATCATGGACACCGGCTCGCAGGGCGTCGTGGTGTCGAGGGACGTCTGGAGCCCGCCGCCGGGCGCCCCGGCGCTCCGGCCCGGACACATCGTCTACACGAGCAGCGGCGTCGTCCTCAGCGGCTCCTTCTACGATGCGGCGCTCGCCATCGGGTCCGGCGCCGCGACCGCCGTCCTGCGGGTCCCGGCGCTCGTGGTCGACCGCCAGGGCTGCAGGCCGCGCGCCCGCGCCTGCGTCCCGCACGGGAACGCGGCCCACGTCGCCATGTTCGGAGTGGGCTTCGGACAGGAGGGCGCCGGGCAGCCGGAGGGCGCGCCGCCGACCAATCCGTTCCTCAACGTCGTCAGCATCAACGGCCGACCCGTGACGCTCGCGGCCAGGGGCTACGTGATCACGCCGCACGGCGTGACGCTCGGTCTCACCCGCGACAACACGGCGGGCTTCCGCTTCGCGGCGCTCGAGCGGGACGAAGCCGGCGGCGACTGGAGACCGATCCGCGCGACGATCACGGTGAACGGCGTCTCCGGCCCGGCGACGGTCCTGAACGACACCGGCATCCGGTACATGTATCTGAGGCCGCCGCCCGGCGCGGACGTCCGCACCGTGCCGGAGGCGGAGGCGCCCCTCGCCTGCGTGCGATTCAAGCCTTGCGCCGCGGCGGGGACGAGGATCCGCGTCGCCTTCGGCGACCCTTCCGCGCCTGCGCTCGTTTACGACGTGGCCATCGGCCGGGACGGGCTCCCGGACCCCGACGCCGCGGCCCCGGAATGGGTCACCGTCCTCAACGAAAGACCCGAGGGCTTCGTCAACACAGGCTATCACTTCTTCAACGCGTACAGCTACCTGTACGACGACGCCGACGGCTACGTCGGCTTCAGGGCCAACCCGGAGCGCGAGCCGGGGCGCCGGTGACCGGCGCCGCCGCCCCGGCGGCTTGTTTGGAGGCCGTCCTAAACCCCCGTCGGATGATAGTTCGGGCTCTCGCGGGTGATCGCGACGTCGTGGACGTGGCTTTCGCGCAAGCCCGCGTTGGTGATGCGCATGAACCGCGCCTTCTTCTGGAACACCGGGATGGTCTCGGCGCCGACGTAGCCCATGGCGGCGCGCAAGCCGCCCGCGAGCTGGTGCAGGATCGCCCCGACCGGGCCGCGGTAGGGAACCTGGCCCTCGACGCCCTCGGGCACCAGCTTCATCTGGTCCTTCACGTCCTGCTGGAAATAGCGGTCGGCCGAGCCCCGCCCCATCGCGGCGATCGAGCCCATGCCGCGGTAGCTCTTGTACGAGCGGCCCTGGTAGAGGAACACCTCGCCCGGGCTCTCGTCGGTGCCGGCGAGCAGCGAGCCGATCATCACGCAATCCGCCCCGCCGGCGATCGCCTTGGCGAGGTCGCCGGAATACTTGATGCCGCCGTCGGCGATCACCGGCACGCCCGCGGCCCTACCCGCCTCGGCCGCCTCGAGGATGGCGGTCAGTTGCGGCACGCCGACGCCGGCCACGATCCGGGTGGTGCAGATCGACCCCGGCCCGATGCCGACCTTGATCGCGTCCGCGCCCGCGTCGATCAGCGCCTGGGCGCCCTCGCGGGTGGCGACGTTGCCGGCGATCACCGCGACCTTGTTGGTGGCGCGCTGGATGCGGCGGACCTGTTCGAGCACGTGCTCGGAATGCCCGTGCGCAGTGTCGACGACGAGGCAGTCGACGCCGGCCGCCATCAGGAGCTCCGCCCGGGCGAAGCCCTTGTCGCCCACCGTGGTCGCGGCCGCCACCCTGAGCCGGCCATCCAGGTCCTTGGCGGCGTTGGGATGGGCGGTCGCCTTTTCGATGTCCTTGACGGTGACGAGGCCGACGCAGCGGCCCGCCCCGTCGACCACCACCAGCTTCTCGATCCGGTGGTGGTGCAGCAGGCGGCGCGCCTCGTCGCGGGTGACCCCCTCGCCGACCGTGATCACCTTACGGGTCATCAGTTCGGTCACCGGCTGGCGCGGATCCTCGGCGAAGCGCACGTCGCGGTTGGTGAGGATGCCGATCAGCTTGCCGGGCTTGCCGTCCGGGCCGGGCTCGACCACCGGAATGCCCGAGATGGAGGCGCGCCGCATGACGGCGAGCGCGTCGGCGAGAGTCGCGTCGGGGAAAATGGTGATCGGGTCGATCACCATGCCGCTCTCGAACCGCTTGACTTTGCGAACCTCCTCGGCCTGGTCGGCGGGGTCGAGGTTGCGGTGAATGACGCCGATGCCGCCCTCCTGCGCCATGGCGATGGCGAGACGGGCCTCGGTCACCGTGTCCATGGCCGATGAGACGATCGGCAGGTTGAGCGGGATCGTACGGGTGAGGCGGGCGGCGATGCTGACGCCGCTCGGCATCACGGTCGAATGGCCGGGCCTCAGGAGGACGTCGTCGAACGCCAGACCCTCGGGGAAGCCGCTCATCCCATCCGCCATCGCCATGATCCTCTTCGGGTGCGCGGGGACTCGGCCGCCGCGTGCATGGCGCGGCTGCCTACCACGGCGCGGCGGAAGTTCCTATAGCGCGGCGCGGTTCTGCCCGGGAGGAGGGAAGCGCCCGCCGCAATCCCCGCGCAACCTCAGGCCGGCGCAAAAAAGAGGCGGCTTCGATCCAGCAGGCGGGGTGCGCTGCGCAACGCCGATCGTCTTCGGGACGAAATGGGTAGATTCCGAGGCTACCGTCGAGAGGCGCTGTCTCACACCCTGTTCCTCTACACAGCCAGCCGCGGAGACTCGCCAATGCGCGCGGCGTTCCGACGAGGCCCAGGAGATAGCAATGTCGATCCAATCACGCCTGGCGGCCACGGCCGCTGCCAGTCTCATCGCCTCGTCTCCCGTCCTCGCCTGCTCGCGGGTGACCTATATCGGCCCGGACAATACGGTCCTGACCGGTCGGTCGATGGACTGGATGGTCCCGCTTCACTCCAATCTCTGGGTCTTCCCGGAAGGTCTGGAGCGCAATGGCGCGGACGGTCGAAACTCGCTGACCTGGACGTCCAAATACGGCAGCGTGGTCACAGCCGCCTATGACGCTGCAACGACGGACGGAATGAACGAAAAAGGCCTCGTCGCCAGTCTGCTCTATCTCTCGTCAGCCGAGTATTCGATCCCCGATCCGGCGAAACGCGCCCTGTCGATCGCGGGTTGGCCACAATATGTCCTCGACACCTACGCCACGGTCGACGAGGCCGTCGCGGGACTCGAAGCGGCGCCTTTCCAGGTTCTTCCGCCAGCCATGCCGGGCGGTTATGCGCCGACCATGCATCTGGCGATATCGGACGCCTCGGGCGACTCGGCCATTTTCGAATATATCCACGGCAAACTCGTCGTGCATCACAGCAAGCTCTACGCAGTGATGACCAACGAGCCTGCCTTCGATCAGCAGCTCGCGCTCGACGCCTACTGGAAAGACATCGGCGGCGCAGCGATGCTTCCGGGAACGGACCGGCCGGCCGACCGCTTTGTCCGCGCGAGCTACTATCTCAGCCAGGCGCCGCAGACCTCCGACCCGCTGAAATCCGTCGCCGCCATGTTCAGCATCATCCGGGACGTGTCCGTGCCGATGGGCGTGACCAAGCCCGGCTCGCCCAATATCGCTCCGACATTGTGGCGGACGGTCTCCGACCAGAAGAGCCGCCAGTACTACTTCGAATCGACGTCGAGTCCGAACATCTTCTGGGTCGACATGTCGAAGCTGAACCTGGCGGCGGGACAGCCGACCGAGACGTTGAACGTCGACTCCGGAGAATTCTACGCCGGCGAGACATCGGCGCGATTCAAACCGGCGACGGCTTTTGACTTCCTTCCGGTAGCCCGTTGATCGGCTCGGAGCGGCGGCGCGACCGGGCGCACAAGAGTCCGTCTTAAGCGTTCATACGGGATCGCCTGACCCTCTCAACTTAAGCCTGACGCAGGCAAGGCGCACAAACACAAGCGCCTTGCTATTGAGGGTTTGCCCGCCTTCGGCGTCGTTCATGCTGCGCCGACGGTCTCTCGCCGACCCGCCGCTTCGGCAGGATGACGAAAGCCTGCGCTCGGCCCTGCGTGTCGACGGCAATGTGACGCGTCTTGCCGCTTCCTGCCAGCGTCGCATCCCGGCGGATCTTGGACTCCCTTGTCCGGCGCTCACGTGAATCAGAAACGAGTCGCAAAGGCCAACGTCTGATCGGACAGACGCTAACATCGGCCGAGGATGAGGCAGGCTTAAGACCCCGCCAGGAGTCGGCCTCGCAAGGAGTGGCCGGACGTGTAGTGTTGGCGTCAATTGTAGCGCAGGTAGATTCTGAGGCTTCCGTTTCCAACCCAAGCGTGTCTAGTGGCTTGCCCTTGGTCCTCCGCTCCGAGCGCGACAATTTTGATGTCGTCGTGGACGAAATGAACTTTTGTTCGCCGCAATAAAATCTGAGGGTCGAGTTACGGAAGCCGAAATCGACCTGTGCAGTCGGCGGAATAACCGCGGCACGATTAACCAATCCGGTTCGGCGCCTATCGAAGCACTCGAACGGCCGGCGCCCATGTTCGCCAGCGAGGAGACGTCAAGTGATTCCCATCAGGAAAGAGACCGATAGTCTTGGTGTTGTCGACGTCGCTGCAGACAGGCTCTGGGGCGCGCAAACCCAGCGCTCGCTCGAACATTTCAGCATTGGTCATGATCTCATTCCGAGGGAGATGATCACCGCCTATGCGACCTTGAAGAAGGCGGCGGCGATCGCCAACCATGACGGCAAACGGCTCGACGAGCGTCCGTTCACTCTGATTGTTCAGGTGTGCGACGAAATCCTCTCCGGTCAACACCACGATATGTTTCCGCTGCACGTCTGGATGACCGGCAGCGGTACACAGTTCAACATGAATATGAACGAAGTGATCTCGAATCGCTGCTGTCAGGTCGCCGGAACGCCGCTCGGCGGCAAGGCGCCGGTTCACCCCAACGATCACGTCAACATGGCGCAGTCGTCGAACGACTCGTTCCCCTCCGCCATGTGCATCGCGGCCGCCGTCAACGCGAAAACCCGTCTCGTCCCGGCGGTCGCCGCGCTTCGCGACGCCATCCAGAAAAACGCGACAGCGTGGGACGGCGTCATCAAGATCGGGCGCACGCACATGCAGGACGCCACGCCGCTGACGCTCGGCCAGGAGTGGTCGGGCTATGCGGGAATGTTGACGGACAACCTGGAGCGCATCGAGGATTCGCTCAAGGGGGTGTATCGCCTTGCGCTGGGCGGCACCGCTGTCGGCACCGGCATCAATTCGGCGCCGGGCTTCGCCGAAGCGGCCGCGGCCGAGATCGCGCGGCTGACCGGGCTGCCGTTCGTCACCGCGCCGAACAAATTCGCCGTTCAGGGCGCGCACGACGCATTGGTGCAGCTTTCGGGAACGCTGCGCACCCTCGCCGTCTCGCTCTACAAGATCGCCAACGACATTCGCCTCATGTCGTGCGGGCCTCGCGCCGGCTTCGCGGAATTGACGATTCCGGAGAACGAGCCGGGCTCCTCGATCATGCCGGGAAAGGTCAATCCCACGCAGTGCGAAGCGCTGACGATGGTTTCCGTCCAGGTGATGGCGAACGATGTTGCGGTCGGCTTCGGCGGCGCCGGCGGCTATCTCGAGATGAATGTCTACAAGCCGCTGATGATCTTCAACATCGCCCAGTCGATCACGATCCTCAGCGACAGCTGCACCAACTTCCGCAAGTTCCTGATCGAGGGAACCAAACCCAATCTCAAGAAGATCAACGAATACGTCGAGCGCTCGCTGATGCTGGTGACAGCGCTTTCGCCCGTCATCGGCTACGACAAGGCCTCTGAAATCGCGCACTTCGCGATGGACCATGATCTGACGCTGAAGGCCGCCGCGTTGCAGCTCGGATTTGTCACCGAGGCGGAATTCGACCGCGTCGTCGATCCCGCCAAAATGGTCCGCCCCAGCGTCACCCAACCGGAAGCGGCGCCGAACAAGCAGCCCGAACGTCAGCATGGATGAACCCGGCAAGCAACAAAATGGAGAGACGATCATGACGACGGCAAGGCATGGAATTGAGGCCCTCTGGGACCCGACCTTCAACAAATCGACCGCCTTCAGCGAAGCTGAAAAGCAGGCGCTCGGACTCGTCGGCCTGGTTCCCGACGTGACCGAGACGTTGGATCAGCAAATGAGCCGGGTGACGATGCAGCTCGGCCACAAGACCACCGATCTCGACCGCTACATCTATCTCGTCAACCTGCTGGACCATAGCGAGACGCTGTTCTATCGGGTCGTCATGTCCGATCCGGCGCACTTTCTGCCGATCGTCTACGATCCGACCATCGGCGAGGCCTGCCTCAAGTTCGGTCATATCTATCGGCAGGCGCGCGGCATGTATCTGTCGATGAATCGACGCGGCAAGGTCAAGGAGGTCCTCGAGAACTGGCCGCAGAAGGATGTCCGGTTCATCTGCGTCACCGACGGCGGCCGCATTCTCGGTCTTGGCGACCTCGGCGCCAACGGCGCCGGCATCCCGATCGGAAAGCTGCAGCTGTACACCGCATGCGCCGGCGTCCCGCCGCAGTATCTCATGCCGATGTATCTCGACGCCGGCACGAACAACGAGCAGTATCTGCACGATCCACTCTACCTGGGGATGCGCAAGACGCGCCCGTCCAAGGAAGAGCTCTTTTCGTTCGTGGACGAGTTCGTCGAGGCGGTGCAGGAGGTGTTCCCGAAGTGCTGCATCCACTTCGAGGATTGGACCGGCGTCGACGCTGTTCATCTGCTCCAGCGCTATCGCGACAAGTACTGCGTCTACAATGACGATGTGCAAGGCACGGCGGGCATCGTGCTCGCGGGCATGCTGAGCGCCGCCAAGCTGAAGGGAACGAAGCTCAGGGACGAGACCTACCTGTTTTTTGGCGCCGGTTCGGCCGGCATCGGTCTCGCGGGCCTGTTGTGTTCCGCGCTGGTCGCGCAGGGCATGACGCTGACGGAGGCGCAGTCCCGCGTCCATATGTTCGACCTCAACGGTCTCCTGGAATCAACGCGCACCGATCTGGTCGACTTCCAGATCCCCTATGCGCACAAGCACGCGCCGACCCGCGATTTCGTCGCCGCGATCGAAAGCATCAAGCCGACGACCATCATCGGCGTCAGCACGATTGGCGGCGCTTTCACCCAGAAAGTGATCGAGGCCATCGCCAAGATCAATGAGCGCCCGGTGGTCCTCGCCCTTTCCAACCCGACCGAACACGCCGAATGCACGGCCGAGCAGGCCTACGGCTGGTCAAAGGGCAAGGCGATCTATGCCGCCGGCGTCCCGTTCCCGCCGGTCCATCTCGCCGGCCAGACGTTCCTGCCGGGCCAGGCCAATAACTTCTACATCTTCCCGGCCATCGGCATGGCGGTGTTCGCCACGCAGGCGAAACGCGTCACCGACGAGATGTTCATCGAGGCGGCGAGCGCGGTCGCGGACCAGGTGCCGCCCGAGTTGCTGAAACAGGGCCTGCTTTACCCGCTCCAGGCGAACATTCTCGAGACCGAGATCCAGACTGCGGCGCGCGTTGCGAAGCTGGTGTTCGATCTGGGTCTGGCGCGCGTCGATCGGCCCGCCGACATGGTCGCGTTCATCCGCAGCCAGGTCTACAAGCCGGACTATCGGTCGGAGGCGTAGTCAAAGGCGGCTTGGACCCCTTCCGGCTGTTCGTGAAGGGCATCCGGGACGCCGGACGGTCTGGCGGGCGCCAAACCTGTCGGCGACCGCGCCGAACGCGCGTTGTCGTCCGGCCGGCGCAAGGGGAGCGCGAGCCCTCGACCCGTGGCCCGGAAAGGGCGCCGCCCGATCGTCGGACGGCGCCGCCTCCCCGGTCCCGGGACGAACTAGGCGCCGCCGTTCTCGTTCTCGATCAGCTTCTGGAGGAGACGGCGCACCTTCACCGGCGCGATGTCGTTGCTCATCAGAACCGGATCGAGCGAGAAGAAGTCGTTCGTCTGCATCTCGAGCTGGGTCGCCTCGATGATCGGGAAATCCTCGTCGACGAAGGCGTTGTGCATCGCCTGAATCTTGAAGGCGTTGAAGTCGCCGTCTTCCTCGATGTGATTGCGGCGGGTCGAGAACCAGTAGTGGGTCGTCGTTTCGGTTTCCGGGGTGGTCGTATGCAGGTCGTACTGGGCGACACAGTCGACCAGGTCCAGATTGCCCGGCCCCTGGATGGCGCCGACCGACAACTGGATGTTGGCGGGCTGGTGCCAGGTGATGTCGAAGAACATCCGCGCTTCCGCTTCCGGATCCGGCATGAACTTCGAGAAGATGTGCATCGCCGGGGTCTGTTTCCATTCCCAGCGCGCGTTGACGGTGCGTTCGCCTTCGACGACCGCCGGCACGATCGGGGAAAGCTGCCCGCGCGTGGTGATGATCTCGCCGTGGACATGGTCGATGTGGCTCAGGTCCATCACGTTGTCGATGATCAGCTCGTAATTCGCCTTCAGATACATGTAGGTATGGCCAACCCCGTTGGGGTGGCCGCGGTCGAGCGGGCTGTAGTCGGGCAAGAGCGCATAGTCGGGCGCCTCCTCCGCCATCCAGATCCAGATGTAGCCGTATTTCTCGACCAGCGGATAGGTGCGGACCTTGGCCGCCTTGGGAATGACGCCCGAACCGTGCGGATTATGGGTGCAGGCGCCGCCGGCGTCGAACCGCAGGGCGTGATAGATGCACGACACCTCGTCGCCGATCCGCTTGCCCAGATGCAGGGGCGCGAAACGGTGAGGGCAGCGGTCCTGCAACGCCGTCGGGGTTCCGTCCTGCTTGCGATAGATCAGTACGTTCGTACCGAGCAGCTTGCGGTGAAACAGCGCTTCCGGTCCGATTTCGGTCGAGAGCGCGGCGGCGTACCACGCCTTCAGCAGAAATGGCCGCCGCGCTTGCGCCGTCTGGTCCTCGTCGACTTTCACATGGGTATTCATGGCGTTTCCCTCCGTTTTGAACCGCTTCGCGAAAGCCTCGTGTCTGCGGGCTCGCGCGAAAGCCCCCGTCAAACCCGCGGCGGATGGGCCGCGAACGGACGCCGGGGTCGTCCGATCTCGTCAATAATCCAGGGTCAGTCGGGGCGTTCTCGCCCGCGAACAGCAGGGCGCGAACAGGCGATTGGCGGCGCGTTCCGCCTTGCCGAGGTAGTGGTCGCGATGGTCGGGAACGCCCTCGATCACCGGCAGCAGGCAGGTTCCGCAGACGCCCTGTTCGCAGGACAGCCGGATGTCGACCCCGGCGTCCAGCAAGGCGCGCGCCGCGGTCGCGCCGGCCGGAACCCGGATGGTCCGGCCGGTCTTCGCCAGGAAGAGATCGAACGCCCCGTCAGCGGAGTGGTCGCCGCTGGCAGCGGCGAAATACTCGCAGTGGAGGCGCGTGTCGGGCCAGCCGGCGGCGCGCGCGCCGCCGAGCACGGCGTCCATGAATCCGGTCGGCCCGCAGACGTAGAGCCGGCTGGCTGGCGGCGCCTCGGCCAAAATGCGCTCGAGATCGAATGCCTGCTCCGGCGCGCCGTCATCGAAATGCCAATGGACGCGCGCGGCGAACGGCGCGGCCGCGAGCCGTCGACGGAAGGCCGCCCGAGCCGGGGAGCGGACGGCGATATGGAGATCGAAACTGCGTCCGGCCCGCGCCAGGTGCTCGGCCATCGCCAGCAGCGGCGTGATGCCGATGCCTCCGGCGACGAGCAGGCTGTGACCGTCCTCGGCCAGGGGAAAGAGATTGCGCGGAGGTTTCGCGCGCAGCCGATCGCCGCGTTCGACCCGTTCGTGCATGTGACGCGAGCCGCCCCGCCCGTTCGGCTCCAGCAGGACGGCGATTTCGTACCCGCCGGCGTCGTGCGGGCCGTTGCACAGCGAATAGGAGCGCCGCTCGCCGTTCGCAACTTCGACCTCGATATGCGCCCCCGCGGCGAACGGCGGCAACGCCGCGCCGCCCTCGTTGCGTAGAACCAGCCGGACGATTCCGTCCGCCTCGTCAGATTTTTCGGCGACGATCAAAGTGAGCCAATCGGCCTCGACGGCTGCGCTGACCATTCCCATTGCCGCTCCTCCCGGACCGCGTCGCGACGATGTGTTCCCGTTCGCGAGAACTCTGCGTCCGCTGATCCGTGGAATTGCGAGAACCGTGCCAAGCGAGTTTTTCTCATGAAAACAATTAGTTAGCTTCCGGCCCAGCCGGCCGCCCGGTCCGTTCGCGCGCATTTATCGATATTTGGAGAAATATCGTCTTTTCTAATTCCTCATTTCATGAAACTCTTTCCGTCAGGCATGCGGGAGGAAAGACAGGCAATGTCGGGGCATCGTCCAGGCGGACGGCGCGGTCATGCGGCCGCCGCCGCCGCGAGCGAGCGCGACATCGCGCCGGGGGCCGCGCGCCGTTCCGGCGGGATCGATCCGGCGATGCGCGAGGAGCTGCATTTCTCGCCCGACGACGGCCATATCTTTCTCTACGGGCAGCGGATGCTGCTGTTTCACGCCGCCTCGATGGCCACGCTCCGGCGCGAATTGATCGAGCGGCTCGGCGGCGCCGCCGCCCGCGAGATCCTGACCCGTCTCGGCTACCAGCAGGGGTTCGAGGACGGCGTCCGGATCCGTGAGACCAACCGCGACCGTCCGGTGGAAGATTTGCTGGGGATGGGTCCGCGCCTGCGCGAAATGGAGGGCTTCGTTCTCAATCACCCGATCGACGCCATGGTGTGCGACGGCGATCGCGGCGCCTTCTGGGGCGACTACTTCTGGTCCTCGTCGTTCGAAGCGCAGGCGCAACTCGATCACGCCGGCCTCAGCGGCGAGCCGGCCTGCTGGATCATGGTGGGCTACGCCAACGGCTATTGCACCGCCGTCACCGGCATGCCGATCCTGTGGCGGGAGCTCGAATGCACCGCGATGGGCCACAGCCGGTGCCGCGTGGTCGGACGCGCCCTGTCCGACTGGCGCAATTTCGACGAGGAGGACACAGGCTTCGTGCAACTCGAGGCCGCCCCGCCCGGCCGTGTCGCCGGCGCCGACCGCACCGGCGTCCTCGACAATTTCATCGGCGCGTCGGCGGGATTCAAGGCGACCGTCGACCTCGTCAGGCGCGTGGCGCCGACCGACGCGACGGTCCTGTTCCTGGGCGAGAGCGGCGTCGGCAAGGAGCGCTTCGCCCGCGCGCTGCACGGCATGAGCGCGCGCGCGGACAAGCCGTTCATCGCGGTCAATTGCGCGGCCATTCCCGAGGCGCTGGTCGAGGCCGAATTGTTCGGCGTCGAAAAGGGCGCTTACACCGGCGCCGACCGGTCCCGTCCCGGCCGTTTCGAGCGCGCCGACGGCGGCGTGCTGTTCCTCGACGAGATCGCCAGCCTCCCCGCGCCGGCGCAGGGCAAGCTGCTGCGCGTCCTGCAGGAGCGCGAGATCGAGCGCGTCGGCGATGTCCGGGTGCGCAAGGTCGATGTCCGCATCATCGCGGCGGCCAACCAGGACCTGCGGGCCGAAGTCGCGGAAAAGCGCTTCCGCGCCGATCTGTTCTATCGGCTGAACGTCTATCCGGTTTCCATCCCGCCGCTCCGCGATCGGCGCGAGGACATTCCCCTGCTGGTGTCGCTGTTCACCCAGCGCTTCGCCAGCCGCCTGGGCAAGCGGATCGCCGGCTTCACCCGCCGCGCGCATCGCGCGCTGTGGTTCTACGACTGGCCGGGCAATGTCCGGGAGCTGGAAAACCTGATCGAGCGCGCCGTGATCCTGTGCGACGAAGGCGCGCCGATCGATGTGCGTCATCTCTTCAGGGGCGGCGAAACGCTCAACTTCACCGTCTTCAACCTCGACAAGGACGGCGCGCTGGCCGCCGCCGGCGGCGCCGGCGCGATGTCCCCCCAACCGGCCAAGGGCCGGCTGGCCGAAGCCGTTCTCGAGGATTTCCAGTCTTTCGAAGCGCTCGAAGCCGATCTGCTGAGCCTGGCGATGGAGCGCAACGGCGGCAATGTGTCCGCCGCCGCGCGTCTGCTCAAGATGGGACGCGGCCAGTTCGAATACCGGCTGAAAAAACACCGCGGCGCGGCGCCGGGCGGAACCCGCGGTCGGGCGCAACCCGGGCGCCCCGGCTGAACGCGGAAGGCCGCCCGCCCGCCGAAGGCTTCATGGACGGCAATTCCCGACCTGGTTGTCCGCGAGGAGGGGACAGGGCGCGCCCTGGGAGCGACGGCGTCCCGCCGCCGGGGCGCCCGAGACGGGCGCCCTCCCGTTGAGCGCCGCGACCGCCGCTCGTGCACCCGGCCCGGGAGACGCCATGGGCGCTCAGCCGAGAAGGTCGCACAGCACGCGCAAAAAGACCCGCGCGCCGATCCCGATCAGCGCGTCGGGAAAGTCGTAGTCGGGATTGTGCAGGCCGGGACGGTCCTCGCCGGCGCCGAGCAGAAAGAGCGCCGACGGCGCCACGCGGCCGAACACGCCGAAGTCCTCGGACGCCAGCATGGGCTGGCCGGCCTCGCCGCGCGGAACGCCTTCCGCATCCAGCGCGGCGGCGAGGCGCGCGACCGCCGCGGGGGCGTTGACGCAGGCCGCGAAGGCGTCGGAATAACCGATTGTCGTCGCGAGGCTTTCCGCATCGGCGAGCCGCCGCGCGAGCGCCTCCGCCGCGGCGCGCAGCCGCTCCATGCGCGCGTCGGTCAGCGCCCGCAGCGTCGCCCACACTTCCGCCTCGCCCGGCGCGACGCCGAAGCTGCGCGCGCCCATCTCGGCGTGGGTGACGGTGACCATGGCGAAGCGCTCGTCGAGGGAGCCGCCCTTCCCGAGCGCGGTCAGGGCCGGCATCAGCGCGGCGAGCGCCGCCATCGGCGACACGCCCTGCCCCGGCATGCTGGCGTGCGCCGTCCGCCCCGTGAGCGTAAGTCGCATGCCGCGCGAAGCGCAGGCGACCGGGCCGGCTTTCAGCGCGGCGGTTCCGAGCGGCAGACCCGGCATGTTGTGCAGGGCGAAGCAGAAATCAGGGGCGATGTCGGAAAATTTTGGGTCGGCGAGCACGGCCTCGGCGCCCGAGCCGTCCTCCTCGGCCGGCTGGAACAGCAGCACGGCGCGACCGCGCTTCGGGCGCTCGGCGGCGAGCGCGCGCGCCACCCCGGCGAGGATCGCCATATGGCCGTCGTGGCCGCAGAGATGCGCGACCCCCGGCCGATCCGAACGGTGGGCGACGGTCGAGACCTCCTCGATCGGCAGCGCGTCGAGTTCGGCGCGAAGCAGGACGGTCGGGCCCGGCCCGGCGCCCTGGTAGACGAACGCGAGCCCATGGCCGCCGAGCCCCGTAACGATCCGGTCCGGCCGGGTCGGCGCGAGAAAGCGGCGAACCTCGCGCGCCGTCGCCTCTTCCCGGCCGGAGAGGTCTGGCGCGCGATGCAGGGCCTTGCGCCACGCCGCGAGCGCGCTGAGGTCGTCGCCGCTCAGAAGCATCGCGTGTCCCGGGTTTCCGCTGACTGGCGGGACGGAATACGCCGCAAGGAGGAGACAGACCAGTCGCGTTCAGCCGGCCAGCGGCTGAATCTTCACGGGGCTGGCAAACTTGGTGTCAGCGTCGTGATCAACATTAGCGAACGTTTGGACGAATTCGAAATAAGACATTGGCCCGCTCAATATACCGGTAAATCAGTGGGAGAGCGTACGTTATAAACGGCACTCAATTGTAGGTGAATCAATTCAGAAATTCCGACCCTTGATTAAGATAGCAATGAATTACCGCGTAATCACGCCAACAATGATTCGTGGCGAGAGATATTGGAGAAAATTCGTGAACTTGTTTGCGCTTTAACATTCGAAATGAAGGCCGCTGAGGAAACCTCTCCGGCCTATTTCTATGTTTATCAATTATTTCTTCTCAAGAATCACTTGCTCGTTTCCCGGAGCAGCGACTTTTCCACGCCTCAACATGCTATTGCGCGGGCAGTCTGCCGGGCGCGCGCGGCGCGCGTCCGCAAAGCCCCGGTCGTGGCGCCGTGCTTGGCGGCCAGGTCCAAGAACTCGAAGCCGGCGGCCAAATCAACAAGGAGATCAAGACTGGCGGACGGTATGGAACGTCGGAGCGCAGCCAGGCTCGACCGCGCCTCAAGGTAGCTGGAGTCGTCGCGAACTTCATCCCCGACAATGATGTATTTCGCCAGCAGCGATTTGGAATACCGGCTTCGGCGGGCAGCGCTGGCAACGACGCGGTCGACGTCGTCGGGAGGCGTATCGAGATTCCCGCCTTCAAGCAAGTGGTTCAGCCCTGCTTCCACGCCCCACGAAGTGGCATCCACGGACATGCGGCTATTGAGGTTTGATTGATGCGCGGCATAGGCGCGCCAAGAGAGCGGAATCTCCGCCATGGTCAGTCTTCCCATCTCTGTGCAGTCGCTCTTGACTGCGGGTGGCGGGCGACGGTGCTTTCCTCTTTCGGGATCCTTGGCCGGAGCGCTGTGTCCGGACCGAGGCGGTCGAAATCGTTGGGCACCGTCATTATGCCCGAATTCACAATACGTCCGCGGGGACGCAAAAGCAAGGGGGCAACGCGTCCCCTTGCAGGACCTGAAGATCAGGCGGTGAGCTGGATGCGATAGGTCTCGGACCATTCGCGCCGCAGGGTTTCCATCGTCTTTTTTGCTTCCTCGTTGCTGGCGACGATCTGGGCCTGGGCGCGGGCGAGCGACATCAGGAGCAGCTCGAGAGCAACGAGCGGGCCGTCCTGCTCCTCGATGCGGGGAGCATCGACGGCATCCTCCTCAGCGGTTTCGGCGACGGCTCCGAGCTTACGCAGCGGTTCGTACAGATGTTCGAAGAACGGGTGAGCCGTGTTGATGGTAAGGATCACCCGACCAAACCGGTGCTCGACGTGATAAAAAGGCCAATACTCGTCGTGCTTGAACTCGATGAGGTATCTGGACGCCTTCACGCGCTCATAGGCCTGCTCATCGCTCTCGCCATCGCGTCGGAGCGCGATCGACAGAGTTCGCAAGTTGGCGTCGAGCTGAGCCTCTTCGTCCGCCGTGAGCTCGAGCGGCTTGGCCTGGTGCTGGTCGGCCTCGGTCGCCCGGGCTTCGGAGGCGCTGGGCTGGCCGCCGTTGCGCGCGCTCTTCTGCGCACCCTGGAAGCGCTTGATCTCGTCGTTGAGGGTCGTGATGTCGTCTCCGATCGCCTTCTTGATCGCTTCCTTCACATATCCCTTGGGCCGCACGCCCTGCTTGTTCGCCGCGACGCCAAACGCCTCGTCGAGAGTACCCGGGAAGTCGATCTGGATGCGATACCAATGGGTGACCGCGTGGCGCGTCGTCAGCTCGGTCATGGCGCCGGCAAAGACCTCGCGATCGTTGCGGAGCATGGTCACGGTCAGGCTGTTGAAGATCTGCAGATCGTTCTTTTGAACCTTCCGCGGCAAGGTCGACCATTCTTCAATGGGCAGCCGGTAAAGGCGAATGATGATCTGCTCGGTTCCCGAGCCATGCTCCCGGACCGGGATCTCGACAGGCTTGGCGAAGAGCAGCCGGCTCGTCTTGGTCGGGAGATCGATCAGCCGCGCGTGCCGGGCAGTCGGCATGGAGTAGGTCGGGTCGAACGCCTCGACGAGCCTATTGTTGACAAAAAGGCGGAGCCCAGCGGAGATCGAACGCCGATACACCCGCGACATCTCCTTCACCGCGTGTTCCACCAGAGTGCGGGCTTTGGCGTAGGTCAGGCGGTCGCACTCCGGCATGTAGACGATCGTCCCCGACCGCCCCAGACGGTCAGCGAGGTCCTCGCCGCGGTTGACGAACAGCTCCTGATCGGCGGCGCTGTTGGGGAAACCCATCGGCTTTGTGAACAAATCGGCGATCTCATCGGGGAGCTCGTTCATCAGCGTCGGGTCGGGTAGCTCAACCGTGTTGGTGCGCTCCTTGCCGATCGCCTCGACGTCCAGGGTCATGTTGAAATAGGCATTGGGCTCCTGCCACGAGTAAAGCTCCATCACCGGGCTCATGCTCAACGCGGCGGTCTTCATGCCCATGCCAAAACGTCCGATACCCGCTCTGTTGTTGTAGTTCATGGAGCCGCCGAACGAGGTTGCGACCTTGAGCACGTTGGGCGCCATCCCACTTCCGTTATCGTACACAGCAGCGTCGATCACGGTGTTGCTCTGCTTGCCCGTTTGCCTGAAGTAGACGCGAACTTCGGTGGCGCCCGCCTGAATCGCGTTGTCGACGTGTTCGCAGATCGCCGAGGTAGTCGTGTTGTAGCCCACGTCCCGCAACGAGGCGATCAGGGTCTGTGCGAAGAAGAGCGGAACGCTGGCGCCGTCCTTCAGCACGCGGTTCAGCACAGCCTTGCCGCCCTTGGGAGCGTCGGCCGCCCAATTCAGGACAGGCTCCGGGACTTCGCGGGTGTTCTCGTGGTTCATTTTCATCTCCAGCTTCTGTGACGCTCGTGCTCTGACGGCGTCGGAGCGAAGGCGAGGCTGCCTTCACTTTGGAGGAGATGAAGTCGGGCAAACGTTACACTTGTTCGCCGATTGTAGGTTGGAGAAGTCTGGCCGCTCCGGTTTCGATCCCCGCCCCGGGCAGTGGCTTCCAGAAGCTCGGCCAACCTCGCGTTGAAGCGGAATACGCCGCAAGGAGGAGACAGACCAGTCGCGTTCAGCCGGCCAGCGGCCTGAACGCGAGCGCGAGGCCGTTCATGCAATAGCGCAGGCCGGTGGGCTGCGGCCCGTCGTCGAAGACGTGGCCGAGATGGCCGCCGCAGCGGCTGCACGACACCGCGGTGCGCGCCATGCCGAAGCTGCGGTCGGTCGTCTCGATCACCGCGCCGGGCAGCGGCTTCCAGAAGCTCGGCCAACCCGTGCCGCTGTCGAACTTGGTTGCGGAGTCGAACAGATCGCGGCCGCAGCCGGCGCAGGCGAACACGCCCTTGCGATGCTCCTCGAGCAGCGGACTTGTGAACGGCCGCTCCGTGTCCGCCTCGCGCAGCACGGCATATTGCCCGGCGCTCAACAGCTTGCGCCATTCGGCATCGCTGTGGACGACCTCGAAGGTCGGCGCGGCGCTCGCCGGCCGCGCGATCGTTGCCGCCAACGCGGCCAGGGACAGGGACCCGAGGAATTGACGACGATCGACCATGGCTGAACCTCCGGTTCGCTTATGCGCCCTTCGTCCTCGGCGGGCCATTTGTTACCTGGACCGAAACCCGCGTCCGGCTTCCCGATCACCCCGGCCGGTGCCGCAGCAGCATGCCAAAGAGGTCGCGCGGGTCGTCGGGGTCGGCGAGCAGGTCCAGGTTGACGTACTCGCCGGTGCGGCCGATCTGGTCGCGGATGTAGCGCAGGGCGGAAAAGTCCTCGATGGCGAAACCGACGCCGTCGAACAGGGTGATCTGCGCCCGGTCCCGCCGCCCGGGCGCGAGGCCCGTCAGCACCCGCCACAGCTCCGTCACCGGATGGGACGGGTCGAGCTGCTGGATCTCGCCCTCGATCCGGGTCTGCGGCGCGTATTCGACGAAAATCTCGGAGCGCAGCAGGATGTCGCGATGCAGTTCGGTCTTGCCCGGACTGTCGCCGCCGATCGCGTTGAGGTGCACCCCCGCGCCGATCATGTTGTCGGTGAGGATGGTGGCGAAGCGCTTGTCGGCGGTGCAGGTGGTGACGATGTCCGCGCCCAGGATCGCCTCCTCGCTCGAGCGGCAGGACACGACCGCGAGGCCCGAGCCGGCGAGATTGGCCGCGGCCTTGGCGGTCGCCTTCGGATCGATGTCGTGGAGCCTGACCGCCTCGATTCCGGCGAGCGCCTTGAAGGCGATCGCCTGGAACTCGCACTGCGCGCCGTTGCCGATGATCGCCATCGTTTTCGCGCCCGGCGGCGCGAGGACCCTCGCCGCCAGCGCCGAGGTGGCGGCCGTGCGCAGCGCGGTCAGCACCGTCATCTCCGAGATCAGCATCGGATAGCCGCTGTCGACGTGGGAGAGCACGCCGAAGGCGGTCACCGTCTGCCGGCCGGCGGCGGCGTTGCGCGGGTGGCCGTTGACGTATTTGAAGCCGTAGGTCGCCCCGTCGCTGGTCGGCATCAGCTCGATCACGCCCTCGGCCGAGTGGGCGGCGATGCGCGGCGTCTTGTCGAACAGCTCCCAGCGGCGGAAATCCTCCTCGATATAGGCGGCGAGCTCGACGATCATCCGCTCCGGGCCGATGTCCCACACGATCCGCATCATGTGGTCGACGCTGACGAACGGAACGAGGCTCAACAGCCCCGGCCCCGGCGAGCCCATGGCTAACGCTCCTGCTTTCGTGTCTTGCGCCGGGCGCGGCGAGCAGCGAGACTGCTCCTTGCCGCGCGCGGCGATTTTCACAGTCTATCACACCGGAGCCGGTCCCCGACATGAACGCCCCGCTGAGGAACTCGATCGCCGCCATGATCCCGGAACTCACCGCGTGGCGGCAGGATTTTCACCGTAACCCGGAGCTCGGCTTCGAGGTTCAGCGCACGGCGCGGCTGGTGGCGGAGCGGCTGCGCGCCTTCGGCTTCGACGAGGTCGTCGAAGGGGTCGGCCAGACTGGGGTCGTCGGCCTCCTGCACGGCGCGAGCGGCCCCGCCGCGGGCCCGGAGAAGCGCGTGCTGTTCCGCGCCGACATGGACGCGCTGCCGATTCCCGAGGCGACCGGCGCGCCCTACGCGTCGGCAGCGGCGGGCCTGATGCACGCCTGCGGGCACGACGGCCACACCACCATGCTGCTCGGCGCGGCGCGCCATTTGTCCGAGACCCGCGCCTTCGACGGAACGCTGGTGTTCTGCTTTCAGCCCGCCGAGGAAGGCTACGGCGGCGCGCAGGCGATGATCGACGATTCTCTGCTCGAGCGCTTTCCGGTCAAGGGCGCCTACGCCGTGCACAACTGGCCGGGGGTGCCGATCGGCGCGTTCGGGGTGGCGCGCGGGCCGGCGATGGCGTCGACCGACAAGTTCGTGATCACGGTCGAGGGGGTCGGCGGCCATGCGGCGTTCCCGCACCTCTGCCGCGATCCGATCGTGGCCGCCGCGGCGATCGTGACGGCGGCGCAGACGATCGTCTCGCGCGTCGTCGACCCGCTGGAGCCGGCCGTGGTGTCGATCACCGCGATCCACGCCGGCGAGGCCTTCAACGTCATCCCCGACCGGGTCGAGATGAAGTGCAACATCCGCTGCTTCTCGGAAGCCGTCGGCACGACGATCGAAACCGAGCTTCGGCGCATCTGCGCTCAGACGGCGGCGGCGTTCGGGGCGCGCGCGACCGTCGAGAAGGGCGACGGCGTCCCCTATCCGCCGACCGTCAACCATCCGGCGGAGACCGAGATCGCGCTCGCGGCCATGCGCGCCGTGGCGGGTCCGGACAACGTGCGCGACGACGTGAAGCCGGTGATGGGCGCGGAGGACTTCGCCTTCATCCTGCGGCAGGTCCCGGGGGCCTACGTGTTCCTCGGCAACGGCGACACCGCCATGCTGCACAACCCGAAATACGACTTCAACGACGCCGCCATCGCGCCCGGCGTCGCCTACTGGGTGGAGCTGGCGCGGCGCGTGCTGCCGGCGTGAACGGCCGGCTTCGCCGCAGACCCTGTCTGTGGTAAAAGCGTCCGCATGTCGCGCGCCGCCGAGACCCTGATGGACGTCGACGCCTACCTCGCCTGGGCGGCGGGGCGGGGCGGCCGCTGGGAGTTGCGCGAGGGCCGGCCGGTGATGATGGCGCCGGAGCGGGCGATCCATGCCCTGACCAAAGCCGCCGCCTATGAAGCGCTGAAGGCCGGCGTCCAGCGCGGGGGCCTTCCCTGTCGAGTCTTTCCGGACGGCATGACGGTCCGGATCAACGCGCGAACCGCGTTCGAGCCGGACGCGCTGGTCGTCTGCCCCTGCCCGCCCGACCTGAACACGATGGAGATCCCCAATCCCGTGATCGTGGTCGAAGTCCTGTCGCCGAGCACGGCGGCGGACGACCACGGGGCGAAGCTCGACGGCTATTTCTCGCTGCCGAGCGTCGAGCATTATCTGATTCTCGACCCGGACCGGCGGGTGATGATCTGGCGGAAGCGCGGGCTTGCGGGGGCGATCGAGACGCTGATCGTGCGCGACGGCCTCGTCCGCCTCGATCCGCCCGGCCTCGAGGCGGAGGTCGAGGGGTTCTTCGCCGCCTGACTCACGGCGGCGCAACCGGGGCGCGGACGCCTCGGGCCGGCTTCGCCCGGCGAGGCGCAAGCCCGCTCCTCACCCCGGCCCGAACCCGGCGGGCTGCGCTTGCCCCGACTGCGCGAGTTGATCCTGCTCCAGGCGCGCGAGCGGCAGGGTGAAGCAGAACTTCGCGCCGCCGCCGGGGTTCGCCTCCGCCCAGATCGACCCGTAATGGGCCTCGACGATGGATCGGGAGATCGACAGGCCGACGCCGAGCCCGGTCGCCTTCGTCGACGTGAAAGGCGTGAACAGCTCGGCGTTGGCCTTCTCCGGCAGGCCGTGCCCGGTGTCGGCGACCTCGGTCCGGATCATGCCGTCCTGAAGCGCCGTGGTGATCGTCAGCTTGCGCTCCTTCGCGTAGTCCATCGCCTCCATGGCGTTGCGCATCAGGTTGAGCAGCGCCTGCTCGATATGCACGGTGTCGGCGAGGACGTCGTCCTCGGCGGCCTCGAGCGCGAGCGCGATCTCGACCTGGCGCTCGCGCGCTGAGGGCGTGGCGAGGTCGCAGGCGCGCCGGATCAGCCCGTGCAGACTCTGCTCCACCCGGTTCGGCTCGCCGCGCGCCATGAACTCGCGCAGGTGGGCGATGATCTGGCCGGCGCGAAGGAGCTGCGCCGCCGCCTTGTCGATCGCCTCCTTCAGCGCCGGCTTTTGCGGCTGCGCCGGGTCGGCGGCGAGCTGGCGGACGAGGGAAAAGTAGTTCGACGCCGCCGCGAGCGGCTGGTTCAGCTCGTGGGCGAGCGCCGTCGCCATGTCGGCCATCGAATCGAGGCGATTGGCGTGCAGCTTGTTCAGGCGCGCCTCGAACCGCCTCCGCTCGCTCAGATCGCGAATGAAGCCGATGAACAGCCGCTCCTCGTCGTGGCGGATTTCCGACACCGAAAGCTCGATCGGAAACTGCGAGCCGTCTTTGCGCCGGCCCTCGAGCTCGCGGCTCGAGCCGACGCTCCCGGCCTTGCCCGTGTCGAAGAAGCGCCCGGAATGGCTCTCGGGCCGCGATTCGGCCGCGAGCATGTTCACGTCGCGCCCGACGAGTTCCTCCGCGTCGTAGCCGAACATCGCAGTCGTGGCTGCGTTCGCCGACTGGACGGTCCCGCTCTCGTCCGTCGTGACGATCGCGTCGCCGACGCCGTCGATGACGGCCCGCATCCGCGCCTCGCTGTTGCGCAGGGCGTCCTCTGCGCGGCGGCGCTCGCCGATGTCGACGAACGTGACCACCACGCCGTCCGCCTTGTCCTCGACCGTCCGGTACGGACGCAGCCGCATCAGGTACCAGGCGCCGCTGCGGCTGCGGACCTCGCGCTCGCTCGGCGCCCCGTCGCGCATGATCCTGCGCGCCTCGTCGGCCAGGCCGTCGTATTCGAGCCCGTGGGTGAAATCGGTGATCGACCGGCCCTCGTCACCCTCCACGATGTTGAAAAGCCGGGCGATGCTCGGGGTGAACCGGTTGATCCTGAGCTGCGGGTCGAGGAACAGGATGCCGACGTCCGTCGCCGCCATCAGGTTCTGGATGTCGCTGTGGGCGCGGGACACGCTGTCGAGCTTGGATTTCAACTCGCTGTTGGCCGTCTGCAACTCCTCGTTGATCGACTGCAGCTCCTCCTTGCTGGTCTCGAGCTCCTCGGCGGTCGATCGGTGCTCCTCGTTGATCGACTGCAATTCCTCGTTGGCGGCGCGCAGATCCTCGTTGGCTTCCTCGTATTCCTCGCGCGAGGTCCGTAGCTGCGCCTGGGTGAATTGAAGCTCCTGATGGGCCCGAAGGAGCCGCTCGCCGAGCGAAAGTTCTTCCATGCCGGCGACCCCGGTCGCGAAGTCGCCGAGCGCCTCGCCTTCGAAGAAGAACACGATCGCGGCGCGTGCGGCGGGCGGAACGCCGGCGAGCGGCTTGGCGTGCAGATAGACGCGGCGCGCCGAGCCGTTGAAGCGTACGGCGATCGGGCCGCTGAGGCTCGGCTCGCCGCGCCCGAAGGCGCGAACGAGCGCGGCGCGCAGGTCGAACCGAAGCTCCTCGCGCGCCAGCTCGGTGATGTCGTTGACCAGCGTCCCGGCCGATGGCTGCAGATAGCGCCCGGCCTGCTGCGAGAGATGCATCACGCGATAGGACTCGTCGACGATTGCGCTCGGCGGAGCGAGGCTCTCCAGCGCCTCGCGGTGCGTCGCCGCTTCGCTATCGCCGCGCGGCGACGGGTAGGTTCGCCGCGGCGCCGGCTCGACGCCGAACGACGGCGGGCCGATGCGCGGCGTCGCCCGCCTGTCGGCCGCGACCGCATGGCGCTGGTAGATCCGGCTGTCGCGATCGATCGGCCGAAACAGGCCTTGCGGCGTGTCGGCGCTCTCCGACGTTCCCAGGAACAGATAGCCGGCCGCCGTGAGCGCGAAATGGAAAATCGCGCAGACTTGCTGCTGCAGGTCGCGGTCGAGGTAGATCAGCACGTTGCGGCAGGAGATGAGGTCGGCGCGCGAGAACGGCGGATCCCGCAGCAGGCTGTGGCGCGCAAACACCACCTTGTCGCGCAGTTCGCGGGCCACGCGGTGGTGATCGTTCTCGCGGGTGAAGAAGCGCTTCAGGCGCTCGTCCGAAACGTCGGCTTCGATCGCGCGCGGATAGCGCCCCTCCCGGCCGACCATGAGCGCGGCGTCGTCGATGTCGGAGGCGAACACCTGAACATCGCAGTGGACGTCCCGCCGCGCCATTTCTTCCAGGAGCAGCATGGCGATCGAATAGGCCTCCTCGCCGGTGGCGCAGCCGGGAACCCAGGCCCGCACCACGTCGGTTGCGCCCTTGCCCTCGAACAGCGTCGGGATCACGGCCGCCGCCAGCTTGTCGAAAGCGGCCGGGTCGCGGAAAAACGTGGTGACCGAAATCAGGAGGTCGGCGAACAGCGCCTGCGCCTCCGCCGCGTTCTCGCGCAAGACCTTGAGATACTCGGCCATCGTCCCCGCCCGCTGCACCTGCATCCGCCGGTCGATGCGGCGGCGCACTGTGGATTTCTTGTAATTCGAGAAATCGTGGCCCGTCTGCACCCGCAGTTGCGCCAGAATGGCCGCCATGGCTTCGCCGTCGTCGGGGTTCCGGCCGTCGACCTGCAGGCGGGGGCGATCGCGGATCAGGTCGGGCAATTTTTCGGCGATTGCCCGGATCGGCAGCACGAAGTCGGCGAGACCGGTTTCGATCGCGCTGCGCGGCATGGATGCATATTCGGCGTCTTCCGGGTCCTGGACGATGATGATGCCGCCGGCTTCCTTCATCGCCTTGACGCCGAGCGCGCCGTCCGAACCGGCGCCCGAAAGGACGATCGCGAAATCGTCGCCCTGCTGCGCGGCGAGCGAGCGGAAGAAGAAGTCGATCGGCGCGCGCCGCCAGCGCGGTTCGTTGAATGGTGCGAGCGCGAGGCTACGGTCGGTGACGAGGAGTTCCCGGTTCGGCGGGATGATGTACACCCGACGCGGTTCGAGCGGCGTCGCGCCGGCGACCTGGGTCACCGGCATTTTGGTGCGCAAACTCAGGATGGACGGCAGTTCGCTCTCGTGCGCCGGGTCGAGATGGACCACGACGACGAAAGCCGCCTCCAAGTCGTTCGGCAGGCATTCGAACAACTCTTGCAGCGCCGCGACGCCGCCGGCGGACGCGCCGATGGCGACGGTCGGAAACGGATTCGCGGAGGCCTCCCCTGCCCCCGCTGCGGCGTCCGCGGCCTTCCGGTCGTTGGAGGACATCAAACCTTCCTCGCGCTATCCGTCAGAGACATAAGCGCAAATATTGCCGACTTCGCGTCCCCGCCCGTTGTTGACAAGCGCCACAAGCAATCGGACTTTGCGTCGGCGCACCCGTCGCGACCCATTGTCGCCCCACTTTCGTTTCGAGCGCGGACGCCTCGATACACAGCCCCCGTCCGGCTTTCGGCGCCAAAGTGCGACACGAGCGCCCCCGCCGTCAAACCGCGGCAGGCGTCACGATCATCCCCATTCGGCGGCCCCTCAATCCTGCGAAAGGCGAAAGGCCTTTCCGCTCGCCTGTCCGGCAAAGGCGCAATTGAGCCCGGCGACGCCCCGGTCCCCCTTCCCGCTCGCCATGTTTTCACCACGGTATCGCCGCGAAGCGCAGTTAGCCACGGAGTCGGCGGGACTGGAGCACGGTTTGCGGACGACGTTCGCGGCTTCGAGCGCGGGCGCCGCCATGAGCGGCGGCGACGCGGGCGAGGCTGATGGCATTGGTCTGTTTCTCGACGTGGACGGCACGCTGCTCGACCTCGCCGAGCGCCCGGACGAGGTCGTCGTCCCGGCCAGCCTGATCGCCGACATTGCGGCCGCCGAGGCCAGGGCCGGCGGCGCGCTCGCGCTGGTCAGCGGCCGCGCCATCGCCGAACTCGACCGGCTGTTCGCGCCGCTGCGGCTCAAGGCCGCCGGCGTCCACGGCGCGGAACTGCGGCTCGATCCGGACGACGAGACCCTGACTTCCGCCAACGTCGAGCCGCTGCCACACGCCCTCTGGGCGGAACTGAACGTCCTTCTACGCGACTTTCCGGGAACGTTCGTGGAAAACAAGCGTTACAGCTACGCGGTTCATTACCGCCAGTCGCCGGGTGCGGGCGACGCCTTGCGGCGCCGACTGGCCGACCTGCTCGAGACCCTGCCTTACCCGGGAATCACGATGCTCGATGCCCATTGCGCGTTCGAAGTGAAGACCAGACTTTTCGACAAGGGGCGCGCCGTCGCCGCGTTCCTCGCCTACGAGCCGTTCCGGCGCCGGACGCCGATCTTCATTGGCGACGACCACACCGACGAAGCCGGTTTCGCCGCGGTCGCCGCCAACGGCGGACGCGGCTACTCGGTCGGCTCGCGCCGCCCGGGCGCGGTCGGCGCCTTCGCAAGCCCCGCTGCGGTGCGCGCCTGGCTCGCCGCCTACGCCGACGGCGCAGCCTCCGCATGATCGCTCAGCAGCCGTCGCGGCCGCAGCCGCTCGATCTCGCTCTTATCGGCAACTCCTGCGTCGCCGCTTTCGTCGACCGGCAGGCGCGCCTCGTCTGGTGGTGCTTTCCCCGCTTCGACGGCGATCCCGTCTTCTCGCGCCTGCTCGCCGGCGACGAAGAGAAAGGGTTTTGCGACGTCGTCCTGCACGGGCAAACCTCGGTCGAGGCGCGCTACGTCCGCAACACCGCGATCGTCGAGACGATCCTCACCGCCGAGGACGGGGCGTCGCTGCGCGTGACCGATTTCTGTCCGCGCTTCGACCGCTTCGAGCGACCTTTTCGCCCGCCGCAGGTGATCCGCCGGCTCGAGCCGCTGTCCGGCATGCCGCGGATCGCGATCCGCGTGCGCCCGACCCACAACTACGGCCGCCCGACCCAAAACGCCGTCGTCGGCTCGAATCACGTCCGCTACGTCGGCGGCCCCAACGTGATGCGCCTGACCAGCGACGCGCCGCTGAGCTACATCCTCAACGAGATCACCTTCCCGCTGACCCGTCCGCTGAGCCTGGTGTTCGGCCAGGACGAGCCCTTTCTCAGCGCGATCGACGCCACGACCCGGGAGTTCCTCGAACACACACGGGAGCACTGGCTCGACTGGTCGCGCAACCTCGCGGCGCCGTTCGAGTGGCAGGCGGACGTGGTGCGCGCGGCGATCACGCTCAAGAACTGCGCCTTCATGGAGACCGGAGCGATCGTCGCCGCGCACACGACCTCGATCCCCGAGGCGCCGCGCTCGGGACGCAACTGGGACTACCGCTTCTGCTGGCTGCGCGACGCCTATTTCGTGGTGGACGCGCTGAACCGTCTCGGCGCGACGCAGACGATGGAATCGTACATCCACTACATCACCACCATCGCGATCGAGAGCGGGCCGATGCAGCCCCTGCACGGCATCATTCCCTTTTCCCCGCTCAACGAGGTGATCGCGCCCGATCTCGCCGGCTTCCTCGGACAGGGTCCGGTCCGGGTCGGCAACCAGGCCGCCGCCCAGACCCAGAACGACGTCTACGGCAGCGTGGTGCTGGCCGCGGCGCAGATGTTCGTCGACGAGCGCCTGCCGTCGATGGGCGACGAACCGCTGTTCCACATGCTCGAGCGGCTGGGCGAGCGAGCGCTCGCGGCCGCCTTCGAACCGGACGCGGGCCTGTGGGAGTACCGCACCCGGGAGCGCCCGCATACCTATTCGGCGACGCTGTGCTGGGCCGCCTGCGACCGCCTCGCCCGGATCGCGCGCATGCTCGGCCACGAGCGCGCCGCCTACTGGAAGACCAACGCCGCGGCCTTGCGGGAAAAGATCCTGACGGAGGCGTGGGACGAGCGCCAGGGCGCCCTCACCGGCGCCTTCGGCGAGCCGGCGCTCGATGCGAGCGTCCTGCTCGTCGCCAAGCTCGGCCTCCTGCCGCCGACCGACCGCCGCTTCGTCATGACCTGCGAGGCGATCGGGCGGACGCTGATCAGGAAGGGGCGCATCATGCGCTACACCGCCCCGGACGACTTCGGCCCGCCCGAGACGGCCTTCCTCGCCTGCAACTTCTGGTACGTCGACGCCCTCGCCTCGATCGGTCGGGCGGAAGAGGGCCGCGAGCTGTTCGAAGCCATTCTCGGACATCGCAACGCCTTCGGCCTGCTCTCCGAAGACATCCACCCGGACACCGGCCAGCTCTGGGGGAACCTGCCGCAGACCTACTCGATGGCCGGGATCATCAATTCAGCGACGCGGTTGTCGTCGAGTTGGGAGGAAGCATGGGCGCGCGCTTGATCATTGTTTCGAACCGCGTCGCGGCGCCGGACCCCAAGGGGACGCCGAGCGCCGGCGGCATGGCGGTGGCGGTCAAGGCCGCCCTCAAGAACCGCAGGGGGCTCTGGTTCGGCTGGAGCGGCCAGGTGTCGGAGGAGCCCGATCCGCTGCCGCGCGTCATCGACGCCAAGCGGGTGACCTATGTCCTCGTCGACCTGTCGAAGAACGACGTCCAGGAATATTACAACGGCCTCGCCAACAGCGTGCTGTGGCCGATCCTGCATTATCGCGGCGACATGCAGGAATATTCGCGCGCCGACGCGAGCGGCTATCTGCGGGTGAACCGGATGTTCGCCGACAAGCTGAGTCCGCTGGTCGCCGAGGAAGACGTCATCTGGGTCCACGACTATCATCTCATGCTGCTCGGGCATGAATTGCGTGCGCGCGGCCATCGCAACCGGATCGGCTTCTTCCTGCACACGCCCTGCGCGCCGCCCGACATTTTGCAGACCCTGCCGCTGCACGAGCAGATCTTCGGCAGCCTCGTCCACTACGATCTGGTCGGCTTCCAGACCGCCAACGACCGCGACAATTTCGCGCGCTATCTGGTCGCCCGGGGCGCGAGCCCGACCCGCGGCGGCGCCTACGAGTTCGAGGGCCGTCAGGTCAAGCTCGGGGTGTTCGGGGTCAGCATCGAGACCAAGACCTACATGCGCTTGGCCCGCAACGCCGGCCGTTCGGCGATGGTGGCGCTGGTGAAGGAGAGCCTGTCGGACAACAGGCTCGTGCTCGGAGTCGACCGTCTCGACTACACCAAGGGCATTCCCGACCGGATCAAGGCGTTCGAGCGGTTTCTCGAAGACTGCCCGGAGTGGCGCGGCAAGGTGACGTTCCTGCAGATCACGCCCAAGAGCCGGTCGGACGTCAAGGAATACGGCGAGATCGAGAGCGAGGTGACGGGGCTGATCGGTCGGGTCAACGGCCGCTTCGGCGACGCCGCCTGGACGCCGATCCGCTACGTCAACCGCTCCTATTCACGTACGGTGCTGGCCGGCTTCTACCGCGCAGCCGACGTCGCCCTGGTGACGCCCTTGCGCGACGGCATGAACCTCGTCGCCAAGGAATATCTCGCCGCGCAGGACCCAGAGAACCCCGGCGTGCTGGTGCTGTCCGAGTTCGCCGGCGCCGCGCGCGAACTCGAGCAGGCGCTGATCGTCAACCCGCACGAGACCGACGCAGTCGCGTCGGCGATCAAGCACGCGCTGGAGATGCCGCTCGATGAACGGCGCGACCGGCATGCGCCCATGCTCTCCCACCTGCAGGTCAACGACATCACCAAATGGGCGGAGGATTATCTCTCCGCCCTCGCCGACGGCCGCCAGACCCGCCGCCTGCTGGACAGCCTGCGGGTGTTCTTCGGCACCCAGCAGGGCCGCGAGCCGATGGCGACGCTTTAGGCCGCGATCGGCGAGCGCGAGCGGAACACCAGCGCGAAGGTGCGCTGGTCGACCGTGACGACAGAGCTTGGCGACCTGATCGGCGCCCGATCTGGCCCCTCGCGACGACGCCGGACTGTGGCCATGGCCGAAACCAGCCTGTTGGCGTACTGTCGCCCCATGACGCAGCAGGTCTTTTCTGATCCCGGCGCGCTGGCTTCGGTGTGCCGCCGCCACCGGATCCACAAACTCTCCCTGTTCGGATCGACGCTCAAAGGAACTGCGCGGCCGGACAGCGACGTCGATCTCCTCGTCGAGTTCGAGCCGGACGCGAGGCCGACCCTGCTGACGTTGGCGCGGATCGAGAGCGAGCTGGCGCCGTTGCTGAACGGGCGAAAAGCCGATGTGCGCACGGCGCGCGAGTTGAGCCGTTATTTCCGCGACGAGGTCGTGCGCACGGCGGAAGTCCAGTATGAAGCCCGACGACTGGGTTCGCCTGCAACCCTCGCCGCCGCCCTCGATCACGACGGCGCCTGAGGCGTCCTGCCCGGGACGGGCTTTCGTCTTCGCCGTTCCCGGGATTCAACCGCCAGGAGGTCCCGCCTCAGATCTCGAACTCGATGCCGATCTCCATCACCTGCGCGCTCGGCAGTTTGAAATAGGCGTCGGGGCGCTGGGCGTTACGGTGCATGAAGGCGAAGACCGCTTCGCGCCAGCGCGGCATCCCGGGCCGCTTGCCGAGCGGCAGGATGGTCTCGTGGCCGGTGAAGTAGATCGCTTGACCGAGATCGAATGTTTCGATTTTCCCCTCCGCCATTGCATCGGCGAGACCTTGCGGCACGTCGGGCTGCTCCATGAAGCCGAAGCGCAACTCGGCGCGCGTCAGGCCGGCGCCGATCGGCGCCGCCACGACCCGTTCGTGGTCGCTCGCGTGCGGCGTCTCGGTCATCTCGACCGCCACCAGCACCACGTTCTGGTGCATCGTCCGGTTGAAATTGACATTGCGAGACAATGCGATCGGCACGCCCTTGGCCATTCGCCCGAGCACCACCGCGGTGCCGGGAATGCGGAACGGCGGGTCGATGCGCAGTCGCTCGACGAAGGCTTGCGTGCGCTCGCGAACGTCGACCCTCAGGGCGTCGAGGACCTGCGATCCTTTTCTCCAGGTCAGCATGGCGAACGAGATCGCAATGGCGATCATCAGCGGAAACCAGCCGCCGTCGAGGAGCTTGGTCGAGGTCGCAGCGAAGAACAGAAGGTCGAGCGCGAGCAGGCTTCCGTTGACGGCGTAGACGATCGCCGGGTTGATCTTCCAGTGCAACGCCACATAGGTCGCCAGCACCGTGGTGATCACCATGAGCAGCGACACCGCGACGCCGTAGGCGCCCGCGAGCGCGTCCGACGAGCCGAAGCCGAGCACCGCCGCGAGCGTCCCGGCCGCGAGCGTCCAGTTGACGAACGGAACGTAGATCTGGCCGATCTCACGCCCCTCGGTGTGGATCACGGTCATACGCGGCAGGAAGCCGAGATTGATCGCCTGTTCGGTGAGCGAATAGGCGCCCGAGATGATCGCCTGCGAGGCGATCACGGTCGCGACCGCAGCCAGCGCGACCAGCGGATAGTGCGCCCATTGCGGCGCGAGGGCGAAGAACGGATTGTCGAGCACTTCCGAAGAGCCGGGCTCGGCGAGCAAGAGCGCGCCCTGTCCGAAATAGCTCAGCGTCAGCGCCGGCAGCGCCAGACCGAACCAGGCGAGGCGAATCGGCAGCGGGCCGAAATGGCCCATGTCGGCATAGAAGGCTTCGCCGCCGGTCACGGCGAGAAAGGCGCCGCCGATCACCACGAGCGCCAGCGGCCCGACGCTGACGAGATAGGTCACGGCGGGAACGGGGCTCAAAGCGGCGAGAATGGCCGGCTCCCTGACGATCCCTGCCGCGCCGAGCGCGCCCGCGACGAGGAACCAGACGAGCATGACCGGGCCGAACAGGCCGCCGACGAAGGACGTGCCGTGGCGCTGGATCACGAACAGCGCCGCGAGGATCGCGACCGTCAGGGGAACGACCACGTGGCTCATCTGCGGCGCGTAGAGTTTCAGCCCCTCGATCGCCGACAGGACCGAGATCGCCGGCGTGATCGTGCCGTCGCCGTAAAGGAGCGTCGCCCCGACGAGGCCGATCGCCAGCAAGGCCGCGCGCTGGGCCGTGGGTTTGGCGCGGCGCGGATGGACGAGCGCCAGCAGCGCCAGAATGCCGCCCTCGCCGTGGTTGTCGGCGCGCATGATCAAGGTCGCGTATTTGAGCGAGATGACGATGATCAGCGACCAGAAGATCAGCGAGACGATGCCGACTGCCGCCTCGGGCGTCGCCTGGCCGCCAGAGCTCGCGGCCTTGACGGCGGTGTTGAGCGTGTAGAGCGGGCTCGTTCCGATGTCGCCGAAGACCACGCCCATGCAGGCGAGCGACGCCCAGCCGACCGAACGCCCCTTGCCCTCGTGTCCGATTGTGCCAATTCCGGCGGCCGCACTCATGTCGAGCGCCTCGTTCCTTTCCGGGCGGCTCGCATCGCGGTCGCGTTCCGGCGTGTTGGCGCCAGTTTCTGACTGATCCGGGGCGGCGTCAATTCGGACTAAGTCGCGTGTCCGGCCCGCTTGCCGCGCACGCACTGGCAACGGGCGACATGCGCGCCGCCGGCGGGCATTGGCCGCGGCCCGAAGCCTTTGGCGAAGCGGATCGGACGCCAGCGACCGCCATCACGGTCCGGTGCAGGGTGGATTGCAGTTGACGGCGTGCGACCGACGAGCGCAGACAGCGTCGTAAATCTTCTGTAGACGCCGCGCCGGCGAGCTTGAAAGGGCTCGCCGCAAATGGGAGAACAGGGCGGGACATGGTGAAAGCCTGCGTCGACAGAGAGCGCCTGCCTCCAATCGTGACGCCAGGAACTCCGTGACTGGGAGGCGAAACTGCTGGATCCTTTGAACTCGCTGTGGATCGACGACAAGCTCGGTTGTGTCGAACAATTGACGATGGTCTCGGCAGTGTCGATGGGACATCGCTTTCGGTTGTATTCCTATAACCCAGAAAGACTTCGCGGGGTCCCGAACGGTGTAGAGGTGCGCGACGCGAACGAGGTTGTCGAATATCCTGCCCTCGCCAGGTACTTCGACGGGGGACATCGCGCGCTCGGGACTGACTTTTTCCGCTACGTGATGCAGGCCAAGGGGATCGGCTACTGGGTCGATCTCGACCTCTATTTCCTGCGCCCGCTCGATTTTCGTGACGATTACGTCTTCGGCTGGGAGCACGAGACCTCGATCAACGGCGCGATCTTGCGGCTTCCCCCGGATTCCGCCATGGTCCGCGAACTCTGCGAGATCCCGCAGCTCAACTGGCGGCCGCCGTTCTATGGGCCGCGCAAGACGCTCCAGTTCTACTGGAGACGGCTGCGCCAAGGCGACCTTCGGCCGGAAGACTACCGATGGGGCACGTTCGGCCCGGCGATTCTGACCTATCTGGCGAAGAAGTACCGGGTCGCAAACCAGGCGCAGAAGCAGGCCGTCTTTTATCCCGTCCGCCATAGCGACGCCAAAGCCTTCTTTGGCCCGCCCGAGTGGGTCGAACGGCAGATTACCAGCGAGACCAGGGCGGTTCACCTCTGGAGCTCGGTGTTGAGCCGCGAGAAGACGACTGCGCCGGCAGGCTCCTGGCTCGACATCGTCTGCCGCCGTCACGGATTGACGCCCGCCGGCGTCGAGCGCGAACGCGCTGCGGCGTGAAGCGCGTGCGCCAAGGGAGGCGTTCCGGAGCCGCCTACCGATATCGCTTCACCCGACGGCCGGCTCCCCCGCCCCCTCTGATGCGACACGCCGTCGCACGCCGGACTATCTCCGCGCCCGCCTCCCCCCGAGTTCGATGATCTCGTCGGTGATCTCCTCCTGCCGCAGCTGGCGGGAGCGGGCGACGAGGTCGTCGAGCATCGTCGCCACGTTGGCCTTGGCGGCCGACATCGCCCGCATGCGCGCCTCGTTCTCGGCGGCGAGCGACAAGGTCAGCGCCTCGGTCAGCTCCGCGAACACGTATTCTTCCGCGAGTTCGGCGAGCAGGACGCGCGGCGGCAGGGAGACGATCGGCGGCGACGCGGTCCTGGCGAGGGGAAAGCGGGCGAAATCGAACGGCGCGAGCGCCCGGTCGACCACCTGGATCTCGCCTTGCGACGGAATCGCGTGAACAAGGTCGACCCGGGTCGCCTGGCCGGCGCCGAGGCGCAGGTAAAGCTGCTCGGTCACGCGGTCGGCGAGCGCGCCGGCCTCGTCGACGTGGGCGATCATCGGCCGGCTCCAGCCGACGGCGAGCCCGCGCTCCTCCGCCGCCGCCAGTCCGCGGGCGCCGAGCAGCAGCAGTTCAGTCGTGCGCGCGCCGTCGGCCTTGAGCGCGCGTTCCGCCGCCTCCAGCACGCGCCGGTTGAACGGGCCGGCGAAACCCTGCTCCGCGCAGACCGCGATGACCAGATGGCCGCCCCGGCCGTCCCGCTCCCGCGGCGGAGCGCCGCCGTCGTCGAGCGCCAGCGCCTGCCCGATCGCGGCGCCGATGGCAGCGGCGTAGGCGCGCACGCCCTCGACACGCTCGCGCGCCTCGCGCGCCCGCGCCGCGGCGATGCCGCGCATCGCGCCGATCACCGACGACAGCTGCCGCACCGAACCGATGCGCGCCATGACGTCGCTGAGCCGCTCGGTCACGCCCCTGCCCCGATGATCGCGCGCACCGCCTGAACGAGTTTTGTCCGCGCCGCGTCGTCGCAGGCTCCCTTGGCCATGACCTCGGCCGCCGCCTCGGGGGCGCGCGCGTCGAGTTCCGCCGCGATCCGCGCCCGCGCCTCGGCGACCTTTTCCGCGGGCGCGGCGTCGAAAGCGCCGTCGGCGAGCGCGGCGAGCAGCGCGACCTCGTCGACGAGGCGGAGGGTGGCGAAGCGCGGCTGGGCGAGCAGCGCCCGGATGCGTTCGCCGCGCGCAATCGTCGCCTTGACGCGCGCGTCGGTGAGGCCGCCGAAGCGCGTGAACATCTCGAGTTCGAGGAACTGCGCATAGTCGAGCCGCAGTCGTCCGGAGGCCGCCCTCAGGGCCGGCGCCTGCGCCTTGCCCCCCACCCGGCTGACCGACAGGCCGACGTCGACCGCCGGGCGCTGGTTGGCGGCGAACAGGCGCGAATCGAGCACGATCTGCCCGTCGGTGATCGAAATCAGGTTGGTCGGGATGAAGGCCGAGAGGTTCCCGGCGTCTGTCTCGGCGATCGGCAGCGCGGTGAGCGAGCCGCCGCCGAGTTCCGGCGCAAGCTTCGCCGCCCGCTCGAGAAGCCGGGCGTGCACGTAAAAAATGTCGCCGGGGAAGGCTTCGCGGCCCGGCGGCTCGCGGGTCAGCAGCGCGAGTTCCCGGTGCGTCGCCGCGTGCTTGGTGAGGTCGTCGACGACCACGAGCGCGTGCTGGCCGCGATCGCGAAAATATTCGCCGATGGCGAAGCCGGCGAACGGCGCGATCCATTGCAGCGCCGCGGACGAAGCGGCCGACGCCACGACGAACACGCAACGCTCGGGCGCGCCGCGCTCCCGCACCTGTTCGATCACCCGCTCGACCGCCGTCGCCCGCTGCCCGACCGCGACATAGACGCAGATCATGTCGCTGCGCTTCTGGTTGATGATCGCATCGACCGCGATCGCCGTCTTGCCGGTCGCGCGGTCGCCGATGATCAGCTCGCGCTGGCCGCGGCCGAGCGCGAACAGGGCGTCCACCACCAGCACCCCGGTCGCGACCGGCTGCTCGACCAGCGCGCGGTCGACGATCGCCGGCGCCGGCCGCTCGACCGGCGAAAACGCCTCCGCCGCGATCGGTTCGTCGCGGTCGAGCGGCCGTCCGAGCGGATCGACGACGCGGCCGAGCAGGCCTGCGCCCACCGGCGTGCGGGCGACCTCGCCGGTCGCCGAAACCAGCGAGCCGACGCCGATGGCGGCGGCTTCGTCGAAGATCGCGGCGTTGATCGCGTCCGGCTCCAGCGACAGCGCATAGCCCATGCGACAGCCCTCGAACCGCAGCAATTCGCCGAGCCGGGTCTCGGGAAGGCCGGAGACGCGGGCGACGCCGTCGGCGATCGCCTCCACCCGCCCGACCGACTGCGCCTCGGCCGCGAGATCGACCCGGCCGAGCGCCGCCCGCTCGCCCGCGAGCCAGCGGTCGCCGTCATCGATGGTCGCCGGCATGGCCTGTCAACTCCTCGACGATGCGCTTCAGGTCGGCGCGAAAGCTGTTGCGCGCCACCGCGTGCGGCGTTTCCAGTTCGAGCCCGGCGATGAGGCTCGGGTCGACCGCGACGGCGAGGTCGACGGGACGGCCGAGCGCGCGGGCGAAAGCGTCGCGGGCCGACTGGATTTCCGCCGCCGTCAGCGGCCGGGGCGCGGTCAGCGTCGGCCGGTCGGGCGCGCCGAAGCCGTCCCGGCTCGCTTCGGGGAGCGACGCCAGCGCCCCGGCGAGGCCGTCGATGAAGCCGTCCACCTGCGCCGACGCCGGAAGCCGTTGCATCAGCTTGCCGGCGACGTCGACCGCGAGCCGCGCCGAGCGCTCGGAGGCGGCGGCCTCCTCGGCGGCGCGCGCCCAGCGCGTCTCCGTCTCGGCCGCGGCCCGCACCTGGTCCGCGTCCTCTTTCGCGCTCGCCAGCGCCGCCTCGCGCAGGGCGGCGGCCTCTTCGGCGGCGCGCGCCAGGACGGCGCCGCGGGAGGCCTCGATCCTTTCGCGTTCGGACTGCGCCGCCGCGCCCGCCGCGACCGCCGCGGCTCTCTCCGCCTCGGCGTCGGCGAGGATTTTTTCCGCCGCCGCGCGCCGCTCCTCCATGATCGCGATCACCGGACGGAACAGGAAGCGGGCGAGGATGGCGACGAGGATCAGGACGTTGACCGTCTGCAGGCCGAGCGTCCACCAGTCGATCCGCATCGGCTTGGGCCTATTTGACGAACGGGTTGGCGAACAGCACGAGCAGCGCGACGACGAGGCAGTAGATCGCCATCGTCTCGATCATGGCCAGGCCGACGAACAGGGTGCGCGAGATCGTGCCGGCGGCCTCGGGCTGGCGGGCGATCGCCTCCATCGCCGAGGCGACCGCCATGCCTTCGCCGATCCCCGGCCCGATCGCCCCGAGGCCGACGGCGAGGGCGGCGGAAACAATGCTGACGGCCTGGACGAGATCGTTCACGGGGCTGGCTCCGAAGACGCGCCGGCTTTGCGGCGCTCGCCGACCGCGGCGCCGATGAAGACGGTCGCGAGGACGGCAAAAATATAGGCCTGCACGGCGCCGGTCAGGAGATCGAGCGCCATCAGCGGGATCGGCACGAGGAGGCCTGCGAGCGTCAAGATGATGCCGATGATGAAGACGCCGCTCATCACGTTGCCGAACAGGCGGATGATCAGGGAAAAGGTGCGGGTGAACTGCTCGACGATGTTGAGCGGGATCATCACCCAGGTCGGCTCGGCGAACGTGGCGAGATAGCCGCCGAGGCCCCGGACGCGGATTCCCCAGGCGACGGTCGCGACGAACACGATCAGCGCCATCGCGGCGTCGGTCTCGATGTGGGCGGTCGCGGGCTCGACCCCGGGGATCAGCGACGACCAGTTCGAGGCGAGGGTAAAGAGGAAGATCGAGCCGATCAGCGCCCGAAACGGGGCCGGGTCGGTCTGCATCGTGCCGCGGATCTGGTCGTCGATGGTCGCGACCACGAGTTCGAGCAGCGCCTGCCCCTTCGACGGAACGAGGCGCAGGCGCCGGGTCGCGAGCGCCGAGCCGAGGCCGAGAAGGAGGATGATCGCCCACGACACGACCACCGGCTCGGTGATCCCGACCGGGCCGAGGAGGAACAGCGGCTCGAGCGACAGCGGAGACTTCACGCGAGTCTCCGATAGTGACGGGTGAGCGCCAGCCGCGCGACCAGCACGCCGGCGGCGGCGGCGAGCAACAGGCTCGCGCCCAGCTTCGCCACGACGACCAGCGCCGCAGCCAGCGTGAAGAAGCGCAGGCCCTGCAGCGCGACGCCGAGCCCCGTCCGGCCGTCGCGCATGAGCCCGACGCTCCACCAGAGGGACAGGAAATGCGCGGCGCCGAGAGCGGCGCCGATCAGGAAGGCGGCGGCGAGGAGGGCTGCGGTCATTGCCTGTGCATCCATCGCCAGGCCGTCCACATGCCCGCCACGGCGCCGAGCATGATCAGCGGCGCGGTGAAGAAGACGCCAGTCCTGAAAGCGCCGTCGAGCCAGCGGCCGGCGACGACGCCGATCAAGATCGGGGCGACGATCGCCCAGCCGAGCACGCCGATCTGGCCGAGCCGGGTGGCGATGGTCGGCTCGTGGTCGGCGCGCGCTCCGCGATCGCGGCCGGCGGCGATCCGGGCGGCGTCCTGCATCCGGCCGTTGCGCTGGTCGCGGGGCGGGATCATGGCGCCCAGCCCGGGCTCTCGCGCCCCCTGGGGTCACAGGGCGTCGCACAACTTCCCCTTCCCCAACGAAAGTTGGGGAAGGTGGCGCGAAGCGCCGGATGGGGTGTGGGCCGCGGCATCGATGCTGGAGGGATTGCACAACCGTCGCCACCCCCTTGTCGCCAGCGGAGTCCTGCTTTCCACAGCCCATCCGGCCCTGCGGGCCACCTTCCCCAGCAAGCTGGGGAAGGAGACGCGCAACCCGACAGTCCGCCCCTGCCCGTCCAGGCGCGATGCATGCCTCCCCTCATGGCGCGGCCTCGCCGGTGAACGGCCCGCGCCCTTCGCCCGGCCCGCGCCCGTCGCCGCGCAGCGCGCCCACGAGCCGGCGCAGCGCCTGCGCATGCAGCCGCGTCTGCTCGACCTTGGCGCGCCGGTCGACGTCGATTTCGGCGGCGCGGCGGGCCGCGACCGCGGCCTGAAGCCGCTCGAGGTCGTCGCCGAGCGCGCCGCGCCGGCAGGCGATCGCGACGCGGTTTCCCCGCGTCACGGTCAAGACGCCGCCGCTCAGCGCGCAGTAGCGCGTCGGCTCGCCGTCGCAGGTCCAGCGCACCACCGAGGGCGGCAGGACGGTCAGGAGGTCGGCGTGGCCCGGCAGCACGCCGAAGGCGCCGCTCCCGTCCTCGGCGCGCACCGAACGCACGTCCCCGGCGTCGACCAGAATCGAGGCCGGCGTGACGATGGTCAGACGCAGCGCGCCGGTCATGCCGGCGCCTCCGCGGGTTCTCGCCCGGCGGCGCGGGCGGCGTCTTCCTTCCTGCGCGCCTCGTCGAGATCGCCGACCATGTAGAGCGAGCTTTCGCGCCAATCGTCGCATTCGCCGGCGAGGATCGCCCTGCAGCCGGCGACCGTGGCCGCGACCCCGACCGAGCGGCCGGCGACGCCGGTAAAGGCCTCGGTCACGGCGAAGGGCTGGGTCAGGAACCGTTGCAGGCGGCGGGCGCGCTCGACGATTTTTCGGTCCTCGGCGCCGAGCTCCTCCATGCCGAGCAGCGCGATCACGTCCTGCAACTCGCGATAATGCTCGATCGCGCGCCGCGTTTCGGTCGCGACCCGCGCATGCTCGTCGCCGACCACCAGCGGGTCGAGCAGGATCGACGACGAGGCGATCGGGTCGACCGCCGGGTACATGCCCTCGGCCGCCATGCCGCGCGACAGCACCACCATGCTGTCGACATGCGCGGCGATGGTGGTGACGGCGGGGTCGGTGAAATCGTCGGCCGGGACGTAGACCGCCTCGATCGCGGTGACGGAAGCCTCCCCGACCGAGGCGATGCGCTCCTGCAGCGCGGCCACCTCGTCGGCGAGCGTCGGCTGGTAGCCGACGCGCGAAGGCGCCCGGCCGAGCAGCCCCGACACCTCGGCGCCCGCCTGGACGAAGCGGAACACGTTGTCCATCAGCAGCAGCACGTTCTGCCTGCGCACGTCGCGGAAATATTCCGCGATCGTCATCGCGGTCATGGGGACCCGCCAGCGCGCTCCCGGCGGCTCGTTCATCTGCCCGTAGACCAGCGCGGTGCGCGCCAGCACGCCGGAATTGGTCATGTCGAGCAGCATCTCGTGCCCCTCGCGCGAACGCTCGCCGACGCCAGCGAACACCGAGATGCCTTGGTAACTTTCGACCATGGCGTGGATCAGCTCCATCACCAGCACGGTCTTGCCGACCCCCGCCCCGCCGAACATCGCGGCCTTGCCCCCTTGCGCGAGCGGAGCGAGCAGGTCGATCACCTTGACGCCGGTGGCGAACAATCTCGTCGCCCCGGTCTGGGAGGAGAACGGCGGCGGCTTGCGATGGATCGGCCAGCGCGGCGCGTCGGCCGGCAATGGCGGCCCGCGGTCGCCGACGCGGCCGAGCACGTCCGTCAGGCGCCCGAGCGTCGCCTCGCCGACGGCGACCGCCACCGGACCGCCGACGCCGCGCGCGCCGTCGCCGCGCCGAAGACCCGTGGTCGGCTCGAGCGCGATGGCGCGCGCCGTGTGGCCGTCGAGATGAGCCTGGATTTCCGCGACGACGACCCGTCCGTCGCTGGCGAGGATCTCGACCGCGTCCTCGATCGGCGGCGGCCGGCCGGCGAAGCCGAGGTCGACCACGGCGCCGCGAATGGCGACGACCCTTCCCTCGACCTGCTCAACAGCCATCGAAGCCCTCCTCGCGTCGGGCGTGAACCCGAGTCTGGCGCCGCGCGCGCCGCGGCGCAAAGCGACATCGGGTCGCGGCCGGGAAAGGCCGGCGGATCGGCGCGGGTGAGCGCGACGCTCACCCGCGCCGAACGCCCAACCGGTCATGGCTTCGAAGGCCCGAGCAACCGGCGGAGCGCCGCCCGGACACGCGGTCGCGGCGCGTGGCGCCCGCGCCGCCGCTCCCGCGTCAGGCTGCTCTTGCCCGTGTGGCCTCGAGGCCGATGGCGTAGGCGATTGCGGCTGCGACGAAGCCGAAATAGGGGCCGACATCGGCGCCGCCGACCAGTTTCGAGGCGATCCCGGTGTAGATCGAATTGGCGGAGAACAACGCGACCGACGCGGCGGTGACGACCACGAACACGACTGCGCCGAGGCCGATCCCCTCCGGCGTTTCCTCCCGCCGCGCCCCGGCCATCCACCAGTGGACGACCAAAATCGCCGCCCAGGGCGCGATGCCGTGGGCGAACAGGAACAGGAAGTTCTCGAAGAAAGCGACGAACGAGTCCGTCGCCAGGAGACAGGCGACGAAGCCGAGCGCCGCGCCGACGATGGTCGCCGCCGGACGCGAGATTCGAACGCCGGCGGAAATCAGACAATAGGCGGCGGAATTGTCGTTGACGGCGTTGCATGGCGCCGAACTCAACGCCACGGCGATCAGCACCAACGGCGCCAACGGCCCGGCCAGACCGGCCAGGGCCGACATGACCCCGATCGGCGTCGGATCGGCGATCAGCGCCGCCGTGGCGTAGCCGAAACCGAAGAACAGCGCCGACGCGATGAACAAGCCGCCGAAAACCGACGCAAACACCTGTCGCGACGGCGTCGCGCGCGGCAGATAGCGAGTATAGTCCGAGGCGTAGGGCGCCAGGGTGAGCGAAAACGAAACCACCAGCAGCAGCGCAGCGTAAACGGCGGGCGAGCCGGCCGCGGGGCCGTTCACCGCCGGAAGGCCGTTCTTCGACACCGCCAGGACGCCGATCGCCAGGAACACGACCCCCAGCACGACGCCGGTCGCCCGCGCCGCGCTCTGGACCAGGTGATGCCCCCAGATTCCGACGAAAAGCTGGAGCGCGACGAGACCGGCGAACACCAGCCATAGCGGCGCCGCCGCGCCATAGCGCCCCAGCAGGGACACGACGGCGGCGGCGGACAGCGAGTTGAAGATCACGTCCCAGCCAATCGCGCCGATCCAGTTCAGAGCAGCCGGCAGACGATTGCCGACCCGGCCGAAGGCGAACCGCCCGACCTCGATCTGCGGCAGACCGCTTTGCGGCCCCAGCAACGCGGTGGTCGCCGGCAGCGCCGCGCCAATGAGACTGCCGATGACGATGACGACCGCGGCCTGAAACAGGTTCAGCCCCATACCCGCGACGATCACGCCCGAGAGCCAGGGCGCGATGCCGATGTTGAGAACGAAGAACACCCAAAACGGTCGATTGACTGCGAGCTGCTGGTCCTCGGCGGCGACGCCGTCGGTGATCAGCGAAGGATGGGTATTTTCGATCGGCACGCCCGCGATGCGCCTCACGGGAATCGCGTGTACTTTCGCGGCGGGATTTGGCTGTGACGAGGGCGCAATCCGACTTCCCGCCCGCTGGGCGGCGTTTGGTGACAGTGACATCCGTGATCCCCACGTGTTTGTCGCAATCGCCCCGCCGTCCGTGCGGGTCGACATGGCGCAATTCGGTCGGTCTTCCGACTGAGGATCACCCCGCTCGCGAGCCCTTCCCAGCCAGGAAGCCAGTGGGTCAGGCTTACGCCTGGTCTCGCAGCAGTCCCCCTTCACGGCGTTGGGCACGTCGCGGATTCGCACCGCGTTCCCGATTATTCCTGTAATAGGCGCCGAATGCGGGTTTGCTCGTATCACTCGACGCGGCCGGCGGAACTGCTGCAAAAGGCCGCACCCGTCCGGACCCTTGCGCAGAGCCGCCCGGATCGGAACGACGTTTGAATCGGCTGAAACGCGGACCGCGCGGAGACCGCCGATGCGTCAGAACGTGAAGCGGACCCCGGCGGTGGCCGACTGTGCGTAGGACCCGCTTCCGGCCGCCCCCTCGTAGCGGGCGAACAGGTCGAGCCCGGCCACGCGCTGGACCGCGCTCAGGCTGAACAGGGCGGCGTTGCGCGGGACGGAGGCGCCCTGCACGGTGAAGGAGGCCAGGCTCGGCGTTCCGTCGAGAAAGGCGGACGCGCTGCGCTCGGTGTCCGACAGGTCGTAGGCCCACGCGACCCGCGCCGTCAGCTGCAGCGGCGCGGCGCCGCCGAGCGGCAGCGCATAGCCGACCTCCCCGCCCAGCAGGCCGAGCCATTGACTGGTGGTCGCGCTCGCCACATGCAGGTCGACCGGGCCGCCGCCGCTTTCGACGAAGCCATTGCCGCAATAGACGATTCCCTGCAGGCCGACGAACGGCGTCACCGCCGCGCCGCCGCCGACGTCGAAGCGATAGCCCGTCTCGGCCTCGGACAGGAAGGCGTTGCCGGTCGGCGAGCCACGGGTCGCGAACGTGACGCCGGACGAGAAGGATTCGGCGTTGACGAACGACAGGCTGCGGTTCACGCGCCCCCAGCTGTAGGCGTAGCCGAGCGTCCCCTCGACGTACCAGGGTCCGGGCGCGTAGCGCGCATAGGGCGTGACGGAGACCGTGGACGACGACCCGCTGCCGGAAATTCCCTCGGCGCCGAGCCACCCCGACTCGTAGCCGACGGCGACGCCGCCGACGAGCGCCGGACTGACGCGGCCCTCGAGGCCGCCGGCGAACCCGCCCATCCACGCCGACAGCGTATGGCTGTCGCCGTTTCCGGACAGCGAGAGCCCCCCGCCGAGGACGCTGAGCCAGGCGTGGATCGGCGTCGGCGCGGGATCGGTCGCGCGCATCTCGGTGTGCACGGCGGCGAGACTCTGCTGCGCGGCCGCGATCGCGACCGACGGATAATCAGCGTAGATCTCGCCGTCGAGTTGAACCAGCGCCGCCCGCAGCGGCCCGGGATCGGCCGCGCCGTTCACCGGCACGTAGTTCAGCAGATCGAGGCTCTTGTAGACCTCGTCCATCGCGGTGAACGGCTGGGGATAAGGCCCGACGTCGAGCGCGGTCGCGACCGCGCCGGCATTGCCGCCGCCGGCGAGCGGCTGGTACCAGAGCGCGTGGCCGCCGATCATCTCCTGGCGGGTGAAGATCGTCGGCGACGCGAAGGCGAGGCCGTTGCAATTGGCCCCGGTGGGCGGCGCGCCGGCCAGCCAGAACTGTTGCGCGCCGCCCGCTTGCCCGAAGGCGGGGGCGCCCCAGGCCGTGAGGACGCAGGAGCCGGCCGCCGCCGTCACGGTGGTGATCATCGAGGGCAGGCCGGGCAAGGCCAGCACGCTCTGGATCTGCGCCGGGGTCAGGCCGCGGATCGCGCTCGGCTCCGCCATGAACGACCGGTTGGGCGCCGTCACGGGACTGCATCCGGCCTGCGGGCAATAGACCCGGACGAACTGGGTCGGGCCCGAGGTGACGACCATCGCCGCCGGCGCGTCCGCGACGAACGAGGGATAGAAGTTCGGCGGGTTATAGACGTCGTTGCAGATGTACGAGTTGGCGTTCGCGCCGTTCGTGACCGAGGGAACGTAAGGATTGTTCGGAACGGTGCATTTCGCGTAACCCGGGGCCCGGTAGACCGGCCCGGTCAGCACAGCGCCCGCGGGCAGCGGCAGCGCCTGCGACAACGCGCAGTCGATCGGGCTGCCGGCGATCATCAGCGCGGCTCCGAGCGCAAGGACACGCGTCGGGCGCAGTTCGCGACATGTTCGTGACTTATTTAAAACCGATTTCAGCAATAATTCGTTCGCAAGACAATTCGTCTTCATGGGTTTGCCCCGGATTCGCCTTCAATTGATCGCAACTTGGCCACGATAAACGGCAGAACTAAGGCGTTCTTCCGACAGATGGGCCGGCTGAATGGAGGCTAACCCGGTCGGCCGGGGCATCTCCGGCGCGTTCATTGTCAACAAGTCTATCGGACGCTTGCGTCGGACAGCGGCGACCGCGGCGAAGCCGCAGATGACCGCAATAAAAGGGGCCGCGATGCTCCGCCGGAGCGGCGCCCGCGCTCAGCAGGACCGCCGCGGCGCGGCGCTCCGGATCATGCTCGACCGCGACGCCTATGGCGTCGGCGCCGCGGGCGGGATCGGCAATTGCGGCCCCGTCCGCTGCCGATACAGCCAAAAACGACTGTGATGACAGCCGGCTCGCCCGATCCGGCGTCGGACCAAACTCGGCCGAACCGGCTTTTGTTGACATTTCGGCCAATTCCACTATGTCAGAGCCGCCGAGAGCGAATGAAGGCTCCGGCGAGCGTTGGCGCCGCGCTTCGCGCCCACGCATGGCGCAATTCCGTTACGCCACGGCCCTGCGAATTGGTTCGCACGGCCCACGAAGCCTCCACCCTCTACGCGGACGACCATTTTCCGCGAGATGCGAGACCCAATGAAGTTCAACGAACTCGGCCTGAGCGAAAAAGTGCTCAACGCCGTCGAAACGGCGGGATACGACACGCCGACGCCGATTCAGGCGCAAGCCATACCCTACGCCCTCGAAGGCCGGGACGTCCTGGGCATCGCCCAGACGGGCACGGGCAAGACCGCCGCCTTCACCCTGCCGATGCTGACGGCCTTGGAGCGGGGACGCGCCAAGGCGCGGATGCCGCGGACGCTCATTCTCGAGCCGACCCGCGAACTCGCCGCCCAGGTCGAGGAAGCCTTCATCAAGTATGGCGTCAATCACAAGCTCAACATCGCGCTGCTGATCGGCGGCGTCTCCGACGGCGAGCAGAAGACCAAGATCGACCGCGGGGCGGACGTGGTGATCGCCACCCCGGGCCGTCTCCTCGACCTGACCGAGCGCGGCGGACTGCTGCTGACCGGCATCGAGATCCTGGTGATCGACGAGGCCGACCGGATGCTCGACATGGGGTTCATCCCCGACATCGAGCGCATCTGCAAGCTCGTCCCGTTCACCCGCCAGACCCTGTTCTTCTCGGCGACCATGCCGCCGGAAATCACGCGCCTCACCGAGGCGTTCCTGCACAATCCGGCGCGCGTCGAGGTCGCCCGCGCGGCCAGCACCGCCGAGAACATCACCCAGACCCTGGTCCCCTCGGGCGGCGCGCCGCACGACAAGCGCGCCACCCTGCGGCGGATCATCCAGAGCGCGGACGACTTCAAGAACGCGATCATCTTCTGCAACCGCAAGCGCGACGTGCAGGTGGTGTACCGCTCGCTCGAGAAGCACGCGTTCTCGGTCGGGGCGCTGCACGGCGACCTCGACCAGCGGGCGCGCACGATGGCGCTCGACGCCTTCCGCGGCGGACAGGTGCAACTGCTGGTGTGCTCCGACGTCGCCGCGCGCGGCCTCGACATCCCCGACGTCAGCCACGTGATCAACTACGACGCGCCGCATCATTCCGAGGACTACGTTCACCGGATCGGCCGCACCGGCCGGGCCGGCAAGTCCGGCCGGGCGCTGACCATCGTGACCCGCGCCGACGGCAAGGCGATCGCCGAGATCGAGAAGCTGATCGCCCGCAAGATCGATTGGCTCGAAGGCGCCGTGATGCCCACGGCGGAAGAGGAAGCCGAGTCGAACGCGCGCGGCGAACGCAGCGAGCGCGGCGGACGCCGGGGAGAACGCAGCGGCGAACGCGGCGGCCGGCGGCGCGAGGAGCGCGCCGGAGACGCGCCGCCGCGGGCGGATCGCCAGGGCGAACGCGCGGCCGCTCCCCGGCGGCGCGCGGCGCAGGAGCGCCCGTTGGACGAGCAGCGGACCGACCGCCCGGTCGACCGCGGCGCTGATTTCCGCCGCCACCGCGCCGAGCGGCCGACGCACGAGCGCGCCGCGGAGGAGCCGCGGACGGAGCGTCCGGTCGAACCCGCAACCGAATCCCGGCGCCACCGCGCCGAGCGCCCGCCGCAGGAGCGCGTCGCCGCCGAGCAGGAGCGCAACCGGGAACGGGCGCAGCGCCACGTCTCCGCCGGCGGAGCCAAGCGCGAACGCCCGCGCCGCGACGACGACGCGCCGGTGATCGGGCTCGGCGATCACGTTCCGAGCTTCCTGCTGCGGCCGGTCCCGAAGCGGAGTCATCAGCCGCAAGAGCCGGAGAGCGTTACCGAAGACTGACCGGTACGAGCCATCGGGGGACGGCGAGGTGTTGCGATTCGGCTTGCTTCCCGTCCTCGCCGTCGTGACGCTCGCGGGCATTCTGCCTTACGGGCTGTACCGGCTCAGCCGGGCGCTCGGCGCGCCGCTCACGGTGGCCGGAGCGGTCGCGCTCGGCCTCGCCTATGGCGCCTTCAAGGCCGACAATCCGTGGTCGGGCGACGGACTCGCCGTCAATCTGCGCATCATGGCCGTCAGCGCGGCCGTCCTTGGCGCCTACGCGGGCGTCAGCGTCGCGGTCGCGCGGGCGATCGCCAGACGGCTCTAGCCGGGTTTGCGCCTTCGCCTTTTTCGCAGCGGCGCGCCCGAAGCCTTTGCTCTAGGCGAGGTTGCGAGATCGCCGCGACCCGTCGGCGCCCCCTGGGAGAGGGGGCGCAAACGGCGTCTGCGCCTGTCTTACTCGGCTCTCGCTCAGTTCTTCGGTCGCAGGTCCAGCCCCACGCCCTGGTTCACGAACTGCAGCGTGTAGGCCTGCTTGAAGTCGATGCCCGGCTTGACCACGCCGGCCTTGACCATTTTGTCGTAAAAGTCCTGCCAGCGCTCGTCGGTCATCGCGCCGATGCCCTTGGTCAGCGTGTCGCCGGAATCGACGATGCCGTATTCCTTGATCTTGGCGATCGAGAACGCGATCTGCTCGTCGGTCATCTCGGGGTTCTCTTTCTTGATCGCCTCGTTCGCTTTCGCGTTGTCGCCGTAGAGGTAGTGGTACCAGCCGATCGCGGAGGCGTTGACGAAGCGCTGAACCATGTCCGGGTTCTTTTCAACGATCTCCTTGCGCGTCATGATCTGGGTCGCGTAGGTGGTGTAGCCGTAGTCGGCGAGCAGGAAGGCGTTCGGCTTGAATTTGCCCTGCTGCTCGACCTCGAACGGCTCGGAGGTGATGTAGCCCTGCTGGATCGAATGCTTGTCGACGATGAACGGGGCCGAGTTGAAGTTGTACGGCTTGATGTTCTCGTCCTTGAAGCCGAACGCCACGCGCATCCAGGCCCAGAAGGTGTTGATCGCGCCGGCGCTGACGAAGGCCGGATTGGCTTTCGGCAGGTCCTCCCACTTGTCGAGCCCGACGCCGGGATGGGACATGAAACACTGCGGGTTCTTCTGGAAGTCGGCCGCCACCGTCACGGTCGGGATGTTGTTCTGGGCGTTGAGGAAGTCGCCGATCATGTCGCCGCCCATGAAGAACTCGATCTTGCCGGCGATCAGCAGCATGCCGCCGTTCGCGGCGGGCCCCCCCTGCATGATGGTGACATCGAGCCCGTACTTCTGGTAGGTGCCGTCGGCCAGAGCCTGATAATATCCGCCGGCCTCCGGGTCCGCGAGCCAGTTGGTGGCGAAGGTGACCTTGTCGAGCGCCTGGGCCGGATGCGCGAGCCCTACGGCGCCGAGCAAGGCGGCAATGATCGCAACACGCATTCGAGATCTCTCCTCAGTTTCCATTCCGGAGGCGCCGAAACGCGTGCGTTGCCTCCCCCTTTTCGCTGGGGGAGTTTCGAGCTTCGCCCTCCCGGCCGACACGCTGCGAACTCCCTCGTTGGCGGTACCATACGAACGCGATTCGCGCCCGTCCAATCCTAACTTCACCCAGCCCGTCCGGGCCCCGCCCCGGACTTCCGCCCAGGAGTTCGTCCCATGCGCATCTGGATCAAGGACCCGCTCGCGATCCTCGCCCCCGGCGCCGAACGCGGCCTGGTGGTCGACGGCGCGCAGATCGTCGAATGCGTGCCGCGCGGCCGATCGCCGACGATCGCAGTCGGCTCGACCTTCGACGCCTCGCGCCATGTCGTGCTGCCGGGCCTCGTCAACACCCACCATCACCTCTACCAGACCCTGACCCGCGCCCATCCCGCCGGCGAAGGCAAGGACCTGATCCCCTGGCTCGTGGCGATGGAGCGCGTCTGGGACCGGACGACGCCCGAGGCGCTGAGCGTGGCCGTGCGGCTCGGGCTGGTCGAGTTGCTGCTCTCGGGCTGCACCACGACCGCGGACCATCACAACCTGTTTCCGCCCGGCCTCGAGGGGGCGATCGACATCGAGGTCGAGGAGGCGACGGCGGTCGGTCTGCGCATGACGGTCACGCGCGGCTCGATGGGCATTTCCGAGAAGGACGGCGGCCTACAGCCCGACTCGATCGTGCAGAGTTCGGACACGATCCTCGAAGACAGCGATCGCGTGCTCAGGCGCTATCACGATCCGAGCCCGGGCTCGCTGCTGCGCGTCGCGCTCGCGCCGTGCTCGCCGCTCGCCGTGCCGCAGCGGGTGCTGACGGAATCGGCGAGGCTCGTTGAAGCCTACGACGCCCGCCTGCACTGCCACCTGTGCCAGTCGCCCGACGAGGACGCCTATGCGCTCGCGACCTTCGGCAAGCGCTCGGTCGATCTGCTGGAAGACGCCGGCTGGCTCGGCCCTCGAACCTGGGTCGCGCACGGGATCCATTTCAATGCGGACGAGATCGCGCGGCTCGGACGGGCCGGCGTCGGCGTCGGCCACCTCCCCGCGGCCGACATGGCCTTCGGCGTCGGAATCTGCCCGACGCGCGAACTCGAAGCGGCCGGGGCCCCGGTCGGGCTCGGCGTCGACGGCTCGGCCTCCAACGATTCCTCCAACATGATGGAGGCCGTCCGCCACGCGTTGATGCTGCAACGCCTGCGCTACGGCCACGCGGCGGTCTCGCCGTACGACGCCCTGCGCTGGGCGACCGAGGGCGGCGCGCGCTGCCTCGGCCGCGACGACATCGGCCGCATCGCCCCGGGCCTGCAGGCCGATCTCGCGCTCTATCGGGTCGACGAGCCGCGCTTTTCCGGCGCCCACGATTTCGTGGCGGCGCTCGTGCTGTGCGGCGCGACCCATGCCGACCGGGTGATGGTCGCCGGGCGCTGGCGGGTGATCGACGGCAGGCCGGAGGGGCTCGACCTCGCCGCGCTGGTCGCCCAGCACAAGGCGGCGGCGAAGGCGTTTGGATGAGCGCGCAGGAGGGACAGAGATGACGACGGAGCCCCTGCCGAACGGGATCACGCCCGAAAGCCTCACCATGGCGTTGCGTTGCGCGGGCGCGTTGACGGACGGACGCGTGGCGAGCGTTTCGGTCAAGCGCGCATGGCCGACGATCCTGTCCCGTATCGTCCGGCTCGGACTCGCCTACGAAGGCGACGCCGCGGACGCGCCGGCCAGCGTCATCGTGAAGACCGGACTGCCGGAGCGCATGTCGAAAGACTGGAGCGGCGGCCGCAAGGAAATCGCCTTCTACCGCGACGTCGCAGCCGCGACGCGGCCGGGCGTTCTCCCGCGGTGCTTCGAGGCGGAATGGGACGAAAAGACCTATCATTGGCGGCTGGTCCTCGAAGATCTGGGCGATTCCCACAGAATCGCCACGCAATGGCCGCTTCCCCCGCGTTGGGAGGATTGCCAGACGATCCTGCGGGCCTGGGCGCGCTTTCACGCGCACTGGTGGGACGACGTGCGCTTGGGATCCTCGATCGGACGCTGGGGCGACGCAGCCGCCATAGACCAATTCCTGCGCCGTCTGGGCGAGAAGGTCTCGGCCTTCGCCGATCGCATGGGCGACCGTCTGCCGTCGGAACGCAAGCGCCTCTACGAGCGATTGGTCGATCAGGCGCCTCGGCTCCTCGACCGCTTCGATTCGCGACGCAACGTCACGATCGCGCACGGAGACGCCCATGTCTGGAATTGTTTCCTGCCCAAGGATGGCGGCGCCGACGTTCGTCTGTTCGACTGGGACAATTGGCGTCTCGGCATCGCGTCGGAGGACCTCGCCTACATGATGGCCGTGCACTGGTATCCCGACCGCCGCCAGGCCCTCGAGACGCGGTTGCTTGACGCGTATTTCGCCGAGCTCGCCGCGCAGGGCGTTTCCGGTTACGGCCGGCGCGCCCTTGCGGATGACTACCGTTTCTCCGTGCTTTGGAGCGTCACGACTCCGGTCTGGCAGGCCGAGGGCGGCATCCCGCCAGTGATCTGGTGGAACAATTACGAGCGGATCTGGCTCGCTTTCGACGATCTGGACTGCCGAGAGCTGCTCGGGTAAGCGCGCAAATTTGCGAGCCGCCAAACCAAACTGCGTTCGCGTGGGGGCGAAAGCCGGCGATCGTCGCGAAGGCCTGGACAAGGCCTACGGCTCGTCCCGCTTCTTGCGGTAGACGACGTGGCGGCGGAGCGGATCGTCCGGCTTGCGGTCCATGCGGTCGAAGTCGTCTACCGGATCATGGGTCATGCCGATCCGCTCCATGACGCGCCGCGACGGTGTATTGACGGCGACAGCGTAGGCGACGATTTCCGCCAGACCGAGCCTTGCGAACCCGTCGCCCAGCGTCGCGCGTGCGCCCTCGGTCGCATAGCCGCAGCCCCAATATGCGCGAGCCAGACGCCAGCCGGCCTCGACTGCCGGCCCGAACGGCAGTTCGGATCCGATGTGCAAAAGGCCGATGAAGCCGATGAAGCGCGCCACGCCGGGAACTTCAGCAGCCCAGAAGCCGAAGCCGTATGCTTCGATGTGCTTCTGGAACGCTGCCGCCTGCGCGTCGCTCTCCTCGCGGCTCAGCGTCGTGGGCCAGTAGCGACGCACCTCCGGATCGGCGTTCAGCGCGGCGTAGGGCGCGAAGTCGTCATCCCGCCAGGGTCGCAGGATCATGCGTGGGGTTCTGATGACGAAGGCTGGCATCCAATCGATTTCTGCGGGAGAGAAGCAAGAACGCAAGACAGCGGCCGGATCGCGCGCCTTCGGGCCGACCTCGCGCTCTCCCGCCTCGGCGAATCGCGCGTGCGGCGCCGGCCGGGTCGGCCGACGCCGCGCTTTTCAGCGGCCCTTCAACACGTCGGCGACTCGCTTGGCGAACCCGGCCGCCGAGCAGGCGAAGCCGCCGGGGCGGTCGGGATCGGGATTGCCTTCGCTGCGCGATCCGATGGCCACGATCGCCGGCCGGCCGTCGAAGTCGAACAGGATCGGCGCGCCCGAATAGCCGAAATTCGTCAGGCACGCGTAGCGGAGGACGGTGTCGAGGGGGGTCTGGCCGACCTTGCAGGGACGGGCGACCGACGGCAGGTAGGGCCGATCCATGCCGAAACCCACCTGGAACGCCGAACCGGTCCCGGACAGCGTCAGGATGTCCTCGGCCGAGGCCGCGCGCACCGCAATCGGTTCGACGGGGATCGCCTCGGCGAGGAACACGAGGGCCCAGTCGGCGCCGGCGCCCGTCCACGCGGCGTCGTCCGCCGCCGTGTATCCCTCACCGATCTCGAAGCGTTCGGCGACCGAATGATGGGTCGGAACTCCCCTGTCGAGGCCGGCGGAGAAGTGGATGGCGCGAGGCGAAGCCGTTCGTCCGCCGCGACTGAGACAATGCGCCGCCGTCAGGACGACTTTCGGCGCGACGAGCGCGCCGGTGCAGCGGGTGAGGACATTGGCGCCCCAGGGGATCGTGATCGCGCCGATCGCGGACACCGGCCACGCCGAGGGATCGGCGACGGCGCCGAAGTGACCGTCCGGGCGGCTCGCCGGCGCGGCCGGCTGCCCGAGCGAGACGTCGGGCGCCATGGCGGCGACGACGAACGCGGCGGCGGCCGCCGCCGCGAGGCGCCGCTTCACGGGCGTCGCTGTGAACTCCGCGTCGGCCATCCCGCGATCTCCCGGCCCGACCGTGCGTCTGACGCGGCGTTGCATCGTCGATCCGATCGGCAATCGGCGCCCGTCGCGCCCGTATCGATCCGCAAGGCGGACCGCGCCGCGTCGTTGTCGGCGCGGCCGCCGGCCGAGCTCGCGGAGCGCGGCTACGCGACGCCCACGGGCGGGCCGCTCCGGCGCGTTCTCACGCCGCCTTCGCCTGCGGCGCTTCGGCGCCGTCCATGGCGCGCAGATAGAGGTCGAGCAGCGATTCGTGCTCGTCGCGCTCGTCCTTGTCCAGCTTGCGCAGGCGAAGGATCTCCTTCAGCACCTTCACGTCGAAGCCTTCACCCTTGGCTTCGGCCATGACCTCCTTCTTGCCTTCGTTCAAGGCCCTGATCTCGTCGTCGATGTGTTCGACGCGCTCGATGAACGAGCGAATGCGGTCGCCCGCGATTCCAACCGTGTCCGACATGCATGGCTCCTCGTTGCCAGAGGTCTTACGGTAGGGCGGCGAAAGTTACCCGGTCGTTAAGCGCGGCGCCGCTGTCCCCAGCCGGCGCGCGATCGTCTCCAGCACCGCGGCCGCGGCGTGGGCGCTCGGCGCGCCGCCGTCGGCGAGCTGCATTTCGCGGTCGAGCCGGTCGAGCGCCTCGACCTGCGCTGCGCGCTCGGGGCCGTCGCGCATCAGGCCCGCGAGTTCGGCCGCGAGCGTCGCGGGCGCGCACTCGCGCTGCAGCTTCTCGGGGATCGCCCGCAGGCCGAGGATCAGGTTCGGCAGCAGGATCGACGGGACCTTGATGAGAAACCTGAGCTGCTCCTCGACGATCCCCACCTTGTAGGCGCCGACCAGCGGCACGCCGGCGAGCGCCAGTTCCAGCGTCACCGTACCGGAGGCGGCGAGCGCGGCGCGTGCGGTGCGGAACGACTCGTAGCGCGCCGCCTCGCCGAGCACGATCCGCGGCGCGACCGGCCACAGCGCCGCGCGCGCCCGCACTTCCGCCTCGATGTGCGGCAGGGTCGGCACGATCGCCGCGAACGGGCCGATCGTCTCGCGCAACAGGCCGAGCGCGCCGCCGAAATCGGCCATCAACCGCCGGATCTCGGAGCGGCGCGAGCCCGGCAAAACCACCAGGATCGGCGGCTCGGCGTTGCGCCGGCGCGACTCGTCCTCGTTCGGACGCAGTTCGACCAGCCGTTCGATCAGCGGATGGCCGACATAGACGCAGCGGGGGCCGCCGAGGCGGCGATAGGCCTCCGGCTCGAACGGCAGCAGGCCGAGCACGCAGTCGACGTAGCCGAGCATCGCCTTGGCCCGGCCGGGCCGCCACGCCCAGACGCTCGGGCTGACGTAGTCGACGACCGGCAGGTCCGGCAGCGCCTTGCGCACCCGGCGGGCGACGCGGTGGGTGAAGTCGGGGCTGTCGATGATGACCAGCGCGTCCGGGCGCTCGACGACGATCGCCGCCGCGGTCTCGCGGATGCGCCGGAGCACGGTCCTGAGCCGGGCGATCACCGGCAACAGCCCCATGACTGCGATGTCGCTGATCGGAAACAGGCTTTTGAGGCCCTCGGCCTCCATCGCCTCGCCGCCGACGCCAGTGAAGGTCACGCCCCCGGCGTGGGCATCGCGCAGCGCGCGCATCAGCTTGAAGCCGAGCTGGTCGCCGGAATGCTCGCCCGCGACGATCGCGACGCGAAGCGCGCCGGCCGCGCCGCTCACGCCGAAAATCCCGCGATAAAGAGGCCCGCCGCATCCGCCTCGCGGACGCAACGCTCGCGGTCGACCATCAGCACGGCGCCCGCCGCGAGCGCGAGCCCGCGCAACCCCGCGCGCGCCGCGCCCGCGACCGTGGCGGGGCCGATCGCCGGCATGTCCAGCCGCAGGTCCTGCCCGCGCTTGGGCGCCTTGACCAGCACGCCGCCCGGCTCCCTGCGCTTCAGCCGGCCGCTGGCGCGCATGTCGGCGACCCGGGCGAGCATGGCGTCAGTGCCCTCGGCCGCCTCGATCGCCAGCACCCGCCCCGAGGCCACCACCGCGCACTGTCCGGCGTCGAATTCCGACAACGCGCCGAGCAGCCTGGCGCCGAAAGCGATGTCCTCCTCGTCCCCGGCGCCCGGAGCACGCGGGCCGAGCGCGCCCGAAGGCGCCACGAGGCGCGGCGCGATCTCGTGCGCGCCGACGATGCGGACGCCTTCGCGCTCGAAGATCGCGGCGAGGCCGACCAGAAGGCCGTTGTCGCCGCGGCGGAAGAGTTGCGCCAGTTCGGCGGCGCGCCTGACCGCGCCCCAGTCGAGCCTGAGATCGGCGAATTCGGGGCGCGCGATGGCGCCGACCATCGCCATTTCCTTCACCCCCCGCCCCTCGAGCGCGGCGAACAGCTTGCCGACCTCGCCGATCCGGACCCAGACGTGCGGATAGGCTTCGATCGCGGCGTCCGAAGACCCGACCACGCCGACGAGGAACGGGTCGCGGCCCCCCTTGCGGGCGTCGGCGGCCACTTCCAGCGGGAAGGCGCCGGCGCCGCACAGGATCGCAAGCGGCGGCGCGGCCGCGCCTGCAGCCCCGGCGTTCACGCCTCCTCGCCCCTGGCGTCGCGCGGCACGCAGATCGCCCGGTCGCCGCCCTCGAGCACGAAGGCGACGATCTGCCGCACCGCCTCCTGGCCGGGGAAGGCCGCAGCGACGTCGGCGGCGCGCTCCTTGAGGGTTCCCTTGCCGTTGAACAGCATGCGGTATGCGCGGCGCAGTTCGTGGATCGCCTCGTGCGAGAAGCCGCGCCGCTTGAGGCCGACGAAATTGAGGCCCGCGAGCGCGGCGCGATTGCCGAGCGCCATGCCGAACGGGATCAGGTCGTGCTCGAGGCCGGCGAGGCCGCCGACGAAGGCATGCGCGCCGATGCGCACGAACTGATGCGCCGCCGCGCCGCCGCTGACGATGGCGAAGTCGCCGACGGTGACGTGGCCGGCCAGCATCACGTTGTTGGACAGGATCACCCCCTCGCCCACCCGGCAGTCGTGGGCGACATGAGCGTTGGTGAGGAACACCGAGCGCGGCCCGACGACCGTCTCGCCGCCGCCGCCTTCGGTGCCCGGATTCATCGTCACATGCTCGCGGATCAGGCAGTCCTCGCCGATGACGAGCCGGACCGGCTCGCCCCGGTACTTGAGATCCTGCGGCTGGTGGCCGATCGCGGCGAAGGGAAAGATGCGCGAGCGCGCCCCGATCGTCGTGTCGCCGGCGAGGCTGACGTGCGAGACGAGCCGGACGCCGTCTGCGAGCTTCACCGCCGGCCCGATATGGCAGAAGGGTCCGATCTCCACGCCTGCGCCGAGGACCGCGCCGTCCTCGACCACCGAACTCGGATGAATCGCAACTGTCATTCGCGCACCAGCATGGCCGAGACCTCGGCCTCGCAGACGAGCGCGCCGTCCACCCTGGCCTCGCCGCGGAACCACCACATGTTCCGCTTCTTGGCGGTGCGGGTCATGTGGAACCGCACCTGATCGCCCGGCACGACTGGCCTCCTGAACTTCGCCTTGTCGATGGTCATCAGATAGACGACGCCGGGCGCTCCGGTCTTCTGCGAGGCGACGCAGAGCGCCCCGGCGGTCTGCGCCATCGCCTCGATCAGCAGCACGCCCGGCATCACCGGACGCACCGGGAAATGGCCCTGGAAATGCGGCTCGTTCACCGTCACATTCTTGATCCCGACGCCGTATTCGTCGGCGCGCGCCTCGACGATCCGGTCGACGAGCAGAAACGGATAGCGGTGCGGCAGCAGCCTCAGGAGCTGCTGGATGTCGTAGCTCTCGAAGGTCTGATCCGTCGTATCGTTCATTCATCCCCCCTTTCCGCCGGCGTCCGGGCGATGATCGTGGCCCGACTCCTCCTTCATACTCGAATCGGCGCGGGCCGCGGCGAGCTTCTTCACCAGCGCGACCTCGCGGAAGAATTCCCGGATGGGCTTGGCCGGGGCGCCGCCCCATCGCTCGCCCGGCGGAATGTCGGTCATCACGCCGGCCGCGGCCGCGACCTGGGCGCCGGCGCCGATCCTGAGGTGGCCGGCGATGCCGGCCTGGCCGCCGAGCGCGGCGAAATCGCCGATCACGCTCGAGCCCGACACGCCCGACTGCGACACCAGGACGGCGTGGCGTCCGACGACGACATTGTGCGCGATCATCACGAGATTGTCGATCTTGGCGCCTTCGCCGACCACCGTGTCGCGGTTTGCGCCGCGGTCGATCGCGACGCCGGCGCCGATTTCGACGTCGTCCTGAATGATCACCCGGCCGACCTGCGGCACTTTCAGGTGGCCGCGCGCGCCGAGCGCGAAGCCGAAGCCGTCCTGGCCGATGTGGACGCCCGGGTGGATGATGACCCGATCGCCGATCAACGCCGCCTGGATCGTCGTGGTCGCGCCGATCGAACCGTCGCGGCCGATCCGCACGCCGGGGCCGATCACCGCGTTGGCGCCGATCACCGTTCCCGCGCCGATCTCGGCCCCCGGCCCGATCACCGCCCCGGGATCGACGACGACGCCGGCTTCGAGGCGCGCCGTGGCGTGAACATGGGAGGCCGGCGAAATTCCGGTCACGCCGAACGCCGAGCCAGGCTTCCTCGCGGACGGGTAGAGCCGCGTCATCACGTGGGCCATGGCGCGGTAGGGCTCGCGGACGACGAGCGTCGCGCACCCCGGCGGGGCCGCCCTCGCGAAGCGCGGCGCGACCAGCGCCGCCGCCGCCCGCGTCGTCCGGAACGCCTCGAGGTATTTCGGATTGTCGAGAAAGGTCAGGTCGCCGGGCCCGGCCTGATCGAGCGCGGCGACGTCGCTGACGACGCGGTCCGCGTCCTTCTCGTCCGAAAGGGTCGCCTCGCACCAGCTCGCGACCTCGGCGAGCGTCGGCGCCGAGCTTTGCGGAAAGAAGCGGATTTTGGTCAAGCGCGGGGTTCCGTCGAAAGCCGACGGGCGCGTCAGCCTGGTGACGCGCCCGCGGATCGGGAGACCGGGAAGGACGACGCTTAGAACGTCGCGCCGCCCGAGAAGTTGAACACCTGGGTCTGGTCGTACTTGCCCTTCGACAGCGGCAGGGCGAAGTCGAACCGGATCGGACCCATCGGCGAGTTCCAGATCAGGCTCGCGCCGACCGAGGAGCGGATCAGGTTCGGGTCCCAGATCTTGGCGCAGCTCGGCTGGGTGATCAGGATCACGTTCTGCGCCGGGCAGTAGGTGTAGCCGAGGAAGCTGGCGAAGTTGGTCTGCCCGCTGTAGCCGATCAGGTTGCCCGCGTCGGCGAACAGCGCGCCCTTGAGGCCGATCTCCTTCGGCAAGCCGAAGATCGGGAAATCGACCTCGGCCGACGCGCCGTAGTAGGTCGTGCCGCCGATCGCCGAGCCCGTGATGTTGTTCGAGCTCGCCACGTCGCGCGGCCCGATGCCGCCCGGAGCGAAGCCCCGAACCAGCGTCGGCCCCATCATGAAGTTGTTGATGATGTCGAGCTGCTTGGAGCCGAAGCCGTTGATCTGGCCCGCCTGCAGGTGGATCTGGCCGATGAAGTCGTCGGTGACGACCGGATGGAACCAGCGCGCGTCCAACGTCTCGCGGATGAAGTCGGACTGACCGCCGACGCCGGCGAAATCCTGCTTGTAGTTCGCGGCCCAGCCGCTCGTCGGATCCCTGCGGTCGTCGAGCGTGTTGTAGCTCATTGTGAAGCCGATGAGCGACGTCGTGACCGCGCCCTGCGCCGCAGCCTGCTTGATTTCCACCGGCGCCTCGCCGTTGGTCAAGCAGTTGATGTAAATCGTCGGGGTGACGGCGTAGTACGTGCCGCCGACATACCACGGCGAGTTCGGCCCCGAGCAGTCGTCATAGGGCTGCGAGGTCGTATTCGGGATGGAGATCTTGGACTGGTACAACGCGTAGTTCGGCTGGAAGGTCAATTCGTCGGTGATCGGCACGCCGAGCCGCAGAGTGGCGCCCGTGGTCCAGTTCTCGTACAGCGCGTACTGGTTCTGCGAATTGACCTGATGGTAAAGGTCGAAGCCCGCCGCCAGCCGCTGGCCGAGGAAGTAGGGCTCGGTGAACGACGCCTTCCATCCCTGACTGTACTGGCCGTCGGACACGCTCAACCGAACGTACTGGCCGCGGCCGAGGAAGTTGGTCTCGGTGTAGGCGAGTTCGGCCATGATGCCCTGGGTCGTCGAATATCCGCCGCTGAGGCTGAGCGATCCGGTCGGCTGGTCCTGCACCTCGACCACGACGATCACGCGGTCGGGGGTCGAGCCCGGACGGTTCGAGATGTGGACCTTCTTGAAGTAGCCGAGGCCGTTGAGCCGGCGCTCGGCGCGCTCGATCATGACGTGGTTGTAGGGGTCGCCTTCGCCGATGTCGAACTCGCGCCGGATCACGTAATCGCGGGTGCGGGTGTTGCCGACGATGTCGATGCGCTCGATGTAGACCTTCGGGCCGTTGTCGACCGAGTAGTTCAGCGCGATGGTGTGGTTGACCGTATCGCGCTCGCCGTGCGGGCGGACTTCGGAGAAGGCGTAGCCCTGGGTCGCGACCGCGCGGGTCATCTGATCCACCGTCTTGTCGACGCCGCCAGCGTCGTAGACGTCGCCCGCGTGCAGCGCCGAACGGCTGAGCAGCGCCGGACCGTCGACCGCCGGGATGTGCGAATCCACCGACACGCCGGAGACGTGATACTGCGGCCCTTCGTCCACCGTGATGGTGATCACGTAGCCGGCCGGATTGGGCTGGTAGGTCACGTCCGTGTTGACGATGCGGAAGTCGGCGAAGCCGTTCTTCATGTAATAACGGCGGATCGCTTCCTCGTCGGAGGCGAGACGGTCGGGGTCATAGACGTCGGTGCTCTTGAACCACGACAGCAGGTTCATCGTGCTGGTCTGCATCAGGTTGTGCAGACGATACGAGGAAATCGCGTTGTTGCCGACGAAATTGATCTCCCGGATGCCGGTCTTGTCGCCCTCGTCGATGCTGAAAACGAGATCGACGCGTCCGTTCGGCAGGGTGACCAGCCGCTTGGTCACCCGCGCCTCGTTGCGCCCGTATTTCTTGTAGGCGTCCTTGATACGGCCGACGTCCCCCTCGCCGACCGCCTCGCTGTAAGGCTGGCCCGGCTTCGACTGCACCTCGACCTCGAGCTGGTCCTTGGTGATCTTGGAATTGCCCTCGAAGGCGACGCGGTTGATGACCTGCTTGGCGACCGCCAGCGACACGACGATGCGGCCGTCGACCGCCCTGGCGCTGACCGAGGAATAGATGCCGGTCGCCTTCAGGTCGTCCACGCCGCGCTGGATGGAAGCCGGATCGGTTCCGGAGAAATAGGGCTTGAGAGCCGCCGGATCGATGCCCGAGCCGCCCTCGACCACAATCTGCTGCGCAAAAGCCGGCGAAACCGGGACCATTCCGCCAAGGGCGAACACGACCGCCAGAACCAGCGCGCCAAAGACGCCGCGAATCCAATTCATGTCGTTCATAGTCCCTCTTCGCGTTGCCGGCGGCGACCGCCGTCCGCGCCAGCTCGCCATCCACACGACCACGGTTCGTTCCGCAATCATCTTGTTCGCGAGGCGCTGCGCGCAACGCCCCCGCCGGGTCCCGCCCGAGGGACCCGCGTTTAACGGCCTTTTACCGTTTTCAGCCACTCCTGCAAACCTCTATTCGGCAAGCCTACACCTTTTCGCGAGGCCGTTGCCGCGAGGACACGCAAGATGGTCGACCAATGGTTAATTGCCGCTCGACACCAGCCGCAGGATGTCGTGCGACGTTGTGAACACCAGCAGCGTCGCCACCAGCACGATGCCCACTCTCAGCCCGATTTCCTGCATGCGCTGGCTCAGCGGCCGGCCGAGCAGCGCCTCGAAGGCGTAGAAGACGAGGTGCCCGCCGTCGAGCAGCGGAATCGGCAACAGGTTCATGAAACCCACCGAGACCGAGATCAGGGCCGCGTAGTAGAATAGATCGAAGACGCTGATCTTGGCGATTTCCCCCGCCATCTGGGCGGCCCCGATGAGCCCGGACATCTGGTCGGTCGATTCGCGCCCGGCGACGACGCCGACGATATAGAGCGCGGTCGACTTCGTGATCACCCAGACCCTGTCCGCGCCCCAGGCGGCGCAAACCGGGACGCTGCAGCGCGCGATCCGGGTGTCGCTCGGCGCCGTCGACGACCCGAGGCCGAGATGGCTCATCTTGCGCTTGCCGAACACGCCCTGGTCGACCACGGTGACGGCCGGCGTCGCGGTCAATCCGACGGTTCGGCCGTCGCGCTCGACCTGGAAGGTCAAGGGGAGGCCGGCGCTCAGGAGCGTCGCCTCCTGCAACGCCTCGAAGCTGCGGACCGGATCGCCGTCGACCGACTTGACGAGGTCGCCGGGCAGGAAACCGGCCGCCGCGGCGGGGCTGTTCGCCTCGACGCGGCCGACGCGGGGCATGTGCTCGACGCGGCCGAAACTCATGAACACGCCGGTGAAGATGACGAAGGCGAGCAGGAAATTGGCGACCGGCCCGGCGAGCACGATGGCGGCGCGATTCTGGACCGGTTGCGCAGCGAGCGTGCGCGACGGCTCGACCCCGATGTCGAGCGTCCCGACATCGACGCTGGCGGCGTTGGCGTCGCCGTGGAACTTGACGTAGCCGCCGAGCGGAAGCGCCCCGACCCGCCAGCGGGTTCCGTGCGAATCGACCCGCGCGAACAGCTCCGGCCCGAAGCCGATGGAGAAGGCGTCGATCCGCACGCCGCACCATCGTCCGACGAGATAGTGCCCGAGCTCGTGGATGAACACGATCGCGCTGATGATCACGATGAACGGCAGGACATACCAGCCGAGCCACGACAGGAGCTCGGAAACCGGGTGCAGGATCGCCATCGACGTCTCCGCGCGCGCGCCCCGCGCATCGCCCGGCTGGAGCCGGGCCGGGTTTCACAAAACAGCCGCCGGACCGACCGGCCTCAGGCCAGGAGTCCGCGGGTTCTCTCGCCCGCCATATGGTGGACGGCGAGCGCCTGCGCAACGCTCGAAGGCGGCGCGAGCTCTCCCGCCGCGCTCATCGCCAGGATCGTCCGGTCGACGAGCCGGGCAATGTCGCTGAAGCCGATCCGGCGGTCGAGAAACGCCGCGACGGCGACCTCGTTGGCGGCGTTGAGCGCGGTCGGAGCGCCGCCGCCCGCCCGCAGGGCGTCGATGGCGATGCCGAGCGCGGGAAACCGCTCGAGGTCCGCGCGCTCGAAGGTCAGGCGGCCGAGCGCGGCGAGATCGGGCGAACGCACGCCCGAGGCGATGCGGTCCGGATAGGCGAGACAATGCGCGACCGGGGTGCGCATGTCGGGCGACGCCATTCCGGCGATCATCGATCCGTCGGCGAAGGTGACGAAGCCGTGGATGATCGACTGGGGATGGACGACGACGTCGAGCCGGTCCGGCGGGACCCCGAACAGGAAATGCGCCTCGATCAGCTCGAGGCCCTTGTTCATCAGGCCGGCCGAATCGATCGTCACCTTGGGTCCCATCACCCAGTTGGGATGCGCCAGCGCCTGCTCGGGGGTCGCCGCGGCGATGCGCTCGGCGCTCCATTCCCGGAACGGGCCGCCCGAAGCGGTGATCGTCATCACCGCGATCGTGTCCTTGTCGCGCGATCCGATCGCCTGGAACAGCGCGTTGTGCTCGGAATCCAGCGGCAGGAGCAGGCTTCCGGCGCGCGCCGCGGTCTCCATGATCACCGCGCCGGCGCACACCAGCGTCTCCTTGTTGGCGAGCGCGACCGTGCGCCCGGCCGAGACCGCCGCGAAGGTCGGCTCGAGCCCGGCGGCGCCGACGATCGCCGACACGACGAGGTCCGCCTCGCGCAACGCCGCCTCGCGGACCGCCTCCGGCCCGGCCGCGGCCTCGACGCCCGTCCCGGCGAGCCCCGCCTTGAGGTCGGCGTAGGAGGCCGGATCGGCGATCGCCGCGAAGTCCGCGCCGAGTTCGATCGCGCGGCGGGCGAGCGCCGCGCCGTCGCGACCGCCCGCGACCGAGACGACGGCGAACCGGCCGGGCGCTGCGGCGATGACCTGGGCGCACGAGCCGCCGATCGAACCGGTGGCGCCGAGAATCGCGAGCCGCCTGGGCGGCGTGCGCCGGCTTGAAACGGTCTCGGGAGAAAGATCCAGGTCGAGTGCGCTCACCATTGGAACAATCCGCTTGCGATGAAGGAGCCGCGGGTGTTGAGCGCGGCGACGACGGCGGCGAAGGCCGAGGCGGCGATGAAGGAATCCAGCCGGTCCATCAGCCCGCCGTGGCCCGGAATGAGGCCGCTCGAATCCTTGACCCCGAAGCGGCGCTTGACCGCCGATTCGAACAGGTCGCCCAGTTCCGACACGATCGCCGCGGCGAGACCGAGGGTGAAGACCTCGTCCATGAGGATCGAGCCGGGAACGAGAACCAGGGCCAGGGCCAGTCCGAGCGCGGCTCCCGCGAGCGCCCCGGCGATCGCCCCCGACCAGGTCTTGCCCGGCGAGACGCTCGCCCAGAGCCTCGGTCCGCCGATCGCGCGGCCGGCGAAATAGGCCGCGACGTCCGCGCCCCAGACGATGGCGAACAGCCACAGGATCGCCGGCAGCCCATAGGACGGACTGGTCTGCAGCAGCCCGAGGCTGACGACCAGCGCGCCCGCGTAGAGCGCGCCCGCCGCCGCCCAGATCCGGTCTCGCGGCGCAGCGACGGCGCCGACGGCGAGCGCGGCCGCTGCGAGCGCGGCGAGGGAGAGGAGCGCATGATTGTGAAGGGTCTCGAGCGCGGCGAGCGCGAGCAGGAGCGCGCCCGCGGCGACCCGCGCAGCGAGCCGCTCCCCCCCGACGAGCCGCTGCCATTCCCACAGGACGATCGCCGAGGCGACCCACCAGAAGGCGACAAAGACGATTCCGCCGAACCAGGTCGCGGCGAGCGCGGCCAGTCCGAGCACGATCGCCGCGGCGACGCGCGGCCACAGGTCGGGCCCGATCCGGGTCCCTTCCCTGCCCTGCGCCGGTTCGTCGGTCGGGTTCGCGCTCATCCGGTCGCCCTCACGAGGCGGTCATGGCGGCAGTCGTGTGGACGACCGCGCCGAAGCGGCGCTCGCGCGCAGCGTATTGCTCGAGCGCGGCGACGAACGCCGCGTCGTCGAAGTCCGGCCAGAGAATCGGCAGGAAGACGAGCTCGGCGTAGGCTGCCTGCCAGAGCAGGAAATTCGACAGCCGCATCTCGCCCGAGGTGCGGATGATCAGGTCCGGGTCGGGGATGTCCGCGCTGTCGAGCCGGGCGGCGAAGTCCTCGTCGCTGATCGCGTCGGGATCGATTCGCCCCTGGCGGACGTCTTCGGCCAGACGCCGGGCGGCCGACACGATCTCGTGCCGCGACCCGTAGTTGAAGGCGACGACGAGGGTCAGGCCGCAGTTGTCCCGGGTGAGCTGCTCGGCCTCCTCGAGCAGGGCGAGAATGTCGGGCGGGAGCCCCTCGCGCTCGCCGATCACGCGCACGCGCACGAAATTCTTGTGCAGTTCGGCGAGATCGACCCGGATGAAGCGCTTCAGCAGGCCCATCAGGAGCGCCACTTCGTCGGCCGGGCGGCGCCAGTTCTCGGAAGAGAACGTGTAGATGGTGAGGAAGCGAACATCGTGGTCGATCGCCGAACGCACCGCGCGACGCACGGCCTCGACGCCGCGCCGATGACCCTCGAACCGGGGCAGGCCGCGCGCCTTGGCCCAGCGGCCGTTGCCGTCCATGATGATGGCGACATGCGCGGGCGTCTGGTCCGAGCGAGGACCGGCCGGGGAGCGTGCGAAGGGCATGCGGGGGATCCTCCGGCTTCGGCCGTTCCGCTTAGACCTGCATGATCTCCTTTTCCTTCGCCGCGAGCGAGGCGTCGATCTCCTTGATCGCCAGATCGGTCGCCTTCTGCACCTCCGCCGCCTGCTTGGCTTCGTCGTCCTCGCTGATCGCGTGCTCCTTGAGCAGCTTCTTGAGGACGTCGATCCCGTCGCGGCGCACGTGACGGACCGCGACGCGGGCATCCTCCGAGTACTTGTGCGCGATCTTCGCCATTTCCTTGCGCCGCTGCTCGTTGAGCTCGGGAATGCGGATGCGCAACGTCGTGCCTTCGACCGTCGGGCTGAGGCCGAGATTGGAATCGCGGATCGCCTTGTCGACCGCATGCACCATGCTCTTGTCCCAGACGGACACGGCGAGCGCGCGCGGCTCGGGAACGCTGATGGTGGCGACCTGGACGATCGGCATGCGCTGACCGTAGGCCTCGACCTGGACCGGCTCGAGCAGGCTCGCGCTCGCCCGGCCCGTTCGCAAGCCGCCCAGCTCGTGCTTGAGGGATGCGTGGGCGGCCTGCATGCGCCGCTTGAGATCATCGAGATCGAATTTGGGCAATTGCGCCATGATGGTCCTATTCGATGTTCGTTCGCGAGCCGTCCCCGCCGCCTTGGCGGCGGCGCGAGGCTCGGCCGTCTTCTCTACGGGCGGCCATCGGCCTCATTAGCATAGCTGGCCGGTTGTGACAGCGTAGAAAAGGCGGAGCTCGGGCGCTATCCGGCCGGCGCGCGGGCCAGTCGCGCAGCCTCGGCCATCGCCGCGAGTTGGCCCGCGCCCTCTGGCTGGATCAGTCCGGCCGACATGATCAGCTTGGCCGCTTCGTCCGCGGTGATCGTCAGTTCGACGATGTCGTCGGCCGCGATGTAGAAGAAGAAGCCGGTCGTCGGGTTGGGCGTGCACGGCATGAACACCGACACCATCGGCTTGTCGCCCGGCAGCGCGCGCGCCATCACCGAACCGGGGTCGGACGACAGGAACACGATCGACCAGCTGCCCTTGACCGGGAATTCGACCAGGCCGACCTTGCGAAACTGCGAGCCCGACTGACTGAAGACGGTCTCGAACACCTGTTTCAGGCCCTTGTAGACGCCGCGCACCACCGGCGTGCGGTCGAGCATCGCCTCGCTGAAGCCGACCACGCTGCGGCCGATGATGTTGGCGGCGAGGAAGCCGAGCACGGTCAATCCCACCACGGCGATCAGGACGCCGAGGCCGGGAACGTGGAACGGCAGCCAGCCGTCGGGCGACAGGCTCTGGGGAAGCAGCGGCTTCACCCAGTTGTCGATCGTATTGACGACGAACCAGGCGATGTAGGCCGTCACCGCGACCGGTCCGAACACCACGAGGCCGGTGAAGAACCACGACCGAAGCTGACGTGCGAACGAGCGGTGGATGGAGGCAGGCGAAGATTCGATCGACATTCCGACACGCGACTTTTTTGCGCCGCAAAACTGGCGGCTTCGCGTGGCGAATGCAAGGCGCCGGCCGGCGCCTATTCCCGGTCTTCGCCGAGCTCGTAGTCCTCGCAGGAGCGGCCGAAGGCGTCGAGCGCGTCTTGCAGATAATCCGGCAAAAGCGGAATGCCGAGCAGGTACTTCCAGGTCGGGCCCTCGCGCCGGTCGTTGGCGGCGGCGACCGCCGCCTGCCAGTCGTCGGCCTCGTAGTCGCCGCGTCCGATCCAGGCGAGCGCCACCAGGGCCGCCGATTCGTCGACGTCGAGGTCGCGAACGAACTCGACCAGCTCGCGCCGGAAGGCGTTGTTGGCGTCGGTGAGGACGATTCGCTCGCCGTCGTCGGTCGGGTTGGACGCGTCGGGGTCGACGCCGACGTCCTCGCTCAGCAGTTCGCGCGCCTTTTCGATGATGAAACACACCTTGGCCGGATTGATTTCCGGCATCGGGCGCTCGCTCGTGTCGATCCTTCGCATTCCCGGACTCCTTCGCCGCATTCATGGCGCCGCAATACTCCGTCCGACTTGCGGCAGGTCAAAGCCGTTCGGAAAAACAGCCGCGGGCGAAGCGGACCGCCGACGCCGCGGCGCGCTGCGTAAGAAACACGGGGGGGCTCCGCCGCGTTCCCCTTCGACGCAGCGCGCGGCGCCTGCGGAAGCCCGCGTGTCGTTTCGCCCTGACAATGTCTTCAGCTGGTCAAATTGTTCAATGAGGCGGGACAATACTTATTTCACCTTCTTTTTCTGTCAACATGAGCTTGCCCGCCGCAGTCTCTGCCCAGCTCGCGATTATATGCGCTATCGATGTGAACCTCTACGCTTCGCGCGGACCGTCGGGCTTTCGTCGCTCGTCTTTTTCGCCTAGGGGATCCTTCCGGCCTCGGCGCAACACGCCCCGCCGCCGGCCCCTTCGTTCTGGAGGGACCGGCAATGGCGCACGCCGAGGGAATATGCAATAAATTACATAATTTCATTGGCGTTTTGCAGCCGACCCCGGCCGTGATTCCCATCTTCGTGTCCGATCCGCGATCCGACCGGCTTCGTCGCGACGGAGCAACCATCGGGCGCGACCACCACAAGCGCGAACCCCTTCTTCAGGCTTTGGGGGTCAATCATCGGACAGGCTTCAGCTGCCACCAGCCGGCGACGGGATGGTCGATCAGCGCCGCCAGCGCCCGGCAGCGCTTCGGCGACGGAGCGGCCAGCGGCGCCGATCCGCTATTCCGTCTTGCAGGAACTGGCGCTGACAGAAAGCATCGCATTTCGCCCTATATTCACACTGAGAACTATATTTCCACGTCTTGACAACGCCTCTCAATTATAACATTCTTCAGTGAAACTACGAAAACTTAATTTATCTGCGAGGAACGAAGTTCTCGACCCTTGCAACTTTGCAATGACCGTTTGAGCCCTGCGTTTATCGGAGCGGGGACTCCGATTGATCTAATGATGGAGGTCATTTTGCGCTTTCGAGGCGAACCCTTACACTTGCCGCGAGAAATGAAGTCGAAAGCCATCGGGTTTTCCATTCTCGCCCTATTTGCGCAAGGGCTCCCCGCGTCGGCAGGAAACGCTCCGCCGACCAACCGGTTGTGGTGGCTGGCGCCAGCGATCGAGCACGCCATGCAAATCCACAAGAGATTTCCTGACACGCTGTTCGGATCCCAGACGACGCCAGCCGCAATTCCCGCTTTTGAATCCGATCCCGACCCGGCAGGGCTCGTCGCGACCGATCAACCCGCAGGCGCGACCCTCACAGCAAGCAACGCCTTTTTTCAGAATCTGGGAGCCAATCAGCGTACATGCTTTAGCTGCCACCAGCCGCAGAACGGATGGGCGATCAGCGCGGCCAGCGTCCAGCAACGCTTTTATTCAAGCCTTGGCAACGATCCACTCTTTCGTCTCATCGACGGCGCAACCTGCCCGAATTCCACCATTGAGACGTATGCGGGAAAAATTCTATCGTTTAGATTGCTCTTGACTAAGGGTCTCATAAGGGTTGGATTGCCTCTGCCTTCATCATTGACAATGACTGGCCTTGTTGATCCCTACCAATGTTCGAACAACACAACGGTAAACGTCGGGAGCACGTCTATATATTCTTTTTACAGGCGGCCATTACCGTCGACCAACTTTTTCTTCCAGACCTCCAACCCATCCAATCTCTTCATGTGGGACGGCCGTGAGCCAAGCCTCATCAGCCAAGCCAACGATGCGACCCTGATCCATGCGCAGGCGCCGACCGCGCCGACGTCGACCCAGCAGACGCAGATGGTCAGCTTCGAGTCCGGGATCTTCAGCGCGCAGAATTTCAGTTCCGCCGCCAGGTCGCTCCAGACGCAATCGGCGACGGGCGGGCCGTTCGCGCTATCGTCCCAGCCGTTCGTCCAGGGGGGGCCGCAGCCGAGCGCGGCTTCGCTGCCAGCTCCTTTCAACCTTTACACCAGTTGGGCGACCCTGACGGCGACCGATCCCGTGAGCGCGGCTCGGGAGTCGATTGCGCGCGGCGAGGCGATATTCAATTCGACCACAGCGAAGTCATGCGGCGGTTGCCACAATACGGTCAACAACGGCAATCGGGACAACGCCGCCAACCCGGGCATCCAGAAATTCTTCAACACGGGCCTTGCCAACGCGAGCGCCACGCCGCCCTCCGCGGGGCAGGGCATCACGTCGGCCGCCCTGGCGGATCTCGACATCTCCGGGCTGCCTGTCTTCACCGTCACGTGCAACGACGGCTCGAACCTGCAGGGCTCCGTATACACCGTCACCGATCTGGGTCGCGCGATGATCTCGGGCGTCTGCGCCGATATCGGAGCCTTCAAGGCGCCGTCGCTGCGCGGATTGGCCGCGCGCGCGCCCTATTTTCACAACGGCTCGGCCGCCACGCTTCTCAACGTCGTCAACTTCTACAACGACAATTTCAATCTCGGCCTGACGTCGTCGCAGGTGCAGGACCTGGTGAATTTCCTGAATACGCTGTAATCCGGGCGCCATCGTTGCGGCCGTCAAGCCGCATCGTGGCCCCGTGACGATCGAGGGCGCGCGGGCCGGCGAGCGACATGCCGGCCCGCAGCGCCAGATCGACGACCACCCGGGGCGGGCGGGCCTTCTTCGCCGGCAAGCGGCCGCCGCACGCTATTCCACCGTCACCGATTTCGCCAGATTGCGCGGTTGGTCGGCGTCTTTCCCCATCAGCACGGCGGTGTGGTAGGCGAGCAGCTGGACCGGCACGGCGTAGACGATCGGGGCGAAGTTGGCGCCCACGTCGGGCATGGCGAGGAAGCGCTCGATCTCGACCGCCGCCTCCTCAGCGGCGTGGCGCGCTCCGATCAGGATGATCCGGCCGCCGCGCGCGGCGACCTCCTGCATGTTGGAGACGGTCTTCTCGAACACCGCGTCGCGCGGGGCGAGCACGACCACCGGCATGTCGGGATCGATGAGCGCGATCGGCCCATGCTTCAGCTCGCCCGCGGCGTAGCCTTCGGCGTGGATGTAGGTCAGCTCCTTCAGCTTGAGCGCGCCTTCGAGGGCCAGCGGATAGCCGGTTCCGCGGCCGAGATAGAGCACGTCGCGCGCGTGCGCGATGCCCTGCGCGAGCTTTTCGGTGGCGCGCTCGAGCTTCAGCGCCTCGGCGATCAGGCCCGGCGTCGCGACGAGTTCGGCGAGCAGCGCGCCCTCCTCCTCGTCGCCGACCGTCCCGCGCGCCCGCCCGAGCGCGATGGCGAGCGCCGCCAGAGCCGCGAGCTGGCAGGTGAACGCCTTGGTCGAGGCGACGCCGATTTCCGGGCCCGCCAGCGTCGGCGCCGCGGCGTCGGTCAGGCGCGCGATGCTGGAATCGGGCACGTTCACCACGCCGACGGTCTTCGAGCCGCGCTCCTTGACGTATTTCAGCGAGGCCAGCGTGTCGGCGGTCTCGCCCGACTGCGAGATAACCAGGGTCAGCCCGTCCGGGTCGACCGGCGCCTCGCGATAGCGATATTCCGACGCCACGTCGACCTCGACGGGCAGCCGGGCGAAGCGCTCGATCCAGTACTTGCCGACGAGCCCGGCCATGTAGGCTGTGCCGCAGGCGATGATGGTGAGGCGGCGAAGGGTGGCCGGGTCGACCGGCCAGTCGAACGGCTTCAGCCGCATCGAGGCCATGTCGATATAGTGGGCGAGCGTATGCCCGACGACCTCGGGCTGCTCGTGGATCTCCTTGGCCATGAAGTGGCGATAATTGCCCTTCTCCGCGAGCAGACTCCCGACCGGGCTGCGCTGGATGCGCCGCTGCACCGATACGCCGCCGGAGTCGAAAACCTCGGCGCCGGCGCGGGTGACGACGACCCAGTCGCCGTCCTCGAGATAGGCGACGCGGTCGGTGAAGGGGGCGAGCGCCAGCGCGTCGGAGCCGAGATACATCTCCCCGTCCCCGTAGCCGATCGCGAGCGGCGCGCCCTGGCGCGCGCCGATGAGCAGGTCCTCGTAGCCTTCGAACAGATAGACGAGCGCGAACGCGCCCCGCAGCCGCCCGAGCGCGGCGAACACCGCCTCGGCCGGCGTCTTGCCGGCGGCGAGCTCGTCCTCGACCACAAGCGCGGCGATCTCGGAATCGGTCTCGGTGACGAAGGCGTAACCCTTGGCCGCAAGCTCCTCGCGCAGCGCCTTGAAGTTTTCGATGATGCCGTTGTGGACCACCGCGAGCCCGCGCGCCGCATGCGGGTGGGCGTTGGCCTCGGTCGGCTTGCCGTGGGTCGCCCAGCGGGTGTGGCCGATGCCGATCGCGCCGCCGAGCGGCTCGGCGGCGAGCCGCGCTTCGAGGTTCCTGAGCTTGCCTTCAGCGCGCCTGCGCTCCAGCCTGCCGTTGTGGAGCGTGGCGACCCCGGCGGAATCGTAGCCCCGGTATTCGAGCCGCTTCAGCGCGTCGACGATCGCGCCCGCGACCGGCCCCTGACCCAGAACGCCCACGATGCCGCACATGGTCGATTCTCCTTCGGCCCAATTCGTTCGAACAACGGTTAGGCCGCGGACGCGCGCGATCACAAGTCACTTTCGGTGAGGGAGTGTGAACCGGCGGCGCCCTGCGGCGTCCGGGCGGCGATTGATCCGTCCGGCGCGTTAGGCTACGCAATGACTCAATATTGCAGGCGCCGAGCTGAAGGGGCCGTAAGCGGTGAAAAGCGGCGGCAAACGTGTGCGCGGAAAGCGGCGGGCGACGCCCGGCGCCGCCGTGTTCCGTTCGCCGCTGACGGCGATCGCCGCGGCGCTGGCGCTGCTCGTTCAGTTGGTCGTCCTCCCCTACCATCAGGCGCTGTCCGCTCCGGTCGCGCCGTCGGCGGCGAGCGACATTGCAACGGTCGCGGCGGAGCTGAAGGCGGTTTTCGGCGACGCGGCGGCGCTCTGCGTCCAGAGCGACGACCCGGGGGCGCCCGGCGCGCCTTCGGGCGACTGTGACGATCATTGCCCGCTCTGCCAGTTCGCGGCGCAAGCCTCGGCGCTGCTCGCGCCGGATCTTCCCGCCCTGCCCGACCGGTTCGACGCCGCCTGCCGGGCGCTCGGCGTTCGACCCGAGCCGGGCGCGCTTCCCCTCCGTCCAGCCCATCAACACCGCGCCCGCGCGCCGCCCTTCGCCGTCTGAGCCGATAACCGTCCAGCCGCGAACGGCTGCACCGCCATCCTCAGACCCGAAGGTCAAATTCCCATGTCCTCCCCCGTTTCGCGCGCCCTCGCCGGCGCGCTCGCCGCGGCGTCCGCGCTTTGGCTCACGCCCGCCTTCCCCCACGCCGTATGCGGCGACCGCATCTTCCCCGCCACGCTGGCGATCGACGACCCGGGCGTCGGCGACGAACTGGCGCTGCCGACCGTCAGCTATGTTCCCTTCAACTCCGACGGCGCCCACGAATGGGACGCGAACTTCAGCTGGACCAAGACGATCACCCCCGGCCTCAGCGTGGTGATCACCGACGGTCCCACCTGGGAGCACCCCGGAGGCTACGGCTGGAACGGGCTCGACACCGAGATCCAATACCAGCTCCTCTGCGTCCCCGACGCCGAGTTCATGGTGAAGGTCGGCTTCGATGTCGGCTGGGCCGGAACCGGCACGGGGATCAATGCCGGCTCCGGCGGGCAAAACACCTATACTCCCCTGGTGGACGCCGGTCTCGGCTTCGGGACGTTGCCGCCCGCCCTCAAATATTTGCGGCCGTTCGCCATCACCGGCGAATTCAGCACGTCCTCCCCGGGTCAGGACTTTACCGCCGGTGCGCCGAACGTGAGCTTCTTCAATTGGGGGTTCACGATCCAGTACAGCCTGCCGTACTTCAGCTCACACGTGGCCGCGATCGACAACGACTTCCTCAAGCACCTGATCCCGGTCGCAGAATTCGCATTCCAGACGCCGATCTACAACGGCGGCCTGACGGGGACGACGACGACGGGATATTTCCAGCCCGGCCTCATTTACATAACTGACAAGTGGCAATTCGCACTCGAAGCCATGATCCCGATGACGGGCTCGACCGGTCACGGCGTCGGGGTGATCGGCCAAATCGACTTTTACATGGACGACATCTTCCCCGATTCGCTCGGCAAGCCAATCTTCCCCCACGGCCTCGGCATAGCTCCAGGAATCTGACCCATGCGCAACACCTTGCTCACAATCGCGACTTCGCTCGCCTTCGCCTTCGCGGCGTCGCCCGCCTTCGCCCACGCCCAGCTCGAGCGTTCGTCGCCCCCGGTCGGGGGCACGGTCTCCTCCCCGAGCCAGATCCGGCTCGAATTCAGCGAAGGCGTCGAGCCGAAATTCTCGGGCGTGACCCTGTCAGGCCCCGGCGGTTCGGCGCCGCTCGGCGCGGCCGCGGTCGAGGCCGGCCATCAGAACGTGCTGATCGTTCCGGTCGCGAAGCCGCTGGCGCCGGGCGACTACACCGTCAAGTGGCGCGCCGTCTCGGTCGACACGCACCACACGCAGGGGACGTTCGCGTTCACCGTGAAGTAACTTCCCGTCCGGGCCGTCCATGGCGGTCCGGATCAAATGTCGCCAGGAAAGGACAAAAAGATGACCCGCAGGACCGTTTTCGCCCTCGCTCTGGCGCTCTGCGCAGCCGCCGCTCCGGCGCTCGCGCAGGAGTTCAAGGCGGGCGACATCGCCATCGACAAGGCCTGGTCGCGCGCCACCCCGAAGGGCGCCGACGCCGGCGCCGGCTATCTGACCATCCACAACAACGGCGCGACGCCGGAGCGGTTGGTCGGAGGCTCGGCCGATTTCGGCGCCGTCGAAATTCACCAGATGAAGACCGAAAACGGCGTCATGACGATGCGGGAGCTGAAGGACGGGCTCAACATCCCCGCCCACAGCGCAATCCGCCTCGCGCCCGGCGGCTACCACATCATGTTCACCCACCTGACCAGGCCGCTGGAAAAGGGAGCGAAGGTCACCGCGACGCTCAGCTTCGAGCACAGCGGGTCGATCGCGGTCGATTTCCCCGTCGAAGCCGTCGGCGCCTCCGCGCCCATGAAGGGCGACGACATGGGCGGCATGAAGGGCATGAAGATGTGAGCGATCCGACTGCGCCGACCCTCGCGTGACGGCCCTCGCGCTCTGCCGCTTCGTCCATTTCCTGGCGGCGATGGCGGCCTTCGGGTCCAGCGCCTATCTCCGGCTCTACGCGCCCGCCGACCTGCGGCAGGCGCTGACGCCGAAGATCCGCCGCATCGCGGTCGCGGCGAGCCTGATCGCGCTCGCGACCGCCGGCCTCTGGCTGGCGCTGCAGGCGGCGTCGATGGCCGACGACCCCGGCGCGATGATCGATCCGGACACGATTGCAGACGTCCTCGTCGACACGCGCTTCGGGCAGGCCTGGATCCTGCACCTCGCCCTGGCGGCGGCTTTGGCCGCCGCCGCGCTCCTTGCGCCGCGCGACGCCTGGATGACGATCGCGGTTCTCTCGGGCCTCATGCTGGCGAGCCTCGCGCTCGTCGGCCACGCGTCGATGCAGACCGGGGTCGAAGGCGTCCTCCATCGCGCCGGTCACGCCCTGCATCTCCTGACGGCCGGGGCCTGGATCGGCGGGCTCGTTCCGTTCGTCATGTGCCTCGACGCGGCCGGGCGCGCGGCGCTGCGCCGCGACGCGGTCACGGCGATGATGCGGTTCTCGTACTGGGGGCATTTCGTCGTCGCGACGCTGGTCGCGACCGGGATCGTCGACATCGCGCTGACCTCGGGCCACGCGCCGCTGCCGCCGACCACGCCCTACCGCGTCCTGCTCGACGTGAAGATCGTCATCGTCGCGGCGATGATCGGGCTCGCCCTCGTCAACCGTTACGTCCTCGTCCCGCGTCTCATGGCGCGCGCCAACGCGCTTGCCGCGCTTCGCGCCCTCACGCTCGTCAACGTCGGCCTCGGCGCGCTCGTGGTCGCGCTCGTCAGCGTCTTCGCCCTGCTCGATCCGGCCTGAGGGCGTCGCCGCTCGGCCATTTCCCAAGACGTCGACATGTCGCGCCCCGCCCCGCTTCGCGCAGCCCTGTTCGCAGCGGCGTCCAGTCTCGTCGTCTTCGGCGCTCCCCTGCCCCTGCCCGACTTCGGCGGGGCGCGGATGCTCACAGCGAGCGGCGCACGCGCCGACGAGGCGCCAAAAGTCGTCCTTGGCTGAGACGCGCCGCGCTCACCGCGCGCCCTCGCGCGCCGCACGCTCGAGCGCGAAATTCACCAGCGCGCCCGCCGCCATGAGGACCGCGGTGCCGAGGAAGACGGCGCGCATGCCGATGTGGCCGCCGAGAAAACCGCCGGCGAGCGGACCGAGCACCTGCCCGACATATTGCGCCGACACCGACCAGCCGAGCAGGCTGCCGGCGATCGCCTCCGGCGCGCTGTGGCGGATGACGGCCGCCATGCCCGGCGCGAGCCCGCCGAGCGCCGCGCCCATGACAAAGCGCAGCGACACGAGTTGCCAGCTCGCGGTGACGAACGCCTGGGGCACGAGCAGCAGCGCGGCGGCGGCGAGCGACAGCGCGACCAGGCGCCAGGGACCGAATCGATCCCCGAGGCGCCCGAGACGCGGCCCCGACAGCACGCCGCCGAGCGCGCCGGCCGACATCGCGAGGCCGGAGACGAAGGTCACCGCGTCGGGCGGCGCGAACAGGGCGACATAGACGGTGATGATCGGCTCGATCGAGGTCAGCGCGAAGGTCAGCAGGAGCCCGGTCGCCAGCATCGCTGCGACCGGACGCGGGTCGGCGATCTGTCCCCATAAGCTCCCCGGACCCGCCTTGCGCGCCGCAGCGGGACGCGGGGCCTCGCGCAGGAAAAACGTCGTGCCGAGAAAGCTGACGAAAATCGCCGCGCCCGACAGCCAGAAGGTGGCGCGGATGCCGATCAGCGGCGGCAGCACGCCGCCGATCAGCGGCCCGACCAGATTGCCGGCCATGATTCCCGACGACAGCACGCCGAGCGCCCAGCCCGCCCTGCGCCTCGGGGTCTGGGCCGCGACCAGAATCATCGAGCCCGAGGCGTAGCCGCCCAGGAGCCCGGTCAGCAGGCGCACCGCGACGAGCTGGTCGATGGTCTGCGCCATGCCGGTCAGCGACATCGCCACCGCCATGCCGAGGCTGGCGCGGATCAGCATGAGTTTCCGGCCGTAGCGGTCGCCGAGCCGGCCCCACAAGGGCGCGGTCAGCGCGGCGGTGAAGAAGGTCGCGCCATAGGCGACCCCCGACCACTGCACGATCGCCGCCCGGCCGGTCACGCCGATCTCCTCGACGTAGAGCGGCAGGAACGGCAGCAGCAGCGTCATCGCGACGATGGTGGTGAACGACCCGATCGTGCACACGATCAGGTTCGTGAACCAGTGGCGGTCGTCGGGAGGCGGAGCGTCGGGCACGAGGGTCTCTATCGCGGGATCGCGGCGCGGCCGCAAGCGCGCGCGGCAGAGCGCCGCCGCCCGTGCGACCAGCCGCTCGGCGGCCCGACGCGTCGTTGCTTACACGCTCACCTTGACGTCGAGTTCGTCGTAACGCTTGACGCGATAGATCACGACGGAAAGCAGCCAGGCCAGCGCGAAGACGCCGATGATGACATAGCCGAGCACCCCGAAATTGTCGTTCAGCGCGCCGATCGCTTGCCAGAACGGCCCTCCGAGCTTGAGCCTGTCGCCGATGAGGCCCAAGGTCTCGATCCCGCCGATCAGCACCGCGACCACGACCGAGACCGCGGTGATCGTGATGTTGTAATAGAGCTTGCGGACCGGCTTCATGAAGGCCCAGCCGTAGGCGCCGAGCATCAGCACGCCGTCGGTGGTGTCGATCAAGGTCATGCCGGCGGCGAAGAGGGCCGGGAAGACCAGCAGCGTTCCGAACGACGCGCCGTTCGCGGCCTGGGTCGCCGATATGCCGAACAGCGCCACTTCCGTCGCCGTGTCGAAGCCGAGCCCGAACAGGACTCCGATCGGAAACATGTGCCAGCTCTTGGTCACGATCTTGAACAGGGGACGAAAGATGCGGGCGAGGAAGCCGCGATTGTTCAGGAGCAGGTCGAAGTCGTCCTCGTGAAAGGCCTCGCCGCGCTTCACCGCCTGGAACGTTCGCCAGACGGAGATCAGGACGACGATGTTGAAGGCTGCGAGCAGGAACAGGAACAACGCCGAGGCGAGCGTGCCGAAAACATCGCCGAAGGCCTTGAGATCGTCGAAGCGCCCGCTGACCGCCGAGGCGGCGACGCCGACGGCGACCGCCAGCAGGAAGACGACGAGCGAATGGCCGAGCGAGAAATAGAACCCGACGGAGACCGGCCGCTCGCCCATCTGCATCAGTTTTCGCGTCGAATTGTCGATCGCTGCGATATGGTCGGCGTCGACCGCGTGGCGAAGGCCGAACGTATAGGCGAGGAAGGCCGAGCCGAACAGGACCGCGTTGCCGCGCAGGGCGGCGAAGGCCCATGTCCAGACGACGATATTGGCGCCGATCAGCAGCGCGTAGAGACCGATCAGACGCGCGCGAACGCTCGGATCGCTCTCCTTCCAGATGCGGGAAACAAAGCCTTGCATGACACCCTCGCATGCATTGGAGCCACAACAGTCAGCGCAACCGGGAACGGACGCGCTGCGCGAGACGGCAGGTCTCCTGGCTCGCGGTTCATCGCCTGTCGCCGGCCTTCCCAGGTTTCCCCAGTGGCCATGATCGGCGTCAGACTCGCCGCTTACAGTTGCGGGGGCAGCCGCGGCATAGGACAGATCGTCCGCACCGCATTCCCTTTTGATCCCGGACGGGAACCATCGCAACCACGTTACAAGACCATGGTCAGCGGCGCAAACTCGCCGCGCACGTCAACTCGCTGCAGACGGGGGCCGCCTCGGCGAGCCCGCACGGGCGTCGCGAACGGCAGGCTTCGCCGCGATCCTTCCGCACCGACTGAACAGCGCCGCCCGCTGCGCGGGCCCTCGTCTGTGGTATGCGAGCAAACCAGGGATGACCCGCACATCGCACGATCGGGCGCCTCATGAGCGGACGAAGTCATGCCGATCGCCATTCTCGACGCCCTGCTCGTGGGATTCGCCGCCACCCTGGGCACGATCGTCATTCACGGCTACGTCGTCCACACGATCGTCATGACCTTGCGCCGCAACCTGCAACGCGGCGTGCTCGGCATCCGGATCAGGAAGAACCTGACCTTCGTGATGAGCGCGACGCTGCTCGCTTTCGCCGGCCATCTGGTGGAGATCGTGCTGTGGGCGTTCGCGCTCGACATGTCCGGCGCGGTCGCCGATTTCAGCTCGGCCATCTACGCGTCGGCCGGCAGCTACACCACCGCGGGGTCCGACATCGTCCTGGCTTCGGGCTGGAGGCTTCTGGGACCGTTGGAAGCGGTGTGCGGAATGCTGATGTTCGGCGTATCGACAGCGTTCATCTACGCCGTGATCAACAGCCTGATCCATGCCCGGTTCGAGGACGCCGATCGCTTTCTTCCGTGAGCGCGGAAGGCCGCTACTGCGCCGGCTTGCCCCGCGCCGCCAGCGCCTCGAGCCGCGCCGCCATCGCGTCGCTGTCCCAGTCGGCCGCGCCCTCGCGCCGGGCGAGCGGCGCGCCGTCGCGGCCGATGACCAGCGTGGTCGGGAAGCCGCGCGCGCCGACCTCTTCGGCGAGTTTTCCGTCCGGATCGAGGTAGAGAGCGAGCCGCTTCAGCCCCATCCGGTCGAAGGTCCGCTTCGAGGCCGAGTCGCCGGCCGGGTCTTTCGTCACCGCGACCACCGCGAAGTCCGCGGCGGGCAGGCGCGCGGCGAGGCGGTCGAGCGACGGCATCTCGCTGAGGCACGGCGCGCACCACGGCGCCCAGAGGTTGAGGACGACCGTCTTGCCGCGAAAATCCTCGATTCGCACCGGCGCTCCCGACGCGTCGAGGAAGGCGCCGAGCGTCGCCGGCGGCTGGCCCAGCAGCTCGACGAAGCCGGCGTCGCCGTCCGGAGCGCGGGCCTGAAGCATCGCCAGAATCGCGAAGCCCGCGGCCAGCAGCCCGATCAGGGCCGTCCATTCGCGTCGCCGGCCGCCGGCCGTTTCGACGGCGGCGCTCATGCGGCCGCGGTTCGCGACCGGAGAAGGGCCCGGATCGCGATCACGACAAAGGCCGCGCCGCCGACGATGGTGACGATCGAGGCGATCCCGTGCGCCGCCATGCCGGCCGCCGCCACCGGATCGAGCGGGCCGCCCGGCGTCTTGCGCGCCGCGCCGTAGCCGCCAGCGACGAACATGGCGATCGAGGCGACGAACTGGCCGCCGGCGTAGAGCCCGATCAGCCAGCGAATCGCGCCGGCGCGCACAGGCGCGAGGTCGAGCGCGTCGAGGCCGAAGGTCAGCAGCATGCCGGCGCTCGACACGCTGACCGCGGTCACGACCGCATGGTAGTGCGCCGGCGTCCGCGTGTCCGAGCCGGAGATCAGAAAGCCCATGATGCCGCCCAGCGCGAACAGCGCCAGCGAGGCCGCGAGCGCGAACGCCGCCGGGTCGCGCCACGGCCACGGCTTTCGTCGAAGCGCGGCCTTGCGCACGAGCGCCGCCGCGAACACGAGCGTCGGCGCCGCGAGGCCGAACTGCAGCAGGCGGAAGGCCTCGTGCTGCCCAGGCGAAAACGGCTCGAACGCGGCGTAGAAGAAGGGCGCCGGCGCCGCGAGGACGGCGATCAGCACGATCGCGACGCGGAAGGCGGTCTCGTCGACCGCCGTCTCGCCGAGCCCGCGCCGCGCCAGGATACGCCAGTTGACCACCAGCAGCATGGCGTTGACGAACTGGAGCAGGTGGCCGCCGCCCCAGAACAAGGCCTCGCGGTCGCCGAGCGCGCCGCGCTGCGCCAGCAGTACGCCGGCGACGACGAAGGAGACCAGCGCCAGGCCGTAGACGAGCCCCGCCAGCGCCATCGCCAGCGTCAGCGGCGGCGGCGGCCGCCTGCCCGGCAGATTGACGATCAGCCGCACGACGGGGGCGAGCACGCCGAGCGCCAGCAGCACGAGGCCGATGTCGTAGGCCGGGTGGCGAAGCAGAGGGATGTAGTTGGTCAGCTCCGGCTGGGCCGCGTCGAGGAAGGCCGGCGCGAACAGGCAGGGAAAGGCGACGAGCACAATCCCCTGCCCGATCCGCCCGAGCGGCGCGGCGCGCACGGTCGGGCTCGCGGCGTCGCGCGTCGCGACCGTGGCCAGGAACGCGAACACGCCGAGGAGCCAGATCACCAGCGAGAACACGACATGGATGACGAGGCCCTTGTAGAAGAAGCCGATCGGCCACAACGGCGCCCGGTCCATGCCGGGAATCCGCGACAGCGCCAGAAGGATCGCGAACACGCCCGCGAGCCCGAGCGCGCCCACCGCGATCAGCGCCCAGCCGCGCGCCTCGGGCGCGAGCGCTCCGGCCGCATCCGCCTTGCGCCCGATGGCGACGAACTGCGACGACGCGACGCTCATCCGCCGGCGCCCGGCAGCGGATAGAGGTGAACCGCCATCCCGTAGACGACGAGGCCCGACACGGCGACGAACATCCACGACGGATAGGTCACCCGGGCGAAGCGGCGGTGGACGGCGAACCGGCCGGTGAGCGCGTTCCAGACCGTGATCGGAACGAGCACCGCGACCGCGAAGGCCATGACCACGTGAACGGCGAGCAGGGTGAAGTAGATCGGCCGAATCGCGCCTTCGCCGCCGAACTTCGCCAGGCCCGCGAACGCGTGATAAGTGAGATAGACCGCCAGGAAGACGGCGCCGATCGCGATCGCGACCATCATCGCGCGCCTGTGCCCGTCGCGATCGCCGGCGCGGATGCGGCGGTAGGCGACGACGAGCGCGACGATGGTGGCCGCGTTGAGAACGGCGAGCACGTGGGTGAGATCGTGGACGGCGATCATGTCTTCGTCAGAACCCGTAGCCGGCGATCTTGACCATCATGCTCCCGTACCCGAACGCCGCGACCGCGGCGAGCAGGGCCAGGAGCAGCCATTTGTTGATCAGCGGCTTGCGCCGCTGCGGCTGGGCGAGGGGGTCGTTCATCTTGCAAAGCTCCAAAGGGTTCCGTCGCGTTCGCGCAACCGGCGCCGGGGTCTCTCGCCGCGGCCCTTGACCGCGAGCGCGGCTGCGCGCGGCGCCGGCGGGCCTAGCCCCTGAGCAGGGCCTCCGCGAGCAGCGTCGCGAACAGGAGGAACATGTACAGGATCGAGAAGCGGAACAGCGCCATCGCGGCCTTGCGGCGCACGGATTCGTCGCCGAGCCGCAACCGGTAGAGCGCGAGCGCGCGCCACAGGAACACGGCGTTGCAGGCGGTCGCGACCGCGACGTAGAGGGGGCCGACGCCGGGAATCACCAGCGGGCCATAGGTCGAGGCGGCGAGCGCCACCGAATAGAGGAGGATCTGCCGGCAGGTCTCGACCGGTCCGGCGACGTTGGGCAGCATCGGCACGCCGACCCGCTCGTAGTCCGTCGTGCGGCAGATCGCCAGCGCCCAGAAGTGCGGCGGCGTCCAGAGGAAGATGAGGAGAAACAGCGCGACCGAACCAAGGGTCATCGAGCCGCTGGCGGCGGCCCAGCCGATCATCGGCGGCAGGGCGCCGGCCGCGCCGCCGATCACGATGTTGAGCGGCGTCCGGCGCTTGAGCGTCATGCTGTAGAGCGGGATGTAGACGGCGATCGTGAGCACCAGCAGGGACGCTGCGAGCCAGTTCGCGCGCAGGCCGAGCGCGATCACCGAGACCACCGAAAGCAGCACGCCGATCGCCAGCGCCTCGTGCGGAGGAACGGAGCCGCGCGGGATCGGACGCATCGCGGTGCGCGCCATGCGGGCGTCGATGTCGGCGTCCCACCACATGTTGAGGGCGCCGCAGGCCCCCGCCCCCGCAGCCATCGCCGACAGCGTGGCGAGCAGCTTCAGGCCGTCGAGCGGGCCGGGCGCGAGCAGGTATCCGACCGCCCCGGTGAAGACCACGAGCGACATCACCCGGGGCTTGAGAAGGACGAGGTGGTCCATGACGCTGCGCGACGGCCGCGCTTCCGCGGCCGGTTCGCCGGTTGCAATCGCCCTCACGCCGACACGAGACGTCCCCATGCGCATATCCGTTCCCAGCCGCAAGACTCGACTCGCGCGGATCCTCGGGGTCTGGTCGAGGGCCGCAACTTCCCCAGCGTGCAGGAAGCGCTTATCCGGCCCCGGATCGACAGCAGGACGCCGTGAACGCGCTTTTTCTCTGTCGAAAGCTCACGATGGCGGGGACCAAAAGTCAAGCCGTCATGCGACAGATTGACGCGCGCCGCGGCCAGCCGTCCGGCGCGCCGTTCACGCGCCCGCCTTCAGCGCCGCCGCCGCCGGCTCGAACTGAAGCCGCGCGAGGCGCGCATAAAGGCCGCCCCTGGCCACGAGGTCGGCGTGCGTCCCCTGCTCGACGATGCGGCCGCCCTCCAGCACGAGGATGCGATCGGCCTTCTGCACGGTGGCGAGGCGGTGCGCGATCACCAGCGTCGTGCGTCCCGCCATGACCTCGTCGAGCGCGGCCTGGACCAGGGCTTCGCTGTGGGCGTCGAGCGCCGAGGTCGCTTCGTCGAGCAGGAGAATCGGCGCGTCCTTGAGGATCGCGCGCGCGATCGCGAGCCGCTGTTTCTGGCCGCCCGACAACGTCGCGCCGCGCTCGCCGATTTCGGTGTCATAGGCTTCGGGAAGGTCGCGGACGAAGCCGTCGGCCGCCGCCCGCCGCGCCGCCTCGGCGATCGCCTGCGCGCTCGCCTCCGGGCGACCATAGGCGATGTTCTCGGCGACGCTGCCGCCGAAGATCGAGGGGTCCTGCGGCACGGACGCGATTCGCGCTCTCAACGCCTGCGGATCGACCGACTTCACGTCGACCCCGTCGACCAGCACCCGGCCCTCGGTGCAGTCGTAGAAGCGCATGATCAACTGGAAGATCGTCGACTTGCCGGCGCCGGACGGGCCGACGAGGGCGACCCGCTCGCCGGGCGCGATCGAGACGCTGAGACGGTCGAGCACCCGGGTGTCCGGCGCGCCGTCGTAGGCGAAGGAAACGTCCTCGAAACGCACGGCGCCGAGCGGCGGCGGCAGGACGGCGGGCGCTTTCGGGGCGACGATCCGCGGCTCGACCGCGAGCAGCTCGGCGATTCGCCCCGCCGCGCCGGCCGCCGCCGCGGCCTCGCTCCACACCTGCGACAGTTCGCCGAGCGAGGTCGCCGCCAGCACCGCGAACAGCACGAACTGCGACAGGAGCCCGCCGGTCATCCGCCCGGCCAGCACGTCGTGCGCGCCGAGCCACAGCACGAACACCACGCTGCAGAACGCGAGCGACACGGCGACCGCGATCAGGATCGCGCGCACCGCCGAGGCCTCGCGCGCCGCGGAATAGGCGCTCTCGACCGCGCGGGCGAATCGCCGCCCGCTCGGCGCCTCGGCCCCGAACGCCTGCATCGTCCGCACCGCGCCGAGGCTTTCGGAGGCGAAGGCGGTGGCGTCGGCGAGCGTGTCCTGGGCGTGGCGGGAGCGGCGCCGCACGATCCGGCCGGCGACGATCAGCGGCGCGGCGATCAGCTGAATGGCGGCGAGCACCAGCGCGGAGAGCTTCGGGCTGGTGGCGATCATCAGCGCGGTCGAGCCGACGAACATGAAGAGGTTGCGCAGCGCCAGCGACGCCGTCGCGCCGAACGCCGACTTGATCTGGGTCGTGTCCGCGGTCAGGCGCGAGACCAGTTCGCCGGTGCGCGCGCGATCGTAGAAGGCGGCGTCGAGCGAGGTCAGATGCGCGTAGACGTCGCGGCGCAGATCCGCCACCACCCGCTCGCCCAGCGTCGCCACGAGGTAGTAGCGCGCCGCGGCGGCGAGCGCGATCACGATCACGACCGCGCCCATGACCACGAAATAGGCGTCGATCGCGCCGCCGCTGTCCTTCGAGAAGCCGGAGTCGATCATGCGCCTGAGCGCGAACGGCACAGCGAGCGTCGCGGCCGACGACACGGTCAGCGCCGCCAGCGCGCACAGCGCCCGCGGCCAGTAGCGGCGTCCGTAGCGCACGAGCGGAACGAGCGCGCGCAACGAGGCGCTCCTGGTCGGTCGCGGCGCGTCTGTCATGCAGCCTCCGTGGGCGCTCGAGTCTCGTTCGGATGCGGACGCCCCACAGGCTTCAAGGCGCCCGCGTCCATTCCACCATCGTCACGCCGTCCGCGAACGCGCGCGCGGGGCCGGCCGCGAGCCCCGCGCCGGCCAGAACCGCCTCGGGCGAGCGCCCGTCCGCCTGCTCGCGGAACACCGGCAGGCCGCCGGCCAGGCGTACGCCGGGCGCATGGCTCAGGTGGAAGGCGTCGTAGCCGATCGTCAGGAACAGGCTGAACACGAAGGTTCCGCCGATCACGGCGACCGTCCCCGACCGGACCCCGAGCGAAGCGCAGGCGTCGTCGAACGAGGCCCCCGCCGGATTCCAGAGGCGGGCGTTCGGATTGCCGGGGTCGGGGGCGAGCCCGGCGACGCGGCGCGTCACCACCAGCCGCTTGCGGGCCGGCGAGTTCGCCTGCCACTCGTAGGACAGATGGCCGTTGACGAGCGCGCTCGCCCCGTCGAGCGCCGTTTCGTACGCCTTCTGGTCGGACGGAAACTTGAGCGAATTCGGCATCAGCCCGGTCGAATCGGCGATCATGCCGTCCTCGGAGGCGATGGCGTGGCCTTCTATGCGAAACGGACCGCGCATCCGACCTCCGTCGCTCACGTCCCCAGCGCCTTGAGGGTTTCCTGGACCGGCCCGGGCGAGAGCTTCAGCACCCCGACGAACGGATCGGTCAGCTCGATGATCAGGAACATCGCGCTGGCGACCGCGACCGCGCCGAGCCCCAGCGAGACCATGACGGTGGCGTTGACCGGAGACACCAGCCCGTAGCCGCAGAACAGCAGCAGCGACCAGGCGACCACGATCGACAGCATCGCCCAGTTGACGCCGCTGGCCAGTTGCAGGTCCATCAGAATTCGGGTCTGCCCGATCTGGGTCGCGGCGGCGGTGGCGGCGGCGAGCGCCTGCTTCTGGGCGTCGGTCTTGGGCGTCAGCGTGGCGAGGAATCCGTCGAGGATCTTGGTCCCCTCGAGACTGGACTTGACGCTCAGATCCGCGACTTCGGCCGTGTTGTTACCCCAGATCCTGTTGTAGCTTTCCGTGATCGCCTTGCGCAGGCCGTCCCGCCCGGGTTGCGCCTCGGGGCCGAAGGCTTCGAGCGCCATGTCCAGTTGCAGGGAGCGCGCCGACAGGGTTTCGATCTCGGACTTCTCGATGGCGTAGAGCGCGTAGGCGGAGCCGATCAGCGTGCCGAGGACGAGCGCCAGCAGCAGGCCGAGCAGGCCGGTCATCGCCCCGATCATTTCGCGCGACTTTTCCGGGGCGTGCTTTTCCGGCAGCCACTCGTGCAGCTTGAGGCCGACCATGCCGGCGCCGAACGCCAGCACGGCCACCCCGAAGACGAAAATCAGCGAATCCACCAGGGCCTCCCAGACCGACAGCGGGGCGCACCGTAATTGTCGGGGGGCGGCGGTTCAAGCCGCCTGTCGGACAGACCGAGTCTGGCGCCGTCGGCGAGGCGCCGACCGGAGGGCGTATCGCCGGTCGGGTCGCGGCGAGGGGCTTGCGACCCCGCCGCCGCGGGGAATCAGCGGCGCGTGGCGACAGGCGCGCGGCGCGGTCGGAACAGGCGAGATCGCGATCACAGCCGACGCGCTGAGCGACTGCTTCGCGCAAATAGCCGTCGCCGCTGACAGCGTGCAGAACGGTCACTTGCAAACAGTCACCAGTAGGCCGTACGAGGGACGCACGTGGGAAGGCCGTCTCACGGCCTCGTATTAGCACAACACTGTACCGCCCTGAGACATCTATTTAGTGCTGGCGGGCAGACTAGGCGTTGCCGGTAGCAATATGTTTGGCCCAGGCACACAGCCCTGAATCGAACCAACACAGTACCTCACAAAGGTCGTATGCTCCGTATCATCCACATACGTCTTGGGGATGTCGATTGGAACCGTAACTCGGTCTCCAGATTTCCAGTTCCCTTTGACAGATGTATATTCTCTGTCGTCGGACCTTGCGCAACTCTTGTTTGCCTTGTATGAATAAACTGTAATCAAATTTATGGGATTGCTCGTGAGCAATCCCTGTATTACGGGAACTGTAAAGCCAACCTCGTAATGATAATGATCATCTTTCGCGACAGCAGTTACCACAGGCGCCATAGAAACGGCAGAGGGTGTGTCCAATACCGGCGTATATGTCGATCCGGACGGCAAGACCGGTATGGCATTTAGATCTGTTTCGCATTTTCCAAGTCGACCTTCCGGGTCGTCCAAGAGCCCAAGACGAATAAACGATATAAGGTTACGACAGGCCGATTTTTGATCGCCAGTACCAACGGCCTGTACAATCAAATTTGATTGAGCTTTGAACTGTTCGATACGTTGAGAGTTACTGCTGGAAACCAACGCCACAAACATATTGCCAAAGAGACCAGAAGCCGCCGCAATAAGCCCAATAACTGTTGGATTAAGCCACCGTGACCTCCGTGCATCATTTTCCTTAAGTTCAAGCTCGCGAGTATTCAACAAATTTCTTTGTAATTGCATCTCCCTATCAAAAGCAAACTTTCGCTCTTCGAGCGATATATCGTTACCAGAATGCTCATTAGCCATTGCAATCTCCACCGCCAAAGGCACAGGGGATGCAAGCTTCGCTTCGGTCCGCGAATATCAGCCTTCTCACGGGCCAACTTGTCCTGGAACATTGCCCTGTGGGAGCGTCACAAAGCAGGGATTGCCTTGAGCTTGAATAGGCCCAGGCCCAAAACGCCCAAATGCAGTGTAGCAGAAAGCGCCTAGGGACTGAATATTTGATGGTTGTGGTATATATGTCGCAGGCAGCGTATTTGGAATAGTTGGCATTCGATTTGTTATCGTATTACCATTCTTATTCTGACTATACCACGCGGCAAAACCATTACCCTTCATGTATGCGGGATCTTCAACGCTGCGCCAATCTCGAGTGTATTGGACGGAGAAACTATGAACTCCCCAGTCTCTATATTGATCAACGTGGGTCAACTCGTGCGCCCAAGTGGATAAGTCGTTCGCCTCAATGGGGCCGCGGAAAATTACGACGTCAATCAGAGTGACTGCGTCGGCCTTTCCCCCTTGCTCGATTAGGTGCGCAAGATTGGCAAACCCGTTGTCGCCTATTTTATAACGGACCCGGTTCATTGAGTCTTCACTGGCGTAACCGGTCAATGCGCGCCTGACGTCCGGCGGGATAGACATGGCGCCATTTATCGCGGTATTGTGGGACGAGATGATCGCTTGTTCGAGAACTGGTCCTGACAGAAGACCTGCCTGAAGTTCGTTGAGGGCGTTTCCGACGTCCCGTTGAGCCTTGGCGATGGTGTTGACCGTATCCTGGGCGGCCTGTTGGGCCTGCGTCGAAATGTTCGAAGGGCTGAGTCCTCCGTGTGTCAAGTTACATTGCGCGTCAAAAAAGCCTCCGCAAGCCATGCCTTTTGACGGACTAAGAAATAACAAAGGGATTGCCGTGACGATAGTCATGAGCTTTGACATCGCAACGGCCGGATAGCTCCGATTAAACTGCGGTAAACACATTTTGTTTCTCCCGGCATAGCCTTATTATTCGATTTGATTTGACAAAGGAGTTGAGCAAAATTCTTGCTGGTGCGCAGTGACGGCGGTCACACAGCGAGCGATCTCGCGATTTGTTACTGGCGCCACGTGAAGACCAGACGTTCACTTTCGTTCGTGCGGACCTACCCTGGCTCTATGACCTCTTCCTCCTTTGAGGCAGGCGGCGGCGACCGGCGATGGCCGTCGATACGTCGTTTGCTCCGTTCGATACTGGAACCGGGATCGCGGCGCGGGCCCGGCGCGACCTATCGCCCCACACGGTCCCGGGTTCTGGTTCTGGTCGCAGCCCCGGCGGCGGTTCAAGCCGCCCTGTTCAGCCGCCATCGTTTCGCTTAAGACCCGCGCTGGTTTCGAAAGCGCCGCTGGGACGCCTCCGCTGATGAATGGCCGAAGACTGATACCGGGCAAGCCTATCCCGGCCGCGGATATTCCGGACTACGCGATCGAGCGGGACACGCTCGCCGAAACGCTGTCCGAACGGTTCCGCGACCGCCTGCAACGGCTCAACGCCATCGTCGCCGACTCGGGCGAGGCGCTCGAAGGCAACATTTTCTACCCCGATCTCGACGCGGCCTTCGCCGGCGCCCCGCCGGCCGACTCGCTCGCGCCGGCGCGGCGCAACGTCTGGCGCGCGGCCCGATTCAAGCGGCGGATGCTGGAGGTCGGCGTCAACGCCGGCCACAGCGCGCTGCTCGCCCTGTCCGCCAACCCGAGGCTCGAATATTACGGGGTCGACATTCTCGCCCACGCCTACACGATTCCCTGCGTCGACTTCCTCAAGGGGGAGTTTCCCGGCCGGGTGCATCTCTTTCCCGGCGATTCGCGCGAGGTGCTGCCGTGGCTCGCCGATCGCGGCGACGACATGAATTTCGACCTCGCCGCCATCGACGGCGGCCACACCGACGAGGTGTGCCTCTCCGACATGACCCACTGCGTCCGCATGGCCGTGGGGCGGAAGGGCCGGCACCTGCTGCTCGACGACGTCCATGCGAGCTGGATCTTCGACATCTACTGCGAATTCCTGGCGCGCGGCGACCTCACGACCGAGACCTTCTTCGGCGACTGGGAGGACGCGGGGCGCAACGTGCTGGCGCGTATCGAATGATCCTCGCCCCGGCTCAAATCGGGAGGCGGACACCTTCCCCGGCTCTGCCGGGGAAGGTGGCGCGTAGCGCCGGATGGGGTGTGGCCCACCGCTTCGCCGTCAGTCGAATTGCTTCGCCGGTGCAACTCGGATTGCGCGACCGTCGCCGCGAACGTCTGAATGAGCGGACCTGCTTTCCCCACCCCATCCGTCCCTTCGGGCCCCCTTCCCCAGCAATGCTGGGGAAGGGGCGGGCCGCCCTCGCATGACGACCCCCTGCGACTTCGCCTCGTTCTGGCACGGCGGGCCGCTGCACGCCTTCGCCTACGCCTGCCTCGCGTCGTTTCCGAAAGAGGGCGCTCGCCTCGGCCTCTACGGCTACGACGCCGGCCTCGAGGTTCCCCCGGGCGTCGCGCTCATGGACGCGCGCGCGATCTGCCCGGACGAGACGCTGGTCTCGCGCTACCTCGCCAACGGCAAGCCGTCGATCGCCACCTTCGCCGACATGTTCCGCTACCGCATGATCCGCGCAACCGGCCTCTGCTGGGTGGACACCGATCTCGTCTGCCTGCGGCGGCCGGCGTTCGCGAACGACCCTTACGTCTTCTGCCGCCAGGCGGACGCCGTCAGCGCGCTGCTCGTCAACAACGCCGTGCTGAGGCTTCCCCGCGACGACCCCGCGCTCGCCGAACTGGTCGCGACCGCGGACGCGGCCGCCGGCGTCGACGGCCGCTGGGGCGCGCTCGGGCCGTTCCTGCTGACGCCGGCGCTCGAAAAGCACGGCCTCTACGCCCGCGCTTTTGCGCCGCGCGTCTGCTATCCGATCGAGCCGGAGCAGTTCTGGAAGCCGTTCCTGCCCGCCTTTCGCGACGAGGTCGCGACGAAGGTCGAGGGCGCGACCTTCCTGCATCTCTGGAGCGAGGCGATTCGCTGGAGCGGCTACGATTATCGCGCCTGCCCGCCGGAAGGGTCGTTCCTGCACGAGCGCTTCGAGAGGCTCGGCGTCCTCGGCCGGTTCGCCCGGACCAGCGACGAGGACGAGGTCCTGCGCCGGATGGGCGAACAGATCGCCGCGAGCCGGGCGCGCCCGGCGGCTCCTTCAGGCGGCGACGGTTAGCCGGCCTCCCGACCCCACGCTACTGATGACCGCCGGGGGGCTTGGTCGCGGCTTCGACCGCGGCCAACACGTCTGTGATCGGAGACGGACTGACCTGGAACAGGCCGGAATACGGGCTGCTCAGATCGGCGATGACGTAGATCGCCGAAGCGATCGCCACAGCGCCGAACGCGAGCGCGATGTAGGTCATGGGATGGCCCTTCGCCATCAGCCCGTAGGCGCAAAACAAAATCGTCGCCCAGACGACGACGACGGCGAGGAGCGGATAGTTGATCGGATCGACGAGCGACAGGGCCAACTGGGTTCGCGTCTGCCCCATCGCGATCGCGGCCTGCCCCGCCGCCGCCTTTGCGGCGATCTGCGCGTCCGAGGTCGGTTGGAGCGTCTTCAGATAGCCCTCGCGGGCTTTCAGGCCGTTCATCACGTGGGTGTAATTCTTGATGATGAAATCACTGTCGTCGCCGTCGTTCCAGATCTCGTCGACCGAGCGCGCGAGGCCTTCCCTCAGGAGGCGGCGCCCTTCCGCCGCCTCAGGCCCGTAGTCGCGCAAAGCCTCGTCGTACTTCATCCCGCTGAGCGCCAGCGTCTGAATCGCCGTCTTCTCGCCCGAATACACGCCGAACGCCGTCCAGATCAGCAGGCCGAGGACGAGGGCGAGAAGCAGCGTGATCAACCCGGAGACGGCGCCGATCATGTCCCTCGCGCCGCCCGTGGTGTAGCCCTCCGGCAGCGCGCGCTGGAGACCAACGCCGACGGCGCCGCCGGCGAACACGCCGACAAAAACGATCACCGCCAAAATCAATGAGTTCATCGCCCCGCTTTCCCCAACCCAGGCCTCGGGCGCCGCGCCCGGCCCGGCCGCCGACGCTTCCACGCCGCGTCGGGGCGGCCTCGAGCGCTCTCCCCGAGTGGGTCGTCTGCCTCACTTCATCGCATTTGTCGACCGGCTTGCGGCATGGCTCCGACCCGCTCGAACGCCCCGCAGAAGAAGCCCAAATCGACGGCCTTGTCCTGTCCGGACGGACGACGCCGACCTTTCAGTCCCGCCGCTCCCACGCCCGCATCGTGTCCGGTCCGCAGGCGGCCGTCTCGACCAGGCGATAACGGGAGGGACTCGCCAGGCGTTCGCGCGCTTCGTCGCTCAACGCCGCCACGCCCTGGCGGCCGAGCGGCCTCTCCGCCGTGAACACCACGACCTGATCGGCGAGCCCGAGCGCGATCAGCCGCGCCGCGACCCGCGGTCCGCCCTCGCTGAACACCCGGGTGACGCCGCGCGCCGACAGCGCCCGCAACGCCGCGCCGAGATCGACGTGGCCGCCCGCGTCGAGGGCGACGCGCTCGACGACGACGCCCCGCTCGGCGAGCCTCGCTTCGGCCTCGGCGGACGCGTCCGGACCGGCGAAAGCCAGCGTCGGCAGGCTTTTCGCGTCCGTCGCGAGGCGCGATGAGGACGACAGACGCAGACGCGTGTCGAGCACGACCCGCCACGGTCTGCGGTCGAGGCCGGGCAGGCGCACGGTGAGCGCGGGATCGTCGGCGAGCGCCGTCTCGCTGCCCACCATGATCGCCTCGTGCGTCGCGCGCAGCATCTGCACGCGGGCGTTGGCGATCGCGCCGGTGATCTTGAGGCGCGAATCGTGGAGCCCGCCGGAGGCGAAGCCGTCCGCGGTCTCGGCGATCTTCAGGGTCACGCAGGGGCGGCCCTCGGTCACCCGGCGGATGTGGCCGAGGTGGTCGCGCCGGGCCTGATCCGCGCCGACCCCGACCGTCACCACGATCCCCGCGGCGCGAAGCCGGGCTGTCCCCTGGCCCCCGACCAGCGGATTCGGGTCCTCGATCGCGACCACGACGCGCGTCACGCCGGCCTCGATCACAGCGTCGGCGCAGGGCGGGGAGGCGCCCACGTGCGAGCACGGCTCGAGCGTCACATAGAGGGTCGCGCCGCGCGCCGCATCGCCCGCTTCCGCGAGCGCGATCCGCTCGGCGTGCGGACGGCCGCCGGGCGCGGTGACGCCGCGGCCGACCACCACGCCGCCCCTGACCAGGATTGCGCCGACCGACGGGTTCGGCGCGGCCTGGCCCAGCGACCGCTCGCCGAAATTCAGCGCCGCCTGCATCCAGCGGGCGTCCTCGCTCGCCGTGGCGGACGCAGGCGCGCTCATGAGGCCTGCGGCTCCTTGCGCCGGCGCGCGGGCGCGGGCGCGGGCGGCGGCGCCTCCGGCTCGGCCTCGAGTTCGCCGACGATGGCGTTGAAATCCCGCGCCTCGCGGAAATTGCGGTAGACCGAGGCGAAGCGCACGTAGGCGACGTCGTCGATCGCCTTCAAGCCTTCCATCACCAGTTCCCCGATTCGCTCGGTCGGGATGTCGCCGTCGGTCTGGCTTTCGAGCTGGCGGACGACGCCGTTGACCATCCGCTCGATCCGTTCGGGCTCGACGGTGCGCTTGCGCAGCGCGACCTGAACCGAGCGCATCAGCTTGTCGCGATCGAACGGCGCGCGCCGGCCGCTCTTCTTCACCACCATCAGTTCGCGCAGCTGGACGCGCTCGAAGGTGGTGAACCGCCCGCCGCAGTCGGGGCACACCCGCCGCCGGCGGATCGACGCCGAGTCGTCGGTCGGGCGGGAGTCCTTCACCTGGGTGTCGAGACCGCCGCAATATGGGCATCGCATGGCGGGCCCTCCCCTAGAGAATCAGGCGCCGCCCTCTCCCGCCGGGAGAGGGGCGGCCGCCGAAGGCGGCAGGGCGAGGGCCGGCCGGCGCCGCCATCGACGCAGTCGGTCCGCGCTCAGTAGATCGGGAAGCGCCGGGTCAGCTCGGCGACGTCGCCGCGCACCCTGGCTTCGACCCCGGAATTGTCGCTCTCGCCGTGCTTCGCCAGGCCGTCGAGGGTCTCGACGATCAGTCGCCCGACCTCGGCGAACTCGTCGACGCCGAAGCCGCGCGAGGTCGCGGCCGGCGTGCCGAGGCGGACGCCGGACGTCACCATCGGCTTCTGCGGGTCGAACGGAATGCCGTTCTTGTTGCAGGTGATGTGGGCGCGCCCGAGCGCCGCCTCGGCCGCCTTGCCGGTCAGCCCCTTCGGCGTCAGGTCGACCAGCATCAGATGGTTGTCGGTGCCGCCGGAGACGAGCTTCAGGCCGCCGGCGAGGATCTCCTTGGCCAGCGCCTTGGCGTTTTCGACCACGGCCTGCGCATAGTTGCGGAACTCGGGCTGGAGCGCCTCGCGGAACGCGACCGCCTTGGCGGCGATGACGTGCATCAGCGGGCCCCCCTGGAGGCCGGGGAAGATCGCCGAGTTGATCTTCTTGGCGAGGTCCTCGTCGTTGGTGAGGATCATGCCGCCCCGGGGACCGCGCAGGGTCTTGTGGGTGGTGGTGGTGACGACGTGGGCGTGGGGAAACGGCGACGGGTGCGCGCCGCCCGCGACCAGCCCGGCGAAATGGGCGATGTCGACCATGAAATAGGCGCCGACTTCGTCGCAGATCGCGCGGAAGCGGGCGAAATCCCAGTGGCGCGCGTAGGCCGACCCGCCGGCGACGATCAGCTTGGGCTTCACCTCCCTGGCGAGCCGCTCGACCTGATCCATGTCGACGCGATGGCTCTCGCGGTCCACCCCGTAGGACACGCACTTGAACCATTTTCCGGACATATTGACCGGTGAACCGTGGGTGAGATGGCCCCCCGCCGCGAGATCGAGGCCCATGAACGTGTCGCCCGGCTGCATGAGCGCGAGGAACACGCCCTGGTTCGCCTGGCTGCCCGAGTTGGGCTGGACATTGGCGAAGCGGCAGTCGAACAGCAGGCAGGCGCGCTCGATCGCCAGTTTTTCGGCGATGTCGACGAACTGGCAGCCGCCGTAATAGCGCCGGCCCGGATAGCCTTCCGCGTACTTGTTGGTCATCACCGAGCCCTGCGCCTCGAGCACGGCCTTCGAAACGATGTTCTCCGACGCGATCAGCTCGATCTCGTCGCGTTGCCGGCCGAGTTCGAGCGCGATCGCCTCGGCGATCTCGGGATCGGCGGCGGCGAGCGGGGCGGAAAAGAACGAGTTCGAGCGGATCGGCGGATTGGCGGTGACGTTCATGGGCGGACCTTCCTCGGCGGGGGACGACGAGTCGCGTGAGGCCGCGCCCATAGCACGGGCGGCGCGCGAGAACCACAGAAAGCGTTCCCGGCTTGTCCCGCGGCGAGGCGGGGCCCGCGCGCTTTCGGGCGTCGGCGCGGGCGTGGACGGCGCGGGGCGGCGGACGAGAGGAAGGCGCCGGCGCGGCCGGCGTATCGACATCGCCGTGCCCCGGCCGCGACCTCGATCTCGTCACCGCCGAACCGCCTGCGACCGCCCGGACCGCCACACCGTCGCGGTCGAGGTCGTCGACATTGTCGCGAACGACACGATGACCCTCGCGCCGGTGAACGCGGGTCGTCGCCGATGCGCCCTGCGCGCCGCCCGTCCGGCGTGGGCTTCCCCAGGCCGAAAACAATTCCTTGCCCTGCGCGGTCCGGTGTTCTAGTTTTGTTCTCATCTGCACGGTGAGCCGGCTCCCGGGCCGATTCGTTGGCCGCTCCGGCAGGAGGTCGAGCGAAGCGCGCGCCGCGTGACCGTTTCAGGCGAGGAGGCCGTCGCCGCCGCCGGCGGCTCGAAAGGGCGAACTTGTGACAAGTCTTGCCGCCCAAGACCCCGGAATCCTTGCTTCCCTGCCGGAACTGCGCGCGCCCCGGGGCCCGACACGCGACCCGCTGCTCGTGTCCTCCCGCGCAGGCGGTGACGCGACGGCTCGGCCCGGACGAGCGGCGCATGCGCGCCGGATCGCCGACGCGCCGCTCCCAAGGCTGCAGCGTTCGCGCGCATGACGACGCCGGCCGCGACGCTCGCCCGTAACTGCCAAGGTGGGGTCCTTACACCTCGTCATCGCGAGGAGCCCGAAGGGCGACGCGGCGATCCAGGAGCCGTCTGCGCTGCCGGCTGCCGAAGCGCTGGACTCCACTGGCGGCAGGCGTCGGCGTCCCGGACTCCTGGATCGCCACGTCGCTTCGCTCCTCGCGATGACGGCTTTGAAGCGAGCCGCCGCCTTGGGAGATACGCTCGCCCGCTCGCCCGGAAAATCCGCCGCAACATCTTGAAAAGATGGATTCCGCGCCCGAGCCGCCCGGCCCGTGTGCGGCGGAGCCTCCGTCGTCTGCCGGGTCCGCGCGGGCGGCGCCCGGGCGACCGCCCCGCCCTACCGCACCTTCTGCGGCTTGGTGAAGATCACCACCTCGTCCTTGCCGACCCGGTCGAGCTGGAGGTGCGCCTCCTCGTCGAGCAGGTCGCGGTCGACGCTTTCGGGACGAAGCGCGGCGACGCGCCGCTCCCAGCGGCCGCGCTCCTCCTTGAGGGTTGCGAGCTGGTTCTGCAGCACGACCGCCTCGGCGGCGGCCTTCTCCGCCGCTTTCAGCCCGTGCGGGCCGTTCGAGGCGCCCCAGACCAGGTAGCCGGTCGCCACCCCGAGAACGAGGTAGAAGACGAAGGGCGCCAGGATCGAGCGCAGGCGGGTTCGGACGACCATGCGCCGGACTCTGGCCGGGTCGCGGTTAAGGCCGCGTTACCCTTACGCGCCCTTGATGGTCGAACGGCCGGCGTAGCGCGCCTGCTCGCCGAGCTCCTCCTCGATGCGGATGAGCTGGTTGTACTTGGCCAGGCGATCGGAACGCGACAGCGAGCCGGTCTTGATCTGGCCGCAGTTGGTGGCGACCGCCAGGTCGGCGATGGTCGAATCCTCGGTCTCGCCGGAGCGGTGCGACATGACCGAGGCGTAGCCGGCGCGGTTCGCCATGTCGACGGCGGCCAGGGTCTCGGTCAGCGAGCCGATCTGGTTGACCTTGATCAGGATCGAATTGGCGGCGCCTTCCTTGATGCCGCGGCTCAGGATTTCGGTGTTGGTGACGAAGATGTCGTCGCCGACCAGCTGGATCTTCGCCCCGAGCTTCTCGGTCAGGAGCTTCCAGCCGGCCCAGTCCTGCTCGGCCATGCCGTCCTCGATCGAAACGATCGGATAGGCGCCGGCGAGCTTGACCAGATAGTCGACCTGTTCCTCGACCGAACGCGACTTGCCCTCGCCCTCGTAGGCGTACTTGCCGTCCTTGAAGAATTCCGACGCCGCGCAATCGAGCGCCAGCGCGATGTCGACGCCGGGCTTGAATCCAGCGGCCTCGATCGCCTTGAGGCAGAAATCGAGCGCGGCTTCGGCGGACGGCAGGTTCGGGGCGAAGCCGCCCTCGTCGCCGACGTTGGTGTTGTGGCCAGCCTTCTTCAGCGCGCTCTTCAGCGCGTGGAACGTCTCGGCGCCCCAACGGACGGCGTCGGCGAGCGACGGCGCGCCGACCGGCATGATCATGAATTCCTGGAAGTCGATCGGATTGTCGGCGTGGGCGCCGCCGTTCACCACGTTCATCATCGGGGTCGGCAGAACCCGCGCGAACGTGCCCCCGACATAGCGGTAGAGCGGCAGTCCCGACGATTCCGCGGCGGCCTTGGCGACCGCGAGCGACACGCCGAGGACGGCGTTGGCGCCGAGGCGCGCCTTGTTGGGCGTGCCGTCGAGGGCGATCATCGTCTCGTCCACCTTGACCTGATCCTCGGCGTCGAGACCGGAGACCGCGTCGAAGAGGTCGCGATTGACGGCCTCGACCGCCCGCAGAACGCCCTTGCCGCCGTAGCGGCCCTTGTCGCCGTCGCGCAGCTCGACAGCTTCGCGCGTCCCGGTCGATGCGCCGGAGGGAACGGCGGCGCGTCCCATGGAGCCGTCTTCGAGGACCACATCCACCTCGACCGTCGGATTGCCGCGACTGTCGAGGATCTCACGGGCGGCGACGTTGACGATAGCAGTCATGTAGGGACTTCCTTTTGCGGTTCTCCACGCGGCTTCTACGCCATCCCGAAGGCAGGCGGAAGACGGTCCAAATGGCTAGGCTGCGGCGCGCCCCGCTGCACATTTGCTTCAGCGGCGAAACAATTGACCAATCAACTCATTGTCAGAAAAAAATTGCATGGCAGGACTGTCGCGCCCCGTGACATCGTCCGAAAAAGGGACTAGCAATGTCGGCGCGAAAAGGAGGCCGCTGCCAAGTCTTTTTGGCGCCGGACGCCGCGAAGTCTGTGGGAGGACGACACGCTTTGCCGCCTCGGACCGACGCACTCGAGCGTCGGGATCATCAAAACAAAAATCGAGGCTGCAGTAGCGTAAGCGAGGACGGAGACGAGGGGCGAAGCGCCCAATGGCGCTTCGCCCTTTGCGTTTGCGGTTCGCCCGTCGCGCTTGAAAGGCGCGCGCCCGTCCCGCCTCAAGTCTCCTCCGCCTCTCCCTCCGCCCAGCCCCTGCGCGTCTCCTCGATGTAGGCGTCGAGTCTCCCCTCGCCAATCGCGCTGCGCGCCCCGGCCATCAGATCCTGATAATAGGCGAGATTGATCTCGGTGAGCGCCATCATGGCGAGAATCTCGCCGGCCTTGACCAGGTGGCGGAAGTAGGCGCGCGAATAGTCACGCGCCATCGCCGAGGTCGACAGCGGGTCGACCGGCCGGGAATCGTCGGCGAAGCGGGCGTTGCGCAGGTTCAACCGGCCGGCCCGCGTGAAGACCATGCCGTGCCGCCCGGCCCGCGTCGGCATCACGCAGTCGAACATGTCGACGCCGCGCCGGAGCGACTGCAGCAGGTCGTCGGGCGTGCCGACGCCCATGAGGTAGCGCGGCTTCGTGTCCGGCAGGTGCGGGATCACCGCTTCGATCGTCGCCAGCATGTCCGCCTGCGGCTCGCCGACGGCGAGGCCGCCGATCGCGTAGCCGTGGAAATCCATGCCGACCAGCGCCCTGGCGCTCTCGATGCGCAAGGTCCTCTCGACGCCGCCCTGAACGATGCCGAACAGAGCCCGGCCGGGCTGGTCGTCGCCAAAGGCCGCCTTCGACCGCTCCGCCCAACGCAGCGACAGGCGCATGGCGCGCTCGGCCTCCTCGGGCGGGCACGGCAACTTCACGCATTCGTCCATCTGCATCTGGATGTCGGCGCCGAGCAGCCGCTGGATCTCCATCGACCGCTCCGGCGTCAGCTCGTGGCGCGAGCCGTCGATATGCGACTGGAAGATCACGCCGTTCCCGTTGATCTTGCGCAGCTTGGCGAGACTCATGACCTGGAACCCGCCCGAGTCGGTCAGGATCGGCCGCGGCCAGTTCATGAACCGGTGCAGGCCGCCGAGGCGCGCGATCCGCTCCGCGCCCGGCGCCAGCATCAGGTGGTAGGTGTTGGAGAGAACGATGTCGGCGCCGGTGGCGCGCACGTCCTCGGGACGCATCGCCTTGACGGTCGCCGCCGTCCCGACCGGCATGAAGGCGGGGGTGCGGATGTCTCCGCGCGGCGTCAGCAGCGCCCCCGTGCGCGCCGCGCCGTCGCGGGCGTGAATGGTGAGAGCGATGGCGTCGGTCATGCGGCGTCTCTGTCGCGCCGGCCGATCAGGAGGCAGGCGTCCCCATAGGAATAGAAGCGATAGCCGGCGGCGATCGCGTGGGCGTAGGCAGCCTTCACGGTCGCGAGCCCGCTGAAGGCGGACACCAGCATGAACAGCGTCGAGCGCGGCAGGTGGAAGTTGGTCATCAGCGCGTCGACCGCGCGGAAGCGGTAGCCGGGCGTGATGAAGATCGCCGTCTCGCCGGCGAACGGCCTAACCCCGCCCGCGTCGTCGGCGGCGCTCTCGAGGATCCGGGCGGAGGTCGTGCCGACCGCGACGATGCGGCCGCCCGCGGCGCGCGCGACGTTCAGGGCGTCGGCGGTCGCGGCGTCGATCGCGCCCCACTCGCTGTGCATGACGTGATCGTCGGTGTCGTCGGCCTTGACCGGGAGGAAGGTCCCCGCCCCGACGTGCAGCGTCACGCGGTGGAGGGTGACGCCGCGTTCCGCGAGGCGCGCGGCGAGGTCCGGGGTGAAATGAAGCCCCGCCGTCGGGGCCGCGACCGCGCCCTCGCGCGCGGCGAACATCGTCTGGTAGTCGGCGCGGTCCTTGTCTCCGGGGGGGCGCCGGGCGGCGATGTAGGGCGGCAGCGGCGGCGAACCGAGGCGGTCGATCGCCTCGTCGAGTGCGGCGCCGGAGAAATCGAAGCGCAGCGTGACCTCGCCCGCCTCGCCCTTGTCCTCGACCTCGGCGTCGAGCGCGGCGAGGAGGCAGGCCATGCTCTCGCTCGCTTCGCCGAACCGGACCCGCTCGCCGACCCTGAGCTTCTTGGCCGGGCGGACGAGCGCCCGCCAGCGGCAATCGTCGATTCTCTTGATGAGCGTGGCCTCGATGGAGGCGACCGCCTCGCCGCGCACCCGAATCCCGTCGAGCCGCGCGGCGATCACCCGCGTGTCGTTGACGACGAGCGCGTCGCCGGGACGCAGCAGGCCCGGCAGGTCCGCCACGCGCGCGTCCGCGAGGGCGCCGTCCGAGGCGACGACCAGCATGCGGGCGCTGTCGCGGGGAGACGCGGGCTCGAGCGCGATGCGGTCGGGCGGCAGGTCGAAGTCGAAGGCGTCGACGCGCATGGGTTTGCGCTCCTAACCCGCGGGCCGAAAGCCTTCGTGTATCTTCGTGTCCTTCGTGGTAAACACGTTCGGCGCTGGGTTGGGATCACCACGAAGGACACCAAGAGACACGAAGAGATGCATGAGCCGATTCCCTCCCGGGTTGAAGCTGCCGCGCGAATTTGCGTCGACGCCGCTCTGCACGTTCACAGGGAGCTTGGCCCGGGCCTGCTGGAGTCCGCCTACGAACATTGCCTCGCTTACGAGATCTGCCGCCGCGGCTTTCCGATCCGACGGCAAGTCGCTCTCCCGATCGTCTATGAAGGCGAGAAACTCGACGCAGGCTACAGACTCGACCTCGTCGTCGACGGGGCGGTGATCGTCGAAATCAAGTCCGTTGACGCCCTGGCGCCGATTCACGACGCGCAGGTCCTGACCTATCTCAAACTGTCGGGCCTGCGCGTCGGGCTCCTGATGAATTTCAACGTCGCCCTGTTCAAGCAGGGGCTCAAACGCTTCGTTCTCTAGACCCTCAGCTCAAGCTGGCCGTGACGATCTTGTCCGGGTCGCGGACCGGCTCGCCGCGCTTGATCTTGTCGACGTTCTCCATGCCGGACGTCACCTTGCCCCACACCGTGTACTGGCGGTCGAGGAAGTGGGCGTCGCCGAAGCAGATGAAGAACTGCGAGTTGGCCGAATCCGGGTTCTGGGCGCGCGCCATCGAGCAGGTGCCGCGCACGTGCGGCTCGGCGTTGAACTCGGCCTTGAGGTTCGGATACTTCGAGCCGCCGGTGCCGGTGCCGTGCGGGCAGCCGGTCTGGGCCATGAACCCGTCGATCACCCGGTGGAACACGATGCCGTCGTAAAAGCCCTCGGAAACGAGCTTCTTGATGTGGGCGACGTGGTTGGGCGCAACGGCCGGGTTCATCTCGATCACGACCGGGCCCTTGGTCGTCTCCAGGGTCAGCGTATTGCCTTCGCTCATGCCAATCACTCCTATTTTGCCGCGGCCATTTTCATCGACACGATCTTGTCCGGGTTGGCCACCGCGCCGTTGTTCGCCTGCGTCCCGGCCTTGATCTTGTCGACCGCGTCCATGCCCGAGACGACCTCGCCGAAGGCGGTGTACTGGCCGTCGAGGAAGCGCGAGTCCTTCGTCACGATGAAGAACTGCGAATTGGCGGAATTGGGGTCGCCCGACCGCGCCATGCCGACGATGCCGCGCTTGAACGGGGTGTCGTTGAACTCGGCGTCGATGTTGGGCAGGTCCGAGCGGCCGCCGCCGGTGCCGGTCGGGTCGCCGGTCTGGGCCATGAAGCCCGGGATCACGCGATGGAACACGATGCCGTCGTAGAAGCCGCGCTTGACCAGGGTCTCGATCTGCTCGACGTGCTTGGGGGCCCAGTCGGGCCGCAGTCGGATCACGACCTTGCCGCCGTTCTTGAGCGTCATGACGACGGTGTTGTCCGCGTCCTCGCTCGCGGCCCAGGCGGCCCCGGCGAAAAGAAGAGGAATCGCAAGCGCCGCGCGGCGACTGATTGTGAACATGCAGGGCCTCGAAGTGACTGCGCCCGCTCGGCGCCGGCGCTCCTTAGCAGGTTGAAGGCGCGTTGCAACCGCAGCGTGGCAGGCGGCGCCGCCGATCCTCTCCCCCGGCTCGACCCGGCGCCGCGTTTACGCCTCTTGCGGCGCGACGACGCGGCGCCCGTCAATATTTTGGCCGGCGCCGGAACAATCCCAATCTTGCCCTTTTTGGCCGATAGCCGGACAATGACTGCTTGGGAGACGGCTCCCGGGCGGCCGGCGGCGGGGCTCTCCATGAACGCGTCCGAGGCTCGATGAAAGGGATTTTACTTGCCGTTGCGGGCTGCCTGGCGGCGACCTTGACGGGGCCGGCCTTCGCCGATTCGCTGACCCGCTCTTGCGACTACAAGGGCGACGGGAAGCTCGGCCCGCTCACCATCGACTTCGACGAGGCCGCGCGCTCGGTGCGGGTGACCACGCCGGACGGCCGCGTCTATCGCTACCAGAACGGGGTGACCGGTCGGATCGGCCCCGCCACGGCGGACGACGATCTCGGCCCGGTCGAGCAATTCGTCAATCTGCGCCCGGACAGGGTCGAGGTCGGCTTCCGCTGGCTCGACGACGGCTCGACCGGCCATCTCGCCTATTTCGACCCGACCGCTTTCAAGAACCCGGCCAAGCGCTGCGTCTGGCGCTCGCTCTGGGCCTTCGCGACCGGCTGAGCGGCCTTGGCCCGCCGCCGGCGCCGCGCGGCGCCGGCGGCGGCCTGGATGTCACTCCGCCGCCAGCTTGGGCAGGTGGGCGAGCGAGGCCTCCAGTTCCTTCGGATCGTAGTCCTGGTCGCGAAGCTTGCCGGCGAAATAGTCGGTGTAGGCCTGCATGTCGAAATGGCCGTGCCCCGAGAGGTTGAAGAGGATCGTCGGAGACTTGCCCTCCTCGCGCGCCTTCAACGCCTCGTCGATCGCCGCCCGGACGGCATGGGTCGATTCCGGCGCCGGCACGATGCCCTCGTTGCGGGCGAACAGGACCCCCGCCTCGAAGCACGGGTTCTGGTGATAGGCGCGCGCCTCGATCAAGCCGAGTTCCTTGCAGTGGCTGACCAGCGGCGCCATGCCGTGGTAGCGAAGGCCGCCGGCGTGGAAGCCCGGCGGGACGAACTCCGACCCCAGCGTGTGCATCTTGACCAGCGGGGTCATGTGGGCCGTGTCGCCGAAGTCGAAGGCGTAGGTTCCCCGCGTCAGCGACGGGCAGGCCGCAGGCTCGACTGCGATCACCCGCACGTCCCGCTTATCGCGCAGCTTCTTGCCGATGAACGGGAAGGCGAGGCCGGCGAAGTTGGAGCCGCCGCCGGCGCAGCCGATCACCACGTCCGGATAGGCGTCCGCCGCCTCCATCTGCTCGATCGCCTCGATGCCGATCACCGTCTGGTGCATCAGCACGTGGTTGAGCACGGAACCGAGCGCGTATTTCGTGTCGGCGTTCTTGGCCGCGACCTCGACCGCCTCGGAAATGGCCATGCCCAGGCTGCCCGGAGACTCCGGATGCGCGGCCAGGATCGCCCGGCCCGCCTCGGTCTCGTTGCTGGGGCTCGCGACGCAGGTCGCGCCGTAGGTCTCCATCAGCGCCCGCCGATAGGGCTTCTGCTGGTAGGACACCTTCACCATGAAGACCTTGACCTCGAGGCCGAACAGCGCGCCGGCGAAGGCGAGCGAGGAGCCCCACTGGCCCGCGCCGGTCTCGGTCGACAGCTTCGTCACCCCCTCGGCCTTGTTGTAGAAGGCCTGCGCGACCGCAGTGTTGGGCTTGTGGCTGCCGGCGGGGCTCACGCCTTCGTATTTGTAGAAGATGCGCGCCGTCGTGCCGAGCGCCTGCTCGAGGCGGCGGGCGCGATGGAGCGGCGTCGGGCGCCACATGCGATAGATGTCGCGCACCGGCTTGGGGATCTGGATGTGCCGCTCGGTCGACACCTCCTGGCCGATCAGCGCCATCGGGAACAGCGGCGCGAGATCGTCGGGCCCGATCGGGCCGCCGTGACCGGGATGCAGCACCGGCGGGGGCGGCGTCGGAAAGTCGGCGACAATGTTGTACCAGGAATGGGGGATCCGGTCCTCGCCCATCGCGTATTTGATCGCTTCGCTCATTGTGCCTCCCTCGGGACGTTTCGCCCGAAAACACGGCGCGGAACGCTACATGACCGGCGGGACGCGGTGAACGGCTTTTTTTGTCGCGGGGGCGGTCGCCTTGACAGAGCGCGGAGCGCTGCGCCATCAGGCGCCGTCGGCCCGGAGCCGAACGGCTGGCCGAGACATGATTTCTTCGAAGGACCTGCGCCACCGGCTGGAATACGCCGGCTTTCGCGTCGCGGAGGCTGTCGCCCGAGCCGTTCCGCTCGAGGTCGCTTCGAAAGCCTCCGGCCTCGCCTGGCGCCTCATCGCGCCGCGCCTCTACCGGCAGGAGCGCGTGCTGCGCAACCTCGCGCTCGCGTTTCCCGACATGCCGGAGACCGAGCGCAGGACGCTCGCCGCCGCGACATGGGAGAATCTCGGCCGCACCTTCGCCGAGTCCTTTCACCTCCGGCGCATCGCCTCGCAAGGCCGGGTGACCCTCGATCCCGACTCCCCCTGGGACGCGATCGCGAGCGGGCCGTGCGTGTTGTGCGGCCTGCACCTCGGCAACTGGGAGCTGATGGGCTGCGCGGCCAAGCGCGTCGGCGCGCCCTTGACCGGAGTCTACCAGCGGATGAGCAACCCGCTCGTCGACGCCGAGACGCACAGGATGCGCGCCTTCCTCTACGAAGGCGGGCTCCTGCCCAAGACCCCGGTGACGGCGCGCGCCCTGCTCAGGGCGGCGAGGAGCGGCGGCTACCCGGCCTTTCTCGCCGACCTGCGCGACGACCGGGGCGCAGCCGTGCCGTTTTTCGGCCACCCCGCGCGCTCGAACGTCTTTCCCGCGCTGCTCGCCCGCACGACCGGACTGCCGCTCTATGCGGCTGCGGCGTTCCGCCTGCCGAAGGTGCGCTTCCGCGTCCGGGTCGTCCGCGTGCCGATCCCGGAAACCGACGACCAGCAGGCCGACGCGGTCGCCGCCACCGCGGCGCTCCAGGCGCAGTTCGAGGCCTACATCCGCGAGGCCCCCGAGCAGTGGATGTGGGCGCATCGGAAGTGGGACTGACGCGAACTTTCGACCGCCCATAGCCCATTCGGGAGGAAACCGCTTCGCCAGGGCTTGCTCCCGGCGAGCCCGTCGCCGATCCTGCCTCGACCGAGACGAACCGGTCAGGGAGAAACACACGCCATGCAGGTCGAGGCCGCCGAAAGCGTCGGAATGATACGGATCGCCTGAAGCGCATCGGGCGCTGCATGCAGGCCTATGTCGACCGCGGGACCTACGCGGGCGTCAGCACGCTGATCGCCCGGCGCGGCAAGATCGTTGACGCCGGGCAGTTCGGCTGGCGGGACAAGGAGGCCGCGGCGCCGATGACGGCGGACGCCATCTTCCGCCTCTACTCGATGACCAAGCCGATCGTCTGCACCGCGCTGATGACGTTCCTCGAGGAAGGGCGCGTGCGCCTCGTCGATCCGGTCGCGGCCTACCTTCCGGCCTTCGGGAGCGTGAAAGCGCTCGGCGACGACGGCGCGCTCGTCGACCCGGTCCGTCCGATCCTGGTGTCGGACCTGATGGCGCACACGAGCGGCCTCACCTACCACTTCCTCGACGACTCGCCGGTCAGCCGGATGCTCGCCGACGCGCTCCTGTTCGACGCCAGCGCGTCGCTTCAGGAGGCCGTCGACGATCTCGCCCGCTATCCGCTCGCCTTCCAGCCCGGAACGCGGTGGCATTACAGCGTCGGGATCGACGTCGCGGCGCGCCTGATCGAGGTGGTCTCGGGCCAGCCGCTGGCGACGGTCCTGAGCGAGCGGCTGTTCGAGCCGCTCGGCATGATCGACACGGCCTTCGAGGTCCCGGCCGGAAAGCGGCCGCGGCTCGCGGCGATGTACGGACGCCCGGACATCACCCTTCCCACAACGACCGCCCGCCTCGCGCTCGAAGCGTGGCAGAGGGGCGTCAACGACCGGATCGACGTCTCCGCCACCCATCCAGTCGACCGGCCGGAGACCTTCGTCCGCGGCGGCCATGGCCTGTTCGGCACGATCGGCGACTATTTCCGCTTCGCCCAGATGCTGGCGAACGGCGGCGCGCTCGACGGGACGCGCGTCATCGGTCGCAAGACGCTGGAGCTGATGCACGCCAACCACATTCCGCCGGCGCTGCTTCCGCTCGAGATCGGCGGCTTTCCCCTGCTCGGCTACGGCTTCGGCCTCGGCTCGCGGGTCGCCATGAACGTCGCTCTGACCGCGGCGCCGGGTTCCGTCGGCGAGTTCGGCTGGTCGGGCGCCGCCAAGACCCACTACTGGGTCGATCCGCAGGAACAGATGGTCGGGCTGTTCATGACCCAGTCGATGCTGAGCTACGACCTTCCCGAACTCGACCTGCGGGCGCTGGCGTATCAGGCGATCGACGACTGAGGCGTCGCTCCGGCCGCTTCGGCGGCGGCGGCCCGACGGTCGCCCGATCGCCGGCGACGCAACGCGTCGCTTGTGATAGCATGTTCCGCGTCACGGCCGGTCCGGAGGCGTCGGGACATGCAGACCATCGGGCTCGCCGCTCTCATCGGTCTCGGTTTGGCCGCCTCGGCGACGGCGGGCGAGCCGGTCCCTGCGGACTATCAAGGCGTCTGGGCGGCGGCGAGAGACTGCAAGGGCGACTTTCAGACAATCCGCGAAGGAAGCGTCGATCGACGATCCACGGTTTGCCGGGTCGAGCGGGTCGCACGGTCCGACGCGGGGCCGAGCGCCGTCACCTTGACCTGCGGGGCCGGTCAGAGTCGCGAGATTTGGCGCGCCGAAACGGTCGACGACACGGATTTTCTCGTCATAGCCCGGTTGCAGCCGGAAACGGAAACGGGAGTCGCGATCGAGCTTCTCGAGCGTTGTCCCGGAATCCCGATCGCCGACATTCCGCTCAGCGAAATCCCGGGCAATCCGGTTGCAGCCGCCGCATCCGAGGCCCGGGCGGTTCCGCACTCCCCCGGCCGACATCGCGTGCGCCAGCATCTCCATCCACATCCGCAAACAGGCAACACGTGGAAGCATAGCTCGCAGTAAGACATCAGAAGAGTGGGCCGTGTCACAGGTCCTTATCCGCCCGACTGCGTCTCTTGACGCTTGTCAAGACGGTCGGGCGGACGCATTCTCCAGTCGCCTCCACCGACGACGCCGGGACTTGCCCATGAGCGACCCCGATCGAACGCGCGGTCCGATTCACTCGCTTCGCGGCGCGAGGGACGATGTCGCGCCGGGCGAGGGACCGGTGCGACGGCTGGCGGCGATCGTGGCGGCCGATATTTCCGGCTACAGCCGCCTGATGCAACTCGACGAGGAAGGCACCTACGCGCGCCTGACGCGGCAACGGCGCGAACTCATCGAGCCGACCGTCGCCGAGCATCACGGCAGGCTGGTCAAGTATACCGGCGACGGATTCCTGGCGATGTTCGACAGCCCGGTCGAAGCCGTCCGCTGCGCCGTGGTCGTCCAGCAGAGTATGGTGGGGCGAAACACGTCCCTGCCGCGCGACCAGTGGATCCAGTATCGGATCGGCGTCCATCTCGGCGACGTCATCGTCGAGGCGGCGGACATCTACGGCGATGGCGTCAACATCGCCGCGCGCCTCGAGGGCATCGCGAACCCCGGACAGGTGTACGTCTCGGGCGGCGTCTATGAGCAGATCAAGAACAAGCTGGTGTGCGCCTACCAGTCGCTCGGCGACCGCCAGGTCAAGAACATCACCGATCCGGTCAGCGTCTATCGGGTGCTGCCCGATCCGGCGGCGCTCAGCGAGGCGAGACGGCGGCGCTTGCCGGTCGCGCTGGTTTCGAGCGCGCTCCTCGGCGTGATCGCCGTCCTCGGCGCCCTCACCGTCTTTCTCCTGCAAAGGCAGAGCGCAATCCAGACGCCGGCGGGGGCGCGAGCGCCGGAAGCGCCCGCCGTCGTCGTGACGGCGCCGCAGCCGGCGCCGGCTGAGAAACTGGTCGCGCCGGCGCCGGCGCCCGCCCCGGCGGCGGCGGAGAAGCCGGTCGCAGCGGCGCCGCTCCCGGCGGTCGCGCAGACGATCCCCGAGATGGTCTCCATCCCTGGCGGCGCCTTCGCCATGGGCAGCGACGACGATCCGACCGAGAAGCCGGTCCACCCGGTCACGATCAAACCCTTTGCGATCGGCAAGTTTCCCGTGACCATTCGCGAATGGAACGCCTGTGTCGCGGCGAAGGTCTGCGGCGGCCCGGCGAGCGGCGAGGACGACGCCCCGATCGGCAACCTGAGCTGGACGGACGCGCAAAGCTTCGTGGGCTGGCTCGCGAGCGTCTTGCAAAAGCCGGTTCGGCTCCCGACCGAAGCCGAATGGGAATTCGCCGCCCGCGGCGGCGCCAGAAGCCGGTTCTGGTGGGGCGATCAACTGCAGCCCGCAATGGCCAACTGCAAAGGCTGCGGCGAGCCTTACGAGGCGTCGCAGCCAGCGAAAGTCGGAAGCTTCAAGCCGAATCCGTTCGGCCTCTACGACATGGGCGGCAATATCGACCAGTGGGTGGAAGATTGCTGGCACAGAACGTATCAAGGCGCGCCTTCGGACGGCTCCGCCTGGGTCGACAGCGGCTGCCCGTCGCGCGTCATCCGCTCGGGCTCGTGGCGGAACGATCCCGACTACGTCCGGCCCTCGAATCGCGATCATTACGACGCCGCCGTGCGGTATCCGACACATGGCCTGCGCGTCGCGTATTCCTTGTAAAGGAAAGGCGCCATGACGCATCGCCGCGCAATCATCCTGGCCGTCGCCTTGCTGGCCGGCCTCGTTCCGCCGGGGCCCGCCTCCGCTCAGGCGACGCCCGCGCCCGCCGACGCCATGACCTACATCATCTGGCCGTCCGACGGCGCGACCGTGAAAGGCGCCTTCTGGTGCCGGTTCGGCCTGCGCAACATGGGCGTCACCCAGGCGGGCAGCGCCGCCCCGAACAGCGGTCATCACCACCTCTTGATCGACGTCGACGAACCGCTCGACCCCAACGAGCCGATTCCGCAGGACAAGAACCATCTGCATTTCGGGGCCGGACAGACCGAGGCGTTGATCGAACTGCCGCCCGGCAAGCATACCCTGCAACTCGTGCTCGGCGACGCCCGACACTACCCGTTCACCCCGCCGGTGATCTCGAACAAGATCACGATCACGGTGAAATGAATGGCGCAGGGACCGCGCCGCGCGACCCCGTGCGAAGGGCGAATAGGGAGCGGCGAGCGGCGCAGCCCCGTCCGCCCGCCATTCGCCGTTCGCCCTCCGCGCCCCTTCCGGTCGCGCCCGGAACGCGATAACCCGGACGCGGATCGCCCGAAGGAGCCCGCGTGCGCATCGCCACCTGGAACGTCAATTCCGTCCGCCAGCGGATCGGCCATCTGTGCGCCTATCTCAAGGAGGTCGCGCCCGACGCGCTCTGCCTGCAGGAGATCAAGTGCCTCGACGAGCAATTCCCGCGGCTCGAGGTCGAGGAGCTCGGCTACAACGTCGAGACCCACGGCCAGAAGGGTTTCAACGGCGTCGCCATTCTCTCGAAGCGCCCCTTCGAGGTCGCCCGCGGACTGCCCGGCGACGACGCCGACGTGCAGTCGCGTTACGTCGAAGCGGTGATCCCGACCGAGAGGGGCGCCGTGCGGGTCGCGAGCATCTACCTGCCCAACGGCAATCCGCCCGACACGGAGAAATACCCCTACAAGCTCGCCTTCATGGATCGGCTGATCCGGCACGCGAAAAAGTTGCTCGAATACGAGGAGCCGCTGGTGCTCGCCGGCGACTTCAACGTCATCCCCGAGGCGATCGACGCCGCCCGCCCGGAACTGTGGACCGGCGACGCGCTGTTTCTGCCGCAGACGCGGGAGAAATACCGCGAGCTGATGGCGCTCGGCTTCACCGACGCGCTGCGCGCGACCAGCGACGCCGGCGGCCTCTACACCTTCTGGGACTATCAGGCCGGGGCCTGGCAGAAGAACAACGGCATCCGCATCGACCACCTGCTGCTGTCGCCGCAGGCCGCCGACCGGCTCGTCTCGGTCGAAATCGACAAGAGCGTGCGCGCCAAGGACAAGGCGTCGGACCACACGCCGATCCGGATCGAGCTGGCGGTGTGAGCAATCGTCGCCGGCGCGAGCGCGCGACGGGCGCCCTCCCTCTCCGCAATCCGGCTCGACCGTTCCGCTTTGGACGGCGACAATTGCTTGCCGGCCGGCGCCGCATGTTCTATATTTGTTCTCTCGACGCGAGAACGCGGCATGTTCGCCTGTCCCGAAGCGATGAGCGAAGCGACGTGGCGCGTCATCGCGAGGAGCGAAGCGACGTGGCGATCCAGGGGGCGGGCCGACGTCCGCCGCATGTGCGCCAAACCTGTTCGACCGCGGCGCAGGCGGCCCCTGGATCGCCGCGTCGCCTTCGGCTCCTCGCGATGACGGCGGAAAGGGTCATCGGCCCTCGCCTCGGCGTTGGCGCCGCCCTCTCCCTCGGGGAGAGGGACAGTCGGGCGAAGCCCGGCAGGGTGAGGGCCCGGAACGCCGACGGTCGGCGTGGCGAACCCCCGCCTGGCCCGGAATTTCCGAGGCGCCCGAAGAATGCCGTCATCGCCAGCCAACCGAAGCGAGCAAGGAACCGCCGTACCGCCGTCGCGGCCCCCGCCCCGCTCGCCCCGACCGCGACAGTCGCCCGGGAAATCCGCCGCAACGCCTTGAAAAGATTGAATCCGCGCCCGGAATTTCGGAGGCGTCCGAAGAACGCCGTGATCGCCAGCCAGCCGGAGCGACCCACGGGCCGCCGCACCGTCGTCGCGGCCCCCGCCCCGCTCGCCCCGACCGCGACAATCGCCCGGGAAATCCGCCGCAACGCCTTGAAAAGATTGAATCCGCGCCCGGAATTTCGGAGGAGCCCGAAGAACGCCGTGATCGCCGGACCGCTGAAGCGATCAGGGAGCCGCGGCGCCGTCGTCGCGGCCCCCGCCCCGCTCGCCCCGACCGCGACAGTCGCCCGGGAAATCCGCCGCAACGCTCTGATGGGATGGAATTCGCGCCCGGGTTGCGGAGCCCTCGGTCCCGGCCGCGCCGTGCGGGCCGCCGAGGCTGCAAGCCGGCCGGCCTCGGGCCCCGCATTGCGAACGGCCTCGCCGCGTGCTTTTGTCCCGCCGCACGATACACGAGCCCCGGGGGCCCTCATGCTGACGAAACGCGACCTCCTCCGAAGCGGCGCCGCGGGCGCGCTCGCCTCCGTCCTGCCCGCCGCCGCGCTCGCCCAGACCGCGCGGCCGGGATTTTTCGGCGCGATCGACATCGCGCAAAAAGGCCTCGCCTACGGCCTGCCGATCGTCATGAACTATGCGGTCATGTATAAGTTCGTGATCGACAAGCAATCCGGTCAGTACAAGGGGCCGTTCAACACCATCGCCAACAGCCGCGACGTGTTCACCGACAAGGACACCGCCGTCGTCACGCCCAACAGCGACACGCCCTATTCGATGCTGTGGATGGACCTCAGGGCCGAGCCGATCGTCATCAGCGTGCCGGCAGTCGATCCCAAGCGCTATTATTCGGTACAGCTGATCGACAGCAGCACCTACAACTACGGTTACATCGGCTCGCGCGCCACCGGCAACGACGCCGGCGACTACATGGTGGTCGGCCCGAACTGGCGCGGCGAGACGCCCGCCGGCGTCAAGAAGGTGTTCAAGAGCAGCTCGCAGCACTCGCTGGCGATCTTCCGCACCCAGCTGTTCAATGCCGCCGACATCGATAACGTCCACAAGGTCCAGGACGAATACGCCGCGCGCCCGCTGTCGACGTTCCTCAACCAGCCGGCCCCGCCGGCCGCGCCCGCGATCGACTTCCCCAAGATCGACGACGAGTCGGCGAAATCCAAGTTCTTCGAATACCTCGCCTTCATGATGCAGTTCATGCCGCCGATGCAGAACGAGGACGCCATCCGCGCCGACCTCGCCAAGATCGGCGTCGAGGCGGGAAAGCCCTTCAGCCTCGACGGCCTCAAGCTCGACGACCGGCTCCAGGTCCTGGTCGGCGTGAGGATGGCGGACCGGCGGATCGACGACGTGCTCAATCTCTCCGGCAAGACCATCAACGGCTGGAAGGTCGGGCTCGCAGGCGGCGACGCGGCCTATTTCAACGGCGACTGGCTGAAGCGCGCCGCAGTCGCCAGGGGCGGCATCTACGCCAACGACGCACTCGAGGCGGCCTATCCCTTCGCGCGCGCCGACGACCGCGGCCGGACGCTCGACGGAAAGAGCAAATACACGCTGACCTTCCCTGCCGACGGCCTGCCGCCCGTCAACGCCTTCTGGTCGGTGACGATGTACGACGGCAAGACCCAGCTTCTCGTCAAGAACCCGATCGACCGTTATCTGATCAACGCGCCGATGCTGCCGGACCTGAAGAAGAATCCCGACGGCTCGATCACGATCCACATCCAGAAGGACTCGCCCGGGCCGGACAAGGAGTCGAACTGGCTGCCCGCGCCGGAAGGCCCGATCTACATGGTCATGCGCCTCTACTGGCCGAAGACCAGCCCGCCCTCGATTCTGCCGCTCGACAACCCGACCTGGAAGCCGCCGGGGGTGATGCGGGTGGGGTAGATCTTTCACCGCCAGGGACCACCACGGACCTGTAGGCGCGACCGCTGGTCGCGCCGCCGCGCCCGAGCCGAGCGCGCTGCGGTGTCAGCGCTTCCGCACCAGAGCCCGCACGACAGCGCTGTCGCCGACATGCAGATGCCCCTCCTCCACCCGCACGTCGGCCGCCTCCAGCAGAAGGATCTGCTCGCCGGAAAAGTCCTCGCGCAAGTCCGCCAGGCGATAGAGCAGCGCCCGGTCGCGCGGGCCGCCGCGGGCGCCGGCGGCGTGGCGATCGATCTGTTCGGGGCGGAAGGCTTCGAGCACGATCAGGCCGCCGGGCTTCAGGGCCTTCAGCGCATGCGCGTGGACGATCCGGCGCTCGGGCTCGACGAGGTGCAGGTAGATCAGCGCGATCAGGTCGTAGCGCGCTTCGGGCCAGTCCCACGTGAGCGCGTCTGCCTGGGCGGCGTCGATCGACACGCCGCGTTCGGCGGCGAGCGCCCTCGCCTTGGCGACCCCGTGGGCCGACAGGTCGAACGTGTCGACATGGAGCCCCTGCTGCGCGAGCCAAACCCCGTTGCGGCCTTCCCCGTCGCCCGGAACGAGCGCGCGCCAGCCCCGCTGGAGCCGCTCCGACTGCGCGGCGAGAAAGGCGTTCGGCGCGAGGCCGTAGGCGTAGGAGGGCGGGCGGTAGCGCTCGTCCCACATGGCGGCGGCGGGTTCAGTCATCGGCGGGATCCTCGTTGCGGCGAAGCGGAACGGACAAGCCTTTGCCCGCCGGCGCCGGCCCCGGTCAACCGTCACACGCCTGTCAGCTCGCCGACCGAGGGTCCGGCCGGCGCCGCGACAAAAGGTTGCGCCCGGTTCGCGTATCGCGCGGGCCGGCGTTACACTACGAGTGAATGGGCGCGGGCGGGCGCGCAAGCTCGAGACTGAGGGGACGCTGATATGAAAAATGCGATTAGCCCGGACGAGGCGGCGGCACTGATCCCGGACGGGTCGGTCTGCCTGATCGGCGGGTTCATGGGGGTCGGCTCTCCCCATCGCCTGATCGACGCGCTGGTCAGGCGCGGCGCGAAGAACCTGACCGTCGTCGCCAACGACACCGCCATGCCGGGCAAGGGAATCGGCAAGCTCATCAGCGCCGGCGCCGTGACCCGTCTGATCGCCTCGCACATCGGCCTCAACCCCGAGACGCAGAAGAAGATGATCTCGGGCGAGATCGAGGTCGAACTCGTTCCCCAGGGGACGCTGGTCGAGCGCATCCGCGCCGGCGGCGTGGGTCTGGGCGGCGTGCTCACCGCGACCGGCATCGGCACGCTGGTCGAGAAGGGCAAGCAGATCGTCGAAGTCGACGGCAAGCCCTACCTGCTCGAGAAGCCGATCAAGGGGGATTTCGCCCTCATCGGGTGCAAGCAGTCCGACTACTACGGCAACCTCGAGTACTCGCTGACCGCGCACAACTTCAACCCGATCATGGCGCTGGCCGGCGCCGTCGTCATCGCCGAGCCGCAACACATCGTGCCGGTCGGGGTGATTTCCCCCGACGACGTCAAGACGCCGGGCGTGCTCGTCACCCACATTCTGGAAAGGGCTATCTGATGGAAGACAAGGACATCATCGCTCTGCGGGTCGCTCAGGAGATCAAGCCCGAGATGCTGGTGAACCTCGGCATCGGCCTGCCCAGCCTGGTCGCCAATCACCTGCCGAAGGACGTGCACGTGTTCTTCCAGGCGGAGAACGGCGTCGTCGGCCTCGGCCCGCGGCCGCCGGAAGGCATGGAGGACGAGGACCTCACCGACGCCGGCGGCGGCTTCGTCACCGCCATGCCGGGCGCCGCCTCGATCGACAGCGCCATGAGCTTCGGGCTCATCCGCGGCGGACATCTCGACATGACGGTGCTCGGCGGCCTGCAGGTCGACGAACGCGGCTATCTCGCCAACTGGATGGTGCCGGGCAAGATGGTGCCGGGCATGGGCGGCGCGATGGACCTCGTCGCCGGCGCCAAGCACGTCATCGTCGCCATGGTCCACACCGCCAGGGGCGCCCACAAGATCGTGGAGCGGTGCACCCTGCCCCTGACCGCGGTCCGGCGCGTGAGCCTGATCGTCACCGAAATGGCGGTGATCGAGCCGACCGAACAGGGCCTCGTCCTGAAGGAACGCGGCCCCGGCGTATCGATCGAGGACATCGTCAAGGCGACCGGCGCCAAGCTGATCATTGAGGGCGACGTGCCGGAGATGCAGCTGAACTGACGGTCTGACGACGTCATCGAGCTTTCAGGGCCGCGTCCGCGCGGCCCTTCTTGCTGGACCGTGAGACCGGGAGGCGGCCAGAAGCGGAAATTCGAAACGAAGGCGTGAACGCGGATCGCTATCCGATCACGAACACGCTCAATGGCTCATTGGACGCGCGCGTTTCAGGCGATCGCCCGGCCGGCCTGTCCTGCCGCAGCGACCGCTCCGTTCGCGTGCGCCGACGCGACCCACCGCTGCTGCCGACGGCGTTCGACGGATCGACGCAGCGGTCGCCGCATCCCGACGCTCCGCCGATCCAGGCGGCCGGAGGCTCCGAGTGACGGGCATGCGACGTCACACATGCCTCGGGGCGGCCACCACGAGCTCCACCTTCTCGTGTCGGATATAAGCGAGGAGCGTCTCGACCCTCAGGCGCAGCGGCCCGATCAAACGCCGGTTCGCAGAGTCGGTCAGATCGAACACACGCACCGGCACGGTCCCCGTGCGGTCGCTCAGCAGCCGGGTCTTCAAATCGGCGTCGAACAGGTACTCCGGGGCGCCCGGCTGATGGAGGGTCGCCGACAGCTGCGCAAGGGTCCTCTTCTCGCGCGCCGCCCGATCGCCGCCCTCCCCGGCGAAGAAGTCGTTGAGCAAGATCCTCGGTTCTTCGGCGTCGACGTAGTTCAATCCGCCGCCGTCCTCGGCCACCTGCCGCTCGGCGTCGTCGAGCGCGACGATATCGAAATTCGGGCCGCCGCGAAGCTCCAGCCCGTACAGGCTGAAGGCGACGGCGAGCGCCGCCGCGGCCGCCAGGGCCGAGACCATGCGCCGCCCGGGAGATGAGCGCATCCACGCCGGAGCCCCCCTTGCGGGCAGCCCGGCGCGGCGAAAAACCGCATCGGTGAGACGGGCCGGCACCGCCGCCTGCCGGCGCGCGTTCGCCAGCAATTGCTCGTTCATGACGAGTTCGGCGGCCGCCGCGTTGCCGGCCAGCAGTTCGCGAACCGGCTTCGACATCGCCTCCGGCAGGGTTCCGGCGACCGCCGACCTGAGGGCGTCGAACTCCATTTCCGTCAGTGGGACACGGCGACGCGGCGCGTGCGCCAGCGCAAACAGCGCGACGTCGTCCGCCCGCCCGCCGAGGAAGTCCTCGCGTTCCGCCGGTCGCCCGGTCATCGGGCGATCCGAGCCGCCGGATCGCGCATGGCGTCGTCCTTCATTCCGCCTTCGATCCTGAATGTCTCCGGTGTCACCATACGCCTATGAGAAGTATTCGGGAAGCGACAGTTTGACGAGCGCCATATACCGCCGCTGGGCGTCGAAAAGCGCCTTTCGGTAGGCGCCCGGGTTCAGGCGCTCCCGCTCCGCCGCCACGGCGGGCGGAAGATCCCGGAAATACTTGACGCAGATCAGGCGGCGATCGCGCACCGACGACAGTTTCGACCAGGCCTTGATCGCTCCCTTGCGCAACTGGCGCATCTCGATCGCCTCCTGAGCCGAGACCTCACCGGTTTCGACCTCGCCCGCTGGGTCCTCGGCCGACTCGAAGGCCCGTCGACGCGTCCGCTCCCGGCGCAGCCGGTCGAGAACGAAGTTGCGGACAACCTGACGCAGGAACCCGGGAAACGGGCGGGTCCGGCCCCACTGCTGCAACGCGCGGAAGCGGGTCTCCTGCAGCCTCGCGAAGAACTCCTGAAACAGATCGTCGCAGAGGTCGGCGTCGAGGCGGCGGATCGAATGATAGATCAGTTGGGAGTACCGCTCGTAAAACTCACCGAAGGCTGCCCGATCGCCCTCGACGAGCCTTTCGATCAAGTCGTCGTCCGTGGCCCCGCCGATTCCGACCGGCGCGGCTGGCTTCCAAAACCTCATGTCGGGAGGGCGCCTGACTTATCCGATATCCGCATGGGGATAGTTGGAGGGATTGGAGCACAAGCCCCCCGCGAATTCAATTCAATCGGCCGGAGCGTTTGTCCGCCCGCGATCCGGCGGGCTCGACGGAGCGAGAATCTTTTGTTGACAGCGGTAACGCGGGCCGACCGAGCGTCGTCACATAATCGCGGAACCAACCCCCGCGCCCCGAGAGGCAAGGCATCATGTTGATGGTCAGCGAGCCGCCCGACTCGTGTCATGTTCCCGACCATGTCGAGGTCCAGCCGCATACGCCGCAATCTGCGTTGCGGCGAACATCGAGCGATTGGGATGGGGCCGCCGCCCGTCTGATCAAGCGATTGCACGCCTTCGCATCCGGGCGCCGCGATTCCCTATCCAGCTCCGACGCCTTCGCCGTCGTTCACCTGTGCGGCGAGAAGGGCGACGTTCGCGCCCATGCGATCGTTTGCCGGCTCATCGCCAACGACGACGGCATCGCCGACTGGCTCGGCGACGCGGTCACCGAGACCCTGCCGGGCATTCTCATCAAGACTTTCGATGGCCACGCGGCGCGGCTCCGGGCCGCCGTCGTGTCGCCCGTTGGGGACCCGTTCGCGCGCGCGTCCGCCCTCGCCGCGCTCGGCTATCTCGTGCGTGCGCGGGGCGCTATGACCGACGCCGCGATGCGCGCGTTTCTGCGGCGCGTCCGCAGGGACGTGCTTCCGCGCCGCGAGTCGATCCTGTGGATGACCTGGGCGACGGTCGCCGCGAACCTCGGATACGAATCGCTGCGCCCCGAGGTCGCGACGCTCCAAAGGGCGGGCTTCATTCCCGGCGGCGATTTCGGAGTCGAGGACTTCGACGCCCGGATCGGACTGACCCGCTCGGACGCGTCGGGACTGGCGGGATTCGCGGCGGACCTGATCGCGCCGCTCGACGACGCGCAGTCCGCACTCCGCTGGACCGACAGCCGCACGGCGAGCTGACCCTCGACGACGGACTGCTTCGGCTTCGCTGCGCGGGCGGTTGACGGGGAGCCGTCGACCACCGACAAGCCGGTCGGCCCGCACGACGAGGACCTTTGCAATCATGATCCCTTCGCCGCCATCCGCGCCCGCGCCGAAGCGCGCAAAGGCGGCTTGGAAGGGCTCGCAGCGCTGCTGCCGCCGGCGCCCGACCGGGCGGCGCTCGCGCGACTCCCCGACGAGCGGGCGCTGGCCGAGATGGCCCGGCGGGTGTTCTCGGCCGGCTTCGCCTGGAGCGTGATCGAAGCCAAGCGGCCCGGGTTCGAGGCGGCGTTCCAGGGCTTTTCGCCCGCGCGCTTCGCCTTCGAGCCGGACGACAACTGGGGCGCGCCCGGCCGCGACGCCCGAATCGTCCGCAACGGCGCGAAGATCCGCTCCGTGCGTCGCAACGCCGCCTTCGTCCTCGGCGTCGCGCGCGAGCACGGAAGCTTCGGCGCCTTCCTCGCCGCCTGGCCCTCTTCCGACGAGGTCGGTCTCCTCGACCTAATCGCCAGACGCGGCGATCGTCTAGCGGCATGACCGGACAGATGCTCCTGGGCTTCCTCGGCTGGGACGGCTTCACGACCTCGAAGGACGTGGTCGCCTGCCTGCGCGACGCCGGCCTCGACCTCTCGGAGGAAGCCAGGACAAGGGGCGATCTCAGGGCGCGAGGCTGCCCAAGAGGTCGGAGGCCCAGGGGAATCGCACTTGGAATTCGGCGGCCCTTGTGAGCCGGATTTTGCGTTTTGAGTGAGATGGATTCTACCGGGTGGCGGACGATACGCGGCTCGGGAGAATGTGTTGGATCGCTTTATCGAATGCTGGGACGGTCTGGACGACCCGCGCACTGGCAATGCGGCGCTGCACGACTTT
>NZ_QNRK01000022.1 GCF_003315135.1 Roseiarcus fermentans
CTCGCGTGAGGCTCTACCCGGCCTATCCGAGCAACCCTCGCAAGGCGCATCGAGGACGGGCCGCCCCGCCTCCGCAAGGACATACAGTCTTCGTCGCTTTGCTCCTCGCAATGACGCGGTTGGCAGTTACGTCATTTTGTAACTACCAAGGTGGCTGTCCGCGAGGAGCCGAACAGGGCGCGCCTTGGGAGGGTGCGCGTCTCGCGCACCCCGGCGGCGAGACGCCGCCGCTCCCGTTGAGCGCCGTGACCGCCGCTCGTACGCCGGGCTTGGGAGTTACGTCATTTTGTAACTCCCAACCCCGTCATTGCGAGGAGCAAAGCGCCGAAGCAATCCACGACGGAGTTTGCGTGCATTTTGCAAGGATTGCTCCGTCTTCTGCTCGCAACGAAGCCCGAAGGACGGCCTGGCGGTCCACGAGCTGCAACAGTGGCCCAGCGGCCCCTGGATCGCCGCGCTTCGCTCGCGATGACGGCGTTCTTCGGCGTCCACCTTGGGAGATACGTCATTTTGTAACTGCCAAGCCGACGTCATCGCGAGGAGCGAAGCGACGTGGCGATCCAGGCGGCGGGGCCAAGGCCTGCCGCATGCGGGGCGTCGCCGCGCTTCAACGTCGGCGCAGGCGGCCCCTGGATCGCCGCGTCGCCCTTCGGGCTCCTCGCGAGGACGGCGGCAAGCGTCATCGCTCTCGCCTCGGCGTCGACGACCGCCCGTCATTCCCAAGGCGCCCCAAGGCTTGGGTGTTCCGTCACTTTGTAACTCCCAACCCCGTCATTGCGAGGAGCAAAGCGCCGAAGCAATCCACGACGGAGTTTGCGTCCATTTTGCAAGGATTGCTCCGTCTTCTGCTCGCAACGAAGCTCGAGGGACGGCGTGGCGGTCCACGAGCCGCAACAGCAGCCGAGCGGCCCCTGGGTCGCTTCCCCCCGGGCTCTTCGACCCGGGGGTCGCTCGCGATGACGGCGTTCTTTCGGCGTCCACCTTGGGAGATACGTCATTTTGTAACTGCCAAGCCGACGTCATCGCGAGGAGCGAAGCGACGTGGCGATCCAGGCGGCGGGGCCAAGGCCTGCCGCATGCGGGGCGTCGCCGCTCAACGTCGGCGCAGGCGGCCCTGGATCGCCGCGTCGCCCTTCGGGCTCCTCGCGATGACGGCGGGAAGCGTCATCGCTCTCGCCTCGGCGTCGACGACCGCCCGTCATTCCCAAGGCGCCCCAAGGCTTGGGTGTTCCGTCACTTTGTAACTCCCGACCCGGTCATTGCGAGGAGCAACTCCCTGGCCGACGAGCCCGGGGGGACGAAGCAACCCATGCCGCCGCTTGCTTCCTGCGGAAAAAATCGCTCCGTCTTCTGCTCTCAACGACGGGCGGCGGGACGATCAGAGGGCGCGACAGCGGCCCAGCGGCACTGGATCGCCGCGCTTCGCTCGCGATGATGGCGTTCTTCGGCGTCCACCTTGGGAGATACGTCATTTTGTAACTGCCAAGCCGACGTCATCGCGAGGAGCGAAGCGACGTGGCGATCCATGGGGCGGGGCCAAGGCCTGCCGCATGCGGGGCGTCGCCGCGCTTCAACGTCGGCGCAGGCGGCCCCTGGATCGCCGCGTCGCCCTTCGGGCTCCTCGCGAGGACGGCGGCAAGCGTCATCGCTCTCGCCTCGGCGTCGACGACCGCCCGTCATTCCCAAGGCGCCCCAAGGCTTGGGTGTTCCGTCACTTTGTAACTCCCGACCCGGTCATTGCGAGGAGCAACTCCCTGGCCGCCGAGCCCGGGGGGGGGGACGAAGCAACCCATGCCGCCGCTTGCTTCCTGCGGAAAAATCGCTCCGTCTTCTGCTCGCAACGAAGGGCGGCGGGACGATCAGAGGGCGCAACAGCGGCCCGGCGGCTCTGGATCGCGTCGCTCGCGATGACGGCGCTGTTCGCTGCCGGCTTGGGAGATACGTCATTTTTCACTCTCAACCGGGGCGGATCTCCGGGCGCCGGCGCTCTTGTCGCCGCGCTCGGCGAGCGCGGTACGCGGCCAGCGGCCGCGTCGACAACGACGCATGAGCGACTGCGGCGCGCCGGACTCGCCGCGAGCGGCCTTCCCATGATCCACAAAGCCAAACAGCGCAGGTCCGCCCGGCCTTTGTCGGGCAGGGCCGGACCGTTTATTCCTCAGTCTTGGCAGACTACCATGGCCTTCTGTTTTTGGGAAGACATTTCCATGCGGCCACTGGCGGCCCGACGTCGATCGGCGAGGGAGCGCGGCGAGGCGCGCGGAGTCAGACCGCGCCACGAAGCGGGTGCAGCGTCTCCGCCAGCGCCGGCAACCGCTCGATCAGGCCGCCGATATCGCCGGACGTCAGGAACAGGACGGCGTCGTCGGCGCGCAGCTCGGCGCCGATGCGCTTGAGGCCCTCGGCGCAGGAATGGATCGGCGTGGCGTCGACGCCGGCGGCGTACACGCGCGCCATGATTTCGTTCAGACTCGCCTGCTCGTGGGTCGCGGCCCCCTGGTTCGCCGGCTCGTAGATGAACACGCGGTCGCACCCCTTGAACACGTCGTCGTACCAGGCGAGGGTGTTGCGATTGCGCCACGAAAACGTGTGCGGCTCGAACACGACGAGCAGGCGCCGACGGGCGAAATGGGTTTTCATCGCCGCGATGGCGCTCTTCGCCTTGTCGTAGGACGATCCGAAGCCTTCGAACATCTGCACGCTGGTCAGATCCGACTTTCGATCGAGCCGGCGCACGACGCCGCGAAAGCTCGCCATCGCCGCCGCGTATTGCTCGACGCCGACGAGGCCGAGGGTCAGAACGAACGCCCCGATCCCGACCATGTTTTCGATGTTGTGCGCGCCGAGCTGACTGGTCGTCACCCGGGCGATCGCGCGACCGCGCTCGGTCAGGGTGAATTGCGAGGTTTCGCCATAGTCGATGTCGACCGCCCGCCAGTCGCCGCGGGTGAGACCGAAGGTCACGACGTCGCGCTTCACGTCGGCGAGAAAACGCTCGCTGAGTTCGCCCGAGGTCGCCGCGACGATCAGCCCGTCGCGCGGGACCAGATCGAACAAGCGATGGAACGGCGCGAGGTAGGACTCGATCGTCGGGAAGACGTTGACGTGATCGTGGGCCAGCGGCGCCAGCAACAGGTGCGCGGGTCGGTAATGCAGGAATTTCGACCGGTTGTCGGTGTTGGAAGAGGGATATTCGTCGCCTTCGAGCAGAAAGAACCGTCCCTGGCCGGCATTGGCGGCCCGGGCGGGCGACAACGGCACGGCGCCGATCATCCACGACGGATCGAGCCCGGCGCTCGCGAGGCAATGCGCCATCATCGCAACGCTCGTCGTCTTGCCGAACGACCCCGCCGCCACGATGTTGTCCCGGCCGCGCGACAGCAGCGCGAGCGCTTCGGCGAAGGACAGGATCTTTGCCCCTCCCGGCGCCGCGGCGCGGCGGAAAGCTTCCGCGACCTCGGCGTTCTGGTCCGGCGTCAATCGGGCGTTCTTGCCGATGACGATGAGATCGGCGTCGTCGGGAATGTTCTGCGGCGCGTAGGGCGTCCGGCACGCCAGATGTTCGCGAGCCAGCACGTGCGAGATTGGCGGATAGACCGCCTCGTCGGAGCCGGTCACGGCGACGCCGCTGTCGCGCAGCAGGATCGCGGTGGCGCTCATGCCGACGCCGGCGAGGCCGATGAAGTGCGCCTTACGAAAGGGAAATGCCGTCATTGTCGCTTTGAATGAATCCGGGTTTGCGCCGCGGCGGAGTCCGTGTGTGGCCGTATACGGCCCGGCGGGCCCTCACCCTGCCGCTTCGCGGCTGACCCTCTCCCGGAGGGAGAGGGTCTCCCCTCCGCGACGAGGGCCGGCCGGCGCCGATCACGCCCCGACCGTCTCCGCCGCCTCGACGAACTCCGGGATCTGATCGAAATTCATGTAGCGGTAGACTTCGTCGGTCTTGCCCTTCAGGCCGCCGACCGCGGCCATGTATTCCTCGAAGGTCGGGATTCTGCCCAGCAGAGCGCCGACGGCGGCGAGTTCGGCCGACGACAGGTAGACGCGGGTGTCGATGCCGAGGCGGTTGGGGAAGTTGCGGGTCGAGGTGGAGAGCGCCGTCGAGCCCTTTCGGATCTGCGCCTGGTTGCCCATGCACAGCGAGCAGCCGGGCATTTCCATCCGCGCGCCGGATTTTCCGAGCGTGGCGTAATAGCCTTCTTCCGTGAGAAGATGGGCGTCCATCTTGGTCGGCGGGGCGATCCACAGGCGGGTCGGAATATCCGACTTGCCGGCGAGGATCTTTCCGGCGGCGCGGAAATGGCCGATGTTGGTCATGCACGAGCCGATGAACACCTCGTCGATCTTATCGCCGGCGACTTCCGACAGCGGCTTGATGTCGTCCGGGTCGTTCGGGCAGGCGAGCAGCGGCTCGGTGATCGTGGCGAGATCGATCTCGAACACCGCCGCGTAATCGGCGTCGGCGTCGGGCGCGAGCAGGACGGGGTCGGCGAGCCAGGCTTCCTGGGCGGCGATGCGGCGCTCGAGCGAACGGCGATCCTGGTAGCCTTCGGCGATCATCCACTTCATCAGCGTGATGTTCGACCTGAGGTATTCGCTGATCGGCTCCTTGTTCAGCCGCACCGTGCAGCCGGCGGCCGAGCGCTCGGCGGACGCGTCGGACAGCTCGAACGCCTGCTCGACCTTGAGGTCGGGCAGACCTTCGATCTCGAGGATGCGGCCGCTGAAGACGTTTCTCTTGCCCTTCTTCTCGATCGTCAGGGCGCCTGCCTTGATCGCGGCGTAGGGAATGGCGTTGACGAGGTCGCGCAGGGTGATCCCCGGCTGCATTGTCCCCTTGAAGCGGACCAGCACCGACTCGGGCATGTCGAGCGGCATCACGCCGGTGGCGGCCGCGAAGGCGACGAGGCCGGAGCCGGCCGGGAACGAAATGCCGATCGGGAAGCGGGTGTGGCTGTCGCCGCCGGTGCCGACGGTGTCGGGCAGGAGCAGTCGGTTCAGCCAGGAGTGGATGACGCCGTCGCCGGGCCTGAGCGAGATGCCGCCGCGGTTAGAAATGAAAGTCGGCAGGTCGCGGTGGGTCTGGACGTCGACGAGCTTCGGGTAGGCGGCGGTGTGGCAGAAGGACTGCATCACCAGATCCGCCGAGAAGCCGAGGCAGGCGAGGTCCTTCAATTCGTCGCGGGTCATCGGGCCGGTCGTGTCCTGCGAGCCGACGGTGGTCATCCTCGGCTCGCAATAGGTTCCGGGACGAACCCCCTTGCCCTCGGGCAGGCCGCAGGCGCGGCCGACCATTTTTTGGGCGAGCGTGAAGCCCTTGCCGCTGTCGCCGGGCGCCGCAGGGAGGCGGAACAGCGTCGATGCGGGCAGGTTCAGCGCTTCTCGCGCGCGGGCGGTGAGGCCGCGGCCGATGATCAGCGGAATGCGGCCGCCGGCGCGCACCTCGTCGAAGATCACGTCCGACTTGACCTTGAACTCGGCGATCGCCGCGCCGTTCTTCCAGGCCTTGCCGTCATAGGGGCGCAGTTCGATCACGTCGCCCATCTCCATCTGCGACACGTCGAGTTCGATCGGCAGCGCGCCGGCGTCTTCCATCGTGTTGTAGAAGATCGGCGCGATCTTCGAGCCCAGGCAGACGCCGCCGAAGCGCTTGTTCGGGACATAAGGGATGCCCTGCCCGGTGAACCAGAGCACGGAATTGGTGGCGGATTTGCGCGACGAGCCGGTGCCGACCACGTCGCCGACATAGGCGACGGGATGCCCCTTGGCGATCAGCGCCGCCAGCTGCTTCGTCGCGCCGCGCACGCCCGGCTCGTCCGGCTCGATGCCCGGACGCGGGTTCTTGAGCATGGCGAGCGCGTGCAGGGGGATGTCGGGGCGGGTCGAGGCGTCGGGGGCCGGCGACAGATCGTCGGTGTTGGTCTCGCCCGACACCTTGAACACGGTCAGCGTCAGCTGCTCGGGAACCTCGGGGCGCGAGGTGAACCACTCGGCGTCGGCCCAGGATTTGATCACCGTCTTCGCGTTGGCGTCGCCCTTGTCGGCGAGCTCCTTCACGTCGTGGAAATAGTCGAAGATCAGCAGGGTCTTCTTCAGGCCCTCGGCGGCGATCGCGCCGACTGCCGGGTCCGGCAGCAGGTCGATCAGCGCCTTGATGTTGAAGCCGCCGAGCATCGTGCCGAGCAGTCGCGTCGCGAGCGCGCGCGAAACGAGCGCGTTGGTCTCGTAGCCCTTGGCGACGCCGTCGAGGAAGCCGGCCTTGAGCCGGGCCGCGTCGTCCACGCCCGCCGGCACGCGGTGGGTCAAAAGGTCGACCAGAAACGCCTCCTCGCCCTTCGGCGGATCGCGCAACAGGGCGATCAGGGCCTCGGTCTGCTTCGCCGACAGCGGCAGCGGCGGGATTCCGAGCGCGGCGCGTTCGGCGACATGGGCTCGGTAGGCTTCGAGAAACGACATGAGGACTCTGTCTCCGCGGGGTGTCGACGCATGCGCGGCGCTCTCGCCGCGAAAATCATAAGGGATATCGGCAAGCCGGCGGCTTGCGTCAATTGACATTCTGGCGAAATGCCGCGCGCGGAGGTCGACAAATCCTTGACCCGGCGCCGTGAACGGCCGCGAACCCTACCTCCGGCTCATAGCGATCGGGCATAAACCTTGCTAATGCTGTGATGCGGTCGTCTCGCGTGATCCGAATCCGGAGCACGCGAGGGCCGGGCAAGGCGGCGCGCGCGGACGGTCGCGCGGCGAAACGGGGGAAGGCGTGGCGATATCAACTCCCAAGGCGGTGCTGGATGCGTAAAATCCATTTCACGGCGGATACACATTTCGGGCATATGTTCGCGCTCACCAAGCGCATGCGGCCGTTCAAATCGCTCAGCGAAATGGACGAGCTTCTGGTCACGCGCTGGAACGAGCGCGTCAGTCCCGACGACGAGGTCTACCACCTCGGCGACGTCGGTCACGATCATCACGACCGCCTCGCCGAGTTGCTCGGCCGACTCCACGGTCACATCCATCTCGTGCTCGGCAACAACGATCCGCGCCCGCTGATGGAGGCGACGCGCCGGTTCGTCTCGATCGTCGAAATGCGGGAAATCGCCATCGGCGGCCAGCGGATCTTCCTGTGCCACTACCCCTTGCGCGAGTGGCCGAACGCCTGGCGCGGCGCCTGGCATCTCTACGGGCACGTCCACGGCAAATTCAACAGCCAACCGCACGGTCTGAGCCTCGACGTCGGAGTCGACAGCCATGGCTTCGGCCCGATCGGCATCGACATCGTCGCCGCCGAAATGCGCCTGCGGGCGCCGGGCGTGGCGGCCTAGCCGAGACGCCGCCGCGCGCGCCGCCCTCGTCGCGCGCCTCGACGAGGGCGATCCGCGCGCCGCGGGCCGACCGACCGCGTCGCGGCCTCCCTGCGAGCCCGGATGACGCCGTCAGGCCATGTCCGCGCGCGCGGACGGGCGCGCGCAACGAGCCGACCTTTTACGGCTTCGCCTCCGGTTCGAGCTTGTCCTGCGTCTTCGTGGCGAAGTCGTCCGCGTCATGGCGCTCGCGCAACTGGCCGGCGGGATCGCCGTAGGTGCGGTTGACCATGCGCCCGCGCACCACCGCGGGCCGCTGGAGCAACTCGTCCGCCCACCGCTTCACGTTGCCGTAGTCCTGCACCGACAGGAATTCGGCGGCGTTGTAGAGAAACCCTTCCACCAGACCGCCGTACCAGGGAAAGATGGCGATGTCGGCGATGGTGTAGGCGTCGCCGGCGACGTAGCGGCTCTCGCCCAGGCGCCGGTCGAGGACGTCGAGCTGGCGCTTCGTCTCCATCGTGAAGCGGTCGATGGCGTATTCGAACTTCGCCGGCGCATAGGCGTAGAAGTGGCCGAAGCCTCCGCCGACGTAGGGCGCGCTGCCCATCTGCCAGAACAGCCACGACAGGCACTCCGCCCGCGCTCCCGGCTCCGAGGGCGCGAGGACGCCGAATTTTTCCGACAGATAGAGCAGAATGGCGCCCGATTCGAACACCCGGATCGGCGTCGGGCCGGAGCGGTCGACCATCGCCGGAATCTTGGAGTTGGGGTTGGCCGCGACGAAGCCGCTGCCGAACTGGTCGCCCTCGCCGATGTTGATCAGCCAGGCGTCGTACTCGGCGCCGGCGAAGCCCAGCGCCAGCAGCTCCTCGAGCAGGATCGTGACCTTCTGCCCGTTGGGGGTCGCGAGCGAATAGAGCTGCAGCGGGTGACGCCCGACCGGCAGGTCCTTCTCGTGCGTCGCCCCGGCGATCGGCCGGTTGATGCTGGCGAACCGGCCGCCGCTCGGCTTGCTCCAGGTCCACACTTGCGGCGGGACGTACGATTCGGTTTCGGCCATGGGCTTGATCCTTGAGCTTCCCGGACACGGGATATATAACTGGTTATATCGTGGAGAGGGTCGATGAGCAATGCGGCGCAGAAGCGGGCGATCGAAAGCTATCGGCGCCGCCTTGCCCATCGCGGCGTCGCGCGGTTCGAGGTCCAGGCGCTCGAAACCGACCGGGATCTGATCCGCGCGCTGGCCCGGCGTCTGGCCGAGGAGGGCCCGGGCGCGAGCGAGGCGCGGGCCGCGGTTCGGCGGATCGTCGGCGACGAACCGCCGAACAACGGCAACATCTTGCGGGCGTTGCGGCGTTCGCCGCTGGTCGGGGCGGAACTCGCCTTCGGGCGTCCGCGCGAAGAGGGGCGCAAGGTCGACCTGTGACCCGCTTCGTGCTCGACACCAACGTCATCAGCAACGTGGTCAAACCCGAACCGTCTCAGGCGCTGCTGGACTGGTGGGCCGGGCGGCGGGACGAAGATCTGTTCATCGCTTCCCTTACCGTCGCGGAAATCCGGCTCGGCATCCTCCAGAAGCCGAGCGGCCGGAAGCGCGACGCCCTGGAGGCCTGGTTCTCCGGCCCCGAGGGACCGCAAGCGCTGTTCGCCGGACGCATTCTCGCCTTCGACGACAAGGCCGGGCTGATCTGGGCGCGTCTGATGGCGGACGGCGCGGCCGCCGGCCGGCCGCGGAGCGCCCTCGACATGATCATCGGGGCCGTCGCCCTGGCCAATGATTGCGTGGTCGCAACGGACAACGAAAAGGACTTCGCAGGCTTGGCATTCGTCAATCCCGTGAGGGGCGCGACATGAGGCGGCTGCCCGCAGCCGCGGGTTGCGGCGGACGAGCGGCGCTGGCAGACTGACGCGGGTTCGGTCCACCGCGGAGGCGTTCGGCAATGCAACTGATCGGGATGCTCGATTCTCCCTACGTCCGGCGGGTCGCGGTCGCGCTGATCGCGGCCGGCGTTCCCTTCGAGCACAAGCCGATTTCGCTCTTTCGCCACATCGACCAGTTCTCGGCCATCAATCCGCTGCTCAAGGCGCCGACGCTGGTGACCGACGACGGGACCGTGCTGATCGATTCGACGCTGATCCTCGACTATTGCGTCGCGACCGTCCCGGCCATGCGGGCGCTGACCCCTGCGAACCCGCAAGATCTTCCGCGCGCGTTGCGCCTCGCCGGCGTGGCGCTCGCGGTGATGGAAAAGGCGGTGCAGCAGCATTACGAGCGCGCCCTGCGCCCGGCCGACAAGCGCCATCAGCCCTGGGTCGACCGGATCGCCGGCCAACTCCATCAGGGGCTCGCCGCGCTCGATCGCGAATTGCCGCCGGCCGGCTTTATCGCCGGCCCGCTCGGGCTCGCCGACATCGCCGCCGCCTGCGCGCTCGGCTTCGTCACCGGGACGATCGGCGACCTCGTCGACGTCGCCCCCTATCCGAACCTCGCCGCCTTCGCGGCGCGCGCCGAGGCGCTGCCCGCCTTCCGCGCCGCCCCGGCCGTAGACGGGGTCACGGCGGCGCTCGCCCTGTGACCGGCGCGTCCGCCGCAAAAAATCCTCACCAGGCCGTTAATGGCGGATGAACGGCGCGCCGCCGAACAATCAGCCGGACAGAGAGTTTGACCGCACCAGACGCTTCCGCAGCCGCAGACAAGGACATTCGAGACGAGGGCGGCGATCGTTCGCCCGCGCCGACCGAAGGGACGGAGACGACGCCCGCCGCCGCCGGCCGCGCGTCGGCCGAAGGGCCCGGACCCGACGGTCGCCCGACCGCGGGGGAAACCTCGGTTTCGCAGGCCGAGTCCCCTGGCGCCGCGCCGGCCGACGCGCTCGCGGACGCCCGGGCGGCGCTCGATCGCCGCGACTACGCAACCGCGCGCCGGCTGTTCGCGGCGCGCGGCCGGACAGACGCGACCAACGCCATCGACGCCGCGCTCGCGGCCCTCGATCGCAAGGACTACGCCGCCGCTCGGGAGATGTTCGGGGCGCTGGCGTCGATCCGGTCGGCAGCGCCGCCGGACCCGGCCGGACCGGCCGGCGAGGCGGAACGGACGCCGCCTTCGCCGCCCGCCGTGGTTGGTCCGCTCGACGCGCTGGCGTCGATCGGGCCGCCGGCGCCGCCGAACCGGGCCGACCCTTCGGGCGAAGCGGAGCGGGCCCCGCCTTCCCCGCCCGCCGTCATTGTTCCGCTCGACCCGGATCTCCATCGGCCGGCGCCACGGGCGAAGCGGCGCCGGCTCTCCCCGCTCGTCGCGGGCCTGGCGCTGCTGGCCCTGTGCGGCGTCGCGCTCGCCGTCTCCCAGCGCGCCGGGATGCTCGGCGCGTTGAGGGCGGGGGCGCTCGCCGACCTCGCCGCGCCCGCCGGCGCGCCCCCTGCGAAACCCGCGGCGGCGGCCGAGGGCGAGGGCGCCGCGCTCCACGACCTGCGCGCGGCGCTCGCCGACGCGACCGCCCGGCTCGACGGCCTCGAGCGCGAGACCCGCGCCCGGCTCGACAGCCTCGCCGAACGGATCGACCGGAGCGGCGCGCCGACGGTTGTCGCCGCGCGGCTCGACGCGCTGGAAAAGGCGGCGCCGCCCTCCGCCGGCGTGGCCGATCTCGCGGCCCGGCTGGACAGGCTCGAGAAGAAGGCGGCCGCCGTTCCGCCCGCGCCGGCGTCCGATCTCGCCGCGCGGCTCGACAAGCTCGAGAAGAAGGTCGCCGTCGCGGCGGCGATGAAGCCCGCTCCGGCGAAGCCCGCGGTCGCGGCCGTCGCGAGCGACCCGGGGCCGGGCGCCCGGCGTCTGCTCCCGGACTACGAGGTCGAGGACGTTCAGAACGGCGTCGCGGTGGTCGCGAGCCGCTACGGCGGGCCGCAGCAGGTGACGCCCGGGGATGTGATACCCGGGGCGGGGCGGGTGCTCGGCATCGAGCGGCGCGGCGGCGCCTGGGTGGTCGTGACCAGCAACGGCGTCATCGCGAGCGCGCCGGCGCCCTACTGAAGCCGAAGCCGGCTTAGACGTGCAGCCCCGGCGCCTCGTGGCCGGTCCGAGCGACGTATTCGCTGTATCCGCCGGCGTATTGATGGACGCCCTCCGGCGTCAGCTCCAGAACCCGGTTCGACAGCGCGGCGAGGAAATGGCGGTCGTGCGAGACGAACAGCATCGCGCCCTCGTATTGCGCGAGCGCCCCGATCAGCATCTCCTTGGTCAGGAGGTCGAGGTGGTTGGTCGGCTCGTCGAGCACGAGAAAATTGGGCGGATCGTACAGCATTTGCGCCATCACGAGGCGCGCCTTCTCGCCGCCTGAGAGCACCCGGCACTTCTTCTCGACGTCGTCGCCGGAGAAGCCGAAAGCGCCGGCGAGCGACATCAGCGAGCCCCGGCCGGCCTGCGGGAACGCGTCTTCGAGCGACTGGAACACGGTGCGGTCGCCGTCGAGCAGGTCCATGGCGTGCTGGGCGAAATAGCCCATCTTGACGCTCGCCCCGAGCGACACGGCGCCTGCGTCGGGCTCGGAGGCGCCGGCGACCAGTTTCAGCAGCGTCGATTTTCCGGCCCCGTTGACGCCCATCACGCACCAGCGCTCCCGGCGCCGCACCTGGAAATCGAATCCTTCGTAAATGACCTTTTCGCCGTAACGCTTGTGCACGGCCTTCAGGCTCGCCACGTCCTCGCCCGAGCGCGGCGCGGGCCGGAACTCGAACGCGATCGTCTGGCGGCGCCGGGGCGGCTCGACCCGCTCGATCTTGTCGAGCTTCTTCACCCGGCTCTGCACCTGCGCGGCGTGCGAGGCGCGCGCCTTGAAGCGCTCGATGAACTTGATCTCCTTGGCCAGCATCGCCTGCTGGCGCTCGAACTGGGCCTGCTGCTGCTTCTCGCCCTCGGCGCGCTGCCGCTCGTAGAACTCGTAGTCGCCGGAATAGCTGGCGAGCGAACCGCCGTCGATCTCGACGATCTTGTTGACGATGCGATTCATGAACGCGCGGTCGTGCGAGGTCATGAACAGAGCGCCGTCATAGCCTTTGAGGAAGGTTTCGAGCCAGATCAGGCTCTCGAGGTCGAGATGGTTGCTCGGCTCGTCGAGCAGCATCGCGTCCGGGCGCATGAGCAGGATGCGGGCAAGCGCGACGCGCATCTTCCACCCGCCCGACAGCGCGCCGACGTCGCCGTCCATCATCGGCTCGGTGAAGCTGAGGCCGGCCAGCACTTCCCGCGCGCGGCCTTCGAGGGCGTAGCCGCCGAGTTCCTCGAACCGGTGCTGCGCCTCGCCGTAGCGCTCGAGGATCGCCTCCATGGCGTCAGCCTGATCGGGGTCGGACATCGCGGCCTCGAGTTCGGCTGCGACCACGCTGACGGGGCCGGCGCCGTCCATCACCTCGGCGACCGCGCTGCGGCCCGACATCTCGCCGACATCCTGGCTGAAGTAGCCGATGGTGACGCCGCGCTCGACCGAGATCTGCCCCTCGTCCGGCGCCTCCTGCCCGGTGATCATGCGGAACAGGGTGGTCTTGCCGGCGCCGTTGGGGCCGACCAGCCCAATCTTCTCGCCCCGCATCAGGGCGGCCGAGGCTTCGACGAACAGCAGATGCTGGCCGTTCTGCTTCGAGATGTTTTCGAGACGGATCACGCGTCAAGGCCCCCTGAATGCTCGCGGGGCCCTTATGCGTGCGCGGCGCGGCGAGCGGAAGGGGGGAGGCGCCGTTCATCGGGATGTCCGGCCGCTTGCGGCGTCCTCGCGAGGCGCCGAAGGCGACGCGGCGATCCAGGGGCGTGTGCGCCGACGGCGAAGCCGGCGCCCGCGCAAACGCGGCAGACATTGGCCGGCCACGCTGGATCGCCACGCTTCGCTCGCGATGACGCCGGAAGACAGTGCGGGTCGCCCCCGGCCCGCGTCGCAATCGCGAGGCGCCGAAGGCGACGCGGCGATCCAGGGGCGTGTGCGCCGACGGCGAAGCCGGCGCCCGCGCAAACGCGGCAGACATTGGCCGGCCACGCTGGATCGCCACGCTTCGCTCGCGATGACGCCGGAAAACAGTGCGGGTCGCCCCCGGCCCGCGTCGCAATCGCGAGGCGCCGAAGGCGACGTGGCGATCCAGGGGCGTGTGCGCCGACGTCGAAGCCGGCGCCCGCGCCGACGCGGCAGACATTGGCCGGCCACGCTGGATCGCCACGCTTCGCTCGCGATGACGCCGGAAAACAGTGCGGGTCGCCCCCGGCCGGCGGCGTCCTCGCGAGGCGCCGAGGGCGACGCGGCGATCAGGAGCCGTCTGCGCCGACGTCGAAGCCGGCGCCCGCGCAAACGCGGCAGACATTGGCCGGCCACGCTGGATCGCCACGCTTCGCTCGCGATGACGCCGGAAAACAGTGCGGGTCGCCCCCGGCCCGCGTCGCAGTCGCGAGGCGCCGAAGGCGACGCGGCGATCCAGGGGCGTGTGCGCCGACGTCGAAGCCGGCGCCCGCGCAACGCGGCAGACATTGGCCGGCCACGCTGGATCGCCACGCTTCGCTCGCGGTGACGCCGGAAAACAGTGCGGGCCGCCCCCGGCCCGCGGCGTCCTCGCGAGGAGCCGAAGGCGACGCGGCGATCCAGAAGCCGTCATGCGCCGACGTCGAAGCCGGCGCCCGCGCAACGCGGCAGACATTGGCCGGCCACGCTGGATCGCCACGCTTCGCTCGCGATGACGGAGAAAACGACGACGCCGTCGGAGCGCCCGCCCTCGCGGCCCCTTGTCGGCCGCTCGCCCGGCGTCTCACCCTCCGATCTCGTCCTTATAAATCCGTCCGCCCTTCATGATCAGCGCCAGACTTGCGCCGGGCCGTTCCAGAAGCGTGATGTCGGCGAGCGGATCGCCGTCGACCACGATGAGGTCGGCGAGCGCGTCCCTCTCCACCACGCCGAGCTTTCCCGGATAGGGGTTGCGCGGCCCCGACAGCGCGAGCAGCTCGCCGTTGGTCGACGTCGCCATCCGCAGGATGTCCACGGGGTCGTACCAGCGGCGCAGGTGGGTCAGCATCACGCCCTGGCGGCTTGCGAGCTCGCTGGAAAACAACAGGTCCGAGCCGAACGCGGTCCGGAGCTTGTGTTCCTTCGCCAGCGGATAGAGCGTCTCCGTGCCGGCGAACACCTGAAGGGCGTTGAGCCGGCTCTGGCCCGCGAGCCGGCCGGTGTCGGCCTCGTCGAGAAACGGCTGGGTGCTGAGCCACACGCCCGTGTCGGCCATGAGCTTCGCGGTCGCCTCGTCCATGAGATGGCCATGCTCGACGCACAGTGCGCCGGCCGCGAGCGCCCGCCGGATGGCGGCCGGCGGATAGGCGTGGACGGCGACGTAGGTGTTGCGGTCGGATGCGGCCTCCACCCCCGCCCGCAACTCGGCCTCGCTGAACGTCAGCATGTCGAGGCTGGTGCGCGGCGAGGAGACGCCTCCGCCGCCCACGAGCTTGATCTGGGAGGCGCCCTGCAGCAGTTGCTCGCGCACCCGGAGCCGGACTTCGTCGGCGCTGTCGGCGATGTTGGCGGCGCCCGTCCGCTCGAGGGGGCCGGGCGGTCCGCCGAACGGGCGCGGCAGGTCGGACAGCGGTCGCAGGTCGCCGTGCCCGCCGGTGGTGGTGATCATCGCGCCGCAGGGAAAGATGCGCGGCCCGCGCGCCAGTCCGTCGTCGATCGCCTGCTTGAGCGCGAAGGCGGGGCCGCCGAGATCGCGCACCGTAGTGAAGCCGCGCAACAGCGTCCGCTCGGCCTCGGCGGCGGCGGCGAGAACAATATAGCCGATGTCGGCGGTGAGCAGGCTCGAGACCGCGAGCCCGGCGAAGATCGTGTGCCAGTGCGCGTCGATCAGGCCAGGCATGATGGTCCGGCCGTCGCAGTCGATCACCCGCGCGCCGTCGGGAGCGCCCGTGTCGCCGGCCTCGAGCGCCGCGATCCGGTCGCCTCGAACCAGGAGGCGGAGCCCTGTGCGCGGGTCGGCGGACCGGCCGTCGAACAACCGGAAGTTCACGAACACGATCGGAGGCGAGGGCGTTTCGCGCTGGGCCTCGGCCCGGCCGACGAATCCGAGGGCCGCGAGCGACGCGCCCGCCCCCGCCACGAACCCGCGCCGCGACAGGCCCGCTTCGATCCGCCGGCTCGCCGACCGGAGGAGCGGCCTGCAGCAGGCGCAGCCGCTCGAGCCGGTCGTCGGGCGATCATGGTCCGGGGCGCAGAAAACCATCGATCCTCCTCGCGATGACGAAAAGGAGCGCCGTCGTCGGAAGGCGGCGCTCGACGCCCGATCAGGCGTCCAGTTCCGCCGAGCGCGCCCAGAGGTTGATCCCGGCCTCGACAGCGTGGCCGTCGATCTCCTGCAGCTCCTCCGGCGAGAAGCCGGGCGTCTCGAGCGCCTTCACGGCGTCGGCCACCTGCTCGGGGCGGCTCGCGCCGATCAGCGCGCTGGTCACGCGCCTGTCGCGCAGCGCCCAGGCGAGCGCCATCTGGGCGAGCGACTGCCCGCGCCGCGCGGCGATGGCGTTCAGCGCCCGCACGTGGGCGAGCGTCTCGGGGGTGAGGAAATCCGGCCTGAAGAAATGCGCTTCCGCCGCTCGGCTGTCGGCGGGTACGCCGTTCAGGTACTTGTCGGTCAGAAGGCCCTGCGCCAGCGGCGAGAACACGATCGCGCCGATCCCCTCGGCGTCGAGCGTGTCGAGCAGGCCGTCGCTCTCGATCCAGCGGTTGACCAGCGAATAGCTCGGCTGGTGGATGAGGCACGGCGTGCCGAGGCGCCTGAGGATCGCGGCGGCCTCGCGCGTGCGCCGGGCATTGTAGGAGGAGATCCCGACATAGAGCGCCTTGCCCTGGCGCACCGCGCTGTCGAGCGCGCCCATCGTCTCCTCGAGCGGCGTCTCGGGGTCGAAGCGGTGGGAATAGAAGATGTCGACGGTGTCGAGCCCCATGCGTTTCAGGCTCTGGTCGAGGCTCGCCAGCAGATATTTGCGGCTCCCCCACTCGCCGTAGGGCCCGGGCCACATGTCGTAGCCGGCCTTCGACGAGATCACCAGTTCGTCGCGGTGGCCGCGGAAATCGCTGCGCAAAATCTCGCCGAAATTGACCTCGGCCGAGCCGGGCGGCGGCCCGTAATTGTTGGCGAGGTCGAAATGGGTGACGCCGAGGTCGAACGCCGTGCGCAAAATAGCGCGCATCGTGTCGGGCGAGCGGTTGAAGCCGAAGCTGTGCCAGAGGCCGAGCGAGATCGCCGGCAGTTTCAGGCCGCTGCGGCCGCAGCGGTTGTAGCGCATCGAATCGTAGCGGGCGGTGGAGGGCAGGTAGGGCATGGGTTTCGGTCTCGGCTTGTTGACGGTCCTTCGGCTGTCCGATCGCGGTCAGGCGATTTCGCGTCGGGCGGCGATTTCAAAATAGGCGTCCGGTCATTGTCTCGGCCTGCCACGCTTTCAGGAATTCGATTTCGCGCCCGACCCAGCGGGCGGGTTCTCTGCCCCATTCCTCGGTACGGCTCGAATATTCGCCGATCAGCCATATGTGGCGAACGATGACGAAGGCGTGCGCCGCTTCGAGATCGTTCGGTGCGATTGTCCGCACCGACTGATAGCCCTCGAGGAAAGCGCGCCATGAGGCGTGCTGCTTGCGCCCGAACGAGACCTTCGCCCACAAGAACACCGCCAGGTCATAGGCCAGATATCCCGGACCGCCGTCGTCGAAGTCGAAGAACGCCGCGGCGCCGGCGTCCGTCATTCGCGCGTTGAAGCCGTGGCAATCGCCGTGGCAGTAGGTCCAGGTCAAATCGAGCGACTCGATCGCCTGTGCTGTTCTCGAAGCGACGCCTTCGAACTCGGCGCTCGTGGCTGCGCTTTCGATCAGCCCGCTTTTTTCGAGGCGGGCGAGAGGCCGGCGCAAAAGGTGGTCGAGATCGAGCGTGTAGCGCGACGAAGGGGGGCTGAACGAGCTTGCGGCGTCATGGACCATGGCGAGGGTGACGCCGTTGGCGCGGGCGTCGGCACAACCCGGGTCGGGCGCGCGGCCGTCGAGAGCGCGAAAGAGAACGCCTTCGCGCAGACCCTCGGGCGACAGACCGCGAACGAACAAAGCGCCTTCCCGCGTCGCTATGGGCGCGGCGACCGGCACGCCCATCCGATCGAGATGCGCCAGGAAGGCGGTCTCCGCCGCGACGTCGGCGGCGCCGCGCGCGCGCAGATGCGAAATGCGGAAGACGTAACGGTCTCCGGACGCCGTGACGACGAGGTAAACGTCGTTGAACCCGCGATTGAGCATGCGGCAATCCAGGGGCGTCGCCACAGCGTAGCGTTCCGCAAGGAATCGCGCCACGGCTTCCGCGCGCGGCGTCGAATAGACGGGCTCAAAATCCATGAAAGACTTCGCGTTGGCGCGCTGAGCGAATCCCATAACAGGTCGCGCACGAGCGGTTAAGAGGCGGAGCCGCCTGAATTGTCAACGATCGAGCGGTTCGGCGAGCGCATCGATAGGCGGGCGATATCATGCTAACGAGACGCGGCGAATATCGCTTTGAGGAAATTGGCGACGTCGTTCGGCGCCCTCTCGCGCGCCTCCGGATCGCCGCCGACGGTGACGCCGTGTTCCACGCAGTCCTTCAGCAGGGCGCCGGCGTCCTTGCCGGTCGCCTTGTCGTCGCCCCTCTCCATCGTCAATGCGCCGTCGTCGAGATCGATCTCGCCGTGACACTTGCGCAGGGTCGTCGGCCCCGGGCGGAAGCGCGGCGGCGCGGCGCTGTCGAAACCGTGGTAGGCGTCGGGATAGACGATCACGGAAATCGAGGCGCCTCTCGCGCGCAGGCGATCGGCGTAAGCCAGGCAGAACGCGGCCGGCGTGTAGTCGTCCTTGCCCCCCAACAGCATGAGAATTGGCGACCCGTCGAGGTGGGCCGACACCCACGCCACAGCGCATCCCGGATAGACTGCGACGTGAGCGGCGAAGCGGAGCCCGTCGTCGATGACCCCGCGACGAATCGGCTCCAGCGCGGCATTCAACGCAGCCGATCCGCCGCGCGAAAAGCCGATCACGCCGATCCGCTTTTCGTCGATCGCGGGATGCGTCGCGAGCAGCCGGAGCGCCGCAAGCGCCCCGGCGACGTCGGCGGCGGGCGACAGCCGCGACTGGTCCGTCGCCGTTTCGCTCACGCCGCGGCCGGTGAAGTTGTCGATGACGAAGGTCGCGACGCCCATCGCGTTGAGCCGCTGCGCCCACTCCCATTCGTTCTTCAGCACCCCGCTGCTGCCGTGAACCACCACCATGGCCGGAACCTTCGCGGCCGGGCCGGCGCCTGCCGGCAGAGTCAACACGCCGGCGATCAAGGCTTCTTCCGTCACTTTCCGCATGGCGAGCGCGCGTCCGCTTCTCGGGGTCGGCGCCTCGAAGGCGATCGTTCCCGTTCGCCCGTCGGCAAGCGTCGCGACCGCGGCGTCCGTCGTGGCGATCGACCCGGCTTCGGCCATGCCCGCCGAAGCGGCGAGAACGAGCGGCGCGATCAAGCGGGCGATGAGCGGATGGCGGCGCACAGTCAGCCTCGAAATCGGTGTTCTGCGACAGCGTCCGAGACGGGCACAGGCGCGAAGGGATGTCAATTCGCCAAGCAGAAGCCGAGGGCTCAACGCCGACGGAGCGGCGTCGACCTCATCGACCAGCGCGGGCTGCATGAATTTCGCGTCGTCACGATGCGCAGCCTCGCCGGCCCGGGGTGGCCGCGGCGTCGCGCGGGCTCGGGCGCGCGCTTTGCCGGGCGCGTCTGGCGTCTAGCCCGAACGGCGGACGGCGGTCTACAGTGACCCTTTCCGCCCACCCAACCGACCAAGGCTCCTTCATGCTGCGTCCGCTTGCCGGCCTGACCATTGTCGAATTCGAGGGCATCGGCCCGGGCCCGCTCGCCGGCCGGATGCTCGCCGAGCACGGCGCGGCGGTGACGGCGATCGTCAGGCCGCACAAGGCGACGATCGGCAATCCCGACCCTGTCGCCGACGATCCGCTGCGCCGCGGCAAGCGCATCGTGGCGCTCGACCTGAAGCGCGCGGCAGCGGTCGAACAGGCGCTGGCGCTGGTCGAGGGCGCCGACGCGCTGATCGAGGGCGGCCGGCCGGGCGTGATGGAGCGGCTCGGCCTCGGCCCGGCCGACTGCGCGAAGCGGAACCCGAGACTGGTCTACGGCCGCATGACCGGTTGGGGACAGCAGGGTCCGCTGGCCCAGGCGGCCGGCCACGACCTGAACTATGTGGCGCTGACCGGCATGCTGTCGCTGACCGAGCGTCCCGGCGCCCCGCCGATCGTGCCGCCGACCGTGCTCGGCGACGCGGGCGGCGCGCTCGGGCTCGCCTTCGGCATCGTCAGCGGCGTGCTGTCGGCGCGGACCACCGGCAAGGGCTGCGTCGTCGACGCCGCGATCCTCGACATGGTCGCAGCGCTCTCCGGCATCGCCCTCTGGGCGCGCGCGACCGGAATGCTCGACGGCGGGCGGCCGAGCATCTTTCACGATTCGCCCTTCTACGACGCCTATCTGTGCGCCGACGGCCGCTACGTCACAATCGGGGCGCTCGAGCCGCAGTTCTATGCGCTTTTCCTCGACAAACTCGGGCTTGCCGACGTCGATCCGAAAACCCAGTACGACATGCGGACATGGCCGGCGCTGAAGGCGCGCTTCCGGACGCTGTTCGCGGCCCGTCCGAGCGAGGCGTGGCGGGCGCTGCTCGAGGGCACCGACGTGTGTTTCGCGCCGGTGCTGACGATAGCGGAGGCGGCCGCTCATCCGCACAATGCGGCGCGCGGCCTGTTCCGCGAGGGCGAGGGGGGGCGGCTCGAAGCCGCCGCGGCGCCACGTTTTCAGCCGCTGCCGCAAGCGTGAGGAGAGACCGGATGACCGCCCACGCGACCCTGCATACGCTCGAATTCCCGCTTGCCCTGCCGCCGGCGCCCGGCGAGGTCGTCGAGGTTCGGCCGGGAATCTTCTGGGCCCGGCTGGCGCTGCCGTTCCGGCTCGACCACGTCAACCTGTATCTGATCGAAGACGGACCGGGCCTCGCGCTGATCGACACCGGCATCGACAACGCGCGCTCGCGCGCCGCCTGGGAGGCGCTGATCGACGGGCCGCTCAGCGGGCGGCGGCTGACGCGGCTGATCGCCACCCACTTCCATCCCGACCACATCGGCCTCGCCGGAATCTTGTGCGAGCGCTTCGCCATGCCGCTGATGATGAGCCAGACGGAATATCTGCTCGGCCTCAACATCCGCCTCGACCCGTCGGCGCTGCGGTCGGGGCCCTATTGCAGCTTCTACCGCTCGCACGGGCTCAGCGAGGAGAGCACCGAGATCGTGCTCGGCCACGGCCTGGACTATCTGCGCATGGTCTCGGCGCCGCCGAAGACGTTTCAGCGCCTGATGGCCGAGGATCGGGTGACGATCGGCGGCCGCGCCTTCGAAGTCCTGACCGGCGGCGGCCACTCGCCCGAACACGTGATGCTCTATTCGGCCGAGGACAGGCTCTTGATCGCCGGCGACCAGATCATGGCCAAGATTTCGCCCAACGTCAGCGTCGAGGCGATGGAGCCGGACGGCGACCCGCTGGGAATCTATCTGCGCTCGCTGGAGAAGCTGAAGGCGCGCGTGCCCGCCGACGCGCTCGTCCTACCCGGCCACAACCTGCCGTTCATCGGCCTGCACACCCGCGCCGACGAGCTGATCGCCCATCACGCGGCGCGCTGCGCGGCGATCGTCGAGGCCTGCAAGGTCGCGCCGCAGACGGCGGCCGAGCTCGTGCCGGTGATCTTCGGGCGCCCAATCGACGATCCGCACCAGCTCGTGTTCGCCTTCGGCGAGGCGCTCGCCCATATCAACGCGATGATCCGCGCCGGCCGGCTGCGGATGGGAAGCACAACGCGGGGGCTGGCGCTCGAGGCGGCGTGAGGGGATGGGCGTCGCCGGGTCTATTCTTCCCCGGAGCGACGAGGGAACCGAGGCGGCCGCGAGCCGAGGACGAACATGGCTGTAGGCATGGGAGTTTCCGGAAGAGCCGCGCGCGTCGGCGGCCACCCCTTTCCTGCGGCCTCGCCGATCGCTTCGAGCGACCTGATCACCGCATTCTGATCCGACGCGCGACGTGATGTCTGCGGCGGCCTTGGCGACTTGGGGCCGGATCGGTATAAGTGACTATCCAGATGGTCATGAGGATGCCATGGAAGATGTCTCTCTCGCCGACGCCAAAGCACGGCTGAGCGAACTCGTGGAGCGCGCGGCTCACGGGGAGTCGATCCGCATTACGCGACGCGGGAAACCGGTCGCGCGGCTTTCGGGCGTGGATGAGGATCGCAAGCCCGTGGACCTCGCGGCGTTGCAGGCGCTGACGGCGTCCATGCCGACGCAGCCGGAGCCGGCTGGCGAGTGGCTTCGCCGGGTGCGCGACGATCAGCGCTATTGATGCTTTACCTCGACACGTCCCTGCTCGTGAGCGCGCTGACGAATGAGGCGGACACACCCCGGTCCCAGAGCTGGCTCGCTGGCCGCGAAGCGTCAGAACTGAGCATCAGCGATTGGACGGTGACGGAATTCGCCTCCGCGCTGTCGATCAAGGTTCGGGCGGGAGCGCTCTCGGCAGCGAATCGCGCCGCGGCGCTATCGGCGTTCAACCGTATCTCATCGGAAAGCTTGCAGCTTTTTCCGGTCGCCCGTGCGGACTTCCATACGGCCGCGCGGATGGCCGATCAGGCGCATCTGAACCTTCGCGCTGGAGACGCGCTTCATCTCGCGATTTGCGCGAGTCGTGGCGCCACCCTCTGCACGCTTGACCGGCGGCTCGACGAGGCCGCCCCGCAGGTCGGAGTCGAAACCCTGCTGCTGTCGCAGCGACAGGGTTCGTCGCGACGCCCGCCATGAGGTCGGCGACTTCGATACCGTGACTCTTCGCCGCATCGGCTTGTGAAGGTGGACTGGCTTGCCGCCATCGGCAATCATCGCAGAAACGGTCTGGGAGGGCCCGCCGATGCTCGAACGCCATCTCGCCTGCCTGAGCCCGTCGGGGTTCCACCGCGTCGTCTACGATGAATGGCCCGGCCCGCCCGGCGCGCCGACGCTGGTCTGCCTGCACGGCCTGAGCCGCAACAGCCGGGACTTCGACGCCCTCGCACAGGCGATGGCGCGCACGCACCGGGTCGTGTGCCCCGACATGGCCGGCCGCGGCCGCAGCGAATGGCTGAAGAACCCGGCCGAATATCTCTTCCCGACTTACCTCGCCGATTGCGCCGCGCTGATCGCCCGGCTCGACGTCGACAGCGTCGACTGGGTCGGAACCTCGATGGGCGCGCTGATTGGCATGATGCTCGCCGCGCAGAAGGATACGCCCGTGCGCAGGCTCGCGCTCAACGACGCCGGCGCCGTCGTGATGAAGGAAGGTCTCAACCGCATCGGCCTCTATCTCGGCTCCGGGGCGACCTTCGACTCCATCGGGGACATGGAGGCGGCGGTGCGCCGGAACAACGCGCCCTACGGGCCGCTGAGCGACGCTGAATGGCGGAAACTGACCGTCGACAGCGCCAGGGAACGTCCGGACGGGCGGTGGGGGTTCAATTACGACCCGCATCTGGGCGACCTATACAAGGCCGGGCCGGTCGGCGACGTCGATTTGTGGGCCGTCTACGACGCCGTGCGCTGCCCGACGCTGCTGCTCCGCGGCGAACACTCCGACGTGTTGTCGCACGAGGTCGCCGCGGCGATGACCGGGCGAGGCCCGCAGGCGAAGCTGGTCGAGTTCGCCGGCATCGGCCACGCGCCGCAGCTCCTGAGCGCCGACCAGATCGGCGTGGTGCGGGACTTTTTGGCCGGCTGAACGTGGCGCCGCGCGGCTCGGGAGGGAGCGCGTCCCGCGCTCCCTGGGCGGCGGGACGCCGCCTTTCGCGAGGCGACCGACAAAACCTTTCCCTTTCGGGCCCCAGCCGCTATCCCTCGCGGCTTCCAGCACGAAAGCCGCTCCCATGCCGCCGCCCCTTCTGCAACTCAAGGACATCGCCGTCACGCTCGGCGGCGCGCCGCTGCTCGATGGGGCGGAGCTGTCGATTGCGCCCGGCGAGCGGGTCGCGCTCGTCGGCCGCAACGGCTCGGGCAAGTCGACGCTGCTGCGCATCGCCGCCGGCGAAGCGGCGCCGGACCGGGGAACCCGCTTCCAGCAGCCGACCGCGCGCCTCGCCTTCCTGGCGCAGGAGCCGGACATGTCGGGCCATGCCACCGTGCTCGACTATGTGCTGGCCGGCCTGCCCGAGCACGAAGACGGTTACGCCGCGCGCGCCATGATGGCCGACCTCGGCCTCGATCCAGAGGCGGATCCGAAAACCCTGTCGGGGGGCGAGGCGCGGCGGGCGGCGCTGACGCGCGTGCTGAGCGCCGAGCCGGACATTCTGCTGCTCGACGAGCCGACCAACCACCTCGACCTGATCGCGATCGAGTGGCTCGAGAGCCATCTGATGGCGAGCCGCTCGGCGCTGGCGCTGGTCAGCCACGACCGGCGGCTGATGGCGGACCTGACCAACGCCACCGTCTGGGTCGACCGCGGCGCGACCCACCGGCTCGACCGCGGGTTTTCCGCCTTCGAGGCCTGGCGCGACGCCAAGCTCGAGGAGGAGGAGGCCGAGCGCCACAAGCTCGACCGCAAGATCGTCGCCGAGGAGCACTGGATGCGCTACGGCGTCAGCGCCCGGCGCAAGCGCAACATGCGCCGCGTCGGCGAACTCGCCGACATGCGCCGCGACCGGCGCGAGGCGCGCAAAAGCGTCGGCCTCGCCACCATGGTGGCGCAGGAGGCGAAGGCCTCGGGCGCGCTGGTGATCGAGGCCGAGGCGATCGGCAAGGCCTACGACGACACGCCGATCGTCAAAAACTTCTCGACCCGCATCATGCGCGGCGACCGCATCGGCGTGATCGGCGCCAACGGCGCCGGCAAGACGACGCTGATCAATCTCTTGACCGGGGCGCTGGCGCCCGACACGGGCGAGGTGCGGATCGGGACCAACGTCACCATGGCGCGCATGGACCAGAAGCGCGACGCGCTGCCGCCGACCACCACGCTGGTCGACGCGCTGACCGGCGGCGGCAGCGACTACGTCAGCATCAACGGCGAGCGCCGACACGTCGTCGGCTACATGAAGGACTTTCTGTTCGGCCCCGAACAGGCGCGCACGCCGATCGAGAAACTGTCGGGCGGCGAGCGCGGCCGGCTGATGCTAGCCCGCGCCTTGAGCCTCACTTCGAACCTGATGGTGCTCGACGAGCCGACCAACGACCTCGACGTCGAGACGCTCGACCTGCTCCAGGAGCTGCTCGGCGAATACAAGGGCACCATTCTGATCGTCAGCCACGACCGCGATTTTCTCGACCGGGTGGCGACGTCGGTGATCGTCAGCGAAGGCGCGGGCGTTTGGCGGGAATATGCCGGCGGCTATTCCGACATGGTGGCGCAGCGCGGCTATGGATTGGCGGGTCCGTCGGCCGCGCCTGCGCCGAAGGCGGAGGCGAAGCCCAGGGGCGGCGCGCAGAAGGCCGAGCCGCAGGCGAAGAAAAAGCTGGCGTTCCACGAGAAGCGCGCGCTGGACCTGCTGCCGCAGCGCATGGAGGCGCTGCGCAGCGAGATCGACGCGCTCGAACAGAAGCTCGCCGACCAAAACTTCGCCGCCCGCGCGCCGGCCGCATTCGAGGCGGCGACCAACCGCTACGGCGCGCTCAGGGCGGACCTGGACAAGGCCGAGGACGAGTGGCTGGCGCTGGAAATCCTGCGCGAGGGAATCGAGGGGCAGGGGTAGCGCGTGAGGGCGCCGCCAAGGGAACGCGGGCGGAGCAGCGGCTGAAGCTCTCCCGCGCGTCTCGGCGAGTCTGTCCGACGCACCGCTTCGCCCCCGCTGTTCATTGTGGGCAAGACGGCGGCCGCGCGTCAGGGACGCGCTGCCGGCGCTTCGCATCCTTGACCCTCCCCTCGCGCTCGCCCCGGATCGGCCAGGAGCGAACGGCCGCATATCGAGCCGCGTCCGACCCTGACGCCGACCGAAGGATCGAAACCCGACTTCTCGGGTCAGGCGACCTTCGTCCAACGATACCCCGCGAAGCCGAGGCCGGCGAAGCCGAGAACCATCATGGTCCAGGTGGACGGTTCGGGGACGTTGGAGAGGGCCCGCGATGCCGATGCGCTCGACCCGACGACGATGTTCTCGGTGGCGTAGTCGCTGCCGGCCGGGCTCCAGCCGACCACGAATTCATCGGTCAAAGAGTACAACGACCGGACGAAGATCGGCCTGGAATTGACCGTCTCGGCTGACCCCGGTCCGGGCCCGACGGTGTTCGTCGCCAACTGCACGCGCATGCCGAACGGCCTGTCGGCATTGTCCAACCACGTCGTCTCGGTGACGGACCAGTTCGGCGGCAGAAAATCCTCTTCCAGATAGCTCTGGAAGGTCTTCACCGTCCCGCCGGTCAGGCCGGTTTCCGTCACGTAGAACGTGGTCGGGGAGCGATAATGGGAAATGCAGCATGAGGCCCCGTTCAGCACCTGCGCCATCAGGCCGGGTTGAGAAGAGCCGCCGCCCGATGCCTCGATGGAGTTCTGGAGCGAGCCGAAATACCCGCTCCAGGACGTCCCGCGCGCCAGGATCTGGATGGTGGTCGTCCCCAGGGTCGACCCACCGATTTCGAAGACCTGTGCGGATGCGGACGGGGAACCGAGGGTCAACGACAAGACGAACATTGCGCTCACACCCCACGCGGCGCCCGACCGGAGGGCCGCCGGATTCAATTCTGCGAGTTTGTGCATTTCTGGAACTCCCGCTTTGCGAGAGCGCCGCGAGACGCGGTCCGACGGGAAGGAACGACGATCGACCAGATGCGCTCCGGCGCGTCCCGGACAAACAGAGAAATTCGATTCAGTCCGTGAACAGGCGATGGTCTAAAAATTTACAGCGAGTACAATCTCAGACTTCCTCAAGTAAAACTTACGCTCATTCGCTGGGTTGTCAATTCTTGTCGAATTTATTCACGCGCGACAATGCGCGGAATTTCTCCCCTTCGGGCGATCTGCGGTCGGAAGAGCCGCGCCGCGGCCCCCCTCACGCCTCGACGTGCGGCCTCAGCCACAGCGCGTAGATCGCCCCGGCCGCCAGCGCCGCGCCGGTCATCACCTCGGCGACGCCGAGCGGCGACGCGTCGCGGGTGAGCGCTGCGCCGAGCGCCCCGCCGAGCGCGCCGCACAGCATCTGGCTCGCCAGCAGAATGGCCGAGGCGATGCCGGCGATCTCGGGCAGGGGATGCACCGCTTCGTGCATGGCGTTGGGGAAGATGAGCCCCATGGCGCAGAAATAGAAGAAGGCCAGCCCGACCACCGCGGCGATCGAGGCGGCCCCGGCGAGGCTGACGGCGAGCAGCGCGAGCGCGGCCAGCGCTGTGACCGTGAGCGCCAGGTCGAGCGCCGCCTTCGGCTTCCAATGCCGGCGAACGAACTGCGTGTTCAGGCTCGCGCCGGCGATCACGCCGAAAGAGGTGAAGGCGAACAGGCCCGCAAAGGCGGCCTTCGACACGCCAAAACCCTGCATGAACAGGAGCGGCGACGCGTTGATGTAGGAAAACATGCCGCCGAAGGCGAATCCCAGCACGAGCGAGAAGCCGAGGCAGAACCGATTGGTCAGGGCGCGCCAATAGTTGGCGGCGACGGCTGCGGGCCGCAAACTCTGGCGTGCGTCCTCGGGCTGCGACTCGCGCAGCCGGGCGAGGCCGAGCGCGAGCAGGAACGCGCCGATCGCGGCGAGCGCGACGTAGATCGCGCGCCACGGCGCGACATAGAGGATGAGCGCGCCCAGACTCGGGGCGACCACCGGCGCGACGCCGTTGACCTGCGCGATCGCCGTGATGAACAGCCGCGATTCGCGCGCGTCGAACAGGTCGCGCACGATCGCGCGCGGCAAGATGCCGACCGCGCCGGCGCCCGCGCCCTGAGCCAGGCGGAAGCCGAGCAGCGCCAGAATCGAAGGCGACAGCGCGGCGCCGAGGCCGCACAGGGTGAAGAGGAGGAGCCCGCCGATCAGCGCCGGCCTGCGGCCGAAGCGGTCGGCGAGCGGCCCGACGATGAGCGGCGCGGTCGAGAAGCCGGCCAGGAAGATCGCGACCGATGCGGCGGCGAGGGTCTGGCTCGCGCCGAAATCCGCCTGGACGAGCGCCAGCGACGGCAGCGCCATGTCGATCGCCAGCGGCGGCAGCGCCGTCATCGCCGCCACGAACACGAGGAACGCGGGGCCGTGAATATTGAACGATTTCAAGAAAAAACCCCCGAAGTCGGAACGCCGGCGCCTCCCCAGCCTCGGCGCCTGCCCCCTCCACCATGCTTCGCATGGTCCCCCTCCCCCGCTTCGCAGGGGAGGACATCGGCGCCGTCGCGCTTTCCTCCCCCGTGAAGCGAAGCGGAACGGGGGAGGGGGACCAGCCGAAGGCTGGTGGAGGGGGCCCGCCCGAGCGTCGGCCCGGCATTGCCGGATACGACGGGCGACCGCGGGATTCGGCCCGGCCGACCTGGCGGCGCAGCGGCGGGCGCGCCGACCTTTTCGCCCGATGCGCGGGCGAGCCTCACGCCTCGACCCCCCGACGCAACCAGACGACATAGACCGCCGCGGCGCTGATCCCCCCGGCGCTCATGACGACGCCGATCGCCAGCGGCGACGCGTCGCGATAGAGGGAGGCGGCGAGCGAGCCGCCGACGGCGCCGAACAGCATTTGCGCCGACACCAGCACCGCGGAGGCGACGCCGGCGATGTCGGGCAGGGGATGGATCGCCTCGTGCACGGCGTTCGGCATGATGAGGCCGAAGGCCGAGATGTAGATCATCACCGGCGCGATCACGAAGACCAGCGAGGGGTGGCCGAACAGGCTCGCGACCAGCACCGTCAGACCGGCGAGCGCAATGGCGGCGAGCGCGCCGTCGAGCACCCGGCGCGGGCTCGTATGCCGGCGCACGAGCCAGGTGTTGAGGAGCGACCCGGCGATCACGCCGGAGGCGGTCATCGCGAACAGCCCGCCGAAGGCCGCCTGTGAGGCGCCGTAGCCCTGGATGAACAGCAGCGGCGAGACGTTGACGTAGGCGAACAGCCCGGCGAACACGAGGCCGACCACCAGCGAGAAGCCGCCGCACATGCGGTTGGTCAGCGCGCGCCGGTATCCCGCGGCGATCGACGCCGGCCGGAGGCTGCGGCGCAGCTCCGTGTCGTGGGATTCTCGGAGCGTGACCAGCGTGATCGCGCCGAGCGCCAGCGCCACGGCGGCCAGCGTCGCATAGATCAGCCGCCACGGTCCCATGGCGAGCAGGCCTGCGCCGATCGTCGGCCCGATCAGCGGCGCGACGCTGAACACGACCGACACCGCGGCCAGTTGCAGCCGCGCCTCGCGGCCCTCGAACAGGTCGCGGACGATCGCGCGGGGAAGGATCGCGACCGCTCCGGCGCCGGCGCCCTGGACGACGCGCGCCACGATCAGCACGGCGATCGACGGCGCGAGCGCGCAGGCGATCCCGGCCAGCGCGAACAGCGCGAGGCCGCCGAGCATCACCGGCTTGCGCCCGAACCGGTCGGCGAGCGGCCCAACGGCGAGCGGGGCGGTGGCGAAGCCGGCGAGAAACACCGAAATCGCCGACGCGGCTTCCGCCGCGCTCGAGCCGAACTCGGCCTGCACGAGCCCGACGCTCGGCAACGCCATGTCGGTGGCGAGCGCAGGCAGGGCCGAGAGGCCGCCGAGCAGCGCCGTGAACCCGATACCCTGTCCCTTCATGTCTCAGGCCGGCGCGTGCTTCACGTCGGCGCCATACTGCAGCACCTGGACCTTTTCCAGCGTCACGAGGCCGCTGCCCATCATCGGGTCGAGCGTCGGAAGGAACGCCTTGATGCTGTCCTCGGTGTCGACGATTTCGACGATCAGCGGCAGGTCCTCGGACATGTCGAGGAGTTTGGCGCTGTGCAGCTGGCTCGACCGGCCGTAGCCCATCGGCCCGCGCAGCACGGTGGCGCCGGCGAGCTTGGCCAGGCGCGCGGCGTTGACGATCGCCTCGTACAGCGGCCGGCCCTTGTACTTGTCGTTCTCCCCGAAGAAGATCCGGAGCAGCATCGCTTCGCGCGGCAGATCCATGGCGTCAGGCTCCCTTGAGCTGGTTGAGCACGCCCGCCGCAGCGGCGCCGAGCCAGACCGCGACGAGGCACAGGACGACCGACAGCACGACATTCGCCCCGGCGAGCAGCCATTGGCTGTCGCGGGCGAGGTTCAGCGTCTGCAGGCTGAACGAGGAAAATGTGGTGTAGCCGCCGCAAATTCCGGTCATGACGAACTGGCGCGTGTCGTTCCCGACCAGTATGCGCCCATCCGGCCCGGTCAGCGCGGCAAAAAAGCCGATGATGAAGCATCCCGTGATATTGACGAGCACGGTGCCGACCGGGAATGTCCCGCCGACGACAGTGGCGGCGAACCCGGACAGCCAATAGCGCGAGACGCCGCCGAGCGCGCTGCCCAGCATGACCCAGAGCCACGTCATCTTGTCCCGAGAGTGTGCGGTGAGAGGAAGCGCGACTTAAGGGGATTCGGGCGGGCGGCGCAACGTCGGCGTGCGCATGCTCTCGGTCTTGTGAGCAGCGTCAGGCGGGCTGTCCAGGAGCGGATATGATCGAACCGGCCCGTTCGCGGACAATCGCCTCGTCGCTCGCGCTCAAGGCGCGCGCGCTCGGCTTCGACGTCTGCCGCGTCGCGTCCGCCGAGCCGCCGCCCGAGATGGCCGGGCGGCTGGCGGCGTGGCTCGGCGCGGGCGCGCACGGCGAGATGGCGTGGATGGCGGACACGGCCGAGCGGCGCAGCGATCCGCGCGCCCTGATGGGAGACGCGAAGAGCCTGGTGATGCTCGGGCTGAACTATGGGCCGGAGGAGGATCCGCTGGCCGCGACCCGGCGGCGCGACCGCGGCGCGATCTCGGTCTACGCCCGCCATCGCGACTACCACGATGTCGTCAAGGGCAAGCTGAAGGCGCTCGCGGCGCATCTCGCAGCCGCCGCGCGGCCGGAAAAGCCCGACGTCAAGGTGTTCGTCGACACCGCGCCCTTGATGGAGAAGCCGTTCGCCGCCCGCGCCGGGATCGGCTGGCAGGGCAAGCACACCAACCTCGTGTCGCGCCGGTTCGGCTCCTGGCTGTTCCTCGGCGCGATCCTGACCAACCTCGACCTCGAACCGGACGCGCCGGAGCGCGACCATTGCGGAACCTGCCGCGCCTGCCTCGACGCCTGTCCGACCGGCGCCTTTCCCGCGCCCTACCGGCTCGACGCCAGGCGGTGCGTGTCCTACCTGACGATCGAGCTCAAGGGACCGATTCCGCCCGAGCTGAGGGCCGCGATCGGCAACCGCATCTACGGCTGCGACGACTGTCTGGCCGCCTGCCCGTGGAACCGGTTCGCCGAGGCCGGACGCGAGGCGAAACTCGCGGCCCGCGCGGACCTGAACGCGCCGCCGCTCGCGGAGCTGGCCCGCCTCGACGACGCGGCGTTCCGGGCACGCTTCGCCGGCTCCCCGATCAAGCGGATCGGGCGCGCCCGATTCGTGCGCAACGTGCTGATCGCGATCGGCAACTCGGGCGACGCCGAACTCATCGTCGCGGCGCGGGAACGGCTCGACGACGACGCTCCGATCGTGCGCGGCGCCGCTGTCTGGGCGCTCGCGCGTCTCGTGTCTGGACCGGAGTTCGCCGCCGTCGCGGACGCGAGGGCGAGGGACGAGCCGGATGTCGGGGTCGCGCAGGAATGGCGCTCAGGCCTCGGCGCGTCCGACCGGTGATCGTTCCCCCCGCCCTCGTATCGACCTTGTCGCGCCGGCTAGTTCGTGGCGGTCGCTACGCTTTCGTGCCTCAGTTTCTCGATTTGGTCTTTGAGGGCGAGTTTCTTGACTTTCAGTTCATGGACCCTGATGTCGTCGGCCGCTGGATGACTTTCTTCGGCAAGGATCGCTTCTTCAATCGCTTGATGACGGCGCACCAGCTCATTGAGATGCGATTCAATCGACATGGAACTGCTCCATCTTACCCAAAACGACAGGAGTGTGACACAAGCGCCGAGGCGCGCAAGCCGGAAAATGGCGTGCGATGGGTCAAATTTCCGACTTCGGGTGAGCGGCGTTGACGCGCCGGCAGCGCGGTTGCGTCAGCCTTGCCACCGCCCGCGGTCGCGCTCATAGTCGGGGCCGAGCCCGCGCGCGCGCCGTGCGCGGCAGGGTTTTTGTCGTGGTGGGACGATGGACCGGGAGTTGAAGGAGGAGGAGCGCGCCGCCCTTGTCAACCAGATCGAGCGGCTGCGCGAGGAGCATCGCGATCTCGACGCGGCGATCGAGGCGCTGAGCGACGCCGGAGGGGCGGCCGACCGGCTTCAGCTTCAGCGCCTGAAGAAGCGCAAGCTGATGCTGCGCGACAAGCTCGTGCTGCTCGAGGACGATCTGACGCCCGACATCATCGCCTGAAGACGGTCCCCGCCGGGGCAGGAGGGAGCATGCCGTACCGGGTCAACGCCGATCTGCCGCCGTCGGTGCGGGATCACCTCCCGCCGCACGCGCAGGACATTTTTCGCGAGGCGTTCAACGCGGCCTATGCGGCGCACGAGAACGATCCGCGCCAGGAGGAGGCGGCGTTCCGCATCGCCTGGGCGGCGGTGAAGCGGGTTTACGAGAAGATCGGCGGCGAATGGGCGGCGAAGGAATGAGCCTGGCCCGTTCCGGCGCGGCGCCTGCGAAAGCGCCGCGATGACGCACAAGACCATCGACGCCGGCCCCCTGCGCATCGCCTATGCCGAGCATGGGCCGGCCGACGGCTGGCCGTGCATCCTCGGCCATGGCTTCCCCTACGACGTTCACGCCTATGACGCGGTCGCCCCGATCCTCGCCGAGGCGGGGGCGCGCGCAATCGTCCCGTACCTGCGCGGCTTCGGGCCGACCCGCTTCCTGTCGTCCGAGGCGCCGCGCTCGGGCGAACAGGCGGCGCTCGGCGCCGATCTTCTCGCCCTCATGGAGGCGCTCGGGATCGAGCGCGCGGCGCTCGCCGGCTACGACTGGGGCGGACGCGCCGCCTGCGTCGTCTCGGCGCTGTGGCCGGAGCGCGTCGAGGCGCTCGTTTCCGGCGCCGCCTACACCATCCAGAATATCGCCCGGGCGATGGAGCCGGCGGCGCCGGAGCTGGAAGCCGCGCTGTGGTACCAGTATTATTTCCACAGCGAGCGCGGCCGGATCGGCCTGACGAAGGACCGGCGCGGGATCGCCCGACTGTTGTGGCGGACGTGGTCGCCGACCTGGGCCTTCGACGACGCGACCTTCGACCGTACCGCCGAGGCCTTCTACTGCCCTGATTTCGTGGACGTGGTCGTTCACTCCTACCGCCATCGCTACGGGCTGGCGGAGGGCGACCCGGCCTATGCCGACATCGAGCGGCGGCTCGCGACCCAGCCGCCGATTCGCGTCCCGACGGTTACGATCGACGGCGAACGGGACGGCGTGAATTTCGGGACCGCGCATCACGCGCGGAAATTCCTGGGCGCTCACGAGCACCGGTTCCTGGCCGATACCGGCCACAATCTGCCGCAGGAACGGCCGCGGGCGTTTGCGCAAGCCGTGCTCGACGCGCGCGCGATGGCGCTCGCGGGCGGGGCCGCGCCGCTTCTCGTCCGCGACGCGCGGCCGGACGAGTTCGAAGCGATCGGCGCTCTGATGGTCGCGGCCTGTTCGGGGCTGGACGGGTTTCCGAAGCCCGAAACGCAGCCGGACACTTACCGGACGCTGGCGAACGTCGGCGAGCAGACCGAAACGCCCGGCGCGCGCCTGCTCGTCGCGCTGGACGGGGATCGGCTCGCGGGCGCCGTGGTCCTCACCGCCGACATCGCGGCGCATGGTTCGGGAGCGACGGCCGCCACGCAACCGGACGCCGCCGGCTTCCGCTTCCTCGCGGTCGATCCGGAGTTCAGGGGCCGGGGACTCGCCAAGGCGCTGGTCGAGCGCTGCGTGGACCTCGCCAGGGCGCAGGGTTGCGCGCGCCTCGTCATCCACGCGACCGACGCGATGAAGGCCGCGCGGGCCATTTGTGTCGCGCGCGGCTTCGAACGCGCTCCGGACCTCGACTTCGTGGACGGTTGGACGCCGGCGTACGGGTTCCGGCTGCCGCTTTGAAGCGCCATGCGCGGCGGACGGATGCCGCTCTGGGCCCTCTGCACACGGCCGTCGCGACCGGCGAAGTCGTCGCCCGGCGGAGTTCACGGTGGATCGTCGAAAAACTGTTCGGTCGTTTTGCAGTTTCTTTGGAACAGAAACGCGCTTCCCGCGTTTTCGTGAAGACGATGTTCATCTGGATCCGATCATGACAACGCCCGTCCATGTCGAACAACGGGCGTGGCCGCGCTTACGCGATGTCATGGGTCCCGGACTGATCACGGGCGCTTCCGACGACGACCCCAGCGGCATCGCCACCTATTCCCAGGCGGGCGCGCAGTTCGGCTACGCCGTCACGTGGACGCTTGTGCTGACCTATCCGTTGATGTGCGCGATCCAACTGATCAGCGCGCACGTCGGCCGGGTCACCGGTCGCGGACTCGCCGGAAACCTTCGCCGCCACCATCCGGCCTGGCTGCTCCATCCGCTCGTCGGAATGCTCGTCATCGCCAACACCATCAACCTCGGCGCCGACCTCGGCGCGATGGCGGCGGCGCTGCACCTGCTGATCGCCGGCCCGACGGCGCTCTATGTCGTCGCCTTCGCGTTCGTCACCGTCGTCGCCGAGGTCTTCGTCCGATACGACCGATATGCTTCGATTTTGCGGTGGCTGACACTTTCGCTCTTCGCCTATGTCGGAACGGTGTTCGTTGTCGGCGTCCCGTGGTGGAGCGTGGCGAAGAGCCTCGTCCTGCCGCACATCAGCCTCGACGGCGGCTACCTCACGGTCATTGTTGCGGTTTTCGGGACGACCATCAGCCCCTATCTTTTCTTCTGGCAGGCCGGCGAGGAAGTCGAAAATGAAAAGGAGGACCCCGCCGCCAAGCCGCTGATCAGGGCGCCGGAGCAAGCGCCGGCCGAAATGGCCCGAATGCAGATCGATACGCTGGTGGGAATGGGATTTTCGAACCTGATCGCGTTGTTCATCATGCTCACGACCGCGGCGACGCTGCATGCTCATGGCGTCACCGACATTCAGACCTCGTCGCAGGCCGCCGAGGCGCTGCGTCCCATCGCCGGCCGGTTCGCCTTCACCGTCTTCGCGCTCGGCGTCATCGGGACCGGGCTGCTGGCGGTCCCGGTGCTGGCGGGGAGCGCCGCCTACGCTGTCGGCGAGGCGCTGGGGTGGCGGGTGGGATTGACGAAGCGCCCCGGACGCGCGCGCGCCTTCTATGGCGTGATCGCCCTGGCGACTCTGGTCGGCGCAGCGCTGAACCTCACGCCGCTCGATCCCATCAAGGCCTTGTTCTGGAGCGCGGTGATCAACGGCGTGGCCGCGGTTCCCATCATGGTCATGATCATGCTGATGGCCTCGCGACCAAAGGTCATGGGCCCATTCGCCCTGGGACCGGTCCTCAAGGCCGTCGGGTGGCTCGCCACCGCCGTGATGGGGCTCGCCGCGATCGGCATGTTCGCAACCCTCGGCGGTTGACGATCCGCCAGCGACGCCAAGGGTTACCGCGGGATCAAAACGTCCGGGCGGGGCCCGGGGCTATCACCCCTGCATCGCGCCCGGGCCGGGCAGCGCGCCGGGCGGACACTTGCCCAGAATGATCATGCCCAGAACCTCGTCCTTGGTCATGTCGCTGACCCGGCCCGAGCCGACCACCTGGCCGTTCTTCATCACCGTCACCCGGTCGGCGAGGTCGAACACGTCGTGGATGTCGTGGCTGATCAGGAAGATGCCGATGCCGTCGGACTTGAGCTGCTTGACCAGTTCGCCGACCTGCGCCGTCTCGGCCGGCCCGAGCGCCGCGGTCGGCTCGTCCATGATCAGGATGCGGGCGTTGAAGTGGATCGCGCGGGCGATCGCGACCGACTGGCGCTGGCCGCCGGAGAGCGCGATCACCGGCTCCTTGAAGCGGCGGAAGTTGGGGTTCAGCCGCCCCATCACCTTGCGCGCTTCCGCTTCCATCGAGGCGTCGTCGAGCGTGCCCCAGCGGGTGAGCAGCTCGCGGCCGAGATAGAGATTCGACGCCGCATCGACGTTGTCGGCGAGGGCGAGGGCCTGGTAGACCGTCTCGATGCCGTAGCTCTTGGCGTCGCGCGGGTTCGAGATGTGGGCCTCTTCCCCGTTGACGAAGATCTGCCCGGCGTCGCGCTTGTAGGCGCCGGACAGAATCTTGATCAGGCAGGATTTTCCGGCGCCGTTGTGGCCGAGCAGACCCACCACCTCGCCGGGGTAGAGGTCGATGTAGGCGTGGTCGACGGCTTTCACGCCGCCGAAGGCGATCGAGATGTCCTTCATCTCGATGAGCGGGGTGCGGACCTGAGCGTCCATGACTTAGCCCTTCGCGGTTCTGCGGCGATAGAAGGTGTCGAGGCCGACCGCGCCGACCAGCACGACGCCGACCACCATCTGCTGGAAGGCCGAATCGAAGCCGAGCAGGATCATGCCCGACTGCAGCGACTGGATGACGAGGGCGCCGATCAGGGCGCCGTAGATCGTGCCGACGCCGCCGGCGAGCGACGTGCCGCCGATCACCGCGGCGGCGATCGTATAGAGCTCGTCGAGCTGGCCGAGCACGTTGGTCGCCGAATCGAGCCGCGCCGAGTCGATGCAGGCGGCGATCGCGGCGAGCATGCCCATCAGCGCGAACACCATGACCGTGATGCGCTTGGTGTTGATGCCCGCGAGCTCGGCCGCCTCCGGGTTGCCGCCGATCGCGTAGACGTAGCGGCCGAACCGGGTGCGCCGGGCGAGGAACGTCATCGCGAAGCCCACCACCAGCGCGATCAGCACCGGAATCGCCCAGCCGGTGGAGATGAACAGTCCGCCGGCGGGCACGGCGACGTTGTTGGCCTCGGCCCACCGGGCCGCCACCCGCTCCGGCCAGGGATAGGCGTTGACGATCAGGGTGGCGCCGAGCACGACGAAGCAGCCGACGGCGGCGATCAGATATTCGGCCCACATCGGCCGCTGCGGAAAGCGGAAGCGCGCCCGCCGCTGCCGCCCCGAATAGAGGCTGAAGACGATGCCGACGCAGGCGAGCAGGGCGAGGACCCAGCTCCAGGTCGCGCCGATCGAGCCGTGCGGGCCGCCGCCCATCAGCGAAAAGCGCGGGTCGAGCGGCGCGATGGTCTGGCCGGCCGTCACCCACCAGGCGGCGCCGCGCCAGAACAATTGCGCGCCGAGCGTCACGATGAAGGCGGGGATGCCGAGATAGGCGACCAACGAGCCGTGCAGCGCCCCGATCGCCGCGCCGACCACGAGCGCGAGGACGACGGCGAGAATCCAGATCGCCGGACTGTCGAGGCCGAGATATTCCGGCAGGATCCGGACCTGGGCGACGCCGATGATCGTCGAGACGAAGCCGATGATCGACCCGACCGACAGGTCGATGTGGCGCATCACGATGATGAGCACCATGCCCGTCCCCATGATCGCGATCGACGACGTCTGGACGCTCAGGTTCCATAAGTTGCGCGGGGTGAGGAACAGGCCCTCGCCGGACTGGATCTGCGTGTAGACGTTGAACCCGACCCAGATCAGCGCCAGCGCGAAGATCATCCCGAGCATCCGGGTATCCACTTCGGTCGCCCGGAGTATGCGGCGAAGGGTCGGCTCGTCGGGGGCGGCGCTGGCGGCGCCGGGCGCTGCGGAGGTCATGGGCACTCCCTTTTTTTGGTTCTCGTTTCGGCGCCCCTCGCGCGGGAGCGGCGCCATCGCCTCGAGAGACGGCCGCGCCGGAAACAACCGGCGCGGCCTCGTTCGGTTTCACCCCGGGGAGGGGCGGCTCGACCTCAGTCGCAGAACTTGACCGTGCCGGGCTTCACGCCGGCGCACACCTCGGCCTTGGTGATCCACCCCTTGTCGACGATGACGTCGAGGTTGTCGCGGGTGACCGGGAGCGGGGTCAGCAGGATGCTGTCGAGCTTGACGTGGTTCGGGCCGCCGGAGAACGGCTTCACGCCTTCGATGTCGGCGCGCTTCTTGCCCTTGGCGAGGTCGAGAGCGGCCTGGGCGGAGACATGGCCGAGGTCGCGCGCGTCCTTCCAGATCGACACGGTCTGGGTGCCGAGCGCCACGCGGTTGATCGCCGCGTGGTCGCCGTCCTGTCCGGTCACCGGCACGGAGCCGGCCATGCCCTGCGCCGCGAGCGCCGCGACGACGCCGCCCGCCATGCCGTCGTTCTCGGCCACGACCGCGTCGACCTTGTTGTTGTTCTTGGTGAGGATCTGCTCCATTTCCTTCTGGGCGTTGTCGGGCTTCCAGCCGTCGGTGTAGGTCTGACCGACGTCCTTGATCTTGCCGGCGTCCATGGCGGGCTTCAGCACTTCCGTGATGCCGGAGAACAGGAAGTCGGCGTTGGCGTCGCCCTTGTCGCCCTTGATGAAGGCGTAGTTGCCGGCGGGCTTGGCCGCCTCGATCGCCTTGCCCATCATGCGGCCGACGCCGATGTTGTCGAAGGTGATGTAGAGAACGTTCGGGTTCTCGATCAGGCGGTCGTAGGCGATCACCGGAATGCCTTCGTCGGCCGCCTTCTTGACCGCCGGCAGGATCGCCTTGTTGTCCATCGCCAGGATCAGGAGCACGTCCGCGCCCTTGGAGATCAGGCTCTCGACGTCCGTGAGCTGCTTGGCGGGCGAGGCCTGGGCGTCGGCCGAGATGTATTTCGCCCCCGCCTTGTCGAGCACCGCCTTGATCGCCGCCTCGTCGGTCTTCCAGCGCTCTTCCTGGAAGTTCGACCAGGAGACGCCGACCGTCACGTCCTTCGCCGACGCGGCGAAGGCCATCGCGCTCGCGGACGCGAGCAGCGCCGCCCCGATCGCAAGCTTGGCTACAACTTTCATGTCTTTCCTCCACTGGAGGCCGGCGCGAGAACCCGAGTTCGGGGTCTCGTCGACGGCCGGTTAAAGCTCTTGGACCGCTGTCTTACCGGGCGATCGTGCGGGATCGCGACACTAACCGCCGAGGCGACGCCGGCGCAACCATCCCCCGGACGTTTGACCCGGCTCGGCGACGGGCTCATGGCAGATTGTCCCGCATCACGATTTCGACGCGAATCTTTTCCTGTTCGGCCAGGATCGGCTCGCGGCGCGCGAGCGACAGCAGGACCCGCATCGCCGAGCGCGCCTCGTGGCCGGGGTCCTGCACGATCACCGCGTCGATCGCGCCGCGCAGCAGGCCGCGGCGGGTGACCGGGGTCAGGTCGTGGGCGACGACGACCACTTCGCCCTCGCGGCCGGAGTCGGCGAGCGCCTTCATCACCCCGGGCGTTCCGGCGCCGACGTTGTAGAGCCCGATCAAGTCAGGATGATCGGCGAGCAACCTCGCCGTGAGGGTCTCGTTCGCCTCATCGCGGTCGCCGCCCTCGACCGGGGCGAGCGCGGACAGGTTCGGATATTCGAGGCCCGTCACCTGATGGAAGCCGAACGCCCGCTCGGCGTGGTCGCGCAGCGACTGGGACCCGGCGACGACCCCGACCTCGCCCATGCGGCCGCAGGCGAACCGGCCGATCAGCGATCCGGCGGTGCGGCCGGCGGCGACGTTGTCGATCCCGACATAGTGATGGCGGCGCGAGCCCGGCACGTCGGAGACGAGCGTCACGACATGCGTCCCGGCGGCGACGAGATCGTCGATCGCGGCCCTCACGCTCTGATGGTCGAGCGCCACCACGGCGACGCCGTCGTAGCGTCCGGCCAGCGATTCCAGGGTTTCCGCCAGCGCCGCCGGATTGAAGACGTCGGCTCTGATGGTCTCGGCGCTGGCGCGCCGGGCGTTGAGCCATGCGCTCATGTCGCCGACGGCGGCGACGATCGCCTGCATGAAGAGGTTGCCCCCGTCCGGGACGACGACGGCGAACCGGCTCGTGCGCCGGCGCGCGAGATCGGCCGCCGCGGAGGACGGATGGAACCCGTGACGGGCGATGGTCTCGCGGACCCGTCGCGCCGTATCGTCGCGCACGCCGGCGCGACCGTGCAGAACGCGGTCGAGGGTCGCCACGCTCACTCCAGCCTCCCGAGCAATGTCCTTCAGTGTGAGGTGGCCTGCCGCCATATTCCCCTGCTCTTCGTCGCGTTTCATAGCAATCGCCGCTGAGGTGCGCAACTCAGAACTCGAGCGGGGCAGCGAATTGCGCTTGCGGGCGCGCGGCGGAACGTGACAAACAGGGTCCAACGGGACAACGATCCGCCGCGTCAACGGCGAGGCGAGGGACATGAAACGAGCCTTGGGAGTTCTGGCTGCGGCGCGAGCGGTCGCTTTCCTGGTCGCCGTCGGGCCCGCCGCGGCCGGCAGCTGGGACGAGCGCGTCTTTCCCCCCGGCGCCCATGTCGACTTCGCCGCCGCGGCCGCCGCCGGACCCGCCGCGCTTCCCGCGCTCGTCGAGCGCGGCCGAGACCTGTTCAAGGCGAAGTTCACCACCCTCGACGGCGCCGGTCGGCCGAAGGCGACGCAGGCGATCATCCCGACCCGGCGCAAAAGCGGCGTCAATCCGCCGTTCACCCGCACGAGCGGCCCGGATTCGAACTCCTGCTTCGGCTGCCACAACGACCCCGTCGTCGGCGGATCGGGCGACGTCGTCGCCAACGTGTTCGTCTCGGAGGGCTTCGAGAGCGCGCAATTCGACACGATCGACCCCTCGTTCTCGAGCGAGCGGCACACGATCGCGCTGACGGGCGCGGGGCTGGTCGAGCTGCTCGCGCGCGAGATGACCGCCGACCTCCAGGCGATCCGCGCGGGCGCGGTCGGGGAGGCCTGCCGGTCGGGCAAGGACGTGCGCGCCGACCTCGTCAGCAAGGGCGTGCGTTTCGGCTGGATCGTCGCTCATCCCGACGGCATCGTCGACCTCGACTCGGTCGACGGCGTCGACGCCGACCTGGTCGTGCGCCCGTTCAGCCGCAAGGGCGTGTTCACCTCGCTGCGTCAGTTCACCATCAACGCGCTCAACGTCCATCACGGGATGGAGGCGTCGGAGCGTTTCGGCGTGCGCTGGACGGGGACGCACGACTTTTCCGAGAGCGGCGTGCCCGACGCGATCACGCCCGGCGACGTCTCGGCGCTGGTCGCCTTCCAGGCGACCCTGCCGCCGCCGACCGTCAGGGCGAACCTGCCCGACGACTGGCGCGCCGCCGCCGAGGCGGGGGCGAAGCGGTTCGACGCCATCGGCTGCCCGTCGTGCCACGTGAAGACGCTGCCGCTGAAGTCGATGGTCTTCACCGACCCGGCCCCCTACGACATGGCCGGAACCCTGCGCCCGGGCGAGGTCGGGGCGCCGATCGTCGTCGACCTGTCGACCCTGCCGTTCGCCAAGACCTTGCAGAAGAACGACAAGGGCGAGTGGCTGATCCCGCTCATGAGCGACCTCAAGCGGCATCTGGTCGTCGACGAGCAGGTCAACGCGCTCGGCAACGAACTGCAGGCGCAGCGCTTCGTCGAGCGCGACGTGTTCCTGACGCCGCGGCTGTGGGGCGTCGGCTCGACCGCGCCCTACGGCCACAACGGCTCGTTCCGCATGCTCGACGAGATCATCGCCGCCCACGGCGGCGACGCCCGCTTCGCCCGCGACCAGTATCTCGCGCTCGAGCCCGGCGAGCGCGACGCCGTCGTCGCCTACCTGCGCTCGCTCGTGATCGAGGCGCCGTGATGAGAAACGATCCTGGACTTGCGGCGCGTTGTGGGGCGGGGTCGCCGGCCCCGCAGCGGCGCCGCCGCCGACCGCGCCCCGCGGCGCTCGCCCTCGCCGCCGCCCTCCTCGCCGGCTCCGCCGCGCAGGCCGCCGACCGGATCGCGCCGGCCGGCGACGTGCCGCTCATGCGCGAGGAGGCGCAGGCTGCCGGGCTGAACAGCGTCTACGACGGCCCGTGGGAGTTCTTCGTCGGCGGCGGAGGGGCGGCCCTCGACTGCGACGGCTCCGGCTTCCCCTCGGTGTTTCTGGCCGGCGGCAAGAACCCGGCCAAGCTCTACGTCAACGTGTCGAAGTCCGGCGGGCCGCTGAAATTCGTCGAGAAGCCGATCGACGTCGACCCGAAGCTGCTCACCGGCGTGATCGGCGCCTATCCGATCGACATCGACGGCGACGGCCGCATGGACCTGTTCGTCCTGCGCGTCGGACGCAACCTGATGCTGAAGGGCGGCCCCGACTGCACCTTCGCCCTCGCCGACAAGGAGTGGAGCTTCGAGGGCGATCCCGGCTGGACAACCTCCTTCGCCGCCGAATGGGAGCCGGGCCAGAAGTTTCCGACGCTGGCGATCGGCCATTACGTCGACCGCGATGCGCCCGGCTCGCCCTGGGGCACGTGCGAGGAGAACGCGCTCTACCGCCCGCAGCCCGGCGACAAGCCGGACTATTCGGTCCGCACCCCGCTCGCCCCGGGCTTTTGCGCGCTCTCGATGCTGTTCACCGACTGGAACCGATCGGGCGTCCCGAGCCTGCGGATCTCCAACGACCGGCAATATTACCGCGGCGGCGAGGAGCAACTGTGGCGGGTCGAGCCCGGCAAGCCGCCGCGGCCGTACGGCCGCGCCGACGGCTGGCGGCATCTCACCATCTTCGGCATGGGGATTGCCGAAGCCGACATCGACGGCTCGGGCTTCCCGCAATATTTCCTGACCTCGATGGGTGACGAGAAGTTGCAGAAGCTCGATACCGAAGAGGCGGGCCGCGGCGAATTGCCGGTCTACCGCGACATCGCCGGCGAGGTCGGCGCGACCGCGCATATTCCCTACACCGGCGGCGACAAGCGCCCCTCGACCGCCTGGCACGCCGAATTCGCCGACTTCACCAATGTCGGCCTGCTCGACATCTTCGTCTCCAAGGGCAACCTGTCGCAGATGCCCGACTTCGCCGCCTACGATCCCAGCAACCTCCTGATCGGCCAGTGGAGCGGCAAGTTCGCGGAAGCCGGCGACCTCGCCGGCGTCTCCGGCAATCGCACCGGGCGCGGCGCGCTGGTCGCCGACTTCAACCTCGACGGCAAGCTCGACATCTTGCAGATCGATCGCGGCGCCAATGTCGCGCTGTTCCGCAATCTCGGGGACAGAAACGGCGACGGGCCGCCCTTGCCCTCGGGCAACTGGAGCGAAATCCGGCTGGTTCAGCCGAATCCCAACCGCGACGCGGTCGGCGCGAAAATCTCGGTCAAGACGGGCGTGCGCACGCAGACCCGAACCATCCAGGTCGGGGGAGGGGACGCCTCCGGCCACATGGGATGGCTGCACGTCGGCCTCGGCACGGCCGAGCGCGCGGAAATTCGCGTGCAATGGCCGGATGGCGAGTGGAGCCCGACCTACCGCGTGTTCGCCAACCAGTTCGTGGTGGTGGACCGGACGAAGCCGCAGGCGTCATACTGGTATCCGAGCCGGTGACCCCTCGTCCCGACGGGGCGGCGCGAGGGGGAGGCCAGCCTCTCCCGCCTGCGCGGGGAGGCCCGCCTACGCCCGCCGCAACTTCTTCTTCAGCAGGTAGGCGAAGGACACGGCGAGGGCGTTGACCCGGTTCTGGTTCGACTGCTCGACCAGCGCATTGTCGACCGGGCTGGAAATCCAGGTCGAAGTCGTGCGGATGGGGATCTGCTGTCCGTTGAACGTCGCCACGCCGCGCATCCGGTCGGGGTCGGCGGGGCCGCCTCCGCCGAGATAGATCGAGTTGACGACAACGCTCAGCGTTCCGCCGCTCGGGTCGCCCGGCGCCATGTGGGACGAAAGCGCCTGCGCCAGCGCGCCCGGCAGCGCGTCCTGCGCCCATTGCGCGGTCGGGTTGCCGCTCTGCCCGACCAGCGGCGTGGTGTCCACGACGACGCTGGCGATCCGGTAGCCGACCGGCGCGGGAGCGGGCGTCGCGCCCGCCGCGGGCGCCGTCTGCGTGGTGTTGCAGCCCGCGAGGCCGGCGGCGGCGAGGGCGCCGACGCTCGCGAGGAGGCCGCGACGCGAGACGATGATGGTGGACACGTGCGACCCCTTGTGGACAGTTGCGATTCGCTTTTCGCGGCCGAAGGGACGGCTTTTTTCGCCCGCCGTCAATCCCCGCCCCGGCACGGCCGCCTCGCGAGCTAGTTGTCGATCGTCTCGAGCACCGTGTGCAGCGCCGCGCCGCTGACGCGGAACAGGCCGGTATAGGGCAGACCGAGTTCGAGGATGAGGAAGATCGCGAACGCGACGCAGATCGCGCCGAACGCCATCGCCGCGACCACCAGTCCGTTTTGCTTCACGAACAAGCCCATGGCGAAGAACAGGATGACCGCCCAGATCGTCAGCACGGTCAGCATCCCCGAACTGATCGGGTGGCTCGCGACCTGCAGATCGATCATCACCCGTCCCTGCATGATCTGGTTGGTCAGGAGGTTGGCCGACGCGAGCGCCTGCTTCTGCGCGTCGGTCTCGGGCTTGAGGGTGGCGAGAAAGGCCTTCGTCGCCTGGGCGGAGGCGAGCGGCATCGTGACCGACAACAGCTTCGGATCGGGGTCGCGGTCACCCCAGAACGTTTCGTACACCGTCTGGACGGACTCCTTGAGGCGGTCGCGCGCGGGCTTCGTGTCGGGCCCGAACTGGGCGAGCGCCTGGTCGAGCATCAGGATCTGCGACGACAGCATCTCGAGTTCGGTCTTCTGGGTGCCGAAGAAGCCGAAGCTCGTGCCGATCAGCGTGCCCAGCACCAGAGCGAGCAGCAGGCTGACGATGCCGGTGACCTGCCCGACGACGCTGCGCGCGCTGTCGTCCTTCACGGCCTCCGGCAGGCGCTTGTGCGCCCAGAGGCCGAGCAACCCCGCGCCGAGGATGAGGATGAAGATAACGATCGATACGAGGACCATCACGGCGCCTCCCTTTGGTTGTTGACGCTCCGACGCCGAACGCGGCGAATGCGCTCTCGCCCTGTCCCTGCCGACGCGGGCGGCGTCGCCGACGTGCGGTCCCGCCGCCACGCCTTCGCGCCAGCCCCTCGATTCGAGCCCCTCGATTAAAGCGCCGGCGTCGGGCTTCCGGGGCGGAGCCGACGCGCCGACTGGTCTATTTTGTTCGAACGATTTGTAAAGTGCAGGGAGCCGCGCCGGCGCCCGCAATCCGCGCCGGAGTCCCACGCCGGGGCGGTCGCATGGTTCGTGCGCGCAGGCGTTCGCGGGCGGCGCCTGCGCCCTCCTGCCGATCCCTCCGCCATGGATGAGCCTGAACCACGGCTTCATCACCCGGCGCGGGCGCACGCTGTCCCCGGCGGGCAAGGCCTTGCTCGAGATCGTCAGGCCCGTCGAGCGCCGGATTTCGTGACGCCCGCGCCGTCGCCGCCGACGGCTACGGCCTGACGTCGCCGACGGTCGCCGGTCTTGCGATCGAATCGACGATGCGCGCGCGGGCGGCGGCGCATTCCTGCGCAGTGAGAAGCGATTTGCCGCACAGGTCGTTCAGCTTCGCGAGTCGCTCCTCGATCGTTCCGGACGTCGGCTCGGTCGGCTTCCCCGGCATGGCGTCGCGGCTCATCAACGCCTCCGTCAGCCGCGAGGCCGTCGCGGCGACCGCGCCGGGGCCGGGAGCGACGCCGGTCGCGACCAGGCATCCCCAGACCAGGATCAGGCCGGCCGCGGCGGCGGCGAGGCCCGACAGGACGTCAATCGCGATCAGCGCGGCGATCGCCACGACGACCGGCCAGATCCTATGCCAGTCTCCGCCGAGAAGGCTCAAACCGACCGTCGCGACCACGGCGAACAGCGCCGCCCGGCCAAGTCTCCCGAGTCCCACCGCCCCGCCCCCCGTCGACAGAACCGAGCGCCACTCGCTTCGCGCGTCTTGCGCCCGATACGCACACCCTTCACACGATAGCACCATTGCATGACGTATCAATGGCGAAGCGGGCGCGCAAACATCCGTCGACGGACTCCGTCAGCGGCCCGGGAGGCGGCTCGCCGCGCCGCCTTCCGTGAGCGCCGTGCACACTTTTTCGTCACGTCGCGGTGGGTTTTGATCTAGACCAAGGGCTTCGACGTTCCGCAGGTCCGGAGGGGCGCATGTGCCGCGGGTGTTTCAGCCAGCTCATCCTTCATGACACGGTCCACGCGGGGGGCCTGGCGGCTCTCCTCGGCAAGGCGGCGGGCATGCCGACCCGGCGGGCGTTCATGGCCTATTCGGTCGGCGCGGCCTCGGCGGTCTCCGCAGTCGGCGCGGCCCCGGCCTTCGCCGCGGGCGCCGGCGCCGACCTCATCTTGCGCGGCGGGACGGTCCGGCCGCGGCCCGGCGCGCCGGTCGCCCAGGCGATCGCAGTCAAGGGTGGAAAGGTGCTCGCGGTCGGCGACGAGAGCGAAATCTCCGGCCTGAAGACAGCCGACACGAACATCGTCGATCTCGCCGGCCGCACGCTGTTTCCGGGGTTCATCGACCCCCACAATCACACGATTCTGGCCGCGCTGATCTTCGAACTGCTCGACGACGTCGGCTACGCGAAATATCCGACCCGGGACAAGCTCGTCGCGCATCTGAAGCAGGAGGCGGCGAGCAAGCCCGCCGGGCAGTGGATCGTCGGCTCCAATTTCGACAACCTGCTGCAGGGCGGCGATTTCACCCTCGCCGAACTCGACGCGATCTCGACCGACCATCCGATCTTCGTCTGGTACACCAACGGGCACGACGCCTGCGTCAACTCCGAGGCGCTGAAGGTCGCGGGGATCGCGCCTGACGTCGGCGATCTGCCGGGCGGCGGCCATTTCGGCCGCGGCCCCGACGGCAAGCTCGACGGGCTGGTGTACGAAGAGAGCGCGATGCTCAAGTTCGCGGTCCACTTCCTCGGCAAGATCACGCCCGAGGTCGCCGCAAAGGCGGTCGCCGATTACGCCCGCCATGTCGCGTCGGTCGGCAACACGATGCTGCACGAGCCGGGAACGATCCGCTCGGACTGGATCGCGCCGTTCGCCAAGCTTTCCAACACGCTCGCCTGCCGCACCAGCGCGAGCGTCATGTATGGCGACACCAAGGGGCTCGAGCCCTGGCTCGGCCGGGGCTTGGGCAAGGGCGCGCCGGTCGACGGCTCGCTGTTCTCGCTCTATGGCGTCAAGATCTTTGGCGACGGCTCGAACCAGACGGAGACCGGGGCGCAGACGAAGCCCTACCTGAACTCGTCGGCGAAGGGCGCGCCGAATTTCGACGCTGCGCAGATGAAGGAGATGGTCGCGCAGGTGAAGGCGCTGGGCCTGCCGGTGCAGGTCCATTGCAACGGCGACCTCACCATCGACCTCGCGCTCGACGCGATCGAAGCCGCCTATGCCGGCGCGACCGATCCCGGCGTCAACCGCATCGAGCACGCGACCATGGCGCGCCCGGACCAGATCCGGCGGATGAAAGCGCTCGGCGTCCAGCCGAGCTTCCTGATGAACCACGTGCGCCTGTACGGCGCCGCCTACCGCGACCAGATTTTTGGCCCGGAACGCGCGGCCTTCATGGACCCGGCGGGCGCCTGCGTGAAGGAGGGCCTGCCGTTCACCCTGCACACCGACGGGCCGTGCTCGCCGCCGGGACCGCTGGCGCTGATCGCCACCGCGGTGACGCGCCGCTGCGTCATCGACGGGTCCGTGGTCGGCCCCGATCAGGCCGTGCCGCTCGACGACGCGATCCGCGCCGTGACGCTCCACGCCGCCCGCCAGCTCGGCCAGGGCGACCGCCTCGGCTCGCTCGAGCCGGGCAAGGAGGCGGACTTCACGATTCTGGACAGCGACCCCTATGGGGCGAGCCCGGACGCGATCGCCGCCATCAAGGTCAGCGAGACGTGGGTCGCGGGGGAGCGGAAGTTTTCGGCGTCGTTGTAGACGCGGCCGCTGGCCGCGTACCGCGCTGAGTGAGCGCGGCTACCGGCGCCCGCGGGGGCGCCCCAAATCACCGGAAGGCCGAGAACGCCCCGCGCCAATGGGCCAGGGCGGGTTCTTCGGCGCCTTCGCGCAGGCTGACCACCGCGCCGAGCACGATGGCGTGCGAATGCCGCTCGATCGCCTCCTCGACCAGGCAATCGAAGGCGGCGATCGCGTCGGCGAGCACCGGCGCGCCGGTGGCGAGCGTCGTCCAATCGGCGCCGTCGAAGCGCCTCGCCCCGTGCACGCCGCCGCGTCCGCTGAACCGTTGCGCCAGTTCCTCGTGCCGCGCCGACAGAAGATTGACGCTGAAGGCGCCGGCCTCACGGATGGCCGCCAGCGTCGCCGAGCTGCGCGACAGCGAGACGATCAGGGTCGGCGGCGTGAGCGAGAGGGAGGCGAGCGCGGTGACGGTGCAGCCGGTGCGCCGGGTCTCGTCGCCGCAGGCGACGATCGCCACGCCCGACGACAGCGTCCGCATCGCGCTGCGAAACGCGCCGCTGTCGGCGTGGTGCAGGCGCCGCTCGCTCAAGCGTCGGCTCCGCGATCGATTCCGCGGCGCGGCCGCTGCTCGCAGGCATGAACGGACATCAACAATTCTTCCCGACGTCGTTGCCCACGAAGCGCCAGCGCGTCGATCATGGGGCGGCCCCTGGGCTCACTTGCGGCGCCGGAAGCGCCGGCGTCAAGGCGCGCGCCCGATCTCACGCCAGCGCGATCGCCGACACGAGCCGCCCGTAATCGGGCTCGCGCCGATGGGTCGTGCGGCGATAGCTGAAGAAACGCGCGTCGTCAGCGTAGGTGTCGAGGCCCATGTCCTCGAACCGTCCGACGCCGGCGCGGGCGGCGCGTTCGGCGATATAGGCCTTGAGATCGAACATCGAATGGCCCGGCCGCCGGCTGGCGACGAAGAATCGCTCCGGCGCTTCGCCGGCGTCCGCGAAGGCGGCGACGAACTCGGGGCCGACCTCGTAGGATTCCTGAGCGATGCAGGGGCCGAGCGCGGCGACGATCGCCTCGGGCCGGGCGCCGAGCCGCGTCATCGCGGCGACCGTCGCCTCGACCACGCCGGTCAGCGCGCCTTTCCAGCCGGCGTGCGCCGCGCCGACGACGCGGGCCGCGGGGTCGGCGAACAGGATCATGCCGCAATCCGCGCCGGTCACGCCGAGCGCCAGCCCCGGCGTCGCGGTCACGAGGCCGTCGCAGCGCGGCCGCGCGTCGGGCGCCCAGGGTCCGGAGATCGCGATCGCGTCGGCGGAATGGACCTGATAGGGCACGGCAAGCCGGTCGGCCGGAAGGCCGAGCGCCGCCGCCATCCGCTTGCGATTCTCGGCGACCGCTTCGGGCGCGTCACGCGAGCCGACCCCGCCGTTCAGCGAGGCGTAGACGGCCGCCGAGACGCCGCCCCGGCGGGTGAAGAAGGCGTGCGCGACGCCGGGGAGGTCGAGGCTGCGGGCGCTGAGGAACGGCGCCGCGCTCACGCGGGCTTGGCCGCGGAGGGCAGGAAGCCGGGCGGCGCGGGCAGATTGCGGTTCGCCACCGCCAGCGCCTTGAACAGCGCCCCCATCTCGCCCTTGCCCTTGCCGACCAGGCGGTTGCGCGCCTGGTGCAATTCCTCGGCCCGGTCCGCCCCGGCGCGTTCGGCGAGCGCCTTCGTCCTGAGGTCGACGCCAATCGCGCGGAGAAAGTCGCCCTGGTCGATCGGGCCGTACACCGCAGCGCCCGTCGCGGCGGCGCTGCGGGCCATGGCGGCGAAGTCGACGTGGGCGGTGAGGTCGCATTCGCCGGGCTGGGCCAGCGGATCGACGTAGCGATGCGCGCGCAGCGCCTGCAGCGTGTCGCCGAGCCCGGTGACGGAATGGCCGTAGTCGATCAACAGCGCCGCGCCGCCCTGCTTCACCAGCCGCGCGCCGAGCTCGAACATGAACCGGTGGCCGGCCGGATTGACCTCGAGCACCTCGCCGTCGCGCGCGTTGCCGCGAATATAGGGCTCGGGCTCGGCGGCGACGTCGAAAGCGAGCGCGCCCTGGTCGCCGATGCGCACCGTGCGTTCGCGCCATTGCCCGCCGACCCGCACGAACTGGCGGACCGGCAGGGCGTCGAGGAACTCGTTGCCGATCACGATCGCGGGTCCGGCGGGAACCTCCTGCAGATTTTGCGCCCAGGCGATCGGCACGCCGGCGTCGAGCAGGAGATCGTGCTGCATCGCCGCCAGGGTCGGGCTCGTCTCCACCAGCCAGACGTCGAGGGCGGCGCGAAACTCGGGCACGATCCGGGCGGCGCGCAGGGCGTCGCTCATCAGCGTGCCGCGCCCTGGGCCGAGTTCGACCAGGCGGACGGGGTTCGGCCCTCCCATGGTCGACCAGACCTCGGCCGCCCAGAGGCCGATCAGCTCGCCGAACATCTGCGAGATCTCCGGCGAGGTGGTGAAGTCGCCCGCCGCGCCGAACGGATCGCGGCTCATGTAATAGCCGAGTTCGGGATGGGCGAGCGCCAGCTCCATGTAACGTTCGACCGTGATCGGCCCCTTGAGGGCGATCAGCGCCTTCATCTCTTCGAGAAGGGTCGTCATCTGGCGCTCCATTTGCGGCCGAGGCTCACGGCGATCAGCCCCAGGCCGATGACGATCATCGGCGCGGAAAGGACCATACCCATCGTCAGCCCTCGCCCGAGATCCTCGAGGCCTGGATCGGGCTCGCGAAAGAATTCGCTGAACGTTCGCGCCGCGCCGTAGAGGACGCCGAACAGGCCGGCGATCAGGCCCGGCCGCCGCAATGCGCCCCAACGGGCGGAGACATAGAGGATCACGAAGGCGAGGGCGCCCTCGAGCAGCGCCTCGTAGATCTGGCTCGGGTGGCGCGGCAGACCGTCCGTTCCGGGAAAGACGACCGCCCAGGGAACGTCGGTGGGGCGGCCCCACAGCTCGGGCCGGATGAAATTGGCGATCCGGCCGAAGAACAGGCCGATCGGAGCGACCAGCGAGCAGAGGTCCATGACGGTCAGGAGCGGCGTGCGATAGCGCCGCGCGAACAGCGCCATGCCGACGAAACAGCCGATCATCCCGCCGTGAAAGGCCATGCCGCCTTCCCAGACCTTGAACACGTCGAGCGGGTGCGCCCAGTAATAGCGCGGGTCGTAGAACAGCACGTTGCCGAGCCGCCCGCCGACGATGACGCCGAAGGCGCAATAGACCAGCAGGTCGTCGATGCTGTCGGGAGCGGGCCGCTTCAGGGCGCCCCAGAAGCGGTCGTCGGCGACGATGCGGCGGATGAGCCACCAGCCGAGAATCAGCCCCGCGATATAGGCGAGCGCATACCAGCGGATGGCCAGGGGGCCCCACTGCATGAGAACGGGATTAATCACCGGAAAAGGCAGAACGAGCGTCGGCATCCGGGCGAAGGTGATGCTTCGGGCCACGCATCCCGTCAAGGTCGGGCGGCGGTTTTGCCGGTTGGTCCTGCCGTTTTATTGTCGAAAGGAGTCCGCGCGCAGCCGATACGCCGCGAGCCGGTCGTAGATCGGGCGCGCCGCGGTCGCGATCGGCTTGAGGGCGTCGGGCAGGTCATCGAGGCCGACCGCGGGGCGCGGCGGGGCGAAGCCGGTGGAAAGCTCGACCGCGTGATACCAGGCGGGCGCCCAGACGCCGTCGGTCGCCCGCCGCCCGGGCGGCCACGCCAGCATCGCCGGATCGAACGGGACGCCGATCGCCCGGCACAGCGCCGACAGCGTCGCCGCCGGAGCAGCCAGCACGTCCTCGGCCTCGATCACCGGCGGCGGCGCCCCGAGCCGGTCGGCGGCTCGGTCGAACAGGTCGGCCTGGGCCGGCAAGCCGATCTCGTCGAGGGAGAAATCGTCGCGCTTGAGCGCATAGGAGGCCAGCGCCGCCTCGGGCGCGCGGATCAGGAACGCGTTGACGAGGCCGTCCGTCCAGTCGCGCCCGAAGCCGGGCAGCATGTGGTGGGTCATGTGCTTCTGGTACCAGACCGGCCTGCCGCCGGGACTGGGGCCGACGAGCGCCGCGGCGACGACGCGCCAGTCGGTCGGCTGGGAGGCGATCACCGCGTCGCGCATCGGGTGATCGAGGCCGGTCGCGGCGAGATAGGCGGCGTAGAACGGCTCGTCGGTCACCGCGCAATCCGCGCGCTGGCCGAACGCGCGCATCATCGCGGTCGAGATGTTGCGCGGGCCGGACCACATCGCGATCCGCACGGGGCGTTCCGCGCTCACGAACCGCGTCCTCCGCCGTTTTCCGCTTCGAGCGCCTTGACCGCGGCCCTCAGCCTGCGGGTGAGCGGCCCGGAGCGGTCGTCCGCCGCGGCGCCCGGCTCGCCGATCGTCCGGCCGTCGACGGACGCAACCGGAACGAGGCCGGCGAAGGTGCCGGTGGTGAACGCTTCGTCCGCGCCGTAGACGTCGAACAACGAAAAATCCTTCTCAAACGCCGGAATTCCCTCGCGCCGCGCCGCCTCGAGCACGGCGCCGCGGGTGATGCCGCCGAGGCAATAGCCGCCGGCCGACGTCCACACCTCGCCCTTGCGCACGATGAAGAAATGGGTGGAGTTGCAGGTCGCGACGAAGCCGCGGTCGTCGAGCATCAGCGCCTCGTCCGCGCCCGCCTCCATCGCCTGGATGCAGGCGAGGACGCAGTTGAGCTTGGAATGCGAGTTGAGCTTCTGGTCCTGCTCGGCCGGCCCCGTGCGGCGGATGTGCACCGTGAACAGCCGCACGCCGCGGGAAAAGATCTCCGGCCGCGGCCGCTTCCATTCCGGGATGATCACGATCGTCGCAGCCCCGACCGTGAGCCGCGGGTCCTGATAGGGCGATCGCTTGACGCCGCGGGTGACCATCAGCCGGATGTGGACGCCGTCGGTCATCCGATTCGCGTCGACCACGTCGAACAGCCGGCCTTTGAGGGCGTCGCGGTCGAGGCCGATGTCGATGCGCAGCATCTTCGCCCCGTCCCACAGCCGGTCGAGGTGGCGGTCGAGGAAGACGAGGCGCCCGTCGGCGAGCCTCAGCCCCTCCCACACGCCGTCGCCGAGCACGAAGCCGGAATCGAACACCGACACCGTCGCCTGGGCGCGCGGCACGAGCGCGCCGTTGACGCTGATCAGGACCGAGTCGTTGCGCGGGTCGCCGACATAGTCCTGGGTTCCGGCGGAGGGGGCGGGGTCGGGCGGGGCGGTCGTCACGGGCATGGGAGACCAGCATGCCGGGGGCGCGCCTCCGCCGCAAGGGCCGGGCGCGATGACCGGACGTTCGCCGCCGCGTTTCGCGCCGTTGCGGACGAGACGCGTCGTCTTGCCGGCGCGGCCGGTCAGGAGGCTGGCGCCGATTGCTGGTGGGCGTCAGGTGGCGGGGGAGCGCGGGTCGGCCGATCGGCCGACAAGAGGCTGGGCCGCTTGCGACGGCGCGCGCGGGCTCACGCCGCGGCGGGCGCCCTCCGCGCGGCGCGGCCGGCGACGCCGGCGCCGCCGAAGCCGATCAGAATCATCAGCCAGGTCGACGCCTCCGGCGCCGGCGCCGTCATCTCTGCGAAGCCGACATTGCCGTTGACGTAATCGTACATGTATTTATACTGGTTGAAGAAGTGGTAGCCGGTGTTGACGAACGGGGCGGAGCCGCCGTAGGCGTCCACCCAGGGCGGCGCGGCCGGCGGCGAGCCGGGCGCCGGCACGCCGCCGCTCCCGACATCGAACGCGTACGTAACCCCGGAGCCGATTTGCACCTGGATGCTGGTGAGCGGGTGCACGGGCGCCCCCGTTCCGGGCGTCGCAAACATGTATTCGATGCCGGTGTCGGGGAGGATCTTGGTGTTCGGAATGGACACGCCGTTGTAGGTGAGCGTGCCCGAGATCGGACTCCAGTCGGCGTAGTCGTCCTGGGGAACGTCGAGCCAGGGGGCGACTGAGGTGAGGGCGAAGTTTGCGGTGTTGGCCGCCGTGAGCCCGAGCGTCACCCCCTGCGGCGTCAGGATGTAGCCGCTGGTGTAGTCGCCCGTCGCCCCGCCCGCGCCGGCGGGGGTCGAGGCGGTCACCGTCACGCCGTTGACCTGGGTGATGTTCAGCAACGGATTGTCGGCCGGAATTGATGCGATCTTCCCGTTGATTTGCGCCTCGGAATTGGCCTCGCGCGCGAAGCCGACGCCGAAATAGGCGATGTGCGGGGGGGCCGCGTTCGCAGTGCATTGCGGGTACTGCGTGCATGTAGACCATCCGCTCACCGATAGCACCGGAACGGATACGGTCGCATTGTTCTGCGCGTCGCCCACCTGGAGCGTGGCGGCGTACCAGGTCCCGGTATACTCGAGCTTGCTGCTCGAGTAGTAGACGCTGCCCGATCCGAGGTTCGTGCCCTCGGGGGTCCAGACGGAGGTGTCGACGGCCACGCCCGTCGACCCGGTGTCCATGGTGTAGAGCTGCGAGGGGCCGAACACCATGTCGGACGCGCTGCCGGACCCGAACGCCACGCTGATCTGGGGCGAGCCGGTGAACTGCCCGTTGCTGACGTTGGCGACCGGAATCGTCACCGTCTGGTCGCCGTAGACCGGAGCGGGGTCGGCCAGGGCCGTTCCGGCGAAAACGATCATCGAGGCGCTTGCGCCGATCAGTCGAAAAGACGGCGCATGCGACATCGAGTTTTCTCTCACCGGCGTTCGACGCCGTTGTTGTCAACGTGCGCTCTCTTTCGCTTTCCGTCAATCGCGAGGCTTCTGGAACGCGATGACGCAGCCGCCCTCCGCGGCCTTGCCTTCGCCGCCGTGGTCGGGCAGGGAGGCGCAGCGGGGCGATTTTCCCAAACGCACGGACGAGCCGAGCATGAAGCGGGTTCAGGACATCGCATGGCCGGTCATCGGCCTCGGCGCGGTGGCCGTGTCGGCGTGGCTTCTGTTCCGGGAATTGCGCGGGCTGTCGATGGCGAGCCTCGCGGCCGCGTTCGGGTCGATCTCGCCCCTGCGCTGGGCGCTGGCCTGGGCGTCGACCGCCCTCGCCTACGCCGCGCTCGCCTGGTACGACCGGATCGCCCTCCTGCACCTCGGCCGCAGGATCGGCTGGCCGTTCGTGGCGCTGACCTCGTTCGTCACCTATGCGATCGCCCACAACGTCGGGGCTTCCGTGCTGTCGGGCGCGGTGATCCGCTACCGGGCCTATTCGACCAAGGGTCTCGCCATGGGCGAGGTCGGGCTGCTCGTCGCGTTCTGCTCGTTCACCTTCGGCCTCGGCGCGGTGACGCTGGGCGGCCTGCTGCTGCTCATCCGCCCCGACGTGATCGAGCGGTTCGACGGCGCGCCGGACTGGGTCGGGCAGGCGGCCGGCGCGGTCCTGATCGCGGCGCCGACGCTGTACCTCCTCGGTTCGCTGCTGCATTTCCCGGCGGTGCGGATCGCCGGCTACGAGCTGACCTATCCGCGGCCGCCGATCGCCGTGCGGCAACTGCTCGCCGGGCCGCTCGAGCTGATCGGCGCGGCCGGGATCATCTTCTTCGCCCTGCCGGCCGGCAATCCCGGCTTCGTCGTGGTGCTCGCGGTGTTCCTCGCGTCCTTCTGCCTGGCGCTGGTCAGCCACGCGCCGGGGGGGCTCGGCGTGCTGGAGATCGCTTTCCTGAGCGGCATGCCCGACGCGCCGCAGGCCAACGTGGTCGCGGCGCTGCTGGTGTTCCGCCTGCTCTACCTGATCATCCCGCTTGCCTTCTCGCTGGTGGTCGTGCTCGTCTTCGAGCGGCGCCGTTGGCGCGCCCTCGTTCCTCTCGGAGCCAAGACCGTCCATGCCGGCGACGATCGAACCCGACGATAGCGACGTCCTGCTGGTCGTCGACCTGCAGCCCGACTTCATGCCCGGCGGCGCGCTCGCGGTGGCCGAGGGCGACACGGTGGTGCCGCTCGCCAACGCGCTCATGCAGAAATTCGCCCATGTCGTCCTCACCCAGGACTGGCATCCGCCTGGCCACGCCTCGTTCGCCTCGACCCACGGCGCGGCGCCGTTCGCGACCAAGTCCCTTCCCTATGGCGACCAGACCCTGTGGCCCGACCATTGCGTGCAGGGAAGCGCCGGCGCGGCGCTGCATCCGGAGCTCGACACCGACACGCCGTTCCTGATCCTGCGCAAGGGCATGCGAGGGCACGTCGATTCCTATTCGGCCTTCGTCGAGGCCGACGGGAAGACGACGACCGGCCTCGCGGCGCTGCTGCGCGCCCGCGGCGTCGAACGGGTGTTCTGCTGCGGGCTCGCGACCGACTTCTGCGTCGCCTTTTCCGCGCTCGACGCGCGCGCGGCGGGCTTTGCGACCTATGTCGTCGAGGACGCCTGCCGCGCGATCGACGCCGACGGCTCGCTCGACGCCGCCTGGGCGCGGATGAACGCGGCGGAGGTCTGGCGCATCCAGTCGCGGGAGATTCTGGGGTAGGGGGCGCCCCTCTCCCTCGGGGAGGGGGCGGCGGCCGAAGGGAAGCGCGCCCCGACTTCTGTCGGCTGCGCCCGGCGACCTCGACGTTAACCCTGCTCGCGCGCCCCGCCCGCGGTTAACCTGCGCTTAACCCCGCGCGTCGCATTGGAAAGGCGACGGGCGGCCGCGACGCGCGCCCAAAAATTCCCATTCTTGCAGCGGCGGCGCCATGGTCACGCTCTATCATCACCCCTTCTGCCCGCATTCCCGCTTCGTCCGTCTGTCGCTCGGCGAGATGGGGATCGAGCCGAAGCTCGCCGAGGAGCGTCCCTGGGAGCGGCGGCGCGAGTTCCTGATGATGGCCGCGGAAGGCGCGACCCCGGTGCTGGTCGAGGACCATCCGCCCGCCCTGCCGGGCGCCGAGGTGATCGCGGAATATCTCGACGAGACGCGCGGCCTGGGATTGGGCGACCGGCGCCTGCTGCCGGACGATCCGGCCGGCCGGGCGGAAGCGCGCCGGCTGATGGCGTGGTTCAACGTCAAGTTCTTCAACGAGGCGAGTTGCTGGATCGTCCGCGAAAAAGTGTACAAGCGCTTCATGAGCCCGGAGCAGGGCGGCGGCGGGCCGGACATGCAGGCGGTGCGCGCGGCGCGCTCCAACGTCCGCTACCACCTGCGCTACATCGGCCACCTGATCCGCGGCCGCAACTGGCTCGCCGGCGACCGGCTGACCTACGCCGACCTCGCCGCCGCCGCCCACCTGTCCTCGCTCGACTACCTCGGCGACGTGCAATGGGACGAGGACGAGACGGCGCGGATCTGGTACGCGCGGGTGAAGTCGCGCCCCTCGTTCCGCCCGCTGCTTGCCGACCGCCTGCCCGGCATGGCCCCGAGCGCGACCTACGCCAACCTGGATTTTTGAGGGGCGGCTCCCCTCAATGCGCGATGCCGGAGCCCGCGGCCTCGTCGATCAGGCGGCCGGTGCGAAAGCGGTCGAGGTCGAACGGGCGGCTGATCGGATGATGGGCGCCGGTCGCCATCAGGTGCGCGAGCAGCGTCCCCCCGGCCGGGATCGCCTTGAAGCCGCCGGTGCCCCAGCCGCAGTTGAGGAAGACGCCGGCGACCGGCGCCGGCCCGATGATCGGCGAGGAGTCGGGGACGACGTCGACGGTTCCGCCCCATTGCCGCATCAGCTTCAGCTGGCCGAAGGCCGGGATCATCTCCGTCAGGCCCGAGATCACGATCTCCTGCATCGGCGGATTGCCGCGTTGCCCGTAGGAGGGGACGCGGTCGAGGCCGCCGCCGATCACGAGTTCGCCCTTGTCCGACTGGCTGACGTAGGTTCCCGTGCCGAGGTGCAAAAGCACGATCTCGAGGCAGGGTTTGGTCGGCTCGCTGACCATCGCCTGAAGGGTGTAGGAATGGATCGGCAGTTTCACTCCGGCCTTCGCCATCAAGAGCGAGGAGTTTCCGGCCACCGCCACGCCGACCGCTTCGGCGCGGATCTCTCCGAGAGTCGTCTCGACGCCGACGCAGGCGCCGTTCTTCATGAGGAAGCCCAACACTTCGCAGTTTTCGACGATGTCGACGCCGAGGCCGTCCGCGGCGCGGGCGTAGCCCCAGGCGACCGCGTCGTGGCGCGCCGTCCCGCCGCGCCCGTGCCAGACGCCGCCGTTGGGCAGGTAGCGGGCGTCGAGCGACTGGGCGAGGAGGGGGGCGCGGGCGCGGATCTGGTCGGGACCCCAGAGCTCGGCGTCGACGCCGTTGATCTGCATCGCGTTGACGAGGCGCGCGGCGATCTCCATCTGCGCCGGCGTGTGCGCGACGTTGAGGATGCCGCGCTGGCTCAGCATGACGTTGAAGTTCAGCTCGCGCGACAGCCCCTCGTAGAGTCTGAGGGCGAGATCGTAGAGGGCCACCGATTCGGGGTAGAAGTAGTTCGAGCGGACGGCGGTCGTGTTTCGGCCGGTGTTGCCGCCGCCGATGTGCGCCTTCTCGATCACCGCGACGCGGCGGCGGCCGTGGGTCTTGGCGAGGTAGTAGGCGGTCGCGAGGCCGTGGCCGCCGCCGCCGACGACGACGAAGTCGTAGGCTGGCCTGGGGCTCGCCTTGCGCCACGCCTGCGGCCACCCCTCGTGCCCGCGCAACGCCTCGCGAACGATCCTGGCTGCGGAATAGCGGACGGTCATGACGGGTCTTCGAAGTCCTGGACGGCGGCGTGGGCGAGGGCGTAGGCGCGCAGGGCGGCGACTTCCTGGTCCCGCGGCTTCACGCCGGTGAAGGTTTCGAGATAGCGCGGCGCGAGCGCGAGGCGCGCCGCGATCGGCTCCCGCATGTCGAGGGCGTAATAGCCGATCTGCATCGTGTAGAGCACCCGCGCCCGGACCATGGCGTCGTCGGGCGCGAAGCCGTGACGCGCGAACATGGCCTCGATCGCCGCCGTGCGCTCGCGATCGGCGGCGTCGAGCCGGGCGCGGGCGGTGTCCGAAGCGCGCGCCCACGCGCGCACCGCGACGTCGAGCCGCGGGCTGAACAGGGCGGGGTTTACCCAACAGCGGAACACGTTGCACACGGACTCGGTGATGGTCGCCGCCTCCGCTTCCGCCTGGCGGACGATCGACCGGGTGTTGCGGGCGTCCCAGCGCTCGAGCAGCGCGTCGAACAGACCCTCGCGACTGCGGAAATGCCAGTAGAAGCTCGACCGCGACACGCCGAGCCGTTCGCTCAGGGTGAGCACGCTGACGGCGCCGGCGCCGCGCCGCGCGAGCAGCGCCAGCGCGACGTCGAGCCAGTCTTCCCGGGTCGTCGCCCGCGCGCCGCCGCCGGGCGCCGCCGCGAGCGCCGTCATGCGCGCATCGCCCGGCCCTCGGGATCGTAGGGAGAGGGGGCGATCACCCGCGCCCCTCGTTCCGCGCCGACGATGTGGACCGAGAGGCCGGTCCCGACCGCGGCGCAGTCGGGCGGGACGAGGGCCATGGCGAGGCTCTTGCGGACCGTGTGGCCGTAGCCGCCCGAGGTGACGAAGCCGACCCTCCGCCCGTCGCGCCAGACCGGCTCGTAGCCGGAGGCGTCGGCGTCGAGCGCGTCGATCTCCAGGGTGACGAGCTGGTGGGCGGGGGGCGGGCCGTCGCGCTCGGCGAGCGCCGCCGCCCGGCCGACGAAGTCGCCCTTGTCCCAGGCGATCCAGCGGTCCATTCCGGTCATGCGCGGCGTGTAGGCTTGGGTGAACTCCGCGGACCAGATCCCGAAGCTCTTTTCGAGCCGCAGCGACAGCAGGGCGTTGTAGCCGTATTCCCGGACGCCGAGGTCGCGACCGGCGGCGAGCAGGGTCTTGCGCAGCGTCCCGTGGTCCAGCGCGCGGCAATTGATCTCGTAGCCGAGTTCGCCCACGACCGAGATGCGCGCCGCACGCGCCCTGACGAGCCCGACGTCCAATACGCCCGCCGCCAGGAACGGCATGGCGGCGTTGGAGACGTCCTGGTGGGTGACGCGCTCGAGCAGCGCCCGCGCGCGCGGCCCGGAGATCGAGAAGCCGATCACGTCGTCGGAAATGTCTCTGACCGTCACGCCCTCGCGCCCGTGGTCGGAGAACCAGCGCATGTGCCAGGCGCGCAGATAGTAGGAGCCTTCGATCCAGAAGGTTCCGTCGCCCCAGTCGATGATCGTGAGGTCGCCCTTCAGCCGGCCGGTCTCCGACAGCATCGGCGCGAGCTTCGCCCGCCCGGCCTTCGGCAGGCGCGCCGCGGTCATCGAATCGAGCCAGCGCTCGGCCTCGGGGCCGGTCACCTCGTAGCGCGAGAACGGCGCGATATCGAGCAGGCCGACGCCCTCGCGCACGGCGCGGCACTCCGCGCCGACGAGGTCGAAGGCGTTCGAGCGCCGGAGCGTCGGTTTTTCCGAAAAGCCGGCGGGCGCGAAGTAGAGCGGCGTCTCGAGGCCCCAGGAATTGCCCCACCGGCAGCCGGCCTCCGTCATGGCGTCGTAGGCGGGCGTCGTCTTCAGCGGCCGGCCGGCGGGGAGCTGCTCATTGGGATAGGTCATGACGAACCGGCGGGCGTAGAACTCGCCGGTCGTCTGCCGGATGTATTCGCGGTTGGATGCGTGAGGCCCGTAGCGGGCGATGTCGAGCGCGAACGAGTCCTCGGCCGGCTCGCCGTGGATCATCCATTCCGCCAGCGTCTTGCCGACGCCGCCGCCTTGCAGGAAGCCGGCCATCACCCCGCAGGCGAGCCAGTAGCCGGGCTTGCCGGCGACCGGCCCGACGAGTGGATTGCCGTCGGGGGAGAAGGTGAAGGCGCCGTTCACCCACTTGCGAATCCCGGCGGTCTGGAGGACGGGATAGCGGCGATAGACCAGCTCGAGCTCGTCCGAGATGCGCTCGATGTTCTCCTGCAGAAGCTCGATCCCGTAGTCCCACGGCGCGCCGTCCATCGACCAGTGCTGCGGCTTCGTCTCGTAGATGCCGACCAGCATGCCCTTCTGCTCCTGGCGCATGTAGGTGTAGCCCTCGAGGTCGACGACCGTCGGCATCTCCTTGCCGAGCGCCGCGACCTCGGGGATCGCCTCGGTCACCAGATAGTGGTGCTCGAGCGGCGAGACCGGCAGGTCGAGTCCGACCATTCGGCCGACGCGCTTCGCCCACAGGCCCGCCGCGTTGACCACGTGCTCGGCGTTGATCGTCCCCTTGTCGGTGACCACGTCCCAGGTCCGGTCGGGCCGCGGGTTGAGTTCCAGCACCCGGTTGTGCTCGATCACCTCGGCGCCGCGCCTCCTCGCCGCCCCGGCGTAGGCCCAGACCGTGCCGGTCGGGTCGACGTGGCCCTCGCGCTCGGCGAACATCCCGCCGCGCACCCCGTCGAGGTCGATGATCGGGCAGGCGGCCTTGATCTCCTCCGGCGTCACGAGGCGTACGTCCTCGATGCCGATCGCCTGGAACCGCCGATAGTTCGCCTGCAGCCATTCCCACCGGTCCGGCGAGGAGGCGACATGGATCCCGCCGGTCGTGTGCATGCCGATCGCCTGGCCCGATTCCGCCTCGATCTCCCTGAGAAGATCGATCGTGTAGGCCTGCAGGATCGCCATGTTCGGATTGGCGTTGAGCGCATGATAGTCGCCCGCCGCGTGCCACGACGACCCGGCGGTCAGGATGGAGCGCTCGATCAGGGCGACGTCGGTCCAGCCCAATTTGGTAAGATGGTAAAGAACCGAGGCGCCCACGACCCCGCCTCCGATCACGACGGCGCGATAGTGCGACTTCATGCGAATCCCCCGATGATCGTCCCGTTCCCGAAGGCTAGCCAAGTCCGGGCAGGCCGTCTAGACACCCTTGTCCAGTCCCGCCGTCGACGCGATTTCGTGGGCGGTGTGGCTTTTGTCACCTTGTGGCCTTGCGGAGATTGTGGGTAAGGAAGCGGTGTCCCCGAGTTGCAACCGGGGTTTGCCGCATGCGGTCCGGGCGACGGCCCGGCGAGGCGGGAACGGGAATTACGGAAACCGGAAGGACGCTGGGCGGCGCAAGAAAAAGGCTGGGTTGGGGCGGGGCCGGCCTTTGCCGGCCGACGTCGCGCCGCCAAGCGGAATCATGTTAACAATCGGAGGGTTTGACTGAGGGCCGTTCGAACCGGCCTATGAACGCCGGAGACGCTTGGCGCATCGGGATGCGCCGCCAGGAGAATGGACGGGTGCACGCGCGTCGGAGCAAGGGAGATCGATGAGTCGGGGCGTTGTTCTGACGCTCGCAGCGACGATGGCGCTTGCCGGCCTGACGGGCTCGCGGGCGGACGAACTGCCTTTGCTCGGCTGGCCGGCGCTGTGGCCCGCAGCCCCGGCGGTCACGGAAATCTTTCCGCGGATGCCGGAAAACTGGGGCGATTTGCCGCTGCAGTTTCATCTTTCGGAGCAGGCCGGCTACAACAGCAACATAACGAATACACCGACCGGGCCTGGTGCCAACAGCGGAAATTACGGCCGTCCCATCGGCGCCATGGAGTCGATCTCGACCTACGGCGTGTCGTTCAAGAACGAAATCGGGGCGCATCAATTCTTCGGCGACGCCTCCTGGGGTGTGTATCGCTACCTGGATCACGCCAATTTCAATATCGCTCACAGGGCGGTCGATATCGGGGATAATTTTACCTACGGGTCTAAGTGCAATGGGAGTTTGAAGTTCTCGGATATCTCCGCTCCGGCGTTGCCGGGCCAGCAAATCGGCTACAATGTCATCAATACGCTGACGACGGTGTCGGCGACTGAAAATCTGAAATGCCTCATAAACGGCGAATATTCCGGGATTTTCAACAGCGGCCTTTCCAAATCGACGAACTCAGCCACCCTTGACGCGGTCAACAACTATCAATCTGCCTTCATCGCCGCTGGAATTAGCTACGCTGTGTCAGAGACAAATAGTTTACAGCTCCTTGCGACGATTACTGGCACGGATTATACAGACCGGGGTACCGCACTCAACACGGCTGGCCTGAACAACAACATCACGACCGATCAGGTCATGGCGACATATACAAAAAATTTCGGTCCAAATCTGTCGCTAAACGCCCAATTTGGCGTCGTCGGGGTGACGAATTCGTACTTTGAATTCGGCCTGCCGCGATCGATATTGCCTCAGTACTCCCTTTCGCTGCAGTGGGCGATCACGCCAAAGCTCGCCCTGACTGTCAGCGCATCCCGGCTGGTGTCGCCGCCCACTTCGCTGCTCAGCAATCTCCAGGTCACGGAAAACGCAACCGCCGGCCTTTCCTATCAGTGGACGCCGAAGATCACCCTGTCGGGCAATCTGACCGCGGGTTACGCGACCGGCGTCGCGACGCCGATCGTGACCCAGGGACTCTACAGCTATTATACGAGCAATCAGAAGACTTACGGCGGGACTGCGACCCTGAATTACGCGATCACGCCGTTCCTCGCCGCCAGCCTCAGCTACCAAGTCACCAAGACTGTCCAGGCCAGCCTGACGACCAACGACAGTTTGGTCTTGATGGCGCTCAACTTCAACCCTTATTGAGACTCCGGATTTGGAGCAAACCATGCGAACGATATTGCAAGTGGGTCAGATCCGGGCGCTCTTCTTCGCCGCAGCAGCTTGCGCGGCTGCCGCCGGCAGTTCGGCGTGGGCCGAGGGAGGCCGCGCCCTGACGAGATCCGACGTGGTGACGATCAAGGTCGTTAGCCAGCCGGACATGGACACCACCTCGCGCGTCGACCTCGACGGCACGATCCAGTTTCCCTACGTCGGCCGGATCAAGGCGGCCGGTCTGACCGAAGACGCGCTTGCGCGCGCGATCGAAAAGCGTCTCGCCGCCCGGCAGATCGTCAACGATCCGCATGTCCTGATCGAGATTTCCAACTTCGGCGCCGAAGTGAGCGTACAGGGCCAGGTCGGCGCCCCGGGCCTGTATACGATCGACCGGCCGACCACCCTGACCCAGATCCTGGCCCGCGCCGGGGGCCTCAGGGAGACCGGCGCCACCGTCACCATTCAGCGGAAAGGAGCGGCGGGCGGGACCGTCCGGACTTACAACGGGGCCGACATCGTCTCGGGCAAGGTCAACGGCGACCGCATCGTTGTTCAGGACAACGACGAAATCTTCGTCGCGCTCGCGCCTTTTTATTATGTTTACGGGTATGTTGGGCATACGGGAGAATTCCAGCTCACGCGCCCCATCACCGTGCAGCAGGCGATCGCGATCGCCGGCGGACTGAGCCAACTCGGCACGGATTGGCGGCTGAAGATCAAGCGTAGGGCGGCGAACGGGGAGACCGAGGAGGTGCCGGCTTCGCTGGACGATCAGGTGGAGCCGAACGACACCATCATCGTCAACGAGCGTCTGTTCTGACCTTGACGCCGGCCGGGATAGCGTTGCGCAAGCGAACGGTGGTAATTGGGACGGAGCCATCATCCTGTCGTCCGCGCGTCGCCATGGCGGCCGCCTACTGAGAGCGTGAGTTGATGACCTTGAACACAAACCGCGCGTTGGAATCCGGTGCGGCGCCCATCCATGCGGGAAGCGACCCGATCGAGCAGCAGATCCTCGCCGCCGGCAATCTGACCGACGCCCAGGTGGAGGCGATACGGGGCTTCCAGCGGCGCAAGGGTCTGACCTTCGGCGAGGCGGCGATCACGCTCGGGCTGGTCCGGCGCGACAGCCTGTTTCTGGCGCTTTCGAAACGCTACAACTACCCCGTCCTGAGTTTCAGCAGCGACGAAGCGCGGTTCTCGCGTGAACTGGTGGTCGGCTTCCAGCCGTTCAGCCCGGGCGCCGAGGCCTTTCGATCGGTTCGATCGGGGCTCGCGACCGGGCCGCTTTCCCAGGGCAAGAACGCTTTCGCCGTCATCGGCGCGCACAGCGGCGTCGGCGCCACCTATTTCGCCGCCAATCTCGCATTGTCCTTCGCCCAGATGGCGGTGCCGACGCTTCTCATCGACGCGAACCTGCGCAAGCCGAGACTCGCGTCGCTGTTCGGGGTCGATGCCAAGACCGAGGGTCTGGTCGAGGCGCTGACCCACAGCGACGCGCACGCGCCTCCAGTCGCGGTCGACATCGTCCCGGGTCTCTCCCTGCTGGTGGCCGGCGCCACCGCGCCGCATCCGCAGGAGCTTCTCAGCTCCAAGGAATTCCTGAACCTTTCCCAGAATGCGCAGCGCAATTACGGCGTCGTGATCTACGACACCCCGGCGGCGCTTGAGAACGCGGACGCCTACGTCGTCGCGTCCCGGGTCGGCTCGGCGATTCTGCTCGGGCGGCGCAACCGGACCCGGGTCGCCGACATCAAGACCGTGGCGCATGCGCTGGAAAGCTTCCAGTGCGACATCGCCGGCACGGTGTTGGCCCGGTTCTAGCGCCGCCGGTCAGGCGGGCCCGAGCCGGCGCAGATAGTCCCAGGCGTACAGGCCGGTGCTGTGGCCGTCGTCGAACACGATCCGGATCGCGTAATTGCCGATCGGCTCGATATCGACGATGCGGACGTTCTCCTTGCCCGTGACCGTGCGCTTCTCGCCGGGGCCATGGCCCTGGACCTCGGCGCTCGGGCTCTCGACCCTCAGGCGCTCGGCAGTCAGGCTGATCGTCACGCCGTCGTCGAAGGCGATCTCGAGCGTCCGCCCGTGATCCTTCGCCACAATGTCGGTCGGCCAGGCCATGGCGCGCTCTCAGGAGAAGCGGATGCGAGGAGCCGGCCTCGCGCCGGGCGCGCCGGTCTGCAGCGTCTCGGCCACCCGGCGCGCGATCTCCAGAAAGGCGCCGGCGTGGGCGCTGTCGGCGAGGGTCGCCACGATCGGGCGGCCCTCGTCCGAATTGGTCCGGATGGCGATGTCGAGCGGAACCTCGCCGAGGAACGGAACGCCGAGGGTTTCCGCCTCCCGCCGTGCGCCCCCGTGCGAGAACACGTCGGTGCGCGCTCCGCAGTGCGGGCACAGGAAATAGCTCATGTTCTCGACCACGCCGATCAGCGGCACCTGCACCTGCTTGAACATCGCGATGCCGCGCCGCGCGTCGATGAGCGCGAGATCCTGCGGGGTCGAGACGATCACCGCGCCCGAGAGCGGCACGGCCTGGGCCATGGTGAGCTGCGTGTCGCCTGTGCCCGGCGGCATGTCGACGACCAGCACGTCGAGGTCGCCCCAGGCGACCTCGCGCAGCAGCTGGGTCAGCGCCGACATCACCATCGGCCCGCGCCAGACCACCGCCGCGCCTTCGTCGACCAGAAAGCCGATCGACATCACCTTGACCCCGTAGGCCTCGAGCGGAACGAGCTTCTGTCCGTCAGGCGAAACCTCCGGCCTCGCGGACAGGCCGAACAGCTTCGGCATCGACGGGCCGAACAGGTCGGCGTCGAGCACGCCGACCGCGAGGCCGAGCCTGGCGAGGGCGACCGCGAGATTGCAGGCGACCGTCGACTTGCCGACCCCGCCCTTGCCGGAGGCCACGGCGATGATCCGCTTCACGCCGGGGATCGGCTGCATGCCGCGGCCGGCGCGCGGAGCGTGTCCCGCCGGGGCGTGGTCGTGGGCGTGTCCGCCGCCGCCGGCGACGGCGCGCGCCTGCTCCGCCGTCAGGGTGACGACGGCGCTGGAGACGCCGGGAACCGCCTTGATCGCGGCTTCCGCCGCGGCGCGCATCGGCTCCATCGCCCTGGCGCGGTCCGGATCGATGGCGATGGCGAGGAAGGCCTTGCTGTCGCGGAAGGTGAGCCCGGAGATCGCGCCGGAGTCGGGGAGCGGGGTCTTCCCGTCCGGTCCGGGCACCTTGGCGAGGGCCGCCATCACCTCGTCACGAGACGCCATGGGTGTCATGTCCTGCTTGCTGGCCGCCGAGGCGACTCGGCCGGACCCTCTCAATAGGCCAACGGCCGAGACTCGGGAAGGGGAGCCGTCAGATGTCGCTACGCGGAAACCTCTCATCCGGGGAAACCTCCCCGGCCTGTTTCACGCCGACGCAGAGCGTGTAGGATGGCGAACGGCTCGACCGCAGCGGTCGGAGCGGAGTGGGAGCGACGCCATGAAGGCCAGTTCTGCTGTTGACGGCAAAGCCAGGGTCAACGCGTCAAGAGCGAAGGCGGCCGGCTTCGGCGCCGCGGCGCTCGTTCTGAGTTCGGCGCTGGCCTTCGCCGCCGACGATATCCCCGACATCAAGGGGCCGTGGACCGGCAAGTCGTTCACGATCGTCGCCGGCGCGGCGCCGCACTGGCCGAACAACGCCGGCACGTTCGCAAACCCGGGTCTCGGCGAAAAGGATCTGGTCATCGCCATCACCCATCAGGAGGGACGACGGTTCTGGGGGACGACATCGCTGTCGGACGATCACGACCGGTCCGAGGAGCCGTTCATCGGCGAGCTTTATGGGCCCGGGAACCGCAAGGTGATGATCGCTCATACGGTCGGGGTGATCGAGGGCGAAATCGACGGCGACGTTCTTTCGTTCTGCTTCGCGCAGGCGGACGGTCGCGGTCCGACCAAGAGCAGCGTCGTCAGTTGCACCGAGGTCCACCGCTCCCGCTGAGCGCGCGGGCGCGCTTCGAATGGCCGCAGGAGGCCGTCGGACGTCTCGTGTCATCCGAAGCGCTCCGCCCGGAACGGGGCGGGGTCGACGAACGGGGTCGCGCCGGTCACGATTTCGGCGATCAGCCGTCCGGTGATCGGCCCGAGGGTCAGGCCGAGATGCTGGTGGCCGAAATCGAGCCACAGGCCGGGCTTGCCGGGGAAGGGTCCGACGATCGGGCGCATGTCGGGCAGGCACGGACGGCGGCCGAGCCAGGGCGCGGCGTCCTTGCGCGCGCCGATCGGGAACATGGCCTTTGCGAACGGCTCGAGCCGGTCGATGTGGGCCGACGACGGCGGGTCGTCGGGCCGGGCGAACTCGGCGCCGGTCGTGAGCCGGAGGCCGAGCGTCGTCGGCGCGACCAGATAGCCCTTCTCGAGGTCGAGCACTGGACGGCTGAGGAACGCGTTCCCGCGCGCCTCATAATGCATGTGGTAGCCGCGCTTGACGAAGAACGGCAGTCTCAGCCCGAATTTTTTCGCCAGATCGTTCGCCCAGGGCCCGAGCGCGACGACCACGTCGGGCGCGGCGACGCGTCCCTTTGCGGTCGTGACCATCCATCCGCCCGCCGCGGACGCGAGCGTCATCGCGTCGCCGGTCTCGAACCGTCCCCCCCGCTCGACGAACAGCGCGGCGTAGGCGCGGGTGAGACCCCCGGGGTCGGGCGTGCTCAAGGGATCAGGGAACTGCGCCGCGCCGCGCCCGGCCTCGCCGACGTGCGGCTCGAGCGCCAGAAGCCCGTCGCGGTCGAGAAAATTTGCCACGACGCCGTAAGCCCTCAGCGCCTCGACGTCGCGGCGCGCGCCGTCCTCGCCCTGCGAGGTGCGCCACACCTTGATCCATCCGGTCGGCCGCAAGAGGTCGCCGCAGCCTGCGGCCTCAGCGAGCTTCCGGTGCGCGTCGGCCGCGCCGAACACGAGCGGCTTCATCGCCGCGGCGGTCTCGGCCACCCGCGACGAATGCGAGAACTGGAAATACTGCCAGAGGGCGGGGGCGCTCGCCGGCAGCGCGCGGTAACGGACGTGGGCGCGGGGGTCGCGGTTGAGCGCGGCGGCGGCGATCTCGGCCGGGTCGCTCGGCAGCGTGTAGGGGATCACCGCCTCGCTCTGGACCAGCCCCGCGTTGCCGAAACTCGTCTCGTCCCCCGCCTCGCCCCGGCGATCGACGAGCGTGACGTCGAGGCCGCGCGCCTGCAGCGCGAGCGCGGCCGACACCCCGACCATGCCGGCGCCCAGAACGATGGCGTCGACGCTGCGTGACGGCATGGGAAGATCCTCGATCATGGTGAGGCGCGTCGCTCGCGCCTCGATGTCCTGCGTCTTCCTAATCGATCGGACGCGTCGACGTCGATACGGCGAGGTCGGCGCTAGCGCGCAAGCGGCAGGTCCGGCTGTTACGACTCCAGCGGCGGCAACTCGCGTTGCAACGCCTCGTCGATGAGCGCCGGGTCCGCTCCCAGACCGGCGAGGATGGCGCGAACGACCTGAAGAGCGCGCTCCTTCCCGCCGCTTTCGACATGGGATGATCGAAGAGCGAACACCATCACCCCGTATGCGACAGCTTCGGCCAGTTCGATTTCGGAAACCCTGATCATACCCTTCGCGATCGCCTCTTCCAGATCGGCCCGCGCACGCCGCGGAGCGACCGTGCCGACGCCGGAAACGGAGCCCAGAAAGGCGCGGAAGACCGGATTTAGAGCCGCCTTGCGGTAGAACAGGCGCGCCGCGGTCGCGAAGCGGATGACGGGGTTCGGTTCCTCTTCGACGACGGGAACGATGGACGCGATGAATGCGTCCGAGAGCGTCGCCAGGGTGGCGTCGAGCAGATCCCGAGTCGTATCGAAATAATTGTAGAAGGTGCCGCGGGAGACGCCGGCGGCTTTGACGAAATCGTCGATGACCGGGCTGTCAGGGCCGTACTTCGCGAAAATCGGCACGGCGGTCTCGATGATCAGCGCCCGGGTCCGCGCCCGCTGCGCTTCACCGGCCGCCGCGCGCGGATTGGCCGGGCGCTTGCGCCTGGACTTCAGTTCGTAGCTCATGCCGACGCTTATAGCGAAAGCAAAGCGGATCGTCCGCGATACGATCCTGGACTTTCCGGGCCCGACGGCGAACGTCCTGGCTGGGCGCGCGGCTGGCGCCCGCGCATCGTTTAGCCCGCCGGTCGACTGCGGTTATGCAGCCGGAGGGAGCGCGGCGAAGGCCGCCCGCGCGGCGCCCTCCCGGATCTCCGGCGCCGGGACCGCGAGGCCGAAGACGTCGGACGCGGCGACGAAGCGGTCGGGTCGAAGCGCCACGACGCGGACGCCGAAACCGCGCATCCACTGTTGCAATATGCCGTTGAGGTCGACGATGTTGTCCGGGCCGTCGCCGCGATCGTTGGCGCCAAGCGCTTTCGCGTAGCGCGCGCCGAGCGCGTCCCATTCGGCTTTCTCGCCCGGCGAAAGAAGATCCCTGGGGTCGACGCCGTCTCCGAGCAGGGTGAAGCCATCGCCAAGCAACTCGTCGAGAAGGCAGAGTTTGCCGGCCGAGTTTGCGACCCGCGGTTGCGGAATCGTCTTGCCGACGGCGCTGTCGGCAGAGACGCTCCCTCGCACCCAGCCGCTTTCGAGGAACGGCGGACGAAGAAGCGGCGGCTCCTCAGGCGGCGCGTCGGGCGAGGGGGCAAGCGCCGCCATTTCCTCGTCCGTAAGCTGCTGCTTGATGATGCGCCCCATCTGGACCGCGACGGCCGTCATCATGGCGACGGTCGGCGCCCGTTCGACCTCGTAGGTGTCGAGTAGGCGATCGGGCAGGCGACCCTTCAGAACCTCGCGCAGCTTCCAGCTCAGATTGAACGCGTCGCGGATGCCCGACTGCATGCCCTGGCCCGCCCAGGGCGGCATGAGGTGCGCGGCGTCGCCGAGAAGGAAGATTCGACCCTCCCGCCATCTTTCCGCGTGCCGGACGTGATGCTTGTAGAAGGCGTGTTGGTGAATCTCGATCAGGTCGTCGGTCACGCCCAGCGAGTTGAGCAGGGGCCAAAGCTGCTCCTGGGTGGCGAAGTCCTTTTCCGACTCGTGCGCCTCGAGCGGGAACTCCCAGCGATGATTGCCGAGCGCCAGCGCGATATCGACGACCGGTCGCTGCTTGTCCGACCAGAAGGTCAGGATATTGCGGTTCGGCCACCATCGCTTGACGCGAGCGTCGACCACGACCCATAGCTTCTCGACCGTTTCGCCCAGCATCTTCACGCCGAGTCGGTCGCGGGTCTTGCTGGAGCCGCCGTCGCAGGCGAGCGCGTAGCGCGTACGCACCGTGGTCTCCGCGCCGTTCCTCACGTCGCGGCTGGTGACCGTAACGCCATCGGCGTCCTGATCGACGGCTACGACTTCGACTCCGAACCGCACATCCACGACATCGGCGTAGTCGGGCATTCGGGCGCGCATGACCTCCTCCATCCTCGGCTGATAGATGGCGTAGGAGCGCGGGTGTACGCCGAGGGCCGAGGGCGGAAAGGTCAGATGGGTGATTTCATGACCGCTGTAGGTTATCCAGCGCAAGGCGACAGTCTCGTCCATCACCTCGGCCAGATCCCGATCCAGTCCGAGCGATTGGAAGCAACGCATCGTCGAGTCGCAGACCGTCACCGCGCGGGCGCGTGGGTAGATCGCGGGCTCGCGCTCGAGAGCGATCGTCTTGATCCCGTACTGTCCAAGACACAGCGCCGCGGTCAGTCCCGTCGGCCCATAGCCGATAATCGCGACGTCCGCGTCGAACGCCTTGCCGTTGCTCATCGATTCCTCCCTGGATGCGGATTGTGTTTCGTTGTCAGGCGGTCGGCGAAGCGGCGCCCTTGTGGCCCCACTCGCTCATCTGGCTGAAACGGCCGACCGTCCAGGCGGAGTCGTCGACCAGCAGGCCGCCGCATCCGAATTCGACGAGAACGCCCGAGGGCGTCCGGCCGTAGAACGACACCATTTTGTCGTTGGGGTGCTGGCCGATATCCATGGCGATCGGATAGCCGGCGGCCCGGCAACGGTCGCGCGCGAGGCCAACGTCCGTGATCGACCGCGTCTCGAGCATGAAGTGGTGCAGGCGCTTGACCGGGCCGGGGATCGGCGGTCGCGGCGCGACGGCATAGGAGTGGTGCCGCTCGTTGGCGTGAAAGAACGCGACTTCGAACGTCACGCCCGGCGCAACCGTAATGTCGATGTAGTCGCTGATCTTCAGGCCAAGGACCTTTTGCGCGAAGTCGACGGCCGCCGGATAATCGGCCGCCTGATAGACGGCGTGCCCCAGGCCGCCGTCGCCGGTGACGAAGCCCGATGCAACCTTGTCGGACACAAACGGTTTTGAAGCCTTCTTCTGTCCGCTGAACGCCTCGTGCCGGTTGCCGTCCGGGTCGCGGAAATGCAGCATGGCCTCGACGCCTCGCAAAGCGAGTTCCGGCGCTGAAGCGTTCGACCATTCCAAGCCGAGCGCGTCGAGCTTTCTGGCGAATTCGGCGACGTCGTCGACGCCCCACCCGGCAAAGGCGCAGTCGTCGGCCGGGCCCTCGACGAGAACGAAGCGTTGCGCCGCGTCGTCCATTCGCAGCAGGCGCCTGGCCTTCCCGTCGCCGCTCTCGGGCGGGTCGAGGACCTCGAGGCCGAGGACCCCGGAGGCGAAGCGCTCCCACGCGGGCAGATCGCCAACTTCAAAGCCAAGATAGCCGAGTTCGTGCACGCTGACGCTCATCGCCGTCTCCATGGTGAAAGCCGAAGTTGAATCTCAAAGGGTCACGGATTGCTGAGGAAGCTGTCCACCAGATCGTTGAAGCGATCGGGATGCTCCCATTGCGCCCAGTGGCCACAATGGGTCAGCAGGACGAAATCCGCGTTGGGCATGACGCGGAACGGCTCCATGCCGGCCGCCGGATTGACCTCGTCCTGAATGCCCCAGACGAACAGCGCACGGTGCGGAAGGGTCGCAAGGCGCGGGTCCAGACTGATGAAGGTCTCCTTGCCCGGACCGCCGGGCGGCGGAAGGAGCGGCGGGTTGGCGCGGATCTCCGGATCGTTGCTGGCGTCGAAGCGCGCTTTCAGGATCTCCGGCGTGATCAGGCTGCGATCGAAGACGAGAAGCTCGACGAAGGCCGTGAGCTTCTCGATCGTCGGGCCGTCATCGAGATAATAGGCGAGGAGCCGCTTGACGCCATCGGTCGGCGCCTTGGCCCCGGCGACCACGCCTCCGCCCGGTCCCATCAGGACGAGCCTGTCGACGCGGTCCGGGTCATCCATCGCCAGGCACAGCGCCGCCGAACCGCCGAACGAATTGCCGACCAGATGCGCCTTTGCCAGCCCGACGGCGTCCATGAACGCCTTGACCGCCAGCCCGCCGTTCTGAAACGGGCCGGCGGCGCCGAAGGCGTTCAAATTCTTCGAGCTCTCGCCCCAACCCGGAAAGTCGATGACCCACAGGCGATGACGCTCGGAGAGCGCGCCGACGTTCTTGCCGTAGTTGCTTGCGCCCGTCGCGCCCGGACCGCCGCCGTGCAGCATGACGACATCCGGACCCGCTCCATGAACCTGGTACGAGATGCGCCACGGCTGCCCGATGTCCGTGCAGCCCTCTACAGTCCGCTTGTCCGGCATCCGTTCCTCCCGCATGTCCGCGATTTTTCGAAGCGCGGCTTCCAAATCGCGCCACAAACCGACGTCCGCGTGGGGACCGTCTCATACGATGACATTTATGTCAATAACATGTGTGTCAGCGTCGGAGAGCAATGAGCGCCGATCGCAAGCCCGCGCGCCGCCATGCGCTCCGGATCGCTCGCTTTGGCACGATCGGCGGCATTCGGACCCTTCTCCGGGGACGCCCGGTGCCGGCGCATCGGCTCGCGCCGCCGGCTCGGGTGCTGATCGGCGTCGGGCGGCTGGCGCCGCGAGGGGTTCGGCCCTCTCGACCCGACATCCGCGCTCCTGTAGACCGCGCCGGAACCCGAACATGACGCGAGCCTAAAGACATGATCCCCCGCTATTCCCGCCCCGAGATGGTCGCCGTCTGGTCGCCCGAGACGCGCTTCCGCATCTGGTTCGAGATCGAGGCCTTTGCTTGCGAGGCGATGGCCGAGCTCGGGGTCATTCCAAAGGAGTCGGCGAAGGCGATCTGGGACAAGGGAAGCAAGGCGCAATTCGACGTCGCCCGGATCGACGACATCGAGCGGGTGACCAAGCACGACGTGATCGCCTTCCTGACCCATCTCGCCGAGTTCATCGGCGAGGATTCGCGCTTCGTCCATCAGGGCATGACGAGTTCCGACGTGCTCGACACCTGCCTCGCGGTGCAGCTGCGGCGCGCCTCCGACATTCTGATCGCCGACGTCGACGCCCTGCTCGCAGCCCTCAAGCGGCGCGCCTTCGAGCACAGGCTGACCCCGACCATCGGCCGCTCGCACGGCATCCACGCCGAGCCGACCACCTTCGGGATCAAGCTGGCGCTGGCCTACGCCGAGTTTTCCCGCGCCCGCGCCCGGCTCGTCGCGGCGCGCGAAGAAATTTCCACCTGCGCCATTTCCGGGGCGGTCGGCACCTTCGCCAACATCGACCCGCGGGTCGAGGAGTTCGTGGCGAGGAAGCTGGATCTGAAACCCGAGCCGGTGTCGACCCAGGTGATCCCGCGCGACCGCCACGCGGCGTTCTTCGCCACGCTCGGCGTCGTCTCCGCCTCGGTCGAGCGGCTCGCGACCGAGATCCGCCACCTTCAGCGCACCGAGGTGCTGGAGGTCGAGGAGTATTTTTCCGAAGGCCAGAAGGGCTCGTCGGCCATGCCGCACAAGCGCAATCCGGTGCTGACCGAGAACCTCACCGGGCTCGCGCGCATGGTGCGCTCGGCGGTCACGCCGGCGCTCGAGGACGTGGCGCTGTGGCACGAGCGCGACATCTCGCACTCCTCGGTCGAGCGGATGATCGGCCCGGACGCCACCGTCACCCTCGACTTCGCGCTCGCTCGCCTGACCGGCGTCGTCGACAAGCTGCTCGTCTATCCGGAAACCATGAGAAAGAACCTCGACCGGCTCGGCGGCCTGATCCACTCGCAGCGCGTGCTGCTGGCGCTGACCCAAAAGGGTTTTTCACGCGAAAACGCGTATGCGCTGGTCCAGCGCAACGCCATGCCGGTGTGGCGCGGCGAGGGCGATTTCCTGACCCTCCTGAAGGCGGACCCGGACGTTTCGAAGGCGCTGTCGCCGACGGAGCTCGAGGCGCTGTTCGACCTCGGCTATCACCTGAAGCGGGTGGATGTGATTTTCGAGCGGGTGTTCGGGGCGGCGTAGGGTCCGCTGTCATCTCTGCGAAAGCGCATTCGCGGGGATGACAAGCGTGGGATCCGAGTCGCCCCCGCGAAAGCGTGCGAAAGCGGGGGCGAGACCCAGGCCACGGGGCGCCCGCTTCCGCCAGCGTCAATGTGCAGCCTTCTCCAAAAAGAACCGCAGCATCTCGCGCGAGGCGTCGGGGCCCTTGGCGTCGGTGAACGATCCTTCGGGCCTGCCGCCCGACCAGGCGTGGCCGAGCCCGTCGACGGACCAGAACTCGGCGTGGGCGGCGCCGCGTCCGTTCGTGACGACGGTGCGGGTGTAGGCGCGGCCGCCGGCGGTCCCGTCCTGAATCAGCTCCTGCGCGCCGCCGGGAAGGGCGGCGCGGGCGTCGGCGAGAATGGCGGCGGCGTTGGACGGATTGACGACCCTGTCGCCGGCGCCGTGGAACACGATGGTGCGGACCTGCCCGGTCGCGCGGCTCGTCCGCGCCCCGTTCATGCCGCCGCGCATCGCCATCAGCCCGGACGGCAGGTCCGACGCTGCGCCGTGCGGCAGTCCCGAGTGGACGCCGGCCGCGGCGTAGAGGTCGGGGTAGGTCGCGCCCATGATCGCGGCCATCGCGCCGCCGGCCGAGAGGCCGGCGACATAGATCCGCGCGGGATCGACGGCGAACTCGGCCATGACCGCGCGGGTGAGGCCCGCCAGGATCGCCGGCTCGCCCTCGCCGCGCGTCTGGTGGGCGAGGTCGAACCAGTTCCAGCACGCCGACATGTTGGCGCTCGAAGGCTGCCTCGGATAGGCGACGAGGAAGCCCATCTCTTCGGCGAGCGCATTCATGCCCGTGCCGACGGCGAAATCGTCCGGGTTTTGGCTGCAGCCGTGCAGCATGACGACCAGCGGCAGCGCGCGCCCTTGCGCCCGGCTCGGGACGTAGAGCTTGTAGTCGCGCGACCCCGTCGCGCAGGAAAAACTGCGCGTGTGGAAGGCCGAGCCCTCCGGAACCGCGACGGCGGGCGGCGTGCGCAAGCCCAGGACCTGCGCGGCGCCGCGACCGACGCCGGGAAGATTGGCCTGCCTGAGGAGGTCGACGACCTCGCCCAGCGGGCGCCGCTTGCGCCCGGACGATTGTCGCGGGGTCGGGGCGTCTTCCGCCCTCGCCGTCCGCTCCGGCGCCGGCTGCGCTGCCGTTTCGGCCGTCCCGAAGACCGGAAACGGCCGGCCCGCGCGCGGCGCTTCGGGGGGAGAGGCGTCACGCGTCCGGTCGAGGAGCGCGCGCTGGATGACCCGGGTCGCCTCCATGACTTCCTGCGCGCGAACCAGTTGCACGGCCTGCCGCACGGCGGCGCCGAGGTCGGTTTTCAAGGGTTCTATCCTCGTGACGACGGGGTTCGCCGAAAGCGCTCGGCGAGCGCCGACCTCCGCCTCTCCCCCGCTCGCCGTCCGTTCCGGCGCCGGCTGCGCCGCCGCCTCGAGCGTCGCCGCGGACCCAAGGGCCGGAAACGGCCGGCTCTCGCGCGCGGCTTCAGGGGGAGAGGCGTCATTCGTCCGGTCGAGGAGCGCGCGCTGGATGACCCGCGTCGCCTCCATGACGTCCTGCGAGCGAACCAGTTGCAGGGCCTGCCGCATGGCTGCGCTGAAATCGGTCTTCATGGGTCGGATTCCTTTTGGAAGGGGTTAGCGAATGCGGTCGGCGAGCGCCGCCTTGACGTCCCGGCTGGCGTGAAGAGCGCCGAGAACGGTGATGGTCTCGATCGTCTCGCGCGCCAGATCCGGCGTGACGTCGTCGTCGATGGCGGCGAGGCCGACGACCTGGATTTGCAGCCGGACGCCCTTCGCCTTCGCGTCTTCCAGCTCCCGCCGGCTCACGCGGCGGAGCCCGAGCTCGAGCGTGTTGCGCACGATCGACTGCTTGACCGCATCGGCATGGGACGCGAGCTGGTTGCGGATCGCGGTGCGGATGAAGTCGGTGCGGTTCGAGTAGAATCCCTCGCGCACCAGAAGGTCGATGTGGCCGAGGTCGACGAAGCCGAGGTTGATCGTGATCTTCTCGCTGTCGCCCTGGCGGTCGCGCAGGGTGTGTATGTCAGCCATTTTTTCGTCTCCACCATCCTTCTGGATGGTATATGGATGGTAAGAGACGGCTTACAAGGGGGGCGCCGGCATTTCGGCGGGGGGTTCGTCAGACGCTCGGCGGCGCGGCCCCGCAATGGCGCATGAAAGTGGCGGGACGGCGTCTCCGCGTCCCTCGGTCCGGGCCGCTGGACGCACGATGGGTCGCAGCGTAAGGCGTCGCCGACGGCGCGGCGCCCTCTTCGACGGGTTCTGCCGCCGGTCAGGGGGGAGTTCTTGTCCCAATCGACACGCTCGAAACCGGTCGGAGAAACCCGAGCCATGGTTGCGGGCATGCGGCCGGTCCTCGAAGCCGGCGACGTCGTCTTCTGCACGACGCGCGACGACGCCCTGGTCGCGGCGGCCGCCCCGGCGGCGCTGGCCCTCTTCCGCGAGGCGGAGGGCGTGTCGCTGATCCTGCCGCACGCGACGGCCGAGCGCCTCGGCTTCGCGGTCGACCTGCCGATGCGGCGGATCGTGCTGTCCGTCGCTTCCGCGCTCGACGGCGTCGGCCTGACGGCGGCGGTCGCGGGCGCGCTGGCGCGGGAAGGCATCCCCTGCAACGTCGTCGCCGCCTTCCACCACGACCACGTCTTCGCGCCGTCCGCAATGGCGGAGCGGGCGCTGGCGGCGCTCGAGGCGCTGCAGGCGGCGGCGCAAGCGGAGTCATGATGCGCATCGCGTTTTGCCGCACGGTCCTGCCGAGCGTATGATGCATGATGTCCGATGACCAACCGGCTGAGGCATGGGATGCGCACCACCCTGACCATCGACGATGACGTGTTGACGGCTGCGAAAGCGATCGCCCGTCAGAGCGTGGGCGAGGTCGTGTCCGAACTGGCGCGGCGCGCCTTGCGGAGACCTGCGACTGCGCGGGAGCGGAACGGCGTGCCGCTCCTGCAACGGGGCCCCGACGACGCGCCGGTGACGCTCGAGATCGTCAACGCGCTGCGCGACGAATAGCCTTGACGGTCTTGCCGGACGTCAACGTTCTCATCGCGCTCATCGATCCCGCCCACGTCGGCCACGATGCGGCGCACCTCTGGTTCGAATCGGAGGGGAGCAAGGCGTAGGCGACCTGCCCGCTGACCGAAAACGGCGTGATCGGCATCGTCGGTCATCCGCGATATGCCGGAGGCCCGGGATCGCCTGCCGAAGTCGCCGCGATCGTCGACAGGCTGAGGCGGCTTTCCGGCCATGTCTTCTGGCCCGACGACATCAGCCTGACCGGGGCGCGCCCCATGTCGAGGTTCGGCAGATCCTGACCTCGGCGCAGGTCACGGACAACTATCTGCTCGTGCTCGCCGTGGCGCATGACGGCCGGCTGGCGACGTTCGACCGTCGCCTGTCGACACGGGCGGTGGTTGGCGGAAGAGGCGCGCTCTGTCTGATTCCGGGCTAGCTGGCGCAGGATGACTTGAGGTCTGTCCTTGCGAGCCGAAGGCGAAGCCATCCACGGCGCCGCAGCGTCCCCGGGCGTGGATTGCTTCGCTTCGCTCGCAATGACGGCGGTGTTTCCACCTGATTTGTAACTCCCAACCCCGTCATTGCGAGGAGCAAAGCGACGAAGCAATCCATGCCGCCGCTTGCTTCCTGCGGAAAAAATCGCGCCGTCTTCTGCTCGCAACGAAGGGCGGCTGGACGACCAGAGGGCGCGACAGCGGCCCAGCGGCCCTGGATCGCTTCGCTTCGCTCGCGATGACGGCGCTATCCGCTGCCGGCTTGGGAGTTACGCTGATTTCATCATGCTCTGGCTGAAAGTTCGACGCGCCTTCAGTCTTCCGCGTTCGCCTTCGGCGGGCGCGACACGGGTCTTGGCGATCGCCCAGCGGCCGGCGAACCCAATCGGCATCGCGCCGAGCAACACCGGCGCCAGCCGAGAACCTGCCACAGCGCGGGCAAAGCGCCTCGCCGCACCACCCCGGCACAGGCCCGCGGCGGCGCCGAGGGCCCAAGGCAAGTGGCGTCGGTCGCCGTGGCGGATCGGAAAGGGCTGCTTCGGTTCAAGGTCTCGCCTGGTTCGGCTGGTCGTCAATGGTCAAATCAGGGTAAAACTTTTCAATCGGGAATATGAGGTCGCGCGCTATCGTTCCCATCAGATCGCCGACAGCCTTGTCGAACTGCGCTTTCAGGTTCTTGTCGACGATTCTTTCAATTTCCGTGTACAATTTTCCGATAATATCGTCCGTCGATTTCGCCAGCGACAAAATCGCAATTGCGACATCCTTGTCCATTTCCGTCTCCACGAGAGATCGACCGCCCCGGCAGCGGCGGTGAACCGACCCTTGTCGTCGCGATTCCCTTTGTTCTGGCCGAGATCCGCTTCGGCTGGGGCGAACAACGACTCGGCGGGTCGCTCGCATGGTTTCAAATTCAGCGCCCGTTCCGCCGCATCGGCGCGTTTTCCCTGCCCGACCGCCAACACGGTGCGGCCGCTGCAGCGGCCGCCACGCGTCTGGGCGGAGGGTGTCCGGCCCGGGCGCCCGGGCGGCGTCTCGCCGCCTCTCCCATTTGTCCGCGAAGTCCTACCCCCGCTTCATCGCCACGCCCGCGCCGGCTTCGGGCGGCGTCGGCAGGCTCGCGTGCAGCTTGCGCAGCGCGTCGAGCGCGGCCTGCGTCTCGTGCGTCCAGGGCGTGGCGCGGGCGCCATCGCCGAGCGCCACCGACAGCAGCAGCTGCTCGGACGCGGCCCGCCGCTCGCCTTTTTCGTCGAACAGTTCAAGCCACACCCGCATCCGCTTGTCGTCGTGCTCGAGCAGCCGGCAGGCGACGGCGAGCGCTTCGCCCTCGCGCGCCTCGCGGACATAGTGCAGCATCATCTTCAGGGTGACCAGACTCTGGCCGGTGCGCTTGCGCGCCGCGGCGTCCAGTCCGATCCGGTCCATCAGCGCGTCGACCGAGCGGCTGAACACCAGCGCGTAGGCCGCGTCGTTCATGTGGCCGTTGTAGTCGATCCAGTCGCGCGCGACCGTGGTTGCGTAGACGTCGAGCGGCGCGTGCGGCTTGGCGTGCGCGATCATGCTCTCCTCCCCTTGCGAGGCGATCGGCGCCAGGCAGCCGGCAGTCGGATGTCTCCCGCCGGCGGCCTTGCGCCCGCTGCCTATTGCTCTTCGTCAGACCAGTCCTGGTCCTCGTGATGGCGGTGGGGCGGCCCCATCATCTCCCCCATGTCGTCGTGTCCGCGGCCCATCTTCATCATCTCGCGCGACAGGAAGCCGAACATGTGCTTCTGCTCGTCGCTGAGGCTGGCGTAGAGCGGCTTGCCGGCGTCCGCGATCTTGCGCAGCGCGGCGCCGAGGTCGGAAAGCCGCGTCGCCATGCGATCGAGCCGGTCGACCGGCGAGGGAGGCGGGCCGGCCTGGTCCTCGTCGCTCTCCATGCGCTCCATCATGTGCTGCATGCGGTCCATGCGCGCCTGCGCGAATTCGCGGACGGCCGCCTCGAACGGGCCCCACAGCTTGTCCTGGTCGGGCGTCAGCTTCAGGCCCGCCTTGAGCCCCGCGAGCCGGGCGTCGAGCATCGCCTCGCGGTTGTCCGCCCAGCGCTGCATCCATTTCTGCGCCTCGGCCGCGGGACCCGTCGCCGGGGCCGCCGTCTGGGCGCCGGCGCTCGCGACGCAGGCGGCAAACGCCGCCGACGCGACGAGCGTCAGCAACGGCGCACGAATGATGGCTCTCATGGTGGTTCCTCCACGAACATGATCCGGACGGGGCCGAATCGCGCGGAGATGGAAACCCCGCAGCATGGAAAGTTGATGACGAATCCGTCCGGCGCAATGCCGTCGCCCAAAAATGTCGCTCAGGCGCCCAAAATGAGAAGACGCGGCCGAGGGGGGCGGCCGCGTCTTCGTTGTCCGGGGCCAGGGGTTGAGCCCGCGGAAGTCCGAAGCCAGGGGTGGAGCTTCGGATGTTCGATTTTGCTGCTTTCGACTGCGCTGTTGGCTTGCGTTCGATTTGTGCCGCTGTTGACGCATGAACATTCGTCCAAGCCCGGATGAAATTCAAATGAACTCGCCGTAATGATCGTCGCTCCCGGCGGGCCGCCGGACGAGAAGGAGCGTAAGATGACCGAGACCGTGGTCGGAAAATTGATTGAGACCCTCGCAGGCGGCGCGCCGGTCTTCTCCGCGTGGGTGGGAATGAACGAGCCGGCGGTCGCCGAGGCGCTGGCGCGGGAGGCGTTCGACGCCGTCATCCTGGACATGCAGCACGGGGCGCTCGACTTCGCCGGCGCCTGCCAATCGATCCTCGCCGTCGCGCTCGCCGGCCTGCCCGCCATCGTGCGGACGCCGGTCGGCGAATTCGCGACCGCGAGCCGGCTGATCGACGCCGGCGCCGCGGGCGTCATCGCGCCGATGATCAACAGCCGCGCCGACGCCGAGGCCTTCGCCGCTTTCGCCAAGTTTCCCCCGCTCGGCGAGCGGTCGTGGGGCCCGCGCGCCGCCCTGCCGCTCAGCGGCCTCGACACGCAGGCCTATCTCGCCGGCGCCAACCGCCTGACCCAGGCGATCGCCATGATCGAGACGCGGGAGGCGCTCGCGGCGCTCGACGACATTCTCGCCGTCGACGGCGTCGACGGCGTGTTCATCGGCCCGGCCGACCTGTCGATTGCGCTCAGCGACGGCGCGAAATGGGACCCGCGCGGGGCCGCGGTGATCGAGGCGGCGGGCCATGTCGTCGCGCGCGCCCGCGCCCACGGAAAATACGCCGGGATGTTCTGCTACGACGGCGCCGACGCCCACGCCATGGCGGCGCTCGGCTTCCGGCTCTGCTCGATCGGCTCGGACGGCGCGATGCTTCGGGCGGCCGCCCGCGGCGAACTGGCGGCGGCCCGCGGCACGCCCGCCGGCGGACCCGCCGGAGGCCCGAAAACATACTAGATTTCATGAGGTTCGGTTGAGCGGAGGCCACCCTGGGGGAAGCGCCGCGCAGGCGCTTTTGACGTGCATCTGCGGGCGTCAACCGCTAGAATGCGAGCAAGTCGAGTCGGCCTCTTCCCCGCCCTCGGATTTTCACGAAAAAGGCCTGTCATTTTGAATCAGGAAACGAAGGACCTCGCCAGCCGCGCCGAGAGCGCGAGCGAGGCGTACGGCGCGGATTCGATCAAGGTGCTTCGGGGCCTCGACGCGGTGCGCAAGCGCCCGGGCATGTACATCGGCGACACCGACGACGGCTCCGGCCTGCACCACATGATCTACGAGGTGGTGGACAACGCCATCGACGAGGCGCTCGCCGGCCACGCCAAGCTGGTCACCGTGACGCTCAACGCCGACGGCTCCTGCACGGTCACCGACGACGGGCGCGGCGTCCCGACCGGCATCCACGAGGAGGAGGGCGTCTCGGCGGCCGAGGTCATCATGACCCAGCTGCACGCCGGCGGGAAATTCGACCAGAATTCCTACAAGGTCTCCGGCGGTCTGCACGGCGTCGGCGTGTCGGTCGTCAACGCCCTGTCGACCCGGCTGGTCCTGCGCGTCTGGCGCGACGGCCTCGAGCATTTCGTCGAGTTCGCCCATGGCGACGTGGTCGCGCCGCTGAAGGTCGTGGGCCCCGGCCCGCTCGTCGACGGCCAGCCGAAGCGCGGCACCGAGGTGACCTTCTGGCCGTCGTCCGAGACCTTCACCATGGTCGAGTTCGACTACCCGACCATCGAGCACCGGCTGCGCGAGCTCGCCTTCCTCAATTCCGGCGTGCATGTCGTGCTCACCGACCTGCGCAGCGCCGAGCCCAAGCGCGAGGACCTCTATTACGAGGGCGGCCTCGAGGCGTTCGTGCGCTATCTCGACCGCGCCAAGACGCCGCTGATCGCCAAGCCGATCCTGATCAAGGGCGAGCGCGACGGCATCGTCGTCGAGGTCGCGCTGTGGTGGAACGACAGCTATCACGAGAACGTGCTGCCGTTCACCAACAACATCCCGCAGCGCGACGGCGGCACCCACCTGGTCGGCCTCAGGAGCGCGCTGACGCGGCAGGTCGTCGGCTACGCCGAAAAATCGGGCCTGCTGAAGAAGGAGAAGGTCGACCTCTCCGGCGACGACACCCGCGAGGGTCTCACCTGCGTGCTCAGCGTCAAATGCCCCGATCCGAAATTCTCGTCGCAGACCAAGGACAAGCTGGTCTCGTCCGAGGTGCGGCCGGTGGTCGAGGGGCTGGTCAACGAACTGCTGCAGCAATGGTTCGAGGAGCACCCGCCGGAAGCGCGCGTCGTGGTCGGCAAGGTGGTCGAGGCGGCGCAGGCGCGCGAGGCTGCGCGCAAGGCGCGCGAACTGACCCGCCGCAAGGGCGCGCTCGACATCGCGAGCCTGCCGGGAAAACTCGCCGACTGCCAGGAGCGCGATCCGGCCAAGTCGGAAATCTTCATCGTCGAGGGCGATTCCGCCGGCGGAACCGCCAAGCAGGGGCGCAACCGCGAATACCAGGCGGTTCTCCCCTTGCGCGGAAAGATCCTCAACGTCGAGCGGGCGCGCTTCGACAAAATGCTGTCGTCGGAGCAGGTCGGCACGCTCATCACCGCGCTCGGGGCCGGCATCGGCCGCGACGACTTCAACATCGAAAAAATCCGCTACCACAAGATCATCATCATGACCGACGCGGACGTGGACGGCTCCCACATCCGCACCCTGCTGCTCACCTTCTTCTTCCGCCAGATGCGGCAGATCATCGAGAACGGCTACCTGTTCATCGCCCAGCCGCCGCTGTTCAAGGTCAAGCGCGGCCAGTCCGAGCAGTATCTGAAGGACGAGCGGGCGATGGACGACTACCTGATCGAACAGGGCCTCGAGGGCGCGTCGCTGAGGCTCGCCAGCGGCGAAGTGCGCGCCGGCGCGGATCTGCGCGCCCTCGTCGAGGAGGCGCGCGCCATGCGCCGCCTGCTGACCGGCCTGCATTCGCGCTACAACCGCGCCGCGGTCGAACAGGCCGCGCTCGCCGGCGCGCTGACGCCGCTGGCTTCCGCCGACGACCCCGCAGGCGCCGAGCGCGCGGCCGTGCTCGCCGAACGGATGAACGCGATCGCGGAGGAGACCGAGCGCGGCTGGACGGGTCGGTTCGACGCCAGCGGCTATGTGCTCATCCGCGAGGTGCGCGGCGTCCGCCAGGCCGCGATCCTCGACGCGGGCCTGATCGCCTCGGCCGACGCGCGCCGTCTGGCCGAGCACGCCCGGCCGCTCGCCGAGGCCTTCGCTTCGCCCGGCGCGTTCGTCCGCCGTGGCGACGAGTCTCCGATCTCGGGGCCGTCCGGCCTGCTCGAGGCGGTCAACGCCGCCGGGCGCAAGGGCGTGACGATCCAGCGCTACAAGGGCCTGGGCGAAATGAACAAGGACCAACTCTGGGAGACGACCCTCGACCGCGACGCCCGCTCGCTCCTGCAGGTGAAGATCCGCGAGGTCGACGAGGCGGACGACATCTTCGTCAAGCTGATGGGCGACGTGGTCGAGCCGCGGCGCGAGTTCATCCAGGAGAACGCGCTGAACGTGTCGAATCTGGACGTGTGATTATGAGAACCCATCTCCCGGCGGGAGAGGAGCCGGGTGAGGGAACCCGCTCGGGCGGGGGCGATGATATGCTCTTCTTAACTCATGCAAGTTGAGAAGATTGGCCTTTTGGCGCCCCGGCGGGGAACCTTGATCGACACCTATCTCTACCGAACATGAATATCGCAATAAGATCAAGAATGTGCAGGCCAAGAGGAAACGATCCAGTTAACGCGCGGTTTAAGATGAGATGCGCGATCCGATAGCAAGTTTTTCAATGTTTTCAAGTCATTATATCGATACGGCGGGCGCGAGTCCCGATGAACCGGAGGTCCAACTTGCCAAGTCGCGAGCAGCGGTAGCAATGGATGACCGCAAGCGGCGCCGGGGCGTTCGGAGAAGCGACCACATGTCCGATAGCTCGAACACACAAAATAAGGGCCGGCTTTTGAGCGCCGCGCCTCGAGCATCGAGGAAGCCGGAGAGCGTTTGGCCTGTCGCGCGCCGCGCTGCGCCGACTGCTCGATGACGAAAACCCGAGGACGATCAAGTCGGCGCTCGCCGCCTTGTTCCGGTCGCCGTGATCGACGCCCTTGATCGGCGTGCGCCATGACAGCTCAAAAAAATCCGGCCCCAAGACTTTCCTGCTCGCGCTCATTCTTGAAGATGTCGTCCAATGGCGTATAAATGCCCTCGGTGGAGTCAGCGAGATATCGAGATACACCTCGTCGATGAAGTCAGCGAGGGCAGTGGCGTCACAATTCGGGTGTCGGTCGGAAACGTCGCCGTGCTGATCATGGGCGAAGTCCGAGAAGAGGGGACGCGGTTGGTCACAAGCCGCGTCCACGTCTCGTCGGAAGGGATAAGTCCAAACGAAATCGGCGTTTCCAACCTGAGGCGGATCGCTCGCGCCGTCATGGAGGTCGGTGGGTATGACGAGATCGTCGTTGAGGGAGCGGTTCGAACGACTGGGGCGCGTCCGGGGCATCGACCCGGTTCGCTCCGGTTCTCGCGCGATCGTCTCGCTGCGTCTGAGCGGAAGCCTGGACGGGACGAAGTCGGTTGAGGCGGTCATCGCCCTGCGCCGGCGCGGCGCGCCGACGCTGAAGGCCAAGCGCGCGGTCGAAGCGGCCATGGAAGGCGCCGCCAACGTCCTCGAACTCTCCACGGTGGAAGACCCGCACGCGCTCGCCGGTGATTTGCGCCGCTCGGGGTTCGTCCTGTCCGTGGTGACGCCGCTTTCCATCGACGTCCGCAAGTTGCGCGACCGTCTCGGCCTGACCCAGGAGCAGTTCGCGCTGCGGTTCGGTCTCGAACTGGACGCGGTGCGGAACTGGGAGTACGGCCGGCGCGAACCTGACGCGGCGGCCAGGAGCTACCTGACGATCATCGAAAAGGCCGCCGACGTGGTGCAGGACGTTCTGGCCGTTCCTGTCGAGTGATTCCGGAAAGAGCGTTGCCCGCTCGGCCGCCGCCGCATCCGCCGCCGTAGCGCCGGCGCGGCGCCCGCCTTCACCTCGATGCGGCCGGGAGCTCGCGTGTGGCCTGACGGCCGCGCCCTGCGCGGTTGAGCCGGCCCGCCGCTCGCGTCGTCGTCCTGCCATGTTCACGTGTGACGAGCAGGAGCGCCCGCCCGGCGCGGCGCGGACGTTTCGCGCCCGGCGCGGACGGCTCGGCCGAAGGGGGAGTTCATGGCTCTCAGTTACAAGGGCGACGTTCGCGAGTCGCTCGCCGACTCGATCTTCACTCGCGGCGCGCTGTCGAAGCCGCTGCCCAAATACAAGTTCCCCGAGACCGAAAGCCTGGCGGCGGACGTCTTCCAGGTGGTTCAGGACGAACTCTTCCTCGACGGCAACGCGCGCCAGAACCTGGCGACGTTCTGCCAGACCTGGGAGGAGCCCGAGGTCCACAAGATCATGGACCTCGCCATCGACAAGAACATGGTCGACAAGGACGAGTATCCCCAGACGGCCGAACTCGAGTCGCGCTGTGTCCACATGCTCGCCGACCTCTGGAACAGCCCCCACGCCGACAACACGCTCGGCACGTCGGCGGTCGGATCGAGCGAAGCCTGCATGCTCGGCGGCATGGCGATGAAGTGGCGCTGGCGCGCCCAGCGCAAGGCCGCGGGCAAGCCGGCCGACCGGCCCAACATCGTCTGCGGTCCGGTGCAGATCTGCTGGCACAAGTTCGCCCGCTACTTCGACGTCGAGATGCGCGAGGTCGCGATGGAGCCCGGCCGCCTGTTCATGACCCCGGAGGACATGCTGGCGCGGGTCGACGAGAACACGATCGGAGTGGCGGCGACCCTCGGCGTCACGCACACCGGCGCCTATGAGCCGGTCCAGCCGCTGTCGGAGGCGCTCGACCGGCTTCAGGCCGAGACCGGCCTCGACATCGCCATCCATGTCGACGGCGCGTCGGGCGCGTTCCTCGCGCCGTTCTGCGCGCCCAACCTCGTGTGGGACTTCCGCCTGCCGCGGGTCAAGTCGATCTCGACCTCGGGCCACAAGTTCGGCCTCGCGCCGCTCGGCGCGGGCTGGGTGATCTGGCGCGACGCGGCGGATCTGCCGGAGGACCTGATCTTCAAGGTCAACTACCTCGGCGGCGAGATGCCGACCTTCGCCATCAACTTCTCCCGGCCGGCCGGGCAGATCGTGGCGCAATACTACAATTTCCTGCGCCTCGGCCGCGAAGGCTATCGCAAGGTGCATATGGCCTGCTACCAGACGGCGCAATATCTGGCGCGGGAGATCGTCAAGCTCGGGCCGTTCGAGATGATCGCCGCGGGCGACCCGGACGCGGGCATACCCGCCGTCACCTGGAAGCTCGCGGACGGCGCCGATCCCGGCTACACTTTGTTCGATGTCGCCGACCGGCTGCGCATCCGCGGATGGCTGGTGCCGGCCTATACCTTGCCCGCCAATCTCGCCGACGTCGCGGTGCAGCGCATCCTGGTCCGGCAGGGACTGACTCGCGACCTCGCAGCGCTGCTCGTCGACGATTTCGCCCGGGCGATCGCCCATTTCGACCGGCATCCGGTGCAAGCGCCGATGACCGAGGCGGAATCGGGCGGTTTCAAGCACAGCTGAGGGGTGCCCGGGGCTCCGCGCCGCGGCGAAACGGGCTTCGACACGAGGGCGTCGGATCGGCCTCGCGCCTGCGTTCTGGCCGCCGCCGGCGGTTTCCGGGCCCAACGCGACGCCTCCCGGCAGGGGCCGTCACCGACCTCCCGAGACCCTGCCCCCGAGGCCCTCTCCGCCATCGCCGTCGCCAGTCATCGTCTCTCGAAATCTCTTGATCGCGTCCTGGATTCCAGTCGAAATCATTCTGGCGGCGTCGACCGCGGCCCCAATTTTCGCCAAGTCGAAATCGTCGTAGCCCTTTCGAACCACGTGGCGGAATCGTCTCGCTTCGTCGACGGCGTGTAACAGGGTCCCGGTCAGAATCGCCGGGCGATCGTCCCGTATGGCCCTCCCGATCCTGCGGACGACCTGCGCGTGATAGTCGCCGCCGCTCGTTGGTTTTTCCTCCCCCAGGATCTCCAGTATCCGCTCGAATGAGCCTTCGAGGGACGTGTATCCGGCCTGCATTGCCTGCATGAACGCCATGCGGCCTTTGTAACTGGGAAGGTCATCGGCTGCGGACAGGCCTTCGTCGAAGAGAGCGGCGGCGTTGCGGAAGTGTTTGGCCGAAGACTCGATGTCGTCGTCGACCTCGAGCCAGCGTGCGTCCGTCATGCGATGATCCTCGATTCTGCAAGAACTCTCCTTTGGAAGGGTTCGGTACACCACGCCATGGGCTTTATGTCGGATTCGATCTTCATCTCCGCACAGAGCGCCTCGGCCAGACGCCAGGCTTCGGCCTCGAACGCCTCGGGGAAGTCTATGAGCAGATCGACATCGCTGTCGTAGCGGGCTTCGCCTTTGGCCAGCGATCCATAGAGGACGTACCGCCCGCCGTGCGTGCGCGCGAAATCGCGCAACCGCGATTCGAGCTTGGCGGCGATGCCGGCGCGTCTCAGTGCTTCATCGTATTTTCTGCGCTCGATAGACCTGAACATGCCGTCCTTTCGGCATTCCGCCTCGACCGTCCCTGTGGAAGGAATGACCCGGCCGACAAACTCCGAGGCAAGCTTCGCCTGCAGCGAATATCACAATAGTCAGTCAGACCGAATGCGAGCTGGGCGTCCGGATCGGTGTCGGGCGCATGGGTCTCTTCGGCTTCGGCCGAGCCGCCGCGCGCGCCTCGGGCGCGCTCGCGAGGATCCGCCGCCAAGGCGCCGACCGCCGGTTGACCCATGGTCCCGCCGGCATGAGCCGGGGGCCGGACGGCGGCGCCGAAACACAGGCGTTGGAGAACCGGTCACCGCCACGGCCTTATCCCTTTTTTGCTCATCGGCCGGAATAAAACGGCGTTCGGTATGGTCTCCTAAGCAGACGCTCACAAACACAGCGGAGCGCCGAAGTTGGGATCGGCCTCGTCAACGCTGCGGGGGCGCGTATCCACCAACGTGACCTTTGGAGAACACGATGAACACCCTCTCGAATAGCACGCTTGCGCTCGGATTGAGCCTCGTTTTCGCTTCCCCTCACGCGGCCTTCGCCGCCGGCGCCCCGGACCCCGCCCCGCAGCCAAGCCATCATCGCCTGGACCCCTTCGCCAAGGCCCGGGCGCTTGTTCCGCCCGCGCCCCGCGTGGCCGCGCCCGCCGGGCGCGTTCCGGAGACCGACGGCCTCAGCCGCAACACCGAGGAGTGCAATTACGGCTGCATCGACGATTGAGGCTGCGCGTCCGACGACCCTTTCCCAGCGGCGCGGCTGCGTCGCCGCCCTGCCGCCGCCCGCCGCAATCCTCTTGCCGCGCGAGGTCTCAGGCGAACGCCGGCGGCGGGACGAAACCGCCGAACGCGCGCTCGATCAGCCGCGCCAGTTCGAGCGTCGTGCGGTCCTCGAGCCGGGGGCCGACGATCTGGACCCCGATCGGCAGACCGTCCGGCGTGCGTCCGACCGGGATCGCGGTGGCCGGCAGCCCGGGCAGGGTGGCGACGCCCGGCCACAGGAGTTGGTCGACATAGGGGCTCGGTTCGCCGTTGACGATCAGCCGGCGCCGCTCCTGGTCGGGGCCGTGGTCGTGCGGGAAGGCGGCGGTCGGCATGACCGGGCAGATCAGCGCATCGAAATCGCGGAAGAAAGCGCGCCAGGCCGCGCGCAGGCCGGCGCGGCGATCGCCGTCGGCGGTCCAGGCGCGAAACGTCTGGTTGACCCCGCGCAGGCGCTCGGCCGCGAGGCTGGCGTCGGCCGGATCGAGGCTTTGCGCCGCCGCAGCGGCCTGCGCAAAGGGTTCGTCCGGCATGCGCGCGGCGAGCGTCGCCAGCAGCGCGCGCATGTAGAGCCGCGCCGCCGCTTCGAGATCGGGCACGCGCGCGCTGTCGCGGGAGACGCGCGCGCCGGCCTTTTCCAGCCCGGCCGCGAGATCTTCGATCGCCGCGGCGATCGGCGCGTCCGTCGGGCCGAGGGGATGCTGCGTCAGCGCCAGCACGCGGGCGCCGGCGAGACTCGTGACGCGCGGCGGCGGCAACGCGAGGCGATAGCCGACGCCGTCCTCGAGTTCGTCCGGTCCGGCGATCGCGTCGAACAGAGTGGCGAGATCGTCGGCCGTGCGCGCCATCGGCCCGACGACCGCCAGGTCGACCGAGCCCGGCAGGTCCGGGACGAAGGGCGGCGCATGGCCGCGCGACGGCACGAGGCCGTGGGTCGGCTTGTGCGCGAACACGCCGCAGAAATGGGCGGGCGCGCGCAGCGAGCCGCCGATATCGGACCCCAGCGACAGAGGGCCGAAGCCGGCGGCGAGCGCGGCGGCCGAGCCGCCCGACGAGCCGCCCGGCGTGCGCGCCGGATCGTACGGGTTGTTGGTGACCCCGTAGAGGTCGTTGTAGCTCTGCCAGTCGCCGAGCGCGACGGGCACGTTGGTCTTGCCGAGAACGACCGCGCCGGCCGCCTTGACCCGGGCGACGATCAGCGCGTCCTCGGATGGCCGGTATTCGCGCGCTTGCGGAAAGCCCCAGGTGGTCGGGGTTCCGGCGAGATTGTAGCTTTCCTTGATCGTCATCGGCACGCCGAGCAGGGGCCCGCGCTCGCCCTGCGCCAACCGCTGATCGGCCTCGGCGGCCGCGGCGAGCGCGGCGTCGAAGCTTCTCACGCACATGGCGTTGAGCGCGGAGTCGGCGGCCTCGATGCGCGCGATCGCGTCGCGCGCCAGTTCCACGGCGGACACCCGCCGCGCTCCCAGCGCCGCGGCGAGGTCCGCGGCGCTTGCGTAAGTCCATGGCGACCTGTGCATGACCGTTTCCCCCGGGTTTCGACCCCGCCGAAGGAACTGCGAAAGCCGCGCCGGGTCAAGCCGCGGTCGGCCAGGCGCGCGTCGGCGCAGGCCTATGACGGCCGCCGCCGGCAGCGCCGAAAGGCGTATTGACGGCGCCCGATCGTCAGGATGGCCTCCGGCCGGCGCAGCGCGTAAGCTTTCGACGCTGTTCGGCGAAGACGATCGTGGCGAGACAGGCGCGATCCTGTTCGCCTGGGATTGGTTCATTGCCGACGTCAATTTCCTTCGACTGACCGATCTTAGCGGAGACCCGTGATGAGAGGCATTCTTGTCTTGGCAGGCTGTCTGATTGTGTCGCTCCCAACCTCCCTTTCTCTCGCCGACGCCGCCTCGTCCGACGGCGCCCTCGCGGGCGTCATCGTCGAGAGGCCGATCTCCCCTGTCCCGCCCGCGCCGGTCGGGCCGCCGGGCTGGATCAACCCCGGCGGCCCGATGCGCCCGGCGCCGCCGGTGATCCACTGCATGTGCCTGCGGCTGGTCGGCGGCCGTGCCGTGCCCTGCTGCCCCTGAGCCCTCGGCCGCGGACCTCTCAGGCCGCAGGCGACCCGGCCATCGCCAGCCGGCCCGACTCGGCGAAGCGCCGCCCCGCCAGCAGCGCCGCGGCGAATCCGAGGCCGAGCAGGAGGACCACGCTCGGCTCGGGAACCACAGCGGCGCCGTCGATGACGAAGGTCGGCGTCAGGGCCGACAGCGAGACGTCCAGGCCGACGAGTTCGGCGACCGGCGGGTCCTGGCCCGCGGCGGTGAAGTCAAGGATGGTGGCGCCGCCGACGTGGGTGACGCTGAGCCACTGGCCGAGCGTCGACGGGTCGCCGTTCCATGACGTTCCGGTCATGAGGTAGCCCAGGTCGAGGCGGTCGCCGCCGCTGATCGAGAACCCGGAAATCACGTCGTAGCCGGTCGTGTGAAGGACGATGGTGTCGTTCGTCGATCCGTGGCCGAGGTCGATGGCGTTCTTCCAGCCGCCGGCCGCGATCACCGAGTCCTTGACGGCGGAGCCGGAGATCCAGCTGACGCCGCCGCCGGTGACGACCGTGTTGTCGTCGCCTCCGATCGTGATGACGTTCACGCCCTTGCCGGCGACGATCGTGCTGGCGCCGGCGGCCGCATCGATATGGTTGACGCCGTTTCCAACCACCACGGTGTCGAATCCGCCGGTCAGGGTGGCGTGGGCGCTGGACGGCGTGAACGTCGGCCCGAGGCCGTTGCCGTTGGAATTGCCGTTGCCGAACCCGATGTTGTCGGCGCCGTTGCCGGAACCGGACGAACCGCCGACGGCGAGGTTGCCGTTGTCGTTGCCGTTCAGCAGCCCGACGTTGCCGCTGCCGTTGTGATCGCCGGAGCCCGGGCTCGAGCCGAGCCCGTTCAGGTTGCCGTTGAGGGCGCCGATGTTGTTGTTTCCGTTGGAGGCGCCGCCGTTCACGTCGCCGTTGAAGACGCCGATGTTGCCGTTGCCGCTGCTGGCGGAGGCGTTGGCGAGGCCGTTGAACGCGCCGATGTTGCCGGAGCCGGCGTTGAACGCGCCGATGTTCCATTGCGGCGGGTTGGTCGCGCCGGCGAGCTCGGCCTGGGTCGGTTGCGGCCAGTCCGCCGCCGCGAGCGTCGCGGAGAAGGCGTTTCCGTAGGAGGCGGTCAGCGTGTGCGCGCCGAACCCGACGCTGCCCGTCGCCCCGCCGGCGTAGACCGTGTTCACGCCATTGCCGAGAACGACCGTGTTGAAGGCGCCGCCGAGGCTGATCGTGTTGAGACCGTTGCCGAGGTCGACGGTCGAGAGCCCGTCGCCGCCGGACACCGATCCCGCCGATCCGACGACGACGCTGGCGAAGCCCGTCAGGTGGACCGGGTCGCCGACGCTGGTGACCACGCCGCCGATCGGTCCGTTCAGGCTGAACGAAAAGTAGGGAAGGGTTGAAGAAGATGTCATCACGAGCTCCATGCGAATTGGCTTCGCGCAAGCAACGTCAGTGGACGCGCGGCTTTCGAAAGGAGCATGATGGAAGCGTCCCCGTAGAAAGTCGTCCCGCGCGCCAGGAGAGCAGCGCAGAGTCGGAGCTCGAGCAGAAGAGAATCTTGCTCATCGTCCGACAGAGGTGATGATCTACGGATCAGAAGGAAAAGCGTTTAAGCGAGAACGTAAAATTATGTTACCGTAGCGGCAGGCAATACGGCTCGCGGGAGGCGGGCGGGATCAGCCCGCGCCGCCTGGGCGGCGGCGGAACGGACGGCGGGGAGGGAGCAGCGGCGCGTTCGCCCTGCGGTCGAGCGACGAAAAGGGCGGCGCCGGGGTCAGGCTCGGCCGGTCAATCCGCGGCCTTCGCCTCGACCGGGCCGGACTCCTTGCCCTTGGCGCCGGCGTCGCGGTCGACGGATACGATCACCGCGATCCCGGCGGCGTCGCCAGGATCGGATCTGCCGTCGCCCACGGCGTCAAGTCGGCGGGCCTGTTCGCTTCGGCATGCAGCGCGTGATCGACGGGGATGAGCGCGGCGGCGAGGCTGATCGCGCGCCCTCCGCCCTTAGCCCCTGGATAGGGAAGTCCCGACCAGCGCGGCGCCGAGGAAGGCCGAACGGCGAGTCCGACTGCGTCGTCATCCGCCGGGTCGCCGGCGCGCCCCGCGCACGGGCAGGGCGGCGTCGGCGAGCCGGCGGCCGCTCAGAAGGCCCTGTTGATTGTGAGGCTTACGACCTGCGTCGACGGCCTCCAAGCGGAACTGCCGACCAATGTTCCCAAACTCGTCGTGCTGCCGTTCGGATTGGTGAACGGGCTGGCAAAATTTGCGGTGTGCCTCGACGTCACGGCGTAGCTGTAATTGACGTCGATGAACCACCCCGAGCCAAGGAAGTAGGTGGCGCCGACCATGGCCGCGCCGCCGATGACCCAGCTGTAGTTGGAAAAATTCTGAGGCGCGCCGGATTGATCGACGATGCTTCCGCCGATGTCCGCCAGACCGACCAGACCATTCAGTTGCGTGCGCGTTTGCGAGAGCGTCGGGCCCAAGCCCGCATAGACCATGGTTCTGCCGAAGGAATGGCCGAGAAACGGAATGAGGTCGATTTCCTGAACGATTGTCGTCTGGGCGGCGCGCACATAGGCAGGCCCCGAGAACGGCACAGATACGCCGTTGCTGACGTTGGTGAACGAACCGAATTGAGGGATAATGGAATTGTTGTTTGTCGACGTCGCTCCCAGATAATTGTATGTAAGCTTCGCTCCCCACAGCCAATCGCTGGCGCCGAAGCGCTGGTAGTAGCCAGCCTGAAGAGACGGCGCGAACGCAAACTTGCTGTTCATCGAAATTTTCGCCGGCCCTTGCGCGCTGCCATAGTCAACCAAAACGCCGTTCTGGTAAACGTTGGATGTTCCGATGGCATAGACGTCCTGGCTGCCGAAATGGACGGCGTTGGCGCTTGCTCCCAAGCCGGCGAAGAACGCGCTGTTCGGCATGGACCATGGATTCGGCGTCACAAGAACAGGCGCCGCGGCTGGCTGTGACAGATCCGCGGCCTCTGCGGAGCCGGCGACGAGAGCGGTCACGGCCGCAACGGCGAGACACAGGTCTCTCATGAGTTTTCCGCCTTCTGTTGCTAACTTCGCTATGACGTTTTTATATTGCCGCATTTTGCTCCAAAGTGAAATATTATTTTGCCGTCTATCTAAAATGTACAGTCGCAACATAAGCTGTCGAGGGTGAGATGCTGGCGCACGCAGCGCGGGTCCGTGATGTTTCGCCCCTTCGGTCGGGAGACTCCAATCGAAAATCATTGCCGGCTTAGCGAGCTCGCCTGCGTCGACGCCGCCGTCGGACGAGCAAAAAAAAGGCGGAGCCGGGGCTCCGCCTGAACAAATTCCGTCATCCGGCTCGGCCGGTCAGTCTGCGGCCTTCGCCTCGACCGGGCCGGAATCCTTGCCCTTGGCGTCGACGTCGCGGTCGACGAATTCGATCACCGCCATCGCGGCGTTGTCGCCGGGGCGGAAGCCGGCCTTCATGATGCGCAGGTAGCCGCCGTTGCGGTCCTTGTAGCGCGGGCCGATGACGTCGATCAGCTTGCCGACGAGGGCGGCGTCGCGCAGCCGCGAAATCGCGATGCGGCGGGCGTGCAGGTCGCCGCGCTTGCCGAGCGTGACCAGCTTCTCCACCACCGGGCGAAGGTCCTTGGCCTTCGGCAGGGTGGTCGTGATCTGCTCGTGCTTGATCAGCGCCTGCGCCATGTTGGCGAACATCGCCTGACGGTGCTCGGCGGTGCGGTTGAAACGGCGCTTCGCGCGTCCGTGATACATTGGCTGTCTCCTTCATCGGGTCTGCGGCCGCCGTGCCAAGGAACGGCCGCTTGTTTTAGGCAGTCGGCAGTCGGCAGTCGGCAGTCGGCAGTCGGAAATCACCCGACTGCCGACTGCCGAAGCCCGACCGCCGTCAATAATGCTCTTCGAACCTCTTCGCCAGGTCCTCGATGTTCTCCGGCGGCCAGCCCTGGACCTCCATGCCGAGGTGCAGGCCCATCTGCGCCAGCACTTCCTTGATCTCGTTGAGCGACTTGCGGCCGAAGTTCGGCGTGCGCAGCATCTCGCCCTCGGTCTTCTGGATCAGATCGCCGATGTAGGTGATGTTGTCGTTCTTGAGACAGTTGGCCGAGCGGACGGACAGTTCGAGCTCGTCCACCTTCTTGAGCAGCGCCGGATTGAAGGCGAGCTCGGGGATGGCGTGCTGGGCTTCCTCGCGCCGCGGCTCCTCGAAGGTGACGAACACCGCGAGCTGGTCCTGGAGGATGCGGGCGGCGTAGGCGAGCGCGTCCTCGGGCGAGATCGCGCCGTTGGTCTCGATCGTCATCGTCAGCTTGTCCTTGTCGAGGTCCTGACCCTCGCGGGTCGCCTCGACCCGGTAGCTCACCTTCTTCACCGGCGAGAACATGCTGTCGATCGGCAGGAGGCCGATCGGCGAATCCTCGGCCCGGTTGCGCTCGGCCGGGACGTAGCCCTTGCCGGTCGTGACCGTGAACTCGATGCGCAGGTCCGCGCCCTCGTCGAGGTTGCAGATGACGAGGCCCGGATTGAGGATCTGGATGTCGCCGGTGGTCTGGATGTCGCCCGCGACGACCGGGCCCGGCCCGCGGCGTTTGAGGACGAGGCGCTTGACGCCGTCGCCCTGCATCTTGACCGCGATGTCCTTGACATTGAGCACGATGTCGACGACGTCCTCGCGGACGCCGGGAATCGACGAGAATTCGTGCAGCACGCCGTCGATGTGGACCGACGTGATCGCGGCGCCCTGCAGCGAGGACAGCAGCACCCGCCTGAGCGAGTTGCCGAGCGTCTGGCCGAAGCCGCGCTCGAGGGGCTCGGCGACCACGGTCGCGGTGCGGCGATTGTCGTCGCCCGGCATCACCTCGAGCTTCTTCGGCTTGATGAGTTCTTGCCAGTTCTTCTGGATCACGGGACGGCCTTCCATGTGAAGGAAACGCGGGCCGCCGGGCGCGCGGACGCGCCACAGGGCCGAATGGGCGCGCCGTTCAGGGGAACGATCGGCGCGCCGACAGGATCAAACGCGCCGGCGCTTGCGCGGGCGGCAGCCGTTGTGCGGGATCGGGGTCACGTCGCGGATCGAGGTGACGGTGAAGCCCGCCGCCTGGATGGCGCGCAGCGCCGACTCGCGGCCCGAGCCCGGGCCGGAGACCTCGACCTCGAGCGTGCGCATCCCGTGCTCGGACGCCTTGCGAACCGCGTCTTCGGCGGCGATCTGGGCGGCGAACGGGGTCGACTTGCGCGAGCCCTTGAAGCCCATGGTGCCGGCCGACGACCACGAGATGGTGTTGCCCTGGGCGTCGGTGATGGTGATCATCGTGTTGTTGAACGTCGAGTTGACGTGTGCGACGCCCGACACGATGTTCTTGCGTTCGCGGCGACGGACGCGGGTAGCCTCTTTTGCCATGGTTGGGTCCTTCAAGCGCGCTCAAAGCGCGGCAAATCCTGGAAACGAAAAGCGATCACTTCTTCTTGCCGGCGATCGGCTTGGCCTTGCCCTTGCGGGTGCGCGCGTTGGTGTGCGTGCGCTGGCCGCGAACCGGGAGCTGCTTGCGGTGACGCAGCCCGCGGTAGGCGCCGAGGTCCATCAGGCGCTTGATGTTGATCGCCACCTCGCGGCGGAGGTCGCCCTCGACCATGTAGTCGCGGTCGATCGTTTCGCGGATCTGCAGCACTTCCGCGTCCGAAAGCTGCGCCACCCGGCGCTCGGCGGGGATGTGAACCTTTTCGCAAATCTCTTCGGCCTTCTTGGGTCCGATGCCGTGAATGTACTGGAGCGCGATCACGACGCGCTTGTTGGTCGGAATATTGACGCCTGCGATACGAGCCATAAGCTCAAATCTCCATTTCGGCGGCGCTTTTTGAAAACGCGCCCGCGGGACAGGGATCTCGACGTCCGGTGGAGGCCGGCCCTTGACGAGAATCTCGAAAACGCAAAAAGTCCCACGCGCTCGCAAAAACGGCGCCGGGACCCTGAACGCATTCGGGATTGGCGACATATAGAGCGCATCCGCCCAAACGTCAACACCGGGCGTGCGCCAGCTGCGCGCAAGGCTCGGCGGCCTCGGCGCGAAGTCTCGCCGGTCGGGAACGGACCCGTCTTCCTCCCGCGCCCGCACAACTTCGCTGCCGGCCGAGCGCCGGTAGCGAACCAAGGCGCCGTCTCGGCGACGCCTGCGTCGAGACGGTCGGCGGAACCGGGCCCCGCCCGGGACCCGCGCGCGGGTCCCGGCTCGCTGGCGCGTCCGCCGCGCGGATTGCCGGCTTCCCCCCTCGCAAATTCGCCGGAATGCCTCTATAGCGCCCTCCGCCGCGTCGCCGGCCCGGCCGACACGCGACGCCCTTAAGGAGCCCCGATGACACGACAGATTTCCGCGCGCCTCCGTTCGACCGCCGCCGCCCTGGCGATCGGCGCGGGCGCCGCTTTCGCCTTCGCCGGCGCAGCCTCGGCCGAACCGCAGGTGCTCGCCACCGTCGACGGCCAGCCGATCACCCAGGACGATCTCGCCACCGCCATGGCCGACATCGGCCCCGGCCTGCCGCAGAAGCTCGAGGGCGCGCAGCGTCAGAAATACGTGCTCGACTACCTGATCGACCTCAAGCTCGCCGCCCGGAAGGCCGAGGCGGAGAAGCTCGACCAGTCGCCCGAGTTCGCGAAAAAGCTCGCCTATTATCGCGACAAGCTCTCGATGGAGGAGCTGCTCGGCGCGGTCGCCAAGGCCGCCACCACCGAGGAGGCCGAGCGCAAGGCCTATGACGAGGCGGCCAAGGCCGAGCCGCCGCAGGAGGAGGTCCACGCCCGCCACATCCTGCTGCCGACCGAGGACGAGGCCAAGAAGGCGCTGGCGCGGGTCAAGGGCGGCGAAGATTTCGCCAAGGTCGCCAACGAACTGTCGAAGGACACTGGCGGCGACGGCGGCGATCTCGGCTGGTTCACCAAGGACCGCATGGTGCCGGAATTCTCGGAGGCGGCCTTCAAGCTGAAGAAGGGCGAGATCTCCGATCCGGTGAAGACCCAGTTCGGCTGGCACGTCATCCAGGTCGAGGACACCCGCACCAAGACCTTCCCGCCCTTCGAGCAGCTCAAGGACCAGGCGGCCCGCTACGTCGCCCAGAAGGCCGAGAGCGATCAGGTGGCGGCGCTGCACGCGGCGGCCAAGATCCAGTATTTCGACGCCGACGGCAAGCCGGCGGCTCCGGACGCCCCGGCCGCCGCCCCCGCGCCCGCGCCGACGGCGCCGGCCGGCGCCGCTCAGCCGAAGAACTGACGCGCGCCTCCTTATTCGGAGCGGGCGCTCGAGGCCCGCTCCCTCTCTTCAACCAGGACGGAAACGCTGACATGGCCGCCCCCGCTGCGCTCTCTCCGCTCGCGCCGAAAAAATACCCGCCCCTCCCGCCGATCGCCGGGGTCCGCTTCGCCACCGCGGCCGCGGGCGTGCGCTATGCGGGCCGCACCGACGTGATGATGGCCGTGTTCGACCAGCCGGCCGAGGTCGCCGGCGTCTTCACCCGCTCGAAATGTCCCTCGGCGCCGGTCGACTGGTGCCGCGAGCAACTCGCGGGCGGCGCGGCGCGGGCGCTCGTCGTCAATTCCGGCAACGCGAACGCCTTCACCGGCCACAGGGGCGTCGAAGCGGTGCGCCTCGTCGCCGACGCCGTGGCGAAGACGATCGGCTGCGCCCCGGGCGAAGTGTTCATGGCCTCGACCGGCGTGATCGGCGAGCCGCTCGACGGGACGCGGATCGCGCGCGTCCTCGCCGATCTCGCGAAAAGCGCCAACGAGAACGGTCTCATGGACGCCGCGCGGGCGATCATGACCACCGACACCTATCCCAAGGTCGCCACCGCCTTCGCCCCGCTCGGCGATTCGATCGTGACCATCAACGGCATCGCCAAGGGCGCCGGCATGATCGCGCCCGATATGGCGACGATGCTCTCCTATGTGTTCACCGACGCGCCGATCGGCTCGGCGGCGCTGCAGGCGATGTTGTCGAAGTCGGTCGAGAAGTCGTTCAACGCCATCACCGTCGACAGCGACACCTCGACCTCCGACACACTGATGCTGTTCGCGACCGGGGCGCAGAAAGCCGCGCCGCGGATCGACGATCCCGCCGACGAGCGCCTCGGGCCGTTCCGGCGCGCGCTCGACAAGCTCTTGCGCTCGCTCGCTCATCAGGTCGTCAGGGACGGCGAGGGGGCGCGGAAATTCATCGAGGTCAACGTCGAGGGCGCGGCGACCCGCAAGGCCGCCAAACGCATCGCGTTCTCGATCGCCAACTCGCCGCTGGTCAAGACCGCGGTCGGCGGCGAGGACGCCAACTGGGGCCGCGTGGTGGCGGCGGTCGGCAAGGCGGGCGAGAAGGCCGAGCGCGACAAGCTCGACATCTGGTTCGGCAAGATCCGCGTCGCCCACCAGGGTCTGCGTGATCCGGCCTACGACGAGGCGGAGGCCTCGGCCTACATGAAGAAGCCGGAGATCAAGATCACCGCCGACCTCGGCATCGGCGGCGGCCGGGCGACGGTGTGGACCTGCGACCTGACCAAGGAATACGTGGCGATCAACGGCGACTACCGCTCGTGAGGCTGCTGCTCGTGGTCGCGGCGGCGCTGGTCGACGTCGACAACCGCGTGCTTCTCGCCCAGCGGCCCGAGGGCAAGCAGCTCGCGGGCCTGTGGGAATTCCCGGGCGGCAAGATCGACGCCGGCGAGCGGCCGGAGGAGGCGCTGATCCGCGAGCTGAAGGAAGAGCTGGGCATTGCGGTCAAGCCGCCCTGCCTCGCGCCCCTCACCTTCGCCAGCCACGCCTACGACGATTTCCACCTCTTGATGCCGCTCTACGTCTGCCGCCGCTGGGAGGGTTTTGTGCAGCCGCTCGACGGGCAGGCGCTGAAGTGGGTGCGGCCGAACGACCTGCGCAGCTATCCGATGCCGCCGGCCGACGCGCCGCTGATCCCGGCGCTGCAGGATCTGCTGGGGTAGGGGCTCAGGTCGGGCGATTGGCGCGAGGCGCGATGGCGGAAACGGGCGGGTTGATGGCGGAATGGCCGCAACTGGCTGGATAGCTAGCCCAGCGCGTGAGCCCGAGCCGGCAACCGGAACACCAGCCGATGGCGCTTTAGGAAATAAGTGTTCGTTATCGATTAAGTTAGTTGTGAGCTGAATACGTACGCTAAGCGAACGGATTCCATTCAGCTTTTCCACTCTTTATGTCGACGCGTACAATGCCTGGTTCTTCAAATTGTTGTGGGTTCGACTCTCCGGGGAGGAAAAGTCCGCTACCGCCGCCGCCATAGTAGTGCATCTTGCCATCGCCGCCGTCTCTTTTGTGGTATTTGTACTGACCCAGCCAGCCAGCAATGTTACAAATTACAACAGGTGCCTTGCATTTATTAGCAAAATGAAATAACGATTCCCTCCAGCCGGGATCTCTGATCCCAGCGCCATACGAACACACGACTATCGGGACAGTAGGACCCACTCCAATAGCATTTATTTTGTCAATAACACGATGCATAAACTCGGAATCAATGCCCGGATAAGCATCAGCGCAGATCAGTGGAATGCACTTATTTCCATTCCATTGAAAAGATTTGATGTCTAGACCCGGCTGAATGTCTTCCTTTTGAAACGGTATTTGCTTGTCGTAATGTTCAATCACGCTTCCTTGATACATTAAATACGCTCTATTTCTTATGTGTTTTTCCTTATCTTTGATATACCCTCCCGCGATAAAAGCCTGTTTGGGGAACGCAGAGGAATATTCCCGCAATATCTTAATAGCAGCGGCATGGAGAATTGGCTTATCAAGATTATCGAGCGGGAAGCATTCCGGAAAAACTGTCAGGTCAGCTTTTATTTGCATCCTCATATACTTAGCAAAGTGCTCCGGATCCCACTCAGCGCCGTCAATCTGTATCAGATTAATCTTCATAATTACCCTAAAACATTTGCGACGGGCCTGACTTTTTCACATTCGGATCGCTTCTTCCGAAGGTGTGCTCTCCAATCTTATCGACACTCCAGAATTCGTGTCGTATTGGGTCGTGGTAATCGTCGCATAGCGGTTCAGTGCCGATTACGGAAGGGCCGCCTGCCCGCTACAGAAGTCTTCTGCATGTTATCGCATATATCTGGACAATCGGCAGATGGCAACTCAGCCTGACAGGCAAGCGAACGACCCAGACCGCCAGTCCCGTCTCGCGTGAAACCGTCAATACCTGTGCCCCTCGTGGCGGCTGGCGAGGATCTCGTCGCGAGGAGCCTTGCCGACCTCTTCGCGCAGCGCCTTCAACCCCCTGATCGCCTCGGCCGCGTCCGAACAGCGCGCAGCGCTCTCGGGCAGGATCCGGGCGATCGTCTCGCCGTGGCGCGGGATGGGCGCCGTCTCGCCGCGCTCGACCCGATCGAGGAGCGCCTCGAAGTTCGCTTCGGCCTCCGAAGCCTCGCAATCGAACCAGTCAGCCGTGATCGTGATCGCTCAGTTTGAGGGAATTTGGCTTCGCCGCGTTCGTAGTACGCAGCGCGTTCCTCACTTCAATGATACATTCTTGCGAGAGCGGTTTCGTCAATTCCGCAGCCGAGCCCCGCCATTCCGTCTCCCTCCCCTTCTCCCCTTGCGGGAGAAGGTGGCGCGAAGCGCCGGATGAGGGGTCCGGCGCCGTCAGGCGCCTCTGCAACACGCGCCTCACGGCGCCCACCCCCCAACCCCTCTCCCGCAAGGGGAGAGGGGAGTATCGTGCGCCGCTTCACCATGGGAGGCCGCAACGCGCGAGAATGGTGTTCGGCACGCTCTCTGGTTCTCGCAAGACCTCGTGGTTCCTGAACCGGGCGACCAAAAAGCCCCTGCTCATGGAGCCAATCGTCCCGCGCACGGTCGTGGCGATCGTCCGCATGCTGAGAACCGTCGCATTCGACAACGACGCGATGCTCGAAGCACACGAAGTCGACGATCTATGCGCCGATTGGAACTCGTCGTCGCCACTTGATCCCTTGCAGTCGTCGATCCCGCAATACGCGCCACAATGCCCTTTCCGCGTCCGTAGGCTCGGAGCGCATTGCTCGCGCGCGGCCCTTGGCGCCCCAAAGGACTGTGCGGCGATGATCGGCCACGATCGCCGCGCGCCTTCGTCTCGTCTACGGCGTCGCGGTCCAGGCCTTGTAGTCGGCGTCCGACATGGCCGGCAGGTTCTTGACGAAGGCGACGATCGACCAGATCTGGTCGTCCGACGCGCCGGCGAGGCCGAAGCTCGGCATGCCGGTGAATTTGACGCCGCTGCGGATCGCCCAGAAGAGCTCCGCCGGCGTCCGCGTCTTGGCCATGACCTTGAGATCGGCCGGGATCGGCATCAGCCCTTCCGAGAACTTCGACCAGTCGGCGTCTGGCGGCCCGCCGTGGCAGTGGACGCAGCCGATGGTCGCGTAGGCGCGCGCGCCCGCCTTGACCGTCGCCGGATCGGACAGGTTCGCCGGCGCCGGCGGCGCTTCGGCGGCGTGGCGGGCGACGGAGGCGGCGCGCACGGTCGCGAGCGCCCAGTCGATCGGCGCCGGGTTGGCGACGTTCTCCGCGACGTCGAAGAAGCCGCCGAAGAAGAACACCGCTGCGCCGACGCCGATGAGGATGGCGAGGGCGCCGACGATCGCCAACAGCCTCATGCTCAGGGTCTCCCCGGTCTCGCGCTCGTTGCGACACGCGCAGTGTTCGTGCGCGGGCGGCGCTTGTCAACGGCGGGCGTCGCCGAGTGGAGTCCACGTTCCTGCTTCGAGGGGATCGTCTCCTCCGGCGGCCGGTTGAAATCGATCGGTCCGACGCTTCGTCAGAGCGGCGCGCGTCGAAAGACGTCCTCGATCCAGTCGAGAAACACCCGCAGGCGCAACGCGAGCTGGCGGTTCTGCGGATAGAGCGCCGAGAGCGGCGTCGGCGACGGCCGATCGTCTTTCAGGATCTCCACCAGCGCGCCGGAGGCGAGATCGGCGGCGAAGCGGTAGCGCGGCGCCTGCATGATCCCGAGGCCGAGCCGCGCCAGATCCGCGAGGGTGTCGGAATTGTTGGCTGTCACCCGGCCCGGCAGAACGACGTGGCGAACGCCGGTCGCAGTCAGGAATTCGAGCGGCAGAACTTCGCCGGTTCGCGACGAGATGAAGCCGACCATGGCGTGCCCGTCGAGCGCGTCCGGCGTCTCGGGGACGCCGCGTTTGGCGAGATAATCCGGGCTTGCCACGGTGATCTCCTCGATCGCGCCGATGCGGCGGCGGATCAGCCCGCTGTCGTCGAGATCGCCGGCGCGGATCGCGCAGTCGACGCCCTCCCACATCGCCGCCAAGGAGCTCGCCGCGCGCGGCGTGACGGTCAACGTCGTCGCGCCGGGGCCGGTTCGCACCGACATGTTCCTCGGCGGCAAGAGCGACGAGCAGGTCCGGGCGATCATGGCCGCCAATCCGTTCGGGAGGCTCGGCGAGCCGGACGAAATCGCCAGGGCCGTCGCCTTTCTGGTCGGACCCGACGGCGGCTGGATCAACGGACAGGTGCTGCGCGCCAACGGCGGCGTCGTGTGAGGCGACGGCGCCATGGCCCCGGGTCGCCGCAACTCCGCGCGATCCATCGCAGCCGCGGATCGGCGCCGCCGACCCGGGCCGCATGTCCAGCCTTGATCGAGGAGCAATCCCATGCCTTTCGCCAATATCAAGATCCCCGAGGCCGCGCTGACCGGGGCGCAGAAGGCGGAGATCGTCCATCGCGTGACCGCGATGTTCGTCGACGATTTCGGCGAGGCGGCCCGCCCGCACGCCATGGTCCTGATCGAGGAGGTTGCGGACGGCGGTTATGGACGCGCCGACGAAGTGTTCGTCGTCCCGGAAGCCTACCGGGCGAAGACCTGACGCCGAGCCGGGGCGGCGGCGTTTCTCCGCCCGAAAGCGCGCTGAGAAGGGCTGAATTGGAAACTTGACCTTAACGCGGCGCGGCGCATCCTGAACGCCATGACTGAACCGCCGCTCGCCGCCGTCCTCCCCGCCGCGCCCGACCTCGCCGCGGCCGTCTCGGCGTGGCTCAGGCATCTCGCGGCCGAACGGCGCATGTCGGCGCACACGGTCGAGGCCTACGGGCGCGACGCGCGGCAGTTTCTCGCCTTCCTCGCCGATCGCTTCGGCGCGCCGCCGTCGGTCGCCGACTTCATGACCTGCGCCCCGGCCGATCTGCGCGGCTTTCTCGCGCGGCGGCGGGCGGAGGGGATCGAGGGGCGCTCGCTGCAGCGGGCGCTGTCGGCGCTTCGTTCGCTCGCCCGCTCGATTGGACGCGACAGCGGCGCGACGGCGTCGGCGCTCGGCGCGATCCGGGCGCCCAAGGCCGCCCGCCGCCTGCCGCGGCCGCTCGATCCCCTGGACGCCCGGGCGGTGACGACGACCGAACCGCGCGCCGGCGAAGCGCGCGACCCATGGGTGCTGGCGCGCGACGCCGCGGTGCTGGCCCTCTGTTACGGCGCCGGGCTACGCATTTCCGAGGCGCTGGCGCTCAAGCGCAGCGACGCTCCGGTCGGCGCGGTCGACGCGGTGACCGTGGTCGGCAAGGGCCGCAAGACGCGCTCGGCGCCGGTGATCGCCCCGGTGCGCAAGGCGGTCGAGGCCTATCTCGCCCTCTGCCCGTATACGCTCGCCGCCGACGGCCCGCTGTTCGTGGGCGCCAAGGGGGGGCCGCTCTCGCCGCGGATCGTCCAGCTCGCCATGGAGCGGATGCGCGGGGCGCTGGGGCTGCCCGACAGCGCCACCCCGCACGCGCTGCGCCACTCCTTCGCCACCCATCTGCTCGGGCGCGGCGGCGATCTGCGCACGATCCAGGAGCTGCTCGGCCACGCGTCCCTGTCGACGACGCAGGTCTACACCGGCGTCGACAGCGCGCGGCTGCTCGCGGCGTACAAGAGCGCCCACCCGCGGGCGTGAGGCGACGGGACGTCCGGCAGGAGCGCCGCCGGCCAACGCCGGCGGACCACCCGAAAATCCACGTTGATAACAGACGCCGGCTCCGAGCGACGCGTTGTGCTGGCCACGTTAATGAAATATACATAATCGCCAGCACGGGGGCGTTGTGTGCTGAGTTTGCCAGGGGAGTTTTTTCGATGTCGGCAGTTTGGGACAAACTGTTTGGAAATTTCCAGCCGCCCGCCAATGACGCCCTCGACGAGTCGGGCGACGACCAAGGGGTAGGGGCGCAGGGCCCGTCCGCCGCTTCGGCGCCGGCTCCGGACAGCGCGCCGAAGTCTCAGACGGTGGCGCGCACGTTCGACTCGATCGGGCGCCGCAACGAGGCGTTGCGCGCCCATCTGTTCGCCGTCGAGGCGTCGTTCCGCGACATCGAAGCCATCCGGGCCCAGTTTCACGAGAGCCTGATTCCGATCGATCAGACGCTGAGCGAGATCGAACGCACCAAGGTCGCCCACGTCGAGGCCGAACGAAAGTTCGAGACGCTGACGGCCGCGCACGACAAGCTGAAGAACAGTCACGCCGGGCTGACGCTCGAGCGCAACGCGATGCTGGCCAAGCAGGACGAGCTTTCCGGGCGCCTCGCGGATCTGGAGCGAGGGATAAGCTCGGCCGAAGCCGCGTCGTCCGAAGCGCGCGCCGCGCTCGCCGACCGGTCGGCGAAGCTCGAGCGCGTCGAGCGGGAGCTCGAGGACAACCGCCGTCGCCTTCAGACCGTCACCGAACAGCTGCCGGCGCTTCGCACCGAGTTCGCGGCGAAGGAAAAGAAGCTTCAGGAGGTCGAGCAGCACCGCGCGAGCCTCCACGACCAGACCGACCTCCTGACCCAGGAAAACCGGGCCCTGAAAGCCCGGATCGAGGAGTTCGTCGCCAACGTTTCGAAGCTCGGGCGGAAGCTGAGCGAGCTGGAAAGCCGGCGGGACGATCTGAGCCGTCGCGTCGACGAACTGGAGACGGCGCTGGCGCACGAAACCGCGGCGCACGCCAAGTCGAAGTCCGCGCAGCTCGATGCGGCGGAAGCCCAGCGGCTCGCCCAGACCAGCCTTCGTGAAGAGCTGAGCGCGCTTCACGCCCGGCACGAGGCGGCGGAAAAGCTCCTGTCCGAGGCCCGCACGACTCTGCGCGATCGCGAGGCCTCGATCCGCAATTTCGAGCAGCGCGCGCTCGAGCACTCGCTCGCGACCAAATCCAAGGACGCCACGCTCGCCGATCTCGACAAGGATCTGGCCGCGCTGCGCGTCGCGCACGCCGAGGTCGACACGGCGCGGATCACCGCCACCGAGCGATCGTCCGCTCTCGCCAAGGCGCTCGAAGACCGTGAAATCGCTCTCCAGCGGGCCGAGCAACGGATCGAGGTTCTCGAAGCCAGAGTGGCCGAGCAGAACCGCATCATGCTGGTGGAGCGCGAGGCTTTCGAGCAGAGGGCGGCGAAGCTGAAGGACCAGCTCGAGGCGGAGTCGGCCTCGCGCGCCTTCGCGGAGGGCGCGTTGCAGTCGGCGAGGCAGGATCGCGGCGGACGCCGTCCGGAGGCGGACCCGCCGGCGGCCGAGGCGAACGTCGTCAAGCCGGACGCGCCGGCGCAGGAGCGGGTTGCGCGCTTCCGCGGATGAGGCGTCGGACGGGTTGGCGAGGCCGGCCTCTGGACGAGCCGACGCAAGAGAGGCGCCTTACCAAGCAGGCCAAGCGTAATTGCTCTCTTGCGTCATCGGGCTGAAACCGGCATGTGTTCAACTCTCCGCGCCCGCCCTGCGCGACCATTGGGAAATAGAAGAGATGTCAACGGTCTGGACAAAAATGTTCGGAAACGCCCCGCCGCCCGCGCATGATGTTTCCGAGCATTCCGCCCAGACCAACGCGCCGGAGGCCGTGAAGAGCCGGCCCGCCGAACGGACCGGCGCCGACCCTGCGCCGAAATCGCAGGCGGTGGCGCGCACGTTCGATTCCATCGGCCGCCGTAACGAGGCGCTGCGCGCGCATCTCGACGCCGTCGAACTTTCTTTTCGCAACATCGAACTGATCCGGGCGCAGTTCCACGAAAGCCTGATCCCGATCGACCAGACGCTGACGGAGATCGAGCGCACCAAGGTCGCCTATGTCGAGGCGGAACGGAAACTCGAGGCGCTGCTCGCCGCGCACGATCGCTTGAAGAGCGATCATGCCGTCGTGACGGTCGAACGCAACGCGATGGTGGTCAAGCAGGAGGATCTTTCCGCGCGGGTCACGGATCTCGAGCGCGGCATCGGCTCGGCCGAAGCCGCTTCGTCGGAAGCGCGCGCCGCGCTCGCCGATCGGTCGGCGAGGCTCGAGCGCGCCGAGCGCGAACTCGAGGACAACCGGCGCCGCCTCCAGGCGGTGAGCGAACAGCTGCCGGCCCTGCGGGCCGAATTCGTCGCCAAGGAGAAGAAGCTCCAGGACGTCGAGCAGCAGCGCGCGAGCCTCAACGACCAGCACCAGCTCATGACGCAGGAGAACCGCGCCCTGCGCGCCCGCGTCGAGGAATTCGTCGCCAACGTGTCGAGACTGAACCGACAGGTCAACGAGCTCGAGAGCCGGCGCGAGGACCTGAACCGCCGGATCGAGGAGCTGGAGTCCGCCGTTGCGCACGAAGCCGCGGCGCATGCGAAATTCAAGGCGGCGCAACTGGACGCCGCCGAGGCGCATCGCCTGGCGCAAACCACATTGCGCGAGGAGCTCACCGCGCTGACGGCGCGCCACGAGGCGGCGGAAAAGCTCCTGTCGGAGGCGCGCGGCAATCTGCGCGACCGCGAGGCGTCGATCCGCAATTATGAGCAGCGGGCTCTCGAGCATTCGCTCGCCACCAAGTCGAAGGACGCGACCCTCTCCGACCTCGAGAAGGACCTCGCCGCGCTCAGACACGCCCATGCGGAGGTGGACGCGGCGCGGACCACCGCCACGGAGCGGTCGAACAGCCTCGCCAAGGCCCTCGAGGACCGCGAGATCGCTCTGCAGCGGGCCGAACAGAGGGTCGAAGTCCTCGAAGCCAAGGTCGCCGAGCAGAACCGCATGATGCAGAGCGACCGCGACGCGTTCGAGGAACGGACGACGAAGCTGCGGGACCAGCTCGAAGCGGAGTCGGCCGCGCGCGCCTTCGCCGAAGGGGCGCTGCACTCGGCGCGACAGGATCGCAACGGGCGCCGGCCGGAGGGCGAGGCCGCGAAGGACTCGTCCCAGGACGAGACGGCGCGGGACAAGATCGCGAAATTTCGCGGCTGACCTGCAGGGCGCGGTCTCGCGCGCCCCGGCCGCGAGACGCCGCCGCTCCCGTTACGTTCCCCTTGGCTTGGCGCGGGTCGTCGGAGCCGCGCCGGCCGGATCCTCCGGCCAGAAGTGGCGCGGGTAGCGGCCGCGCAGGTCCGATCGCACCGCCGCCCACGAGCCGCGCCAGAAACCCGGCAGATCGCGGGTGATCTGGATCGGACGGTGCGCGGGCGAGAGGAGATGCAGCGTCAGCGGGATCGTTCCGCCGGCGACCGACGGGTGCTCGGCGAGGCCGAACAGTTCCTGCACGCGCAGCGCGATCGCCGGGCCGCCTTCGGCTTCGTAGTCGATCGCCGCCGCGGTGCCGGTCGGCGCGACGAAATGGGTCGGCGCGTCGTCGTCGAGTTTTCGCGCGAGGCCCCAGGGGACGAGGGCGTGGAGCGCGTTCGATACGTCGTCGGCGCCGATCTCGTCGAGCCGCGTCTTGCCGAGAAGGAACGGCGCCAGCCAGTCGGGATCGTTCGCCAGCCGCTCGTCGGAGACGTCCGGCCAGCTCTCGCCGTCCACCCTGTCGCCCCCGGCCCGGCGCAGGAACAGGAGCCTGCCGCGCCATTGCGCGAGCGCCTTGCTCCACGGCAGCCGGGCGAGGCCGAGCGCGAGGACGCCGCGGGCCAGCGCCGTCGCGCTCGCCGCGTCCGCAGGCACGGCGAGGGTCTGCTCGGCGAGCGTCAGCGCGCCGAGCCGGCGCCGCCTGCGCGCCCGCAGCGACGCGGAGGCGCGGTCGAAGGCGATCTCCTCGGCGGTTTCGATCGCGGCCCCGGCGACCGCCTCGACCTCGGCAAGGCCGAGAGGGGCCGCGAGCAGAATCCGCGCCGCGGCCGCGCGGCCGGCGACTTCGCCGATGGCGAGATAGGGCTCGCCGGCGAGCGGGTCATGGGCTTCGAGCGAAGCCGCCCGCCCGTTGGCCATCAGGAACGCGCCACGCCTGCCGCGCGCCATGGCGATGCGGTCGGGGTAGGCGGACGCCAGCAGCGCGCCGGGCAGGCCGCGGGTCGAGCCCGGGGGCCCGGCGCCTCCTCCCGAGGGCGAGGGGAGGGCCTCCGCCGCCCGCTGCGCCAGTCCCCGCGCCAGCCGGCGCGCGTCCTCGGCCCGTTGCGAGCGGTCGCGGCGAAACGCTTCGAGCCGCGTCGTGAGATCGACCGCGTCGCCGCCGAGCCCGCGCTCGGTGATGAGGACGGCGACTTCGGCGGCCGTCCGAGCGTCGCCTGTCCGCGCCGCGTCGACCACCATGCGCGCGAGCCGAGGCGGCAGCGCGAGGCGGGCGATCGATCGACCCTCGTCGGCGATCCGGCCGGAGGAGTCGACGGCGCCGATCGAGATCAGCAGGGCGCGCGCTTCCGCGAGCGCGGCGCGCGGCGGCGGATCGAGGAAGGCGAGCCTCGACGGATCGGTCTCGCCCCAGAGCGCGCAGTCGAGCAGGAAGCCGGAGAGATCCGCTGACAGGATTTCCGGCGCCGCATAGGGCGCGAGGCCGCCGGTCGCCGCCTCTTCCCACAGCCGGTAGCAGACGCCCGGCTCGACGCGCCCCGCGCGACCGCGGCGCTGGTCGGCGTTGGCCTTGCTGACGCGAACGGTGTCGAGCCGGGTCAGTCCGATGTCCGGCTCGTAGACCGGCACGCGCATGAGCCCGCTGTCGATCACCACGCGAACCCCCTCGATCGTCAGCGAGGTCTCGGCGATCGAGGTCGCGAGCACGACCTTGCGCCGGCCCGGCGGCGCGGGCGCGACGGCGCGGTCCTGGGCGCGAAAGTCCAGCGCGCCGTAGAGGGGCGCAATGTCCACGTCCGGCCGCCGGATACGCGCTGCGAGCGTCTCCGCGACCCGGCGGATCTCGCCTTGTCCCGGCAGGAAGACGAGGATCGAGCCGGTCTCGCGCTCGAGCGCCTCGAGCGTCGCCCGCGCGACCTCGTCTTCGATCCGCGCATGGCGGTCGTGGCCGAGGTAGCGGGTGACGACGGGAAAGGCTCGGCCGAAACTCTCGATCAGCGGGGCGTCGCCGAGCAGGCGCCTGACCCGCGCGCCGTCGAGCGTCGCCGACATGACGAGCAGCCTCAGGTCCGCGCGCAGCGCGCCCTGCGCGTCGAGCGCCAGGGCGAGGCCGAGGTCGGCGTCGAGCGAGCGCTCGTGGAACTCGTCGAACAACACCGCCGCGACGCCGTCCAGCGCCGGATCGTCGAGGATCATGCGCACGAACACGCCCTCGGTCACCACTTCGATGCGCGTGCGCTTCGACACCAGGCTTTGCAGGCGGACGCGCAGGCCGACCGTCTCGCCGACCGTCTCGCCCAGGGTGGCGGCCATGCGGGCGGCCGCGGCGCGGGCGGCGAGGCGGCGCGGCTCGAGCACGATGAGCCGGCCGCCCTGCGTGAAAGGTTCGTCGAGCAGCGCGAGCGGAACGCCGGTGGTCTTGCCGGCGCCGGGCGGGGCGACCAGCACCGCGCGGGCATGCGCCGCGAGCGCCGCCCGCAGCGCGGGCAGGGCTTCGTCGATCGGAAGACGGAAGCGCGGATCGAGCGTCATAATCTGGACCAGAGTGTAGGAAATCGTGAGTGGTCGCGCCCGCACTCGACGACCCGTGGTCCCTCGTCAAGTGCGCGCGCGCCAGCAACACGAGGAGCGCGCCATGGAGCAGCGGCTGATTGCGATTTTGCCCTGCAAAGACATCGACGCCGCGCAAGCGTTCTTCGAGCGTCTCGGCTTCCAGCTCGAGCCGGGCAGTCTTCCCGATTACCGGATGCTCGCCGACGGCCTGGGCGGCGAACTCCATCTCAGCCCGGCGGTCGAGGGGTGGCTCGATCCGGATCGCAATCCCTTCGCCCTCTATCTGTGCCGCAGGGACGTCGACGCCGCCGCGGCGGCGTTCGCCGGCGAGACGCTGGGACCGCCCGAGGACAAGCCCTGGGGGACGTACGAGTTCGCGCTCGACGGGCCGGACGGCGCCCTCGTCCGGGTCGGCTGGCCGAGCCGCCTGCGGCGCAAATGAAATCGGCGGGCCCTTAAAGCCCGCCGTTGTCCCGGGTCGACTTACGTCCCGACCGAAACCGCCGTGTGCAGCGTCGCGAGGTCGACCCGCACGCCCGGGCCCATGGTCGAGGAGACCGCGGCGCGGAGCAGGTAGTGGCCCTTGGCGCCGGCGGGCTTGGCGCGATTCACCGCGTCGACGAAGGCGCGGATGTTTTCCGCGATCTTGTCGTCGCCGAACGAGGCCTTGCCGACCGAGCCCTGGACGATGCCGGCCTTCTCGGCGCGGAACTCGACTGCGCCGCCCTTGGAGGCGACGACCGCCGACTTGACGTCCATCGTCACCGTGCCGACCTTCGGGTTCGGCATCAGGCCGCGCGGGCCGAGAACCTTGCCGAGACGGCCGACGAGCGGCATCATGTCGGGCGTGGCGATGCAGCGGTCGAAGTCGATCGTGCCGCCCTGGACGGCGGCGACCAGGTCCTCGGCGCCGACGACGTCGGCCCCGGCTTCCCGGGCTTCGTCCGCCTTGGCGCCGCGGGCGAACACCGCGACGCGCAGGGTGCGGCCGGTGCCGTTGGGCAGGTTGACGACGCCGCGGACCATCTGGTCGGCGTGCTTGGGATCGACGCCGAGGCCGAGCGCGAGCTCGACGGTCTCGTCGAACTTGGCCTTGGCGTTGGCCTTGACCAGCTTGACCGCCTCGTCGAGCGGGTAGAGCTTGGTGCGCTCGATCGCCTTGCGGGCGTCCTGGATGCGTTTGCCGTGATGCGCCATGGTCTTACCCCACCACCTGCACGCCCATTGCGCGGGCCGAGCCTTCGATCATCCTCATCGCCGCCTCGACCGAGTCGCAGTTGAGGTCGGGCATCTTCTTCTCGGCGATCTCGCGCACCTGCTCGCGCGTCACCTTGCCGACGATCTGCTTGCCCGTCGTCTTGGCGCCGGAGGCGGGCTTCTTGCCGATCTTGAGGTTGGCCGCCTTCTTGAGGAAGAAGGTCACCGGCGGCTGGCGCATCTCGAAGGTGAAGGAGCGGTCCTGGAAGGCGGTGATCACCACCGGGATCGGCGTGCCCTTCTCGATCTGCGCGGTGCGCGCGTTGAAGGCCTTGCAGAATTCCATGATGTTGAGGCCGCGCTGGCCGAGCGCGGGACCGATCGGGGGCGACGGATTGGCCGCGCCCGCCGGCACTTGCAGTTTGATGTAGCCGGCGATTTTCTTCGCCATGATGCTGCTCCATGAGGAGACGCCGCCGCTTGGCGCTCTTGCGGAAGAGGGGGCGGACGGTCGGGCGCGCCTGTAGGGCGCGGTCGCTGACCGCGCCGGCCGCGCTCCCAAACGTGTCCGTGAGGACACCCGCCTCTCGACGGCCTTTGGAGCGCGAACGCGGTCGACGACCGCGCCTACAGAAAACGTCCGGCGAATGCCCCGTTCTGGCCGCAAGGCCCCGAGCGGATGCGCCAGGTTGCAGGTTCGTGGTGCGAACGGCATCCCCGACTGGCGAGACGGGCGTTCTTCCACGGCTGTGGGACGGCTCGTTAGCAGGTTTGCCGGCGGAGGGCAAATTTTCGAAACGGAGCGTGCCGGGGTCGCGCCCACCGCGGTTTGCGGGCTTTCGGCGACTGCGGCATAGTGCGGGAGGTTGGTCGAGGACCCCCGGCATGAGCAAGGCGAAAGCAGCAGACCCGCTTGCGTCTCCGCCAGGGCGGCGGAATGCAGCGACGGATTACGACAAGGACGTTCTCCTCTGGTCGCAGGAGCAGGCGAAACTCCTGCGCGCCGGCCGGTTCGCCGAACTGGACGTCGATCATCTGGCGGACGAGATCGAGGACGTGGGCAAGAGCGAAAAACGCGAACTCGCGAGCCGCATGGCCGTCCTGCTGGCGCATCTCCTCAAATGGAGCCGGCAGCCGGAGAGAAGAGGCGCCAGCTGGCGAGCGACGATCAACGACCAGCGCAAGCGGATCGCGCTCGCGCTCAAGGCGACTCCGAGCCTGAAGGCCGCGATGCGCGATCCGGATTGGCAGACCGACGCCTGGCTCGACGCCCGGTCGCAGGCCCGCAAGGAGACCGGACTGCCGGAAAGCGATTTGCCGGATTCCTCTCCGTGGTCGATGGAGCAGGCGGCGGACCCAGACTTCTGGCCGGAGTGAACGCCGTCAGAGGACGCTGACAGTCCTACTCAGGCCAGAACGCCTCGTCCATCGCCTGCGCAAGAGCCCACGGGATCGCGCCGGAAACGCCTCTTCCCTCATCTCCGTCTCGACCGCCGCCTTGCGGCGGGCGTATCGGTAGGCGGAGGCCGTGACCTCGTCGAGAACCGACTTCAGGCTCGGGTTATCGGCCAGAATGTCGGCCAGAATGTCGGCGATCTCGTCCCGGGCGTTGGCGATCGACAACCTCCACGAGGGACCGCGCTTCGCCGGCTGTGCCATATCGAGGGCGCCTGCCAAGCGCGTGCTGCTCCGGGAAATAATTGACATCAAGATATGGATTCTGATAAACTGAATTTATGGAGTCGATGTCCAACTCAACCGTCGCCTCGCCGGGCGACCCGCCAGCCAGACCGGCGGCTTGCCGCCCGCAGCGCCGTGTCGGCGGGCGTCGCAGCCCGTTCGAGAGTCGATGGCGACACGTCTTTCGCGGGCTCCTGGGGACGTGGACGCAGATGGGGCGACTCCCGCCCGGGCGCGGAGCTCTATCGGGCAGCCGGGTGCAGATGTCGGGGCGTCGATGGAGAGGCGGCCGCTGGCCGCGCACCGCGCTCACCGAGCGCGGCTACAAGGGCGCGGGCGCGCGGCCTTGGTGAACCTTGGGGTTGACGCGCAGTTGTCGACGCCGAGGAGGGGGCGATGACGCTTCCCGCCGTCCTCGCGAGGAGCCCGAAGGGCGACGTGGCGATCCAGGGGCCGTCTGCGCCGGGGTTGGGCGGGGCGTCAGGCGTTGGCTTCGGCCCGGCGGCTCTGGCTCGCCACGTCGCTTCGCTCCTCGCGATGACGGCGGCTTGGGAGTTACAAAGTGACAGGTTTTGGCGCCCAAGCTCCTGATATCGCGCGATCGGCGCCAAAACCGCGCACTGCGGGCCTACGGTGTGACGCTGAGCCCGAAGTCGAGCTTGCGGCGCCTCGGCGTCGTCTGGCGGGCGACCGTCTTCGGCGCCGCCTTCTCGTCGAACAGTTCGGCGAGCTTGTCGGTCATCGCGCCGCCGAGTTCCTCGGCGTCGACGATGGTGACGGCGCGGCGGTAGTAGCGGGTCACGTCGTGGCCGATGCCGATGGCGATCAGCTCCACCGGCGAGCGGGTCTCGATCTCCTCGATCACGTGGCGCAGGTGCCGCTCGAGGTAGTTGCCCGGGTTGACCGAGAGGGTCGAGTCGTCGACCGGCGCGCCGTCCGAGATCATCATCAGGATCTTGCGCTGCTCCGGCCGTCCGAGCAGGCGCTCGTGCGCCCAGGCCAGCGCCTCGCCGTCGATGTTCTCCTTGAGCAGCCCCTCGCGCATCATCAGCCCGAGGTTTTTGCGCGCGCGCCGCCAGGGCGCGTCGGCGGCCTTGTAGACGAGGTGGCGCAGGTCGTTGAGCCGGCCGGGATTGGGCGGCTTGCCGGCCTGCAGCCACGCTTCGCGCGACTGCCCGCCCTTCCAGGCGCGGGTGGTGAAGCCGAGAATCTCGACCTTGACCCCGCAGCGCTCGAGGGTGCGGGCGAGGATGTCGGCGCAGGTCGCCGCGACCGTAATGGGACGGCCGCGCATAGAACCGGAATTGTCGATCAGCAGCGACACGACCGTGTCGCGGAAATCCATGTCCTTCTCCTGCTTGAAGGACAGCGGCTGCTGCGGGTCGATGATGATGCGCGTCAGGCGCGCGCTGTCGAGCACGCCCTCCTCGAGGTCGAAATCCCAGGAGCGGTTCTGCTGCGCCATCAGCCGGCGCTGCAGGCGGTTGGCGAGCCGCGACACCACCGCGCCCAGGTTCTGCAACTGCTTGTCGAGATATTCGCGCAGGCGCTGCAACTCGTCCGGGTCGCACAGCTCGTCGGCGCCGACGGTCTCGTCGAATTTCTGCGTATAGGCCTTGTATTCCGACGTCCGGCGCTCGGGCGACTGGGACGGCGGCGGGCGGTTCTCGGCCGCTTCGTCGGCGTCGCCTGCTTCGCCCTCGTCGTCGAGCTCGCTCGAGGGCGCCTCGACCGTGTCCATCGCGCCCTCGTCGGCGTCGTCGGTCGCGTCGTCGGCGGCCTCGCGCTGCATCGAATCCTGCGACTGGCTTTCGTCGCCCTCGCCTTCGGCCTCGTCCGGCTCCTCGGGCGGCGGACTCTGCTCTTCGTCGTTCTTGTCGTCGGCGTCGGCGTCCGCATCGCTCGTGAGGCCGAGCGAGGCGAGCAGCTTCTGGACGAGCCGCGCGTAGGCGCGCTGGTCGAGGATGGCGTCGCCGAGCCGGTCGAGGTCCGCCCCGGCCTTCTCCTCGACGAAGTCGCGCCAGAGCTCGGTCAGCCGCTCGGCCCCCGCGGGCGGCTTCAGGCCGGTCAGGCGCTCGCGCGCCAGCATCGCGACCGCCTCTTCCAGCGGCGCCTCGTCGCGCGAGCGCGCCTCGGCGAACGGGCTCTTGGCGTAGCGTTCGTCGAGCATCGCGCTCAGGTTCGCCGCCACCCCCTCCATGCGGCGCGCGCCGATCGCCTCGACACGCGCCTGCTCGACCGCGTCGAACAGCGCGCGCGCCGCGGGGCTCTGCGGCGCGAGGCGACGGTGGACCGCCTCGCTGTGGCAGGCGAGCCGGAGCGCGAACGAATCGGCGACGCCGCGCAGGATCGCGGCCTCGCGCGCGCTGGGCTTGCGCGGCGGCTCGGGAAGGCGCGCCTTGGCGCCCTCCGGCCCGGTGACCAAAGCGGGCTTGTCGGACGAGAAGGCGACCTCGAGCTCGGGATTGCGGGCGAGCGCGCGCGTGCAGGACGCGACCGCCCGCTTGAACGGTTCGCTCGCCGCCTCGGACCTGGACCCGGGTTTGCGATTGCTGGTCGGTTTGACGTCGAGGGCGGACATGACGGCTTTATGCCTCTCGCGGCCGCGGGCCGCAAGGAAAGGCGCGCGCCGTCGCGCCGGTTTCGCGAGGAAGCGGGGGCCTGCGCCCGCAGCGAAGGGCGCACGATCCTTTATCGCAGGGCGCAAATGCGCATTGACGGGAGCGACGGACGCCCTAAATCCCGGTTGAGGCGCGACCCGAACCCCGCGCGGGTTCGCGCCGAACCCGAAGGCAGAATCCCATGAACGCGCCGTTTCCCCCCGCCGAGCTCGCGATCCCCGCTGCGTTCCAGACCGTGTTCGACGCCCAGCGAGCGGCGTTCCTGAAGTCGCCGCCGCCGACCGCGGCCGAGCGCCTCGCCGACCTGAAGGCGCTTTCCCGCATGGTGCGGGACAACGAACAGGCGATCGTCGCCGCGATCAGCGCCGACTACGGCAATCGCAGCGCGTTCGAGACCAAATTCGCGGAAATCTTCTACGTCGTCGACGCGGCGCACGACGCGGCGAAGCGCCTGAAAGGCTGGATGCGGCCGCAGCGCCGCGGCGTCGACCTCATGGCCTTCGCCGGGGCGCGCAATCGGCTGATCCCGCAGCCGCTCGGCGTGGTCGGCGTCATCGTCCCCTGGAATTATCCGCTGATGCTGAGCTTCGGCCCGCTCGTCAGCATCTTTGCCGCGGGCAACCGGGCGATGGTGAAGATGTCGGAAAACTCGCAGCGGCTTGCGGAACTCCTGAGGGAGATCGCGCCGAAGTATTTCCCGGTCGAAAAGCTCGCGTTCTTCGACGACGGCGGCGGCCGCGGGCCGGCGTTCTCCTCGCTTCCCTTCGATCACCTGATCTTCACCGGATCGGGCGCGACCGGCCGCGCGGTGATGGCGAACGCGGCGAAGAACCTTACGCCGGTCACGCTCGAACTCGGCGGCAAGTCGCCCGCGATCGTCGCCCCCGACTTCCCGATCAAGACCGCGGCCGAACGGATCCTGTGGGCCAAGACCCTCAACGCCGGCCAGACCTGCCTCGCCGTCGACTACGTCTTCCTGCCGCGCGGCAGGGAAACGGAGTTCGTCGACGCCTGCAAGCGCCTGTTCGCCAAGCGCTATCCCGACATCAACGGGCCGGACTTCACCTCGATCATCGACCAGCGCAGCTTCGACCGGCTGACGGCCGCCCTCGAGGACGCGCGCGCCAGGGGCGCGACGCTGGTGAACCTCGCGGAAGGGCAGAGCCCCGACGCGGCCAGGCGCAAATTCGCGCCGCACATCGTGCTGAACCCGACCCCCGACATGGAGGTGATGCGGCGCGAGATTTTTGGGCCGATCCTGCCGATCCTGCCCTACGACACGCGCGAGGAGGTCGCGGCCGCGATCAACGCTGGCGACCGGCCGCTCGGCCTCTACCCGTTCACCAACGATTCCGGCACGCGGGACTTCTATGTCGACCGCGTCCTGTCCGGCGGCGTTTCGGTCAACGAGGCGGTCCTGCACGTCGCGCAGCACGACCTGCCGTTCGGCGGCGTCGGCGCGAGCGGCATGGGGCACTATCACGGCCGCGAGGGCTTCGAGACGTTTTCGAAGATGCGGCCGGTGTTCCAGCAGGGCCCGGTGTCTTCGGTGCAGCTGATGATGCAGCCGCCCCACGGCGGGCTCGGCAGGCGGATGGTGGATTTCATGACGCGCCTTCGCGGCTAGCGGCGCGCCGATTGCGGAAGCGTCCGCGAGCGCGGGCGCTTCCGGTTTGGCGCCGCTACGGTATGACCCGAACGATGCGGTGGGTCTTGCGGTCCACGATGACCCGCTGATTGTTCACCACGATGTATCTGTAGCCCGGATACTGCGGAACGTCATAGTAGGTGTAAGTGTCCGGCAGCGCCTCCCCGACCGCGACCGGGCCCTGGTAGACGACCGACGGCTGCGGCGCCAGCGAAGAGCCGACCAGCGCGCCGACGCCGGCGCCGACGACGGTCCCGACCGGGCCGCCGACCACCGTGCCGACCGCCGCGCCGCCGACGGCGCCGCCGACCACCGCGGGGGTGCGGTCATCGGCCTGGGCCGCAGCGACCGGAATGGAAAGGGCCGCAGCGGTTGCGGCGAAGACGATCATTGCTCTCATTCTTGCTCTCCGGGTTGTTCGCTACGATCACAGGTAGCTTGTTGACAAACATCCGGCGCCCGGGAAGGTTCCGAGACCGCGGCGCCTGGCCAGCGCGCCCGCCGGAGCTGCAGGCGGGCATGCCGGAAATCCGGCGGCCGCCCGCTCGCCGCCCAGATTTGGCCTTAGCTTGAAGAAACGGGTTCGGTAGGCTCGCGCGCGCGACGGGCGACCGTTCCGGTGAGCGCGACGACGGCGGGAGGCGGGCATGAATCGCACGGAGTGGTCCTTGCTCGCGGCCTGCGCCGCGATGGGCGTGGTGTCGGCCGGCCTCGCCGTGGCGGCGACGACCTGGCGCATCGACCCGGCGCGCACGCGCATCGCCTTCGCGATCGATGCGGTCGGCTATCCGCAGACGCAGGGACGGTTCGACAGATTCGACGGCCGCATCGCGATCGACCTCGCCCGCCCGGAGCGGAGCAGCGTCGTCTTTCATGTCCAGTCGGCCTCGGTCGACGTCGGCTCGGCCTCCTTCGGCGACTACCTGCGCTCGCCGGCCTTCCTCGACGCGGACAAGCATCCCAGCATCGATTTCGTCTCGACGTCGGTGGAAAAGCTCAGCGACCGCTCGGTCCGGGTGTCGGGCGAGCTGACGCTGCTCGGCGTGACCCGGCCGCTGACGGTCGACGTCGCGGTGGAACGGCCGGCGGGCGCGGCGCAGACGCTCGCATTCTCGGCCCGGACCCATATCGACCGGCTGGCGTTCGGGATGAATTCCGGCTTTCCGCTGGTGTCGCGCGACGTCGACCTGACGATCACGAGCGCGGCCGCCCAACTGTGACCGAACGGCCGCTGCGCTGGAGCCCGGCCGTCGTCGTCCTGCACTGGATCAACGCGGCGCTGATCGTCTTTCTCCTCGCGCTCGGCTGGGCGATGACGCATTCGGTTTTCGACGCGGGAACGACCTTCGATCTCTACCAGCGGCACAAGTCGCTCGGCTTCGCCGCGCTCGCGCTCACCCTGCTGCGCATGGCCGCGCGGCTGCGCTATCCCGCGCGCCCCTGCGTCGCAGGCCGGGACGGGCTTTTGGCGCGAATTGTCCAGGCGGCGTTGTACCTGCTGACGCTCGCGGCGATCGCGGCCGGCTGGCTGGTCGTCTCGACCTCGCCGCTGCCGGTGCCGACGCAGGTCTTCGGCCTATTCGTCATGCCGACCATCGCCGCGCCCGACGCCGCGCTGTTCGCCGCGGCGAGGCTCGCCCATCAGATCGCGGCCTACGCCGTCGCCGCCCTCGTCGCGCTGCACGTCGCCGGGGCGCTCAAGCACCTTGCCGTCGATCGCGACGACGTGGTGAGGAGGATGCTGCCGTGGGCGACCGACTCCGACTCCCCGCCGAGCGCGCCGGGGAACCCCGAGTCTTCGTGACCGGGCGCTAGCCGCGAAGGCGAACCGGGAGCGCCGCCGACGGCCGTTTCCGGGCGGCGGCCTCGGCAGAACGGCTGAGACGGTTTGCGATCGCCCGCCGATCTTTTCCCTTGTCAGATCCGCCCGATCGTCGCAATCTGGGCTCAGAGCGGGGGCATCCGCCAACTGACAACGGTCCGACATGTCCGAGGACGTAGACCATCTCCTGAAGTGTCGGATGAAAATCCTGATGCTGGATGTCGAGACGATCGGACGCGAGTTTCCCGAGATTTTCAGCAGGGTCAAGACGAACTGCCCGCTGTGCGAGGACCGGCCGGCCTGCGTGCTGGACCTGAACTGCGATCCGAACGACGTGGCCTGGGAGGCCTATTGTCCGAATGCGGACGTCCTCGGGACGCTGGTCGCGCTGACCGGACTGAACGGGTCGGCGCCTCGTTAGGCGCTCGCCCGGCGACCGCGCCGTGTAGCCGCGCGCGCCCGGCGCCCCCGTTCAAAAGAACGCCCGGAAGCCGGGGCCAGCCGGGACGGTTGCGCCAGCATGACGACGTTGCTGTTTACGTCCACGGTGAGAGCGCGGCGCCGTTCCGGCTCCCGGATCGAGATTTTGCAGAGGTTTGCGGCCCGCTTCGATTCCGCAACGGCCGGGGCCGGCGCCGCGTCGATCGTCATCGCGGGCGAAGCGGGGCGATCCAGTGGCCACGAGGGTCGGGCGTCGGTCCTGAGCGGGCGCCTTCGGTCCCGCCGGCTGCTCCCGCAACCCCGGCCGGCGAGGCGAGGGGCCCGTCGTGTCGGCTCCGGAAACGAGACTTTTCAGCAGCTTGCGGCGCGATTCGGTTCCGCCGGTAACACCCAAGCCGGCAGCGAACAGCGCCGTCATCGCGAGCGACCCCCGGGTCGAAGAGCCCGGGGGGAAGCGATCCACGGCCGCTGGGCCGCTGTCGCGCCCTCTGGTCGTCCCGCCGCCCTTCGTTGCGAGCAGAAGACGGAGCAATTTCTTCCGCAGGAGGCAAGCGGCGGCATGGATTGCTCTTATGTCCTTCGTCAAGAGGTCGGACACGCGATCTCGTCTCCGCTCCTTGTTGGGAGGAAGGATGGCCTCGGATGATTGCGCAGGGGTGGGGGCGAAGCCTGTTGGACGTCGGTGATCAAACTCTAATACGCGGGTTTGTTCCGCATGTCCGAGTTGCGTCCGGGGCTGCTCCGCGTCTTCGT
>NZ_QNRK01000023.1 GCF_003315135.1 Roseiarcus fermentans
CAGGACCGCAGCCGTCTGGGCAACGGTCCCGAAAATCTCGCCGTTCTCCGCCACATGGTCCTGAACGTCATGCAGAAAGACGGCGAGAAAGGCTCACTCCGCGGCAAGTTCAAACGAGCCGGTTGGGACGAAGCCTACCTCGCCCGCCTCCTCACCCTGTTTTGAAATGCGATCGCCCTGCCGCTCCGGGTCGGTCATCTTGACGGAACACGGCTCACGCTTGCAGAATGGCGCGTTTTCCTCCCGGTGGGAACCGTCACCACAGGCAATCTCCATGAAACGAAGACTTCTCGCCGGCTTCGCCGCGCTTGCGACGGCGCTCGCGGCGGCGAATGCCGAGGCCTGCACCCGCATCGTCTATGAATCCGGGACGAAGGACGCGATCGTCGGCCGGACCATGGACTGGATGGTCGACCCCGCCACCGACCTGTGGGCCTTCCCGAAGGGCATGCAGCGGGACGGGGGCGTGGGCCCGCGCTCGATCGCCTGGACCTCGAAACACGGGTCGGTGATCGCCTCGTTCTACAACGTCGCGACCGTCGACGGGATCAACGACGCCGGGCTCGTCGCCAACACGCTCTATCTCGTCGAAAGCGACTACGGCGACGCCGAGGCGTCGAAGAAGCCTCAGATCTCGGTCGGCGCCTGGACCCAGTACGCGCTCGACAATTTCGCCACCGTGGCCGAGGCGGTGGACGCCCTCTCGAAAGAGCCGTTCGCGATCGTCGCGCCGGAGCTGCCGGGCGGGCACAAGGCGGCCGGGCACCTTTCGCTCGCCGACGCCTCCGGCGACAGCGCGATCTTCGAATACGTCGGCGGCAAGCTCGTCATTCATCACAGCCCGACCTACACGGTCATGACCAACTCGCCTGACTTCGAGAAGCAGCTTGCGCTCGACGCCTACTGGCGCGACATCGGCGGCTCCCGCTTCCTGCCCGGAACGATCCGGTCGCCGGACCGCTTCGCCCGGGTCAGCTACGCCCTCGGCGCCGCGCCGCACGAGACGGACCCGCGGCTGGCGACGGCGACGGTGTTTTCGCTCATTCGCTCCATCTCGGTGCCGCTCGGCATCTCTGACCCGAACGAGCCGAACATCGCCTCGACCATCTGGCGGACCGTCGCCGACACCGAGGCGCGGCGGTACTATTTCGAATCCGCCTACAGCCCCACGATCTTCTGGGTCGACCTCGGCAAGCTCGACCTTTCGCCCGGCGCAAAGTCGATGAAGCTCGATCTCGCGGGCCATCCGGTGATCGCGGGCGAGGCCTCGGACAAATTCGTCCCGGCCGAGCCGTTCAAATTCCTGTCGCACTGACGCAGGGCTGCGCCGCAGACGCCCCCGCGGGGGCGTTGACGGCGGCGCCCGATCCGGTGACACTCGCCGCTCGTAAAAAGGGGCGGCGAGGGAGAAGGGGCGCCGATGCCGTATTTCGTTCGACAGCCGTACGCGAGCGCCGAGGCGCGGCAGCCGGCGGGCGCCCGCCCCGAAGAGAGGGACGTTCTCGACATCGCCCGCGACGTGCTCGCGTCCGCGAGCGCTTCGAAGCCGCGCTTCCGCATCCGCGCCCCGCTGCGGCCCGGGGAAAAGGGCGAGATGGTGCTCGAACTGACCGCCGAGGGCGGGTCGCCGCTCAAGGTCAGCGTCAGCGCCGGCGATCTCGTCGGGCGGCGGGCGAGAATCCCGGCGGAGGCGACCGCGGTGGTTCCGTCCTCCCTGACCGTTCCGGCCGGCGGCTCCGCCGACGTCAAGATCACGGTCGCGCCGCCGCCGGGCGCGGCGCCGGGGCTTTACGCCGGTACGCTCACGGTGACCGGCGACGACGCCTTTTCCGCGCCGTTCGAGGTCGAGGTGCGCTGAGGCGGGTTATTTCCGCCCCGGCCTTGCTCGCCGGCATGCACACGTCGCGGCCTGCATGATCCTGCAAAACGGGCACGCCGCTGCTCAGGCGGAACGCCTATGGGAGGTGGGCGGCGCGCGACGAAGGCGACGTCGGCCGTGAGCTGTCAAGACTCTACGGCTTCCCGCTCGACGTCGCTTGCAAGCGCGAGGGACTCGCCGTGATCGCGCGGGCGCTTGAGAGCCGCGACCTCGCCGTCGCCTGAACAGTTTCGTCAACCCGAAAAAGAATCCGATCAAACAGATGCGGGATCAGGTCAGTGCTGCGCTACGCGCAACCCCACCTCGACAAGTTATCTGGCATGCGCAGACGTTGAAGGGCTTTCAGGGGTTAAGCGAGTCTGCAAAGGACCTCAAGAACGACCGCCTGATAGTGGTCTACGATCCTAACGGAGAACCGCGATGACTGCGCCGGGGTTGAAACTGTGGTGGGGGCCGCGCGAGCGATCGCAGACCGACGACGCCCGTAGTCTGTCGCGTTTCGTGAGCGGACTTCCGGCTTTCGACCCGATCTACGAGAGCTGGCTCGAGTCGCCAGAAACCGGGCATGAAGTGCTGCCTGTGCCGTTGAGCGAAAGCGTTGCTGAGCAACGCCTGATCGACGCCATCGCACATGACGATTTCGGCCGCGTCTTACCGTCGCTGGGGAGCCACGTCGGCGCCGGACACGCGGGACCGCCACCCTATGACTTCCGCGAGTCGCATATCGCAGGCACCCAATGCAACATCGGGGGGTTCGGCCGGTCAGCGTCTGCCAGTCCGAACTTCATCCTCATGCGCCTCGCGGCGATACGTTCCTCGACAGGTCGGCCGTGGCGCGCGTCCGAGTTGAGGCCGATGATGAGATTCGCGCGCGAGGTTTGGAATCCGACAGAAATGTGCGCGCAGTTCTCCTTCGGCTCGCGCTTCCTCCCTGAGATTGCCGACCCGACCTGGGCGGCGGGAAAGCGGCCTCTGGAGCCGTGGGTCGGCTGGATCACCTATCTGCCGCCCCACCTCGCGGCGCGGGCCAAAGTCCCCACCGACACCCATGTCGAGACCCTCGACGACGGCGCGGCGCTGGTGACGCTGTGCGAAGAGCCGTTCGACAAGCCCGACGCGGAAGGCATGGCGCGTCTGCATGCGCTCGAAGCGGCGCTTCGCCCGATCCAAAGCTGACTTCGCTGGACGAGAGACCCGTTCGAATTCCCGAAGCGGTTCCCTCTGACTTGCACATATGGATGGAACCCAAGAAGGACCCCAGATTTCAAATGACGGACCAAGCGGAGGCCGCCCTCGCCAGCGACCGTGGCGTCATCTGGCACGTGCAAACGCCGAAAGGCTTTCGAGGATTGAACGTGATCGCGCAGAGGCTCGACTACGGAAACCTGACCGTCGTCTACGATCCCAATGGAAAGGGAGAACACGAGTGACCAGGCCGCAGCTAAATCTCTGGTGGGAGCCGCGCGAGCCGGGGCAAGCGGGCGACGCCCGACGACTCGCCCGATTCGTCAGCGGCCTGCCCACCTTCGACCCGATCTACGCGAGCTGGCTCGAGTCGCCGAAAACGAAGAAGCAAGTCCTGCCCGTGCCGTTGAGCGAAGCCGCGGCGGAACAGCTCCTCGTCGACCGGATTTCTCGCTACGAGGTCGGGGGCGCCCCGTGGCCAGAATTGGGAAGCGACATCTGGGGCGGTCACGCGGGACCGCCCCCTTACGACTTCCGTAAGTCGAGCTACGCCGACACCGATTGTCATGTCGGACAGTACGGGCGATCGGCCGCTGTCAATCCCAACGATATTTTCATGAGGCTGTCCGAGCAGCGTCCCACGACCGGAAAGCCATGGCGCGCCTCCGAAGTCAGACCCCTGATGAAATTCATCCGCGAGGTCTGGGCGCCGGCGGAGATGTGTGCGGTCTTTCCTTTTTTTGACTTCCCCGAGACCTCTGACCCGACCTGGGCCGCAGGGAAGCGAACACTCAAGCCGTGGATCGGCTGGATCACCTATCTGCCGCCCGACCTCGCCGCGCGCGCCAAGGTTCCCGCCGACACCCATGTCGAGACCCTCGACGACGGCGCGGCGCTGGTCACTTTGTGCGAGGAGCCGTTCGACAAGACCGACGCGGAAGGCATGGCGCGTCTGCATGCGCTCGAAGCGGCGCTTCGGCCGATCCAGACGTGAGCGGCGAACCGAGAGACGCCGAGACCTCCGAGCGGCGATCGGGTCGACGAAACGGCGCGGCTCAAATTCGATCGCCGGCCGAAGCTCACGGCGTTTCGTCAGACCGCGCCCCGGATTGCGTGCGCGAGATGTTCGAAGCCTCGGAGCGGAATTCATCTTCCGGATGAGGCGTCGAGTCTGCCGCCAGTCTCGATCGCCTGCCCAGCCTCTCCTCGACGCGAGCCTTCGGAGGGGCTCAGGCTTCCCGCTCGACCATGTAGTCGAGGAGGTGGGCGATGAAGTCGCGATCCTCCCCTGCGGCGCCGGCGAACGCCGTGGGGAAGGCCGCCTTCGCCCCTTCGACCAGGCGGTCGGCGGCCGTTCGGGCGTAGGCGATGCAGTCGTGCCGCTTCATGGCGTCGAACACCCAAACAACCTCGGCTTCCTTGCGCGCGCCCCGCGGCGTCGCCAGGAAGCGGGTGAGCCTCGCGTGGTCGCGCCCGTCGAGCGCGCCGGCGAGCCGGGCCAGCATCAGCGTGCGCTTGCCCTCGTAGAGGTCGCCGAGAATCTCCTTGCCGTAGCGGTCCTCCGAGCCGACCAGGTTGAGGATGTCGTCGCGGATCTGGAACGCCGCCCCGAGCAGGAAGCCGAATTCGTTGAACGAATCGAGATCGCCGCCGCCCCGCGCGATCAGGGCGCCGATCCGGCAGGGGTGGATGAAGCTGTACCAGCAGGTCTTCTTCAGCGTCATCCGAAGGTAATCCGCAGGGCCGACGTCGAGCGCGTTGTCGCGGATCCAGCCGAGCTCGAGCGCCTGGCCTTCGAGCGATTCCGAGGTCAGGTGATCGAACTCGTCGAGGACGCGGGCCGCGGTTCCGGGGCCGAGGAGCGCGATGTTGTCCCACAGCATGCGAAACGCGTTGGCCATCATCGCGTCGCCGACATTGATGGCGAGCGGGACGCCGAGTTCGGCGTGCAGACAGGGGACGCCGCGACGGGTTTCGCTCTGGTCCTGGATGTCGTCGTGGATCAGGAAAGCGTTGTGCAGCAGTTCGAGCGCGGCCGCCGACGGCAGCGCGTCGTTCAGCGCGCCGCCGAACGCCCGGCACGAGGCGATCAGCAGGGCGGGGCGGATCCCCTTTCCCGACCGCGCGCAAAAGTCGCGCATCGGCTGATAGAGGTGTCTGGCCGGCTCGCCCTCGGGCAGCCGGGCGAGCAGCGTCTTGCGCGCGAGGCCGCCGTATTCGGCCAGTCGATCGAGAAAGGCGGCCCGCTCCATCGGTCAGGCTTTTTGCCGGATGCGCAGGCGCGCGGGCGCGGCGCCCCGCTCCACGGCGTCCGCCGCGGCGGCGGGCGTCGCGGGCGGCAGGTCGGGGCCGAGGTCGGCGAGCCACGGCGCCGCGGCGGCGGCGGCCGCGGAGGCGATGTCCGCGCCCGGCGCGGGCGCTCCGAGGCCGGGCAGGTTCTGCGACGCGGTCTGCAGCGGCCGCGTCGGGACGCCGATCAGCGACAGCGCCTTGGCCGCCACCGGGTCCGACAGCGGGCCGCCGGCCGCGGCGAGCGCGTCGGCGATCGGCGCGACGGCTGCGAGCGGGCCAGCGCCGCCGGCGGTCACGCCGGTCGCGTCCTGCGCCATCGCGAGCGCCGCCTGCACGCCGCGGGCGAAGCGGCCGTCCCACGGCAGGCCCGCCTGGTAGCGGGCGCGGTCGTAGGCGCGGAAGGGAGCGAGCGCGTCCGGCTCGTGCAGGTTCCACACCCGGCAGGGCGGGGCGCCCGAGCCGCTGCGCTCGAGGATCGCATTGACGGCGCGGCGGGCGGCCTCGTTCGCGCCCTCCATCGTCGCGAGGTCGGTGTAAGTGCGGACGTAGTCGGAGGCGAGGACGAAATTGGGGATCGCGGTCGCCGCCTCCGGCCGCAGCCGCCAGGTGTTGGCGTTGTTGACCAGGAGCGGCTCGACGTCGCTCTCGCGTCCGGGATCGTCGGGATCGTCGACGATGTCGGGATCGAGGAACCAGAAGTGCAGGTCCTCGTCGCGCAGCGCCTCGCCGCCGACGTTCAGGCTGCGCTTGACCTGCGCCCACACTTCGCCGGCGATCTCGGCGCGGGTGCAGTCGATCGCCGCCTTGCCGTTGAAGCCCGGCGTGTCCCACTGGGAAATGTCGACCGACAGGATGCCGCGGGTCTTGCCGTCGCCCCAGTCGGCGAAGTCGATCGCGGTCCAGAACTGGCGCTGCGAAACCGCGGTCAGCGCCCACGGGCTGTCGATGAAGATGATGTGGCCGTGGACGATGGGCGCGTCGCGCAGCAGGTAGAACTGGATGCCGTTCATCCATTGCACGCTGTTCGACAGCGCCGCCAGATTGGCGAGCGACGGGTCGATCGCGGTCATCGCCGGCCCGATCAAGGGCGCCATGCGCTCGACCGGCAGCGCGCCGACGAACCAGTCGGCGGTCACGCGCGCCGTCCGGCCCGCCATCCGCACGCTCGCGCTCTCGATTCGTCCGCCGGCGACGTGGATCGCCGTCACCTCGGCGTCGAGATGATAGACGAGGCCCTTCGCGGTCAGATACGCGAGCCACGGCCCGATCCAGACTTCGTTGGTCGGGCCGTTGAACAGCCGGTCGGAGGCGATCCCCGGCGCCACGATTCCGAACAACAGCTGCACGAAGATGTCGCCGATGGTCTTGACGCTGGCGAACTTCGCCTTGGCGGCGACCAGCGACCGGGTGATGCCGATCGCGAGCAGCTTCTGGTAGGCTTCGGAGCGCTCCTCGGCGCCGACGAAGTCCCACCAGTTCATCTTCTCGTATTCCTCGAAGCGGCGCTCCTCGCACGAGGTGATGATCCGCCAGACGCAGCCGGCGAAGAATTCGATGTCGGCGTAGGGGATGTCGTTGCGCGGCGAGATCGCCCACAGGAACGTCTGCAACGTGGTCGCGAGTTCGGCGGCGTTGGCGGGAAAGCGCGACGGCAGGACGATCCCGGGCCGGTCGTAGCTCGCCACCAGAACCTCGGTCGTGTCGACGAGGCGATCGAACACCGTGCCGCCTTCGCACGGAATGCGCGACAGGGTGTCGGTGACGTGGCGATAGAAGTTGGGAAAGAAGCGGAAGCCGTGCTCGCCCGGCACATGCCGCCGCGTGTGCCTTGCGCGCCCGCCCGCCTCGGCCGCCTCGACCCCGCCGAGATAGGCGTTCTTGCCGTCGTCGTAATGGCCGACGCCCTCGCGCACCGGGATCGAGCGCGCCTTGCCGCCCGGGATCTTCAGCTTCTCGTAAACCTCGACCGCGAACCCCCGCTCGATCAGTTCGTGCGCCGCGCTCAGGCCCGCGACCCCGCCGCCGAGAATGACCACCTTTTGCGGCATGGCGACGCCCCTCAGATCGTGTCGGATGATGTCGTGCGGAAGGCGTAGAGGTCGTACTCGACGACGAAGCGCTCGAGGTCGACCTCGCCGACGCTGAAGCACTGCAGGCGGTTCAGCCAGCGGTAGCGCGGCTCTGTGGTGAGATAGCGCGGCGCGAAGCGCAAGGGCGCCCGCTTCGGCCCGCCGCCGGCGGCGAGCTGCCGGTATCCGTCGGGTCCGAAGTCGACGACGCCGCTGTATTCGGTGAGGATGATTCCGCCGCCCTCCGGTCGGATCAGGGCGTTGATCTCGGCGATCCCCACCCCGTCAGGGCGAATGCGCATCCAGTCGCCGCCGAGCGGCATGATCTCGCCCGTGACGGCGGGCCCACGGACGGTCCCGCCGGCGCGCAGCAGGAACTTCATCCGCAGCCCGTCCGGCGTCTCGCCGACCGGATCGCGGTCGGGATGGACCGGCGCCGTGACCCGGAACAGAAACTCCGGCTCGAAGGCGAAGCGGGCAGGGTGCGAGGGCGCGACCGGCCCGGGCGGGGCGGGTTCGGGCCGGGCCGGGCGCGGGGCCGGGGCCTCGGCGCTCGCCACGGGCGCGAGCGCAAAACCGCCGCGGCGGGGATCGGCCTCCCGCCCCGAGCAGGACATGAGCGGAACGAAGGCGACGCGGGCCCCTTGCGCCTGCCGCGGCAGGTCGATGGCGAACCAGTCCTCGCCGGCCGGGCGCGGCGCCGACGGCAGCCGGACGCCGCGGGCGAGGCGCTCCGCGCCGCCGTCGACCGTGTAGACGGCGGTGACGACGTTCGAGGGATGCGCCGGCCGGGCGGCGACGACGATGCGCATCGCCCCCGGCGCGCCCTCGCCGGCGAGGTCGGGCGCGCCCCAGCGCAGGGTCAGGCCCTTTTCGGAATAGTGCGCCATGACCGTCCCGGAAGGCGTTACGGGCCGACGACTTTCTTGACCAGGGCCAGCGCCGTCGCGTCCTTCACCCTCAGGACGAACCGCTGCGACACGCGGAACACGCTTTCGCCGTCCTCCTTCGCCTGGAGGTAACGCACGTGAATGTCGCTCCCGACCACGATCTCGGCCGGATTGCCCTGGAGCGAGACGACGATCCCGGTGCCGGGCTCGAGCGTGCTCGAGCGCAGAAGCGGGCCGCTGAGCACAGGCGGAAGGCTGTCGGCGGGCAGGACCATCGAGTTCGGCATGGGGGTATAGACCGCCGCGAACAGGTCGCTCGCGAGCACGCATGCGTAGGGCTTGTAGTAGGCCGCCGCCTCGATGGCGTCGATCGCCTCGACGACCGCGGTGAAGACGTTGGCGCCGAGGTCCGCGCCGGCCCCCGGGCGGATGGGAATGGTCCTGGCGGCCGCCGCCAGCGCCGCGAGCCCCTCGGCGGTCGCGCCGGAGACCGAATACACCAGCGGCAGGCCGTCGGCGCCCGGGATCACCGGGGGCGCGCCCGCGTTGACGGTCATGCCGCGGAAGATGACGGCGTCCTCGACCCGCGCGATGATGTTGGCGGCGCGCCGGAACATGACGGCGGCGGCGCCGAGCTCCCGGTCCGCCAGCATGTGGTTCTTCAGATTGACGTTCACCGCCACGGTGGCGAGGCGGATGGTGGCGTAGTCGTCGACCGACAGCGTTCCGGCCTCCCCGGCCTTCGGCTGATGCAGGCTGTCGGCCGGCACGGTGGTCGCGTCTCCGGGCAGCGGCCCGTATAGCGGCAGAAACGACGCGGCGACCCGCGCGCGCAGCGCTTCGTCATGGACGATCTGGCGGATCTGGCTCCACTGCTCGTCCGTCAAGGCGGGTCCCAGTTCGCTCATGCTCTTCCCTCCCGTCGCCAATGTCCCTGCAGATCTATCACTTTTGCGGAATTCTCGCGCGATTCCATCAACCCGCGCAACGTCGCCTCGGCGTTGCGCACGAGCGGCGGCGCCCCTTGCGCGATCGCGATCGACAGGGCGGCGCGCGCGTCCTCGGCCGCCCGTTCGAAATCGCCGAGCTTGCCGCGCGCCACGGCGCGCACGCGATGCAACTCGGGCAGATAGGTGCGTTCGGCGCGGCGATGGGCGTCCGCGATGGCCTCGGAAAGGCGGGCCTCCGCCTGGCGGGCCTCGCCCGCGTCGATCAGCAGTTCGCCGAGCCGCGGCTCGAACTGGCTCATCACGATCGAAGCCCCGGTGGCCTTGAAAGCGGTGATGTTGTCGATTGCGGCGCGGATGGCGCCGTCCCGGTCGCCGTCCGCCGCCCGCGCGAACGCCTGGGCGACCCGCGCCATGTGCTCCCAGAACCGGAAGCCTTCCTCGACGGAAATGCGCACTGCGCGCTCGGCGATCGGCGCGAGCTTGTCCCATCGCCGCGCGAACACGAGATAGTAAGACGACACGCACAGGCAATGAACCAGCGCCGGCGGGTGCTGCAGCGCCTCCGCCATGGCGTGCGCCCGCTCCAGCGCGGCGTCGGCCTCGGCCTCCTGGTCGAGGAACCAGTGGACGTTGGCCATCAGGGTCGGCAGGGCGAGGCTCGGCGACAGCTGGAACGTCCTGAGCGCGAGGAGATCGGCGTCGCGGTCGTAGCGCGCGAGCCCGGCCTCGCCGGCCGCGAGCGCCTCGCGATACTCGCCGCGGGAGTAGTGGCTGTAAGTCAGCGCATGCGCGGCGGCGAGCGCGAGAAACGTGCTTCCCGTCTCGTCGGCCATGGCGGACACGGAGCGCGCGCAGTCGAGCGCCGAATCCATCTCGCCGCGGATGAAATAGTTGGTCCACAAGCCCCAGGTGGCGCCGCAGAGCGCCTCGCCGTCGGAGACCTGGGTCGCGATCGCGATCGCTCGCCGGCAGGCCGTCTCGACATCGCGCGCCGCCCAGCCGTAAATCGCCGAGGTCGCGGGCGCCAGCGCCATCTGGATCTGAAGCTCGGTCCTGGCGCTCTCCGCGGTCTCCGGAAGCAGGGTCATCTGCTCCAGCGCCGAGCGCAGGTGAGTGATGGCGGGCGCGTTCGCCGCCCGGTCGAGCGCGTGCATCCCGGCCGCCAGCCAGTACGACACGGCCGGTTCGGCGAGGCCGCCCTTCGAGCAGTGACGCGCAATCTCTTCGGGTTCCGCTCCGGCGAAAGCCGGGTCCTGGGACAGCATCGCCTCGGCGACGGCGCGATGCAGCTCGCGGCGCCGCTTTCTCAGCAGCGATTCATAGGCCGCGTCCTGGATCAGCGCGTGATGGAAGGCGATCCCGACCGCGTCGGTGTCGAAATTCTCGCGCGCGAGGCCGGATTCGCACAATCGCCTCAGGCCGCCGTCGATGTCCGGATGATCGGGCGCGACGGCGCGCAACATGGCGGAGGTGAATTCCCGCCCGATGACGCTGCCGATCTGCGCCAGCTCCTTGGCCTCGCCGAGCTGGTCGAGCCGCGCCATCAGGGAGTCCTGCAGGGTCGCGGGGATGGTCAGCGATTCGGGCGACTCGACGGCGCGCCGCAATCCAGGCACCGCGTCGAGCACCGCGTGCGCCAGTTCCTCGACGAACAGCGGCACGCCGCCCGCCTTGTCGAGGATCGTGCGCACCACCGCCGACGGCAGGATGTGGTCGCGCATGACGGCTGCGAGCAGCTGCGCCCCGGCGTCGGCGTCGAGCGGATCGAGGACGATCGACGCCGACTGCTTGGCCTGCGGCCACGGGGCGACGAACTCCGGACGGTGGGTGATGAGCAGCATCACCGACAGCCGGGGAATCCGGTCGATCAGCGTCGCCAGGAATTCGAGCGTGGCGGCGTCCGCCCAATGCGCGTCCTCGATCAGGATCAGCACCGGCGCGTCGCGGGCGACGCCGGCGAGCCAGCGCGCGAGCACCGCATAGATGCGCCGCGCGCGCCCCGCGGCGTCGAGGTCGGAGCGGGTTTCGGTCTCCATGCCCAGGAGGTCGTGCAGAAACCGCGCGTCGTCGGAGAACAGCGTCGGCGACGCCGCGACCAGCCGGCCGACCGCCGCCCGCGCCGCGTCGGCGGACAGGGTCCGCGACAGGCCGGCGCGCATTTCGATGTCGCGGACGATCGGATGCATCGCCCGGTTGGCGAGGTGGGCGGCGCAGTTCCAGCGGATGATTTCGGCGCGCTCGCGGCGGATCTGGTCGAGCACCGTCAGCGCGAGGCGCGACTTGCCGATGCCGGGCTCGCCCGACACCAGCACGATCTGTCCGCGGCCGGCGCGCGCCGCGTTCCAGCGGCCGATGAGCGCGTCGAACTCCTGTCCGCGGCCGACGAACGGGTTGAGACCGGCGAACGTGCGGGCGTCGAAGCGGTTCTGCGCCGACCCTTCGCCGATCAGGCGATACATCGTCACCGGCTCGGGAAAGCCCTTCAGGACGATGTCGCCGCGCTGCTCGTACTCGAACATGCCGCCGCACAGCCGCTGCGTCGCCTCGGAGATGATGATTTCCCCCGGCGCCGCGGCGCTCTGAAGCCGGGCGGCGAGGTTGAGCGTCTCGCCCACGATCGACTGCTCGACCGCCAGGCCGTTCGCGCCGTAGTCGCCGACCACCACGACCAGACCGGTGGCGACGCCGACGCGGACGCTCAACGGCTCGCCGTCCGGGGCGCGCAACTGGCCGATCTTGGCGACGATGGCGAGCGCGGCGCGCGCCGCGCTCTGGGCGTCGTCCTCGCGCGCCCTCGGAAAGCCGAAATGCGCCAGGACGCCGTCGCCCTGATAGCGGGCGACGTAGCCGCCGCCGCGGGTGATCACGCCGGCGCAGGTATCCTGGAAGACGCGGATGATTTCGCTGAAGTCCTCGGGATCGAGTCGCAGCGACAGCGGCGTCGACCCGACCAGATCGCAGAACATCGAGGTCAGCTGCCGGCGCTCGCCCACCATCGTGGCGCTGTGCCCGCCGCCGCCCGGCCGCTGCCCCGGCGGCGGAAGCCCGTTGTGCGTCGTGCGCGCCCGCAGGAATCGCTTGCGCTGCCCGAGCGTCAGTCCAAGCTCGCGCAGGTCGGCCTCGGTCAGTTCTTCGAGGGTGGCTACGTCGACGTCGTTCGCCGCGAGCACATCGTAAAACTCGCCGAGGCCGAAGCCGTCGAGCGCTGTTCGCAAGGCATCGCTCATCCGACCGCTCCGGCGCGGCCCGCCACTTCGAAAAGCACGTCCCTCTCCCGCCGTCCCAAGGATCGAATTTGTCACACTTCAGGCGAGCGTTTGCAACGTTTCTGACTGTATACTTTGGGAGCCGTCGGCCGCGAGCCGGCAATAGCCACGCCACGGCCGCAGGGGAAACGCCGCGGCGCGGCCGATCACCCGCGATCGCGCATCAGCCTCGACTTGTCGCGGTTCCAGTCGCGCGCCTTCTCGGTCTCGCGCTTGTCGTGCAGCTTCTTGCCGCGGCCGAGCGCGATGGCGATCTTGGCGCGGCCCTTCTCGTTGAAGTAGATCCGCAGCGGCACGATCGTCATGCCCTCGCGCTCGACGCCCCTGGCGAGCTTCACGATTTCCTTGGCGTGCAGCAAGAGCTTGCGGTCGCGCTTCGGCTCGTGGTTGAAGCGGTTGGCCTGCAGATATTCCGGGATGTTGGCGTTGTAGAGGATCACGGCGCCGTTGCGGTCGACGGCGGCGTAGCTTTCGGCCACCGTCGCCTTGCCGGTGCGCAGCGACTTCACCTCGGTGCCGGTCAGCATCAGGCCCGCCTCGAACGTCTCGCCGAGCTCGTAGTCGTAACGGGCGCGGCGGTTGTCCGCCACGATCTTGAAGTTGGGCTTTTCTTTTTCCGCCATCGCTCGCTTCGTTCCGGCGCCGCTCAGGCGTTCAAGAGTCCGGCGTGGACGAGGGCGCGCCGGATCACCAGCTCCGTCGCCTCCTTCACCGGGACGAGCGGCAGCCGCGTCTCGTCGCGCGCCCGGCCGAGCAGGCTCAGCGCGTATTTCGTGCCGTTGACCCCCGGCTCGGTGAAGATCGCCGCGTGCAGCGGCGCGAGCCGGTCCTGGAGCTTGAGGGCCTGGTCCCAGTCGCCGCGGAACACCGCCTCCATCTGCTCCGAGCACAGTTCCGGGGCGACGTTGGCGCTGACCGAGATGCAGCCGTGCCCGCCGGCAGCCATGGCGGCGAGCGCGGTCATATCTTCGCCGGAAAGCTGGATGAAGTCCGGGCCCATCGCGTGACGCTGGCGCGACACCCGGCCGACGTCGCCGGTCGCGTCCTTGACGCCGACGATATTGGGCAGCTCGTTCAGCCGCTTCATCGTCTCGACCGACATGTCGACCACGCTGCGGGGAGGGATGTTGTAGATGATGATCGGAATGCCGACGGCGTCGTTGATCGCCTTGAAGTGCTGATAGAGCCCGTCCTGCGTCGGCTTGTTGTAATAGGGCGTGACGACCAGCACGGCGTCGGCGCCGGAGCGCTCGGCGTGGCGCGCCAGCGCGACCGCTTCGACCGTGTTGTTCGAGCCGGCGCCCGCGATCACCGGCACGCGCCCGCGCGCTTCGTCGATGCAGATGTCGATGACGCGGCGGTGTTCCTCGTGGCTGAGGGTCGGGCTCTCGCCGGTGGTGCCGCAGGGGACGAGGCCGTGCGACCCGGACGCGATCTGCCAGTCGATCAGGCCGCGAAACGCCTGCTCGTCGATCGCGCCCTCCTTGAAGGGCGTCACCAGCGCAGGGATCGACCCGTGGAACTTCGCCCGCTCTCTCATGTGAACCCGTCCGTCGATCGTTCCGGCGGGCGCCGCCGTCGCGCCGTCCGCGTCCGTTCCCATAGACCCGACCGCGCGCGCGCGAAAGGGGGAAGCGGCGCCTTCGGCAGGGTTAACCCTTCGTCAGCAAAGCCGGCCCATCCTCGCGGCGAAGGATCGAACGCATGAGGATCAGGCCCGTCGCGGTCGTCTCGACCGTTTCCGTCTTCGCCGTGCTGGCCGCGGCGCCGCTGCATCGGGGCGATTTTGCGCCGCGGCCGGCCCAGGAGACCGCGCCGCCGGCGCGGGACGTCGCGCGCCCCGGTTCCGACCGGATCGATCCGGCGGCGCCCGCGGGCGGCGCGCCGTCCGCCTGGCCCGCGCCGCTGACCCGCATCGGCGCCTCGGTCGCAGCGCTCGCCGAGGCGGCGGGGGCGTCGGTCGCGACCCTGGCCCAGGACATGGCCGGGGACATCGCCCAGGACCGAGACCTGGCCAGAGACCTGGCCGAGGACATAGCCGCCCTCGTTCGCCGCGGCCTGTCGGCGAGCCCGCCCGCCGGGCCGGACGTCGCGCTGCCGGCGCCGGCGCCCGTCGTTCCGCCCGCCGCGGTCGCCTACAAGAAGGGCGACGCGGCCGCCCTGGCGGCGCTGGCGAAGGCCGAGTCCGACCCCGATCGCCGCCTCGCCCTGGAATGGGCGGCGCTCCGAACCGATCCGCATCCCGCCTTCGCCGCGCTGACCGCCTTCGCTTCCGCCCATCCCGACTGGCCGGGCGAAGGATACCTGCGCTATCGACAGGAGGCGGACCTGCTCGCGCGTCAGGCGCAGCCGGCCGAGATCGCCGCCTTCTTCGCGACCGGGCAACCGCAGTCGAGCGCGGGAAGGGTGGCGCTGGCGCGCGCGCTCGGCGCGTCGGGCCGGACCGACGAGGCGATCGGCGCTATCCGCGCCCTGTGGCGCGACGGCAATCTCGACGCCTGGACCGAGAGCGCGATCCTGCGCGACTTCGGCCCCGTGTTGACCAAGGCGGATCACAAGCGGCGCGCCGACCGCCTCCTGTACGCGGAGAGCTGGGCCGCGGCGTACCGCGCCGCGGCCCTCGCCGGCCCCGACGTGACGCGACTCGCCGACGCGCGCGCCGCCGCCGCGCGCGGGCCGCTGACCCCGTCGCTCGTCCGGGCGGTTCCCGATTCGCTGCGGAGCGACCCGGGCCTCCTGTTCGCCCGGGTCCAGGACGCGCGCCGCGCGGGCCGCGTCTACGAGGCCGCGACCCTGCTCGGGCTCGCGCCCGCCGATCCCGACGCGCTGGTCAATCCCGATCGCTGGTGGAGCGAACGGCGCATGGTGGCGCGGCAGCTTCTCGACCTCAACGAGCCGAAGCGCGCCTTCGCGCTGTGCGCCGGCGCGGCGACGCCGAACGAGCCGGCCAACGAGGTCGACCGCGAGTTTCACGCCGGCTGGATCGCGCTGCGCTTCCTCGGCGACGCGCCCGAAGCGGCGCGGCGCTTCGCCCTCGCGGCGATCGCCGCCGAGACGCCGCTGTCGATCGCGCGCGCCGAATACTGGCGCGGTCGGGCGGCCGAGGCGATGGGGGAGGGCGAGGAGGCGAGGCTGCACTATGAGAACGCGGCGACCGAGCCCGTCGCCTATTATGGCCAGCTCGCCGCCGGGCGCCTCGGCGTGACCCGGCTCGCGCTGCGCGCGCCGATGCGGGCGGCCGAAGGCGCGGAGCGGCGCGAAGGGGTCCGCGCCGCCGACGCGCTCTACGCCGAGGGCCTCGACGAGCTCGCGACCGCGCTCGCCTTCGAGGCGGCGCGCTCCTGGCGCGACGAGGCGCAGATCGCGGCCATGGCCGAGGTGGTCAAGAGCCGCGCGGACGCGGCGACCCAGGTCCAGTTCGGCAAGATCGCGATGCTGCGCGGCTATGCTTTCGACGCGATGGCGTTTCCGGCGACCGGCGTGCCCGCGTTCCTGCCGCTCGCCCATTCGGCCGACCTCGCCAGCGTCTATGCGGTCGCGCGGCAGGAGAGCGAGTTCGTCTGGCGCGCGTCGTCTGGCGCGGGCGCGAAGGGCCTTATGCAGATCCTGCCCTCGACCGCCGCCTCGACCGCGCGCCGGGCGGGCGTGGCCTACGACGTCGGGCGGCTGATCGCCGATCCGGCGTTCAACGCCCAGCTCGGGGCGGCCTTCCTCGGCGAGGTGATGGAGGACGAGGGCGGCTCGCGCGAACTCGCCTTCGCCGCCTACAACGCCGGTCCGGGCCGGGTGTCGCAATGGATCGCCGCCTACGGCGATCCGCGCAACGGCGCCGATCCGGTCGACTGGGTCGAGCGGATTCCGTTCGAGGAGACCCGCGACTACGTGCAGCGCGTGAGCGAGAACCTGGCGGTCTATCGGCAACGGTTCGCCGAGGAGCAGGCGCCGTCAGCCCAGCTGTCGCCGAGGGTGGCGAGGGACTGACGCGGGCGGCGTCCGGCGCGCGGCCGTCCCCGCCGGCGCCGTTCGTCCCGTGACCGGCGAGCGTTTCAGCCTTTCTTGATCTTCTCCGCCACCCGCGGGGCGAAATAGGTCAGCACGCCGTCGGCGCCGGCGCGCTTGAAGGCGATCAGGCTTTCCATCATCGCCTTGTCGCCGTCGATCCAGCCGTTCAAGGCCGCGGCCATGATCATCGCGTATTCGCCGCTGACCTGGTAGGCGAAGGTCGGGAAGCCGAATTCGTCCTTCACCCGGCGGATGATGTCGAGGTAGGGCATGCCGGGCTTCACCATCACCATGTCGGCGCCCTCCTCGAGGTCGAGCGCGACCTCGCGCAGCGCTTCGTCGCTGTTGGCCGGGTCCATCTGGTAGGTGCGCTTGTCGCCTTTCAGCGCGCCCTTGGAGCCGAGCGCGTCGCGGAACGGGCCGTAGAAGGCGGAGGCGTATTTGGCGGCGTAGGCGAGGATCTGGACGTCGAGGAAGCCTTCGGCGTCGAGCGCTGCGCGAATCGCGGCGACCCGCCCGTCCATCATGTCCGAGGGCGCGATGACGTCGGCGCCGGCGCGCGCCTGGTTGAGCGCCTGGCGCACGAGCGCCGCCACCGATTCGTCGTTGAGGATGTCGAGGTCGCCGCCGCGCTCGCGCACGAGGCCGTCGTGGCCGTGGCTGGTGTAGGGGTCGAGCGCCACGTCGGTGACGAGGCCGAGGTCGGGGAACTCCGCCTTGATCGCCCGGCAGGCGCGGCAGACGAGGTTGCCCTCGTTGTAGGCCTCGGTGCCGTGCTCGTCCTTGAGGTGCGCCTCGGTCGAGGGGAAGAAGGCGATCGCCGGGATGCCGAGCTTCACCGCCCGCTCGGCCTCGCGCAAGGCCTCGTCGACGCTCAGCCGGTCCACCCCCGGCATCGCCGCGACGGGAACCCGGGTCTTCGCGCCCTCGATCAGGAACAGCGGCCAGATCAGGTCGTTCGTCGTCACCACATTTTCCGACACGAGCCGCCGCGCCCATTCCGACTTGCGGTTGCGCCGCGGCCGGTGGGCGAGGTCGAGGCGATGGCTTTCGGCGATGTGCGACGGCTTGTTCATGGCGCTGAGACTCCTTCGCCGGCCCTCATACACCCGACCGGCCCGTTCTTGCGAGAGGACGCTCCGTCGCGGCCCGGATGTCCTTGACCAGGAGGAAGAGGTGGCGAGGGTCGGTCGGCGACGGCTCGAAATCGAAATGACGATAGAAAGCCGCCGCGCCGTCGTCTTTGGCGTGAACGGCCAGCGCGCGGACGCCGGCGATGTCGGCGGCCTGATCGGTCCGCCCGAGCGCGTCACGCAGCAGCCCCGCGCCGACGCCTCGTCCCTGCCAGTCCTCGCGCGCGGCCAGCCGCGCGAGGACCAAGAGCGGGATGGGATGACGAGGCATCCCCTTTGCGATCCGTTGCGGCGCGCCGGCGCGTTCGACCTGGCCGACGACGAACGTGCAATAGCCTATGACGTCGTCCTCGCGGACGGCGACATAAGTCTGTGACGCATTGGCGAACTGGGCCTGCAACGCATGCCGGATCAGAAAGCGATCGCGTTCCGGACGGCCGCAGCGGAACGCCTCGACCTTGTGTCCGCGATGCAGCTTTTCGATCCGCGCCGCGCCGTTCACGTCTGCGGGTCGAACAGCGACGGCTCCCGAAACAGGCGTTCGAGACGCGGAAGGCGGCGCGGCGGGGCGTCGAGCGCCTCCACGAAGCGTCGCCAGCCGTCTTCGTCCAGCGAGAAGATGCGGCGGTCGGCCAGACGTTCTTCCGCCTCGCTCAGCGCGCTCTCCACAACGAAGTCGCCGACCGACTTTCGCGCAGCTTTCGCCGCGGTTTGCAACGTCCTCTTGGCCGAGGGCGTGAGCCGGAGATCGAGCTTTTCCGTGCGCGTGGGGCGGGGCAAGGTCATGCTCGTTCTGTAACAACAGCGCCAGGCAGTGTCACGCAACACGCGGAGGCGAATTCGCCAATGATTCTAACTCCCAGGCCTCGGCGCTTGCCCCCACCACCATGCTTCGCATGGTCCCCCTCCCCCGCTTCGCAGGGGAGGAAATCGGCGCCGTCGCGGTTTCCTCCCCCGTGAAGCGAAGCGGAACGGGGGAGGGGGACCAGCCGAAGGCTGGTGGAGGGGGCCCGCTGAGCGGCAGGTTGGGCGTTACCAATTATTCACTCCGCCGGCTGGCGCGCCTGCGCCGCCCGCTCGCGCCCGAGGTCGCCGGCCATCGCCTGAAAGACGCCGTCGCGCCGCACCAGCGCATGAAACAGCGCCGCGGCGAGGTGCAGCAGGACGACGGCGTACAGCAGCAGCCCGAGCCCGACATGCGCCGCCCACAGCGCCGTGTGCAGCCCGTCGCTCTGCGGCGCGATCGGCGGGAGCCAGATCCCGCCCCAGAGCACGACCGGATAGCCGCCCGCCGACAGCATCGCCCAGCCGATCAGCGGCAGGCCGATCATCAGCGCATAAAGCGCGACATGCGATCCCTGCGCCGCGAGCTTCATCGGCGCGGGCAGGTCGCGCGGCAGGGGAGGGGCGCCCGAGCGCAGGCGGACGGCGAGCCGGATCAGCGCCAGCGCCAGGATCGCGATCCCGAGCGTCCTGTGCAGGGTGAACAGCGCCAGGTAGTTCGGGCTGACGGTCGAGACCATGTGCACGCCGACGAACAGCATCGTCAAAATGCAGGCGGCCATGATCCAGTGCAGCGCGCGCTGGAGCGAGGTGAAGCGGGTCATCGGCTCGCTCCGGTTGCGGTTCGCGGATAGTCTTTCGCTTCGGCCGCGCGGCGGTCGAACGACACCCGGTAGGCGGAGGAGCGCGCGGCCGGGAACGGGTCGTCCGAGGTCGCCATCCCGTTCGGCAGCACGGTCGGGTCGTAGTTGATGTCGCGGCAGGGGCCGTCGGCCTCGGCGACGATCGCCTGCGCCGTCAGCGTCCCGACCTCGACCTTGCGCCGGTCGTCCGGCCAGGCCTTGCTCGGGTCGGCCGTGGAGTCGCCGGGATCGGCGACCGTGACGACCATCGTCCATCGCGCCGGGCCGCTCCGGAGACGCTGGGCGATTTCCTCTTCGAGAAAATTCGGGCCGCGCTTGGCGAGTTCCTCGAGCGGAACGGGGGCGGGCCGGGCCTCGGGAACGAGCGACCAGCGCACGGCGCGCCGCGCGCCGGCGGCGTCGGTGAACACGAAGGCGTTCAGGCCGTTGTACCGCTCCTCGGCGTAGCTGCCGGTCCACGGCGCGCCGTTCGCCCAGGCGCCGAAGGCGGCGATCTCGGGATGCGCCGCGGCGAAGGTTTTCATCGCCTCGGGGTCCTTGCTGGCCGAAGCGTGCAGAAGCTCGAAAAAGGCGCCGGGCGTCGAGACCGCGAACACCGGCGGGTCGATCAGCGCCATGCGCCATTGCTGGCCGTCTGGGGTCGCGATCTCCACCCCCAGCCCGCGCACGCGCACCGTGGCGTCGGCGGCGTCTGGATTGGGCGTGCCGAGATTGAAGCGACCGACCACGGGGTAAACCCCTTTGGCGAACGCCTGCGCGGTCGAGAGCGCGGCGCCGGCGCCGTTCGCCTCGAACACGCCGGTGAAGCAGATCCCCTTGGCGTGGTTGCGGCGATGGCCGAGCGCGGGGCCGCCGGGCGGCGCAAAGGCGTCGACCAGCCGGTCCGGCGTGAGCCTTTGCGGCGACAGCCACCCGCCCGCATAGGCGAAGGCCGCGGCCGCGAAGGCGACGACGGCGGCGATGAGGACGAGGGAGCCGAGGGCGGAGCGGGGGGCGCGTCGAGGCGGCGCGGGCATGGGCGTCTCCGTCGAACCAGGGGCGGCGCGAGCCTAACACGATCGCCGGCCAGTTGCATCGATCGCGCGCCGCGCGGCCGAACGAAGCGCGGCTCGGTCGATCGCCGTCCGGCGCCGAACGCCCCGGTCGCGGCGCGCCGGAAGACAGCAGAAAATTCAGTTGACATGCTTAGTGCGGCATGAGTTACTAAACATCCGACGGGCCTTTTTGTCGAAATCGCGGATAACGCGAGGCCCTGTGGCGGCCGGCCGTGCCTGGCCAGAGGAGGAGACACCATGAGGATGAACGGGACGCATTTATCCCTGTTATGCTGTGCGGGAACCCTGGCGCTGACCCTCGGAACCGCATCCTCGGCGCAGGCGGAAGGCAAGTCGCTCACGATGTGCTGGGCCGCCTGGGACCCGGCCAATGCGCTGGTCGAGCTGGACAAGGACTTCACCAAGGCCACCGGCATCGAAATGAAGCACGAGTTCGTTCCCTGGACGAGCTACGCCGACCACTTCATCAACCTGCTCAATTCGCGCAGCACCGAATGCGACCTGATCATCGGCGACAGCCAATGGATCGGCGGCGCCGCCGAGAACAAGTGGTACGTGAAGCTCAACGATTTCTTCGACAAGAACAAGATCTCGATGGACACGTTCCTGCCGGCGACGGTCGTCGGCTATGCCGAGTGGCCCAAGAATACGCCGAACTACTGGGGCCTGCCGGCGATGGCCGACGCGGTCGGCTGGACCTATCGCAAGGACTGGTTCGCCAAGCCGGAGCTGCGCGCCGAGTTCAAGGCGAAGTACAATCGCGAGCTCGAGCCGCCGAAGACCTGGGACGAGTTGATCGAAATCTCAAAATTCTTCACCGGCAAGGAAATCGACGGCAAGAAGGTCTACGGATCGTATATCTTCACCGAGCGCGGCTCGGAAGGCATCACGATGGGCGTCACCAACGCGATGTACAATTACGGCTTCGATTATATGGACCCCAACAAGCCTTACCATATGAAAGGCATCGTCAACTCCGCCGGCGCGGCAAAAGGCATGGACGTCTACAAGGAATTGTTCGACTGCTGCCAGCCGCCCGGCCTGACCAACGCCTACATGCAGGAGGGGCTCGACGCCTTCAAGTCCGGCCAGGTCGCGATGCAGATGAACTGGTATGCGTTCTTCCCCGGACTCAACAAAGATCCGAACGTCGGCGGCGACAAGATCGGCTTCTTCAAGAATCCGGCCGGTCCGACCGGTCAGTTCACCCAGCTCGGCGGTCAGGGGCTTTCGGTTGTGGCGGCGTCGAAAGACGTCGACGATGCTCTGCTCTACGTGAAATGGTTCGCGCAGCCGGAGATTCAGCAGAAATGGACGGATCTCGGCGGCGCGTCCGCCTCGAAGGCGGTGCTCGAATCGGACGCCTACAAGGCCAGCGCGGCCTATGCGCCGTCGTTCGTGGAATCGATGGGCATGGTCAAGGACTTCTGGGCGGAGCCGCTGTACGTCCCCTTGCTTCTCGACATGCAGAATCGGGTCCACGATTACGTCGTCGCCAACAAGGGCACGTCGCAACAGGCGCTCGACGCGCTGGTCAAGGACTGGATCAAGGTGTTCAAGCAGGAAGGCAAGGACCCTTCCTGACCGCGTGACGAAACGCCAGGCTCCCCCCTAAACTCGTCCTCGGCGGCGCCCGCCGCCGAGGAGCCGCCTCCGGTCGACAAGCGGGCAGGTCATGACGGTGACGAACCAAGCAAGCAGCCTTGCCGAACGAGCAGCCCGGCGCACGCCGGCCGCCGTCGCCGTGCGGGCGAGAGGGTTGTCGGATCGCGCCGTCGCCTGGCTGTTCATCCTGCCGACGATGCTGTTGCTGCTCGCGATCAACATCTTTCCGCTGATCTGGGCGATCCGGCTGTCGTTCACCGGCCTGATGGCCAACCTGCCCAACCCGGCCGGTTTCGTCGGCCTCGACAATTACATCGACATCCTCACCGACGAGGACATCTGGGCGAATTTCCGCGTCACCGCGCATTTCGTGTTCTGGACGATCACGCTGCAGATCCTGATCGGCCTCGGCCTCGCCTTGCTGATCAACCAGAGATTCCGCGGCCACAGCTTCTGGACCACCGTCATTCTGCTGCCGATGATGCTGTCCCCGGCGGTCGTCGGCAATTTCTGGACCCTGCTGTTCCAGCCGCAGATCGGACCGTTCAACTACGTGATCGGCTTTTTCGCCGGCGTCGCGCCGAGCTCGTTCTCGATGATCGGCAGCGTCGCGCTGGCGCCCTGGACGATCGTCCTGGTCAACACCTGGATGTGGACGCCCTATGTGATGCTGATTTGCCTCGCCGGCCTGCGCTCCATTCCCGACTACATCTACGAGGCGGCGGAGGTCGATCGCGCCTCCCCCTTGCGGCAGTTCTGGTCGATCACCCTGCCGATGGTGCTGCCCTTCCTCATGCTCGCCGTGCTGTTCCAGGCGATCCAGTCGTTCGTGATGTTCGACATGGTCAATCTCCTCACCTCGGGCGGACCGGGGTCGGTCACCGAAACCGTCTCGATCACGCTCAAGCGCGCCGCGTTCGAAAAGTGGGAGACCGGCTACGCCTCGGCGCTCGCGGTGATCCTGTTCGTCACGATCTTCGGCGCGGCCAACGTTTACGTCCGGGCGCTCAACTGGGTGAAGCAGCAATGAGCGACGTCCACGCGCCGCGCCCGTTCTCCGAGCCGTCCCCGCTCGCGCGCCGGCTCGCCGCCGCAGCGGTCGTCCTTTACGCGGTGATCGCGATTCTGCCGCTCCTCTGGATCGGCGCGACCGCCTTCAAGTCGCAGGCGGACGCGATCGCCTATCCGCCGAAGATCCTCTTCACGCCCACGCTCGAGGGGTTCGTCGATCTCTTCACCGTGCAGACGCATCAGTCGCACGACTTCATCGCCAAACTGCCGCCGCCCGCGACCTGGTGGGAGAAGATCGCCCGCGACCGCGACATGGTGATCGCCGGGCCGTCGCGCGTCGTCGAGCGCTTCCTCAATTCGCTGATCATCGGCTTCGGCTCGACGATTCTGGCGACCTTCCTCGGCACGCTCGCGGCTTATGGCTTCTCGCGCTTCCGCGTGCCGCTGGCCGACGACCTCATGTTCTTCATTCTCTCGACGCGCATGATGCCGCCGATCGCGGTCGCGGTGCCGATCTACATGATGTACCGCTGGCTCGGCCTCTACGACACGCGGATCGGCATGATCCTGCTCTACACTGCGGTGAACGTGTCGCTGGCGGTCTGGCTGCTCAAGGGATTCATCGACGAGATCCCGCGCGAGTACGAAGAGGCCGCGCTGGTCGACGGTTACACGCGGCTGCAGGCGTTTCGCAAGGTGGTGCTGCCGCAGGCGGTGACCGGCATTGCGGCGACGGCGATCTTCTGCCTGATCTTCTCCTGGAACGAATATGCGTTCAATCTCCTGTTGACGAGTTCCGAGGCGCAAACCATGCCGCCCTTCATCCCGTTCATCATCGGCGAAGGCGGCCAGAACTGGCCGGCGGTCGCGGCGGGCACGACGCTGTTCCTGCTGCCGATCGTGGTGTTCACGATCGCCCTGAGAAAGCACCTGTTGCGCGGCATCACCTTCGGAGCGGTGCGAAAATGACCGATCTGCACGCCATCGCGCCGGCGGGCTGGACGCGCTGGTTCCGGCGCGGACCCTGGGAGAACGGGGCGATGGCCGTCATCGGCCTCGGCATCCTGATGATGACCCAGCCGTTCTCGCTCGACCTCTACAGCTATTCGTTCGTGACGATCCTCAGCGGCACGCTCGGGTTCGTCGTCGTCAGCCACTTTCCGCAGTAGGGCGTCGCCATGGCGGAGATACGCGTTGAACATCTGCACAAGGCCTTCCACGGCTTCGTCGCGGTGCAGAATTCCAACTTCGTGATCGAAGACCGCACGTTCTTCGTCATGCTGGGCCCGTCGGGGTGCGGCAAGACGACGACGCTGCGGATGATCGCCGGCCTCGAGCTGCCGACCAGCGGCCGGATCCTGCTCGACGGCGCGGACGTCACGTTCAAACGCGCCTCCGAGCGCGACATCGCGTTCGTGTTCCAGCTGTTCGCGCTCTACCCGCACATGAATGTCCGCAGGAACATCGGCTTTCCGCTCGTTTCGACCGGCATGAAACGCGCCGAGGTCAAGGCGCGGGTCGAGGAGGCGGCGCGCATCCTGCGCATCACCGACCTGCTCGACCGCCCGGTGTCGGGCCTCTCCAGCGGCGACCGCCAGCGCGTCGCCCTCGGGCGGGCGATCGTGCGCCGGCCGATGGCGTTCATGATGGATGAGCCGCTCGGCGCGCTGGATTCGGAAATGCGCGACGTGATGTGCGGCGAATTGCGCGGATTGCACGACCGGCTGAAGGCGACGACCGTCTACGTGACGCACGACCAGACCGAGGCCATGTCGCTCGGCGACAAGATCGCGGTGATGAGCCATGGCGTGATCGAGCAGTGGGGCACGCCGCGGGAAGTCTACGACCGGCCGGCCTCGGTGTTCGTCGCCGACTTCATCGGCTCGCCGCCGATGAACCTGCTGACGTTCCACGACGGGCTGCAGCCTGGCCGGGGCAGCGTTCGGGTCGGCGAAGCGGACATCGGCATTCCCGCCCCGCGCGAGGCCGTGACGAAACGCGACCTCATTCTCGGGGTGCGCCCGGAGCATGTCCGCCTGAGCGACGCCGCCCGGCTGAGGGGCGAGGTGTTCGGCACGGAATATCTCGGCACCACCCAGATCGTCACGGTCACGACCCCGCATGGCGTGACCCGGGCGCGACTCGCCGCCAATGTCAAAGTGTCGATCGGCGAGGCGGTCGGACTGGAATTTCGTCCCGACCGCATCTCGGTGTTCGACGCCGCCTCCGGACAGGCGATCCGGACCGCGCTCCACGATCATCCGCACCCGATGGAGCACGCCCATGTCTGAGGTCGCGCTCGATCGGGTCTCCAAGCGGTTCGGCGCCACGCAGGCGGTGTCCGATCTGTCGCTGACCATCGAGGACGGCGCCTTCGTCGTCCTGCTGGGGCCGACCGGGGCCGGCAAGACCACCACGTTGCGCCTGGTCGCGGGTCTCGAGCGGCCGGATGCGGGCGGCATCCGCATCGCCGGCCGCGACGTCACCCGCGACTCGCCGGCGCAGCGCGACGTCGCCTTCGTGTTCCAGCAATATTCGCTCTACCCACACCTGTCGGTGTTCGACAATCTGGCCTTTCCGCTGCGCTCGCCGGCGCGGCCGACGCCGGAGCCGGTCATTCGCCAGAAGGTCAACGACGTCGCGACGCTTCTGCGCATCGCCGACAAGCTGGACCAGCGGGTGACGAAGCTGTCCGGCGGTCAGATGCAGCGCGTGGCGATCGGACGGGCGCTGGTTCGTTCGCCGTCGATCTACCTCATGGACGAGCCGCTGTCCTCGCTGGACGCCAAGCTGCGCGCCGAACTGCGTATCGAGCTGAAGCGCATCCAGCGAGAACTCGGCGCGACGATCCTCTACGTCACCCACGACCAGACCGAGGCGATGACGCTGGGCAGCCGCGTCGGCGTGATCGAAAACGGCCGGCTGGCGCAGGTCGGCACGCCGCGTCAGGTCTACGAGGACCCCGCCAACGTCTATGTCGCCGCGCGTCTGGGCAGCCCGCAGATCAATCTGGCGCCGCGCTCGGCCTTCCCCGAGCTGGCGGCGCCGGCGCGCGCGACGACGGTCGGCGCGCGCACCGAACATGCCGAGATCACCCGCGCCAACGGCCGCCGCGCCTCCGGTCGCGTCACCTGGGTCGAGCATCTCGGCGATCAGGACCACTTGCACGTGCAACTCGGGGAGCAGGATTTCGTCACCCTCGCCGATCCCGATTCCGGTCTCGGACCTGGCGACGACGTGGCGATCGCGCTCAAGGATCCCCTGTTCTTCAGCGCCACGGGCGAGAGGGTGCGGACATGACGCCTGAGCATCTGCACAAGCTGATTGTGGCCGTGGCCGACGCGGTGATCGCCCATGCGGACGAACTCACCGAACTCGATCAGGCGATCGGCGACGGCGACCACGGCGTCAACATGAGGCGCGGTTTCGAGGCTGTGCGCGCCGACGCGGCGGCGACCGCGGAAAAGCCGCTCCCGGATGCGCTCAAGGCGATCGGCACGCAGCTGGTGATGAAGGTCGGCGGCGCATCCGGGCCGCTTTACGGAACGCTGTTCCTCGCCCTGGGCAAGACGATCGCCCCGGACGCGTCCAACATCGCCGCCGCCTTCGCCGCCGCCGTGCAGGCGGTCGAGGCCCGCGGCAAGTCGCATCCCGGCCAGAAGACGCTGCTCGACGTTCTGGCGCCGGTGCAGGCCGCCCTCGCGGACGGCGGTCCGCACCTGCCGGCGCGGCTGCCGATCGTGGCGGCCGCCGCCGCGGACGCGACCGTTCCCATGCTCGCCACCCGCGGCCGCGCCTCGTTTCTCGGCGAGCGCTCGATCGGGCATATGGACCCCGGCGCCCGCTCGTCGGCGTTGATGATCGCGTCCCTGTGTCGGGCGCTGGAGGAGCTGGACCTTGGCTAATGTCGGGATCGTGATCGTGTCGCACTCGCCCAAGATCGCCGAGGGCGCGGCGGACATGGTGCGTCAGATGGTTGGCGACAGCGTCAATCTGGCCTATGCCGGCGGCGATCCGGGCGGCGGCCTCGGCACGAGCGTGCCCTCGATCCGGGACGCGATCGATCGCGCGTGGTCGGAAGCGGGCGTCGCCGTTCTGGTGGATCTGGGCGGCGCCGAGACCAACAGCGAAATGGCGATCGAAATGCTCGATGCGGAGCGGCGCGACCGGGTGGTCGTGTGCAACGCGCCGATCGTCGAAGGCGCCGTGATGGCGGCGACGGAGGCGTCCGGCGGTTCGACGCTGGAGGCCGTCCGGCGCACGGCGGAAGAACTGTCCCCGCAATGAAGGACAAGGCGATGAGGGACTCTCCGGCGACCGAGCAGGCGACCGACAGCGCGGAACTCGTCAATGCGGTCGGCTTGCACGCGCGGCCTTCGGTCAAGCTGACCCAGCTCGCCAAGACCTTCGCCTGCCGCGTCGAAATCGCGCTGTCCGCCGACGGGCCATGGGTGGACGCGAAGAGTCCGGTGAAGGTCATGCGGGTGAAGGCGCCGTGCGGCGCGGTCCTGCATGTGCGCGCGTCCGGCCCCGGCGCCGCCGCGGCGGCGCAGGCGCTGATGGCGCTCGTTCGCGGCGGATTCGGCGAGCCGAGCCACGAGCCGGCGGATCTCAGCCATGGCTGAGCTTCGCCTGTTCGGCCGCAGCGCCGCGCCGGGCGTGGCGAAGGGGGTGGTCGCCGTGCTGGAGGCGGCGAGGCCGCAGCGACGCCGGGGCGTCGGCGCTCCGGCCGAAGAGGCCTCGGCGCTTCACCGGGCGCTGGCGGGAGCGCTGGCCGAAGTCGAGGCGCTGGCGGCGAAGGCGACCGGCGAGGCGGCCGACATGCTCGGCTTTCAGGTCGCGATGCTGTCCGACGAGGAGTTGATTCGTCCGGCGCTGGAGGGAGTGGGCGCGGGACAGTCCGCCCCCGCCGCCTGGGAGGCCGCGATGGCGGTCGAGATCGCCGGCTATCGCGCCGCGGGCGACGATCATTTCGCCGCCCGCACGGCCGATCTCGAAGACATCCGGGACCGTGTGCTCGGCCATCTGGAGCCGCAGGCGGCCGACTTCGCCGTTCCCGCCGGCGCCGTGGTGGTGGCGGCGGACCTGCCGATTTCGCGCTTTCTCGCCATCGACTGGGCGCAGGGCGGCGCGATCGTGCTGGCCGGAGGCAGCCCGGCGAGCCACGTCGCGATGCTGGCGCGCGCGCGCGGCGTGCCGATGATCGTGGGCCTCGACCGCGCGGCCGAAATCGCCGCCGGTCGCGAGGCCCTGGTCGACGCCGCGGCCGGCGAGGTGGTGCTCGATCCGACGGAGGCGACCCGGGCCGTCTTCGCCGCGCGGGCCGACGAGGAAAAGCGGGCGAGCGGCTTGAACGCCGCCTTTCGCATGGGGCCGGCCGTCACCCGGGACGGGACCCGGATCACCCTCACCCTCAACGCCAGTTCCGCCGACGAACTCGAAGGGCTCGATCCCGCGATCTGCGACGGGATCGGCCTGGTCCGGACCGAGCTCCTGTTCGATGGACCCGGGGCGCTGCCGGACGAGGAGGCGCAGCACGAGGCCTACCGGCGCATCGTCGCCTGGGCCGACGGCCGGCCGGTCACGATTCGCACCCTGGACGCCGGCGGCGACAAGCCGATCGCGGGCGTGACCGAGGATGGCGAAAGCAATCCCTTCCTCGGCCTGCGCGGCATCCGCCTGTCGCTGCGCCGTCCGGACCTGTTCCTGACCCAATTGCGCGCGCTGGCGCGCGCCGCGGCGCACGGCGACGTGCGGGTCATGCTGCCGATGGTGACCGTGCCGGCCGAACTCGAGGCCGCGCGCAGGCTCATGGAGACGGCGCTCGCCGGCCTCGCCCGGGACGGGCTGGCCGCCCGCCGCCCCAGGCTCGGAATCATGATCGAGGTTCCCGCCGCCGCGATCGCCATCGATCAGTTCGACGCCGATTTCTTTTCGATCGGCTCCAACGACCTGACGCAGTACGTGACCGCCGCCGGCCGCGACATCGGATCGGTCGCCGAGCTCGCCGATCCGCTGAACCCCGCGGTGCTGCGCCTGATCGCGTCGGTCGCCCGGCATGGACGGGAGACCGGCCGCGAGGTCTGTCTGTGCGGCGACGCCGGCGGCGACCCGCGCGCGATCGGCCCGCTGCTGCGCGCCGGCCTGCGTTCGCTCTCGGTGGCGGCGTCGGCGGTTGGAGCGGCCAAGCAGGCGATCGCCGCGATCGACTTGCGCGACGGCGCGCCATGACCGACGAAGCGCCCAATGCCACCGTCGCCGACTACAAGCGGCTGTTGCAACAGGTGTGCGACAAGCGCCCGTCCGGCACGCGCGGTCGCCTCGCCGCCGCGCTCGGCGCCAGCCGGTCTTTCGTGTCGCAACTGGTCAATCCCGTCTATGCGATGCCGATTCCGGCTCAGCACCTCGAGGCGATCTTCGAGGTTTGCCATTTTTCGCCGGCCGAGCGCGAGGCGTTTCTCGCCGCCTATGACGAGGCGCATCCGGGCCGCCGCGACTCCGGCGCGGCGCCGGCGGCCACCCGCGCCATCAGCCTCACGGCGCCGGATCTCGGCAGCGCCCGTCGAAACCAGGCGTTCGACGACATGCTGGCCGAACACGTGCACCACCTGGCGCGCCTCGTGGCGGCGCTGAAGGATTGAAACAACGGGCTCGGACAGACGGGCGCGAGGGAGGACATGGGAATGAAGCGGCTCATGAACGCGGTCGACACCCTGCTCGACGAGAGCCTCGACGGCCTCGCCGCCGCGCATGCCGACATCCTCGAACTGGGGGCCGAGCGGAAGTTCGTCCGCCGCAAGGTCCTGACCCCGGGCAAGGTCGCACTGATTTCCGGCGGCGGCGCCGGACACGAACCCCTGCACGCCGGGTTCGTCGGCGCCGGAATGCTGGACGCGGCCTGTCCGGGCCAGGTGTTCACCTCGCCGACGCCGGACCAGATGGTCGCCGCCATCGAGGCGGTCGACACGGGCGCGGGATGCCTGCTGATCGTCAAGAATTACGAAGGCGACGTGATGAATTTCGAGATGGCCGGCGAGCTGGCGGTCGCCGACGGCCGGACGGTCGAGACGGTGGTGACCAACGACGACGTCGCAGTGCCCAAATCGACCTGGTCGACCGGCAGGCGCGGCGTCGCCGGCACGCTCGTGGTGGAAAAGATCGTCGGCGCGGCCGCCGAGCAATTGGCGCCGCTCGAAGCGCTGCGCGACCTCGGCCGCGAGGTGAACGAGCGGACGCGCTCGTTCGGGGTGGCGCTCACGCCGTGTACGGTTCCGGCGGCGGGGAAGCCGACGTTCACGCTCGCGCCCGACGAGATGGAAGTGGGGGTCGGCATCCACGGCGAACCGGGCCGCCGGCGCAGCAAGCTGGCCTCCGCCGACGCGATCGCGGACGAGATGCTGGGCGCGATCCTGGACGATCTCGCGGCGCCGGCCGGCAGCCAATGTCTGCTGCTCGTCAACGGCTTCGGCGGCACGCCGCTGATGGAGCTCTATCTGATGGTCAACGCGGCCCGGCGCATTCTCGCCGGCCGCGGCATGACCGCGACCCGCTATCTCACCGGATCGCTGGTCACGTCCCTCGACATGGCCGGCTGCTCGATCACGGTCACCGCGCTCGACGAGCGGCTGACCCGATTGTGGGACGCGCCCGTCAAGACCGCCGCCCTGTCCTGGTAGCGGGACGCGTGTCGCCGCGAAGCGATCCGCCAGGAGCGGCTCGCGACCTTCGACGGGCGGAAACGGCGGCCCCTTTGCGAGCGGCCGACGGGGTCAGGCGACGCCGGCCGCGCGCGCGTCTCGTTCGCCGAGGGTGTCGACGCGGGGCGTTGCGTCCTGAGGCGGCTCCTGCCGATTGCGGCGAGGAGGTCAGTTGCATCTCTCGTTTATAAACCGATCCAACCTGTCGTAACTGCCGGTTATGATGGCTTTCTTGAGGATTTCGTTCTTGTCGACGATCAAAAAAAAGTCCTTCACTCCGGTATCGCAGATATCAGAATGAATCTGGTCATCGATCTGTTGTTTGACTTCGTTGGGAAGTCGTTGATCCCACTCGGTAAGAACAGTTGTAAACAGATCCAGGAGCTGAAATGTCCGCGATTCAAGAAGATATCGGTCTGTTATCATCGAGTCGCGCGAATTGATGCTGTCCTGATTCTTTAAAGATGAAGCGTTCCGCTCCAGACAATTATCGTGATTTCTTCGGAGGGTATCGTCTATATCAACATCCTGAATGCCGTAGAATGCCGTCGTCGTAGCGTCTGTAAAGGTGTTCCCCTTTCTGTTGCTTACATAAGTCCAGTACAACGATGAGTCCGCAGCCAAAAGGACGGCGTTAAGATGATCTATGCAATATAACCCACGGGAAACTCCGTATGCGTTCGATCGTGCATCCTTGGAATAACCGATCAGGTGTTCGCTTGCTCGCCCAAGTGCGGCGTCCAGGCGTTGTTGTTTCTGAAGGCCGAAGACATTCCAGGCAATGGAAATCGACGCAAGCCCAAAGACAATCGCGCCGCCTGCTGAAATGATTTGCGAAACGCTTCCAGTGACCTGAAATGTATCTTTGTATTCGGCGAGCCGATTAACTGCAGACTTACCCAAATCGGACAAGTATAATAGAATTGATGTGTGCATTGCTCCGCTATTAACCAAGTCAACATGGCTGGTCAAGCGCGCCAAAAACCGTCGGCACGAGCTCCGACACCGTCGGATGAATGGCGACGACGCGGGTGTAATCGGTCGCCGTGCGCCCCGCCGCCATCGCCTCGATCACGCCGTGGATCGCCTCGTCGCCGCCGACGCCCAGAATCGCGGCGCCGAGGATCGCGTCGCTGTCGCGGTCGACCACGACCTTGATGAAGCCCTGCGTCTCGCCCTTCTCGATCGCGCGCGCCACCCGCGTCATCGGCCGTTTTCCCACCCGCACGACGTGGCCCCTGGCCTTCGCGTCCGCTTCCGACAGGCCGACCCGTCCGAGCGGCGGATCGACGTAGAGGGCGTAGGCGGGGATGCGGTCGGTGACCTTGCGCGTCGCGCCGTCGAACAGGTTGGCGGCGACGATCTCGTAATCGTTGTAGGCGGTGTGGGTGAAGGCGCCGCGGCCGTTGCAGTCGCCGAGCGCGAAAATGTGCGGGACGCTGGTCCTGAGCGCGTCGTCGACGACGATGAAGCCGCGTCCGTCGACCGCGACGCCGGCGGCGTCGAGCCCGAGGTCGTCGGTGTTCGGCTTGCGCCCGACCGCGAGGAGCACGTGCGAGCCGACCACGGTGGGCGCGCCGCCGCGGCAGTCGACGCCGACTTCCACGTCCGTCCCCTGCGGGGCGAAGCGGATGCACTCCGCGTCGCAGCGGACCGCGATTCCCTCCGCTTCGAGGATGGCGCGGATCGCCTCGGACACGTCGGGGTCTTCGCGCGCAACGAGGCGCGGCGCCTTCTCGATCACGGTGACCTCGGCGCCGAGGCGCCGGAAGACTTGCGCGAACTCGAGCCCGATGTAGCTGCCGCCGACGACGACGAGATGGCGGGGGAGGGCGTCGAGGTCGAGCAGCGACGTGTTGGTCAGGACGCGGACCCGGTCGAGGCCGGGAAAATCGGGGATCGCGGCGCGGGCGCCGACGTTGATGAAGATCTGCTCGGCCTCGAGCGTTTCGCCGCCGACCTCGACCGCATGCGGCGCGACGAAGCGGGCGTGGCCCCTGATCAGCGCGCAGGTCGGCATGCCGGCGAGCCAGGACTCGAGGCCGGCGCGCTTGTCGCCGACGATTGCCAGCATGCGCGCCCTGACGGCGGCGAAATCGACGCCGACCGGCCCGGCGCTGACGCCGTAGTCGGCGGCGCGGCGGGCGAGATGCGCGGCGTAGGCGCTCGCGACCAGCGTTTTCGTCGGCGTGCAGCCGACATTGACGCACGTGCCGCCGACCCGCTCGCGCTCGACGACGGCGACCGACTTGCCGGCGCCGGCGAATCGGCCCGCCATCGCCGGGCCCGCCTGACCGGCCCCGATGACGACGGCGTCGAAGCGGCGGGTCATGGCAGCGCCGCCACGACGATCACGGCGAGCGCGATCGCCGCCGCATCCTCGATCAGCGCCGCCGGCCGGTCGCGTCCGAAAGCCTTCGCCATGCGCGCGCGAACCTCGGCGCCGCCGTAGGTTCCGATCACCGCGCCGATCACGCCGGCGACGAGGCCGGCGATCCACGCTCCGCCCGACGCGCCGAGCGTCGCGCCGCAGAGGGCGCCGCTGACCAGCCGGGCGCCGAATTGCAGCGGAACCTTGCGGCTGGGCGTCGAGGGCAACTGGTCGGTGATCAGCTCGACCACCGCGAGCGCCGTGAAAATCCAGGGCGTCCAGGCGTAGCCCATGAAGGCGAGCCACGTCCCGTCGAGGTGCAGGAAGCCGAGACGGGCGGCCCAGGATACCGCCGCCGGCGCGGTCAGGGTGCGCAGTCCGGCGACGAGGCCTGCGATCAGGGCGAGAGCGACGAGCACGGGCGGAACCTCCGGCATGATCAGGCGGGAAAAGCGTGACGACGGGGGTGACGAACGGGAACGGAAAGGATGGCGACGTCGCGGACCGCTCGGGGCGCCAAGCGCGGCCGACCGCTCCTTTTACCGCGACGATGCGAACGTGCAAAGCGGGGCCGCGGGCGCCGGACGCTGCCTCCCTCTCCCCCGGGAGAGGGACTGCCGGGCGAAGCCCTGCAGCCCCCGGACTCGATCCGGGTGGAGGGCCCGGAACGCCGAGGTTCGGCGCCCGCGGCCGCCCGGCCGCCGCGCCGCCGGTCCTCTCCCTCCGCGGGAGGCGAATCGACCTGTCTACGTAATCTGGGCGGATTCCGGGGCGCGGCCATGTAGGGCGCGCTCGCTGAGCGCGCCGGCGGGGTCAGCGACCCCGCCCTACTGCGGCGCCCGGAAAACCGCCCCGGTTACCCGCCCACTGCCTTAAACCTCGTTCCAGAGCGCGATCACCGGCTCGGCGCGGCTGTCGTGCTCGTAGCCGAGCACGCTGACGCTCGCGGTGTCGAGCTTGAACAGCCGCCCCTCGGTCGGGGCGAGGCCGAGCCAGCGCGCCGTCAGGACGCGCAGCACGTGGGCGCTCGAGAAGACGATGACGCGATCGTCGCCCACGCGAAGCTTATCGATGACCCGGTCGACCCGGGCGCCGACGTCGGCCGCCTGCTCGCCGTGCGGGCAGCCGTCGCGGAAGACCAGCCAGCCCGGGCGCTCGGCCTCGATCTCGCGCGAGGTCCGCCCCTCGTAGTCGCCGTAGTTCCATTCGACGAGGTCGGGATCGAGGACCGCGCGGTCGCCGAAGCCGGCGAGCGCGCAGGTGCGGGCGGCGCGCTCGAGCGGGCTGGAGAACACCCGGTCGAAGGTCTGGCCGGCGAGGCGGTCGCGCAGGCGCGCCGCCGTCCGCTCGCCCTCGGGCGTGAGGGGGATGTTGGTGCGCCCGGTGTGCCTGCCGGCGGCGCTCCAGGCGGTTTCGCCGTGGCGAACGAGAGTGACGGTCGAGGGCATGCGTTCCCCTGCCAAGAACTGCGATGCGCCCAGTGTCGCATTCCGCCCGCGGCCGCGCCAGTCGCCCCGGCGTCCCGCGCTCGTGTCAACGGTTGTATTCGGCTATACATGTCGAACGTCCGCGCAGGCGCCCCGACGGCGGAGCGCGGGCGGCGACGAAACGGGAGGATGAGCCCATGGATCCGAACACGACGGCGGTTGTGCTGATCGAATTCCAGAACGATTTCACTTCGGAAGGGGGCACGCTGCACGCGGCGGTCAAGCCGGTGATGGACGAGACCGACATGCTCGCCAACGCGGTCGAGACAGCGGCGCAGGCGCGCGCGCTCGGCGTGACGATCGTGCACGCCCCCATCACTTTCGCCGACGATTATCGCGAGCTGACCCCGAACCCCTACGGCATTCTCAAGGGGGTGGTCGATTCGAAATCGTTTCGCAAGGGAACCTGGGGCGCCGAGATCGTCGACATTTTGACGCCCGCGCCGGGCGACATCGTGATCGAGGGCAAGCGCGGCCTGTGCGGCTTCGCCTCGACCAACCTCGACTTCATCTTGCGCAGCAAGGGAATCAAGACCGTCGCGCTCGGCGGCTTTTTGACCAACTGCTGCGTCGAATCGACCATGCGCACCGCTTACGAGAAGGGCTACGAGGTGGTGACGCTGAAGGATTGCACGGCGGCGCTGAGCCGGGAAGAACAGCACGCCGCGGTCGAAAAGAATTATCCGATGTTCTCGAAGCCGATGACCCACGACGCGTTCTTGTCGGCCCTGAAGGGCGAGGGCGCGGTCGCCGATTCGTCGCGGGGTTACGAGACGGCGTGAGGCCGGGCGCCGGGCGCGCCAAGGCCCCCGGCGAGGCTTCGCCTGCCGCGGGCCGGCGCCGACGGCGAATGGGTCGGAGGGGAGGGGCAGGGGCCGTCGCCGGGGCCCTGATGCACAGTGTTGATTTGATCTTTCCGCGCAGCCATGTCATGAAGCCTGTCAAAACAAGAACAAGAGCCACGAACGCCGGCAACCGGCGCAAACATGCGTAGGCAACCTGAAGAGGCTCGGGAGAGACACCATGTTCAATGTCATGAAGAGCGCGCTGCTGCTTGGATTTGCCGCGGTCCTGGGAACCGCATCCTTGTCCGCCGCCAGGGCGGACGTCCTGAGGGTCGCCGTCGTCGAGGCGGCAAGCGACGAAGACTTCAAGAGCAACGTGGCTCTGCTTCCGGCCTTCGCCGACCTGCTGAAGAAGGGCGGGGCCAAGTCCGTCACCGTCGGCAGCGACGGCGAGCACAAGTCGATCGCGACCGCGTCGGTGTGGGGAAGCGCGGCGGACCTCGCCAAGCTCACCGGCTCGGACGACTGGAAGGCGACGGCCGGCAAGCTGAAGCGGAAGTCGTATACGACCGAAGTGTTCGAAGTCGCGCCCTGAACGGCGACCCGTCGGCGGCCGGCCCGCGCCGGCCTCCCCGGGGGTCCGGCTGTCAGAGGTCGCGACGCGGGGCCCGTGAGAAGGTCACGCAGGTCCCGGAGCGGCGCGTTTCGGGACCGGCGGCGGAAAGCTCAGGCCGATGGCGATCCGGTTCCACTGGTTGATCGTCCCGATCGCAACGGTCAGAAACAGGATCTCGTCGGGCGTGAAATGCTCGGGCAACGCCGCCGCCGCGGCCGCGCGCGCCGCTTCGTCGCTCAAGTCCGTCAGGGCCTCGGTCCAGGCGAGCGCCGCCCGCTCGCGCGGGCTGAACACGTCCGTCTCGCGCCAGACGCCGACGAGGTCGAGCTTCTCGCCCGGCACGCCGAGCTTGCGCGCGATGTTGAGATGGAGCTGCAGGCAAAAGGCGCAGCCGTTGATCTGCGAGGCGCGCAGCTTGATCAGTTCGGTGAACGCCTTGTCCAGGCCGGCGTCGTCGACGGCCTTGCCGAGCGCAGCCAGCGCGCCCTGGACGGGCGCAGCGGCCCTGGCGAACGCCTCGTAGCTCATGCGCAGCCGCGCGTCGTTGGCCATGGTCGTCAAACTCCGTGAAACCGGCTATATTCGAACTCGTACAACATAGCAGAGTTCGAATAACATGGGCAACCCGATTTCCCAATCGCGCGTCCCCGCGCCGGGCGAGGGCAAGCGCGGCGTGGAGGGGCGCCTGGGCTATCTCCTGCGCCAGGCCAACGTCGCGTTCCGCACCCGGCTGGAGCGAGCGCTATCCGACACCGGGGTGACGCATCCGCAATTCGCGGTGCTGACCATGATTGCGGCTTATCCGGGATGCTCGGGCGCCGATCTGGCCCGGCTGTCGCTGCTCACGCCGCAGACCGTCACAGTGATCGTCGCCAATCTCAAGCGCGATGGTCATCTGGAATCCAGTCCGCACCCGGTCCATGGGCGAATCCAGCGCCTGAGCCTGACCAGTCAGGGCAAAACCGTGCTTGGGCGATGCAAGGCGCGCGTCCAGACGCTGGAAAAAGAACTCGCCGCGTCGCTGTCGCCCAACGAGGAGGCGATCGTCCGCCGCTGGCTCGTGGACGTCGCGATGAAGGCGGCGACGCCGTGATCGAGCGCGCTGGCGAACCGCGCGCCCGCGCCCGGATCGCGACCCTGCTCGTGAAGCTTCCGATCCGCCGGCCGCGGAGGGCGGGACCGCGGCCGCATCCCGTCATTGCGAGGAGCGCAGCGACGAGGCAATCCATGCCGCCGCGGCGTCGTGTGCATGGGTTGCTTCGCTTCGCTCGCAATGACGGCCGGAATGAACCTCCGTTCACCGTAACCGCGCCGTAACCGGCGGGCTCCGCCTGCGCGGACATCCGGCTCGTTGGGGCTTCGGCGAGCGGAGAGGGGTCAGCCGCGGCGCTGGCCGGGCGAGGCGCCCTCGAGGGCGCGCGGCCGGCTCACGCTCTCGCCGTCGCTGAGCGCCGTGGGCGCGAGCGCCTGCACCCGGCGCGGCGGCGCGCCGTCGGCCGCGGTCTCGCCGGACGCGATGCGCAGCTCGGTCTCGACCGCGTCGCCGAGGCGTTCGCCGATCGCGGTCCAGTCCGTCTGCCAGGTGGTGAGCTTCGGCAGCAGGTACTGCGCCTTGGCCTCGGGCAGGAGCGCGAGGATCGACAGGTCGCGGCCCGGCCGCAGGCCGCGCTCGGCGAGGCCGCGGTAGAGCGCGACCGCGTGCATCGAATCGGTGACGATCGCGGCGGTCGGGGAGGCGTCGACCGACAGCAGCGCCTCGGCCGCCTCGACGCCGCCGCGCTCGCCGGCGGGCTTGCGCAGGCGCAGCCGGTCGTCGAACGGCAGGCCGCGGGCGGCGAGCGCGCGGCGGAAGCCGTCCTCGATCACGGCGACGAAATGGACCGCCCGATCGGGCAGAACCAGTCCGATCCGCTCGTGCCCGAGCCCGGCGAGGTGGGCGACCGCGCCCTCGACCGACGAGTCGAAATCGGGATCGACCCAGGCGTGGCGCGCCGCATTCCTGGTCCGGCCGAAGGCGGCGAACGGCTTCTTGCGCTTCAGGAGGTAGTCGACCCGCGGGTCGGCGCTCTCGGTGTCGGCGATGATCAGCGCGTCGGCGACGCCCCGCTCCGTCACGCGGCGCAGGGCCCCGAGCCGGTCGGCGTCGCCGTCCTCGAGAAACAGCGCGAGATCGAAGCCATGCTCGCCGAGCCTTCGCTTCACGCCGTTCAGCACCGAGGCGAAGACGGTGTTGATGACGGTGTCGTCCGGCCCCGACGGCACGATCATCGCGACCAGATCGGTCCGCCCGCGCCGGAGGCTGCGCCCCGACTGGTTCGGCGAATAGCCGAGCCGCGCCGCGGCCTCGAGCACACGCCGGCGCGTCTCCGCATTGACCTCGCCGCGGTCGTTCAGCGCCCGCGACACCGTCCCGATCGACAGGTCGAGCTCCCGGGCGAGTTCGCGAATCCCGATCAAGTCGAGCCTTGGCTCCGGCGCAAGCGGACCGATTCCGCGGCCGCCCGTCATAGAGGCGCGCCGAGGCGCTTGACAAGCCGCCCGGCCTCGCCTACCGTCGTAAACGTTTACGGCCCGCCGAGACGGGCCCTCGGGAAGCGAAACGCAGGACGAGGAGGTCGCCGTCCATGGAGCTCAGGGCCGCACTTGTCGGCTGTGGCGCGATGAGCAAGGCCTGGCTCGACGCGGCCCGGAACATCCCCGACCTCAGAATCGTCGGCCTCGCCGATATCGCGCCCGACCGGGCGAGGGCGCGGGCTGCGGAATTCGCGCTGGCCGACGTCGTGATCGCGGGCGACGTCGCGACGCTCCTCGCCGAGACGCGGCCCGACCTGCTGTTCGACGTCGTCGTGCCGCAGGCGCGCCATGCGGTCGTGACCGCGGGGCTCGCGGCCGGCTGCCACGTCCTCAGCGAGAAGCCGATGGCCGAGACCATGGCCGAGGCGCAGGACCTCGTGGCGCGCGCGGAGGCGGCCGGCCGGATCCATGCGGTCGTGCAGAACCGACGCTATCTCCCGCAGGTGCGGCGGATCGCCCGCGCCCTGCGGTCGGGCGTCATCGGCGAAGTGACCAGCGCCCACGCCGATTTCTTCCTCGCGCCGCATTTCGGCGGCTTCCGCGAGGAGATGGACCACGTGCTGCTGCTCGACATGGCGATCCACGGCTTCGACGCCCTGCGCTGCATGACCGGCCTCGACGGCCGCGACGTCGTCTGCCGTGAATGGAATCCGCCGTCCTCCTGGTATCGCCACGGCGCATCGGCGGCGGCGATGTTCGGGCTGTCGAACGGCGCCCTCTTCACCTATCGCGGCTCCTGGTGCGCGCCGGGCCTCTGCACGTCGTGGGAATGCGCCTGGCGGTTCGTCGGGTCGCGCGGGACGCTGACCTGGGACGGCGCGGAGGCGATCCGGATCGAGGTCGCGCGGCCGGGGCCGCGCGAGGGGCTGTTCGATCCCGTGGAGGCGGTCGAGCCGCCGCCGCCTGCGGCCGAGGATCGGGTCGGCGGCCATTTCGGCGTGCTCTCGGATTTCGTCGCCGCGGCGCGCGGCGGCCGGACGCCCGAGACGGCCGGACGCGACAATATCCGCTCGCTCGCCATGGCGCTCGGCGCGACCGCGAGCGCCCGCGAGGGCCGGCGGGTCGACATCGTCATCTGAGGAACGGTCCGAATTCATCGGGCGACCTCGGCGCCCGGTTCGGATCCGACAGGAGAATGGAACCCGATGAGAGACCTGCTCGACATCCGCATCGGAACGATGATCCGGGCGAACGCGCCGGACCCCGCGGCCTATGTGCGCGAGATCGTCGGCCACGGCTTCGAGAGCGTCGAGCCGTTCTTCTGGCAGACGATGAACAAGGACCTGAAGCGGCTCGCGGGCGAGCTGCGCGAGGCGATCGGCGACGCCGACGTGACGATCGACACGCTCGGCATGTTCGGCAATCCGCTCGGGACCGAGGAGCTCGACCGGGCGACGCTCGCCGGCTGGGAGGCGTTGATCGACCATGCGCATCTCTTCGGCGCCCGGACGATCGCGGGTTTCACCGGCCGCGTGCGCGGCCGGCCGCTGGAGGAGAGCCTGCCGGCCTTCGTCGAGGTGTGGGGCGAGCTCTCCCGGCGGGCCGACGACAGGGGCGTGCGGCTCGCGTTCGAGAACTGCGCGATGGACGGCAACTGGGCGAGCGGCGACTGGAACATCGCCCACAATCCCGATGCGTGGGAGCTGATGTTCGACGCCCTGCCCAACGACAATCTCGGGCTCGAATGGGAGCCCTGCCATCAGCTCGTCTACCTGATCGATCCGATGCCGCAGATCCGCAAATGGGCGCCGAAGTTCTTCCACGTGCACGGCAAGGACGCGACCGTGCGCTGGGACGTGGTGCGCGAGCACGGCGTGTTCGGCAAGCACCCGTTCGTGCAGATGCGCACGCCCGGCTTCGGCGACACCGACTGGACGCGGGTGATCAGCGAGCTGAGGCTCGCGGGCTATCGCGGCGCGATCGACATCGAGGGCTGGCACGACCCGGTCTATCGCGACGAGCTCGAGATGACCGGGCAGGTGCGGGCGCTCGACCATCTCAAGCTCTGCCGGGGCGGCGCGCGCCTCGTCCCCAATCCAGCCTGACAGGGCGGGGCCTTTGCCGGGGCGCCTTTCCGCCTCCGGCCAATCCGCGGCTCGATCAAGGGCCGCCAGCGCACAGGGAGGAAACGACGATGCGACACTTGAGGACGGGGTTGCGGGGCGCGGCGGCGCTCGCGCTCGCGGCGAGCGCTTTCGCAGGCGCGGCCAGCGCCGCCGACGACGGCGCGCTGCGCGACAAGTGGTGCAGCAAGGCGCATATCCGCTTCTTCGTCGGCGGCGCCGAGGGCGACGCCTTCGGCACCGTCGTCTACAACGGCGCGCGCCAGGCCGCGGCCGATACGGGCGCCCAGGTCGACTACGTGTTCTCCGGCTGGCAGAACGAGAAGATGACGCAGCAGCTGCGCGAAGCGGTCGCGGCCCATCCCGACGGCATCGCCATGATGGGGCATCCGGGCGAGGCCGCGATCCTGCCGCTCGCCCAGCAGGCGGCGAAGGCCGGCATCAAGATGATGTACCAGAACGTGCCGGTGCCGGCGGCGGTCGACAAGGTCGGCGGCGGCTACGTCGGCGCGCAGCAGGCGCCACAGGGCCACGCGCTCGGCGTCGAGATCGCGCGCCGCTTCGGCCTCAAGTCCGGCGACGTGGCGATCGTCATGCTCTCCTCCAACGATCTCATCCGCGCCGCCCGCGAAGAGGCGACAGCCAAGGCGCTGGAGGAGGCGGGCGTCAAGGTCGTTCGCCTCGCGAGCCAGGCCGAATGGGCGGCCGACCCCAACCTCGCGATCCCGGTCGTGACGGCGGCGCTGCAGGCCAACCCGACGGCCAGGGCGATCGTCTATCCGGGCGGACAGCAGCTCGGCAACGCCGCCGCCTACATGAAGGCCGCCGGCAAGAAGCCGGGCGAGATCATCAACATCGGCTTCGACACGAGCCCGCAGATCGTGCAGATGTTCAAGGACGGATGGGTGCAGCTCGCGGCCGATCAGCAGCCGTTCCAGCAGGGCTATCTGCCGATCCTCAGCCTGTGCGAGCAGATCGTCTACGGCCTCGCGCCGATCAACGTCGACACGAGCGCCGGCTTCGTCACGCCGGACAATTACGCCGCCGTGGCCGACCTCGCGAAGCAGGGGCTGCGCTAGCGGTTTCCCGCGGGACAGCGGGCGGGGCGATCTCGCCCTCGTCCCCCGCGGGGAGAGGGGAGGCACGGGAGGAACGGCGCCATGGGCGAACGGCTGATCGAACTCAGGAACATCGCCAAATCGTACGGCCGGGTGTTCGCGGTCGGCGGCGTGAACTTCCACGTCGACCGCGGCGAGGTCGTCGGCCTCATCGGCGACAACGGCGCCGGGAAGTCGACGCTGATCAAGATGCTCTCGGGCGCGATCCGCCCGACGAGCGGCGAGATTCTGGTGCGCGGCGAGGCGGCGTCCAACTGGGACGCGGCGCGCTCTCGCGCCGCCGGCATCGAGACCGTGTTCCAGGACCGGGCGCTCTGCGTCCAGCAGAGCATCATCCGCAACATCTTTCTCGGCCGCGAGCTGACCGGCGCGCTGGGCTGGCTGCGTTCGAAGCGGGAGCGGGCCGAGGCCGAGCGGCTCATGCGCGAGATCGGCTTCACCTCGAAAGTGTTCTCGCCCGATTCGATCGTTGGACAGCTCTCGGGCGGCGAGCGGCAGGGCGTGGCGCTGGCGCGCGCCATCTACAACAAGGCCGACCTCATCGTGATGGACGAGCCGACCACCGCGCTCTCGCTGACCGAGACCGAAAAAGTGTTCCGCTTCGTGCGGGCGGTGCGCGCGAGCGGGCGTTCGGTGCTGTTCATCGGCCACAACATCCACCACGTGTTCGACATCTCCGAGCGCTTCGTCGTGATGGACCGCGGCAGGGTGGCGCTCACGGCGACCAAGGAGGAGATCGGATCGGCCGAGCGCCTGATCGCGGTCATGGAGCGGCTCGCCCATCCGCAGGGGATCGAGGTCCCCGGCGGGTCGGGCCACGGGCGGGAGGCGGCGTGATGTCGGTTTCGATGGAGCCCCTCGAGGTCACGGTCCGTCCGGTCGAGCGTCCGCCGGAGAACGCGCTGCGCCGCGTCGTCGACCGCAATCGCGCGCCGCTCGGAACGCTCGCGGTGTTCGTCGTGATGATCGCGATCTTCATGGCGGCGAGCCCCTCGGTGTTCCTGCGCTGGCCGATCTACGAGTCCGTTCTCGTCACCCTGCCGGTCGCGCTCTGCCTCGTGGCGCCGCTCGTGTTCGTGGTCACGGTCGGCGAGATCGACCTGTCGTTCCCGGCGACGATGGGGTTCTCGGCCTGGACGTTCGCGCTCGTGGTCCATGCGGGCCTGAGCCCGTTCCTCGGCATCGCGGCGGCGCTCGTCACCGGCATGCTGCTCGGGGCGTGCGTCGGCGCGCTCGTCGTCACCGCCAACCTGTCGTCGCTGATCGCGACGCTGGGCATGAATTACATGCTGCGCGGCCTCATCCTGATCGCGACCCAGGGCAAGTCGATCCCGTTGCTCGACCTGCAGGACACGACCGCGGGCGCGCTGTTCTCCAGCGAGTTTCTCGGCGTTCCGGCGCAGACTTTCTGGGCGCTGGCGTTCGTCGTGTTCGCGGGCCTGCTGTTCAACCGGCACAGGTTCGGCGCCCGGGTGAAGGCGGTCGGCGACAATCCGGACAGCGCGGCCCTGATGGGCGTCAACGTGGCGCGGATCCGCATCTGGACCTTCGTCTTCATGGGCCTCGGCGCGGCGCTCGCGGGCGTGTTCTCGACCATGGTCAACTTCACCTGGTGGCCGACGACCGGCGACGGCTATCTTCTGCCGGCGATCGCCTCGGTGTTCGTCGGCGGCACGCCGACCTGGGGCGGGGTCGGCACGATCGCCGGCGGCGCGATCGGCGCCCTGATCGTGTCGTTCATCCAGAGCGGCATCGTCGCGGCGGGCCTCAGCGGCTTCTACGTTCAGTTCTTCAACGGCCTCATCATCATCCTCGCTCTCCTCGGCCACCGCTGGAACCAGAAGCGCTACCGGTAGGCGTGGCCCCGGAAGGGAGGCGCCGGCGCGTCTCTTCGGAGGCGCTCCTCCGAGCCGGAGCAAGAGCGTCCCGGGCCGCTGAAAGCCGGGCGTGAAACGAGCCGTTTGAGAGGCTTGCGCGGGGCGAATCCAGCGCGCAGGCGGGACCCCTGCTGCTGCGTCATCGCGAGGAGCCCGCAGGGCGACGCGGCGATCCAGGGGCCGCCCACGCCGACGGTGACGTTAGTGGACTGCACCCCGCTGCTGAGACACGCTCAATTGAGTGACAGGGGATAACGGTGACGGGATAACGGTGACAGTGCACTTATTTGACGTCGCCGACCTTTGATCAACTCTGCGGGAATAGCTCGGCTCTCGCGCGCCGTCATTCCGGATACGTCCTGTTTACGTCACCCAGCGCGGCAACGCGGGCGAATGGTCTCATTTCTGATGAGAGCGCACCGTCACGTAGCTTGGTCACTCCCCTGCGATAGAGTGCACTGTCACCGTAACCCCCGCGGAAAATTGCGCTGGCCGCAGGCGGATGCGTAACGGGTAGCGGTAGCCTTGCTCGAAGCTTGGGTCGGCGACCAAAAGCGCGCGCTAATCGGATAGAGGAGGAAGCCGCGTTATGCTTTCGCACTCTGGAGTTCACGCAACACGGCGTCGTTATCTGTCATTAGCTGGCCGAGGATATCGCTGTCGCTTGACGGGAGAAATCCGCCGAAGTCTTTTTGGACCGTGAGGATCAAATCTGCGGCATGGATGCCGGCCTTAGCGGCGATCCACAGATCGAGCTTTATAAGCTCGTCATCTTCGAAATCGAAGTATGACGTGATGATTTCCGCCTTCTGGCCGGGGACGAAATCGAAATTGTGATGACTGTTTACGACGTGCGCGTGAGCCGTTTGCTCATTGATGTCGGCCTTGAGCTCTCGCATAAAGTTGGAATGAGCTAGATAAGTGACCTCAAGCCACTTGTAGGCCTTCAGAGTGGCCTTCTGCGCGTCACCGATCCGATTGTTCTGAAGGTCGAAGTAGTTCTGCGTGTCGGTATGCGCGAGCGAAAAAGCTGCGTTTGCTGTCGATTCAAGGAAATATCGAAGATCCATCTTCGCCTGGATGCGGTGGAGTCTGACGGTCGAGACCACCGAGAGAGTGTGGTATTTCTTCATCTGCGAATAAAACCTGATGAAGAGATCGCAGTCGATCACCGGCCACATCATCAAATTCGAGAGAAGTATCGTCGTGTTATAGGTGTTGACGAATGCGTTTCCGTATCTCGACTCCGCATCGACCAATCTCTGGTGTTCCTCGGCGGAAAAGATTTCTAGGCTCATTGGAATGCGCATCCGTCATTTGAGACAAGAGTAGTTATATGAGACGCGATTCGGACTCGAAAAGCCCAGGCGCCGCCGGCGCCGGAGGCGAACCCGCCTCGGCCTTCAAACCCTCTCACCCGACCAAGAACCACGCCCCGACGCCGGCCGCCCGGTGCTCGGGGATCGCCGATTCGATCGGCCACTTGCCGGGATTGTCGGCGACGAAGGCGACGTGCAGGGTGCGGCCGGGCTGGATCAGCAGGGTGTCGCGCCAGTAGGGCTCCCAGCCGTCGTCCATCGAATGGAGCAGGCGGGCGACGTGGCCGCCGAGCCGCATCGCCTGCACCGAGGCGGTCTTGTTGGCGAAGGCGAACACGGCCGGCGCGCCGCGGCGCAGGACGGCGAGCGGCTTCGGACCCCAGTCGGCGAAGGTCACGCCGTTGACGGCGAACGGCGCCGCGCCGCCGCCGGTCACCGCGACCTCGACGCTGCGCGCGGCTTCGAGCGCGATCTCGGCGGGCAGGGCAGGGTTGGCGGGCAGACGGACGGGCCCCGGGCGGGGCGCGACCGGGTCGCCCTCGGCCGTGATGACGACGAACGGCGCGTCCGCGGCGCCGTCCTCCTGCCGGAGGACGAATCGCGCCGCAGCGCCGGCCTCGCGCGGCATGTCGACCATCAGCTCGAACCGGGCGCCGGGGCCCATCGGAAACTGGTTGCGCAGCGGCTCGAACGGATCGGCCGGCTGGCCGTCGACCGCGACGATCAGGGTTTTCGCCCCTTCGACGCCGATGGTCGTCAGCCGCGCGGTCGCGGCGTTGCCGAGCCTGAGGCGCACCCGCGCCCCGGGGCGGGCGCGCAGCGCGAGCGGGGCGGCGGCGGCGCCGGCGAACACCACGCTCCCCCGCCGTCCGCCGCCGCGGGCGAGCGCCGGATCGGAAAAGTCGTCCCTGATCCGGCCCTTGTCGTCGAGGCTCCAGTCCGACAGGACGACCACGACATCCTCGTCGACGTCGGGCGCCTCGGCTTCGTCGACGACGATCGGGCCGAACAGGCCGCGGCCCTGCTGGCCGGCGTCGGTCGCGCCGGCGTGCGGCAGGTAGAGGTTGAAGCCCGCGTCGGGCGGCGTGAAGCGGAGGTCGGCGCTCGCCCCGGGCGCGAGGCGCGGGCCGGTGAGCCCGCCGTAGCCGGCGACGGCGTTGGCGGTCCGGAGGCCGGGGAGGCAAAGCGTGGTCGGCTCGGCGAGCCGGTTCGAGACGCGCAGCGCCAGCGCCTCGCCCTTCTTCACCCGCAGCAGCGGTCCGGGGATGGCCCCCGACCAGGCGAGCGCGTCGGCCGGGTCGGCGGGCGGGGGCAGGAAGGCGAGCGTCGAGCGCGCCGCCTCGAGCGCGTAGGCGCGCTCGCTGATCGCGCCCGCCCCCGCCGCGTCCGGCGCCGCGGCGCCGGCCGGCGGGACGCGCCACAAGGCCGCGGCGAGCCCCGCGCCGAGGACGGCGCGCCGGGTGGGACGGCGCGCGGGTCGCGGGCGGTCCGGAGGAAACGACATCGTTGCGCAAAGCTCCCCATTCGCCGGCGCCGGCCGCGCCGTCGCGGCGTTCGGCCGCGCGCCCTTGTGAACCGGGCGCGACGATCGGGCAACCGTCACATCCTCGTCGCGCACCCTGCGTTTTTCGCTGGCGCGCGCCGGACAAGCTGATATAGACCGCGCCCGAAGCTCAGGGCGCCCCACATGTTTCGGCTGGCGCCGACGCGGGCGTGGCGGAATTGGTAGACGCGCCGGATTTAGGTTCCGGTGGCGAAAGTCGTGGGGGTTCGAGTCCCTCCGCCCGCACCAGTTCCCGGCCCCTCTTGAGGTCGATCCCGGCGGAGCGATCTTCGAGACCGCGGTCGGCGCGAGGCCGGATGACGCTTTGGCGACAGAATGAAATCGGCTAAGGGAAACCTCGGCCCGTGAGAACAAGGCGAATGACGATGCAGGTGACGGAGACGCTGAGCCAGGGGCTCAAGCGCGAGTATGACATCTTCCTCCCGGCGAGCGATCTCGCCGCGAAGCTCAACTCGCAGCTGGCCGAGATGCGCTCGAAAGCCCAGATCAAGGGCTTCCGGCCGGGCAAGGTGCCGCTCGAGCACCTTCGCCGCATCTATGGCAAGTCGGTGATGGCCGATGTCGTCCAGACCGCGATCAACACCGCCAACAAGCAGATTGTCGACGACAACAAGCTTCGCCTGGCGCGCGAGCCCAGGGTCAACCTGCCGGAAGACCAGTCGACGATCGAGGCGGCGCTCGAGGCGCGCGGCGACCTCTCGTTCAAGATCGCGCTCGAAGTGCTGCCGACCTTCGAGATCGGCGACTTCTCCGAGCTCGAGCTCGAGCGGCTGACCGCGGACGTCGAGGACTCCGAGATCGCGACGGCGATCGACCGCCTCGCCGACGGGCGGCGCACCTTCGCCGACAGGGGCGAGGGCGCGAAGGCCGAAAACGGCGATCGTGTCACGATCGACTTCGACGGCAAGATCGACGGCGTCGCGTTCGAGGGCGGCGACGGCCGCGACATCCCGGTCCTGATCGGCTCCAACACCTTCATTCCCGGCTTCGAGGAGCAGCTCGTCGGGGCCGCGGCGGGAGAGCGGCGCGTCATCACCGCGACCTTCCCCGAGGCCTATGCGGCGCCGGCGCTGGCGGGCAAGACCGCCGAATTCGACGTCACCGTCAAGACGGTGGAGGCGCCGGAGGCGCTGGAGATCGACGACGCCTTCGCCGCCGGCCTCGGCATGGAAAGCCTCGACAAGCTCAAGGAGTTCGTGCGCGACCGCATGGCCGCCGACTACGCCAAGTTCTCGCGCGACAAGATCAAGCGGCAGCTGCTCGACAAGCTCGACACGCTCTACACGTTCGAACTGCCCGAAGGCCTCGTGAACCAGGAGTTCGACGGGATCTGGGCCCAGGTCACGCAGGAGCAGCAGTCGTCCGGCAAGAGCTTCGCCGACGAGAACACCACCGAAGAGGCCGCCCGCGCCGACTACCGCCGCATCGCCGAGCGCCGCGTCCGCCTCGGGCTGCTGCTGGCCGAGGTCGGCGCCCGGGCCGCCGTCCGGATCGAGGACGACGAGATCAGCCAGGCGGTGATCGCGCGAGCGCGTCAGTTCCCGGGACAGGAAAAGCAGGTCTGGGACTTCTATCGCAACAACCAGCAGGCGCTGGCGGAGTTGCGCGCCCCGATCTACGAGGAGAAGGTCGTCGACCACATCCTCGGCCTCGCCAAGGTGACCGAACGCAAGGTTCCGAGGGAGGAATTGATCAAACCGCTGGAAGACGAACTGCCGGCGGCGAAGGCGGCCGAGCCGGTCACGGCTGCGGCGGCCGACCAGCCGGCCGAGACGGCCGACCAGCCGGCCGAGACCGTCGCGGCCGCGCCGGCCGGCCAGCCGGCGGACTGACCGGCCTCCGCACGACGGGCCGCGGCGCCTCTTTTCGGGAGGGCGCCGGGCGCCTATCTTGGAGGCTGCGCCCGCCGGGCGACTTTTGGGGACATGCGAGACAATGCGCGATCCGATCGACTATTACACCAACAACCTCGTGCCGATCGTGATCGAGCAATCGGCGCGCGGCGAGCGCTCGTTCGACATTTTTTCCCGCCTTCTGCGCGAGCGGATCGTGTTCATGATCGGGCCGGTCGACGACGTCTCGGCGTCGCTGGTGGTCGCCCAGCTGCTTTTCCTGGAAGCTGAGAACCCGAAGAAGGACATCGCCCTCTACATCAATTCGCCGGGCGGGGTGGTGACGGCGGGGCTCTCGATCTACGACACCATGCAATTCATCCGCCCCAAGGTGACGACGCTCTGCATCGGACAGGCCGCCTCGATGGGCTCTCTGCTGCTGGCGGCGGGCGAAAAGGGCAGCCGGTTCACCCTGCCCAACGCGCGAATCATGGTCCACCAGCCGTCCGGCGGCTTCCAGGGGCAGGCCTCCGACATCCAGCGGCACGCCGAGGACATCGTCAAGGTGAAGCGGCGTCTCAACGAGATCTACGTCCATCACACCGGCCAAACCTACGAGGCCATCGAGAGGACCCTCGACCGCGACCATTTCATGTCGGCGGAAGAGGCCAAGGCGTTCGGAATCGTGGACGAAGTGACGACCAAGCGGGCGTCCGAGTCGGAAGAGGCGAAGGGGCCGGCGTAAGCCAAGCTCCTGGACTGGCCTGTTTCTTGCTACGCCATCATGCCGCCATTTTTCCGGGAACCACTTGATTTCGCCCGGACTTTGATGGTTGCTTAGGGAATCCGACGTCGACCTCGTCGACGCCGGATCGTGTGGGACGCGGCGGACGGCAGGAGGGGTCGGAGGCTACGTTTCGTTAGTTTCAGGAAGCTTAGGCTGCGTTTCGATTCGAAAGGCAGCCGAGTTGGAGAAAGAAAAATGGCCAAAGCCGACGGCGACGCCAAGAACACGCTCTACTGCTCCTTCTGCGGCAAGAGCCAGCACGAGGTTCGCAAGCTCATCGCCGGGCCGACCGTGTTCATCTGCGACGAATGCGTCGAACTGTGCATGGACATCATCCGCGAGGAGAGCAAAACCTCGCTGGTGAAGAGCAAGGACGGGATTCCGACTCCGCGCGAGATCTGCAAGGTCCTCGACGACTACGTGATCGGCCAGTCGCAGGCGAAGCGGGTGCTGTCGGTGGCGGTGCACAACCACTACAAGCGGCTCAATCACGCCACCAAGCACGGCGACGTCGAACTCGCCAAGTCGAACATCCTGCTGATCGGCCCGACCGGGTCCGGCAAGACCCTGCTCGCCCAGACGCTCGCGCGCATCCTCGACGTGCCCTTCACCATGGCCGACGCCACCACGCTGACCGAGGCGGGTTATGTCGGCGAGGACGTCGAGAACATCATTCTCAAGCTGTTGCAGGCCTCCGACTACAACGTCGAGCGGGCGCAGCGCGGCATCGTCTACATCGACGAGATCGACAAGATCAGTCGCAAGTCCGACAATCCCTCGATCACCCGCGACGTGTCCGGCGAGGGCGTGCAGCAGGCGCTGCTCAAGATCATGGAGGGCACGATCGCCAGCGTGCCGCCGCAGGGCGGGCGCAAGCACCCGCAGCAGGAATTCCTCCAGGTCGACACCACCAACATCCTGTTCGTCTGCGGCGGCGCCTTCTCCGGCCTCGAGCGCATCATTTCGGCGCGCGGCAAGGGAACGTCGATCGGCTTCGCCGCCAAGGTGCAGGCGCCGGACGACCGGCGCACCGGCGAGGTGTTCCGCGACGTCGAGCCGGAGGACCTGCTGAAGTTCGGCCTCATCCCCGAGTTCGTCGGCCGCCTGCCGGTCATCGCCACGCTCGAGGACCTGGACGAGGACGCGCTGAAGAAGATCCTGACCGAGCCGAAGAACGCGCTGGTCAAGCAGTATCAGCGGCTGTTCGAGATGGAGAACACCGACCTGACGTTCCAGGACGATGCGCTCAACGTGATCGCCAAGAAGGCGATCGAGCGGCGGACCGGCGCGCGCGGCCTGCGCTCGATCATGGAAGGCATCCTGCTCGATACGATGTTCGACCTGCCCGGCCTCGACGCCGTGGAGCAGGTCGTGATCGGCCCGGAGGTGGTCGAGGGCAAGGCCCGGCCGCTTTATATCTATGCCGAACGCGCGGAGCGTGCGAGCTGACGGACATTTACGCCGGCCGCTTGAAACGGCGGCCGGCGAAGCCCATGTTCGCGTGAGACGTTTGATTCCGGGAACGGCACGAACATTGCGTTTCTGAATCGGGGGCGATCCGGCCGGGCCTTTTGGACGGCGGAACGCACAAGCGACAGGCGCCGGCTGCCTCGTTGGGCCGGCGGCAGTCGTGGGGCGTCGTCAACGCAAGCACGGGAGCGGGCTTCGACCGGCTTCCGAGAAGGACAGCCATGACCAGCCAACGCAAGACCATCGCCCCGGGCACGCTCGACGCCTACCCTGTCCTGCCGCTGCGCGACATCGTTGTTTTCCCGCACATGATCGTCCCGCTGTTCGTCGGCCGAGAGAAGTCGATCCGCGCGCTCGAAGAGGTGATGAAGTCGGACAAGCCGATCCTGCTCGCCACGCAGAAAAACGCCGCCGACGACGATCCGACGCCAGAGGCCATCTTCACCACCGGAACGCTGGCGAGCGTGCTCCAGCTGCTCAAGCTGCCGGACGGAACCGTCAAGGTTCTGGTCGAAGGGGCCTCGCGCGCGGTGGTGACCCGCTTCATCCCCGGCGACAGCTTCTTCATGGCCGAAGCCCAGGCGGTCGCCGACGAGCCGATCGAGAAGATCGAGGCCGAGGCGCTGTCGCGCTCGGTGGTGGCCGAGTTCGAGAGCTACGTGAAGCTCAACAAGAAGATCTCCCCCGAGGTGGTGAGCGCGGTCAACCAGATCGACGATTACAGCAAGCTCGCCGACACGATCGCCTCCCATCTCGCGGTCAAGCTGTCGGACAAGCAGGCGATCCTGGAGACCCGGTCGATCGCCAAGCGGTTCGAGAAGTGCCTCGCGCTGATGGAAGGGGAAATCTCCGTCCTGCAGGTCGAGAAGCGCATCCGCACCCGCGTCAAGCGGCAGATGGAGAAGACGCAGCGCGAGTACTACCTGAACGAGCAGATGAAGGCGATCCAGAAGGAGCTCGGCGACGAGGAAGGCCGCGACGAGATGTCCGAGCTCGAGGAGCGCATCAAGTCCACCAAGCTCACCAAGGAGGCGCGCGAGAAGGCGCTGGGCGAGGTCAAGAAGCTGCGCCAGATGGCGCCGATGTCGGCGGAAGCCACCGTCGTGCGCAACTACCTCGACTGGCTGCTGTCGATCCCGTGGCAGCGGCGCTCGAAGGTCAAGAAGGACCTGCCGGCGGCTCAGGCGATCCTCGACACCGACCATTTCGGCCTCGACAAGGTCAAGGAGCGCATCGTCGAATATCTCGCGGTGCAGCAGCGCGCCAACAAGCTGACCGGCCCGATCCTCTGCCTCGTCGGTCCCCCGGGCGTCGGCAAGACCTCGCTCGGCAAGTCGATCGCCAAGGCGACGGGGCGCGAGTTCGTCCGCATGTCGCTCGGCGGCGTGCGCGACGAAGCGGAGATCCGCGGCCATCGGCGCACCTACATCGGCTCGATGCCCGGCAAGGTCATCCAGTCGATGCGCAAGGCCAAGTCCTCGAACCCGCTGTTCCTGCTCGACGAGATCGACAAGATGGGCATGGATTTCCGCGGCGATCCGTCGTCGGCCCTGCTCGAGGTGCTCGATCCTGAGCAGAACGCGTCGTTCAACGACCATTACCTCGAGGTCGACTACGACCTGTCGAGCGTGATGTTCGTCACGACCGCCAACACGCTCAACATCCCGGCGCCGCTGATGGACCGCATGGAGATCATCCGCATCGCCGGCTACACCGAGGACGAGAAGCTGGAGATCGCCAAGCGCCACCTGCTGCCCAACTCGATGGGCAAGCACGGGCTCGACGCGAAGGAGTTCGAGGTCGAGGACAGCGGGATCATGGAGCTGATCCGGCGCTACACCCGCGAGGCCGGCGTCCGCAATCTCGAGCGCGAGATCTCCAACCTCGCCCGCAAGGCGGTGAAGGAGATCCTGACGACGAAGAAGAAGCGGATCGTCGTGACCGGCGACAACGTGGCCGAGTTCCTCGGGCCGCAGAAGTACCGGTTCGGCGAGATCGAGCTGGACGATCAGGTCGGTCTGGTGACGGGCCTCGCCTGGACCGAGGTCGGCGGCGAATTGCTGACGATCGAAGGCGTCCTCATGCCCGGCAAGGGCCGGATGACGGTGACAGGCAACCTCAAGGACGTGATGAAGGAGTCGATCTCGGCGGCGGCGTCCTACGTGCGCTCGCGCGCCGTCGATTTCGGCATCGAGCCGCCGCTGTTCGACAGGCGCGACATCCACGTCCACGTGCCCGAGGGCGCGACGCCCAAGGACGGGCCGTCGGCGGGCGTCGCGATGGCGACGGTCATCGTGTCGATGCTGACCGGGATCCCCGTCCGGCGCGACATCGCCATGACCGGCGAGATCACGCTGCGCGGCCGCGTGCTGCCGATCGGCGGCCTGAAGGAGAAGCTGCTGGCGGCGCTGCGCGGCGGCATCAAGAAGGTCCTGATCCCGGAGGACAACGTCAAGGACCTCGCCGAGATCCCGAACTCGGTGAAGACCGGTCTCGAGATCGTGCCGGTGTCCCGCATGGAGGAGGTGCTGAGGCACGCGCTGGTGCGTCAGCCGTCTCCGATCGTGTGGGAGGAGGACGTCAAGGCGGCGCCCCCCGCCGCCGCCGACGAACCGGGGCAGGGCCTGGTCGCCCACTGACCCGAGACGCCGGGTCGGAGCGACCCCCGACGCTCTGAGAAACGCCGCGAATCCGAAGGGATTCGCGGCGTTTTTTATCCACAATCCCCCGATTTCCGGCCGGAATGGCGCTTTTTTTCCCCGCCGCTTCCCGCAAACCCTTGCGCCATCTCGCCCAAACGTGAGCAATGAGGCGCACTCAGCCGTCGATTCGGCCGATCGGCGCCCCTCGGGGCGCCGCGGCGGCCTCGGGGGTCATGAGCGCGCGGACGCTTCGATCGCGCCGCGCGGCAGGCCGGCGCGCGCAAGAGACGTCGGCTGGAACGGAGAGGCAGGATGAACAAACTCGAACTCGTCGATCACATCGCGACCATGGCGGAACTGACCAAGGTCGACTCCGCCAAGGCGCTGGAAGCCTTGCTGGATGGCATCGAGAAGACCCTCAAGAAGGGCGAGGAAGTCCGGCTGGTCGGCTTCGGCACATTCTCCGTGCGCGAGCGCGCCGCCGGCAAGGGTCGCAATCCGGCCACCGGCAAGGAGATCAAGATCGCGGCGTCGAAGAACGCCCGGTTCAAGCCCGGCGCGGCGCTGAAGGCCGCTCTCAACAAGAAGTCCGGCAAGAAGTAAGCCGCGTTACGGGGCGGATCCGGACGCCGCCGGCCCTGGTCGCGGCGCGGGTCCGGGCGCCGCGCCCGCCGCCGAGGCCGCCCGCGTCGGTCCCGCTTGGCGGATCGGACTGAAATCTATAGTCTGCGGCGCACGGCAGCAGGGGCGGTTAGCTCAGTTGGTAGAGCGTCTCGTTTACACCGAGAGGGTCGGCGGTTCGAGCCCGTCACCGCCCACCACCTTGCGCCGCCGGGCCTCGGCGACGATCCTGCGCCTGGCTTTGGCCGGCTTCTGCCTGACGGGGTCGGCGGCCGCGCAGTCCGCCTCCATGACGTTTCGCGTCGAGACGCTGGACGGCGCCCGGTGCGGCGCGCGCTGTCCGCACGTGATCGTGGCTGACGGCGTCATCGAGACGTCGACGCCCCAGGCCTTCGTCGATTTCCTCAAGTCCGGTGCCGAAGACCGGGATCTCAAGCGGATCGTGTTCTTCAACTCGCGCGGCGGCAACGTCGTCGCCTCGATGGCCTTCGGCCACATCCTGCGCGACCTGCGAATCGCCGGCGTCGTCGGGCGGTTTCGATCCGACGGCGATTCGGGCCCGTTCGCCGGCGAGTGCCTGTCGGCCTGCGTCTACGCCATGATGGGCGCGGTTCGCCGCGTCGCGCCGCCCGGCAGCGAGGTGGCGCTGCACCGGATGTCGATCGTCGAGACCGAGGCCGAGGGGTGGTTCGGGCAGCGCACCAAGCGGAGCTTCGCCGACGCGCCGATGATCGCAGTGCTCGCCCGCTACGCCCGCCGGATGGGCGTCAGTCCGGCGCTGGTGCGCGCCGCCGAATCCCTGCCGCCCGAGACGATGCATGTGCTCACGCCGGAGGAGATGCGCCGCTGGTCGTTCGCCGTCAGCCAGTTCTGACGGCGCGGCGATCTTCGCGCCGAAACCCGTTTTCGGCGTATTGACTTGGGTTCCCGACTGGCTTAATCCCCGCCAACCCTCACGGGGGAGTAGCTCAGTTGGTTAGAGCGCCGGCCTGTCACGCCGGAGGTCGCGGGTTCAAGTCCCGTCTCTCTCGCCATTCTTCCCCTCCGTTTCACCGATCGGCTGCTGCCCGTTCCTGGCGACACCGGATCGAGTTCACGCGCCGCGCGCGGCTCCGCCGCCTCGCGCGAGACGCTCACCGGGAGACGAACTGCCTGCGGAGCAGGTCATTCACGTAGGCGCTGGCGTTCGGAATGGTCTTGAGGCGGTCGGCGACATCCGGGTCGAGCATAATGTTGACACGACGCTTCCTGGCTTCCGCCGGCATCGCGGGGCGTCCGCGCCTGGCGTGCGCGAAGAATTCCCGATCCAGTTCCCGGACCTCGCCGTCACGGTCGACGTAAGGCTTTTTCATATTTGTGTTTTTCCCTTTCGTTGGCCTTGCGGAGGCTGATCACGCGGAGAACGCCGCCCCGGTCGCACCAGGCAAAGACGCATAGGCGATTGTTGATCGGGGCCATTGCGACAAAGCGGACTTCGGAATAGTCCGCTCGCGCGTCTTCGCGAGTGAAGGCCAAATCCCAATCTACGTAGGCAACATCGGCAAAATCGAGGCCGCGCTCAGCCAGCGTCCTGTCTCGTTTTCCGTCGTCCCATTCCAGCTTCATGCAATTGGACTGAATTGATATACACACATAAAAGCGTCGTCGCGTCAATATATGGAAATTCCCTGCGCCGGCCCGCGAGGTCGTCAGAACGCCGTCGATTCGAAGCAACGACGTCGAGGCGCCGCCGCAAGATCCGACCCATCCGAGGCTCGTCAGAAGCCGAGCGGGTGCGCTTCGACGTCCGCCGGGGGCGCCCCGCCACGCTGACCGGCCGAGAAAGGGGCCGGTCTTCCTCGTCACGCTGCCGGTTTCGCTCGCCGTGACCGTGCTGTCCTCGACGCGCCGGCGCCGGGCTGGCTGATTGTCGGCGTCGTGGTTCTGATCGTCGGCGCCAGCCTGTCGCAGGCGTTCCACGGCGCCTTGCACCGCGACGACGTGGGCGTGGCCGTTCGCGCCCTGCGCGCGCTCGGACTCCTGATGTCGAAATCCGCCCACAACCGACACCACGAGACGTGACCCGGGATTTCGGCGTCGTCAACGGCTGGTCGAATCCCCTGGTCAGCCTCCGCGCGGCGTTCCGCCTCCGGATCGGCGCCATCCGAAGCGAAGGCGTGACGCCGGCCTGAAGCGGCCGACCGTCCCCGGACGAACCGGAGAGACGGCGCGCGCCGACCCCGTGCGCCCGCCGCGATGCGGGATCGCTCGCGAGCGCGCGAACCGGCCGGGCGGCCGGAACGCGCCCGCGCCGGGTGGGCAAAGCCCGTCATCCGGTTGGTGTTAACCGGGTTTCACGAAATTGCGCGCATGCGACTTCAGGCCCATTGCCACCCTTTCGCCTTGCATGCGCCGCGGCCCTGCGATAGGCCTTCGGGCACGCAAGGGGGCCGCGTCGATACGACGCAAGAACCCGTTGTGCTTGTCCAAAACCACGAGCCCAGCGATGCCGAGCATCATCTCCGACTACCTTCCGCTGGTCGTTTTCGTCATCCTGGCCACGCTGATCTGCGGCTCCCTGATGGTCATGCCGTTCCTGCTCGCCTTCAAGGCGCCGGATTCGGAAAAGCTGTCGCCGTACGAGTGCGGATTCGACCCCTTCGACGACGCGCGCATGCGCTTCGACGCCCGGTTCTATCTGGTGTCGCTGCTGTTCATCATCTTCGACCTCGAGGTCGCCTTCCTGTTCCCGTGGGCGATCGTGTTTCATCATCTCGGCGCGTTCGGCTTCTGGTCGATGATCGGGTTCCTCGCCGTGCTGACGGTCGGCTTCGTCTACGAATGGAACAAAGGAGCGCTGGAATGGGATTGAGCTCCGGTCCGATCGTCGCCCCCGCTCCGAGGGGAATCCTCGATCCCGCCACCGGCAGGCCGATCGGCGCGGATGACCCCGCGTTCGGCGCGATCAGCGACGAACTCGCCGACAAGGGGTTTCTGCTGACCTCGACCGAGGATCTGATCCAGTGGGCCCGCACCGGCTCGCTGATGTGGATGACGTTCGGGCTCGCGTGCTGCGCGGTCGAGATGATGCAGCTGTCCATGCCCCGATACGACGTCGAGCGCTTCGGCTTCGCGCCGCGCGGCAGCCCGCGCCAGTCGGACGTGATGATCGTCGCCGGCACGCTGACCAACAAGATGGCCCCGGCGCTGCGCAAGGTCTACGACCAGATGCCCGAGCCGCGCTACGTCATCTCGATGGGCTCGTGCGCCAACGGCGGCGGCTATTACCACTATTCCTATTCCGTGGTGCGGGGCTGCGACCGGATCGTCCCGGTCGACATCTACGTGCCGGGCTGCCCGCCGACCGCCGAGGCGCTGCTGTACGCCGTGCTGCTGCTGCAGAAGAAGATTCGCCGGACCGGCACGATCGAGCGCTGATCCGCCTTCAGGAACGAGAGACAGTCGAATGGACGACCTGTTGAAGACGATCGGCGACAAGCTCGCCGCCGCCCTTCCGGGCGCGATTCTCGAACAGACCTGGGCGTTCGGGGAACTCACGCTGACGGTCGAGGCTGCGCGCAACACCGACGTGCTGAAGGCGCTGCGCGACGACCCGGCCGGCCAGTTCGTGTCGATCATCGACGTGTCGGGCGTCGACTATCCGGAGCGGGAGAAGCGCTTCGACGTCGTATATCATCTCCTGTCGCCGCGACTGAACCGGCGCATCAGCGTCAAGACCCACACCGACGAGGAGACGCCGCTCGCCAGCGCCACCGCGGTCTATCCGGGGGCCGACTGGTACGAGCGCGAGATCTACGACCTGTTCGGCGTGCTGTTCGTCGGCCATCCCGACCTGCGCCGCATTCTCACCGACTACGGCTTCGAGGGCCACCCGCTGCGCAAGGACTTCCCGATGACCGGCTTCGTCGAGGTGCGCTACGACGACCAGGAGAAGCGGGTGCGTTACGAGCAGGTTCGCCTGAACCAGGAATTCCGTGAGTTCGACTTCCTCAGCCCCTGGGAAGGGCCGCCGCTGCCGGGCGACGAGAAAGCGAGCGGGGGGAGCAGGCAGTAGGCAGTCGGCAGTCGGCGGTCGGGAAGTTCGCGGTGGACGGGATCAGGTCGTACCGGGATCTCAGAGTGTGGCAGGAAGCTATGATCTTGGCGGAAGACAGCTACCGGTTCTCGGCGACATTGCCCCGCGAAGAGCTGTTCGGCCTGATGTCGCAAATCCGACGGGCGGCCGTGTCGGTTCCAGCCAACATCGCCGAGGGTTATGGCCGCGACAGCAAAGGGTCCTACGTCAGTTTCCTGAAGACGGCGCAAGGCTCTCTCAAGGAACTCGAGACCCATCTGATCTTGGCGCAGCGACTGAAACTGGGCAGTTTCGCAGCGGCCGAGGGCCTGCTTGCGCGGTGCGAATCGATAGGGCGGATGATGCGGGGACTGATTCGAAGCCTACAAGGCGCGCCGGAGGCATGAAATGACACGACCCATACAGGCCATTCGCGCCGACTGCCGACTGCCGACTGCCGACTGCCTTCGCGCGGCGGAGCCGCGCTCATGACCGACCAGAACCTCCGCAATTTTTCCATCAACTTCGGCCCGCAGCATCCGGCGGCGCACGGGGTTCTGCGACTCGTGCTCGAGCTCGACGGCGAGGTGGTCGAGCGCGTCGACCCGCACATCGGCCTCCTGCACCGCGGCACCGAGAAGCTGATGGAGGCGCGCACCTACCTGCAGAACGTGCCCTACCTCGACCGGCTCGACTATGTCGCGCCGATGAACCAGGAGCACGCCTATGCGCTCGCGGTCGAGCGCCTGCTCGGCATCGCGGTTCCGCGTCGCGCCCAGCTGATCCGTGTCCTCTATTCCGAGATCGGCCGCCTCCTCTCGCATCTCCTCAACGTCACCACCCAGGCGATGGACGTCGGCGCGCTGACGCCGCCGCTGTGGGGGTTCGAGGAGCGCGAGAAGCTGATGGTGTTCTACGAGCGGGCGTCGGGCGCGCGCATGCACGCGGCTTATTTCCGCCCCGGCGGCGTCCACCAGGACCTGCCGCCGAAGCTGATCGACGACATCCACGCCTTCTGCGATCCGTTCGAGAAGGTGCTCGACGATCTCGAGACGCTGCTCACCGGCAACCGCATCTTCAAGCAGCGCAATGTCGACATCGGCGTGGTCAAGCTCGAGGACGCATGGGCCTGGGGGTTCTCGGGCGTCATGGTGCGCGGCTCCGGCGCGGCCTGGGACCTGCGCAAGTCGCAGCCCTACGAGTGCTACGAGGAGATGGAATTCGACATCCCCGTCGGCAAGAACGGCGACTGCTACGACCGCTATCTGATCCGCATGGCCGAGATGCGCCAGTCGGCGCACATCATGAAGCAGTGTTGCGAGAAATTGCAGCTGGCGAGCGGCGCTGGGCCGGTCGCCAGCGACGACGGCAAGGTCGTGCCGCCGAAGCGCGCCGACATGAAGACGTCGATGGAGGCGCTGATCCATCACTTCAAGCTCTACACCGAAGGCTATCGGGCGCCGGCCGGCGAGGTCTACGCGGCGGTCGAGGCGCCGAAGGGCGAGTTCGGCGTCTACATCGTGTCGGACGGCTCCAACAAGCCCTATCGCGTCAAGCTTCGGGCGCCGGGATTCGCCCACCTGCAGGCGATGGACTTCCTGTGCCGCAAGCACATGCTCTCTGACGTCAGCGCCATCCTCGGCTCGATCGACATCGTGTTCGGGGAGGTCGATCGGTGACCGTCCTCGAGTCGCTCAAAAGCCGCGCCGGTTTCATCGCCTCCGGGGCGGCGTCGTTCGCCGTCATCGTCGGCGGCGTGCGCTTCGCCTCCGGGGAGCCGCTGGTCCAGCCGCAGACCGATCTCGGGATCGTCATCGGGGTTGCGATGGTGGCCCTCTATCTTGTCCTTTCCGACACGCGCGGGGGCGTCCGATGACGACCCGCCTCGCTCGTTCCGCCCCCGGGATTGCATAGCCCATGTCCGTTCGCCGACTTGCCGAGAAGCAGCCTGACAGCTTCGAGTTCACGCCCGAGAACAAGGCGTGGGCGCAGACCGAGATCGCCAAATATCCGCCTGGCCGTCAGGCTTCGGCGGTGATCGCGCTTCTGTGGCGCGCCCAGAAGCAGAACGCCTACTGGCTGACGAAGCCGGCGATCGAAAAGGTCGCCGAGATGCTCGACATGCCGAAGATCCGCGTGCTCGAGGTCGCCACCTTCTACACCATGTTCAACCTCGAGCCGGTGGGACGCTACTATGTCCAGCTGTGCGGCACGACGCCCTGCATGCTGCGCGGCGCCGAGGAGATCAAGGGCGTGCTGCGCAGCCGCGTGGGCGAGCCCGACCACGTCACCGCCGACGGCCTGTTCTCCTGGAGCGAGGTCGAGTGCCTCGGCGCCTGCTGCAACGCGCCGATGGTGCAGATCAACGACGACTATTACGAGGATCTGACGGCGGAGAGTTTTGCGAAGCTCCTCGACGACCTGGCCGCGGGGCGCCCGGTGAAGAAGGGATCGCAGATCGGCCGCGTCTCGTCCGAGCCGGTCGGGGCCTTGACCGCGCTGACCAGCCTCTACGGGGCGGACGGCCGCAGCGGGCCGGCGAGCGTCGACCAGAAGACGGGGGCCTGAAGACGATGCTGGAAGACAAGGACCGCATCTTCACCAACCTCTACGGCTTCGGCGACCGCAGCCTGAAGGGCGCCCGGGCGAGGGGAAACTGGGACGGGACCAAGGCGCTGATCGACAAGGGCCGCGACTGGATCATCGCCGAGATGAAGGCGTCGGGCCTGCGCGGCCGCGGCGGGGCGGGCTTTCCGACCGGCCTCAAGTGGTCGTTCATGCCCAAGACCGTCGACCCGAAGCGGCCGCACTATCTGGTCATCAACGCCGACGAATCCGAGCCGGGCACCTGCAAGGACCGCGAGATCCTGCGCAACGACCCGCACGTGCTGATCGAGGGCGCGTTGATCGCCTCGTTCGCCATGGGGGCCGAGGCCGCCTACATCTACTTCCGCGGCGAATACATCGAGGAGCGTCTGCGCTTCCAGGCGGCGGTCGACGAGGCGTACGAAGCCAGGCTGATCGGCAAGGACAACATCCACGGCTGGCCGTTCGACCTCTACGTCCATCACGGCGCGGGCGCCTACATCTGCGGCGAGGAGACCGCGATGCTCGAATCGCTCGAGGGCAAGAAGGGCCAGCCGCGCATGAAGCCGCCGTTTCCGGCCGGCATGGGCCTCTACGGCAGCCCGACGACGGTCAACAACGTCGAGTCGATCGCCGTCGCGCCGACCATTCTCAAGCGCGGCGCCGCCTGGTTCACGAGCTTCGGCGCCCCCAACAACGCCGGCACGAAGCTGTTCTGCATCTCGGGGCACGTCGAGCGCCCGTGCAACGTCGAGGAGGCGATGTCGATCCCGTTCCGGGAGCTGATCGACAGGCATTGCGGCGGCGTACGCGGCGGCTGGGACAATCTGCTCGCCGTCATCCCCGGCGGCTCGTCGGTGCGCTGCGTGCCGGCGGCGCAGATCATCGACTGCCCGATGGACTTCGACTCGCTCGGCAAGCTGCGCTCGGGGCTCGGCACCGCGGCGGTGATCGTGATGGACAAGTCGACCGACATCGTCCGCGCCATCGCCCGCCTCAGCTACTTCTACAAGCACGAGAGCTGCGGCCAGTGCACGCCCTGCCGCGAGGGCACCGGCTGGATGTGGCGGGTGGTCAGCCGGATGGCGGAGGGCCGCGCCGAGAAGCGCGAGATCGACATGCTGCTCGACGTCACCAAACAGGTCGAGGGCCACACGATCTGCGCCCTCGGCGACGCGGCGGCCTGGCCGATCCAGGGCCTGATCGCGCATTTCCGCCCCGAGATCGAGCGGCGCATTGACCTCTATTCCGCCCGGCCGCACGGGCCGAGCCCCGTGCGCGCGGCGGCGGAGTAGGCCATGGCCGAGGAGCCGGACAACCTGGTTCTGCAACTGCTGCGCGCGATGCGAGCGGAGAATTCCGCGCGCTTCGACGCGATCGAGGCGATCGTGAGGGAGGTCAGGCTGACGGTCGTCAGTCACGACCTGCGTTTCGACGCGCTGGATGAGCGGGTCGAATTGATCCGCGAGGGCGCCGTGACGGCGATCGGATACGCCGCCCACGCCAACCGCGGGCATGTCGATCTTCGCAAGCAGATCGCCGACTTGACCCGCCGGGTCGAAAGGCTGGAGGCCGGACGATGACCCGCGCCGTGGCGAAAGCCGCCCTCGCGGCGGCCGCGCTCCTGCTCGCTGCGGCGCCGCTCGCCGCTCACGGCGACCACGCGGCCGGAGTGCCGGGCGATCCGAACAAGCCCGCGCGCACGGTGGAGATCGTCATGTCCGAGGCGGCGGACGGAATGCATTACACACCCGACCGGGTCGAGGCGCATCCCGGCGAGCAGATCCGCTTCGCGATCCGCAACGCCGGTTCGGTCAGCCACGAATTCTTCCTCGGGACGGCGGAGGCCGACAAGGCCCACGCCGCGATGATGGCCGCGATGCCCGAGATGAAGCACCACGACGCCAACGCGGTCACGGTCGCGCCGGGGCAGTCGGCGACGTTGCTGTGGCGCTTCACCCACGCCGGCGACTTCGAGTTCGCGTGCCTCGTCCCGGGCCACTACGAGGCCGGCATGCACGGCGCGGTGGCGGTCAAATGAAAGCGACGTCTCCGGCTCGGTTGGTCGAGCGCAGCGCGGGGTCCTGCCGATGAAGATCGAGTGCGAGAAGCAACGGCTGGATGTCCATTCCGCCGACCTCTCGGGGTCGCGCTTCGACGACGTCAATCTGTCTGGCTCGGACTTTCACGACATCAACATGTCGGGCTGCTCGTTTGACGACCTGAACATGTCCGGATGGCGGGTTCGAAACGCGAATTTGGCCGGTTTGAAGGTCGAGGGGGCCAACCTCGCCGGCGCGTCGATCGCCGACGCCCGGCTGGACGGCATGACCATCGACGGTATTGCCGTCACAGATTTGCTCGCCTATTGGCAGGCCGGTCACGGGGCGAAGGGCGCATGAGCAAGATCAACATCGACGGCAAGGACATCGACGTTCCGGCCGAATACACCCTGCTTCAGGCCTGCGAGGCCGCCGGCGCCGAAGTGCCGCGGTTCTGCTTCCACGAGCGGCTGTCGATCGCCGGAAATTGCCGCATGTGCCTCGTCGAGGTGAAGGGCGGCCCGCCCAAGCCGACCGCGTCCTGCGCCATGGCGGTGAGGGACCTGCGTCCGGGACCCAACGGCGAGCCGCCGGTGGTGCTGACCAATTCGCCGATGGCGCGCAAGGCCCGCCAGGGCGTGATGGAGTTCCTGCTGATCAATCATCCGCTCGACTGCCCGATCTGCGATCAGGGCGGCGAGTGCGACCTGCAGGACCAGGCGATGGCCTACGGCGCCGATTCGTCGCGCTTCGCCGAGAACAAGCGCGCCGTCGAGGACAAGTACCTCGGCGCCCTCGTCCGCACCTCGATGAACCGCTGCATCCAGTGCACCCGCTGCGTGCGCTTCGCCACCGAAGTGGCGGGCGTTCCGGAGCTGGGCGCGATCGGGCGCGGCGAGGACATGGAGATCACCTCCTATCTCGAGCGCGCGCTGAGTTCGGAGCTGCAGGGCAATGTCGTCGACCTGTGCCCGGTCGGCGCGCTGACGGCGAAGCCGATCGCCTTCCACGCCCGCCCGTGGGAATACGTCAAGACCGAGACGGTCGACGTGATGGACGGGCTCGGCGCGGCGATCCGCATCGACTCGCGCGGCCGCGAGGTCGTGCGCATCCTCCCGCGCGTCAACGACGCGATCAACGAGGAGTGGATCTCGGACAAGACCCGGCACGTCGCCGACGGCCTCAAGACGCAGCGCCTCGACCGCCCTTACGTCCGGGTCGACGGCAAGCTCAAGGCGGCGAGCTGGAATGAGGCGTTTGCGGCGATCGCCGCAAAGGCGAAGGCCGCCGCGCCGGAGAAAATCGGCGCGATCGTCGGCGACCTCGCCGCCGTCGAGGAGATGTTCGCCCTGCAGGGCCTGATCGCCCGGCTCGGATCGCCCAACATCGACTGCCGCCAGGACGGCTCGAAGCTGCATCCGAAGTTCGGCCGCGCCTCCTACCTGTTCAATTCCACCGTCGCCGGCATCGACGACGCCGACGCGATCCTGGTGATCGGCTCCAACCCGCGGCTCGAATCGCCGGTGCTCAATGCGCGCATCCGCAGGCGCTGGCTGAAGGGGGGCGTCCGGATCGGCGTCATCGGCGAGCGGGCGGACCTGACCTACGACGCCACCTACATGGGCGCCGGGCCGGAAACGCTCGCGGAGGTCGCCGAGAAGCCGGCGCAGGGGATGACGAAGCCGATGTTCGTGGTCGGGGCGGGCGCGTTCGCGCGGCCCGACGGCGTCGGCGTCCTGGCGAGCCTCGCGAAGGCCGCGGCCGCGGCCGGCGTCGTCAAGGACGGCTGGAACGGCTTCAACGTCCTGCATACCGCGGCCTCGCGCGTCGGCGGCCTCGATCTCGGCCTCGTCCCCGGAGACGGCGGCCTCGACGCGCCGGCGATGGCGAAATCCGGCGCGCTCGACGTGCTGTTCAATCTCGGCGCCGACGAGATCGAGGTCGAGCCCGGCGCTTTCGTCGTCTACATCGGCACGCATGGGGACCGCGGCGCGCATCGCGCCGACGTCATTCTGCCCGGGGCCGCCTATACCGAAAAGTCCGGCGTCTACGTCAACACCGAGGGGCGGCCGCAGTTCGCCGAACGCGCCGTCTTCCCGCCGGGCGACGCCCGCGAGGACTGGTCGATCCTGCGCGCGCTGTCCGAGGCGCTCGGCGCCCGGCTGCCGTTCGATTCGCTGACCGAGCTTCGGGCGACGCTCGCCGCCGCGCATCCGCATCTCGCGCAATTCGACCAGATCGCGCCCGCCGATCCCGCCGCGCTGACCGCGGCCGCGGCGCTCGGCGGGGCGGTCGACCGGACGCCGTTCCGGTCGCCGGTCGAGGACTTCTATCTCACCAACCCGATCGCGCGCGCTTCGCGCGTCATGGCCGAGTGCTCGGCCCTGGCGCGCGAGCGGACGCGGCAAGCCGCGGAATAGCCGCCGATGAGCAGCGCAACGCCCACACGCCCCGACTCGTCGTCGAACTGGCTCGCCATCATCGGCGGAGGCGCCGCCGTCGCGGTGGTCTTCGTCGTCGCGATCGTCTGGTGGCTCGTCGCCGGCGGATATTTCGCCGCCCTCGGCCGCTGGATGCACGAAAGCGACCTCGGCTCGGCGCTCCGCTACATTCTCGAGGCGCTGGCGATGCTCGTCTGCGTCCTGCTGTCGACCGCGGTTCTGATTTACTTCGAGCGCAAGGTCTGGGGCTCGGTGCACATTCGCCGCGGCCCCAACGTCGTCGGGCCATGGGGAATCCTGACGCCCTTCGCCGACTTCGGCAAGTTCATCATCAAGGAGCCGATCATCCCGGCGGGCGCCAACAAGGGCGCGTTCCTGCTCGCGCCCCTGGTCTCGGTGGTGCTCGCCTTCGCCGGCTGGGCGGTCATTCCGGTCAACGACGGCTGGGTGGTCGCCGACATCAACGTCGGCATCCTCTACCTGTTCGCGGTGTCGTCGCTCGGGGTCTACGGCATCATCATGGCCGGCTGGGCGTCGAACTCGAAGTACCCGCTTCTCTCGGCGCTGCGCTCGGCGGCGCAGATGGTGTCCTACGAGGTGTCGATCGGGTTCGTGATCGTCACCGTGCTCATGTGCGCCGGTTCGCTGAACCTGAGCGACATCGTGCGCGCCCAGGACACGCGCTTCGGCCTGCTCGGGTGGTACTGGCTGCCGCTGCTGCCGATGTTCATCATCTTCTTCGTCTCCTCGCTCGCCGAGACGAACCGGCCGCCGTTCGACCTGACGGAAGCGGAGTCGGAGCTCGTCGCCGGTTACATGGTGGAATATTCGGCGTCGCTGTTTCTGCTGCAGTTCCTGACCGAACTCGTCGCCATCCTGCTCATGTCGGCGATGACGGCGGTCCTGTTCCTCGGCGGCTGGCTGTCGCCGCTGCCGTTCCCGCCGTTCACCTGGATTCCGGGCATCGTCTGGTTCCTGCTCAAGATGTGGAGCGTCGTGTTCTGCTTCTCGATGGTGAAGGCGTTCGTGCCGCGCTATCGCTACGACCAGCTGATGCGCCTGGGTTGGAAGGTGTTCCTGCCGATCTCGCTGTTCATGGTCGTTCTCGTCGCGGCGGTGCTGGAGTTCACCGGCCTCGGCGCCAACGTTTCGGGTTGAGGGGAGAGGAGAGAACCATGGCGCTCAGACTTGCCCAATCAGCCCGCTCGCTGTTCCTGACCGAGTTCTTCGCGGCGTTCGCGCTGTCGATTCGGTACATGTTCAAGCCGAAGGTGACGATCAACTATCCCAACGAGAAGTTTCCGCTGTCGCCGCGGTTCCGCGGCGAGCACGCGCTGCGCCGCTATCCGAACGGCGAGGAGCGCTGCATCGCCTGCAAGCTGTGCGAGGCGATCTGCCCGGCGCAGGCGATCACCATCGAGGCGGGGCCGCGCCGCAACGACGGTACGCGCCGCACCACCCGTTACGACATCGACATGACGAAATGCATCTACTGCGGCTTCTGCCAGGAGGCGTGCCCGGTGGATGCGATCGTCGAGGGGCCGAATTTCGAGTTTTCCACCGAGACGCGCGAGGAGCTGTTCTACGACAAGGACCGGCTGCTCGGGAACGGCGCGCGCTGGGAGCGCGAGCTGGCGCGCAACATCGCGATGGACGCGCCGTATCGGTGATCCCGGGCGCCGCGGACATCGGTTTCGCGGACCAGGGGCGAGGCAGGTTTGAGGGGCGGGGGCGCGAGCCTCCCGCCAGTCGCTTCGGCTGCGTCCGATCCCGCTTCGCGCGGGAGGGGGCAGGGGGCAGGGCTTTCAAGAGGCTGACGACATGGCCGAGGCGGTATTTTTCTGGATTTTCTCGACGATCCTCGTGGGATCGGCGGTCGCGGTCATTTTCGCCCGGAACCCGGTCCATTCCGTGCTGTTCCTGATCCTCGCCTTCGTCAGCGCCGCGGGGCTGTTCCTGATCCTGGGGGCGGAGTTCCTGGCGATGATCCTGGTCGTCGTCTACGTCGGCGCGGTGGCGGTGTTGTTCCTGTTCATCGTCATGCTGCTCGACGTCGACTTCGCCCGGATGAAGGAGGGCTTCGTCACCTACCTGCCGCAGGGCCTGCTGATCGCCTTCGTGTTCGGCGCCGAGCTCGTCTACGTCGTCTCCGGCTGGGCGGTTTCGCCCCATGCCGCCGGGGCGGCGACGCCGTCGGGCACGCTGTCGAACACGGCCGCGCTCGGCGAGGTCCTGTACACCCGCTACGTCTACTTCTTCCAGGCGGCCGGCTTCATCCTGCTGACCGCCATGATCGGCGCGATCGTCATCACCCTCCATCACAAGGTCGGGGTCAAGCGGCAGGACATCGGCGCCCAGAACGCCCGCACGCCCGAGACCGCGATCGAGTTGCGCAAGGTCCCCTCGCGCGTCGGCATCTGAAGGATCACGTCCATGGACCTTTCCGCCTACCTGATCCTCGCGGCGATCGTGTTCACGATCGGCGTCGCCGGCATCATCCTGAACCACAAGAACATCATCATCATCCTGATGTCGGTCGAGCTGATCCTGCTGGCGGTCAACATCAACCTCGTCGCCTTCTCGACCTTCTCGGGCGACCTCACCGGCCAGGCGTTCGCGCTGTTCATCCTGACGGTGGCGGCGGCCGAGGCGGCGATCGGGCTCGCCATCCTGGTCGCCTACTTCCGCAACCGCGGCTCGATCGCGGTCGAAGACATCAATTCGCTGAAGGGCTGAGAAGACCGATGTACGACCTGATCGTCTTTCTTCCGCTCCTCGGCTTCCTGATCGCGGGCCTGCTGGGTCCGTGGATCGGGGCGCGCGCGTCGGAATACGTCACGACCGGCTTCCTGGGCGTGAGCTTCGTGCTGTCCTGGTTCGCTTTCTTCCTGGTCGCCGGCGGCGCCGACGCCCACGTCCTGGTCGGCAACTGGTTCACCTCGGGCCGGCTCGACGTCGCCTGGGCGCTGCGCATCGACACGCTGACGGCGGTGATGCTGGTGGTGGTGACCACCGTGTCGTTCCTCGTCCACGTCTACTCGATCGGCTACATGGCTGACGACCCGTCGCGGCCGCGCTTCTTCGCCTATCTGTCGCTGTTCACCTTCGCCATGCTGATGCTGGTGACGTCCGACAACCTGGTGCAGATGTTCTTCGGCTGGGAGGGGGTGGGCCTCATGTCCTACCTCCTGATCGGCTTCTGGTACGAGAAGCCGTCGGCCAACGCCGCGGCGATCAAGGCCTTCGTCGTCAACCGGGTCGGCGACTTCGGCTTCGCCCTCGGCATCTTCCTCGTCTTCGCCCTCACCGGTTCGGTGACGTTCGACCAGGTGTTCGCCGCCGCCCCGGGCATTGCCGGCAGGACGGTTCACTTCATCGGCATCGACTGGGACGCCTGGACGATCGCCTGCCTGCTCCTGTTCATGGGGGCGATGGGCAAGTCGGCGCAGTTCCTGCTCCACACCTGGCTGCCCGACGCGATGGAGGGCCCGACCCCGGTCTCCGCCCTCATCCACGCCGCCACCATGGTGACCGCCGGCGTGTTCATGGTGGCGCGGCTGTCGCCGCTGTTCGAGCAGTCGAACGTCGCGCTGAGCGTCGTGCTGATCGTCGGCGCGACGACGGCGTTCTTCGCCGCCACGGTCGGCCTGGTGCAGAACGACATCAAGCGGGTGATCGCCTATTCGACCTGCTCGCAGCTCGGCTACATGTTCGTCGGCCTCGGCGTCGGCGGCTACAGCCTCGGCATGTTCCACCTGTTCACCCACGCCTTCTTCAAGGCGCTGCTGTTTCTCGGCGCGGGCTCGGTCATCGTCGCGATGCATCACGAGCAGGACATGCGCCGGATGGGCGGCCTGCGCAGGGAGATCCCGTTCACCTTCTGGATGATGACGATCGGCACGCTGGCGCTGACCGGCGTCGGTCTGCCGTTCAGCACCATCGGCTTCGCCGGCTACGTGTCGAAGGACGCGATCGTCGAGGCCGCCTTCGCCTCGCACCGCGTCGGCGCGGTCTACGCCTACTGGTGCGTGGTGATCGCCGCGGCTTTCACCTCGTTCTATTCCTGGCGTCTCGTGTTCATGACCTTCTTCGGCGAACGCGGCCAGTTTTCCTCGTGGCTGCCGGCGGAGGCGCATGACGGCCACGGGCACGGGCACGACGATCACGGTCATGGCCACGGCGACGGCCGGGCGCACGAGTCGCCGCGGGTGATGCTCGTTCCGCTCGCGGCGCTGGCGCTGGGCGCGGTCATCGCGGGCGTGGCGTTCCGGCACGCGTTCATCGGCGCGGGCGCCGAGGGCTTCTGGCGCCATTCCCTGTTCCTCGGGCCGATCCTCGAGGAGATGGAGCACGTTCCGACGCTGGTCTCGCTGTCGCCGACGCTGGCGATGGTCGTCGGGCTGCTGGTCGCCTACTATTTCTACATCGTCGACCGCCAGGCGCCCGAGCGGCTGGCCGAGCTGTTCCCGGCGCTCTACCGGTTCCTGCTCAACAAGTGGTACTTCGACGAGCTTTACGACTTCCTGTTCGTCCGGCCGGCGTTCGCGATCGGCCGCGCGCTGTGGAAGGGCGGCGACGGCGCGATCATCGATGGGCTTGGGCCCGACGGGCTGTCGGCGCGCGTGCTCGACGTGACCCGCGGCGCGGTGAAGCTCCAGTCGGGCTTTGTCTATCAATACGCCTTCGCGATGCTGCTTGGCGCAGCCGCCTTCGCGACCTGGTATCTGTTCGGGGGAGCGCGCTGATGTCCGGGTCCTGGATTCTCTCGAGCCTGCTGATCCTGCCGCTGATCGGCTGCGTGTGCATCCTGGCGTTGCCGACGGGGAATTCGGAGGCGACCCGGCGCAACGCGCGCTGGATCGCGCTGTTCGCGACGCTGATCACCTTCGTGCTGAGCCTCGCCGCCTGGGGCCGGTTCGACCCGGCGCAACCCGGTTTCCAGCTGATCGAGGAGCACGCCTGGTTCTCGCACGGCATCCTCTACAAGCTCGGCGTCGACGGCATCTCGATGCCGTTCGTGCTCCTGACCACCTTCCTGATGCCGATCGCCATCGCCGCATCCTGGGGGATCGAGATCCGGGTCAAGGAGTACATGATCGCCTTCCTCGCCCTCGAGACGCTGATGATCGGCGTGTTCGTGGCGCTCGACCTGGTGCTGTTCTACCTGTTCTTCGAGGGCGGCCTGATCCCGATGTTCCTGATCATCGGCGTCTGGGGCCACGGCAACCGCGTCTATGCGGCGTTCAAGTTCTTCCTCTACACCTTCGCGGGCTCGGTGCTGATGCTCCTCGCCATCATGGCGATGTACTGGAGCACGGGCACGACCGACATCACGGTGCTCCTGAAGACGGCGTTCGACCCGAAGATTCAGACCTGGTTGTGGCTGGCGTTCTTCGCCTCGTTCGCGGTCAAGATGCCGATGTGGCCGGTCCACACCTGGTTGCCCGACGCGCATGTCGAGGCGCCGACGGCGGGTTCGGTCATCCTGGCGGCGGTGCTCCTGAAGATGGGCGGCTACGGCTTCATCCGCTTCTCGCTGCCGATGTTCCCGGACGCCTCGCTCTACTTCACCCCGCTCGTCTACGCGCTGTCGGTGATCGCCATCATCTACACCTCGCTGGTGGCGCTGGCGCAGGACAACATGAAGAAGCTGATCGCCTATTCGTCGGTGGCGCACATGGGCTTCGTGACCATGGGGATCTTCGCCCTGAACGCGCAGGGCGTGCAGGGCGCCGTCTATCTGATGATCAGCCACGGCCTCGTGTCCGGCGCGCTCTTCCTCTGCGTCGGCGTCCTCTACGACCGGATGCACAGCCTGGAGATCGCCTCCTACGGCGGCCTCGTGCAGCGGATGCCGCTCTACGCCGTCGCCTTCATGCTGTTCACGATGGCCAATGTCGGCCTGCCGGGGACGTCGGGCTTCGTCGGCGAATTCCTGACCCTGATCGGCGCGTTCCAGTCCAACACCTGGGTGGCGTTCTTCGCCACGACCGGCGTCATCCTGTCGGCGGCCTACGCGCTGTTCCTGTACCGGCGGGTGGTGTTCGGCGTGATCGAGAAGGCCGGCCTCAAGACGATCCTCGACCTGAACCCGCGCGAGATCGCGATGCTCCTGCCGCTCGGGCTGCTCGTCCTCTACTACGGCGTGCATCCCCAGCCGATCCTCGACGCGAGCTCGGCCTCCATCGACGCGCTCCTCAGGGGCGTGGCGCAGGCGGTCTCGGCCACCAGGACGGCCGGGCTGTAACGGGGCGCTAGCCGCCGGTCATCGAGTTCAACACGAAGAGCCCCCCAATGCACGAAACGGCCCTCTCCCTTCCGGTTGTCCTGCCAGAGGCGGTTCTCGCCCTCGGAACGCTCCTGCTGGTGCTCTACGGCGCGCTGCGGGGCGAACGGGCCTTCCATCTCGTGACCGAGGTTTCGGTCGCGCTGCTCGGGATCGTCTTCCTGATCGTCGTGTGGAAGTCGCGCCCGATGGGGATCACGTTCTACGGCTCCTTCGCCGACGATCCGTTCACCCGCTTCATGAGCGGGCTGGCGGTGATCGGCTCGCTGGTGACGCTGCTCCTGTCGCTCGAGTTCATGCGCCGGGAGCAGATCGCCGGCTTCGAGTTTCCGGTGCTGATCCTGCTCGCCACGCTCGGCATGCTGATGCTGATCTCGGCCAAGGACTTCATCGCCCTCTATCTCGGCCTCGAACTGATGAGCCTCGCGCTTTACGTCATCGCCGCCTACCGCCGCCACGACCTGCGCGCGACCGAAGCGGGCCTCAAGTATTTCGTGCTCGGCGCGCTGTCGTCCGGCATGCTGCTCTACGGCGCCTCGCTGATCTACGGCTATTCCGGCTCCGTGGCGTTCAGCGACATCGCCGCGGCGGTGCACGATCACCGCAGCATCGGCGTGCTGTTCGGGCTCGTGTTCGTGCTGGCCGGGCTGGCGTTCAAGATCTCGGCGGTCCCCTTCCACATGTGGACCCCGGACGTGTACGAGGGCGCGCCGACGCCGGTCACGACGTTCTTCGCCTCCGCCCCCAAGATCGCGGCGATGGCGGTGCTGGTGCGCGTCGCCTATTCGGCCTTCCCGGGGATCGCCGTCGACTGGCGGCAGATCATCGCCTTCGTGTCGATCGCCTCGATGGGGCTCGGCGCCTTCGCCGCCATCGGCCAGAAGAACATCAAGCGGCTGATGGCCTATTCCTCGATCGGCCACATGGGGTTCGCGCTGGTCGGCCTCGCCGCGGGCTCGGTGGAAGGGGTGCAGGCGGTGATCGTCTACATGTCGATCTACGTCGTCATGACGCTCGGCACCTTCGCCGGCATCCTGATGATGCAGCGCGACGGCAAGGCGGTCGAATCGATCGACGACCTGTCCGGCCTCGCCCGCACCGACCCGACGATGGCCTTCTACCTCGCGGCGATGATGTTCTCGCTCGCGGGCGTGCCGCCGCTCGCCGGCTTCTTCGCCAAGTTCTACGTGTTCGCCTCCGCCATCCAGGCGGGCCTCTACGGCCTGTCGATCTTCGGCGTGCTGGCGAGCGCGGTCGGCGCCTACTACTACCTGCGCATCGTCAAGGTGATGTACATCGACGATCCGGCGGTGGCCTTCGACCGGCGCGGCGTCGTCGCGAGCGGCGTGCTCGGGCTCGCCGCGGTTCTGGTCATCGTGTTCGTCTTCGCCCCCTCGCTTCTGACCAACGCCGCGATGGCCGCGGCGCAAACCCTGTTTTGAGCGGCGGCGCGACGCGGGGGGCCGCCCGGGCCGACTGGCGGATCGATCGGCTGGAGACGGTCGACTCCACCAACGAGGAGGCGCGACGGCGAGCTTTCGCCGGCGATGCGGGGAATCTGTGGATCGTCGCCGCCGCGCAGACGGCGGGCCGCGGCCGCCGGGGGCGCGCCTGGGTGTCGCCGACCGGCAACCTGCACGCGAGCGCGCTGCTGATCGACCCGTGCCCGCAGGCGCGCTCGCCGCAGCTCGGCTTCGTCGCCGGCGTGGCGCTGGCGAAGGCGGCGGAGGACGTCGGCGCGGGTTCCGCCCGGCTGAAATGGCCGAACGATCTCGTTGTCGACGGCGCCAAATGCGCCGGCATGCTGCTCGAGGCGGCGGCGCTTCCCGACCGTCGCATCGCCTGCGTCGTCGGCGTCGGCGTCAACTGCGCCCACGCCCCCGAGGGCGTCGGCTACCCGACCGCGGCGCTCGCGGGCGGCGCGGTCGCCGCCTCCGATCTCTTCCGACGCCTCGCCGCGCGGTTCGCCGAGGCGCTCGATCTGTGGGCGCGGGGCGAGAATTTCGCGGCGATCCGCGCGGCCTGGCTCGAGCGGGCGGCCGGAGTCGGAGCGCTGGTGCGCATCGAAGACGCACGCGGCCGGCGCGAGGGCGCTTTCTTGGGACTTGACGCGGACGGCCGATTGCTGTTTCGCGGGGAGGGCGGACTCGAGGCGATCGAGGCCGCCGATCTCTGGATATCGCCGGAACCGAATCGCGCGCCCGTTGCGGCGTCGGCCGATTCGCGCGGGAATGCTTGAATGAGTGACGACAACGAGTTCGTGTTCGTGGCCCTCGGGGGCCTCGGCGAAATCGGCATGAACTGCGCGCTTTACGGCTACGGGCCGGCGCGCGCGCGCAAGTGGCTGATGGTCGATCTCGGGGTCGCCTTCGCCGGCGACGACCTGCCGGGCGTCGATCTCATTCTGCCCGACCTCGGCTTCATCGAGAAGGTGAGGAAGGACCTGGTCGGCGTCGTCCTCACCCACGCCCACGAGGATCATATCGGCGCGCTCGCCGAATTGTGGCCGAGCCTCGGCGTGCAGGTCTACGCCTCGCCCTTCTCCGCCGGCCTCGCCGAGGCGCGGCGGCTGGGCGAGCCGGGGGCGCCCAAGGTGCCGATCCAGATCGTCAGGCCCGGCGGCCGGGTGATGATCGGCCCGTTCGACGTCGAATTCGTGCGCGTCGCCCATTCGATCCCGGAAAGCTCGGCGCTGGCGATCCGCACCCCGGCCGGCCTCGTGGTCCACACCGGCGACTGGAAGATCGATCCGACCCCGATCGTCGGCGCGGTCACCGACGAGGCGCGGCTCGCTGCGCTCGGCGACGAGGGCGTTCTGGCGCTCGTGTGCGATTCCACCAATGTGCTGCGCGAGGGCGAGAGCCCGTCGGAGCGCGACGTCGCGGCGACGCTCGCGGATCTGGTCGGCAAGGCGAAGGGCAGGGTGGTCGTCACCACCTTCGCCTCCAACGTCGCCCGCCTGCGTTCGGCCGCCGAAGCGGGCTTCGCCGCCGGGCGGCAGGTGTGCATTCTCGGCCGCGCGATGGAGCGGGTGGTGGCGGTCGCGCGCGAACTCGGCATGCTCGACGGCGTCCCGCCGTTCCTCGGCATGGACGCGTTCGGCCGCCTGCCGCGGGACAAGATTCTGGCGCTCGCGACCGGCAGCCAGGGCGAGCCGCGCGCCGCGCTCGCCCGCATGGCCTCGGACGATCATCCGACCGCCGAACTGGTCCCCGGCGACACGGTGATCTTCTCGTCGCGCACCATTCCGGGCAACGAGAAGGCGGTCGGCAAGATCATCAACGCCTTCGCCGCCCGCAACGTCGAGGTCATCACCGACCGTCACGCGCTGGTGCACGTCTCGGGACACCCGCGCCGCGCCGAAGTCGCGAAGATGTACGGCTGGCTGAAGCCGCGGATGGCGGTGCCGGCGCACGGCGAGGCGCTGCACCTGACCGAACACGTCGCGTTCGCGCTGGCGATGGGCGTCCCGCAGGTGCGGCGCGCCTTCAACGGCGATCTCGTTCGCTTCGCCCCCGGCGACCTCGAAACGATCGCCAGAATCGACCATGGCCGCCGGCTCAAGGACGGCGAGATCCTGCTGCCGGCGGTGCAGGATTGCGTCGGGCAGCGCCGCCGCCTGTCGTTCGCCGGCGTCGTGTCGATCGCGATCGCGCTCACCCCGAAAGGCGAGATGGCGGGCGATCCCGACGTGATGATCGCCGGCCTGCCCGAGCGCACCCGCGACGGCGCCGGCTTCGACGGGATCATCGACGCCGCGATCTTCGAGACCTTCGAAAGCCTGCCCCGCGGCAAGCGCCGCGACCCCGACGCCCTGTCGAGCGCGATCGAGCGCAGCGTCCGCGCCTCCGTCGGCGCCCACTGGGGCAAGAAGCCGCAGGTGCACGCGCTGGTGGTGGAGGTTTGATAGGCGGTAGGCAGTAGGCAGCCGGCGTCGGCCGCGCGATCCGTCCGGATCCGTCGCCGCGGCCATTCGCCTGTTGGCTTATTGCTCGTCGCCGCCGGCTACTGCCTACTGCCACTGCCGAATCCCCGGAGGCACGCCCATGATCGGAAAACTCAACCACGTCGCCATCGCCGTTCCCGACCTCGAAAAGGCGGCCAACACCTACCGCGAGACGCTCGGCGCGAAAGTGTCGGCGCCGCACCCCGTTCCCGCCCACGGCGTGACCGTCGTGTTCGTCGAACTGCCGAACACCAAGATCGAGCTTCTCCATCCGCTCGGCGACAAGTCGCCGATCGCGGGTTTTCTCGAGAAGAACGCGGGCGGCGGCATCCACCACATCTGCTTCGAAGTGGAGGACGTCGTCGCCGCCGGCGAAACGCTGAAGGCGGCGGGCGCGCGGGTGCTCGGCGACGGCGCGCCCAAGATCGGCGCGCACGGCAACCCGGTGCTGTTCCTGCACCCGAAGGACTTCTTCGGCACGCTGGTCGAAATCGAGCAGGTTCCCGCCGCCTGAGGCGAATGAAGTCGGCGCCGGGAGCTTGACCCGTCTCGAGGCCGACGCGCTGCTGCTCGCCGCCGCGATCGTCTGGGGGGTCACGTTCGTCGTCCAGAAGGATATCGGCGCGCTGCCGCCGATGGCCTTCGTGGCGGCGCGCTTCGTCGTGTCGGCGCTGGCGCTGGCGCCGCTCGCGCTGTTCGAAGGCCGGCGCGCCTCGCGGCCCGTGAGCGCAAGCGCGCGCCGCCTCGCGGCGGTCATCGGGCTGATGCTGTTTCTCGGCGCCAGCCTGCAGCAGGTCGGGATCGCGACCACCAGCGCCACCAACGCCGGTTTTCTCACCGCCTGCTACGTCGTCTTGACGCCGTTCGTCGTCTGGGCGCTGTCGCGCACGCGCCCGCGCGCGATCGTGCTCCTGGCGAGCGCCGTTTCGCTCGCCGGCGCGTGGTTGCTCGCGACCGGGGGCGGACCCGGCGCGCCGCCGACGGCGGGCGACGGGATCGTGCTCCTGTCGGATCTCGCCTGGGCGACCGGGATCGCGCTGACCCCGCTCTATCTGGCGAGGACCGAGCGGCCGCTGACGCTCGCCTTCACCCAGTATGCGCTGTGCGCGGCGCTGGCCGCAGCCGCGTCGCTCGCCTTCGAGACCGCGCCGCCGGCGGCCTTTGTCGCGGCGGCGCCCGAGATTCTGTTCGCCGGGCTGGTGTCGGGCGCGCTCGGCTATACGCTGGCGATCTTCGGCCAGCGCCACACGCCGCCGGCCGAGGCGGCGCTGATCCTGTCGCTGGAAAGCGTATTCGCGGCGCTTGCGGGCGCGCTCTGGCTTGGCGAGCGGCTCACGCCCGCCGCGGCCGCCGGCTGCGGGCTCATTCTCCTCGGCGCGCTCGCGGCGGAAGCGGCGCCGGCGCTGATCGCAGGGAAAGCCGCGCGCCGCAACGTGGCGTTACGTCGCGACCGCGGGGCGCGATTATGACGGCGGCCGCCCTTGCCTCGTCGGCCGCGTGGCGTAAAAGTGGCGCAAAGAAGCTGCGAATCTTCCGGGAGGGGCGAACTCATGGACTTTCTGATTGCGCTGGCGGCGCTGTGTTTTCTGATGTTCGTCGCCTATCGCGGCTTCAGCGTCATCCTGTTCGCGCCCATCGCCGCCATGGGCGCCGTCTTTCTCACCGACCCGCACGCGGTGCCCGCCGCCTTCACCAATCTCTTCATGGTGAAAATGGTCGGCTTCGCCCAGCTCTATTTTCCGGTCTTCCTGCTCGGCGCGGTGTTCGGCAAGGTGATCGAGCTGTCCGGTTTCGCCAAGTCGATCGTGGCCACCATCATCCGCGTCGTCGGCAAGGAGCAGGCGATGCTGGCGATCGTGCTCGTGTGCGCGGTGCTGACCTACGGCGGCGTGTCGCTGTTCGTGGTGGTGTTCGCCGCCTATCCGTTCGCGGCCGAACTGTTCCGCGCCGGCGACATCCCCAAGCGCCTGATCCCCGGCACGATTGCGCTCGGCGCCTTCTCCTTCACCATGGACGCGCTGCCGTTCACCCCGCAGATCCAGAACATCATCCCCACCACCTACTTCAAGACCACGACCGGCGCCGCGCCGATCCTCGGCGTCATCGGCGCGATCTTCATCCTGGTTTGCGGGATGAGCTATCTCGAGTGGCAGAAGCGGCGCGCCCGGGCCAACGGCGAGGGCTATGGCGAAGGCCACATCAACGAGCCGGCGCCGGTCGACACCACCCATCTGCCGTCGCCCTGGATCGCCTTCCTGCCGCTGATCGTGGTGTTCGTCCTCAACATCATCCTCGGCGGCTTCCCGCCCGGCATCCCCGGCCTGATCGACTGGGCCTACGGCGCGAGCTATGACCTCAAGCTCGCCATGGACCACGCCATCCCGACGCCGGTCCAGCCGATCCGCGCGGTCTGGGCGGTCGAGGGCGCGCTGCTCACGGGCATCATCCTGGTCTTCCTGCTCGCCTTCCGCACCGTGTCGAAGACTTTCGCCGAGGGCAGCAAGGCGGCGGTGGCCGGCGCGTTGCTCGCGGCCATGAACACCGCCACCGAATACGGCTTCGGCGGCGTGATCGCCTCGCTGCCCGGGTTCCTCGCCATCCGCGACGCGCTCGGCGCGATCCCCAACCCGCTGGTGCGCGAGGCCGTCACCGTCACCTCGCTCGCCGGCATCACCGGCTCGGCCTCGGGCGGCATGTCGATCGCGCTGGCCGCGATGTCGAAGGACTTCATCGAAGCCGCCAACGCCGTCGGCATCCCGATGCAGGTCCTGCACCGCGTCGCCGCCATGGCGTCGGGCGGCATGGACACCCTGCCGCACAACGGCGCGGTCATCACGCTGCTGGCCGTCACGGGCCTCACCCACCGCGAGTCCTACAAGGACATCTTCGCCGTGACGATCCTGAAGACGGCGGCGGTGTTCGTGATCATCGGCGTCTACGAGTTCAGCGGCCTCTACTGAGGGACAGGATCATGCCGGGCGGACAGAAGCATCCGGCGCTGCCGTACCTCCGCTCGCCCGAGCTGGGCAAGGTCGTCACCGCCGCCGAGGCGGTGCGCCTGATCCGCGACGGCGACACGGTGGCGACCGGCGGCTTCGTCGGCATCGGCTTCGCCGAGGAGATCGCCATCGCCCTCGAGGCGCGTTTCCTCGCCGACGCCGCCCCGCGCGACCTGACGCTCGTCTACGCGGCCGGCCAGGGCGACGGCAACACCAAGGGCCTCAACCACTTCGCCCACGAGGGCCTCGTGCGCCGCGTCATCGGCGGCCACTGGGGGCTCGCGCCGAAGCTGCAGGCGATGGCGATCGACAACCGGATCGAGGCGTACAACCTGCCCCAGGGGGTGATCACCCACCTGTTCCGCGACATCGCCGCGCGCCGCCCGGCGCACGTCACCCGCGTCGGCATGGAGACGTTCGTCGACCCGAAGAACGGCGGCGGCAAGCTCAATGCCCGCACGACCGAGGACCTCGTCGAGCGCATCACCCTCGCCGGGCAGGCGTGCCTCGCCTACCGCACGTTTCCGATCCAGGTCGGGATCATTCGCGCCACCACCGGCGACGCCGACGGCAACCTCACCATGGAAAAGGAGGCGCTGACGCTGGAGGCGCTCGCCATCGCGATGGCGGCGCACAACTCGGACGGAATCGTCATCGCCCAGGTCGAGCGGGTCGCCGAGAGCGGCAGCCTGAACCCGCGGCAGGTGAAAATCCCCGGCGTCCTGGTCGACTGCGTCGTCGTGGCGCGGCCGGAGCATCACTGGCAGACCTTCGGCACGCAATACAATCCCGCCTACAGCGGCGAGATCCGGGCGCGCGCCGGATCGCTGCCGGCGATGGCGATGAGCGAGCGCAAGATCATCGCCCGCCGCGCCGCGTTCGAGCTCAAGGCCAACAGCGTCGTCAACCTCGGCATCGGCATGCCCGAGGGCGTCGCCGCGGTCGCCAACGAGGAGAAGATCATCGACCTGATCACGCTGACCGCCGAGCCCGGCGTGATCGGCGGGATTCCGGCGAGCGGCATCGACTTCGGCGCCGCGACCAACACCCAGGCGGTGATCGACCAGCCCTACCAGTTCGACTTCTACGACGGCGGCGGACTGGACGCCGCCTTCCTCGGCCTCGCCCAGGTCGATCGCCACGGCAACCTCAACGTCAGCAAGTTCGGGCCGAAACTCGCCGGTGCCGGCGGCTTCATCAACATCAGCCAGAACGCCAAGGAGGTCGTGTTCGTCGGCACGTTCGGCGCCGGCAGCCAGAAGGTCGGCGCGCGGGAGGGCAGGCTGGTCATCGAGCAGGAGGCGAAGTTCAAGAAATTCGTGGCCGACGTCGAGCACGTCACCTTCAGCGGCGCCTATGCCGGGACACGCGGGCAGAACGCGCTCTACGTGACCGAGCGCGCCGTCTTTGCGCTCCGGTCGGAAGGGCTGGAACTCGTCGAGGTTGCGCCGGGCGTCGACATCGAGCGCGACATCCTCGCCCGCATGGATTTCAAGCCGCTGATTCCGCGTGACCCCGTGTTGATGGACGCGCGGATTTTCGCGCCCGAACCGATGAATCTGCGCGCCGATCTCGTCGGGGTGTCGCTCGAAAGCCGCTTCACCTACGACGCGACGCAGAACGCCTTCTTCATCAATCTCGAACGCTTCGATCTGCGCCGCCGGGAAGACATCGGCGCGATCGAGAAAGTGGTCGAATCGAAGCTCGGATCGCTCGGCGAGCGCGCCTACGCGATCGTCAATTACGACAATTTCACCATCCTGCCGGACCTGCTCGACGAGTACACGGCAATGGTGCGCGGCCTCGCCGACCGCTTCTATTCCGGCGTGTCGCGCTACACCACCAGCGGCTTCCTGCGGATGAAGCTCGGCGACTCGCTGAAAAAGCGCGGCGTCGCGCCGCATATCTTCGAGAGCGAGGCGCAGGCGCGGAGGGACTGGCGCAAGGAGACGCGCGAGTAGAACGGCGGCCCGGCCCAAACGAAATGCGGCAATCGGCGCGCAGCGTCTTGCCATGAGCGTCCGGCGCGGGCATCGTCGCGGACAGACGGTCGATGCGAGCGCGCCGACCCGGCCATTCGACGATTAGCGGGGGCGCTGTCGATGCGGAAATACATGATCCACGCCATCCTGGCGGCGCTGGTCCTGGGGATTTTCGTCGGATATCTCATCTTTCTCGTCGATCCGGACACCGGCAAGGCCGTCGCGTCCTATCTCGAGCTGGTTTCGACGCTGTTTCTTCGCCTGATCAAGATGATCATCGCGCCGCTGGTGTTTTCGACTCTGGTGGTCGGCATCACCCATGTCGGCGAATCGAACCAGATCGGCCGCATTTTCATCAAGACCATGACGTGGTTTATCGCCGCCTCGCTGGTTTCGCTGTTGCTCGGGCTCTTGATGGTCAATATCCTGCGGCCTGGCGACGCGCTGAACATTCCGATCCCCGACGCGCATGCGGCGACCGGCCTCAAGACCTCGGCCCTGTCGCTGCAGAACTTCGTCGAGCATCTCGTGCCACGATCGATTATCGAGGCGATGGCGAACAACGAGATCCTTCAGATCGTGGTGTTCTCGGTGTTCTTCGGCGTCGCCATCGCCTCGCTCGGCGACAAGGGGAAGCTGATCGTCCAGGGGATCGACGAACTCGCCCACGTCATGCTGATCGTCACCGGTTATGTGATGACCTTTGCGCCGCTGGCGGTGTTCGCGGCGGTGGCGGCGACCGTCGCCAAGCAGGGCCTCTGGGTGCTGCTGGTGTTCGCCAAGTTCATGGGGGGCTTCTATCTGTCGCTGCTCCTGTTGTGGGGGCTGCTCGCGCTCGGGGGCTTCCTCGTGCTGGGGCCGCGGGTCCTTCGCCTCCTCGGCATGATGCGGGGGCCGATCCTGCTCGCCTTCTCGACCGCTTCGTCCGAGGCGGCCTACCCGAAGACGCTCGAGGCCCTCGAGCAGTTCGGCGTGCCCAACCGCATCGCCTCCTTCGTCCTGCCGATGGGCTATTCGTTCAATCTCGACGGCTCGATGATGTACTGCACCTTCGCCTCGCTGTTCATCGCGCAGGCCTATGGCGTCGTGCTGCCGCTCGGGACGCAGCTCACCATGCTGTTGATCCTGATGCTGACGTCGAAGGGCATGGCCGGCGTGCCGCGCGCGTCGCTGGTGGTGATCGCCGCCACGCTCAACCAGTTCGCGATTCCCGAGGCGGGCCTCCTGCTGATCATGGGAATCGACCAGTTCCTCGACATGGGTCGATCGGCCACCAACGTCGTCGGCAATTCGATCGCCACGGCGGTCGTCTCCCGCTGGGAGGGCGCGCTCGGGGAGGAGAGGCCCGCCGGGGCGGACGACGCCTTTCTCGACGAACCGGCGGCGGCGTGAGGCGGCGATGGGCGTCCCGACGTTGATGGCGCTCAGGCGACGCCTGGGTCTGGCCGCGGCCGCTCTCCTCGCCGCGACGGCCTTCGCCGCCGCGCAGGCGGACGACGCCGGCCTGACCGGCGCGCTGGCGAAGATCGCCCGCACGGGCGAAGTCGTCGTCGCGGCGCGCGACGATGCGGCGCCGTTCTCGTTCCGCGACCGCGCCGGACGGCCGGTCGGCTACAGCATCGACCTGTGCGAAGCGATCGTGGAGGAGATCGGCCGCACCCTCGGGCGCGACGACCTGCGCGTCGCGTTCAAGCCGGTGACCGCCGAGACCCGGCTCGCCGCGGTGATCTCGGGCGACGCCGATCTCGAATGCGGCGCGACCACGGCGACCGCCGAGCGGGCGCGTGTGGTCTCGTTCTCGCCGCTGATCTTCGTCGCCGGAACCCGCATTCTGGTCCGGAAGGGGACGCCTTGGCGCGACTTCCACGACCTCGCCGGCAAGCGGATCGCCGTCACCGCCGGCACGACCAACCTCGCCGTGATGACGACGCTCAACGACAGCTTCCGTCTCGCGATGACGCTGGTCGCGACCCCGGATCACGAGCAGGCTTTCCGTCTGCTCGGCGACGGCGAGGTCGACGGCTTCGCGGCCGACGACGTGCTGTTGGCCGGCCTCCTCGCCCGTCATCATGCGCGCGACCGGCTCGAGGTCGTCGGCGAAATGCTGTCCTACGAGCCCTACGGCATCGTCTACCGCCACGACGACCTCCCCATGAAAGAGGCGGTCGAGCGCGCCTTCGCGACGCTCGCGGCCTCCAACGACCTCGCCTGGACCTATGCGCGCTGGTTCGAGCGGCGACTGCCCAACGGCGAACTGTTGGGGATCCCGATGAGCCCGCAGCTCGAGGCGGCCTTCGGCCTCCTGCGCGAGCCCGCCAACGCCGAGCCCAAGGAGGCGCCCGGCGGTGGCGGCGGGTGACGGCGAGCCCCGGCCGACGCAGGTCGGCGGCGCGCCGCCGCGGTGTCCTGCCGGTCGGAATGACGCAGACAGTGAGAAACCAGCAAGACGCGTTGACGCTTTCGTCACGTGTTTTTTTCATTGTTCACGCTTGCCGGCGCATGCTGTAGCCGTACACGGAATTATTGACAGTATCGGCCAGATTCGGCGACCGAAAAGACGCCCCGAAGGTCTCGTCTGATCTCCCCACTGCTATAAGTTTACGGACGCTCAATCAACTTGTCTCTCTTGCCTTCCGCGGATCGTCACGACGACCATGGCGCGCAGGTCAGGTCCAATAAAGGGAGACTCGTCGATGCCATACTATATGTTCCAGTGGAAATACAAGAACGAAGCGGTCAAGGCCCTTGTCCAGACCCCGCAGGACCGCGCGGCCGAACTGCGCAAGGTGGTGCAGGCGTTCGGCGGTCGCTTGCACGAGTTCTTCTTCGCTTTCGGCGACTACGACGGCGTCAGCATCGTCGAGTTCCCCAACAACGAACGGTGTGCGGCCTGCGCGACGACGTTGACCGGCGCCGGCGCCAACGACCTCTTCCGAACCACCGTCCTGCTCACCGGCGACGAGGCCAAGGCGGCTCTGGCGATGGCGAACGCGACCAATCCGGACTATGCGCCGCCGACAGGCTACACGCACCACTCCTGAACCCGTCTCTGTCGGCGGCGCGCGGCCGGCCGACCCTCGATCATGCGCCGGCCGGCCGGGCCCGTCGGCGGTTCCCTGAACGCCTCGAGGCGCGCACGGCGGGAGCGCGCTTGCGAAGCCGCCGTTTTGCGGGTATATACCCGCATCATGCAAACCCCCTGCTACTGCGCCGCGCTGCGCGCCGCCGCCCGCAAGACCACCGCGCTCTACGACGGGGCCCTCGCCCCGGCCGGGATCGGCGTCGCCCAGTTCAGCCTGATGCGGCGGATCAAGAGCGTCGGGACGGTGTCGCTGACCGAGCTCGCCCGGCTCGCCGAACTCGACCGCTCGACGGTCGGGCGCAACGTGAAAGTGCTCGCGCGCATGGGGCTGGTCGCGGAAATCCCGGCCGATGACCAGCGCGAGACGGCGGTGGCGGTGACGGAAGCCGGCCGGCAGACCCTGCGCCGCGCGCGCCCGCTGTGGGAAGCGGCGCAAGCCCGCATCGAGGCCGCGCTCGGAGACGCCGGCGCCGCCGCGCTGCGCGCGCTCGCCCTCGACCTGTAACCATCCGCCCGACCATGGTCAGCCGAACGGAGACCCTATGACGGACACGATCCGCCTTCCGAACGCTTCCGCGCCCGTCCCGGCGTCGCGCGCCGTCCTGTCGCTGTCGAACCGGCTCGCCGCGAGCATGAGCCGGCGCGGGCTGTTCTACGGCTGGGCGGTCGCGGGCGCGACCTTCCTCGTCATGCTGGCCAACGCCGGCGCGATGGGCGCAGCCGGCGTCTTCATCGTGCCCTTGCAGAAGGAGTTCGGCTGGAGCGCGGCGGACATTTCCTCGGCCTTCGCCATCCGCCTCGCGCTCTTCGGCCTGACCGCGCCGTTCGCGGCCGCCTTCATCAACCGCTTCGGCATCCGGCCCGTCGTCGTGACCGCGATCGGCATGGTGTCGGCCGGCCTTCTGGCTTCGCTCGCCATGACCCAGCTCTGGCAGCTCGTGGCGCTCTGGGGCGTTCTGATCGGCTTCGGCACCGGCATGGTGGCGCTGGTGCTCGGGGCGACGGTCGCGGCGCGCTGGTTCCACCACCGGCGCGGCCTGGTCGTCGGCATGCTGACCGCGAGCACCGCGACCGGCCAGCTCGTCTTTCTGCCGCTGCTGGCCAAACTCACCGAGGACCATGGCTGGAGAGCCGCGCTCGGCTTCGTCGTGGTCATGCTGCTGCTGGCCGGCGTGGTCGCGCTCCTCGTCCTGCGCGACCGTCCTTCCGACGTCGGGCTCGCGCCCTACGGCGCGCGCGCGCCCGATCCGCCGCCGCCGCAAACGCTCGCCTTCGGCCCGATGCTCGCCTCGCCCCTTCGGGCGCTCGCCGAAGCGCGCGCGAGCCGCACGTTCTGGGTGCTGTTCGTCACCTTCTTCGTCTGCGGCCTGTCGACCAACGGCCTCATCCAGACCCACTGGATTGCGCTGTGCGGCGACTATGGCGTCGCGCCGGTGGCGGCGGCGGGCGCGCTCGCGGCGATCGGCGTCTTCGACTTCGTCGGCACGATCCTGTCGGGCTGGCTGTCCGACCGCTACGACAACCGCTGGCTTTTGTTCGTCTATTACGGCTTGCGCGGCCTGTCGCTGATCGTCCTGCCGTTCACCGATTTTTCCGTCGTCTGGCTCTCCGCCTTCGCCGTGTTCTACGGGCTCGACTGGGTCGCGACCGTGCCGCCGACGGTGCGGCTGACGGTGCAGCGCTTCGGCGCGGAACGCTCGAACCTGACCTTCGGCTGGATCTTCGCCGCCCACCAGCTCGGCGCCGCGACCGCCGCTTTCGGCGCGGGCGCGTTCCGCACCGAGCTGATGACCTACCTGCCGGCGCTCTACGCCGCCGGCGCCGCCTGCCTGGTCGCCGCCGCGCTGGCGCTGACGATCGGCAGGCCGAGGCCGGCGCTCGCCGCCGCCGCGGCGGCGGCCGAGTGAAGGGGGCCGCATCGGCCCCCGCAGCCGTCCCCCGGTCTCGAGACGGCCGGGCGAGGTCAGGGCTGACTCCGCCGCGCTCCCCGACTATAAGCGCGCGAAGCCTGCGCCCGCCGCGTCCGTTCGTTTCGCGTCCTGGCCGGAGCTTGCCCTGGCCATCCACGTGGCCGCCGCCGCTGTCGCCGGCCGTGCTGGAGCGCGCGCCGCGATGGCTTCTTCAGGTGGAGGGATGTGGATCGCCGGAACGAGTCCGGCCATGACGTCGTTGCGTCAACGACGCTGCCCACGCCAATTGTGAAAGGGGCCTCGATGTCCGGCTCGATGCTGAGCAGCGCCGCGCTCGATGAGCGCCGGCGCAGGATTCTGTTTCGCGCCTGGCGGCGCGGGATGCGCGAGATGGACCTCGTGATGGGCCAGTTCGCCGACGCCAACTTGCCGACGATGAGCGAATCGGAACTCGACGAATTCGAGCGGCTGATGGAGGCGCCCGACCCCGAGGTGCTGGCGTGGATCGTCGGCGAGCGGCCGACGCCGGCGGTTCACGACACGCCGCTGTTCGCGCGCATCGCCGCCGCGCCGCGCGAGGCGCGTGAGCGGGCGAACCGCGACCGATGAGCGACGTCAGGGAGCGGACCGGGCCGGTCGACCTCGCCTTCGCCGCGCGGCGTCTGGAGGGCGGCGGCGCCGTCACGCTCTGCCGCGCCCCCGAGGGCTACGACGCCTTCGTCGTGGCCGAGCTTGCCCGCGCCCTCGCCGAAGCGGGCGAGAAGCGCGCGGCGGCGCTGGTGTTCGTCGCCCGCGACAGCCTCCGGGCGCAGGCGTTCATCGACGCGCTCGCCTTCGCTGCGCCCGGGATCGAGGCGCTGTACCTGCCCTCGTGGGACTGCCAGCCCTACGACCGCGTCTCGCCCAACGCCGCGGTTGCGGCCGAGCGCATGACGGTTCTGGCGCGCCTCGCCCGCACCCGCGGGGCGGTGGAGCGTCCGCGCGTGCTGGTCATGTCGGTCAACGCGCTCACTCAGCGCGTGCCGCCGCTCAAATACGTCGCCTCCGCCGCCTTCTCGGCCGCGCCCGGCAACAGCGTGCGCATGGAAGAGCTGGCGCTCTGGCTCGAAACCAACGGCTATGCCCGCGCCAGCACCGTGCGCGACGTCGGCGACACCGCCATCCGCGGCGGCATCCTCGACCTCTATCCGCCCGGCGCGCCCCATCCGATCCGGCTCGACTTCTTCGGCGACACGCTGGAGACGATCCGCGCCTTCGATCCCGAGACCCAGCGCAGCGTCGGCCAGCTGCGCTCGCTCGACCTCGTGCCGATGAGCGAGGCGCGGCTGACCACCGAGACGATCAAGCGCTTCCGCCAGCTCTACGCCCAGGAATTCGGCGCCCCCGCGCCCAACGACGACCTCTACGCCGCCGTCAGCGAGGGCCGGCGCGCGATCGGCCTCGAGCACTGGCTGCCGCTGCTCTACGACCATCTCGACACGGTGTTCGACTATGTCGGCGACGCGCCGTTCGTGCTCGACGCCCGCGCCGAGGATGCGGCCGCGCAGCGCGTCGCCCAGATCGCCGACGCCTACGCCGCGCGCCGCGCCGCCTACCAGGCGGACCCGGGAAAAGCCGACTACAAGCCCCTGCCTGCGGCAAAACTCTATCTCGCCGGCGACGAATGGAAGGAGCGGCTCGCGGCCGGGCCGCTGGCGCGGCTGACGCCGTTCGAGCATCCGCCCGGCGGCGCGATCGTCGATTGTGGCGGACGGATCGGCCGCAATTTCGCCCCCGAGCGCCAGACCGAGGGCGCCAACGTGTTCGACGCCGCCGCCGCCCACATCAAGGATCTGCGCAAGGACGGCCGGACGGTGATCGTCGCGGGATGGAGCGACGGCTCGCGCGAGCGCCTGAGCCACGTGCTGGCCGAACACGGGCTGAAGTCGCTGGAGCTGGTCTCGTCCTATCATCAGGCCACGACGGCCCGCGCGGGCGCGCTGCCGCTGGCGGTGATCGCCCTCGAACAGGGATTCGAGGCGCCGGGCCTCGCGATCGTCGGCGAGCAGGACATTCTCGGCGACCGGCTGGTGCGCCGGGTCAAGCGCAAGCGCCGCGCCCAGGACGTGCTGGCGGAGGCGGCCGCGCTCACCGCCGGCGACCTCGTCGTCCACATCGACCACGGCGTCGGCCGGTTCGTCGGCCTGAAGACGATCGAGGCCGCCGGCGCGCCGCACGATTGCCTCGAAATCCACTACGCCGGCGGCGACCGGCTGTTCCTGCCGGTCGAGAATCTCGAGCTTCTGTCGCGCTTCGGCTCGGAGACGGGCGAACTCGACAAGCTCGGCGGGGCGGGGTGGCAGTCGCGCAAGGCGCGGCTCAAGAAGCGCGTGCGCGAGATGGCGGGGGAGCTGATCCGCGTCGCCGCGCAGCGCATGACCCGCCCCGCGCCGCGCCTCGTCGTGCCCGACGGGCTCTACGACGAGTTCTGCGCCCGCTTCCCCTACGACGAGACGCAGGACCAGGACAGCGCGATCGAGGCGACGCTCGCCGACCTCGCCGCCGGCCGGCCGATGGACCGGCTGGTGTGCGGCGACGTCGGCTTCGGCAAGACCGAGGTGGCGCTGCGCGCCGCCTTCGCCGCGGCGATCAATTCGAAGCAGACCGCGATCGTCGTGCCGACCACGCTGCTCGCCCGCCAGCACGCGCGCATCTTCAAGGAGCGCTTCGCCGGCCTGCCGGTCAGGATCGGTCAGCTCTCGCGCATGGTGGGCGCGGCCGAGCAGCGCGAGGTCAAGAAGGGGCTCGCCGAGGGCAAGGTCGACATCGTCGTCGGCACCCACGCCGTGCTCGGCAAGACCGTGGCGTTCAAGGACCTCGGCCTGGTCGTGGTCGACGAGGAGCAGCACTTCGGCGTCGGCCACAAGGAGCGGCTGAAGGAGCTGCGCGCCGAGGTCCACATGCTGACCCTGTCGGCGACGCCGATCCCGCGCACCCTCCAGCTCGCCATGACCGGCGTCCGCGACCTCTCGATCATCGCCACGCCCCCGGTCGACCGGCTCGCGGTCCGGACGTTCGTCTCGCCGTTCGACGCGCTGATCGTGCGCGAGGCGCTGTTGCGCGAGCGCTACCGCGGCGGGCAGTCGTTCTACGTCTGCCCGCGCATCGAGGATCTGGACGAGGCCGCGGCCTTCCTGCGCCAGAACGTGCCGGAAGCGAAATTCGTCCTGGCGCACGGGCAGATGGCGGCGACCGAGCTCGAGGAGAAGATCGGCGCCTTCTACGACGGCAAGTACGACATTCTGCTGTCGACCGCGATCGTCGAATCGGGCCTCGACATCCCGCGCGCCAACACCATGATCGTGCATCGCGCCGACATGTTCGGCCTAGGCCAGCTCTACCAGCTCAGGGGCAGGGTGGGCCGGTCGAAGATCCGCGCCTACGCCCTCTTCACCACGCCGGCCAGGGCCACGATCACGCCGCAGGCGGAGAAGCGGCTCACCGTTCTGCAGTCGCTCGACACGCTCGGCGCCGGCTTCCAGCTCGCCAGCCACGATCTCGACCTGCGCGGCGCCGGCAACCTTTTGGGCGAGGAACAGTCCGGCCACATCAAGGAGGTCGGCTACGAGCTCTACCAGCAGATGGTGCGCGAGGCGGTCGAGCGCATCAAGGCGGGCGAGGAAGCGGCGCCGGAGGACCTGTGGTCGCCGACCATCCAGCTCGGCGCGCCGGTGACGATTCCCGAAAGCTACATTCCCGATCTCGCGACGCGGCTGTCGCTCTACCGCCGCCTGTCGGCGCTCGAGGACGAGGCCGAGATCGACGCCATGGCGGCCGAGATCGTCGACCGCTTCGGTCCGACGCCGCCGGAAGTGGGCCTCTTGATGAAGCTGGTCCTGATCAAGGCCCTCTGCCGCCAGTCGAACGTCGAAAAGCTCGACGCCGGCCCGCGCGGCGCGACGCTGGCCTTCCGCGGCAACGCCTTCGCCAATCCGACGGGGCTGGTGAAGTGGGTGACGGCGCAGGGCTCGCTCGCCAAGGTGCGGCCGGACATGAAGATCGTCGTGGTGGACGACTTCGAGAAGCTCGCCGACCGGCTGGCGGGGACGCTGAAGATCATGCGGGAGATCGCGAAGATCGCGGGGAAGAAGGGGTGAGGGGGACCGTCATTGCGAGGAGCGAAGCAATCCATGCCGCAGGCCCTGCGGCATGGATTGCTTCGCTTCGCTCGCAATGACGCCGAGAGGTCGGATCGTCACGCTCGACGGCGGCGAGACGATCGCCAACGCTGTCTTCGACCGGGGCTTTGTGGAGGCCGGGTCATGAAGCTGCACCATTATCCGGAAACGGACCGCCTCTCCATCGAGTTCAAAGCCGCGCCAGGCGTCGAGACACGCGAAGTCGGCCCGGGCTGAACGTCGACCTCGACGCCGCGGGCGACGTGGTCTGATTCGAGATCGACGGCGCGTCGCGACACGTCGACCTGACGCCGCTGGAAACGGTCGCCCTGCCGACCAAAGCGACCAAGGCGGCGTGAAGGCGCCGAAACCCGTCTCAGCGCAATTCGTCGACGATCTCGGGATGCCGGTCGAGGATGCCGATCAGCACGCCCGTCGGCCCGCTCGGCTCGACGAGGCCGCGCTCGTACTTATCGAACGCGTTCTCGCCGACCTTCAGCAACGCGCCGGCTTCGCGCTGCGATAGGTTCAGCTTCGCCCGCACGCGCCTTATCGTCGCCGGCGAGGGCACGCCTTCGATCTGTTCCTTCAGCGTCCGCAACGCCTTGTCGGCCACGTCCATGTCGTCGCCGACATGGACGCCGTCGCCTTCACCCGCCGGGTAGTAGCCCGGCAGGTCGACGGTGACGCTCTCGCCCTTGTAGGCGACCACGAAAGGCCGGACGCCATCACGGTTTCGACAGCGCGACAATTCCCGACACCTTGTCTGAACGAGATTGCGTGCGCCGCTTGACGGCGACAGTTTCCGTAACTACAAAAACCTGTGACGACCTGGGATGAGAGCAAGCGGCTCGCGAACCTCGCCAAGCACGCGGTCGACTTTCACGACCTCGAGGGCTTGGCCTGGGACGAAGCCCTGACATTCGAGGATCGTCGCAAGGATTATGGTGAAAGGCGTAACTCCCAAGCCGGCAGCGAACAGCGCCGTCATCGCGAGCGAAGCGAAGCGATCCAGGGCCGCTGGGCTGCTGTTGCGCCCTCTGATCGTCCCGCCGCCCTTCGTTGCGAGCAGAAGACGGAGCGATTTTTTCCGCAGGAGGCAAGCGGCGGCATGGGTTGCTTCGTCGCTTCGCTCCTCGCAATGACGGGGTTGGGAGTTACTGAAAGGCGGTTGATCGCGATGGCGCCGCTCGGCGCGCGCTTGCACGTGGTGGTCTACGTGGAGCGCGCCGGTGAGCGCCGCGTCATTTCCGCCCGGAAAGCCAACAGTCGTGAGGTCGCGCTTTATGAGAACGAAACTCGTTCGTCCGACGGCTAGCGAGGACGCGAGAATCGCGCGTGGCGTCGCCGCCGATCCCGACGCCGCGCCGGACCTCTCGGAACCTGTCGAGGGGATCGTGCGCCGTCCGGGGCGTCCGCTGAAGGCTGACCGAAAAGTCTCCGTCACCTTGCGGCTCGACCGCGATGTCGTCGAGCGTTTCAAGGCGACCGGGGCGGGATGGCAGACGCGCATCAACGCGGCGCTGAAAAGAGCGAAGTCGGGCTGAGAGCAGGTCGTCACCCCGGCCAGAACCCATCGTCCAACACCTGCTCCACCGTCCACGGGCACGCCTCCGGAAACGTCGCCTCCAGCAGCCCCGTCTCTGCCACCGCATCCAGGCGGGCCCTGCGGTGGGCGGTCGCGATCGCCTGCGGCAGCAGGGGTCTCAGGCTCGGATTGTCGTCGAGATGGTCTTCGATGCGGTCACGCTGGACGCGGATGCTCGCCTCCCAGCTCGGGCCGCGCTTGTCCGGCTGATACCGTCCCTTCAGGAGATGCAGCATGAGGACTTCGAGCCGGCTGACCAGTTCGCGCTTTTCCGTCCGCCCCATGCTGTCGATTTCCTCGGCGATATGCTCGATGTCCGCCTGCGCCAGTCTCCCCGCGCGCAGCAGGTCCACCTGCTCGCGGCTCCAGGCGTAGAAATCGCTGTCGTAGAGTGCGCTCTTCACGGGCATGGCGAGAGGATAATGGCTGCCGCGGCGGGCGTCCATGGCGAGAGGAACGCGGGTACCGGGGCCAATGTCGGGGCGCTGGTGTAGACGCGGCCGCTGGCCGCGCACCGCGCTCACCGAGCGGCCCGGTGACGGAACGCGTCCCTGAACCCCGCCCTGACCGTCTCGCGCGGCGACGCCGGCGCGGACCGCCGAGCGGCGCCAGCGTCACGGCGCTTGCGCCGCCTCCGGCCGCCCGGTCCGCATCCCGGCGACGAGAATGTCGACGAGCCGTCTCGCCGCCTCGGTCGACGCCGGCGCCGCCAGCGCGCGCAGGAGATCCATCGGCTCGATGTCGAGGCGGATGCAGCCGCTGGCGACGGCGCGCTCGACCAGCAGCGTGACGCCGTCGTTCAGCTTCGCGCCGGAGGCCGCCTTGAGGTCGGGCGCTCCCGCGGCGATCGCGCTCAGCGCCTCGGCCATGCCCCGCTTCACCGCGAGGTAGTCGAGGAACAGCAGCAGCCATTCGCGCAACGCCGCCACCGGAGGCCGCGTCGCGGCGAGCCGCGCGGCGGCGGCGAACAGCTGGTCGCTCTCCTTGCGGAAGACCGCCTCGACCAGCGCGTCGCGAGTGGGAAAGCGGCGGTAGAGCGTGCCGATCCCGACGCCGGCCGCGCGCGCGATCTCGTCGAGGCTCGCCGCCGCGCCCTTGTCCGCGAAGGCCGCCTTGGCCGCTTCCAGCAGGCGGGCGCGGTTGCGCTCGGCGTCGGCGCGCGGTCGCCGGGCGGCGGTCGTAACGTCGGCGTCGGCCATTGCGTCATGCCCCCTTGATAAGCGGAGGAACCCTCCGTATTACAACCGGAGACGTCCTCCTTTTAAGCTGGACGGCGTCGGCGGGCAACCCGTCCCGGAGCAAGGAGTTCGTCATGACACAACCTTTCGGCGCCCATTCCACCACCGACGACGTGCTCGAGGGCGTCGACCTCGCCGGCAAGCGGATTCTGGTGACCGGCGCGTCGGCCGGCCTCGGGGTCGAGACGGCGCGGGCGCTCGCAGCGCACGGGGCGGAGGTGGTCGGCGCGGCGCGCGACCTCGACAAGGCGAAGCGCGCGACCGCGGAGGCCGCGGCCGAGGCGAAAGCCGGCTTCGACCTGGTCGCGCTCGATCTCGCGTCGCTGGCCAGCATCCGCGCCTGCGCCGACGCGCTGGTCGCGGCCGGCCGCCCCTTCGACGTCGTCATCGCCAACGCGGGCGTCGCCGGCGCGCAGGGGCGGACGGCCGACGGCTTCGAGATTCAGTTCGGCGTCAATCACACCTCGGCCACTTTCTGTTCGTCAACCGGATCGCGTCGCTGCTGCGGCCCGGCGCCCGGCTGGTCAATCTGTCGTCCGGCGTCCACCGCCAGGCCGACATCGACCTCGAGGACCTCCAGGGCGAGCGCGCGGCCGACGCCAGGTCCGCCTATTCGCGCTCGAAGACCGCGAACATTCTCTTCACCGTGGAATTCGACCGCCGGCACAGGGACCGGGGCGTGCGGGCGACCGCGATCAATCCCGGCCTGGTCGAGACCGAGCTCAACCGCCACGTCGGCCGCGACGCGATCCGACGCTTCACCGAGGACTTCAACGAGAAGCAGAAGGCCGCCGGCCGGCCCCTGCTGCTCTACAAGTCCGTGCCGCAGGGCGCCGCCACCACCGTCTGGGCCGCCGCCGTCGCCGAAGCGGAGGCGATCGGCGGGCGCTATTGCGAGGATTGTCACGTGGCGGAGTTGATCGACGGCGGCATGGAGACGCTGGCCGGCGTGCGCGACTACGCCGTCGATCCGGAGCGCGCCCGGGCCCTGTGGGCGAAGAGCGAGGAACTCGTCGGCGAGCGCTTCTGACCAAGCGCGGGCGATGCAATCGGAGCGAAACCTCATGACGACATTCGGCGCGAAATCGACGACGGACGAGGTGCTGGCGGGCGTCGACCTCGCCGGCAAGCGGATTCTCATCACCGGCGCGTCAGCCGGACTGGGGGTCGAGACGGCGCGGGCGCTGGCGGCGCACGGGGCTGAGGTGGTCGGCGCGGCGCGCGACCTCGCCAAGGCGAAGCGCGCGACCGCCGAGGTCGCGGCCCAGGCGAAGAACGGCTTCGAGCTGATCGAACTCGATCTCGCTTCGCTCGCGAGCGTGCGCGCCTGCGCCGACGCGTTGGTGGCGGCCGGCCGGCCATTCGACGTCGTCATCGCCAACGCGGGCGTGATGGCGACCCCGTTCGGCAAGACGGCGGATGGTTTCGAGACCCAGTTCGGCACGAACCACCTCGGGCACTTCGTGTTGGTCAACCGGATCGCCGAGTTGCTGCGGCCGGGCGGACGGCTGGTCAACCTCTCATCGGCCGGCCACCGGCGCGCCGACGTCGATCTCGACGACCCGAACTTCGAGCGCACGCCCTATGAGCCGTTCATCGCCTACGGCCGCTCCAAGACGGCCAACATTCTGTTCGCCGTCGAGTTCGACCGGCGCCACAAGGAGGCGGGCCTGAGCGCCACGGCCGTTCATCCCGGCGGCATCGCGACCGAACTCTCGCGCCATATGGATCCCGGGGCGGTCGGGCGGATGCTCGACCGGATCAATGCGGACAACCGCGCCGCCGGCTGGCCGCCGTTCGCAATGAAGTCGGTTGCGCAGGGGGCCGCGACCTCCGTCTGGGCCGCGGTGGTCGCCGGGGCGGACGAGGTCGGCGGGCGCTATTGCGAGGATTGCCGGGTGGCCGAGGTGGTCGAGGCCGGACCGAACGTGCTCGGCGGCGTTCGCCCGCATGCGCTCGATCCCGAGCGCGCCAGGGCGCTCTGGGCGAAGAGCGAAGAGATGGTGGGCGAGCGGTTCTAACCGCCCCTCGCCGTCGACGGCGGAAACCGCGGTCTCCGCCCCGCCGATTGGCCGGGGCGGGACCTCAGGATCGGGCGAGAGCCAAACGGCGCCGGGCCGCCCGGCGTGCGCCCGCGAGGCCGAGGCCGGCGAAGCCGACCATCATCATCGTCCAGACGCCGGGTTCGGGCGCGCCGGCGCCGGGCGCGCTGATCGTCGCGCCGTCCAGCGTGACCGCGCCGTTGAGCGCAATCGCCCGGCCGTCGACGATGGTCGCGCCGGCGTTCAAGGCGGCGCTGGCGACTGCGAGGATGGTTCCCTCGAACGCCGTGCCCGCGCCCAGCGTCGCGGAACTGCCGACATCCCAGTAGACGTCGCAGCCGCCGCAGCCGGTCGAAGCGACGATGGCGCCGCCGGCCGTGGTCAGCGTGCTGCCGATCACGAAGACGAAGCGCCCGGGTCCGGACAGCGTCAGCGTTCCCGTCAACTGGGCAGACGACGAGAACGTGTAGACGCCGGCCGTCAGGTCGAGACCGCCGAGGTCCGCGCCGCCGAGGTCCGTCGTGACGGGCAGCGCCGCGAGCGCGTCATAGGCCGCGAGCGCGTCGATTCGAGCCTGCTGCGCCAGAGCGTCGCCCACGTGCGTCGCTCCGTTGACGACGCCGGGAGGAAAGCCGGTGATCGATGCGCCCGGCGACAGACCGAGGTCGCCATTGATCACGGTGTCGCCGGTGCTGGTCACGGTGCTGGCGCCGAGGACGGCGAATGGCGCCGCTGCGCCGAGGTCGATGGCCGCGGCCGCGGGTCCTGCGCCGAGCAGGGTCAGCGCCGCCGTCAACCCGAACCAGGACTGTGTCATATACAGTATCCCTAAATAATATGATCAAGAAGGGCAGGGAAAATCTGCCGAAACCCTTGCCACATGTTCACGTATACAGCCGTGGCGACTGCTAACATTATCAATCGGGACATTTATTTCTCGGGCGGCGGCGAAGAAGATTCGGGATGGACATGAGGCCATCGCCGGTCGAGCGAGGCGAGGGCGTTCGGCGCCGCCCGCCGCCGATCGAGCCGATTGATCGCCGGCGCCGGACGCGGCAGGATCGGGCCACCCGATGTCGGGAATCCAAGGGGTCCTGTCGGAGGCGCCGGATGGAAAGGATGCATTTCACCCGCATGGACGCGGGCAGCGACGCCGACTTCCAGATCCTTCGGCGCGTGCACGAACAGACGCTGCGCAACCTGCCCGACCGCCTGTTCGCCCTGCTGCGCGATCTGGCCAGCGACACCGCCTACACCATCACCCGTTATGACCACTGCCTTCAGACCGCGACGCGCGCTCTGCGCGACGGAAAAGACGAGGAATATGTGGCGGTCGCCCTGCTGCACGACGCCTGCGAGTCGCTCGGGCCGTTCAACCACGGCGAGGTGATCGCGGCGATCCTGCGGCCGTTCATTTCCCGCGACAACGCGTGGATGCTGACGCAGCACGGCCTGTTTCAGACCTATTTCTATGGCCGCCATCTCGGGCTCGATCCCAACGCGCGCGACAAGTTCAAGTCGGACCCGGCCTACGAGCGCACGGTCGAGTTCTGCGCCAAATACGACGAGGTCTCGTTCGATCCCGCCTATCCGAACGAGCCGCTTTCGACGTTCGAACCGATGGTGCGGCGGCTTCTCGCCAAGCCGTGGACGCCGCCGGCGTGACGGGCGGGACCGATCGTCCGGACCCTGTTCCCGCGGGAAACGTCGCCCCGGGCGTTTCCGCCGCCGTCGCGAGGGTCGCCTTGCGACCGACGCCGCCGGGACAGCCGGGAATGCCCGAGCCCCGGACTTCGCCGCGGCGGTCAAAGCCACGATCGTCATTTCCGAACGCGTTACGGGGCTCAGCGCTCGGCGGGTCGTCGCCGCGTTCGCGCGACCGCCCCGATCCCTCGGGTCTCGGACGGCGGCCGAACCAGTTGCGACAGGTCTCTGACGAGCGTTCTCAGGGCCTGCTCGTCGGCGTGCGCCGACGAGAGCGCAAACCCGAGATAAGCCCAGTTCATCATGCGCGCGCGTGTCTCGGCGGCCTTCGCCGGCACGCCGGCGTCGGCCAGCAGCGCCTGGAGGTAACGGACTCGCTCCGCATCCACCGCTTCGGCGGCCGTATTCGCCTGCTCGTCGAAGGTCGCCCAGGCCCGCACGGCGCGCTCGGTCTCCGAGTCGGTGGAAAATGCGCGGGTGAGCGCCGCCTCGAGGCGATCGTCCGCGGCGCCCTCGACCTCGTCGAAGAGGCTCGCGAGCGCGATCTCGCGCCAGCGGCTCAAGATCGCCGCGTGGAACGCCGAGACGTGGGCGAAGTGCCAATAAAAGCTGCCGCGCGACACCCGCAGGCGATTGGCGAGCGTCTCGGCCTTGAGCGCGGCGTACCCGGCTTTCGCCAAGGCTTTGAGGCCCGCATTCACCCATTCCGTCGGTCCGAGTCGGCTGTCCCGCATTTCCATACACTACTGTATTGACGTTTCGCGATCGGAGTGCTAGGCCTTCCATACAGAACTGTTTGGAGAGCCGCAATGCGCAGCCTCGTCGCTCGGCCGGCCGGAATGCCAGGGCTGGCGGCGTCGGTCGCTCGCGGGGCGCTTCCGGAGGCGAAGGGTCTCCCGCGCGCAGGCGTCGCGGCGTGAGCCGCGGGCCGCATTCCCTAAAGCCCGGACAGAACCCGACTCGTCCCACGCAACCGCCCGCGCCCTCCGCCAAGGGAGTCCCCATGCCTGCGAAACCCGCCGCCCTCTCGCTCTCCGACCTCCTCGGCCTCGGCCGCCTCGCGGCCGACGCGGCCCACGGCGTCACCGGGATTGTCGAGCACATGCACGCGTCCATCCTCGACACGCCGGGCCTGGCGCCGCTGGCGCGAGGTTTGACCGGCGGCGTCACGCGGCTGGTCTACGGCGGGGTGCGCGGGGCGTTCCGGCTGACCGGCGAGGGGCTCGGAAACATGGCGGCGCTCGTTGGTCCGAACCCGGACGATCAGCCGGTGTCGCGCGGCCGCGAGATCGCGCTCGCCGTGCTCAACGGCGTCGTCGGCGACCATCTCGCCGACACCGGCAATCCGCTGGCGCTGCCGATGCGGTTTCGCCGCGACGGGCGGGCGCTCACGCTCGAAAGGCAAGCGCTGGCCGAAGCCTTTCCCGAGGCGACCGGCAAGCTCGCTGTCCTCCTGCACGGGCTCTGCATGAGCGACCTGCAATGGAATCGCCAGAACCACGACCACGGCGCCGCGCTCGCCCGCGACCTCGGCTATACGCCCGTCTATCTCTCCTACAATTCCGGCCTGCACGTCTCGACCAACGGCCGCGCCTTCGCCGAGGCGTTGGAAGCGCTGGTCGCCGCATGGCCGACGAAGATCGACGACTTCGTCATCGTCGGCCACAGCATGGGCGGGCTCGTGGCCCGCAGCGCCTGCCTCGTCGCCGAAGCGGAGGGCCATGCGTGGCGCGGCAGGCTGAACACGATCGTGTTTCTCGGAACGCCCCACCACGGGGCGCCGCTCGAGCGGGTCGGCAACTGGGTCGATGTCGTGATCGGCAAGACGCCCTACGCCGCCGCCTTCGCCCGGCTCGGCAAGCTGCGCAGCGCCGGCGTCACCGATCTGCGCTACGGAAACCTGATGGACGAGGACTGGCAAGGCCGCGACCGTTTCGCCCGCCAGGCCGACCCGCGCCGGCCGACGTCGCTGCCCGAGGGCGTCGCCTGTTACACGATCGTGGCGACCACCGCCGCCGCGCCCGGCGACCTCAAGGACCTTCTGCTCGGCGACGGCCTCGTCCCGGTCGCGAGCGCGCTCGGCCGCCACAAGGAGCCGGCGCGCAGTCTGGATTTCCCGCCCGACCGGCAGTGGATCGCCTGCGAGACCGGGCACCTCGACCTGTTGAGCCGCCGCGACGTGTACGAGCGGCTGGCGGGGTGGCTGGGGCAGGGGGTCGCCTCTTCGTCGCCGGCTCGGTGAAGACACGGCCCCGTCCGGGCCCGCTCGCTCCCGGCCGCGGCCCCGCTTCGGCAAGGGGGGACCGTCGCAGCAACTCCCAACCCCGTCATTGGGAAACGCCCGTCCGGCCGAGCGCGCAATTCGAGGCGGCGCAAGCCAGGGGACGGGCTGCGCACGGGTGTCGGTCGATGCTAAAGGCAGGGCGGGACGGCGTTCATTCGGTCGGGGCTTCGGCTCGCGCTGGGCAGGACTGCGCATGTCCCGCCCTTCGACCCGAGGTCTTTCCTTGCAGAACGCCGCTCTCTTTCTCGCCACCGTGCTCGTCTGGGGCGCGACCTGGATCGCCATTGCGATGCAGGTCGGCCCGGTTCCGGTGCTGGTCTCGATCTTCTACCGCTTCGTGATCGCGGCGCTGGTGGTGATCGCGGCGCTGGCGGTCACCGGCCGGCTCAGCGTGCCGGAGCGCCGTCACCATCCCTGGCTGCTGGCGCAGGCCGTGTGCCTGTTCTGCATGAACTTCGTCTGCTTCTACAACGCCGCCGGCTTGATCACGTCCGGGCTGATCTCGGTGATCTTCTCGCTCGCGACGGTCTACAACGCCATCAACGGCCGCATTTTCTTCGGCGACCGCTTCACCGGGCGCGCCCTCGTCGCCGCCGTCCTCGGCGCCGGCGGGCTGGCGCTGCTGTTCGGCCGCGACCTGTTCGTGACGCTCGACGCGCGCGCCCTCATGGGCGTCGGACTGGCCGCGCTCGGCACGTTGTTCTTTTCGCTCGGCAACATGGTCTCGCGGCGCAACAGCAAGGCCGGACTGTCGCCCGCGACCGCCAACGCCTGGGGCATGACCTATGGCGCGGCTCTGCTGCTCATGCTGATCCTCGTGACCCGGACGCCGATCGTCGCGCCGCCGGACGCGCGCTACGTCTGGGCGCTCCTGTTTCTCGGGATCTTCGGTTCGGCCTTCGCCTTCACCGCCTACCTTCTCCTCGTGGCGCGGGTCGGGTCCGCCCGCGCGGCCTACGCGACCGTGCTGTTTCCGATCGTCGCGCTGTCGATTTCGACGGTGTTCGAGGGCTACCGCTGGACCTGGCCCGGGGCGCTTGGGCTCGCGCTCTGCCTCTTCGGCAACGTGGTGATGTTCGCGCCGGCGCGGTTCGGCCGCTTCCGGTGAGCCTCAATCGGGCCAGTATCCGCCGTCGAGCGCCTGCTCCGCCGTCCACTCGCAGGTCTCGGGGAAGGTGATCGCCGGCAACCCCGTCTCCGCCACCGCCTCCAGCGGGGCCTTTCGATAGGCGACGCCAGCGCCTGCGGCAGCAGGGGTCTCAAACTCGGGTTGTCGTCGAGATGGTCTGCGACGTCTTCGCGCCTGTTCGCGATGCTCGCTTGCCAACCCGGACTGCGCTTGCCGGGTTGATGACGCCACTTGAGGAGATGCAGCAGGAGGACTTCGAGCCGGCTCACGAGTTCGCGCTTTTCCGCTCGGCCCATGCTGTCGATTTCCTCGGCGATGCGCTCGATGTCGGCTTCGCCGAGCCGGCCGGCGCGCAGGAGCTCCGCCTGCTCGCGGCTCCAGGCGTAAAAGTCGCTGTCGTAAAGCGGGCTGCGGGTGGACATGGACGAAGGGTACCGTTTGTCGCGCTCGCCGTCCATGACGCCGGAAAGGCTATGGCCGCTGGCCGAAGGGCGGGCGCAAATCCGCGCCCGTCTCCGACGCGCGGCTCACCTCTTCGGCGGCAGCCCCCTCACGAACGCCAGCGCCGCCTCGATCAGCCGCGCGCGCACCGCGTCGTCGCCGTAGGCCGCGGCGCCGGCGCGGACCCAGCCGGCCATGGGCCGGCCGGCGGAGATCATCGGGGCGACGTCGGGCAGGGCGAGGGCCCAGGCGTCGTTTCCCTTGCCCAGCCGCGCCAGCATGCCGTCGCCGCGCGCGCCGAGCGCCAGATTGCCGTCGAGGAGCCATGCGAGGCCGCCGAACATCGCCGTCTCCGTCAGCCCGAGGCCGCGCGGCAGATCGTTGCGGATGAGGTCCTCGAGCCCCTTGTCACGCGCCATTCGAAACCCTCCCTGCGGCCGGAGCTTCGCATCCTGCGGGAACAAACGCCACGACCGGCGGTTGGCGTTCGATCCACTCTCGAGGGAGCGTTCCCCATGCCCAACATCAGCGAAGCGCGCGTTCTCATCATTGCGACCGACGGCGTCGAGCAGGCCGAGCTGACGACGCCGCGCGACGAACTCCGCAGGGCGGGCGCCAAGGTCGACGTCGCGACGCCGAGCGGCGAGGCGATCCGCGGCTGGAACATGACCGACTGGGGCGACACGATCCCGGCCGACCTCGGGATCGGCGACGTCAACTGCGACGATTACCAGGCCCTGGTCATCCCCGGCGGCGTGATCAACCCCGACAAGCTGCGCGTCGACGACACCGCGATGGAAGTCGTGCAATATTTTCTCAACAGCGACAAGCTGGTGGCGGCGGTCTGCCACGGCCCCTGGCTGCTCGTGCAGGCCGACGCCTGCGACGGCCGCCGCATGACGTCCTACCATTCGATCCGCACCGACGTGGAGAACGCCGGCGCCGACTGGGTCGACGAAGAGGTGGTTCAGGACGGCGCGATCATCACCAGCCGCAACCCGAAGGACCTGCCGGCCTTCTCGGCGAAGATCGTCGAGGCGCTGACCTCCGGCGCCGCAGTCCGGGCGGCGGAGTGAACCGCGCCGCGGCGGCGTCGCCGACGCCGCCGCGGCCCGGGCGACCGGCGGTCGTCCCATCGTTACGGCGTGTGGTTGGCGCCGCCGGGCTTGACGTTGGTCCCGGCGCCGGCCGTGCCCTGGTTCGCGCCGTTGCCGGCGCCCGATCCGGAATTCATACCCGATCCGGTTCCGGGGTTCAGCGTGCCCGGCGCCCCGGTTCCGACGCCGTTGCTTCCGAGCGAACCCGTCCCCGTATTGGCGCCCGTTCCGGTCCCGGCGGTTCCGCCGCTCATGCCTGCGCCTGCGCCCGGCGTCCCGGGGGCGGTTCCCGGCGTCCCCGCGCCGCCGGTTCCGCCAGCGCCCATCCCGCCGGTTCCGCCGGCGCCCATTCCGCCGGCGCCCGCGCCGGTTCCGGCGCCGCCCGCGCCCCCGGTCTGCGCGAGCGCAAAGGCGGGAAGCAGGGCGATGGCGGCGACGGCCGCGAGATATCTGACCTTCATGACGAGTCTCCCTGGTCGGACTGCAAGCCGCTTCGCCGCGGCCTGCCCGACCGCCAACGTTCCACCCGCCCGGACCGATCCGTGGCCGGCTCCGTTTTTTGGGAGAATCCTGCCGTTGGGACGCGGGAGGGCCTGGCAAAGGGGCGGGACGGCGCCCCGGCGCGCGTCAGCGCCTTAGTTTTGCACGCAGTCTCGGCCCACGATGACCGCTTGGCGACCAGTTTGGAGCGGCGAGCATGAGCAAGCGACCCAAAGCGGCGGACGGGCCGGGCGAGCCGGAATCCGAGGTCGATCGCGACCTCGACGAGGCGCTCGACGAATCCTTCCCGGCGAGCGACCCGCCGGCGATGACCCGCCGGTCAACCGCCGCGCCCGGCCATCCGGCCCCGAAGCCGCGGCCCCGCAACGGCGAGGCGCAGAAGAAGCCATGAGTGGCGACGGCGAGACTCGAAGCGACGGAGCGGATTTGCCGGCGCCGGCGCCTCTGTAGCCGCGCTCGGCTCGCGCCCGATGGCGCGGTCGGCGACCGGGCCTGCAGTCTCTAATCGGTCGCCCGCACCTCGAACGCGTCGCGCGGCCACTCCTCTCCGAGCGCCTCGTGAAGCCGCACGGTCCGCACCTGCGCCCCCGGCGGGCCGCGGCGCAGGTCGGCGAGCATCGCCTCGACCGCGTCGGGCGGCCCGGCGATCACCGCTTCGACCGTTCCGTCGGAGCGGTTGCGCACCCAGCCGCACAGTCCGAGCCGCCGCGCCGCGCGCCAGGCGAACTGGCGGTAGCCGACGCCCTGCACGAAGCCTTCGACGACGACGCGGCGGACGAGCTTCTGAGGGTCGGGCATGGGCGGGGCTTTCGGGTCAGCCGGCCGCGAGCGCGCGCTGTTCCGCCGCCTCGGGGATGTCGATCGATTCAAGCCGCGCGGTGCGTCGCAGAACCTGCGGCGGTTGCCCGAAGGCCCGGAGAAACGCCCGTCGCATATGATCGCGGTCGCTGAACCCGGTCTGGCGCGCCACCACGTCGATCGGATGGCGGCTCTGCTCCATGAGATTGCGGGCGCTCTCCACCCGGAGGCGCTCGATGGCCTTGGCCGGGGACTGGCCCGTCTCGGCGTGGAAGGCCCGGCTGAACTGCCGCGGGCTCAGGCGTGCGGCCTCGGCAAGGTCGGGGACCGTAAGGGGTTTGTGCAGGTTGTCGCGGGCGTAGGCGAGCGCGGCCTGGATCCGATCGGATTTCGGCGACAGCTCGAGCAGGGTGGAGAACTGGGACTGCCCGCCCCGGCGGCGATGATAGACGACGAGCTTGCGCGCGATCTCCTTGGCGAGCTCGGGACCCAGGTCGTTTTCGATCAGCGCCAGGCCGAGATCGACGCCGGCCGTCATTCCGGCGGAGGTCCAGATCGGGCCGTCGTTGATGAAAATCCGGTCCTCGTCCAGGTGAGCCTTTGGATAGGCCCGTTGCAGGTCGCGCGCGTGCATCCAATGGGTCGTGGCGCGCCGCCCGTCCAGCAGGCCGGCTTCCGCCAGAACGAAGGCGCCCGTGCACACGGCCGCAATCCTGCGGTGGCGCTTGGGCGCGTCCCGCACGAACGCGATCAACCCGGGCGTGGACGGCGCCACATAGGTGGCGCCGCCCACCACGAGCGTGTCGAACGGCTTGTCCGTGAACCTCTCGGTCTGCAGAATCAACCCGGCCGAGGTTTTGATCGGGCCGCCCGTTTCGGACACGTAGTGCAGGTCGTAGGGCTGGGGGTCGACGATCGAATTGGCGACCTCGAAGCCCGCCACGATGGCGAGGGCCATGAGCGAGTAGCCGGGGTACACGAGAAAGGCGATGTCGCGCATGACGTCCTCGATGTCCTAAATCTCCGTATATATGACATTTGAGACTCAGGGCTGCAACCGTAGCTTCCCATCCACGGGCTCAATCACGAGCCGCCGAGGATGGAGAACACGATGAGCAACCCATCGCCGAAGGGCGTCGCCCTGATCACCGGGGCATCGGCCGGCATCGGCGCCATCTACGCCGATCGCCTCGCCAAGCGCGGTTACGATCTGATCCTGGTCGCCCGCGATCAGCAGCGGCTGAACGCTATCGCCGAGCGGCTGCGCGCCGAAGCCGACGTCCAAGTCACCCCGCTGCCGGCCGACTTGAACGACAAGGCGGCCCTGGCGAAGGTGGAAGCGGTGCTGCGCGAAGACCCGAACATCGCCATGTTGGTCAACAACGCCGGCGTCGGGTCGGTCGCCTCGATCCTGCAGGCCAATGTCGACAAGATGGAGGCGATGATCGATCTGAACATCACCGCGCTCACCCGCCTGACCTATGCAGCCGCCCCGGCTTTCGCCGCCCGCGGCAAGGGCGCCATCATCAATATTTCCTCGGCGGTGGCGATCGCGGTGGAGAACCTGAACGGCGTCTACAGCGCCTCGAAGTCCTACGTCCTGAGCTTCGGCCATTCGCTGCAGAAGGACCTGGCCGAAAAGGGCGTGCGCATCCAGACCTTGCTGCCCGCCGCCACCGCCACGGAGTTCTGGGACATCGCCGGCTATGCGCCGCAGAAGACGGCCGACACGACCATGCGGGCGGAAGACCTGGTCGACGCGGCCCTGGCCGGCTTCGATGCGGGTGAGCTCGTGACCATCCCCGCCCTCCACGAGGCCGAGGCCTGGACGCGGTGGGAGCAAGAGCGCCGCGCGATGGCGGCGAAGTTCCGCAACCCGAAACCCGCCCCGCGCTACCACGTCGCGTGACGGGCGACGCAAGGCGCCACGCCTGACCGGCGGCGACTTCCTCTCGGCAGAAAACCCCGTGTTCTTCAGCAAGATAGGCGGCGTGAACGCGCCCGCCAAAGGAAAGGTGTCTCCCATGTCCAAAGGCAAAGTTCTCGTCGTGATGTCCAGCGCCCATGCGCTCGACTTGAAGGACGGCAAGACCTACTCAACCGGCTACTACCTGAACGAGTTCGTCGCGCCCTACCGCAAGCTCATCGAGGCCGGCTATGAGCCGGTGATCGCCAACCCGAACGGCGGCCGTCCGGCGATGGACGTCAACTCCAACAACGCCATGTTCTTCGGCGGCGACGATGCGGCCCGGGCCGAGGCGCTCAGGTTCGCCGAAAGCCTGGCGGCGCTGGATCATCCCAAAACCCTGGCCTCCGTGGTCGCCGAAGGCGTTCAGGGATACGTCGGCCTGTTCATCCCCGGCGGCCACGCCCCGATGGCCGACCTCGTCAAGGACAAGGACCTCGGCAAGATCCTGACCAGCTTCCACGACGCCGGCCGCCCGACCGGAATCGTCTGCCACGGCCCGATCGTGCTGCTCTCCAGCCTGCCGGACCCCGACGCCTTCATCGCCTCGATGATCGCCGGCGACGGCAAGGCGAGTTCGCTCAGCGCCGGCTGGCCCTATGCCGGCTACCGCCTGACCGTCTTTGCAACGGGCGAAGAGCAGGCGCTCGAAGGCCCCAACGGTCTAGGCGGCAACGTTCAATATTACCCCGTCAACGCCTTGGCCGAGGCCGGCGCTCGCGTGGAGTGCATCGCCAACTGGCATTCCAACGTGGTGGTCGACCGCGAACTGATCACCGGCCAGCAGCCGATGTCCGCCCCGGCCTTCGGCGACGCCCTGCTCGCCAAGCTGAACGAGTGCGTCCAGCGCTAGCCCGGCGCGAGTCTCCCGGCCCCGGCCGGCTCGCTGCCACAGTCCAAATCAACCCCACGACAGGAGGACATCATGTCCCGTCTTGAAGGCAAGGTCGCCGTCATCACCGGCGCGAATTCCGGCATCGGCCTCGCCACCGCCAGGCGCTTTCTCGCCGAGGGCGCGGCCCGGGTCTATCTGACCGGCCGTCGCCAGGCCGAGCTCGACAAGGCCGTCGCCGCCCTGAACGCCGAGTTCGCCGCCGACCAGGGTCCGAGGGGTCCACGCGCCGTCGGCGTGCAGGGCGACGTCACCAGGGTCGCCGACATGGCGAGGCTCTACGAGAAGGTGAAGGCGGAGGTCGGCCACATCGACGCGGTGTTCGCCAACGCGGGCTACGCCGCGCCGGCCCCTCTTGGCGCGCTGACGGAAGCACACGTCGACGGCCTCCTCGACACCGACGTCAAGGGCGTCATCTGGACCGTCCAGGGCGCGCTGCCGCTGATGGGCGACGGCGGCTCGATCATTCTCGCCTCCTCGATCGTCGGAACCAAGGGCTTCGAGAACTGGAGTCTCTACAGCGCCAGCAAGGCGGCGGTTCGCTCCTTCGCCCGCACCTGGTCCGCCGACCTGAAGGGGAGGAACATCCGCGTCAACGCGGTCAGCCCCGGCGTGATCCGCACCGCCGCCTGGACCGAGTCGGATCTCCCGACCGAACAGGTCGACGGTTTCTTCGCCTTCGCCGCCTCGATCACGCCGCTCGGCCGCATCGGCCGCGACGAGGAGGTGGCCAAGGCGGTCGCCTTTCTCGCCTCCGACGACAGCAGCTTCGTCAACGGCAGCGAACTGTTCGTCGACGGCGGCCTCGCCCAGCTCTGAGCCCGCCCCTTCAGGGTCGTCGGGCCATGGCGCCCGACGACCGCTTCCCCAGGAGGATCCAAAGCTATGTCCAGTCGCGAGCTCCTTGCCGCCTTCTTCGATTGCCTGCGTGACTTCGAAAACACGACCGAGCGCTGTCTCGACCTCTTCGCCGAGGACGGCGTCTTCGAGTTCCCCTATTTCGCGGCGCTCGGCATGCCGACGCGCTTCCAGGGCGAGGCCGAGCTCCGCCAGGTGCTCCGCATGATCGGCGCCCGCTTCAAGGCCTTCACGATCTCGGACGTCGAGATTCACGAGGTGAAGGACGCCGACGCCCTCTTCGTCCGCTATCACACCGACGCCTTCATCGACGGCGGGAAGCGGATTTACGCGCAGGACTACGTCAGTCAGCTGATCGCCGAAGACGGCAAAATCAAAATTCTGCGCGAGTACCTCAATGTCATCAAGACCGCCCGTGCGCTGTTTCCGAACGGCCTTGCCGACGTGCCTCCCGCCGCTGAATGAGGCCGAGCGCTGGGGGTTTCAATTGGTCATTCCTGGCCGCCACCACTTGGCCGGACGACGATCTTCAAATGGACTTCAGGGAGTCGTCGTAACGGGTTGCCCCGTGCTGTGATGTATCCTTCCCCCCACGGCGGCCAGCCCGCCCTCAACGTGAACTGGAGCACTCCATGCCCTTGGCCCGGATCGACCTCATCAAAGGAAAGTCGGAAGCCTATCGCAAAGCCATCGGCGAAGCCGTCTACCAGGCTTTGCTCGCGATCGGCGTCCCCGAAGACGATCGCTTCCAGGTCATCCATGAGCACGAGCCGGCCAATTTCCTATTCGCTAAGTCGTACCTGGGCGTTGAGCACACGAACGATCTCGTCATCATCCAGATCACCTTCAATGAAGGTCGGACCACAGCGCAGAAGCAGGCCCTCTACAAGGCGATCGCCGAGGGGATCCATTCCGCGACGGGACTCGCGATCGGCGATGTCTTCGTCAACCTGGTCGAGGTGAAGCGGGAGAATTGGTCGTTTGGAAACGGCGTGGCCCAGTACGTCCCGACGTGACCTGGCCCAGGAGCCCAGCTCTCGGCCGTCAAGGTCGAGCTTCGATGGCGACCGCGCAGCCCAGCGGCGCGGGAACCATTGCCGGTCCGGCCCAGCGCGTCTATAGGCACCTGCGTTTCGCTTACGCCGATTGGTCTCGGCGAGTGAGCTTCTCGAGGAGCGACATGATCCACGTCACCTTTCCCGACGGCGCGCAGCGCGCCTTCGAGCCCGGCGTTTCCGGCCTCGACATCGCCCGATCCATCTCCCCCTCGCTCGCCAAACGAACGGTCGCCATGATCCGCGACGGCGAGCTGGTCGATCTCGCCGACACGATCGCCACCGACGCGCGCGTCGAATTCATCGCCCGCGACGATCCGCGGGCGCTGGAGCTCATCCGCCACGACGCGGCGCACGTGCTCGCCGACGCGGTGCAGTCTTTGTGGCCCGACACCCAGGTGACGATCGGCCCGGTGATCGAGAACGGCTTCTACTACGACTTCTATCGCTCGGAGCCGTTCACGCCCGATGACTTCCCGGCGATCGAGAAGAAGATGCGCGAGATCGTCGCCAGCGACCGGCCGTTCGTGCGCACGGTGGTTCCGCGCGAGGAGGCCAAGAGCTTCTTCGAAAAGAAGGGCGAGGCGTTCAAGGTCGAGCTGATCGACTCGATTCCGCCCGGCGAGGACCTGAAGCTCTACAGTCAGGGCGGCTGGACCGACCTCTGCCGCGGCCCGCACATGACCTCGACCGGCAAGGTCGGCGACGCCTTCAAGCTGATGAAGGTCGCCGGGGCCTACTGGCGCGGCGATTCGTCGAAGCCCATGCTGTCGCGCATCTACGCCACCGCCTTCGCCAAAAAGGAGGAGCTCGACGCTTATCTCAAACAGATCGAGGAGGCCGAACGGCGCGACCACCGCAAGCTCGCCCGCGAGATGGACCTGTTCCACTTCCAGGAGGAGGGGCCGGGCTCGATCTTCTGGCATCCCAAGGGCTGGGCGATCTTCCAGACGCTGACCGCCTACATGCGCCGCCGCCTCGCCGACGACTACCAGGAGGTCAACGCGCCGCAGGTGCTCGACAAGAAGCTGTGGGAGATTTCCGGCCACTGGGGCTGGTATCGCGAGAGCATGTTCATGGCGCGGCCCGCGGGCGAAGAGGCCGAGGGCGAGGACGAGCGCGTCTACGCCATCAAGCCGATGAACTGCCCCGGCCACGTCCAGATCTTCAAGAACGGCCTCAGAAGCTACCGCGAGCTGCCGCTGCGGCTGGCCGAGTTCGGCGCGGTCAACCGCTACGAGCCGTCGGGCGCGCTCCACGGCCTGATGCGGGTGCGCTCCTTCACCCAGGACGACGCCCACATCTTCTGCACCGAGGAGCAGATGGCGGCCGAGTGCCTGAAGATCAACGATCTGATCCTCTCGGTCTACAGCCACTTCGGCTTCGACAAGATCGTGGTCAAGCTCTCGACCCGGCCGGAGAAGCGCGTCGGCACGGACGCGATGTGGGACCACGCAGAGGACGTGATGGGGCGCGTGCTGGACGAGATCAAGGCGCGCCACGGCGACGTGGTGACGACGGCGATCAATCCGGGCGAGGGCGCCTTCTACGGGCCGAAGTTCGAATACGTGCTGCGCGACGCGATCGGGCGCGACTGGCAGTGCGGCACGACCCAGGTCGACTTCAACCTGCCGGAGCGCTTCGGCGCCTTCTACATCGCCGCCAACAGCGAGAAGACCATTCCGGTGATGGTGCACCGCGCCATCTGCGGCTCGATGGAGCGCTTCATCGGCATCCTGCTTGAACATTATGCGGGGCATCTGCCGCTGTGGCTGTCCCCGGTGCAGGCGGTGGTGTGCACCATCACCGGCGACGGCGACGATTTCGCGCGCGCCTTCGTTGCCAAGGCGAAGAAGCGCGGCCTCAAGGTCGAGGCCGACCTCAGGAACGAGAAGATCAATTACAAGGTTCGCGAGCACTCGCTGGCCAAGATCCCGGCGCTGCTCGCGGTCGGGCGCAAGGAGGCGGCCGAAAACACCGTGTCGGTGCGCCGGCTCGGCTCGAACGCGCAAGTCACGATGGGCGCGGACGAGGCGATCGAGGCGCTGCTCGCCGAGGCCGTCCCGCCCGACCTGCGCGGCTGAGCCGCCGCCCGGCGGGCGTCGGGCGGCGCGGCTCGCCGGGTCGAAATCGCCCGGCGGCCGCGGCCGGCGCGGCCGGCCCGCGTCGGGCCGGCGAAGCCGACCGGCGGCAGCGCCCTCGTGGCGATTCACCATCGGTTCGCGTCGCGCAGGCGCCCGGTCAGCGCTCGTCACATTCGGCGCTTCCGCTTCCTCGCGAAGGCTGGCATGGTGTTTGCTCACCGATGTGACGCGCGTCACACTTCCGTTCCGGCGGCAAACCCTTCATCATGGCTTCCTTCAGCGACAGGCGGAGAATGTGACGGACACGGCGATCGAACCCCGCGGCGCGCTCCGCTTCCGCTTTCGTGGCCGGGAGGTCGCGCTCGACCGCTTCTCGCCGCGGGCGACCGTGCTCGACTGGCTGCGCGAGGACGCGCTCGCCAAGGGGACGAAGGAGGGCTGCGGCGAGGGGGATTGCGGCGCCTGCACCGTCGTTCTGGCGCGGCTCGAGGGCGGCCGGATTCGCCATGGCGCGGTCAACGCCTGCATCCTGCTGCTCGGGCAACTCGACGGCGCCGAATTGATCACGGTCGAGGACCTGGCCGACGGCGGCGTCCTCCATCCGGTGCAGCAGGCGATGGTCGACCAGCACGGCTCCCAGTGCGGCTTCTGCACGCCGGGCATCGTGATGAGCCTGTTCGCCGCCTATCATTCCGGCGCCCCGGCGACGCCCGCGAGCCTCAATGACCAGCTCGCCGGCAACCTCTGCCGCTGCACCGGCTACCGGCCGATCCTCGCCGCCGGGCTCGCGACCTGCGACGGCGCGCCGACCGACCGCTTCGCGGCGGCGGCCGAGTCGCGCGCCGCGGCGCTCGCCGCCCTCGCCGACGGCCGGGACCTGTTCGTCGGCGACGACACCCGGTTCTTCGCCGCCCCGGCGAGCCTCGAGTCGCTGGCAGCGCTTTACCGCCGCTTTCCCGGCGCGGCGCTGGTCGCCGGCGCGACCGACGTGGGCCTGTGGATCACCAAGCAGCTTCGCGACCTCGGCCAGGTGATCTGGCTCGGACGCGTCGCCGGTCTCGACGCGGTCGGAGAGACCGCGGACGGCGCGCTGTCGCTCGGCGCCGGCGTCACGCTCCTCGACGCTGCGCCCCGTCTCGCCGCCATCCACCCCGACCTCGGCGAACTGCTGCGCCGCTTCGGCTCGGTCCAGGTCAGGACCAGCGGCACGGTCGGCGGCAACATCGCCAACGGCTCGCCGATCGGCGATCTCGCCCCGGCGTTGATCGCGCTCGGCGCCCGGGTCGTCCTGCGCCGGGGCGACGCCGCGCGCAGCCTGGCGCTCGAAGACTTCTTCATCGCCTACGGCAAGCAGGACCGGGCGCCGGGGGAGTTCGTGACCGCGATCGAGACGCCGAGACTGGGGGAGGGCCAGCGCTATCGCGCCTTCAAGGTCACCAAGCGGTTCGACGAGGACATCTCCGCCGTCATGCTCGCCGCCCGGCTGGACCTCGACGGGCGGCGGATCGCGGGCGCGCGCATCGCCTGCGGCGGCATGGCGGCGACGCCGAAGCGGGCCGCCAACGCCGAGCGCGCGCTCGTCGGCGCGAGCCTCGATTCCCCGGACACGTGGGCGCCGGCCCTCGCCGCGCTCGGCCAGGACTTCACCCCCCTGACCGACATGCGCGCCTCGGCCGCCTACCGGATGACGGTCGCCAGGAACGTGCTGCGCAAGGCGCTGCTCGAGGTGGCGGGCGACGCGGCGCCGACCCGGCTTGGAGCGCTTCATGCTGCAGAGTGACCTGATCGACGTCCCCGAGACCGCCGTCGTCCACAAACCCCTCGCCCACGATTCCGCCCGCCTGCACGTGCAGGGATCGGCGACCTACGTCGACGACATCCGTGAGCCCGAGGGCGCGCTGCACGTCGCCATGGGCATGGCCGGCGTCGCCGCGGGCGAATTGAAGCGCCTCGACCTCGCCGCGGTGAAGGCCGCGCCCGGCGTGGTCGCGGTGATCGCCGCCGCCGATATCCCCGGCCGCAACGACATCGCCCCCGTCTTCGCCGACGAGCCGCTGCTCGTCGAGCGCGAGGTGATGTTCCACGGTCAGGCGGTTTTCGCCGTCGTCGCCCGCACCCGCGACGAGGCGCGCCGCGCGGCGAAGCTCGGCGTCATCGAGATCGAGCCCCGCCCGCCGTCCGTCACCATCGCCGACGCGCTCGCGACCGGCGCCCGCGTGCAGGACGATTACGCCTTCGCCCGCGGCGACGCCGCTGCGGCCGTCGCCGCCTCGGCCCATCGCCTCGAGGGCCAGTTCGCCATCGGCGGGCAGGAACACTTTTACCTCGAGGGCCAGGTGTCGCTCGCCGTTCCGGGCGAGGGCGACGAGATGATGGTCTACGCCTCGAGCCAGGACCCGACCGAGACGCAGCACATCGTGGCGCGGGTGCTCGGCGTCCCGGACGCCTTCGTCACCGTCGAGACGCGGCGCATGGGCGGCGGCTTCGGCGGCAAGGAGAGCCAGGCCTGCACCTGGGCGGCGATGGCGGCCGTGGCGGCGAAAGTCACCGGGCGGCCGTGCAAGGTTCGGCTCGACCGCGACGACGATTTCGCCCTCACCGGCAAGCGCCACGATTTCCGCGCCGACTGGGCCGTCGGCTACGACGATCACGGCGTGATCGCCGGCTACGACGTGATGCTGAACGCGCGCTGCGGCTGTTCGGTCGATCTGACCCCGGGCGTGGTCGACCGCGCGATGTTCCACGCCGGCAACGGCTACTGGCTGCCCGACGTCGCGATCGGCACCCGGCGGCTCAAGACCAACACCGTGTCCAACACCGCGTTCCGCGGCTTCGGCGGGCCACAGGGCATGATCGCCATCGAGCGCGTGATGGACGCGATCGCGCGCGAGCGACACCTCGATCCGCTCGACGTGCGCAAGGCCAACCTGTTGCGCGCCGGCCTCGACCGCACGCCCTACGGCCAGGCGGTCGAGGATTTCGAGACGCAACGCCTGATGATCGAGGAACTGGAGCGGACGAGCGCCTATCGCGCCCGACGCGCCGAGATCGCCGCCTTCAACCGGTCGAGCCCGTGGCTCAAGCGCGGGATCGCGCTGACGCCGCTGATGTTCGGCATCTCCTTCACCCTGATCCCGCTGAACCAGGCCGGGGCGCTGGTGCACGTCTATTCCGACGGTTCGATCCACCTGAACCACGGCGGAACCGAGATGGGGCAGGGGCTGTTCACCAAGGTGGCCCAGATCGTGGCGGAAGAGTTCGGCGTGCCGCTGCATTTCGTGCGCATCACCGCGACCAACACCGCCAAGGTTCCCAACGCGTCGCCGACGGCGGCCTCGTCCGGGACCGACCTCAACGGCATGGCGGCGAAGATCGCAGCGGCCGAGATCAAGGGCCGCATGGCCGCCTTCGCCGCCGCGCATTGGGGCGTGCCGGTCGAGACGGTCGCGTTCCGCGACGCCCGCGCGGTGTCGGGCAATCACGCCATGGATTTCGCCGCGCTCGCCAAGGCCTGCCGGCTCTCCCGGGTGCAGCTTTCGCACGCCGGCCATTACAAGACGCCGGACATCCACTGGGACCGCGCGAAGGCGACCGGCCGGCCGTTCTTCTATTTCGCCTATGGCGCGGCCTGCTCCGAGGTCGCGATCGACACCCTGACCGGCGAGATGCGGGTCATGCGCGCCGACCTGCTGCACGACGTCGGGTCTTCGATCAATCCGGCGCTCGACATAGGCCAGGTCGAGGGCGGCTTCATCCAGGGGATGGGCTGGCTGACCACAGAGGAGCTCGTCTACGACGCCAGGGGACGGCTCGCGACCCACGCGCCGGCGACCTACAAGATTCCGGTCGCCTCCGACACGCCGCCGGTGTTCAACACCACGCTCCACACCCGTCCGAACCCGACCGCGAGCGTGTACCGCTCGAAGGCGGTCGGCGAACCGCCGCTGATGCTGGCGATCTCGGTCTATTCGGCGATCCTCGACGCCGTCCATGCGACCAGCCCGACCGGCCAGCCCCGGCTCGAGGCGCCCTGCACGCCGGAGTCGATCCTGAAGGCGATCGCCTCGCTGGAGGGGGAGGGGTGAAGCGAGCCGGACGTCACCCCCTTCCCCAACGAAAGTTGGGGAAGGTGGCGCGAAGCGCCGGATGGGGTGCGGAAAGCAGGACTCGCTCGGCGCAGGGCGGCGGCGATGGACCTGCAATACGTTCGCAGGCGAAGCAACGGCCCACACCCCATCTGGCCCTTCGGGCCACCTTCGCAAGCTCCTGCTCCACGGCATGCATAGATCGCCTCGCCGGCGGGACTCGGAGCGAAGGGCAGCGTCCCCGCCCCCCTTGTGGGGGCGGGACAGGGTGGGGGGTCACGCCGAGTTTGGGAAGTTTCCTGCTGCACCAAGCGGATAGGCATGGCCCGACCCCCCTCCTCGTTCCTCCCCCACAAGGGGGGAGGAGGCGCACGGCGCCGCGATTGTTCATGCAGGAGCCGGAGTTGTGTGCATCCCGTGGAGCAAAGCCGGGGAAGGGAGCGCCCTGACCCATGCTCGCCTTTCGCCGCCTGCTCGATGCGATCGAGGCCGAAGGGTCGGCGGCGCTGGTGACGCTCGCCCGCGTGCGCGGGTCGAGCCCGCGCGAAGCCGGCGCGCGGATGGTGGTCCGCCCGTCCGGCGGCTTTCACGGCACGATCGGCGGCGGCGCGCTCGAATGGGTGGCGCTCGAGGCGGCGCGCGCGGCGCTGACGGCCGGACGGGCTGCGGCTCTGCGCCGCTCGCTCGCCCTCGGCCCGGAACTGGCGCAATGCTGCGGCGGCCGGGTCGACTGGCGGATCGAGATTTTTGACGCGCGCGACGTCGAGGACCTTCGCGCGCTGGCGTCGGCGGAACGCGACGGCGTCGGGTCGCTGACCGCCCGTCTCGGCGCCGACGGCCGGGTCGAGCGCCGCCCCGACCGCGAGCGCCCGGGCGGACGCCTGACCGAAAGCCTGCCCGAGGCGGAGACCTGGACCGAGCCGCTCGGCGAGAGCGCCCGCGCCGTCTACCTGTTCGGCGCCGGCCATGTCGGCCGGGCGCTGGCGCTGGCGCTCGCGCCGCTTCCCTTCGTGGTGCGCTGGATCGACTCGCGCAGGGAGGCCTTTCCGGCGCGCGCGCCCGGCAACGTCGCGCTGATCCACGCGCTTGAGCCCGCGGCGGAACTCGCGGTCGCGCCGGACGGGGCGCTGATCGTGGTGATGACCCATTCCCACGCCCTCGACCTCGACATCGTCGCCGCCGCGCTCAGCGCCGACCGCTTCGGCTACGTCGGCCTGATCGGTTCGGCGACCAAGCGCGCCCGCTTCCTGCGCCAGATGCGCGACGCGGGCCTCACCGAAGCGATGCTGGCCAAGCTCGTCTGCCCGATCGGCGTCCCCGGCATCGCCGGCAAGGACCCCGCCGTCATCGCCGCCTCGACCGCCGCGCACCTCCTGATGGCGGCGGAAGGGGGGGAGCCTGGGCGATCGGCGTGATCGTCCGCGCTCGACCGGGGAGGCGAGCGCGCGAGGAACGCGTAGGACAAAACGCGGCGCTCGCGCCCGTTCCGCGCATTCCCCTCCGCCGTCGGGGACGGCGCCATGGCGCAAATTGCGGTCGTCGCCGGCCACTCTGACGAAGGCGTCCCATCCAACCCTTCGCTCCGCTCGCTTCGGTACGCTGGCCGGGCGCCGACTGCGGTCCTGCTAGACCCGCCGTGACGGGGCGCCCGCAGGCCAAGCGTCGTGCGCGACGCCAGGCGCGCCCGCTTCGAACCGGTCTTGATCGACACCGAGTGCGAGCAGCGCCGAAGCCAAGCGGCGGATGGGATCCTCCCTCGCCTCGTCTGTCAGATTGAACGTTCCCCAATGGATGCCGATCGCCTGTCTCGCCTGCAGATCAAGCATGATCCGCACCGCCTCTCCGGGGTCGCAGTGCTGAGCGGACATGAACCAACGGGGCGCGTAAGCGCCGATCGGGATCAAGGCGAGATCGGGCGCGCCATATCGTTCCCGCATGTCGCGAAAGATGCGGCCGGTCCCATAGCCGGTATCGCCGGCGAAGTAGGTGAGGCCCGCAGACGTCCGCACCATGAACCCTCCCCAGAGCGCTTTCCTGCGATCGCGCAGGTCTCGCCAGGACCAATGGTTGGCCGGAACGATATGCGCCTCGGCGCCGGGACCAAGTTCGAAACGATCGCCCCAATCTCCCGTGATGATGCGCGCGGCGGGAACCGCGCGCCGCACGATCGCGTCGTTGCCGAGCGGCGTGAGGATCAGGGGAGCGTCGCGCTGGTGAAGCCTGCCGAGCGTCGCGAGATCGAGGTGGTCGTAATGGTTGTGCGACAGCAGCACCACGTCGATTGGCGGGAGGTCGTCGAACGCGACGCCCGGCGCCGTCACCCGCTTCGGTCCCACTGAGCGAAGGGGACCGACGCGCTCGGACCAGACAGGATCGGTCAGCACGTTGAGGTCGCTCGTCTGGATGAGCAGCGTTGCGTGTCCGACCATCGTGACCCGCAGACCCTCGACACGGCGGGCCGGAACGGTCTGCTCGATCGAGACGGATCGGGGCCAAGGGACTTGGCGCCTGGCCAGCTTCCACCTCAGGACTTCGGTCAGCGTGCGATCCGTCCCGGGTTCGCCGGGGTTGAAAAAACGCAGGCCGTCGAAATGGTCGGTCGGTCGCCCGACCGGATAGGGACCGGACATCGGCTTGGCGTCCAAATTGAGCAGAGGGATGAGCGGGTGGCGCGCTCGCGGCGGATGCCGCGCAACGTCCGCTTACCTGCCCACGCTCGCCGTCCGGGGTCAAATCCGAATGCGCCCGCTACATCGGCGGCAGATCGAAGCGATTCCAAATCGGGGCGCGCCGGTCGCGCTCCGACCGGGCGACGCCGGTCCAGCAGATCTCCGCAACAGGGGCGTGCGTCGCTGTGTCACAGATTCGCCTGCGAGAAAGCGCTGACGGCCGCGGCGGGCGCGCGTAGCGTCGCCGCCTCCGGCTTCACCCGGCCGGACGGGGGCTTTTTCGCGAGCGGACGAGGGCACGAGTCACGATGAAACCGGGCGCCTTTCCGATGTCCAGCGCCGGCCCGACGCCGTCGCGGCCGATCCTCGCCTGAAGCCGCCCGCCGCGTTCTCCCGCCGCCGATCCAACTGGAGCCCTGCCATGCGCGACCTCGCGCCCGCGAACCATGACCTCGACCGTATCGAAACGGCGTCGCGCGACGAAATCGCCGCACTGCAACTCGCTCGCCTGCAGCTGACCCTGCGCCGCGTCTACGACAACGTCCCCCACACCCGGCGAAAGTTCGACGCCGCCGGGGTCCATCCCGACGATTGCCGCACCCTGGCGGATCTGGCCAAGTTCCCGTTCACTGCCAAGAGCGACCTGCGCGACACCTACCCGTTCGGCATGGTCGCCGTGCCGCACGACCGGATCGCGCGCCTGCACGCCTCTTCCGGCACCACCGGCAAGCCGACGGTCGTCGCCTATACTCAGGCCGACATCGACGTCTGGGCCGCCGTGATGGCGCGCTCGATCCGGGCCGCGGGCGGAAAGCGCGGCATGAAGGTCCATATCGCCTTCGGCTACGGCCTGTTCACCGGGGGCCTCGGCGCGCATTACGGCGCCGAGCGGCTGGGCTGCGCGGTCATTCCGGTCTCGGGCGGCATGACCGAGCGTCAGGTCCAGTTCATCCATGATTTCAAGCCGGAGATCGTGATGGCGACGCCGTCCTATACGCTGGCGATTTTGGACGAGTTTCGCAGGGCCAACCTCGACCCGCGCGATTGCAGCCTTGAGGTCGGGCTGTTCGGGGCGGAGCCCTGGACCAACGCGATGCGCGCCGAGATCGAGCAGAGTTTCGACATGCACGCCATCGACCTCTACGGCCTGTCGGAAGTGGTCGGGCCGGGCGTCAGTTGCGAATGCGTCGAGACCAAGGACGGCCCGCACGTCTGGGAAGACCATTTCTATCCCGAGATCATCGATCCCGAGACGGGCGCGGTCCTGCCCGACGGCTCGCCGGGCGAACTCGTCTTCACCTCGCTCACCAAGGAGGCGATGCCGATCATCCGCTACCGCACCCGCGACCTGTCGCGCCTCCTGCCCGGCACCGCGCGCTCGATGCGCCGGATGGAGCGGATCGCCGGGCGCTCGGACGACATGATCATTTTGCGCGGCGTCAACCTGTTCCCGTCGCAGATCGAGGCGCTGATCCTCAAGTGCCCCGGGCTGACGCCGCACTTCCAGCTCGAACTGCACCGGCGCGAGCGGATGGACGCCGTGACCGTGGTGGTCGAGGCGCGCCCGACCGCCGCCGGGGAGGCCGAGCGCGAGATGAGCGCCTTCGAGCTCAAGCACCACATCAAGTCCGTCGTCGGCGTGACCGTCGGCGTCCGGGTGGCCGATCCCGGCGCCGTCGAGCGCTCACAGGGCAAGGCGAGGCGGATCGTCGATCTCAGACGGAGCGCGTGAGGCGACGTTCCTTCCCTTGGTCGCATTCCCGGCTCGAACGATTTTGGATGATTTGGACATTTTGGACAATCCGGACTATGTTTGAGTACGGGCGTATGGAGGCGATCATGGTGACGAACAGGGCTCGCACGCCGGCCGGCTCGCCCGGACCAGTGCGCAAGACGGACACTGTGGCGCTGACGCCGTCGGCCATGACGGAGATTGTGGCCGTTCTGGCGAAGCACAATCCTTCAGCGCCCAAAGCCGCGATCAGGCGGGCGGCGAGCGTTTTCGCCGCAACCCTGGAAAACGGTGTCGCCCACGCGCCGATTCGTTCGCGTTCATCCCATGCACGGCCGATGAATCGGGCGGCCGGCGATCTGCGGCGACCGGCAGCCCTCGATGCGCCGGTCGAAGAGAGCCAGGGCGAGGGCTTTGGCGAAGTGTTGTCGACGGACCAGGGGCGCCGGCGGGTCATCGACTACGCCACACCGGTTCGCATGGAGGATTGGGCTGGTCCGGTCGCGGGGCCTGCCGAGATCGAGCGGCATTTCGGAACCAGGCGCTCGACTCTGCACGAGTGGCAAAAGAGGGGCGCGGTGATCGGCTTGCTGAGGGGCGAGCGGAAGCACGTCTATCCGCTGGCCCAGTTCGTCGACGGCCGTCCGATCGAAGGCATGAGCCGGATTACGAAAATCATCGCCAACCCGCGCGCGGCATGGCTTTGGCTCGTCACGCCCCACCCGAACGGAGACGAGGCGTCGCCTCTCGAGCGGCTGAAGCAAGGACGAACGGACGAGGTCGCGGCGGCTGCCCAGCAAGACTTCGGTTGACGCGTGACTCTCGACCCGAAGGTCGTCGACGCCCTGACGATCCGCTTTCAGCCCCGAAACTATATCAGGGTGATGCCCAAGGTTCATTCCAGTAGAGTAACTCCCAAGCCGGCAGCGAATAGCGCCGTCATCGCGAGCGAAGCGAAGCGATCCAGGGCCGCTGGGCCGCTGTCGCGCCCTCTGGTCGTCCCGCCGCCCTTCCTTGCGAGCAATTTCTTCCGCAGGAAGCAAGCGGCGGCATGGATTGCTTCGTCGCTTTGCTCCTCGCAATGACGGGGTTGGGAGTTACCCAGTAGACCCCTTGGAATGGGTTACGGCCAGACCCGTTTCGGCAGCCCCGACCTCTCCTTCAAACTCGCCTACATCGCCAGGAACCTGATGACGGGAATCGCGGAAACGATCGTCCGCGACCGCTTCGAGGACCAGACGGAACGCAGGCTGCACGTCAGTGAGGTCCTGGACTGGTCCGTATCGACCATTGTCGTTCGAGAGCCGCTGATCCTGGTCGACCTGCGGACGACCGGTCTCTTGAGACTCGGAGTGACCACAGACGCGAGCCGGGCGAAAGCGCAGGAAGCGGGCCGACGTCTGATACCATTTCCGGGTGATCAGCTCGCGTTGGCGATGGGTGGCCACCAGTGGAAGCCGGCTCTCCCCTTGAGGGTTTGTCGGTCGTCGGCGAGTTGGGCGCATCGTTGCGAGACGATGGCCTCGAGCGTTTCGAGGTCGGGGATGTGCTTGTTGACGACGGGCTCGTCCACGACCTGCCAAA
>NZ_QNRK01000024.1 GCF_003315135.1 Roseiarcus fermentans
ATGCCCGCCTCCCGCGAATCATGGCCCTTCTATCTATCACGCTGTTTCCGCTTCAGGAATCCCCAACCATCGAGTCAATCACGCGGAAACCGTATTACAGAGTGACGGACCTCCCAAGCCGCCGTCATCGCGAGGAGCGAAGCGACGTGGCGATCCAGGGGGGCAGGGCCAAGGTCTGGCGGAGTCGGGCAGCGCCGCTCCTCCGGCAGTTGCAAAGTGACGCAATACCCAAGCCGCCGTCAAGTCTGCCGTATGCGCCGCGCGTCGCCGAGCTGCAACGTCGGCGCACGCGGCCCCTGGATCGCCGCGTCGCCCTTCGGGCTCCTCGCGAGGACGGCGGGAAGCGTCGATCAAAGTGACAAAGTGACAGGTTCGGGCGCCCAAGTCCCTGAAGGGATGCTGCGCCTGCCAGAACTGCGCGCGGAGCCGGCGACGGCCGACGGCGTCCTTGCCCGCGACCCGCTGGGCGACCGGCAGACCCTAGCCGCCTCCAAAAGCTCCGTGGCGGCCTTCGCCGCCCGCGAAACGCGCCGGGCCTTCGGCCGCCTCGCCGCTGGCGAGGGTGGCGAGACCGCGCTCCGCCTCGTAGGCAACGGCCGCCTCGGCGTCGAGATCCCATTGTGCGATCGCCGAGAGGCGGTCGTTGCGCATCGCGTTCTGCGGAAAGGCGCTGAGGCTGCGGGCGAGCGCGACCGCGCGCGCCAGCGCCGCGCCGTCTTCGGTCACCTCGTTGACGAGGCCGATGCGGCGCCCCTCCTCGGCGTCGACCGGACGGCCGGTGAGAATGAGCTCCATCGCCCGGCCGTGCCCGACGATGCGCGGCAGGCGGATCGTGCCGAGGTCGATGAGCGGCACGCCGAAGCGGCGGTTGAAGACGCCGAAGGTCGCCGATCGGCCGGCGATTCTGAGGTCGCACCAGAGGGCGAGCTCCAGGCCGCCCGCCACCGCCGGACCCTCGATCGCGGCGATCGCCGGCTTCGTCAGGGTCAGCCGCGTCGGCCCCATCGGACCGAAGTCGCCGTCCTTCAGGAACCGGCCCGGCTCTCCGGCCGCGAGCGCCTTGAGGTCGGCGCCGGCGCAGAAGGCCGCGCCCGCGCCGGTCAGAACCGCGACGTCGGCGTCCGGATCGGCGTCGAACCGCTTGAAGGCGTCGTACAGCGCCCGCGCGGTCGCAAGATCGACCGCGTTGCGTCTTTCCGGCCGTTCGATGGTCACGATCGTCACGCGCCCCTCGGCGCGAACGGAAACCGGGGTCGTCATCGTCTCTTCCCTCGCATCGTCGCCGGATTGGTTTAGCGCGGAACCGATCGGCCGATAAGTCGGGCGACCGCGACCGCGCGCCGCGCTTGACCCTCCGCCCGCGGTCGGGCAAGGCAGGCTCGAACGATGAACGGCTCCGCATGACCATCCCCCCGCCGTCGCCGGCCGCCGACGAAGAGCCGGGAGGGTTTCTCGTCACCCTCGCGCACCGTCCCCGCCTGCTCGCCGGGGCGGCCATCATGATTGCGACCTATTTCGTCCTCCTGTTCGCGCCGCTCGTCATGCGGGAGTCGACCCGGCTTCTGATCGCGTGGAACGCCGGGTCATGGGCCTATCTCTTGCTGATCGCGCAGATGATGCGCCGGCCGACCGCCGATCCGCGCGTGGAAGCCCGCCCGGAAGACGAGAACCAATGGGTGCTCGTGGTCCTCGGCGTGACGGCGAGCTGCGCCGCGCTCGCGGCGATCGTCTGGGACCTCGGCCCGGTCAAGACCATGGACGGCTTCGGCAAGGCGGAGCATGTCGCGCTCGTCGTGACAAGCCTGCTCAGCGCCTGGACCTACATTCAGGTGCTGTTCGCCATCCATTATGCCGGCGTCTTCTTCGCCGCGGTCGCCGGCGGCCGCCCGGGCGGGCTCGACTTTCCCGGCAAGCCGGACCCCGAATGGACCGAGTTCGTCTACCAGGCCTTCACGGTCGGCTGCACCTTCGCCAGTTCCGACACCAGCGTCACCTCGACCCGGATGCGGCGCATCTGCGTCATCCAGGGCGTCGTCGCCTTCTTCTTCAACACCATCATCGTCGCCCTCGCCATCAACATCGCGGCCGGGTTCTTCTGAACGCGCGCCGCCGACCGGACCGAATCCCCATGACCGAATCCCCTGTTTCGAACCGCGTGCGGCCTGCGCTGCCGCGCGGCCTCGTCGACCGCACCCCCGCCGACATCGCCGCGGCCGAGGCGATGATGGCGACGATCCGCAGCGTCTACGCCCTCTACGGCTTCGAGGCGGTCGAGACGCCGTTCATCGAATACACCGAGGCCCTGGGAAAATTCCTGCCCGACCAGGACCGGCCGAACGAGGGCGTGTTCTCGTTCAAGGACGACGACGAGCAATGGCTGTCGCTGCGCTACGACCTCACCGCGCCGCTCGCCCGTTACGTCGCCGAGCATTTCGACAGGCTGCCGAAACCCTATCGCAGCTATCGGGCTGGCTGGGTGTTCCGCAACGAGAAGCCCGGCCCGGGCCGCTACCGCCAGTTCATGCAGTTCGACGCCGACACCGTCGGCGCGGCCAGCGTCGCCGCCGACGCGGAGATCTGCATGATGGCGGCCGACGTGCTGGAGGCGCTGGGGATCAAACGCGGCGACTACGTCGTCAAGGTCAACAACCGAAAGGTGCTCGACGGCGTGATGGAGGCGATCGGCCTCGGCGGCTCGGAAAACGCCGGCCGCCGCCTCACCGTTCTGCGGGCGATCGACAAGCTCGACCGGCTGGGCCCCGAGGGCGTGCGCGCGCTGCTCGGATCCGGCCGCAAGGACGAGAGCGGCGATTTCACCAAGGGCGCGGGACTCGAGGCCGACGCGATCGACCGGGTGCTCGCCTACACCGCGGCGCGCGCTGAAGACAATCGCGCCACGGTCGCCGCGCTCGCGCCTGCGGTCGCCGGCTCCACCGTCGGCGAGCAGGGGCTGCGGGAACTCGCCGAGATCGTCGGCCTGGTCGAGGCGGGCGGGGCGGCGGACCGGGTGATCGTCGACCCTTCCGTCGTCCGCGGCCTCGAATATTACACCGGCCCCGTCTTCGAGGCCGAGCTGACCTTCGCGGTCAGGGACGAGGCCGGGCGGCCGGTGCGCTTCGGCTCGGTCGGCGGCGGCGGGCGCTACGACGGGCTGGTGGCGCGCTTCCGCGAGGAGCCGGTGCCGGCGACCGGCTTTTCCGTCGGCGTCTCGCGGCTGCTCGCGGCGCTGCGCGCCATCGACAGCCCGATCGTCCGGGCGGCGGCGACCGCGGGCCCGGTCGTGGTGCTGGCGCTCGACCGGGACGAAGCCGCGATGGCGAGCGTCCAGCGCCTCGTCGCCCGGCTGCGGGGGGCGGGAATCGCAGCCGAACTGTACCTCGGGCAGGCGGGCATGAACGCCCAGCTCAAATACGCCGACCGGCGGCGCGCCCGGGTCGCCGTCATCCAGGGCTCGAACGAGCGCGAGGCGCCGGGCGGAGCGCAGGTGACGATCCGCGACCTGAAGCTCGGCGCGGAGCTCGCCAAGGGCACGAAGGACCGCGCCGACTATCTGGAGCTGCGCCAGCAGGCACAGTTTTCGGCGCGGGAGGCGGAGCTGGTGGAGCGGGTGCGGGAGGTGCTCGCGCGCCCCTGATTTCCGCCGCGGCGGCGCCCGGTCAGCCGGCCTCCGCCTTCGGCTCGAACGGGCAGATCGCCTTCAGCACGCAAACGGGGCAGGCGGGCTTGCGCGCCTTGCAGACGTAGCGGCCGTGCAGGATCAGCCAATGGTGGGCGTGCGGCAGGAAGCGGTCGGGGACGACCGTCATCAGCCCGTCCTCGACCTCGCGCGGCGTCTTGCCCGGCGCGATGCCGAGCCGGTTGGCGACGCGGAAGACGTGGGTGTCGACCGCGAGCGTATGCTCGCCGAAGGCGATGTTGAGCACCACGTTGGCGGTCTTGCGCCCGACGCCGGGAAGGGCCTCGAGCGCCGCGCGGTCGCGCGGAACCTCGCCGCCGTGCTGCTCCACGAGCGCTTTCGACAGCGCGATCACGTGCCGCGCCTTCGAGCGGTAGAGCCCGATCGTCCGGATCCGCTCGGCCAGACCCTCCTCGCCCAGCGCCGCCATCCTGGCGGGCGTGTCGGCGACCGCGAACAGCGGTTTGGTCGCCCGGTTCACGCCCGAATCCGTCGCCTGCGCCGACAGCACCACCGCCACCAGCAACGTGAACGGGTTGACCGACTCGAGTTCGCCTTTGGGCGTCGGGTTGGCGGCGGCCAGCCGCTCGAAAACCGCCTCCGCGAGCGCCTTGCGCTTGCTGAGGGAAAGTCTTGCCGCCATGGAGCCTCGCTGTCCTCGACCGTCGGGCGCCGGCGGCGAGCCCGGTCGGGCGCGTCTTGCTTTGGGCTCGGTCGGCACGCAATATGCGCGAACAGGCCGTTGTCAGAAAGTCGGGCGGGCTGTGGTTCGCGAGATTTCTGGGAGGATACGAATGCGACAGTTCAATCGCGTGGCTCGCGCCGGCGCGCTGTGCGCGGCGCTCGCCGCGGGCGCGGCGCAGGCGGCGCCCGACAAGGTGGTGATCGGCGACATCGACGACATGTCAGGGCCTTACGGCGACGTGATCGGCGCCGGCGGCGTCGAGGCGATCCGGATGGCGATCGCCGACTTCGGCGGCAGCGTGCTCGGCAAGCCGATCGACGTCCTGACCGCCGACCACCAGAACAAGCCCGACATCGGCCAGCAGAAGTTTCGCGAGTGGGCGGACACTCAGGGCATGACCATGACCCTCGGGGGCTCGAACACCGGCGTCAGTCTCGCCATGTCCGCGGCCGCCAAGGAGAAGAAGATCCCGTTCTTCGCCATCGGCGCGGCGGGCGCGCAGCTCACCGGCAAGGCCTGCAACCCCTATACGATCCACTACGGCTACGACACCAAGGCGCTCGCCAACGGCACCGCCAAGACCATCGTCGCCGAGGGGGGAAAAAGCTGGTTCTTCATCACCGCCGACTACGCCTTCGGCAAGCAGCTCGAGGCGGACGCCTCGGATATCGTAAAGGCGGGCGGCGGCAGCGTCGTCGGCGACGTGCGCGTGCCGCTCGGCACCTCCGACTTCTCCTCGTATCTGTTGCAGGCGCAGGGGTCGGGCGCGCAGGTGCTCGGGCTCTCCAACGCCGGCGCGGACTTCTCCAACTCGCTCAAGGCGGCCTCGGAATTCGGCCTGACGAAGAGCATGAAGCCCGCGGCGCTGCTCGTCTTCCTGACCGACATCCGCTCCGTCGGCCTCGAGACCGCGCAGGGGCTGATCCTGACCGACGGCTGGTACTGGGATCTCGACGACCGCACCCGCGCCTTCGCCAAGCGGTTCTACGACAAGGTCAAACGGGAGCCGACCATGCCGCAGGCCGCCTTCTATTCGGCGACCCTGACCTATCTGTCCGCGGTCAAGGCGGCCGGCACGACCGACGGCGACAAGGTGATGGACGAACTGCACAAGATGACGATCAACGACGCGTTCACCCAGAACGGGACCATCCGCCCGGACGGGCTCTTGCTGCACGACATGTACATCATGCAGGTCAAGACGCCGGCCGAGTCGAAGGGCGAGTGGGACTATTACAAGCTCGTCAAGACGATGACCGGCGAGGAGGCCTACGGCAAGCTGTCCGACTCCGCCTGCCCGCTGGTGCAGAAGTAGGGCTCCCGACCGGCGGGTGACGACCTTCGCGCCCGCCGGCCCTGTTCGCCGCCAAGGATACGAAGCCGCCTTCGTGGTCCCCTGTGACCCCTGGTGGTTCGAGAAAGCTCCGCCTGCAGGGCGATCAGCCGAGCGCCACCCGGTAGGCCGCCTGCGTCTTCGCCGCGATTTCTTCCAGCGTCACGCCCGGCGCCGTCTCGATCAGCGCCATGCCGCGATAGCCGTGTCTTGTCGATCGTGAACACGCCGAGGTCGGTGATCACGAGGTCGGCGACCTCGGCGGTGTTCGCGGCGCAGCGCCACGCAGTCGCTTCAGCAAATCGTCAATTCGTTGTTTCAGCGCCGGCAGATCGCTCTTGACCGTTCGCCAGACAACATCGACGTCTACGTCAAAGTACTCATGGATCATCTTGTTGCGCATGCCGCGCATTTCGATCCACGGCAACTCAGGGTGAGCCGCCACGAATTGCGGCGCGTGTTGCTGAATTTGGCGGGCGGCTTCGCCGATGATCTCCATGTTGCGGATCACGGCGTCCTGATCGCGCTGACTCTGCCGAAAGGCGCTCACACCGCCAAGCCGGTCGATATAGTCGGTGGCTCGCTGAATGGCCTGCGCAATGTGGTTCAAATACTCTTCGACGCGCTCGGGGTGCTTCATAGCGGTTCGGCACGTTTCAGCACGCGATCCCTGAACGTCTCGGGCAAGAACCCCGGCGTCAAAACCGATACCCGAACGCCGAGCAACGCTTGCGCGGCATGTTCCAGCCTGGCGAGCGTGAACAAGGTTGTCTCGTCCGTCGCCTCCACGAGGAGATCGAGATCGCTGTCGTCAGTATCCGCGCCGGTCAACACGGAGCCATACACACGCGGGCGCCTCACCCCGTAGCCCAGGAGAAGCTGGCGCAGTTCAGCGCGATGCGCATCAAGGGCTGCGGATGGTTTCATGGTTGGAGACTAACATAAACGGGGCGCGAACCCGAGCGGCGGATCCGGGTCGCAATGCCGTTCGTTATAAACGCCTGAGCGGGGCAGCCAGTTTCGGACCCGAGCCGCTGTTGCGGCTCGGAGTCTCCGCCCTTCTTTGGCGGAATCGTCGTTGACCCCGCTTGACAGCGCGCTCAGCGACGCGCCCTACAGCGCCACCCGGTAGGCCGCCTGGGTCTTCGCCGCGATCTCCTCGAGCGTCACGCCCGGCGCCGTCTCGATCAGCGCCATGCCGCGATAGCCGTGCTTGTCGATCGTGAACACGCCGAGGTCGGTGATGACGAGGTCGACGACCTTGGCCCCGGTCAGCGGCAGTTCGCAATGATGCAGCAGCTTCGGCCCGTCCTTGGACGTGTGCTCCATCACCACGACGATCTTCTTGACGCCGGCGACGAGGTCCATCGCGCCGCCCATGCCCTTGACCATTTTTCCGGGGATCATCCAGTTGGCGAGATCGCCGGTCTCGGAGACCTGCATGGCGCCCAGAATCGCGAGGTCGATGTGGCCGCCGCGGATCATCGCGAACGAGTCGGCGCTGGAGAAGAAGCTCGTCGTCGGCAGTTCGGTCACGGTCTGCTTGCCGGCGTTGATGAGGTCGGCGTCCTCCTCCCCCTCGTAGGGGAAGGGGCCCATGCCGAGCATGCCGTTCTCGCTCTGCAGCGCGACCGTCATGCCCTCGGGGATGTAGTTCGACACCAGCGTCGGGATGCCGATGCCGAGATTGACGTAGAAACCGTCCTTGAGTTCCTTGGCGGCGCGGGCCGCCATCTGTTCGCGAGTCCAGGCCATGTCGGCGCTCCTTGAGTTCAGGCCGCGTCGCGCTTGCGCACGGTGCGCTGCTCGATGTGCTTCTTGGCGCCGGGGACATGCACGATGCGATGCACGAACACGCCGGGCGTCATGATGTCGTCCGGGTCGATCTCGCCGGGCTGGACCAGATGCTCGACCTCGGCGACGGTGATCTTGCCCGCGGTGGCCATGTTCGGATTGAAATTGCGCGCCGTCTTCCGGTAGACGAGATTGCCCTCGGTGTCGCCCTTCCAGGCGTGCACCAGCGACACCTCGGCGGTGAGGCCGAACTCCATGACATAGGCTTCGTTGTTGAAGTCGCGGATTTCCTTGCCCTCGGCGACGATCGTGCCGACGCCGGTCTTGGTGAAGAAGGCGGGAATGCCGGCGCCGCCGGCGCGGATCCGCTCGGCCAGCGTGCCCTGCGGGTTGAACTCGAGTTCGAGCCTGCCCGAGAGGTAGAGATTGGCGAAGGTCTTGTTCTCGCCGACGTAGCTCGAGATCATCTTGCGGATCTGGCCGCTCTCGAGCAGGACGCCGAGGCCGACGCCGTCGACGCCGCAATTGTTGGAGACGACGGTCAGGTCCTTGACGCCGGTCTTGCACAGGGCCTCGATCAGCGTCTCCGGGATGCCGCACAGGCCGAAGCCGCCGGACATGATCGTCATGCCGTCCTTGACGATGCCCGCGAGCGCCGCGTCGGCGGTGGCGTAGACTTTTCTCACCGGATGACCCTCCCCAAAAAGCCCGTCATCCCTAAACCGGCGGCGCGCGGCCGGCAAGACGGGCTTTCGGATGGGGCGACTTGGGTCGACGCCCGAACCGCCCCGCTTCCGCCATCCACCCGGCCACGATCATCCCCAGGAGCACGGCCAGCCCGAAGAAGCCCGAGGCCAGCGACGTCGAGCGGGCGCCGATCAGTTCGCTCGAACCTGTCCGCTTGATCCCGATATAGCCGCCTCCCGCGTAAAAGGGCGCGGGGTTGAGGCCGACGATGCGCGGAACGTTCGCGTCGTCCGCCTTGGTCTCCGAGAGCCGGCGCGCCGAGCCCCCGGTCGCCTCGGCGAGCGGCCTCAGCTTCTCGGTCGTCGAGACGACGTCGCGCATCTCGAGCGGGTTCTCGGGGCCGACGTTGACGAGCGCGACATGCTCGCCGTCCTCGGCGCGGTAAAGCCCGAAACGGTCGACGGTGGTCTGCGCGCGGCTGAGGCCCGGGGCGACGGCGGCGAAGGCGAGTGGGGTCCTCGTTCCGTCCGGCCCGATGAGGACCGTCTCCCGCGCCTCCCCGCTGACGCTCTGCCGCTCGACGGTGATCGCGCGGCCGTGGGCGCTCGCGCGCAGCGCCTCCTCCTCGAGCTCCGGTTCCTTCATCAGCCAGTGCGCCAGGCGGCGAAGGAGGTCGAGATAGGGGCCGCCGCCGTCGTAGCCGCGCGCCCAGAGCCAGATCTGGTCGCTGAGCAGCAGCGCGACCCGGCCCTTGTCGACGCGCGACAACACGAGCAGCGGCCGGTTGTCCGGCCCCGTCATCACCGTCTGCCCGTCGGTGGCCTTCGCCCCCACGAGCCGGAACCACCGGCCGAGCGTCGGCGGGTCCCCGGTCCCGTCGGGGCCGACGAGGCCGCGGGTGACCGGGTGACGAAGGCCGAGTTCGGCAGCCTGCGGCCGGAACGGCGCCTCGAGGTCCTCGCCCGTCGGCTCGGCCGGCGTGATGGCGCCGAGCGGCGAATAGTAGAGCCCGTCCGGGGTCGAATATTCGGGACCCTCCGCCATCAGGAGCGCGCCGCCGCGGCGGACGTAGTCCGCGATGTTCTCGAGGTAAGCGTAAGGCAGGATCGACTGCTGCGCGTAGCGGTCGAAAATGATCAGGTCGAAGTCCTTGATCTTGCGCCCGAACAGATCCGCGACCGGGAAGGCGATCAGCGACAGCTCGTTGATCGGCACCCCGTCGCCGCCCTTTTCCGGCGGACGCAGGATGGTGAAATGCACGAGGTCGACGTTGGCGTCCGACTTCAGGAGATTGCGCCACATGCGCTCGCCCGGATGCGGCTTGCCCGAGACGAGCAGCACGCGCAGCTTGTCGCGCACGCCGTCGATGTCGACCACCGCCCGATCGCCCTCGGTCGTCAGCTCGCCGGGGACCGGGGCGATCTCGAGCTCGACCACATTCCGGCCGGCGTGCTCGATCGGCGTCTTCACCTCGATGCGCTCGCCGACCGCGGCGTCGATCGTGGCGATCGTTTCGCCGTCACGGCGCACAGTGAGCCTGACCGGCTCGCCCTGGCTCGCGCTGTCGAGGACGCGCGCGGCGATCGTTTGATCCTTGCCGACGATGCCGTAACGCGGCGCCTCGATCAGCTCGATCCGGCGCTGCCGCTCGCCTTCGTGGCCGGTGATCAGGGCGTGCAGCGGCGCGTTGAACCCGAGCGCCGAAGCGGCTCCGGGGATGTCGTGGACGTCGCCGTCGGTGATCAGGATCGCGCCGCCCACGCGGTCGGGCGGCGCGTCGGCGAGGGCGCCGCGGAGCGCCGCGAACAGCCGCGTCCCCTCGGTGTCGGATTCCGCGCGCGAGGTCTCGACGACGCGCAGGTCGACGTCGCCCAGAGCCTTGAGGCGCGCTTCGACCTCGTCGCGCGCCTGGTCGGTCTGGCGCGGGCGATCGCCGAGCTGCTGGCTTTCCGAGCGGTCGACCACGACCGCCACGATGTCCTTCAGCGGCCGGCGGTTCTCCTGAACCAGATTGGGATCGGCGAGGCCGACGAGGGCGAGCGCGAAGGCGGCGGCCCTCAGCCAGGCTCCCGGCGCCCGCCGCCAGACGAGCGCCGCCGCGATCGCGAGCGCCGCCGCGGCCAGGCCATAGAGGAGCCAGAGGGGGACGAGCGGGGCGAAGTCGATCGACCAGGACGTCACCGCGTCAGCCTTTCGATGATGTCCTTGGCGTGAACCTGGTCGGCCTTGTAGTTCCCGGTGAGGGTGTACATGACAATGTTGACGCCGCTGCGGAAGGCCAGCTCGCGCTGCCGGGCGCCGCCGGGAACGAGCGGATAGAGCGCGCGCCCATCGGCGTCCGTCGCCCAGCCGCCGGCGAGATCGTCCGATACGATGATGATCGGCGACACGCTGTCGCCTGCGCGCACCGGCCTCGGCGCCCGGTCGTTCGGGTCGGGCGACGGCAGCGCCTCGACCCAGGTCTGGCCGATCGCGGTCCGGCCGACGATGCGGTCGAGCAGATAGAACGTCTTGGTCAGCACGTGATCGCGGGGGGCGGGTTCGAGCTGCGGCACGTCGACGCCGTCGAGCAGCGCGCGCAGCCACAGAGCCTCCGGCGTCGGCGGACCGCCCGGACTGGCGACGAGCGCGTCGCGGGTGTCGAACACGACCGTGCCGCCGTTCTTCATGTAGGCCGCCAGGCGCGCCCGGGCCCCAGGGGCCGGTTGGGGCCGCCCGGCCACGATCGGCCAGTAGAGCACCGGATAGAAGGCCAGTTCGTCGCGCGCCGGTTCGACCGCGACGGGGTCGGCGAGTTCGGCCGAGGTGCGGTTCGACAGCACGCGGGTCAGCGCGGCGAGCCCGAGTCGGGAGGTCTCGTCGACGGTCGGATCGCCGGTCGTGACGTAGGCGAGCCGGGTCGACAGCGCCGCGTCCATGTCCCGGGCGCTGACGGCCGTGTCCGCGGCCCGGGCGGCGTCCGGATGAGTCGCGGCGCCGAGCGCGGCGGCGACGATCATCGCCGCGAACGCGCCGCGCCCGCGCAGCCGCGCGCCCGCCCCGATCCACTGCGAGAGAAGCGCATCGACCATCAGTCCGACGAGGGCGATCGGCAGCAGCCAGGCGCGCAGGTCGACCGGCGGCGCCGAATCGAGCGCGTCCAGGCGCACCGCGAGCGGGCCGTAATCGGCGCGCGCCAGCGTCTGCCCAGCGGCGAGAGCGTTGACCGCGCGCAAGGATTCCGGCGCGCCGTACAGGCCGGGCGGGTGGGCGGCGTCGCCGACGCCGGCGAAATCGGCGGCGATCGGCTCGGCCACGGAGGGCGGAACGCCGAGCGCGCCGAACCCGTTCAGCGTCCGCCACGGCGGAAGGCTCGCCGCGCGCGCGCGCCCGCCCGCGGCGTCCGCCGCGCCGCTGGACGAATCGGCCTCGGCCACGACCCGACGCAGCAGGTCGACGAACAGGCCCGACAGCGGCAGGTTCGACCAGGTCGTGTCGGCCGTGACGTGAAAGAGCACGATCAGGCCCTTGCCGCGGCGCGCCGCGGTGACGAGCGGCGTGCCGTCGGCGAGGCGCGCCCAGGTCTTGTCGGCGAGGCCCTCCTCCGGCTCCGCCAGCACCTGCCGCGACACCGTCACCTCGTCGGGGACGGGCAGGCCGAAGAACGGGCTCGTCTTCTCGAACGGCGCCACATGTCTGGGCGCATCCCACGACAGCGCGCCGCCGAGCGTCCGGCCGCCGCGCCGGAGCGCGGTCGGGGTGAAGTCGTCGTCGCCCGCCGCGAGCCGGGCGCCGGCGAAGCGGACGAGCACGCCGCCGTCGTCGAGAAACCGCTGCACCGCGTCGCGCTCGGGCCCCGGCGCGATGCTCATGTCGGCGATGGCGAGGACCGAGGGCTTTTCCGCCAGCAGCGACACGATCGGATCGCTCGCCGAATCCCGCCACTCGCTGACGTCGGCGAACAGCTCGAGCGCGCGCCTGAGATAGTAGCCCGGCGCGATCAGCGGTTGCGCCGCGTCGGCGCTCGTCCCCGTCGCGATCGCGACCCGGCGTCGCCGCGAGCGATCGTCGATCAGCCAGGTCGCGCCGGCGGAGCGATCGCCGTCGATCACGAGACTCTGGACCTGGTTGCGCAGTTCGACCGGCAGGTCGAAGCGGACCTCGGCTGCGGCGCCGGCGGCGAAGTCGAACGGCGCGCGCCCGATCTCCCGTCCCTGCGCGTCGAGCGCGCGCGCGACCCCGCGCGCCGGCGCGCCCGGGTCAGACCGGACGAGCCGCGCCGCGAGCGTGCCCGCCTCGTTGTCGGCGCCTGCGACGGCGCGCGCGCCGGACCCGTCGGTCACGACCTCGGCCGACCGGGCGAGCCCCGCGAGGCGGGACGCGAACGCGCCGGCGCCCCCGAGTTCGACGCCGTCGGCGATCCACAGCACGTCCGTCCCCGGCCGCGCGGCGAGGTACGGCTCGATCGCCGGCAGCGCCGCCGCCCGCGACGAAGCGTAGGGGGTCGGCGCGAGCGAGCGCAGCCGCCCCTCGATCTCCCCCGCATCGAGCGGCGCGATCGCCCGGCCGGTCTCCGAGAACGCCTTGAGGGCGACCGCGCGCCCGGCCCTCGCGGCCGCGCTCATCTGTCGCTCGGCGAACGCGATCCGCTTCTCGAATGTCGGCGCCGCCGGCCAGCCGTCGTCGATCAGGACCAGGAGCGGCCCCGATCCCGCCGGCCCGGCGAGCGCGCGCCACAGCGGTTGCGCCATCGCCACGATGACGAGCGCCGCGATCGCCAGCCGCAAGAGGAGGATCGGCCAGGGCGTCCTCGCCGGCTCGGTCTCGTTGGTCGACAGCCCGAGAAGCAGCCGCAGCGGCGGAAAGCTCACGCGCCGCGGCGCAGGCGGGGTTACGCGCAGGAGGTAGTAGAGCGCGCCGAGGCCGGCCAGGACGACCAGGACGGCGGGCGCGCCGAACGCGAGCGGGAGACCGAGCATGGCGTCAGGCGCTCCGGATTCCTGCGCCGATCTCCGGCGCGGACAGGCGCATGCGCAGCGTCAGCAGGACCTCTGCGACGGAGGCGTCGGTCCGGTGCAGGCTCATTCCCCAGCCGAGCCGCGAACAGATCTGCTTCAATTCGTCCCGGTGGGCGGAAAGCAGGGCGAGATAGGCTTCGCGCAGGGACTGCGCCTTCGGCGCCAGGAGGCGCATCGACCCCCCCGGGTGCTGGAACTCGACATGGCCCGTGTAGGGATAGGTCTCCTCGATCGGATCGGCGACCGTCACGATTTCCCCGACCGCGCCGTTCGCCGCGATCGTCCGGAGCCTCCGCTCGGTCTCGGACGCCGGGCCGAGAAAATCGCCGACGAGCAGGACGAGGGAGCGCGCGCTGGCGGGCGCCGGCGGCGGCAGCGGCGCGTCGGAAGCCCCGTTCAGGCGTTCGTCAGTCGCGATCGCCTCCGCCAGGCTCTCGATCACCCCCGCCGTCGCCATCGGTCGCGTCAGCCCGAGCAACCCGGCGCGCTCGCCGCTGCCGACGCAGAGATCGGCGAAGGCGAGCGCGATGACCGCGGCGCGGTCGATCTTGGTCGCCGGCGCGAGGCTCGACCCGAAACGCATCGAGGCGGACCGGTCGAACCAGATCCAGACCGTGTGGGCCGATTCCCATTCCCGTTCGCGCACGAAGGCGTGCTCCCCTCGGGCGGACCGTCGCCAGTCGACCCGCGAGGACGGCTCCCCGGACACGAACGGCCGGAACTGCCAGAAGATTTCCCCGGAGCCGGCCTTGCGCCGCCCGTGGACGCCGTGACGCACGGTCTGCGCCACATTGCGCGAAGCGACGATGAGGCTCGGCAGTCTCGCGGACAGGGTCGCGGCCTCGAGGCGGATCGACGGGGAGACGGTCATGGCGGCGGCAATGGGCGAAGTCCCGACGTTCGCGCCCTCATCGAAGGGTCTTCGCCGCGAGCCGGGAAATGACGGCCGGGATGGTCTCGCCGTCGGCTCTCGCGGCGAAGGTGAGCGCCATGCGGTGCTTCAGGGCCGGTTCCGCCAGCGATTTGATGTCGTCGAGCGACGGCGAGAGCCGTCCGCTGACGAGCGCCTGGGCGCGCGCGGCGAGCATCAGCGCCTGCGCGGCGCGCGGTCCGGGTCCCCAGCCGATCCCGCGGGAGAGTTCGGCGTCGCCTTCGCCGGGGCGCGCGGCGCGGACGAGATCCAGGATCGCCTCGACGACGCGATCGCCGACCGGCGCCTGGCGCACGACGCGTTGCGCCACGAGCAGGTCGTCGGCGGTCATGATCGGCCTCGGCTGCTTCTCCCGCTCGCCCGTCGTGGCGATCAGAATGCGGCGCTCGGCGTCGCGGTCCGGATAGCCGACGTCGATCTGCAGCAGGAATCGGTCGAGCTGCGCCTCCGGCAGGGGATAGGCGCCTTCCTGCTCGAGTGGGTTCTGCGTCGCCAGGACGTGGAATGGCCGCGGCAGGTCGTGGCGAACGCCGGCGACCGTGACGTGATGCTCCTGCATCGCCTGCAGCAGCGCCGATTGCGTGCGCGGGCTGGCGCGGTTGATCTCGTCCGCCATCAGGAGCTGGGCGAAGATCGGACCGCGCAGGAAGCGGAACGCCCGCCGGCCGTCGTGACCTTCCTCCATCACCTCGGATCCGAGGATGTCGGACGGCATCAGGTCGGGCGTGAACTGCACGCGTCGCGCGTCGAGCCCGACGACGACGCCGAGCGTCTCGACCAGTTTCGTCTTCGCCAGGCCCGGCACGCCGATCAGGAGGCCGTGACCGCCCGCGAGCAGGGTCGTCAGGCTGAGATCGACGACGCGCTCCTGCCCCATGATGGTCGCGGCGATCTCGGCCCGCGCCTCGGCCACGCGTTCGAGGACGGCGTCGATGTCGCGGACGAGGATGTCCGGGTCCCGAGCGGCGGCGGCGTTCATGTCCAGTCCCTCTTCGCCACAGAACCCCTCGCTGGTTTCGCTTTTGCGCCGGCGGCGATACATTGCGTCGGTCGCAACATGATCGAACCGCACCATGCCCCCGCCAAACTCGCCCACAAACGAGCGCCAGAATATGGCGGACCTCACGAAATCTCCGGACGCCGCGCTTGCGGGGCTGGGAGAGCTCGCCGCGCGCCGGGGACCTGCGCCGGTGCATCTGTGGAACCCGCCCGACTGCGGCGACATCGACATGCGGATCGCCGCCGACGGCGTCTGGCATTATTGCGGCTCGCCGATCGGCCGGCCGGCGCTCGTCCGGCTGTTCGCGTCGATCCTGCGCAAGGACGGCGATCGCTTTTGTCTCGTCACGCCGGTCGAAAAGGTCGGCGTCAAGGTCGACGACGCCCCGTTCCTCGCCGTCGAGATGCGGGTCGGGTCGAGCGAGCGCGGGCAGGCGCTGACTTTCCGGACCAATGTCGACGACGAGGTGGCGGTCGACGACGAGCACCCGCTCCGTTTCGAGCCCGGCGCCGCCGATGGCCTGAAGCCCTATGTCCGCGTGCGCGGCGATCTGTGGGCCCTGGTCAAGCGGGCGCTGTTCTACGATCTCGTCGCCCTCGGCGTCTGCGAGCGTTCCGGCGGCGCTTCGTGGTTCGGGGTGCGTTCGGGCGGCGTCTTCTTCCCCATGTGTCCGGCAAGCGAGATCGAGGGCCTTTGACCATCGTCGATGTGACCGGCCTCGATCGCGAATCGTTCTCGGCGCTGGCGCGGCGCCGGCTCAAGGCGACGCTGACGCTCGACGACCTGACCAGCCCCGGCGCGCCGAAATCCAGCGACTTTCTCCTGAGCGGCCTCGTTCCCGACGCCGCCCTGATCGCCCGGGCGCGGCCGGCCGCGGTGCTCGCGCCGATCGTGGCGCGGCCGGAGGGCCTGACCGTGCTGCTCACCCTGCGCGCCTCGCACCTGAGCACCCATTCCGGGCAGATCGCGTTTCCCGGAGGCAAGATCGATCCGGGCGAAACCCCGCTGGAGGCGGCGCTGCGGGAAGCCCAGGAGGAAGTCGGTCTCGATCCCGCCTTCATCGAGCCGCTCGGCTGGCTCGATCCCTATCTGACGGGAACCGGGTTCCGGATCGCGCCGCTGGTGGCGATCGTCGATCCCGGCTTCACCTTGTCGATCAACGCGCGCGAGGTCGACGAGGCCTTCGAGACGCCGCTCGCCTTCCTGATGGACGCGGCCAATCATCGGGTGGACGAGCGCGAATGGCAGGGCCGGGTGCGAAGATTCTACGCCATGCCGCACGAGGGCCGGTATATCTGGGGCGCGACCGCTGGAATCCTGCGGATCCTGTACGAGAAGCTTGTCGCCTCATGAGCCGCGCCGTCCTCGAACCGCTCGCGCTGTTTCTCACGCCGTTTGCGGTCTACGCGATCTATCTCGTCCTGCGGGCGCGATGGCCGCTCGAAGTCGAGCACTGGACCGGCGTCCGGGTCTCGATTCTGACCGTCATCGGCGTCGCGGCCGCGATCCTCGGCCTCGTGGCCGTCAACCTGTTCGCGCCCCGCGGCCAAGGTGCGTATGTTCCGGCGCATCGGGAGAACGGCGTGCTGGTCCCGGGGCGCTTCGAGTGACCGGCCTTCCCGGCGCCGAGGCGGGCCGGTTGAGGACCTGCGAAGCGCTCGGTCGCAGGCCTCTCGCCGACGCGCTCGCGGCGCTGAACGACGGCGACGTCGAGACGCGGGTGGTCGGCGGCGCCGTCCGCGATCTGGCCCTCGGCCTCGAGCCGGAAGACTTCGACCTCGCCACCACCGCCTTGCCCAGCGAGACGATCCGGCGCGCCGAGGCCGCGGGATTCAAGGTCGCGCCCACGGGCATCGACCACGGCACGGTGACGCTGATCATGCTCGGCCGGACGATCGAGACGACGACGCTGCGCGAGGACGTCGAGACCGACGGCCGCCGGGCGAGGGTCGTCTTCGGCCGGGATTTCCTCGCCGACGCGCGCCGCCGCGACTTCACCATCAACGCCCTCTCGCTCGACGCCGAGGGGCGGATCTTCGATCCGCTCGGCGGCCTCGAGGATCTCGCCGCCGGCCGCGTCCGCTTCATCGGCGACGCGGACGCACGCATCGGCGAGGATCATCTCCGCATTCTCCGGTTCTTCCGGTTCTCGGCGCGGTTCGGGCGGGGCGCGCTCGATCCGCACGGCCTGAGCGCCGCGATCCGCAACCGCGCGAGCCTCGCGCGGCTGTCGCGGGAGCGGGTGCGCGCCGAAGTCCTCAAGCTGCTGGTCGCCCCGCACGTTCCCGAGGTCGTTCGGGCGATGGGGGAGGCGGGAATTCTGGCGGAATGCCTCGGCTTCTCGGCGCCCGACCGGCTGGCGCGCGCGGTCGCGATCGACACGGCGCCGGACGGGCTCTTGCGGCTGGCCGCGCTCGCCGTCTTCGTCGAGGAGGATTCGGAGCGCCTGCGCGAACGATTGCGTCTCTCGAACGGCGAAGGCGAGCGCCTGCGGCGGGCGGCCGCCGCGCTCGCGCCCCTGCATGGCCTCACGGTCGCCCCGTCGACCGACGCCCTGCGCCGTCTCCTGTTTCGCGCCGGCCGGCGCGGCGCGTCCGACGCCCTGCTGCTCGCGCACGTCGAGTCCGGGGCCGCTGCGGACGACCCCGATTTCGCGCGCGCCCATCGCTTCCTGGCCGAGGCGCCGGCGCCGAAGTCGCCGGTCAGCGGAAAGTCGATCGTGGCCCGCGGCGCGGCGGCGGGGCGACGCGTCGGTGAGATCCTCAGAACCTTCGATGCGCTCTGGGAAGACGCGGGCTTTCCGACCGACAAGGCGACAATCGACAGGCTGGTGACCGCGGCCGAGGCGCCCGGACGCGCTCGATAGCCGCCGATTTCGGAAAAGGGAGCCGGTCGAACCCGGGCCGCCGCCGGCGTCGCCCCCAAGCTCTGAAAAAAATTGCAAAAAGGCCGCGAATTCCGCCTGACAAAGCGGGGATTCTGTGCCCTACTCCGACCGGACACGTGTCAACGTTCCGGCCGCATGAGCGCGCGTCGCGTCACTCGATGGAGGCTTGGTCTCAAGGGCCGGGAAGCGCCGAGCCTCGCGGGGCGCAACTCGTGCGCACGTCGCGTCGCGGCCTGTCTGCGACGCGGGCGACGCACCGCCCGATCCCTCCCGAACTCCAGATCGCGATCGAAGCGGGGGCGACGCTCGATGCGCTCATGGCCGCAGTCGCGCGCGCGCCCGCCGACGTCAGTCCGCTCGACGCCGTTCTCGCCTCGGGCGCAATCGACGAGGAAAGCTACTACCGCGCGCTGTCGCGCCGGCTCGGCTGCGCCTATTATCTCGGCTCGCCCCGTTTCGCCGAGGACTTCGAGGCCGCCAAGGCCTTGTGCTGCGGGGTCGCCCCGCTCGCCGCGCCTCACGGCGGCGCCCGGGCGGTGATCGCGCCGCGCGCGGCGGTGGTTCCCCGGCTGATCGACATGACGCTGTCGGGGCGCCTGCGTCCCGAGAGCTTCGCGGTCACGTCGCCGAAGCGGTTCAACGCGCTCGTTCGCGCGCAACGCGCCGGCGACATCCTCGACCGGGCGCTCGCGCGCCTCCCCGTCGCGCTCTCCGCCAGGACCGGACTGGCGCGCGGGCAGGTCGCCGCGGTCGGGCTCGTCGCCGCGCTCGGGGCGGCGCTCGCGGCCGCGAGCGCCGGGGCCCTGTCGGCGGTCGCCTCCGCCATGCTGTGGATCCTGTTCCTGTCGTCGATCGGGTTCAGGTCGCTGGCGGCGGTGGCGAACCCCGAGGAGCGGCGGCCGCGCCGTCTCACCGACGAGGAATTGCCGGTCTATACCGTCATCGTCGCGGCCTATCGCGAGGAGGAGGTCGTTTCGCAGCTCGTCGGCGCGCTGAACGCGTTCGATTATCCCAAGAGTAAACTGGACATCAAGCTCGTGGTCGAGCGGCGCGACCGCGAGACCCTGTCTCGCCTCGTCGCGCTCGACCTGCCCGCTCACATCGAGGTCGTCGTCGCTCCGCCCGGACGGCCGTCGACCAAGCCTCGCGCCCTCAATCTGGCGCTCATGGAGGCGCGCGGGGCCTATCTGGTCGTCTACGACGCGGAAGACATCCCGGCGCCGGGGCAACTTCGGCTCGCGGCGTCGCAGTTCGCCGCCGACCGCGACGTCGATTGCCTCCAGGCGCGCCTGACCGTGCGCAACGCCGACGATTCCTGGCTCTCCCGTCTGTTCGCGCTGGAATACGCGGTGCTGTTCGATCTCATCAATCCGGGGCTGTGCGCCCTGCGCCTGCCGATCGCGCTCGGAGGGACCTCCAATCATTTCCGGGTGTCCGCGCTCGCCGACGTCGGCGGATGGGACGAATGGAACGTCGCAGAGGACGCCGATCTCGGCGTGCGGCTGGCCCGCTACGGCTACCGGGTCGGAACGCTCGACTCCGAGACGTCCGAGGAAGCGCCGTGCGAGTTCGGCAACTGGTTCGCGCAGCGCGTGCGCTGGCAGAAGGGTTGGATGCAGACCTGCATCGTCCATTCGCGCGATATAGTCCGTTTCGTCCGCGACCTCGGCGCGCTCAAGGCCTTCGCGGCGGCGATCCTGATTTTCGGCACGGTGGCGAGCGCCCTGGCGTGGCCGGCCTTCGCGGTCGCCACGCTGTGGCGCGCCTTCGGGCCCGGCGACGCCGAGGTCTCGCGCTGGCGCGAGGCCGAGGACCTGTTCGTTTATCTGCTGGCGGCCGCCGGGGTGTGGTCGATCGTGGTTCCGGCGGCGGTCGCCGCGGGGCAGCGGCGCCTGAGAGTCGGCGTCGCCGCGTTCGCGACGCTTCCGCTCTATTACGTCCTCGTTTCGGCGGCCGCCTGGACGGCGATCGTCGATCTGGACGGCGATCGTCGATCTGGCGCTCCGGCCCCATTTCTGGGCGAAGACCGCGCACGGCCGCGCCCGGTCGAACGCTGCGCCGGTTCCCCTCCTGCGACGCGCCCGGCCCGAGCGCGAGCCGGCGGTCGGTTGACACGTCGTCCGGGCCTTCTAGTGTGCGCGGCTTTCGACGCCCGCGAGAAACGACGCCGGCGTCCGGAGCGGAACGGAATCGATGTCTTCACAGTCCCTCAGCGAGGCCGCCGGCGTCTCCAAGGCCTGGCCCTTCGAGGAGGCGCGCAAGCTGATCGCGCGGCTCGCGACGGCGAACAAGGACGAGGTCGTGTTCGAGACCGGCTACGGCCCGTCCGGGCTGCCGCATATCGGGACGTTCGGGGAAGTGGCGCGCACCACCATGGTCCGGCACGCGTTTCGCGTGCTGACCGGCGACACGGTCAAGACCCGTCTGATCGCGTTTTCCGACGACATGGACGGCCTGCGCAAGACGCCGGACAACATCCCCAATCGCGAGCTGGTGTCGCAGCACCTCGGCAAGCCGCTGACCCGCGTGCCGGACCCGTTCGGCGAATATCCGAGCTTCGCCGCCCACAACAACGCCATGCTGCGCCGCTTCCTCGACCGGTTCGGCTTCGACTACGAGTTCATGTCGTCGACCGAAGCCTACACCTCCGGGCGGTTCGACGCGGCGCTGTTGCGGGCTCTGGAGCGGTTCGACGAAATCCAGGCGATCATGCTGCCCTCGCTGCGCGAGGAGCGGGCGGCGACCTACTCGCCGTTCCTGCCCATCCACCCGGTGACCGGCGTCGTCATGCAGGCGCCCGTGCTCGCGCACGACGCGAAGGCGGGCACGATCGCGTGGCGCGATCCCGACAGCGGGGAAACCTACGAGACGCCGGTGACCGGCGGGCGCTGCAAGCTGCAGTGGAAGCCGGACTGGGCGATGCGCTGGTGCGCGCTCGGCGTCGACTATGAAATGGCCGGCAAGGATCTGATCGATTCGGTAAAACTCTCGTCGCGAATCGCCCGCGCGCTCGGCGGCGAGCCGCCGGCCGGCTTCAACTACGAGCTGTTCCTCGACGAGAACGGCCAGAAGATCTCCAAGTCTCGGGGCAACGGCCTGACGATCGAGGAATGGCTGACCTACGCCAGCCCCGAGAGCCTGTCGCAGTTCATGTTCCAGAAGCCGTCGGCGGCCAAGCGGCTCTATTTCGACGTCATCCCGCGCACCGTCGACGACTATCTCGGCTTCCTCGAGGCCTACCCCGACCAGCCGTGGAAGGAGCGTCTCGGCAACCCGGTCTGGCACATCCATTCCGGCGAACCGCCGCAGCCGGAAGCGCTCGAGCACGGCGACGGGCGGACCTCGGTCTCGTTCGCGATGCTGCTCAATCTCGCCGCGGTCGCCAACAGCGACAACCCGGCGGTGCTGTGGGGTTTCCTGCGCCGCTACGCCCCCGACGCCTCGCCCGAAAACCATCCGCGGCTCGACAGCCTGGTCCGCTACGCGGTCGCCTATTTCCGCGACTTCGTGGCGCCGAAGAAGCGCTACCGGCTCGCCGACGCGGTCGAGCGCGAGGCGCTGGCCGCCGTGTCGGCGAAGCTTGGCGAGCTGCCCGCCAGCGCCAGCGCCGAGACCGTCCAGCACGCCCTCTACGACATCGCCCGGCCGATCCCGCGCTACCAGGATTTGAAGGCCAAGGGCGCGACGCCCGAGCGCCCCGGCGTCTCCAACGATTTCTTCAACATGGTCTACGCCGTCCTGCTCGGCGAGGAGCGCGGCCCGCGGCTAGGGTCGTTCATCGCGCTTTACGGGCTGGCGGAGACGCGGGCGCTGATCGACCGCGCGCTGGCGGGGGAGCTGGTCGGGGCGGGGTGAGACGGAGGCCGCGTTAGGGTCAAAGCCCAATCGGGCTGCCGATGCGGCGGACTGTGCTTTGCCGAAGGAGCGCGCGCGTTGTTGTGAACCGAATCCTACCCGCCGGACATAGAATCCTCGCGCGATTGAGGGTAACGCAGCGTACGCGTGGTTCAAAGTCCGAGACCAGCATGAGCGATCTGATTACATACCTTGTCGATTGCAAACGGCTCGGGGAACTGCTCCAGACCTACGAACTTTCTCAGGCCGAGACGCTCGCCGGACCGCCGCCGCAGCCTATTCGCGAGGCGCTTGAAAGAGAGGCTCAAGAAAATCTCGCCAGACAAGGCCTAGCGTTCCCGCCCTTCGATGGGATCACATTTCATATTCGGCGCCGATAGTGAGAGCGGGTGTTACGGTGACAGGCCCGCAATCACCACTCGCTTACGCGCGACCTTCCCCTCCGGGCAACGCGTAACCGCCTAGGCCCCGTGGCCGATACGCTGTCATGCTACAGACCGCTCCGCGAAATCCCTCCTCATGTGTATCTGTATCGGTCTCTCAGCCTGGGGGCGCCTTCGGCTTCGCTCGACGTTTGGCAGTGATCTTGCGGGTTCGCGAGGCGGCGCCGTCCAAGGCGAGGTCGCCGAGGCGCTGAAGGCGCAAGGGCGCGTGGGACGGCAATCGTACGACCAGTTCAAGCTGCCCGCCGACGGCCTCGATGTAGCTTCTGAGAGTGGACAGATACATGTCGGTCTGCTTCTCGATTTTTGACACCGAGGGCTGCTTGACCTTGAGAGCCGAGGCAATATCGACCTGGGCCTTGCCAGCGACACGGCGCAATTTACCGAGGCTCTCGACCTCGTCCATCAATTCTTGCGCACGCGCCTCCACACGCTGGCGGCGCTCCTCGGGAAGCGAGGCGAGAACGTCATCCAGGGATCTGCTCATCACGTCTTCTTCCTCTTCGCGGCTCCAAGTCGATCGAGGTGGGTCTCGTAGCGCTTGTCCGCCTTGGCGATGAGCGACCTGTAAAACCGCTTTTCGCTTCCGCCGTGTCTGCCAAGCTGGGCGGACGACAGGGCTCTCCGTCATCGCGAGGAGCGAAGCGACGCGGCGATCCAGGGGGCCGGGCCAATGCTCCAGCGGATTGGCGGGCGCAGTCGTTCCTCGCCGTCCGCGCAGACGGCTCCTGGATCGCCGCGTCGCCCTTCGGGCTCCTCGCGATGACGGCGGAAGGGGACTACCTTGGCTTGTCGCCCGCGACCAGCAAGACACCCTGCCGCTCGGGATCGAACGCGAAGGCCACGCGCCAAACGCCGCCATCGGCGTCGAAGCGCAGCTCCTTCATGTTCGCAAACACCGAGTCATCGAGCGTGTCAGCGTGCGGCCTGCCCAATTGCGGACCGAACGCAGCCAAGAGCTTGGCGGACGCCAGCAATTCGTCCTGCACCGCTTCCGGCAGCGCCTCGAACTCTGGTTCGAACGCGTCGACGAACGCGACCTTCCACCTCTTATCCATATAGCTCCTAAGCTATATCTGTCAATCGTCAGCCGGACGGACTCTCGGATTTCCGTCGGGCGGCTAGCCTGACGCGATCCGCTCTATGAGGCTGTGGATATATCCGCATACGGGCTGCTGGGACAAGCCAAAATGGCCGCTGGGTCGAACTGCGCCCCAAGCGCTTCGGCTTGCACGCCCGCTACCTCGCGCTTTCCTCCGCTCTCGTCGACCGAAGTCGGTCGTCGACGCCGAGGCTGGGGCGATGACGCTTCCCGCCGTCCTCGCGAGGAGCCCGAAGGGCGACGCGGCGATCCAGGGGCCGCCTGCGCCGACGTTGAAGCGCGGCGACCAAGTCCGGGGGTCGCTCCTCGCGATGACGGTGGCTTTGGTGTTACCCCAGCGCGGGTAAGTTTCGAGAGCGCTGGAGGAGCCTCCTCTTGTGAAGGAGTTAGCCTCTATACTGGGTATCGAGCGTGATTCCTTTGAAAAGGTAAGATTCTTATGAAGTTATTGCCCTGCGCGGGCTTGTAAATGTCGGAAAAAAACGCTGGTTCCGGTAAGCCCAGATATTGTATCCGGACCGAAAAGCCATCGCTCGCGGGTCTCTTAGCCTGTCGTCCACAATGGAGAATGCTGGGCTGTGGCCACGGCGCAGATCCGGGCAATTGTCCCGCTGGCCTGCCATGCTGCGCCGAGTATCTGCTCCGGAACCTCCCGCTCCGACGTCCACTGGACCGATTGCGGGTCGGCTTTCTTGATTGCGGCTCTCAGCTCGCGCACCTCGTCTTCAAGTCGATAGGCTGATCCGAACCGGTTAGTCTTTCCCTGCCAATCCGGCTCCTCGATAATCAAGTTGCGTTGGAACGGCAGCCAAATTTGTGCCCCGAGCAATATTTGTGGAAACCGGCCCGTGAAGCCTCGCTGAATCGCGCCGTCGAGCGCGCGGCGGAGTTCCTCTTGCGCCGGTTTCTGGCGACCGACAAGCTTGGCAAGCTCGTCGGCGCCTTGTTGGGCCACTGCGGCAACATAGCGAAGGAGAAGGTCTCCGCTCACCGCGGCGTCTTCCGACTTATAGAAATCCCTGGGCTCGTCCCAGGAGAGGAGTTCGCCGAGTTGGGGCGCGTATTTTGTCGCAAGCTTGTCACGCCAAGCGATGATGTCTTCCGTTGCCGGAGACCGAAATCTGGCGGGTTCCGTCATATATCTTGCGCCCGGAATGGGGGGTAACTTCCATCCTGGCGGCGGCTCAGTCGTATATGGAGCCTTCGCGTCGACGACGAGATACGAAATGAGGTGCAGCGCCGATGCTTGGTAGCCCACGCCCAATTCAGGCATCTCCCCGGCTCTGTGTGGGCTACACTACGCCCGCTGCTCGACGAAATCAGTGTATGAAGCGTGCCCCAATCGTGTCGCCAAGCCGAGCAGCCTGTCGCAGGCCGAGGCAGTGCGCCGCCTGCGGTTCCATCGGAATGTGAACTCGTCTAGGTAGCGCCGCAAGTGCTGTTTCCGGACGCCGTGCAGCGTGCCGATGAACCAGCGCTTCAGGTTGGAGACTGCCCGGTGGATCCAGGGCAGTAGGGCGTGCGCCGCCGTCTTGCCGACCACCTTGCCGACATGCGCGCGATGTTCGGCCAGCTTGCGATAGTCCGGAATCCCGTCGCTCACAACGGTGGCGCTGACCACCACATTGCGCTCGACGAAACCCCTGACGCTCGGGGATTGCGGCGACAGCTTACGAAACCCCTAATTGTCATCCTTCACGCCATGCCTCGCTAACGAAACAAGAACCGGATGGGCGTGCGACACTGTTCGCCATAGACGGTGCGGACTAATTGGCCTAGCTTTCCTCCCGAAACTGGGGGTGGGCCATGTTGCGGACCATCTTGTTGGTTGGGCTCGCCGTAATGGCTCTTGCGGCGCCGAAGCCATCGCAGGCCGCCGACACCGTCTACGACTGTGTGCCGGACGAACCTCGCGTAACCGCGCCCGATCGACTCGTGTCCGTCGAAATCCGGTTAAAGCCGAATGGGGCGTTCGCCTCCGTCGTCTACAGGGCCGCCAATGGCGCCGTCATTGACCGGGCCGCCCAATACCAGAACATGAACGGACAGGAAGGCAATTTCCGCTACTGGGTCGGTCGATTGCGCAACAATCCGAACGTCGGGATCATGGGCTCATTCCAGCGCAACCAGGGCCGGCTTTTTTATCTTGAGACCGTCCACGACAATCTCCAAGGCGGAAGGACTGTCGCGCAAGTCACGTCGCTTTGCGACGGGGGGCGCCTGGATTACGGCGAAGTTGCCTCGTCGCCTCCGCAGAGTGCGCCGCCGCCGCCAATCCAGGCCCCGCAGCCCTCGCCCTCTCCCACCTTGCCGGACCCCGAAATCAAGAAGTTCCTCGATTGCGTGGACGCGGCGACTGTAGCGCTCGCGGCAATCTCGAACGAGCCGGCGCAAACGGTCGTGGACGCGGCAAAGGGCGAATGTCCCAAGGAAGAGGTTGCCCTCGAAAGCGCGTTAGAGCGCCACGGAATCGCCAAGTCCGTCGATTGGCTGGACGGGCTCATGAAGGAGATGCGCCCGAACCTCTTGGCGCTGGTCCTGAACGCCCGCGCGTCGGCCGCCAGACCGTCCGAAGGGCCAGCCAAGACCGAACCGACAAAGGGGCAGGCGCTTTAGATAGATCTCGTCATTGTTTGCTTGGCGGAGCGGGGCGCGAAAGGACTTTGAAGTCAAGGATGCGCGCATAGGGCGTTCGGAAGGACGCCCGTCTTTCGACGGGCTAAGCAGACCGTCCTTGCGTTCAAAGTCCTTCCGCGCAAAATCGCCTTCAAGCAATCAATGGCGAGCCGCGGCCTTCGGCCGAGCTGCCCGTCTCAAAACCCGTCCGAACCCGGTCAACATCTCTCGCGTGCGCGCCCGCGCCAAGGTCGTGTCTGAACCGAGACGGGTCGTTCGACTCTCCTGCACGCGGCGCGATTCGAACAATTCCTTGACAGCCGCCCAAATCCGTTCCACATTTGTTCTCAGTACCCGAAATCGAGGCGCGCGCGTGTCCGACCCCCTCTCCGTTCCCGACATCCGCGTCGCCCGCGCGCCCGCGGCGCGCGCGGTCCGGTCCGAGCCAGAAAAATCCGCGCGGGAGCGGCGGGTGGTCGAGGGGCTCAGGGGCGGCGTGGCGATGGCCGAGATCGCGCGGCGCGAGGGGATCTCCGAGCGGGGCATGCGCAAATATGTCCGCACCCTGTTCGCCCGGCGCGCGCCCGAGGCGACCGGCGAATTCGTCGCGACGCAGATGAACCGTCTCAACGAGGCGCTGCTCGTCAGCTTCGGCGCGATGTCGGCCGAAAACCTTCCGGCGGTCGACCGGGTGGTCAAAATCGTGCGCGAACTCGATCGCTATCAGGGGTTGGACGGCGGCGCGCGCGGAACCGAAACGCGCCGCAAGCTCCTGGAATCCCTCGATTCCGGAGCCGAAACCGACCCCTGTCTCGCCCTTGCCGCGCTCGATCTCGAGAAGGCCGAGGCTTTTGCCGAGGACGAGTCCGCGGCCAACGGCGGCGTCGACCCCCAAGAGTTCGGTCGTCGGGGCCGAGACCTGTCGCCCGCCTAAGCCCCCCGTTCCGGCGGCCCGAAGTGTTCCCGCAGGCGCGCCTCCACGAGGTCGTCGGCCATGACCCTGGTCGGGTCCCAGACGGGCGCCGACTCGACGCGCTCGCGGGCGACGTCGAGGGTCACGCTGCGGGCCGTCCAGTCGACGCTCGCGACCGCCGTGATTGGAACCCGGACGAGCCGGCCGCGCAGCCAGCCGCGCGTCGCGACGACGAGATGGCCGACGGTCCAGCGGACGTCGTCGAGAAACACGTTGTCGACCGACCCGGCGTCGCCGTCCGCCGCGTGGACCGAGAATCCCTTGAGGGCCGCGGCCGAGCCCAGCCGCGGGCCGCCGCCCGCCGGGCCTTCGGCGGGAATGGCGCGGGCCGCCGGCCGCAGGATGGCCGGCTCGCCCCCGAGCTGCGGCGCGCTGAAGAACGGGTCCCATCCGTAATGATCGAACAGGCGCTGCTCCATGTCCTCGGTGACCGGCTCGTCCGCGGCCGCCTCGGGGCTGGCCTCGACCTGCGCCCTTGTCAGGTTGACCGGCAGCGCCATCTGCTCGCCGACGGCGAGCATCGGAAACGCCGGCCGCGGCGGCAGACGGATCGGCGCGACGGCGGAGGGGTGGATCAGGACCTTGCGGCCCGGCAGCCAGTCGCCGGTGTCGACCACGAGCCAGCGCACCGTCCAGCGCCGGTCGTCGAGCAGGAAGTCCTCGACGGCCCCGATGCGGCCGTCGCTCGCCGCGACGGGGCATCCGATCAGACTGGCTGCGGCGAACAGCATCGGCGCCTCCCCGGCGTCGCGCGAGAAACCTTATGCGGCCGCGGCCTGCTCGGGGGCCGGCTCCGGCGCCGGTCTCGGCTCGCGCATGAGCAGCCGGCACAGCCGCGCCAGCGTCGCCCGCTGCTGCGGTCGCGGCACGACCATGTCGACCATGCCGTGAACCTTGAGATACTCGGCGCGCTGGAACCCCTCGGGCAGCCGCTCGCGGATCGTCTGCTCGATCACCCGCGCGCCGGCGAAGCCGATCACCGCGCCGGGCTCGGCGAGGTGGATGTCGCCGAGCATGGCGTAGGAGGCGGTGACGCCGCCGGTGGTGGGGTTGGTGAAGACGACGATGTAGGGCAGGCGCGCGGCGCGCAAGCGGCGCACGGCGACGGTCGTGCGCGGCATCTGCATGAGCGCGAACATGCCCTCCTGCATCCGCGCGCCGCCGGAGGCGGTGAAGATGATGAACGGCGTGCGGCGTTCGATCGCGGCGGTCATGCCGGCGATGATCGCCTCGCCCGCCGCCATGCCGAGACTGCCGCCCTGGAAGGCGAAGTCCTGCACCGCGACCGTGACGGCCTGACCCTCGAGCTGGCCGTGGGCGAGCGTCACCGCGTCGTAGGCGCCGGTCTTGAGGCGGTTCTCCTTCAGGCGGTCGACGTAGCGTTTGACGTCGCGGAACTTCAGCGGGTCCGCCGGGACTTCCGGAGCGGGAAGCTCCTCGTAGAGCCCCTCGTCCATGAGCGCGGCTAGTCGCGCCTTGGCGCCGATCGGCATGTGGTAGCCGGAGCCCGGCACCACCATGAGATTGGCTTCCAGATCCTTGTGGAAGACGAGTTGCCCGCTCTCGGGGCACTTGACCCAGAGATTGTCCGGCGTCTCGCGGCGCAACAGAGACCGGATTTTTGGCGGGACGACGTTGGCGATCCAGTTCATCGGTGCAGGCGTCTCCAGGCGGATCACGCGGCCGGCCGGGCGGTCGACGCCGCGCGCGCAAGCGTCTCGACGAGCCGGCTGACCGCGCCGACCGTGGCCGGGCTCGCCCTGCCGTCGTCGAGCGAGGTCCGGACCGCCTCGACGATCGCCGAACCGACGACGACCGCGTCGGCGGCCGAGGCGATCGCGGCGGCGCTGGCCGCGTCCCTGACCCCGAAGCCGACCGCCACCGGCAGCGGCGTGCGCCGCTTGATCCGGGCGACCGCCTGGCGCACGAGCGCCGGGTCCGGCGTCGCCGAGCCGGTCACCCCCGCGATCGACACGTAGTAGACGAAGCCCGAGGTGTTCTGGAGCACGGCGGGGAGGCGGGCGTCGTCGGTCGTGGGCGTCGCGAGCCGGATGAAGGCGAGGCCCGCGCGCATCGCCGGCAGGCACAGTTCGTCGTCCTCTTCCGGCGGCAGGTCGACCACGATCAGCCCGTCCACGCCGGCGGCCTTCGCGTCGCGCAGGAACGGCTCGACGCCGTAGGAATAAATCGGATTGAAATAGCCCATCAGGATGATCGGCGTGTCGGCATTGTCCGTGCGGAAGGCCGCGACCATTTTCAGCGTGGCCCGCAGCGTCTGCCCGGCCCTCAGCGCTCGCAGGCCCGCCGCCTGGATCGCCGGCCCGTCGGCCATCGGGTCGGTGAACGGCATGCCGACCTCGATCACGTCGGCGCCGGCGTCGGGAAGCGCCTTCAGGATGGCCAGCGACGTCTCCGCGTCGGGATCCCCGGCCATGACGAAGGTGACCAGTCCGGGCCTGCGCTCGGCGGCCAGCCGCTGAAAGCGGCGTTCGATGCGTTCGCTCATGCGCCGCTCGTTAGCACGGGCGGCCGGCCGGGGGAACGGGGAAGCGGCAGGGAGACGGCCGTCCGCTCGGCTACCGCGGCCGCGCGACATAGATCCCCGCAAGGATCATGAGGCCGCCGAGCGCCTGCACGGCGCTGACCGGCTCGGCCAGGATCAGCCAGCCGAAGCCCGCCGCCGCGATCGCCTCGAGAAAGATGACCAGCGAGGAGAAGGCGGCCGGCAGGCGGCCGAGCGCGATCGCCAGCAGCCCCTGCCCGCCGGTGTGGCTGATCCAGGCCATGGCGAGCAGCGCCGCCAGGCCGCGGAGCGTGTGCGGCAGCAGGACCGGCTCGGCGACGAGCGCCACGACGAACAGGATCGCCGCCGTCACCACGGTGGCTTCGAACGTCAGCCGCGCCGCCGAGGTCGTCTTGCGCGCGGCCTGCACGGCGAGAAAATAGAGGCCGAAGAAGACGCCGGTGGCGATCCCGTAGAGGTCGCCGATCGCGCCGGCGGGCTGGAGCTGAAAACTCCGGGCGAGCAGCGCCGCCCCGCCCGCGAGGCACAAAGCCAGGCCGGCGAGCACGTTCGCCTTCACCCGCTCGCGCAGCAGCAGCCAGCCGAACAGCACCACCCAGATCGGCGCGCAAGTGGCGAAGAAGGTGGCGTTGGCCACGCTCGTGTGGACGATCGCCAGATGCCAGAAGAACAGGTCGCCGGCGAAGGCGAGGCCGGACAGGATCGCGGGCCGGGCGAAGCGTGAGCCGCTGGGCGCCGGGCCGTCGGCGATCCGCGTCCAGGCCCAGAGCAGCGGCAGCGCCAGCGTGACGCGCCAGAAGGCGCTGGCGAACGGGCCGACGTCGGCGAGCCGGACGAAGATCGGCGAAACGCCCATCGCGACCGCGCCGGCGACGAGCGCGGCGAAGGGGGCGAGGGCGCCGCGCGCGGCGGCGTTCGGCAGCAGGGGCAAGGGGAAATCCGTCAGCGGGCGAATAGACAAAACACCCGTTTCGGGCTTTCGTCCTTAGTCTCGCCCCAACCCTACGGCAAGACCGCGCGATGGACCGAACGCCGAACCTCTTTCCCGAATCGGATGCGACCGCCTTTTCCCCGGTCGAGACGATCGCCGGTCCGCTCGACGCCGGCGCGCTGCTCGTCTGCGACCACGCCTCCAACGCCCTGCCGCCGGAATACGGCACGCTCGGCCTGCCGGCGGCGGCGCTCGAGCGGCACATCGCCTACGACATCGGCGCGGCGGCGCTGACGCGGGCGCTCGCCCGGCGCCTCGGCGCGCCCGCCGTGCTCTCGACCTTCTCGCGCCTGCTGATCGACCCCAATCGAGGCTGCGACGACCCGACGCTGGTGATGCGCTTTTCCGACGGGGCGATCGTTCCGGGCAACGCGCACGCGGACGCCGCCGAGATCGCGCTGAGGCGCGAACGTTGCTGGGCGCCTTATCGCGAGACCGTCGCCGCGACGGTCGAGGCGATGATCGCGACCGGCGAGCCGCCGGCGCTGATCGCCATTCATTCCTTCACGCCGGTGTGGCGCGGTGCGGCGCGGCCGTGGCAGGTCGGGGTGCTGTGGGATCGCGACGATCGGATTTTTGCGCCGCTGTTTGCGGCGCTGCGCGGCGAGCACGATCTTGCCGATTGCGAGGTTGGCGACAACGAGCCCTATGACGGGGCGCTCGCAGGCGACACGATCGACGCGGTCGCGACCGCCCGTGGGCTCGCCAACGCGCTGATCGAGGTGCGCCAGGACCTGATCGGGGACCTGGCCGGCGCCGAGGCCTGGGCCGGCCGCCTCGCGCGGTTGCTCGCGCCCATTCTCGCCAATCCCGACGCGCGGGCGCCCAGGGACCTCGGCAGCCGGGTCAGGCGCGGCTGACCGGGAGGGTCGGCGTCTCGCCGGCCGGCGGCGGGCCGCCGCCGCGCCCAGGACAACGCCACCGCGCCGCGCTTCCTCCACAGGCCTGTCCGCGCGGCCTTGACGGAGGCGGGCCTTTGGCGCCACGTCGCCGCCGCATCCACTTGGGCGGTAGAGAATCGATCATGGCCGAGCCGGCGAACAAGGACGAGATCGCGACCGGGACCGCGGAGGTCAACGCCGGCCACCTGCGCGCCTTCATCGAGCGCATCGAGCGGCTCGAGGAAGAGAAGAAGGCGCTCGCCGACGACATCAAGGACGTCTACGGCGAAGCCAAGGGCAACGGCTTCGACGTCCGGATCATGCGCAAGATCGTGTCGATCCGGAAGCAGGACCGCGACAAGCGGATCGAGGAGGAGACGATTCTCGACCTCTATCTCTCGGCGCTGGGGATGAACTGAGGGGCGGCTCGCCATCTTGCAGATGCGGAGAGCGGCGCGCGGCTCCGCCGGCGACCGTCGACGCCCCGCGAGCGGTCTCCTGCAAAGCGGCTGGAAAAGCCGCGCCGCCGCGCATTGATTACGACATAAACATATGCCAAGAAATCGCGTCTTTGACTGATCAACGAGCGTATACCATGAGAAACGGATGGATAAATCGGACGTTGCTGGCAGGGGCCTCGGGGCTGGCGATCATGGCCGCGAGCGGGGCTCGGGCGGACTCGACCGTGTGCGGCGCGGTCGCGGGCAATCTGGTCCAGAATTGCAGTTTCGAAACCACGGACAGCTGGTCCGGCCTGTATCAATCCTCTAATCAAGTGAACAGCGGCGCCAATAGCGCTGGCGTGGGGAGCGGCGACGGTTTTCCCGACAGCTTGAGCCAGACGGTCGCCACGACTGCCGGCGACACCTACGATCTGACGGCGTGGGCGACATACTGGATTTGGGGTAACACGGGCACCGTCGAGTGGAACGGCGTTGCGGTCGGCACGATCGATCAAGGGCAGAGCAATCCCAGCTGGGACAAATTCTCGTGGTCTGTCACGGCGACCGGCGCCACCTCGGTGATCAGTTTCTCGGTTTCCGATACCTCCTACGGCTACATCGACGACGTCAGCCTGGTCGACACGACTCCGTCGGCTCCTGCGGCGCCGGAGCCGGCCACCTGGGCGCTGATGGCGCTCGGCTTCGCCGGCGTCGGCACGCTCGGCCTGCGCAAGTCCCGCAAGCTCGCCCGCGCGGCGGCCGTCTGACTCGCACGCCCGTGACGACTGCGTCCCTTCTGCGGCGCGCATGAGCGCCGCAGGCCCCCGCCGCCGGATTCTGATCGCCTGGGAACTCGGCGGCGGCTATGGGCACGTCCACCGGATGCTGCCCCTCGCCGATCGGCTCGTCGCCGACGGCCACGAGGCGTCGCTGGCGGTCCAGTCGGTCGAAACCGGCCGCGCCCTTTTGGGTGATCGCCGCCACCCGCTGCTGGCGGCGCCGGCGGCGCGGACGATCGCAAGGCCGGTGCGGATCGAAAGCTGGGCCGACATCGTCTTCAATGCGGGCTACGACACGGCGGAGTCGGCCGCGGGGATGGTCGGCGGGTGGCTCGGGGTGGTCCAGGACAGCGCCGCCGACCTCGTGGTCGCCGAGTTCTCGCCCGGCGCGCTGCTCGCCGCGCGAATTGCCGGCGTGCCGGCGGTCTCGGTCGGTTCGGGCTGGGGCACCCCGCCCGCCGCGACGCCGCTGCCGGCCATCCGCTTCTGGCAGCCGCCCGCCCCGGAGACTCTGGCGGCCTCGGAGGCGCGGCTGCTCGACGCGCTCAATCCGGCGCTGCGCGCGCTCGGCGGGGCGCCGCTGCCGAATTTGGCGGCGCTGGTTCCGCCGGAGGACAATTGCCTGTGCAGCTTTCCCGAGCTCGACCACTATCCCGATCGCGGCGGCGTCGGCTATTGCGGCCCCGTCTACGCCGAGGCCGAGGGCGGCGCCCCGCGGTGGCCGGCGGCGAGCGGGCCGCGCTGCCTCGCCTATCTCAGCGGCGCCCATCCCGCTCTGCCGGCGCTTCTCGGCGGGATCGGCGGGACCGGCTTCCCGACGGCGCTGCACCTGCGCGGAGGCCTCCCCTCCCATGCGACGATTCCGCCGAACGTCTGGCTCGCGCCGGGCCCGTTGCGCCTCGACCTGATCCTGCCCGAGCGTCCGATCGTCGTCTGCCAGGGCCTGAACCTGATGTCCGCCGCGCTCGCCGCCGGATGCCCGGTCCTGGCGGCGCCGGAGCATCTGGAGCAGACCGCGCTGGCGAACCGGCTGTTGCTTCAGCGCCTCGGGCTGGCGCTCGACCCGAAGCAAGGCGCCGGCGACGCGGCGGCGCTGCTCGGCCGCTTGGCCGAGGAGCCGCAGTTCCGGCAGGCGGCGGCCGGTTTCGCCACACACTACGCCGGCTATGCGCCGGCCATGGCGGTCGACGCGGTGGTCGAGGACTGTCTCGACCGGCTCGGCTGACCCTTCGGCCTGCGAAGCACGCCCCGGCCAGCAGCCGGGGAGCGGTCCACCCGATTGATCCTGGCTGCCCTCGGCGAAAAGATCGGCTATCCTCGGCCCGCCTCGCGCTTGGGGAACGCCGTCATGAGCTGGAATCCCGCCCTTCGACCCGGCTATCCCGACACGACCGGGCCGGACGCCATCGAAACCGTGATCGTGCCGCGCGCCCGCGACATCGGCGGCTTCGAGGTGCGGCGCGCGCTGCCCGCGCCGGGCCGGCGCATGGTCGGGCCGTTCGTGTTCTTCGACCAGATGGGGCCGGCCGAATTCATCACCGGCCAGGGCATCGACGTGCGCCCGCATCCGCACATCGGGCTCGCCACCGTCACCTATCTCTATCGCGGCGAAATCCAGCATCGCGACAGCCTGGGGTCGAACCAGGTCATCCATCCGGGCTCGGTCAACTGGATGGTCGCTGGCAAGGGGATCACCCATTCCGAGCGGACGAGCGCCGACGTCCGCGCCGCGCCGCACGAACTGTTCGGCGTCCAGACCTGGGTCGCCCTGCCGGAGGCGAACGAGGACGACCCGCCGGGCTTCGCCCACCACGCCCGCCATGATCTGCCCGAACTCGAGGACGCGGGCGCCGCCTTGCGCCTGATTCTCGGCCGCGCCTATGGCGAGCGCGCGCCGGCGAAGGTGTTTTCCGAGATCTTCTATGCCGACGTCGCGCTTCGTCCCGGCGCCCGTATCCCCTTGCCGGACGACCACGAAGACCGCGGCGTCTATATCGTCGAGGGCTCGCTCGTCGTGGCCGGCCAGACGTTCGAGGCGGGGCAAATGATGGTGTTCCGCCCCGGCGACCGGATCACGGTCGCGGGCGGCGAGCAAGGCGCGCGCATCCTCGCGCTCGGCGGCGCCACGCTCGGGCCGCGTTATCTGTGGTGGAACTTCGTCGCCTCGAGCCGCGAGCGGATCGAGGCCGCCAAGGAGGCATGGCGCAAGGCCGACTGGGGTTTTGGCCGCTTCGACCTGCCGCCCGACGACCGTGACGAGTTCATTCCGGCGCCGGAGACATAGCGCCCCACTGTCCACTCTCCCGGCCTACCGCCTACCGCCTACCGCCCCACTTTCTTCAGGCTTGCCGGCGGCGGGGGATCGTGCGGGACGAGGACGTCGGTGGCGAGATCGGAGGTCGGATCGACCCGGTAACGGTCGAAATCCCTGACGCCGCAGTCGAACAGGAACGAGTCGTCGATCAGGAAGTTGGCCGTGAAGCTCCGGGAATCCTTGAGGAGAACCGCGTAGGCCGCGTCGGCCATGATGTCGGGGGTGCGCGAGGCGCGCATCGCCGGGTCGCCGCCGAGCAGGTTTTTCACCACCGACGTCCCGATCAGGGTGCGCGGCCAGAGCGCGTTGACCGCGATCCCGCTCGCGCGCAACTCGCCCGCGAGGCCGAGGGCCGCGATGCTCATGCCGTATTTGGCGATGGCGTAGGCGGTCATCGGCGCGACCTGCTTCTCGTCGAAGACCAGCGGCGGCGACAGAACCAGGATATGGGGGTTCGTCCCCTGCTCGAGGTAGGGAACGGCGAATTTCGACACCAGAAACGTACCCCGCGCATTGATCTGATGCATGAGGTCGAAGCGCTTCATGTCGGTCGCCTGGGAGGCGGCGAGGTTGGCCGCGCTGGCGTTGTTGACCACGATGTCGAGGCCGCCGAAGGTCGCGACGGTCGTCTCCAGGGCGGCGCGCACCTTCGTCTCGTCGCGCACGTCGACGACCAGCGGCAGCGCCCGGCCGCCCGCCTGCTCGACGGCCTCCGCCGCCGTGTAGATCGTTCCGGGCAGTTTCGGATGGGGTTCGGCGGTCTTGGCGGCGATCGCTACATTGGCCCCGTCGCGCGCCGCTCTCAGCCCGATCGCGAGCCCGATGCCGCGCGAAGCGCCCGTGATGAACAGGGTTCTTCCGGACAGGCTGGCGGCCATCTTTCGTCTCCTCGATGCTTTTCGTCCCGTCCATGGCGCCGCCGCGCGCGCCGGACAAGAAGGATCGGCGGGGCCTCGCTCTTGCGGCCCGGGCCCGCGCCGGTCGGGCGCGGGGTCAGATATTGCGCAAGATAGAACGAAGCAGGATCATATTTCGGATGAGAGACGTTTCGCTCCTCCGTCTCCGGCGCGATCGCGAGGAGCGCCACCGTCTGATCCGGGGAACGCGGCGATTCAGCGACGCTGGGCTCGGATGCGACGCCGAGGGAGCGGGGTAAGCAGAGTGCTCGGCGGACAATTTGTTGCGAAAAGAAGAAATAAGGACTAGGGTGCTTTCGATTGGACGTGAATCGCTTGCGACGAAAGCGCCCGGCTGTCTGACATCCAGAAGCAGAACCTGCACGGGCTCGCCCCTGTCGTCCACGCCCGGCTGAAGACGCGGCCGCTGGCCGCGCACCGCGCCCAACGCACCGGCGATGGGTGGGTCGCGCGTGACAGCCGAGCCGGCTTGACGATCGGCGAGCATTCCGCCGTCCTCATCCCGACATCGTCGAAGGATTCCGTGCGCGGAGACGTGGGTGTCCCCGCGAGCGTCCTTCGACAAGCTCGGGAAGAGGTCGGAAGAGGCGGCTCGGCTGCGACACCGCCCGTATCTCCCAAGCCGGGCGCGCAAGCGGCGATCGCGGCGCTCAACGGGAGGGTGCGCGTCTCGCGCACCCGGGCGGCGGGACGCCCCCTCCCAGCGCGCGCCCTGTCCGGCTCCTCGCGGGCAGCCACCTTGGCAGTTACACCCGCCCGTAACTCCCAACCCCGTCATTGCGAGGAGCGAAGCGACGAAGCAACCCATGCCGCCGCTTGCCTCCTGCGGAAAAAATCGCTCCGTCTTCTGCTCGCAACGAAGGGCGGCGGGACGATCAGAGGGCGCAACAGCGGCCCAGCGACCCTGGATCGCTTCGCTTCGCTCGCGATGACGGCGCTGTTCGCTGCCGGCTTGGGAGTTACGTCCAATTGTCACTTCCAAGCCTCGGCGCACCTTGGGAGTTACACCCGCCCGGAAAATCCCGCGCAACCTATTGAAAAAGCTCAAAACCGGCCGACATCGGGCGCGCTTCAGCGCTCCGGCGCGGCAAACGCCCAGTTTCCTCGGCAGGGTTCGAGGCTCCGAACGCCTCGACGCGCGTCACAATGGGCGCGGAGCCGACAATGCCGACCGGTCATGGCCCGTGACGCCCCGCCGATTCGCGCCGGCGGCCGCAGACAGCGCAGACGGCTCCGGATCCGTTGCTGCAACCACATGGAAACCGGTTCAGGTGGTGCGCGGCGCGGCGCTTCGGGCGCGCAGGCGGCCTTGGATCGCCCGCGGCGCCCTGCGGGCCTCTCGCCGCGCGCGGGGCGCCCCACGGGAGACGCGACTCGCCCGTAACTCCCAAGCCGGCAGCGAATAGCGCCGTCATCGCGAGCGAAGCGAAGCGATCCAGGGCCGCTGGGCCGCTGTCGCGCCCTCTGGTCGTCCCGCCGTCCTTCCTTGCGAGCAATTTCTTCCGCAGGAAGCAAGCGGCCGCATGGATTGCTTCGTCGCTTTGCTCCTCGCAATGACGGGTTGGGAGTTACACTCGCCCGGAAAAGTCCCTGCAAACTGTTGAAAAGGCCCGAAACCGGCTCGGGCGAACACGGTCGTCGACCGTTATCCGCTGAGCTTCTTCAGGCTCGCCGGCGGCTTCGAATCGTCGGGGACGAAGAAGTCGGGCGCGAGGTCGACCGTCGGGTCGACGCGATAGCGGTCGAAGTCCGCGACGCCGTTCTCGGACAGAAACGTGTCGTCGATCAGGAAGTTTCCGGTGAAGCTCCCGGCGTCCTTCAGAAAGATCATATGCGCCGCGTCGGCGAGGATGTCGGGGGTGCGGGAGGCGCGCATCACCGCGTCGCCGCCGAGCAGGTTCCGGATCGCCGCGGTCGCGATGGTGGTGCGCGGCCAGAGCGCGTTGACCGCGATCCGCTTGCGACGCAGCTCGCCCGCGAGCCCGAGCACGACGAGGCTCATGCCGTATTTCGCCATGGCGTAGGCCGTGTTCGGCGCGAACCACTTTTCCTGAAGGTCGAGCGGCGGCGACAGCATGAGGATATGGGCGTTGGCCGACTTTTCCAGGTAGGGGACGGCGAACTTCGACACCATGAAGGTCCCGCGCGCGTTGACCCCGTGCATCAGGTCGAAGCGCTTCATGTCGGTCGCCTGGGAGGTGGTCAGCGAGATGGCGCTGGCGTTGTTGACCACGATGTCGAGACCGCCGAAGGTCGCGGCGGTTGTTTCCAGCGCCGCGCGCACCTGCGCCTCGTCGCGCACGTCGACCGCCAGCGGCAGCGCCTTGCCCCCCGCCCTCTCGATCTCTTCGGCCGCGGAAAAGATAGTGCCCGGCAGTTTCGGGTTGGGCTCCGCGGTCTTGGCGGCGATCGCGACATTGGCGCCGTCGCGGGCGGCCCTGAGCGCGATCGAAAGCCCGATTCCGCGCGAGGCGCCGGTGATGAACAGGGTCTTGCCTGCAAGCGTGTCGGCCATACGCGTCCTCCCATAAGCGCGAAGTGTTGGCGCCGCGCGCGACGGACGGCAAGGCTCCTGCGGGCCCTACACCGGGTCGATCAGTCGCGCATCCGTCCTTATGCGGGTGGCCAACCGCCGCCGGGCTTGCTATCACGGCTGCCCCAATCCCGCGAGGCCACGGCAATTTCCATGCGCAAGGGCGCAGTCGCACGCAAGACCAATGAGACCCGCATCGAGGTCGACGTCGACGTCGACGGGACCGGCGTCTCGGACATCTCGACCGGGGTCGGCTTCTTCGACCACATGCTCGACCAGCTCGCCCGCCATTCGCTGATCGACATGCGAATCGTCGCCGAGGGCGACCGCCACATCGACGACCATCACACGGTCGAGGACGTCGGCATCGCGCTCGGGCAGGCGCTCGCGCGGGCGCTCGGCGACAAGAGGGGCCTGACCCGCTACGCCGACTGCCTGCTGCCGATGGACGAGGCGCTGACCCGCGTCGCCGTCGACGTGTCGGGGCGGCCGTTTCTCGTCTTCCGCGCCGAGTTCCCGACCGAAAAGATCGGCGGCTTCGACACCCAGCTCGTGCGCGAATTCTTCCAGGCCTTCGCCGGCCACGGCGGCCTGACCCTCCACGTCGAGACGCTCTACGGCGTCAACAGCCATCACATCGCGGAATCCTGCTTCAAGGGCGTCGCGCGCGCTCTGAAGGCTGCGGTGGCGATCGACGCGCGGCAGGCGGGTGTTGTGCCCTCGACCAAGGGCGCGCTCTAGCCATGACCGTCGCGATCATCGATTACGGCTCGGGAAACCTGCATTCGGCGCACAAGGCCTTCGAGCGCGCAGCGCGCGAGGCCGGGCTCGACCGCGCGGTGAAGGTCACGTCGCGACCCGAAGATGTGCTCGCGGCCTCGCATGTCGTGCTGCCGGGCGTCGGCGCCTTCGCCGACTGCCGCCGTGGGCTCGACTCGGTCGCTGGCATGGTCGAGGCGCTGACGGAGGCGGTGCGCGAGCGGGGAAAACCCTTTCTCGGCATTTGCGTCGGCGCGCAACTGCTCGCGACCCGCGGCCTCGAATACGAGACCTCCGAGGGCCTCGGCTGGATTCCCGGCGACGTGGCGCCGATCCGGCCGGGGGATCCGACGCTGAAGATTCCCCACATGGGCTGGAACACGCTCGACGTGACGCGCCCTCACCCCGTGCTCGACGGGATTCGCACCGGACGGGACGGCCTGCACGCCTATTTCGTCCATTCCTTCCAGATCTACGCGGACCACGCCAGCGACGTCCTCGCGGTCGTGGATTACGGCGGACCCGTGACGGCGATCGTCGCGCGCGACAACATCGTCGGCACGCAGTTCCATCCCGAGAAGAGCCAGACGCTCGGCCTCGGCCTGATCGCCAATTTCCTGAAGTGGCGCCCGTGATCCTGTTCCCCGCGATCGATCTCAAGAACGGCGAGTGCGTGCGCCTGCTGCGCGGCGACATGGCGCAGGCGACGGTTTTCAACGCCGATCCGGAGGCGCAGGCCAGAACCTTCGCCGCGAAGGGGTTCGAATATCTGCACGTCGTCGACCTCGACGGGGCGTTCGCCGGCCATCCGGTCAATGCCGATGCAGTCAGGCGTATCCTCTCCAGCCTCACCATGAAGATGCAGCTCGGCGGCGGCGTGCGCGACATGAAGACCGTGCGCGGCTGGCTGGAGGCGGGCGTGACGCGGGTGATCATCGGCACCGCCGCGGTGCGCGATCCGGACTTCGTCCGCGAGGCCGCCCGGCTCTATCCGGACCGGATCGCGGTCGGGATCGACGCGCGCGACGGCTGGGTCGCGGTCGAGGGTTGGGCCAAGACGTCCAATGTCTCCGCTCTCGACCTCGGCCGCCGGTTCGAGGACGCTGGCGTCGCGGCGATCATCTACACCGACATCGCGCGCGACGGGGCGCTTCAGGGCCTGAACATCGCCAGCACCGTGGCGCTCGCCGAGGCGCTCGCCGTTCCCGTCATCGCCTCCGGCGGCCTTGCCTCGATCGAGGACGTGCGCCGGCTGACCGAGCCCGATTGCGTGCGGCTCGCCGGCGCCATCGCCGGCCGCGCGCTCTACGATGGCCGGCTCGATCCGCGCGAGGCGCTGGCGGTGTTGCGGGGCCGCGGCGCGCCGGTCCGCCCCGAAGGAGCGCCGCCATGACCCTCAAGGCCCGCGTCATTCCCTGCCTCGACGTCAAGGACGGCCGTGTCGTCAAGGGCGTCAATTTCGTCAATTTGCGCGACGCGGGCGATCCGGTCGAAAGCGCGATCGCCTACGACAGGGCCGGGGCGGACGAGCTCTGCTTCCTCGACATCACCGCGAGCCACGAGGACCGCGGCATTCTGCTCGACGTCGTGCGCCGCACCGCCGAGGTCTGCTTCATGCCGCTGACCGTCGGCGGCGGCGTGCGCACCACCGACGACATCCGCAACCTGCTGCTGGCCGGCGCCGACAAGGCGTCGATCAATTCGGCCGCGGTCGCCGACCGGCAGTTCGTCCGCCTCGCAGCGGAGAAATTCGGCAGCCAGTGCGTGGTCGTCGCCATCGACGCGAAGCGCGTCTCGGGCGTGGGCGAGCCCGCCCGCTGGGAGATCTTCACCCACGGCGGCCGGCGGCCGACCGGCATCGAGGCGGTCGCCTTCGCGCGCGAGGTGACCGAGCTCGGCGCGGGCGAGATCCTCCTCACCTCGATGGACCGGGACGGCGCGAAAATCGGTTTCGATCTCGACCTCACCCGCGCGATCGCCGACGCCGTGCCGATCCCGGTGATCGCCTCCGGCGGCGTCGGGACTCTGGACCACCTGGTGGACGGCGTGAAGGTCGGCCACGCGAGCGCGGTGCTCGCCGCCTCGATCTTCCACTTCGGCGAATACACGATCCGTGAGGCGAAGAGCCGCATGGCCGAGGCGGGCATTCCCGTCCGGATGGACTGAGACGGTGTACGGGCGCCGCGCGGCGCGCTAGAAGGCGCGCGCCCTCCACGGAGATCGAAATGTCCACGAGCCCCGAGCACACGCACTTCGGCGAGCGCCAGGTGCGCCTTGACGAGAAGCAGGGCCTGGTCGACGACGTTTTCCACAAGGTCGCCGACCGTTACGACGTGATGAACGACCTGATGTCGTTCGGTCTGCATCGCGTCTGGAAGGACATTTTCGCCGCCAAGGTTCACCCTTCGGCGACTAGGGCCTTCGCCCACCTCGACGTCGCCGGCGGGACCGGCGACGTCGCCTTCCGGATCGCCCGGGCCGGGGGCCCGCGTACGCGGGTGACCGTCGCCGACATCAACGCGGACATGCTCAGGGTCGGCGCCGAGCGTGCGAGCAAGCGCGGGCTCGACGAACGCCTGACCTTCGTCGAGGCCAACGCCGAGGAACTGCCGTTCGGCGACGGCGAATTCGACGCCTATACGATCGCATTCGGCATCCGCAACGTGCCGCGAATCGAGAAGGCGCTCGGGGAGGCGTTTCGCGTGCTGCGGCGCGGCGGGCGGTTCCTCTGCCTCGAGTTCTCGCACGTCGACCTTCCGGTTCTCGACCGGGTTTACGACGCCTATTCGTACACCGCCATTCCCGCGATCGGCAAAGTGGTTGCGGGCGACGGCGCCCCCTATCGCTATCTCGTCGAGTCGATCCGCAAGTTTCCCTCGGCCGACCTGTTCGCCGACATGATCGCCGCCGCCGGCTTTTCGCGCGTGGACGCTGTGAAGCTCAGCGGCGGCGTGGTCGCGATCCACTCGGGCTGGAAGCTCTGATTCATGGGACTCGTCACCGCGGTCGGCCATGGCGTGCGGCTCGCGCGCGCGGGGTTCGTGTTCGCCCGCGAAGGGGCGTTCGTCGACGTCGACCCGGCGCTCCTGCCTCCCGGCGCGCGCCTGCCGCTTGCGCTCGTCAATCTCGTGGCCAGGCGCGACGTCCGCGGGCTCGCGGGCCTGTCGCGCGCCATCGATCGGCTCGGGCCCTCCTACGTCAAGATGGGCCAGTTCCTGTCGACCAGGCCCGACATCGTCGGGCCCAAGGTCGCGCTCGAACTCGAAAGCCTGCAGGACCGGGTGAGGCCGATGAGCCGCGAGGCGGCGATCGCCATCATTGAAAGAGCCTTCGGCGCAAAGATCGAGACGGTCTACGCCGAATTCGGCGAGCCGGTCGCGGCGGCCTCAATCGCCCAGGTCCACCGGGCCTCGGTCGACGGCCCGGAGGGGCGGCGCGACGTGGCGGTGAAGGTGCTGCGCGATGGCGTCGAGAAGCGCTTCGCCAGCGAGATCAAAGACATGGTCTTCGCGGCGCGGCTCGCCGAGCGCATCGCGCCGGAAGCGCGCCGCCTGCGCCTCGTCCAGGTGGTCGACACGCTGGCGCGGTCGGTGCGGATGGAGATGGATTTCCGGCTCGAGGCCGCGGCGGCGTCGGAATTCGCCGACAATGCGAAGGACGATCCCGACATCCGCGCGCCGGCGATCGACTGGGACCGGACCACCCGCGAAGTGATGACGATGGAGTGGGTCGAGGGCGTCCCGCTCGCCGATCCCGACCGCCTCGCGGCGCTCGGGTTCGATCCGCCCGCGCTCGCGCGGACGCTCATCCAGACCTTTCTCCGCCATGCGCTGCGCGACGGCTTCTTCCACGCCGACATGCATCAGGGGAACATTTTCGTCGATTCGGCCGGGCGGATCGTCGCGGTTGACTTCGGCATCATGGGCCGCCTGGGGCGGAAGGAGCGCCGGTTCCTCGCCGAGATCCTGTTCGGCTTCATCCGGCGCGACTACCGGCGGGTCGCCGAGGTCCATTTCGAGGCGGGCTACGTGCCGGACACCTACCGCGTCGAGGATTTCGCACAGGCCATCCGGGCGATCGGCGAGCCGATCCACTCGCGGACCGCCGACCAGATCTCCATGGCGAAGCTGTTGACGCTGCTGTTCGAGGTGACGGCGCTGTTCGACATGACGACACGGGTCGAGTTGGTCATGCTGCAGAAGACGATGGTGGTCGCCGAAGGCGTGGCGCGGAAGCTCGATCCGCAACTGAACCTGTGGTCGATTTCGGAACCGGTGGTCGGCGCCTGGATCGCGGACAATCTCGGCCCAAAAGCGAAGGTGGAGGACGCCGGCCGCGGCGCCGCCGCCCTCGCGACGCTGATCGTCGAAGGGCCGCGCCGGCTCGAGGCCATCGCCGCGAGGCTGGAGGCCTGGGCCAAAACGCCGCCTGTGGAAAGTGAACCGGAAGGGCGCGGCCTCGCCAGACTGGGCTATATTTTTACTGGCGCTTTCGTCACGATTTTGTTATTTGCGCTGATCAAGTGGAGTTAAGGCGCATCCCTCCGGCGCGACACGATTCGGGGGCCCGGGAGTCGATGACCGCGCCGAAGGGCGCCCACGTCGTCCCCTTTCCTGAGATTTGCGGCGGCGAGACCAGATCAGATGCGGACAGTCCGTTCCCACGCGACCGGCCTTGAAGACCGATGACCGCCGTTCCCCTAGCGGCAGCGCGCATTCTTCTGGTCATCGGAGGCGGGATCGCCGCCTACAAGTCGCTCGAGCTGATTCGGCGCCTTCGAGACCGCGGCGCCGCGGTGCAGGTGGTGATGACCGATTCGGCGCGCCAGTTCATCACGCCGCTGTCGGCTGCGACGCTTAGCGGGCAGCCGGTTCGGGACGCGTTATTCAACCTGACCGACGAATCGCTGATCGGCCACATCGAACTGTCCCGTTCCGCCGACCTGGTGGTGGTGGCGCCGGCCACCGCCAATCTGCTGGCGCGAATGGCGGGAGGGCTTGCGGACGATCTGGCGACGACGCTCCTGCTGGCGACCGACAAGCCCGTGCTCGTCGCGCCGGCGATGAACGTACGGATGTGGTTGCATCCGGCAACCCAGAGGAACATCGAACGGCTCGGGGCCGATGGCGTCGCATTTGCCGGTCCCGACGAAGGTCCGATGGCGTGCGGCGAATTCGGCCCCGGTCGCATGGCCGAACCCGCGGCGATCGTTGATGCGATCGAGAGGGCGCTCTCGAAGACGGCTGATTCGCCGGAAAGGCCCAGCTTGCTTGCCGGGCGACGAGTGATTGTCACGTCGGGTCCGACTTATGAGCCCATTGATCCGGTCCGGTTCATCGGCAACCGGTCGTCGGGTCGCCAGGGCCATGCAATCGCGCAATCGGCTGTTGGCGCCGGCGCAAATGTTATCCTCGTCACCGGGCCCGTCGCGCTGCCCGATCCGCCCGGTGCGACTGTCGTTCACGTTGAGACCGCGCTTGAGATGCAAGCTGCGGTTGCCGCCGCATTGCCTGCCGACGCCTTCATAGCGGCGGCTGCGGTGGCCGATTGGCGAGTCGAACGTGTCGATAACGAGAAGATCAAGAAGGGCGAAGGCGGCGCCCCGACCCTGCGACTTGTTGAAAACCCCGATATACTTGCGGAAGTCGCCAAGATGAACAAGCCACGTCCCGCTGTCGTGATCGGGTTCGCAGCGGAAACGAATCACTTAGTCGACAATGCGAAATCCAAATTGCTGCGCAAGGGGTGTGATTTCATCATCGGCAATAGTGTCGCGAGCGGAACCACGACTTTCGGCGGCGAAACAAACGAGGTGCTGCTGATCGGCGCGGAAGGCGTCGAGCGCTGGCCGTCGATGAGCAAGGCGGCCGTCGCCGACCGGCTCGTTGCGAAGCTCGCTGTAGAATTGGCGAAGCGCTCGTGATTCCAGTTGTTTACACACAGCTTCCGCACGGCGAGGGCTTGCAATTGCCGGCGTATAAGAGTGAAGATGCGGCGGGGATGGACCTCTTGGCCGCGTTGCCGGCCGACGGGGAGGTTGTTCTGGCCCCCGGGGCCCGGTCGTTGATCCCGACCGGGTTGGCAATCGAGCTGCCCAAGGGTTTTGAAGGGCAGATCAGACCGCGTTCGGGGCTCGCACTGCATGAGGGTGTGACCGTCCTCAACAGTCCGGGAACGGTCGACGCCGATTACCGAGGGGAAATCGGCGTCATACTCATCAATTTTGGAACCAAGCCCTTTGTTGTTCGGCGGGGCGCGCGCATTGCGCAACTCGTCGTTTGTCCTGTGGAACGCGTCGCTCTCATTGCGGGCGGGCGGCTCACTGCGAGCGCAAGGGGTGCAAATGGATTCGGCTCCACCGGGCGCTCATCAGAGGAGGATTGATATGAACCTGCTATCGCGACGGAGCGTCCTCGCCATCGCCGCCGTTGTCGATGTCGCGTTGCACTCGAGGTCCGCGCCGGTTGCGGCGAAGGCCCTCGCCGCGCGTCACAAACTGCCTCCCCGACACCTGGAGACCTTGCTCCAGGGTCTCGTTCACGCCAAGATTCTCAAGGGCGTGCGCGGGCCTCGGGGCGGCTATGAACTGGCCCGGGAGCGCCGGCGCATCACGGTCGGCGAAATCGTCCGCACTGCGATGTCGTTGAGCACGGCGGATCCGGACGATCTGGGCGCGAACTCGCTCCTCCTGGAGCGGGTCATCGACCCGACCGTCAAGAAGGCCGGGGAGTCGTTCCTCGCCAACCTGGACGCAATCACGGTCGAGAACATGTGCGAAACGGCGGAACAGGCGCACGTGCTCGACGACGAGAAGACCTCGGGCGATTTTGCTATCTAGCGGCGATATAACCGACGATATATAGATCAGCCTCGGTTAAAGGCGCATCGTCCGGACCGAGCCGCGCAAGCGACGGCCCGGACGATGTCTGTTTACGGAGACGCACGTGATGATGATGGATGCAGGCGCCGGACGCAAGCCGGGCCGGGGGCGGGTCTACGCCTCGATCACCGACACCATCGGCGATACGCCCCTCGTCGCGCTCGACCGTCTCGCCAAGGAAAAAGGCGTCGACGCGCGTCTCCTGGCCAAACTCGAATTCTTCAATCCGATATCAAGCGTCAAGGACCGCATCGGCGTGGCGATGATCGACGCGCTCGAGGCGCAGGGCAAGCTCGCGCCGGGCAAGGGCGTTCTCGTCGAGCCGACGTCCGGCAACACCGGCATCGCGCTCGCCTTCGTCGCCGCGGCGCGCGGCTACAAGCTGATTTTGGTGATGCCGGAGTCGATGTCGATCGAGCGGCGCAAGATGCTGGCGCTGCTCGGCGCCGAACTCGTGCTCACGCCGGCCGCGCTCGGCATGAAGGGCGCGATCGCCAAGGCAAACGAGATCGTCGCCACGACCCCGGGCGCGCTTATTCCGCAGCAGTTCGAAAACCCGGCCAACCCCGAGATTCATCGACGCACCACCGCCGAGGAAATCTGGAACGATACGGACGGCGAGGTGGATATCTTCGTCGCCGGCGTGGGCACCGGCGGCACGATCACGGGCGTGGGGCAGGTGCTGAAAGCGCGCAAGCCGGGCGTGCGAATCGTCGCGGTGGAGCCGGAGGACTCGCCAGTGCTGTCCGGCGGGGCGCCGGGGCCGCACAAGATTCAGGGGATCGGCGCGGGCTTCGCGCCCTCGATTCTCGACCGCGGGATCATCGACGAGGTCGTGGCGGTCGGGAACCAGACCGCCTTCGACATGGCGCGGCTCACCGCGCGCATCGAAGGCGTGCCGGTCGGCATTTCGTCCGGCGCGGCGATCGCGGCCGCCATCGATGTCGGCCGCCGCCCGGAAAGCGCCGGCAAGACCATCGTGGTCGTCATCCCGTCGTTCGCCGAGCGCTACCTGTCGACGGCGTTGTTCGAAGGCTTGTGAAGGGCGCGCGCCCGACGGGCCCCGCTTGCCGCTCGCGGAGAAATGATTGGCTTCGGATGTCGTGATGCGTCAGACCCACGCGCAAGCTCGTCCGAGGGTCGCCGGCGGAGCGCAGGGTCGAGGAGAATGACATGGACCGCAGGCGTTTTCTGTTGGCCTTCCCGGCGGGCGCGGCGTCGGTCCTGATCGGCGAGGCCGCCGCGCCGCAGGCCGGACGCGCGGCGGCGGCGAACACGGTCGACATCCATGCGATCCTGGATGATCCGGACGCGCCAGTCGGCGGCGACCCGACCGGCGATGTAACGATCGTCGCCTTCATCGACTACAACTGCCCGTTCTGCAAGCGGGCCGAACCCGACCTGCAGCGACTGGTGGCGAGCGACGGCAAGATCCGCCTTGTCTACAAGGATTGGCCGATCCTCGCGCGAAGCTCGGTCACGGGCGCGCGGCTCGCGCTCGCCGCAAACTACCAGGGTAAATACGAGCCCGCGCACGCGGCTCTGATGGCCCTGCATGGGCGATCTTCGGATGCCGCGATGCGCGCCGCGGTCGCGTCGGCGGGCGTCGACATCGCCCGGTTGGACAAGGATCTCGACGCTCATGGCGACGCGATCATGGATTGTCTTCGCCGCAACGGGACGCAGGCGAACGCGCTCCACCTTCAGGGCACGCCCGTCTATCTGGTCGGCCCCTATCTGGTGGCGGCGTCGCTGAACTATGACCAGTTCAGCGACGTCGTCGCGAAGTTCCGGGCGCAGATCGGGAAGTGATCAGCCGCCCGCGACGGGAGCGAACACCCGCAGGCGCTGGCCGTCCGGGTCGAGCGCCACGAAGGTGTAGCCGAACTCCATCGCCGTCGGCTCCATCACGATCGACGCGCCCTTCCTGCGCCAGGCGGCGCACAGGGCGTCGACATCGCCGTCGCTTTCGGCCGTGAAGGCGATCTCGACGCCCCCTGCGGCGGTCGCGGAGGGCTGGACGCCGTCCCGTCTCCACAGGCCCAGCATCAGGCCCGGGGCGGCGGGAAGCATCGCGAATGTCGGCGAGGATTCGACGGCGGGACGGTCGAGGAGCCAAGCGTAGAACGCCGCGCTTCGGGCGACGTCGTCGACATAGACGAGGATGAAACTGACGTTGGACATGGGGATCGACTCCGGTGAACGGGACGATCCGTAGCCCGCGGCGCTGTCAGTTTCCGTCAGCAGCGGTCGGCGCAGCCGGCGCGACGAAATAGGGCTCGACCGGACCGGTCAGTTTCACCAGCAGCAGATTGCCCTTGCGGTCGCGGGTCTTGCCGGCCGGAGCGCGTATCCAGTTCTCGCTGACGCAATATTCCTCGACGTCGGTGCGCTCCGACCCACGAAACCGGATGCCGACGCCGCGCGCCAGCGCCACCCCGTCATAGTGCGGGCTCGCCGGGTCGATGCTGAGCCGATCGGGAGGGGCGTCGGTCGTCTGAGCGGTCATCGTGGCGTCCGTCGATCGCAACACGGGGCGGCGAACCCGCGGCCCTAGCGGTCGGTCCGGTACCCTCGCTTAGGCGAGCGCCTTGACGCGCTTGGCGAGGCGCGAAATCTTGCGCGAGGCGGCGTTCTTGTGAACGATGCCCTTCTGCGCGGCGCGCGCGAGCTTCGGCTCCGCCGCGCGCAGGGCTTCGGCCGCCGCGTTCGGGTCCTTGGAGGCGAGCGCCTCCTCGACTTTGCGGACGTAAGTACGCATCTCGCTGCGGCGCGACTTGTTGACCGCGGTGCGGCGGATGGTCTGGCGGGCGGCTTTCTGGGCCGACTTGGTATTGGCCATGAACTCGATTCCCTCGGAGCGCGGCTCGCCGCGCATTCGCGCAAAAACAATGAGGCCGGGCGAGGGCCCAGCCTTGATCGCGGGCTTATATGCTTTTTCGCCCGACCGCGTCAACCGCCGCCGGCGAAACGCCAGGCCAGGGAAAGAAGCCCGCCCGGCGCCGTCATGAGCTTGAGGGCCATCGCGCAGCTCATCGTGACGATCAGCGGCCGGACCAGGCGCGCCCCGGCGCGCAAGGCGGCGTTCGCGCCGACGCGGGCGCCGAGAAACGCGCCGGCGCCCATCGCGAGGCCCGCCGCGACCACGATATGCCCGGAGAGCGCATAGACCGCGAGGGACCCGACGTTGCTGCCGAAATTGGCGAACCTCGCCCCCGCCATCGCCCGGGTGAGGCCGAACCCGCAAAGGACGACGAGCGCCGCCATGTAGAACGCGCCGGCCCCGGGTCCGAACACCCCATCATAGAAGCCGATTGCGGGCGCGAGCGTCGCCGCGAAGCCGCGGACGGAAAGGCGTGCAGGCTTCTGGATCTCACCGAGACGGGGCGCGAGCGCGAAATAGAGCGCGACCGCGACGAGGACGACCGGCAGGGCCCGAGCGAGGAAGGCGCTCGGCGCCCACGGCAGGGCGAGCGCGCCGAGCGCTGCGCCGCCGAGCGCGGCGAGGGCCGACGGCGCCATCCCCGACTCGATCTTGCCCGCGCGCCAGAAGCTGAGCGTCGCCGAACCGGAGCCGAAGGTCGAGGCGAGCTTGTTGGTGGCGACCGCCGCCACAGGATCCAGTCCCGCGAGCGCCAGCGCCGGCAGGGTCACGAGTCCGCCGCCGCCGGCGATCGCATCGACGAAGCCGGAGCCGAACCCGACGGCGGCGAGCGTCGCCAGAAAGGACAGCGTCATCGCGACCGTCCCGCGCCCGGGCTCAACTCTCCGCGACCGGAGAGGTGGCGTCGCGGGCGGCGAAGCGGGCAGGCCGCTTCTCGCCGAAGGCGGCGCGGCCTTCGGCGAAGTCCGGACCGAGGGCCGCCCGCTCGACCAGCGCGCGGAACGCCGGCGTCTCCACCGTCAGGCCGCCGGCGATCGCGTCAACCGTCCGCTTCGCGCTGCGGATCGAGGTCTGGCTGAGATCGGCGAGGCCGCGCGCGTAGCCGAGCGCGGTTTCGCGCAGCGCCGTCTCGATTCGCCGGTCGATCAGGCCGATCGCGAGCGCTTCGTCCGTCTCGATCCGCCGGCCGGTGAACAAAAGGTCCTTGGCGCGCGCCGGGCCGACGAGTTCGACGAGACGCCGGGTCTCGGCGTGGCCGTAGACGAGGCCGAGCCTCGCCGGGGTAATGGCGAGATAGGCGTCGGCGGCGCAGAAGCGGAGGTCGCAGGCGATCGCGAGCGCGATGCCGCCGCCGACGACATTGCCCTGCATGACCGCGACGGTCGGCCGGTCGATAGCGCTCAGCGCCCTGAGGCCGTCCTGGATCGCATCGCCGTAGTCGCGCGTGGCGGCAGCGTCACGGTAGACCTCATCGAATTCGGAAATGTCGGCGCCGGCGCTGAAATGGCCGCCGGCGCCTTCGAGCAGCACGACGAGCGCGTCGGTCCGCGCCTCGATCGAGGACCGGATCGCCGGCAGCGCGCGCCACATCGCGCGCGAGATGGCGTTGCGCCGGTCCGGCCGGTTGAGGACGATCCGGGCGAACGGCGGTTCGAAGCTCAGGGTGATGTCGGTCATGAGGCCCTACGAGGAGGCGGGGAACGCGCGGCGCCCTTTCTGGAGCATTTGCCGGGTTGGAGCAAACCGCGGCGTGTCGTAGCGTTGCGCCGATCACGGGGCGCGACGCGCGCGAGGAGCGGCATGACAAGCAGAGACGAGTATCCGCGGGACATGGTCGGCTACGGACGCACGCCGCCTTTCGCGGACTGGCCGAACGGGGCGCGCGTCGCGGTGCAGTTCGTCATCAATTACGAGGAAGGCGGCGAGAACAACATCCTCCACGGCGACGCCGCCTCGGAGGCTTTTCTGTCGGAGATCGTCGGCGCCGCGCCCTGGCCGGGCCAGCGGCACATGAACATGGAGTCGATCTACGAATACGGCTCGCGCGCCGGCTTCTGGCGCCTGCACCGCATGTTTACGGAGCGCTCGGCGCCGGTCACGGTCTATGCGGTCGCGACCGCGATGGCGCGCAACCCGGAGGCGGTCGCGGCGATGAACGAGGCCAAGTGGGAGATCGCCACCCACGGCCTGAAGTGGATCGACTATCGAGATACGCCGCCCGAGGTCGAAGCCAGGCACATTGCCGAGGCGATCCGCATCCACACCGAGGTCGCGGGCGCGCGTCCGCTCGGCTTCTACCAGGGGCGCTCCTCGGTCAACACCATCCGCCTCGGCGCCGAGGAGGGCGGCTTCGTCTATTGCGCCGACGTTTATTCCGACGATCTGCCCTACTGGATCGAAGGCCCGCGCGGGCCCCAACTCCTCGTCCCCTACACGCTCGACTCCAACGACATGCGCTTCGCCACGCCGCAGGGCTTCAATTGCGGCGACCAGTTCTACGCTTACCTCAAGGACTCGTTCGACACCCTCTACGCCGAAGGCGACGTCGCGCCGAAAATGCTGTCGGTCGGCCTGCACTGCCGTCTCGTCGGCCGTCCCGGACGGGCGGCGGCGCTGGCGCGGTTCCTCGACTACGTGCTCGCCCACGACAAGGCCTGGGTTCCGACCCGGCTCGACATCGCGCGCCGCTGGATTCAGAAACACCCGCCCGCCGGCGGCTGGAAGCCGGCGGAGCTGACGAGGACGCTGTTCCTCGAGCGGTTCGGCGGCGTCTACGAGCATTCCCCCTGGGTCGCGGCCGCGGCCTGGGACGCCGGGCTCGGCGCGGACGCCGCCGCCGCCGAGGGGCTCGCGCGCGCGATGGCGGGAGCGGCCGTGGGCGGGAGCGACGCGCAGAAGCGCGCGCTGATTCTCGCTCACCCCGATCTCGCCGGACGCCTCTCGCAGGCGAAACTCCTGACCGCGGAATCGACTGGCGAGCAGGCGAGCGCGGGGCTCGACCGGCTGAGCCCGGACGAGCTGAAGGCGTTCACCGATCTCAACGAGGCCTACCGCGCCCGCTTCGGCATGCCGTTCATCATGGCGGTCAAGGGCAAGGACAAGGCCGAGATTCTCGCGGCCTTCCGGCGCCGGCTGGGCAACGATGCGGAGGCGGAGACGCGGACGGCGCTGGCCGAAATCGACCGCATCGCGGCGCTGCGCCTTCAGGAGATCCTGTCGTGAGCCGGGCGACGCGGGTCGTCCGCGGGCGCGTCCTGAGCTTCGCCGACGATCCGGCGGCGGCCGGCACGGACGCGCTCCGCAGGATCGACGACGGCGCGGTCCTCGTCGAGGGCGGACGGATCGCGGCCGTGGGCGAGGCGCGCGCCATTCTGGACCTCGCGCCGGCGGACGCGGTCGTGGATGACCATTCGGGCGCGCTCGTCATGCCGGGGCTGATCGACGTCCATATCCACTATCCGCAGACGCAGGTGATCGCCTCCTACGGCGCCCAGCTCCTCGACTGGCTGCACAATTACACCTTCGTCGAGGAGCAGCGGTTCGCCGACCCGGACCATTGCGCGCGGGTCGCCGAGTTCTTTCTCACCGAACTGTTTCGCAACGGCACGACGACGGCGCTCGTCTATTGCACCGTCTATCCGCAGTCCGCGGACGCCTTCTTCGCCGCGTCCGAGCGCGCCGACGCTCGGATGATCGCCGGCAAGGCGATGCTCGATCGAAATGCGCCGAAGGGGCTCCTGGACACCGTTCAGACGGGTTACGACGACTCGAAGGCGCTGATCGGGCGCTGGCGCGGCCGGGGACGGCTCGACTACGCGGTCACGCCGCGCTTCGCCGTCACCTCCTCGCCCGAACAGCTCGAGGCGGCGGGGGCGCTGATGAAGGAATTCCCCGGCGTCTACATGCAGTCGCACGTCGACGAGAACACCGACGAGATCGAGTTCGTCCGCCAGCTGTTCCCGGAGGCGCGCGACTATCTCGACGTCTACGCGCGGGCGGGGCTGCTCGGGCCGCGCTCGGTGTTCGGCCACTGCATCCACATGACCGGCGACGAGATCGCGGCGATGGCCGGGACGGGCTCGGTTGCGGCCTTCTGCCCGACCTCGAATCTGTTTCTCGGCTCCGGCCTGTTCGACCGCACGCGGCTCGCCCGAGCCGGGGTGCGGATCGGGCTCGCCACCGACGTCGGCGGCGGCACCAGCTACTCAATGCTGCGCACCGCGGCCGAGGGCTACAAGGTCCTGCAGCTCGGCGGCCAGTCGTGGCCGGCGGCGGAGGCGTTCTATCAGATGACCCTCGGCAACGCCCGGGCGCTGAGCCTCGACCACGCGATCGGCTCGATCGAACCGGGCAAGGACGCCGATCTGGTGGTGCTCGATTCGCACGCCACCCCGGCCATGGCGCACCGGATGGAGCGGGTCGACGACCTCGAACAGGAGCTGTTCGTGCTCATGACCCTCGGCGACGACCGCGCCGTGCGCCAGACTTACGTGGCGGGCGAGCCCAAGAAGGCGTGAGCCGGCGGCCGGGCGGCCTCGACCTCTGCGCGGGGTATGAGACGGTTTCCGTGTGATCGCAGCGGCGGTTCCGGAACGCCGCGCTCTCGTCGTCGCGCCGAGCGCGGAAGCGCGCCCCCCGATGTCGGCCGGTTTTGAGCGTTTTCAACAGGTTGCGCGGGATTTTCCGGGCGACCGTAACGCCCGGGGCGGTTGTTCGCCAGGGGCGGACGCGCTGGGAGGGGCGGCTGTCCCGCCGCCCGGGAGCGTGAGACGCGCTTCAAGGCGGTCCGAGCCTCGAACCCTCCCGAGGGAACTGGGCGCTCGACGGAGCGCGCAGCCATGTTCCGGGCGCCGCGCTCTCATCGCCGCGCCGAGCGCAGAAGCGGGCGCCCCGATGTCGGCCGGTTTTGAGCGTTTTCAAAGCTTTGCGCGGGATTGTCCGGGCGACTGTACCTGCCAAGCCTTGGCGCGCCTTAGGGCATGACGGGCGGTCGTCGACGCCGAGGCGGGGGCGATGACGTTTCCCGCCGTCCTCGCGAGGAGCCCGAAGGGCGACGCGGAGATCCAGGGGCCGCCTGCGCCGACGTTGCAGCGTGGCGACTCCGGCATACGGCGGACCTTGGCCGCGCCCCCCTGGATCGCCGGTGCGCCCTGCAAGGCGCGTTTCTCTAGTGGAGGAAGGTTCCACCCGGATATTTGTCGGTAGGTCCGGTAGCTGACGAGCGGTTTTGGCGAGCGATTGCTGGGATCGAAGCCTCGTGACAAAGGCCGCGTGGCGGCTGAGCGATCCGGCGGGCCGCAATGTGAATGAAGCCCGAGCAGGCCTCGAAAGTGGAGATGCGGCTGCCGACCCACATGGCGATTGGGGAAGGCTGCGCGGACAGGGAAGAAATCGACACGAGCACCTGTTCGACCGCCGGGGTAGTGGGCGCGGCACGTGGGGAGAGAGAAACGAGCAACAGGGGAGACCCGTTTGAGCCGGGGGTAGCGGCCTCGAACGTCGCCTTGGGCGGCGGTTCGAACGGGAGTCGGAGAGGGACGTAGTCCTGTCGAAGCCGGGTAACTCCGGGGGAGGGAAGGTCCCTTGCTTCAGATGCGCTTGTTGAAGAAGGCGAGGACGAGGACCGGAGGATTGGCGTGAGCCTGGAAACACCGGAAAAGATCAGGAGCCTTCAGAGGAAGCTTTATTGCAAGGCGAAGGCGGAGCCGGCCTATCGCTTCTACATGCTTTACGACAAGATTTATCGGATCGACATTCTGGCTCACGCCTACGCGCTCTGTCGGGAGAATGACGGCGCGCCGGGGGTGGACGGCGTGAGGTTCGCGACGATCGAGGCGCAGAGCGTGGAGGGGCGGCTGTCCCGCCGCCCGGGAGCGCGAGACGCGCTTCAAGGCGGTCCGAGCCTCGAACCCTCCCGAGGGAGCTGGGCGCTCGACGGAGCGCGCAGCCATGTTCCGGGCGCCGCGCTCTGGTCGCGGCGCCGAGCGCAGAAGCGCGCCCCCCGATATCGGCCGGTTTTGAGCGTTTTCAAAGCTTTGCGCGGGATTGTCCGGGCGACTGTACCTGCCAAGCCTTGGGGCGCCTTAGGGAATGACGGACGGTCGTCGACGCCGAGGCGGGGGCGATGACGCCGGCTTGGCAGTTATGGGCGATCGCAACACCCTCGCCGCGGCGGCAGGCGGTTCGCAACCCCTCTCCCTCCGGGAGAGGACAGGCCGCGAAGCGGCCAGGTGAGGGGGCGCCACGCCGACCGTCGGCGTTGCGGGCCCTCACCCTGCCGGGCTTCGCCCGGCTGTTTCTCTCCCGGAAGGGAGAGGGCGGCGCTGCCGCCGGCCGACAGGCGCGAGCCTGCGCAGGTTGTGCTTCTGGATGTCAGACAGCCGGGCGCTTCGTCGTCAGCGAAACATGCCCAATCGAAAACACCATAGTCTACATTTCGTTTTTTCGCAACGAATTGTCTGCCGAGCGCCCTGCTTCGCCATCTTCGGCGCCGCAATCCGAGCCCCGCGGCTCGAAGCCATCGTCCGGAAGACGGACCGGGCCGCGCGCTACGCCCGCGGCCCGGTCCGCACCCAATGCTCCTGAGCCCCGGTTTCGATCGCGCCCGGCTGGACGGCGCGGACGCGGCCCATCGCCACGTCGGGGTCGACGCCGGTCTCGACCAGGAGTCGGGCGGCGATCATGCCGGCGCGCCCGACGCCGCCGCGACAATGCACGAGGATGTTGTCGCCCGCTTCCAGTTGCGACCGGAGGCGTTGGCTCGCCGCCCGCCACTCCGCGTCGGAATCGGGTCCCGGCGTGCTCACGTCGGGGACCGGCAGATGCAGCCACTCCATGCCGCGACGCTCGACGCCGGCGCCGAGCTCGGTGATCGCGAGTCCGCGCAGCTCCCGCTGCTCCAGCAGCGTCACCACGATTTTCGCGCCCCACGCGGCGATGGCGTCGAGGTCCCTGTCGAGATCCCTCGCCCAGCTGCCGCCGAACGACTCCCCGTCGTTCTTGCCGGGGGCGAAGGTCACGCCAATTCTGCCGCATCCGGCGCCGAGGTCGAGTTCGGCGATATGGATCGGGTCGGTTTCGCTCGTTCTGATCATGGAAGGGGCGTCTCCGAAATGGGTTGGAGCCGCGAAACTATCACGAACGGCGGCAGGCTTTCTGCCGGCGGGCGCCGTGACACGTGGACGCACCGGTCGCGCCGATCAGCGGGCGTCCGGTCGACACGCCCGACCGCCGCGAGGCCGTCCGGCCCGGTCTCGGGCGCGCACTTGCGCCCCGCCTCCTCCGCCCATATGTGCGGCGCCTGTGACCGAAGGACGAACGCCGATGCCGCACGCAGCCGCCGCCCCGTTTCCGGGGTGGCACGCCACCACCATCCTCATGGTGCGCAAGGGGCCCCGGGTCGTCATCGGCGGCGACGGCCAGGTCAGCATGGGCCAGACCGTGGTCAAGGCGAATGCGCGAAAGGTGCGCCGGCTCGCCAAGGGCGAGGTGATCGCCGGCTTCGCCGGGGCGACCGCCGACGCCTTCACGTTGTTCGAGCGGCTCGAGGCCAAGCTCGAGCAATATCCGGCCCAGCTCGCCCGCGCCTGCGTCGAACTGGCCAAGGACTGGCGCACCGACCGCTACCTGCGCCGGCTCGAAGCGATGCTGCTCGTCGCCGACAGGACGTCGGGTTTCACGATCTCCGGCGCTGGCGACGTGCTCGAGCCTGAAGCGGACGAGTACGGATCGGCGACGGCGATCGGCTCGGGCGGCAACTACGCGCTCGCCGCCGCGCGGGCGCTCCTGCCGATCGGACTCGACGCCGAGGAGATCGTGCGCCGGTCGATGCGCATCGCCGCCGACATCTGCGTCTACACCAACATGAACCTGATCGTCGAAAGTCTCTGACCCCATGACGGAACTCAGTCCGCGCGAGATCGTCTCGGAACTCGACCGCTACATCGTCGGCCAGGGCGAGGCCAAGCGCGCGGTCGCGATCGCGCTGCGCAACCGCTGGCGGCGCCTGCGCCTCGGCTCGCCGATGCGCGAGGAGGTGATGCCGAAGAACATTCTGATGATCGGCCCGACCGGCTGCGGCAAGACCGAGATCGCCCGGCGCCTCGCCAGGCTCGCCGGCGCGCCGTTCCTCAAGGTCGAGGCGACCAAGTTCACCGAGGTCGGCTACGTCGGCCGCGACGTCGAGCAGATCGTGCGCGACCTGGTCGAGGTCGGCATCGCGCTCACCAAGGCGCGAAAGCGCAAGGACATCGAGGCCAAGGCGGAGCTCGCGGCGGAGGAGCGGCTGCTCGACGCCTTGGTAGGCGCGACCTCGTCCTCGTCGACCCGCGAAGCGTTCCGGCGCAAGCTTCTCGCCGGCGAACTCGACGGGAAGGAGGTCGAGATCGAGCTGCCGCAGACGGGATCCAACATGCCGATGTTCGAGCTGCCCAACATGCCCGGCGCCTCGATCGGCGCAATCAACCTCGGCGACATCTTCGGCAAGGGGCAGCGGACGAAGCCGCGGCGCATGACGGTCGCCGAGGCGCGCGAGCCGCTGGTGGCGGCGGAGGCCGACAAGCTGCTCGACCAGGATGCGATCGTGCGCGACGCGCTGGCCGAGGTCGAAAGCAACGGCATCGTGTTCCTCGACGAGATCGACAAGATCTGCGCCCGCGACGGCCGCGGCGGCGCGGACGTGTCGCGCGAGGGCGTGCAGCGCGACCTCCTGCCGCTGATCGAGGGCACCACGGTCGCGACCAAGCACGGCGCGGTCAAGACGGACCACATTCTGTTCGTCGCCTCCGGCGCCTTCCACATCGCCCGGCCCTCGGACCTCCTGCCCGAGCTGCAGGGCCGCCTGCCGATCCGGGTCGAGCTCAAGTCGCTGACCGAGGACGACTTCAAGCGCATCCTGACCGACACCGAGGCGAGCCTGATCAAGCAGTACACCGCGCTCCTGAAAACCGAAGGCGTGTCGCTCGAATTTTCCGAAGACGCCATCGCCGCGATCGCCCGCATCGCCGCCAAGGTCAACGGCACCGTCGAGAACATCGGCGCGCGGCGGCTTCAGACGGTGATGGAGCGGGCGCTCGACGACGTGAGCTTCACCGCCGCCGACCGCTCGGGCGAGACGGTCAAGATCGACGGCGCCTTCATCGAGAAGCAGGTCGGCGACCTCGCGGGCGATGCGGACCTGAGCCGGTTCATTCTGTGAGGCGGCGGCTGCGCGGCCTCATTCGATGATCGCTCCGATGACGGCGACAAAACGCCGGGCGACCGCGATCGCTTCAGACGCCTGCGCCTCCGTCACGTTCGCGCCAGGACCGGCTTCGTAGTCTGCAATGGCTTTGAGCTGGTAGGCGCGACCGAGAAACGCGCGAAGCTCGGCGTCGACACGCGGGTCGTCCTTCGCAAGCCGGGCAAACTCGCCCTACACGCCCTTGTGCGATTTGAAAGCGCGATCTTCACGCTCGAAAATCAGAGCCTGGGCGGCATGAAAACCCGCGAGGTACGCGGTTCGGCCGGCCGCATCGGCATAGCCGACGCGCAAGACCGTTTCGGCTTGCTCCAGGAGCTCCCGCGCCTTTCCGAGAAAAGCGGCCGACTGCGGCTTCACAAATCGCGGCCTTCGCGACGGACTTCGTGCATGAGCGGCATGCGCGGGTCGTCGTACGTTCCCGCCAGATAGGGCATCGCGTGAACGAGTTCTCCGGTTTCATACAGGATGTCGGTCCCGAGATCGGCGAGTCGATCAGCTCGGCCGCCCGATCGGGCATGTCGTGAAGAAAAACGGCGACATCGTAATCCGAATCCGGACCCGCGTCGCCGCGGGCGCGAGAGCCGTAGAGCACCACCCGCTCCAGCCGCCGCCCATACGCCTCGTCGAGCGCGGCCCGGAACCGCGTCAGGATCGGATCGTCGGCCGGGCTTCTGTTCATGGTTCGATCTTACTCCGCATGGGCGGCGTACGGCAAGCGTAGCGCCGCCCGCGTCGGCTTCAGCGCCGCCGACGGATTCGGCGAGGCGGTCGAGATCGACCAAAGTCAGGTCCGTGACCTCGCGGGCGACGCGGACCTGAGCCGGTTCATTCTGTGAGGCGGCGCGTGGCTCGAACCCCGGGTCGGGGCCGCGCGCCCGTCTCGCCCCGCGGCTCCTTCGACGGTTCCGGCTAGCGCCTCGGCTCGCGGCCGCGAATGGCGTCGAAGCCCTGCTTGATGGCGGCGAAACGCGCCTCGATATAGGGCTCGAACTCGGTGTCGGTGAAGATATAGGCCCGGTCTTCCTCGATTCCCTCGCGTACGAGCTCGCCCACGTACAGGGGGTCGATGCCGGTCTCTACCCGCTGGCGGACGAACTGGTGCAACTCGGACGCCTCCGCCTTCGCGAGCGCGGCGCGATCCGGGCGGTCGAAGCGCGGCGGCTCGTTTCGCCGCGAGGTCATGATCTGCGTGCGGATGAAGCCGGGGCAGAGCACGGAAACGCCGACGCCGCGCGGCGCCAACTCCATCCGCAAGCCTTCCGAGATCGCAACGACACCGTATTTGGTCACGTTGTACGGAAGGCTGCCCCGCGACAGGAGTCCGGCTATCGACGCCGTGGAGACGATGTGTCCTCCCTCCCCGTGGCTCTCGATGAGCGGGCCGAAGATCTCGATGCCCCAGAGCACTCCCATCAGATTGACGCCGACCGTCCACGCGAGATCGTCGTCGGTCCAGGCCCCGTAGGGGCCCGCGCCGCCGACGCCCGCGTTGTTGACCAGGATATGAACCTTGCCGAAGCGGGCGAGCGTCGCCTTCGCCGCGGCGTCCAGCTCCGTCTTGAGCGAGACGTCGGCCTTTACCCCGTCGACGTCCGCGTTGGTTCGCTTCAGCCCCTGCACCGCCTTGTCGAGGGCGGCTTCCTCGATGTCGCAGAGCATCACTTTCGCGCCGGCCTGCGCGAGCGCGGTCGCGATCCCGAGTCCGATCCCCGACGCGGCGCCGGTGACGAAGGCCGTCTTGTTGGCCAGGTCCTTCATGACCATTCCTCCCGAATTGTTTTGCGTTACGAAATCAGAGGCTTGTCTCTAATCATCGGCAACGTCGGCCGTCTCGCGCCTTCGCGACGGAACAAACGTTCATGGCGCCGCGAAAAGCGGCCGACCCAAGTCATGCAGCAACGCCGCGACGCGTCAAGGCGCCGCAGCGTGGCCGAAGGCGCAGGACTTGTCTTCGTCGAAAGCGGCGCCCGAAAACAAGAGCCTGAGCCGCAGGATACCCGGCAAGATGTGGGGTACGGCCGGCCGCGACTGCGTAACCGGCGCGCGCGAGCCGCCGGTGAGGACGAGGGCCGACACCCTCGAAAACGTCAGGTCGCGCCGGCCTGCCCCCGCTTCTCGCCATCCGCCCGCGCCATCGTCGCGACCCACCATTCGACGAACTGGATGACGCCGCCCTCGTGGACGGGGTTGTAGGGACCGGGTTCGTAGGCCGGGGAGCAGACGCCGATCTGGTTCTCCTCGACGATGCGGCGATCCTGTTCGTTGGTCGCGAGCCAGACCTCGGTCAGGTCCTTCACCGAATAGTCGACGCCCTCGACGGCTTCGGCGTTGACCAGCCACTTGGTCGTCAACATCGTCTGCATCGGCCCGATCGGGAGCAGCCGAAACGTCACGGCGTGGTCGCCGAGCACGTGATTCCAGTTGCTCGGATAGTTGAACATCAGCAGCGAGCCGATTCCGGGCTGGATGACGTCGGGGCTGAGCGGCCGGCGCACCGCCGGGGCGCCCGACATCGTGGTGCTGTCGCCCAAGAGCGGCATGCGCGCCATGCGATAATTCCCCTCCGGCGACAAATGCAGGCGGCTGAGGAGGCCAGCGCGCTCCATCCGCTCCCAGTGCGCAGCGATCAGCGGGTCGTCGCCGCCGCCCTCGACTCCCGTGACGCCGGGCGCTTCGGGAAACGTTCGGCAGAGCTCGGGGTGGTTGGGCGCGCAATGGTAGCATTCGCGATTGTTCTCCCACACGAGCTTCCAGTTGCCGTTTTCGATGATCGTGCTCTCGAACGCGAGTTTGGCGTTGGCGATCGCGTGCGGCCGGAAATAGGGCTCCATCGTCGCGCGAAACGTCGCGAAGTCGGGAGGATCGGACGAAAGGCAGACCCAGACGTAGCCGGCGACGCTCGCGCAGGCCACGGACTTCAGTCCGAGTTCGGCCGCGTCGAAAGGCTTCGTCATGTCGCGGGCGAAACGCAGCCGTCCCTCGAGATCATAGCTCCACTTGTGGTAGGGACACACCAGCCGAACCGCGGAGCCGCGCGCCGCCGAGCAGATCCGCGAGCCGCGGTGGCGACAGCTGTTGTGAAACGCCCGGATCGCTCCGTCCTCGCCGCGCACCACGACGATCGGATAGTCGCCGATCCTGAAGGTGAAGAAGTCGCCGATTTTCCCGATCTCGCAATCGTGTCCGGCGAAGATCCAGTCGGAATAGAAGATCGCATCCAGATCACGGCGGTAGATGTCTGGATCGACGTAACAATCCCTCGGCAGGGCGTAGCCCTTGCGATAGCCTTTCACCGGACCGGGACCTTCTCGTCAGGGCGCAAGTGTTCGCCTCGTTGCAGCGGGGGTGGGGCGAATCCGCGCGAACGCGCGCGAACTTCGCGCAGCCAGACTACGCCTGCGGGCGAGCCGGCGACAATGCGCCGGGCCGCCGACTTTGCAGATGGCGACCGACAATTGCGTCATGGCGTTGGGATCGCGACGCATCGCGGCGCGGCGCGTCATTCCGCTTTCGACGGTCGGCTCTGCGCCCGTGTCGCGTTTGCGGCGACCCCACGATGACTTAAGATGCGCGCCGCCACGTCGCCCCCGAGGAGCCTTCGCATGATCCCGCTCGTTCTCACCTTTGTCGGCGACGACCGGCCTGGTCTCATCAATGCGGTGGCGGAGACGATCGCCGCGTCCGGAGGCAGCTGGCTCGAAAGCCGCTCCGTCAGGCTCGCCGGCAAGTTCGCAGGCGTGGTGCGCGCCAACGTTCCCGAAAATGGCGCCTCGGCGCTGGAACAGGCCCTGCGCGGCCTCGCCACGGCGGGGCTCACCCTCACCATCGAACGGGGCGCGCGCGACGAGGGCGAGCGGCAGCCGCGCGTGGTGACGCTCGATATTCTCGGCAACGAGCGGCCGGGGATCGTGCGCGACGTGACGCAAGCCCTGAACGCACTCGGGGTGAACATCGTGGAATTCGAGAGCGAACTCGAAAGCGCCGCTTTCACCGGCGTCGAGATGTTCCGCGCGCACGCCCGCTTCACCGCCCCGGAAACGCTGCCGCTCGACGAACTGCGCCGGAGCCTCGAGCGGCTCGCCGGCGAGATCATGGTGGACCTGACATTCGGCGAGGCGGACGGGCGCGCCTGACGCACAAGCCGCAGCGGCAAGTCCTGCGACAATCGGCGACAATCGGCGGCCCCTTGCGCCATGGGGCCCCGGTGGCGATAAGAGCGCCCTGCGAAACCGACCTCAGGCAAGCGAAAGACGATGGCGACCTTCCCCGAGCTGGTGTTCTCAGGCGTTCAGCCGACCGGCAACCTCCACCTCGGCAATTATCTCGGCGCGATCAAGCGCTTCGTGACGCTGCAGGATACCCGGCCCTGCATCTATTGCGTGGTCGACCTGCACGCGATGACCCTGCCGCACGAGCCCGCGCAACTCGCCCGCACCACGCGCGAGGTGACGGCGGCGTTCATCGCCTGCGGCATCGATCCCGGGCGCAATGCGATCTTCAATCAGAGCCGGGTCGCCGAGCACGCCGAGCTCGCCTGGGCGCTCGACTGCGTCGCCCGCATGGGATGGCTCAACCGCATGACCCAGTTCAAGGACAAGGCGGGCAAGGATCGCGAGAACGCGTCGGTGGGTCTGTTCAACTATCCGGTGCTGATGGCGGCGGACATTCTGATCTACCGCGCCACGCACGTTCCGGTCGGCGACGATCAGAAGCAGCATCTCGAGCTCGCCCGCGACGTCGCCCAGAAATTCAACAACGACTTCGCCGAGTCGATCGCCGCCCATGGACATGGCGAGGCGTTCTTCCCGCTGCCCGAGCCGGTGATCCTCGGCCCGGCGACGCGGGTGATGAGTCTGCGCGACGGGTCGAAGAAGATGTCGAAGTCCGACACGTCGGAGAATTCCTACATCGCGCTGACCGACGATGCGGATACGATCGTCCAGAAGATCCGCAAGGCCAAGACCGACCCGGAGCCGTTGCCGGGCCATCTCGACGGACTGGCCGGCCGGCCGGAGGCGGAGAACCTCGTCGGCATCTTCGCCGCGCTCACCGACCGCTCCAAGGCCGACATCGTGCACGAGTTCGGCGGCAGCCAGTTCTCGGCCTTCAAGACGGCGCTCGCCGACGTGACCATCGAAAAGCTCACGCCGATCCGGACCGAAATGGCGCGGCTGGCGGCCGACCCGGGATATGTCGACACCGTGCTCGCCGAGGGCGCGGAGAAGGCGCGCGCGATCGCGCGGCCCAACATGGACGCCGTCAAGGACATTCTCGGCCTGATCCGCTGACGCCAGGGCGCCCGCTCGCGACCGGAATTCTTTTTGCCGCGTCGCGGCGCCGGAGAATCCGGCCGCCGTTGCGTAAACTTCATAGATGTTGCGATCTACTCGTCTTGCCCTGCTAGATATTGCATCCTGCCGCGATTTGGCCGCCTGGTCGCCTGCATTCGTGGTTAACGACTTTCCGGCAAACATTTCGTAAGCCTGTTCCGGAGCTGATTCGGAACTCCTGGCGGAGGGCGCGGGTCGGCCGGACGCGCCTCTCGCGCCTCCGGGCTCTCGAGGAGGCCATGTCGTTGCGGGGGTTCAGCGCGCGAAGGTTCGCCGGACCGGAAGGGCGGGCGCGGACGATCCGTCGAGCGCGCGCGGTCGCCATGGCGAACGTGTCGTTTCTGGCGTCCGCCGGGGCGCGTGCGGACGACATGCTTCGCGGCCTCGAGCCGCCGCCGCAGACCTCGTTTCCGGCTTCGTCCCAGGCCGCCTTCGCCGCGCTCGTGGTCGTGTCGGCGGCGCTGGCTGCAATGGCGGTGTTTCACATCGGGGCGCGGCGGGCCTGGGCGCGGCGCCTCGGCGACATGGAGGTCGAACTCGCCGAGGCCGCCGCCCGGGCGGACCGCGCGATCCTGATTGCGCGCAGCGAACCGCAGGTCGTCATCGCCTGGGAGCGCCCGGACGCGGAGCCCTCGATCGAAGGCGACCTCGGCATCGTCGCCGAGGCCTCCTCCCCCGAACAGGTCCTTCGCTTCGCGTCGTGGCTCGAGCCGGGCGCGGCGGCGCGGGTCGAAGAGGCGACGACCCGGCTATTGAGGCGGGGAGAGGCCTTCTCCCTGTCCGCGGCGACACCGCGGGGACGCCATCTCGACATCGTCGGCCGTCCGGTTTCCGGCAGCGCGGTCGTGCGCGTGCGCGACGTCTGCGGCGATCGCCTCGAGGCGATCCGGTTGCGCGAGAAGGTGGCGGAGACGGAGTCGGTGGTCGCCGCCGAGCGCCGGGCGCTCGAGGAGGCGGGGGTTCTCGCCTGGGGGCGCGACGCCGAGGGGCGGATGCTCTGGTGCAACGCTCCCTATGCGCGCGCCGTCGAGGCGCCCGACGAAATCGCCGCCGTCGATCAGGGCGCGGACCTGTTCGATCCCGGCGTCCGGCGCGAGGCGGCGGCGGCGCTGCGCCAGTCGGGCGTCTGGAGGCGGCGCGTCGCCGCCGTCGTCGGCGGCCAGCGGCGAACCTTCGAGGTCGCCGAGGTCGGCGTGCCCCAGGGCTCGGCCGGCGTCGCCTACGACGTCTCCGAAGCCGCCGCGCTCCGCGCCGAGATGGAGCGCAACGAGGAGGATTACGCCCGCACCATCGACCGGCTGTCGACCGGGGTCGCGATCTTCGACAAGTCCAAGCGGCTCACCTTCCACAACGCCGCCTACAGCCAGATGTGGTCGCTCGAGCCGGCGTTTCTCGACACCCATCCGACCGACGGCGAGATCCTCGACCGGCTCCGGACCACGCGGCGCCTCCCCGAGCAAGTGGATTTCCGCGATTGGAAGGCGAAGCTGATGGAGGCCTACCAGGCGCTCGAGCCGAGCGAGTTCGTCTGGTACCTGCCGGACGGGCGCGCGCTGCGCGTCGTCACCAGCCCCAACCCCAAGGGCGGCGTCACCTATCTGTTCGACGACGCGACCCAGAGCTATGCCCTCGCCTCGCAGGTCACGGCGCTCACGCACGTGCAAGGCGAGACGCTCGACGCCCTCAAGGAAGGCGTGGCGGTGTTCGGGGCCGACGGGCGCATGAAGCTGTTCAACCCCGTGTTCGCCGAGGTGTGGCGGATCGATCCGGCGCGCCTGAGCGACCATCCGCACGTCGATGCGATCGCCGGGGGGTTCCGCGCGCTCTGTCGCGATCCCGCCCAGTGGGACGAACTGAGAGGCATGGTGGTCGGCCTGCACGAACATCGCGCCACCCTCGCGGCCCGGCTCGAGCGGATCGACGACCTCACCTTCGATTGCGCCGCCCTGCCGCTGCCCGACGGCGCGACCCTGCTCACCTTCCTCGACGTCACGGCGAGCGCCAATGTCGAGCGCGCCCTGACCGAGCGCAACGAGGCGCTGGTGGCGGCGGAGCGGTTGCGCAACGACTTCGTCAACCACGTATCCTACGAGCTGCGCACGCCGCTGACCAACATCATCGGCTTCACCCAGCTGCTCGCGGCCGGCGGCGTCGGGCCGCTCAACCCGAAGCAACTCGAATACGCCGGCTTCATCACCAATTCCTCGCACGCGCTGCTCGCGATCATCGACGACATCCTCGACCTCGCCTCGATCGACGCCGGGGCGCTGGAGCTGCGCCTCGAGCCGGTCGACGTCGCCGATGCGATGCGGGCCGCCGCGGCGGGCGTCCAGGACCGGCTCGACGAGGCGTCGATCGAGCTCAGGATGGTGACGACCGACGGCGTCGGCGCCTTCACCGCCGACGGCCGACGGGTCCGCCAGGCGTTGTTCAACCTCCTGTCCAACGCCATCAATTATTCCGAGCCCGGCCAAACGGTGACGCTGGCCGCGATGCGGCGCATGGACGAGATCGTGTTCAAGGTGAGCGACCGCGGACGCGGCATCCCGCCGGAAATGATCGAGCGGGTGTTCCACCGGTTCGAGACCTTCCCCAACGGCTCGCGCCACCGCGGACCCGGCCTCGGGCTGTCGATCGTCAAGGCGCTCGTCGAGCTGCACGGCGGCCGGGTGTTGATCGACACCGCCCCGAACGAGGGCACGACCGTCACCTGCATTTTTCCGGTCGACCCGGCGGGCGCCACTGCGGCCATCGAGGAAGCCGGCGCCGTCTCGGCAATGCCGAGAATGGCGCGCTGACGGGAGGCGACCGATGACCGACGCGCGCCGCTGCGCCCATCTTACGCCCGGACCTCGCCGACGCGAGCGGGCGTCTCGCTCCGGCGAACGCCCATGACCGAGCGCTCGCGGGACGAGGGTCCCCAGAAAGTGTGGCGCTTCGAGGTGGCGGACGAGGCCGCGACGCTGGCGCTCGCGGCAACGCAGGCGGCCTGGCTCGAGCCCGGCGATTTCGTCGCGCTCTCGGGCGACCTCGGCGCCGGCAAGACGACATTCGCCCGAGGCCTCGTGCGCGCCCTCGCCGAACATCCTTCGCTCGAGGCGCCGAGTCCGACCTTCACGCTGATGCAGGTCTATGACGCGCCCCGCGGCGCCGTTGTCCATGCCGACTTCTACCGCCTGCGCGGGCCGGCCGAACTGGAGAACCTCGGCTGGAGCGAGGCGATCGACGACGCGATTGCCATCGTCGAGTGGCCCGAGCGCGTTGCGGAAGCGCTTCCGGCGGACCGGCTCGAGGTGACGATCCGCTTCGATCCCGCGCGCGGGATCGAGGCGCGCGTGCTCGAGATGCGCGGTCGCGGCCGGATGGGGCGGCGCCTGGCGCGTGCGCTCAGCGTCGGGACCCTCCTGCACGCCGCCGGGTGGACCGAGGCGCGGCGGGAGTTCGTGCAGGGCGACGCGTCGGTGCGGCTGTACGAGCGCCTCACCAGGCCCGACGGGACGACGGCCATTCTCATGGTGTCGCCGCCTCGGCCCGAGGGTCCCGTCATCCGCTTCGGCAAGCCCTATGCCGCGATCGCGAAGCTCTCCCCCGACATCCGCGCCTTTCTCGCCATGGCCGAGGGGCTGCGGGCCCTTGGCTATTCGACCCCGAAAGTCTTCGCGCGAAGCGTCGACGACGGGCTGGCGCTGATCGAGGACCTCGGCGCCGAGACCGTCGCCGAGGCCGGCGCGCCGAACCCCGCGCGCTACGCCGAAGCGGTGGCGCTGATCGCCGACCTGCACGGGCGCGCGCTGCCCGACGCGCTTCCGGTCGGCAGCGAGACCTATCGCCTGCCGGCATACGACGTCGAGGCGATGCTGATCGAGGTCGAACTGGTCGTCGACTGGTATGCCTCCTCCATCGCCCGGATGGCGGTGCCGTCGGGCGCCCGCATGCAGTTTCTCGCCGCCTGGCGCGAGATTCTGGCGCCCATTCTCGAGGAACCGACCACCTGGACGCTCAGGGACTTCCACTCGCCGAACTTGCATTGGCTGCCCGGGCGCACCGGAATCGCGCGGATCGGCCTGATCGATTTCCAGGACGCGGTCATCGGCCCGCCGGCCTACGATCTGGCTTCGCTGCTCCAGGACGCGCGGATCGATGTGCCGGACGACCTCGAGATGCGGCTGATGGCGTTTTATGTGCGGCTGCGAAAAACGGCGTCTCCCGCTTTCGCGGCCGAGCGCTTCGCGGCCTCCTACGCCGCCATGGCCGCGCAGCGCACGACCAAGATCCTCGGGATTTTCGCCCGGCTCGACAAGCGCGACGGCAAGCCGCAATACCTCCGTCATCTGCCCCGGATCGAGCGATACCTCGCCAAAAACCTCGCTCATCCGTTGCTTCGCCCGGTGGCGCTCTGGTATCAAACGCACCTGCCGCGCGCGCTCGGCCCGAATTTCGGGCCGCAGGACGCCTGATCGTGGCCTTCGGGAACCCATGAGGATGAGCGCGCCGATTCCCAAAACGGCCATGGTGTTCGCTGCGGGGCTGGGGCAGCGCATGCGCCCGATCACCGACACGTTGCCCAAACCCCTCGTCAGGATTCGCGGCCGCGCGCTCATCGACCATTGTCTCGATCGGCTGGCGGAAAACGGCGTCGAGACTGCGATCGTCAACGTCCATTGGCTCGCCGATCAGATCGAGGCGCATCTCGCGCGCCGGGAGCGTCCGCGCATCGTCATCTCCGACGAGCGCGACAAGCTGCTCGACCAGGGTGGCGGCATCAAGCGGGTCTTGCCGCTGCTTGGCGAGGCGCCGTTTCTGGTCTGCAACACCGACGCGTTCTGGATCGAGGGGCCGCGCTCGAACATCGCCCGCCTCGCCGAGGCGTTCGATCCGGAGACCATGGACATCGCGCTCCTGGTGGCTGCGAGCGCCGGCTCGGTCGGCGTCGACTGGCCGGGCGATTTCACCATGACGCGCGACGGACGGCTCGGGTCCCGCCTCGACCGCCATGTCGCGCCCTTCGTCTATACCGGGGTCGGGATGCAGAAGCCTCGGTTGTTCGCCGACGAAACCGGCGATGTCGTCCGCCTCGCTCCGTATTTTCACGCCGCCGCCGCCCGCGGCCGGCTCTACGGCGTTCGCCTCGACGGTTTGTGGCTGCACGTCGGCCGCCCGGAAGCGATCGCCGAAGCGGAAGCGGCGATCGAACGATCGATCTTGTGAGTCGGCGACCCGGGCTGGGCGACTAGACGGCGGCCTCGCGCTCGTCGGCCGTCCGAGCGCTCGTCGTCCGGACGCCCTCGTGCAGCGTCAGGGCCTCGAACAGCGCCTCGGCCGACTCCCGCCAGGTCCGCAGGCGGCTCGCCCGAATGGCCGCGACCGACGACCGGAAGAATTCGGCGTCCTGGACGAGCCGGATGATCGGCGAAGCGAAACTGTCGATTGCGTGCGGATCCGCGTAGGAGCAGAGCGCCCCGCCGACTTCCGGCATCGAGGAGGTGTTCGACACGACGCAGGGCTTGCCGAACCAGAGGCTTTCTCCGATCGGCAGTCCCCAGCCCTCGATGAGGCTGGGAAAGACGGTGAATTTCGCCCGCGCGTAGAGAAAGGCGAGTTCCGCGTCCGTCGGCGTCTCGAGCCAGACATAAGGGCCCGCGGGATCGCCGCGCCTGAGGGCGCGAATCGCTTCGCTGGCTCGCCATCCGCGCTTTCCGGCCACCACCAGCCGCGGCCAGCCGGGGCCCATCTCGCGCGCGAGCTTTTCCCACAGGCCGAGCAGGGGAAGCTGGTTCTTTCTCGCCTCGATCGTGCCGACGCAGAGGACGAAGGGCTCGCCGTCGCGGTCGAGCGCGGCGACGCGCGGGCTTGGCGCTTCGTCCGGGACAAAATTGCGCGGGGCGGCCGAGAACTCGTGCGCCAGCGGCACGATCCGAACCGGGGACGCATTGCGGGGCGCGCCGACGGCATGGCGGGCGCGTTCGATCTGGGCCTGCGAATGCTTCGAAACGGTCAGCGCGCGCGTCGGCAGCCGAAGCATGCGCTCGTAGAGCGGGCGGCAATTGCTGTTCGCCAGGTCGGGCGCGACGATGGGAAGAACGTCGTGATACAGCACCACGACATCGCAACCGGCCTTCGCCGCCTGCTCGTAGATTCGCACGCTGCGCGGATGCGCCCAGAAGGCCCCGCCAACGTAGAGAGAGCTGGACGGGCCGAATCGGGGCATCGGCGACGCCACCGCGTCTCGCAGCCGCGCTGTCGCGCTGCGAACCTTCAGTGCGCCGTTCGCCCGGGCGTCGGCGAACGTCCGGCGCGAAAATCCAACCGGCGGCGCCAGTTGAAAAAGGCGGCGAATCTGCAGAAAGACCGCCTCGTCCCCGAGCGAATGCGGGTCCTGAAAGAGAGGCGCGAGATCCGCATGGGCGCCGTGCAGGTTCGCGAACACGTCGACGCTGAGTTCGCGATGGCCGAGAAGATAGCGAGCGTATTCGATCTGAACACGCTGCACGCCGGTCATGGAACGACACGCCGACGCATGGGCGGCCACGTCCGTCAAGTCAAAGTGGAGCGTCATCAAACTCAATTAGCGGAGAGTCGCGAAACCGCCAAGGCGAGACCGTCCGCGCTCGCGTGAAGGGAGGTCGACCGGTCGCAATCATTCGGATAAACGGGACACGCTCTGAGCGGACCTCCTGCAGGCGTCTGACACAGCGTGAACACAGTCGGGCGCTACGTCAAGTCCGCAGACGCAGCATTTGGAACGGACGCTGACTTTCCGGCGCCGGCACGATATAAGGCCGGTTGACGGTGTTGGTATGTCGGACGACGGGGGCCTGATTCTGGGAATGAGGGTATCTTTGCTCGATGTGTCTTCCGGCGAGGTCGATCCGAGGACGGACAGCGGCGCGCGAGGGGACGGTTCCCCGCTCGGCCGTGTGTGGGAACGGGCTCGACGGTGGCTGACCGTCGGCGTCTTCTCGGCGCCCACGATCCTGGCGGCGATCTACTTCGGTCTCGTGGCGTCGCCGCGCTACGAGTCGGAAACTGAGTTCATTGTCAGGGGCATCAGCAGCAGCACGGCTGCTCCCGGCCTGGAAAGCCTGATGCATGCGTTCGGGATTTCGCGCTCGAGCGACGACTCCAACGTGGTGATGGATTACCTGGCTTCGCGGCAAGTCCTGTCCGAACTCGAGGCGGCGCTGCCGCTGCGCCAGATGTACGGTCTCAAAGAGGCCGACGCTCTGTCGCGCTTCCCTCGCCCGTTTCTCGGCGACAGCTTCGAGTGGCTCTACCACTACTACGGCGATCGCGTCTCGGCGATCCTGGATACGGACACCGGCATCGTGACCGTCACCGCCGAGGCCTTTCGGCCGGAAGACGCCCAGGCCATCACGCGGCGCCTTCTGGCGCAGGCGGAGGCGCTGGTCAACGCCATGAACGCCCGCCTCGAGGCCGGCACCGTGCAAACCGCCGAAACCACGGTCGCGGAGGCGAGGAAGGCCGTCCTCGAGACGCATGACGCGGTGACGCGATTCCGAAACGCCGAGTTGGTGGTCGATCCGGCGCAGAACGCAATTGCGCAGTTGACGACGATCTCCACGCTTTCTGCCCAGGTCGATCAGGTTCTTGCGCAAATTGCGCAGACCAACACGATTTCGCCCTCCAGTCCGTCGGTCGCCCCGCTGAGAGCGAAGGCGGATGCGCTCGCCGCCCAGATCGCGTCCGAGCAGAGGGCGCTGGCGGGCCCTCGCTCCGCCGTCGCCGACAAGGTGTCGGCCTACGAGCGGCTGGCCCTGCTGAGGACCCTCGCGGACTCGGGTCTCGATGCGGCCACGACGGCGCTCACCCAGGCGCGGGCCGACGCCCGCCGCCAGCACGTGTATCTCGAGGTGATCTCGGCGCCGAATCTTCCCGACGAGTCGACGCAACCGCGGCGGATTCGATCGGTTGCGACCGTGTTCGCCGTCTCCTGCGCCGCAGCGGCGATATGGTGGCTCCTCACAGTCGGAGTTAGGGAGCACGGTCAGTGAGCGACAGCGACGTGGAGAAGCCTCCGGCGACCCGCACGGATCCCGCCAAGAGTGCGATCGCTGTCATGGCCGGGGAGGGCGTGCCCGCCATTGCGGAAGCCAGCCTGAAGACGCTGGCTGTCCGTCCGCAACTCCTCACGGCGATGGCGGACGCGCCGGCCTTCGAGCCCCAGGCCGGCGCGATCGGCTGGCGCTGGTTGTTCGTCCTCACGGTCGTGCTGCCCATGGCGGCAGCCTGCGTCTACCTTCTGACCTACGCCGCGCCCCGGTACGCCTCGTCCGTCAGCTTCATCATCCGCTCGGCCACGCCGCAGGCCGCCGCCGCCCCCCTCTCCTCGGTGACGCAGGGAGCCAGCAGCACGATCGCGCTCGACGAGACGAACGCGGTCCAGGCCTACCTGACCTCGCGCGACGTCGTGGACGAACTGGCGAAGAACGACAATCTGCGCGCGATCCTCGGGCGGGCGGACAAAGATTTCCTGTTCCGGTATCCGACCTTCTGGCTGCCGGACAACAAGGAGTATCTCTACGAACGATTCCAGTGGATGGCGGACGTCAACGTCGATCCGATCACCAACATCAGCACGATCGAGGTCAACGCCTTCACCGCCGAAGACGCCAAGGCCGTCGCCGAGGCGATGCTCGGCTATGCCGAGGCGCTGGTGAATCAGATGAACGAGCGCGCCTACAAGGACGGGCTCGACAACGCCGAGCGCTCCGTCACGGAGGCGAAGGACGATCTCGATTCGGTCGAAAGCGCCCTGAAGGCCTTTCGCAACGCCTCGGGCTCGGTCGATCCCAGCCTCGTCGCGCAATCCAAGCTTCAGGTGATTCAGGGCCTGTCGACCGAATTGGCCGAGGTCGAGGCCTCGATCGCCCAGCAGGCGACGATTGCGCCGAACGCGCCGTCGCTCGCCGGGCTCCGCGCGCAGGCCGATTCGTATCGCAAGGAAATCGGAAAGCGTCAGCTGGAGATCGCCGGTTCCGTCGGGTCCGAGGCCGCCAAGCTCGAGCAATACGAAAAACTCGTCCTGCAGCGCGACCTCGCGGGCAAGGCGCTGGCCGTCGCCTCAGCGGAGCGGGACCAGGCGCAGCAGGATACGGAGAGCCAGCACCTTTACGTCCAGTTGATCAGCAAGCCGAACCTGTCGACCGATTTCGCCAAGTACCCGCGTGTCAGCTTGGACCTGCTGGCGCTGCTGGCGATTTGCCTCGGTGTCTTTTTCCTGCTTCGCCAGCTGGGCGGCATCGCCGCGGAGCATCGCTTGTGACCACCCTCCCTTCGCTCGCGGTCATCGACGGCAATCCGGGCGACCGTCGTCAAATCCCCGCGCTGCCGCAGACTGGCGGCGCGCCGCAGCGCTCCCTCCGGGTCGAGCGCCTGACGAAAGCGTACCACTCCCAGATCGGCGTCAGGCGTGTGCTCGACGGCATCTCCTTCGAGGTGCGTGAAGGAGAAAAGATCGCCGTGCTCGGCCGCAACGGCTCCGGCAAATCCACGCTGGTCAAGTTGCTGGGCGGCGTCGAGTATCCGACGTCCGGCACGATCACACGCGGCCTGTCGATGTCCTGGCCGCTCGGTTTCGTCGGCGGCGTCACGTCGAACATGACCGGCGCCGCGAGCGCCCGCTTCGTCGCGCGGCTCTACAATCGCGACGAGCGCGAGGTGCTCGATTTCGTCGACGATTTCGCCGAGCTGGGGCGACAGCTCTACATCCCGCTCTCGGTCTATTCTTCGGGAATGCGCTCCCGCCTGATGTTTGCGCTCACCTTCGCGGTCGACTTCGAATGCCTGCTGATCGACGAGGTGATGTCGGTGGGCGATCAGCGTTTTCACGCCAAGTGCCATGAAATGCTGTTCGGGCGGAAAAACCACGCCATGATCCTGGTGAGTCACGACCCGGGCATCATCAGGGAATATTGCCGCACCGCCCTGGTTCTGAAGGCCGGGCGTGGAAGAGTTTTCGACGACCTCGAACTCGCGCTGAAGATCTACTCGACTCTCTGACGCCAGGGGCGGCCCGAGGCCGTGTCGCAATAATCTTTACGGCGTTGGGAGAACACTGTAAAACATCCCGTGACTTGACGTTGGCGACGCTTGGACAAAACGATGTGGTTAGTCAGTAAATTGTTGGGCTCGGATCGCAATGCATCACGATCCGAGCGAGGCGATGCATCGAATTCCGACCCGGTCGACGCGACTCGGTCGGAGCAAGGACCTGCGGCTTCGCCGCTGACGGCGACGAGCTACGACGAGCAGTATTACCGCGAACACGCCGACGCCGGGCTCGACTATTTGGGACACGGGTTCTGGCACGAGAGCTACGGGGCGATGGTGTCCGAGGCGACGCTGCAGGCCGGCTACGCCAGCCCGTTCGTCGTCGACGCGGGCTGCGCCTGCGGCTCCATCCTCAAGGGCTTCAAGAACACGGAGATTTTCGAGCGGGTTCTCGGCGTCGACCTGTCCGAACACATGATCGCCATCGGCCGAAAGCATTTCCGGTACCGGGACGAGGAACTGATCGCGGGGTCGATCGCCGAGATCCCGGTCGAGTCGGGGAGCGTCAGCCTCATGCACTCCGCCCAGGTGCTCGAACACATTCCCGATGAACTCATCGATCGCGTTTTCGACGAGTTCGCCAGGGTGCTCCGCCCGGGCGGGCGCGCGTTTCTCTGTCTCGACGCCATGCGAGAGGGCGAAACGAAGGAAATGTACATGGGGGACCCGACGCACGTGAACATCCAGCCGGTTCTGTACTGGACCGAAAAGCTGCAGAAGCGGGGGCTGTTGTTCGACATCGAGGCGTACAACCGCTTCGCGCGCTCGCAGCGTGGACCGACCGCCGGCGACCCGCGCTCTTTCTTCGATTCGTACCCCAACTGGAGCGCCTGGACGCTGATTCGAGCGGGCTGATGACACGCCGTCGCGCCGCCGCTCGAGAGGGGGAGGGTTCACGGCGATGAGCAGAGTCTTCGCTCTGATCGGCACGCCCTCGCCTGTCCTCTACGCGACCATGAATATGGTGCGAGCGCTGATCCAGGTCGCCTTTGGAGACCATGACGTCTTCTGCGCCAACACGGCCGTTGAACTGGAGGCGCGGCTGGCCGACCTGTCCCGGGCCGGCGATCGCTGCGCCATGGCGTATTCCGACTACCCTCAGAGGGAGGTCCTGGCGGCCTACGGCGCGTTGAGCGCGCCGCTCGTGATCTGCGCCGACGATTTTCTGACCGTCGCCCACTATTCCGTGGTTTCGCGCGAATACGGCGGAGTCGACGCGGCGCGTTTCGCTTCCATGGCCCTGGTCAACATCGAGCCGGTGATCTCGGCCCCGCCGGCGTTGTCGCTCCTCGTCAACGATCCCTCGATCCGGTTGCGCGATCTCGCCGCTCGCCTCGCCGATCTCTATCAGCTTCCGTTCGACGACGCGGCGCTCCGGGTCGTGCGGCGCGTGCTCGGACAAGCCGAAGACGGCGACGAAAGTCTGAACGACTACGCCGCGACATGTCTGACGGACTTCCGACCCGCCCGCGCGATGCTCGAGGACCGCAGTCCGCTCGAAAACGAACTCCTCGACGTTCTCGCCGGGAGTTACGCGCCAATCGCACAGGGTCGCAGCCTGGAAGCGCTGGAATGGCCGCCCTTCGCCTTGTTGCGCCCGGATTTCCCCGATCGTCTCACGGTCGGTCCGATCGACCTGACCGGTCCCGCGCGCTTCATTCATTATGGACCGTACTTCGCGCTCCCCGAAGGCCGGTGGTTGGCTGATCTCGTCATCGAAGTCAGCGAGTGCCTTTCGGACAACCAGATCGCCATCGACGTCGTCTCGGGAACCATTCTGACAGCGCGCAAGATGAAGCTCCCGCCGCAAGGCGTTTACAGCTGCGAAATTCCGTTCGAGATCACCGTTCCGGCGAATCCGGTGGAACTTCGGTTGCAGCTGCTGACCGGCGCCATCGAAGGCCAGCTCATGCTCCGCGGCATTCATTTGAGGCGTGTCGTCCCCGCGGACAGCGGCGGCGCCGAATTTTCCAGGCCGACCCGATCCTCGGGCGCCGATTCACGGACCGCCGCATGACCACGAAGGAAGCTCAGCGTAGCTCTGTCGGCCCGCACTTCCACGTGCGGGAGGGAATCGGGCGACTCAACGCCACAGAGCTGCCCACGCACCGGCTTTCGGAGTTCGTCGGGCAATTGCTCGACGAGTTCGGAGCGTCGGAGTTCCGCGGCGCGGAACGGATCGTCGACGCCCTCGAGCGTCAGGGCAAGACGATTTCGGGCTATCCGCGGATCCGCCCCGCGGACTGCGACCGGTTTCTCGGCGCGATGCGCCTCGTGTTCGACTCGTACCATCGCTCTTTCGTCACCGCGGATCCCTGGATCGTGCGCCGTTTCGAGGAGGTTCTGGAAAACTTCCAGAAGACCGACGTGCGCTCCTATCCGCGCGAGCTGATGCGCGCCCGCACGCTTCAGGCCGAGGCGCTGCTGCTGCTCAACAACCCGCGCCAAGCGCTCGAACTCGTCAGTCCCTATGCGGACCGCATCTACAAGATCGAGGGTGACCGCGACGACATCCTCCGGATCATGCGGCTCGACTGCGAGGCCCGCGCTGCGCTGGGAAGGATCAAGGGGCTCGGCGAGATCGCCATCGCTCGGGCGCGGGCCGTGACGAGGCTCTGGCCGTTCGGGGTGCGCTCCATCGCCGCGTCCCTGTGCGACTTCATCAGTTTCTACCGCGCCCCCGTCGGCGACGGGGCGCTCGCCTGGATTCTGGCCGCCAGCGCCCGTCTGGCCGTCCGCTCGCGGGTTCCGGGGGGGCCGCTGCTGCGGCGCGCCGGGCGGATTCCCGCCCTGGCGACGAGTCAGGCGATCGCGTCCGTCTGCCTGTTTCTGCTGCTTTGGGGGGACTTGCGCTGGACGCAGCGTCCCCACGGTGTCGATCGCAAGGCGGCGAAAAAGGACATCGTGGTCACCCGGGCGATGGGAGGAATCGGCGACCTGCTGATGATGACCGCAGGCCTCCGCGCGCTCTCCAGGAAGCGGTCGACACGGATCAAGTTGGTCATCGAGAGAAAATTCTTCGACCTGTTCCGGAACAACCCCTATGTCGAACTGGTCGACATCGACGGACCCCCGCTCGACGTCGCCGAATGCAAGGTCTGGCGCAACCTCACCCTCTGCCCCGCGGCGAAATACGAGTCGAAACGGACTCCGTTCGTGAAAAAAGGCCGTGTCCAACTGTTCGCCGGCGGAATGGGCGTCGGAAAGAGCCTTCTGAACGCCCACGGATGGCACGTCGAATACGATCTCGACGAGGCGCAGAAGACATTCCGGGAGGACTTTCTGCGCGCGGCCGGGCTCGGGTCGCGGCCCATCGTCGGCGTCCAGCCCTACGCCCGGGACTCCTACAAGGACCACCAGGAGATCGCCCATTTCATCGCCGCGCTCAGCAAGCGCTACGATCTCATCATCTTCCATCACCTCGAAACCCGCTTCGGGGAAGGCCCGGGAATCGTGTCGACGGCGGGCCTGTCGCTCGCCAATTCGCTCTCCCTCGTTTCCGCTATCGAGGCGATGGTGTGCGTCGATTCGGCGTTTCTCCACGCGGCCTCCGCCTTCGACGTTCCCGTCGTGGCGCTGTTCGGTCCGACCGACGGCAAACTGTTCACCCGGCATCACCGCAAGGCGACCGTGATCACCGCCAACGACCGCTTCGCCTGCGCGCCATGCTGGCGAAACGAGGACCTGCGCTGCAGTCTGACCGGCAAGTTCGGCCCGAGCCCCTGCATCGCCGCCATCGATGTCCAGCCGGTGCTCGACGCGGTCGAGAAGGCGCTGCGACAGGATCGCTAAAGCCCCGGACGTTTCATGGCGACGGCCGCCCGATCGGCGGAGTGGGCGGCCCGTGTCCGCGGCGGCGGCCGGCTCGACTCAAGCCGTCCGAGCGACGCTTGCGTCGCCCCATTTCTCCCCGGCGGCTCGGTGAGCCGACTTCACCTTGTCGAAAGGTCCCGCCAGGCGGCCGGGCCGGAGGAAAACCCCCCGGCTCGGCCCCCATTCTCAGGTCTGAGGCTGCGGCTCGAGGCCGCCAGCCTCAGGACCCAGCGGCCGGGGCTTGCCGGTCGAGGGCACCACGGCGCGCGGCGGCGCCGGCGGCTCGCGATCGGCGGCCGATTCGCGAACCGGCCGGATCCCCTGCATCAGGCCGACGATCTCGTCGCCCGTCAGCGTCTCGAACTCCATGAGTCCATTGGCGAGCGCCTCGAGGTCGGCGCGGCGCTCGGTCAGGATGCGGGTCGCGGTGATGTGCGCTTCCTGAACCAGACGGCGAACTTCCTGGTCGATCGTCTCGGCGGTCGCCTCGGAAATGTTCTGCTGGCGCCCGAGCGAATAGCCGAGGAACACCTCGTCCTGGTTCTCGCCATACATCACCGTGCCCAGCTTGTCGGAAAAGCCGAGCCGAGTGACCATGGCGCGGGCGATCTTGGTCACCTGCTGGATGTCGCCGGCGGCGCCTGAGGTCACCTTCTCCCTGCCGAACACCAGCTCCTCTGCGACGCGTCCGCCCATCGCCATCGCCAGCATGGCGATCAGCTGCTCGTAGCTCTGCGAGATCTGGTCGCGCTCGGGGAGCGACTGGACCATGCCGAGCGCACGTCCGCGCGGGATGATGGTCGCCTTGTGAATGGGCGTCGACGCCGGCATCGACACCGAGACCAGCGCGTGGCCCGCCTCGTGATAGGCGGTGAGGCGCTTCTCGTCCTCGGTCATGATCAGGGTGCGGCGCTCGGCGCCCATCATGATCTTGTCGCGCGAGTCTTCGAACTCCGCTCTTGTCACCACGCGCTTGCCGCGACGGGCGGCGAGCAGGGCGGCCTCGTTGACGAGGTTCATCAGGTCGGCGCCCGAGAAGCCGGGCGTGCCGCGCGCAACCACCTTGAGGTCGACGTCGGGGGCGAGCGGCACCTTGCGCACATGGACCTTGAGGATCTTCTCGCGACCGATGAAGTCGGGATTGGAGATCACGATCTGGCGGTCGAAGCGGCCGGGACGCAGCAGCGCGGGGTCGAGCACGTCGGGCCGGTTGGTCGCGGCGATGATGATGATGCCTTCGTTCTGTTCGAAGCCGTCCATCTCGACGAGCAGCTGGTTCAAAGTCTGCTCGCGCTCGTCGTTGCCGCCGCCCAGGCCCGCGCCGCGATGCCGGCCGACCGCGTCGATCTCGTCGATGAAGATGATGCAGGGCGCGTTCTTCTTGGCTTGCTCGAACATGTCGCGCACGCGGCTCGCGCCCACGCCGACGAACATCTCGACGAAGTCGGAGCCCGAGATGGTGAAGAACGGCACATTGGCTTCGCCGGCGACGGCGCGCGCAGTCAGCGTCTTGCCGGTGCCGGGGGGGCCGACCAGCAGGACGCCGCGCGGGATGCGCCCGCCGAGCTTCTGGAACTTCTGCGGATCGCGCAGGAATTCGACGATCTCCTGCAGGTCTTCCTTGGCCTCGTCGACGCCGGCCACGTCCTCGAACGTGACCCGGCCCTGGGCCTCGGTCAGAAGCTTGGCCTTGGACTTGCCGAAACCCATCGCCTTGCCCGCCCCGCCCTGCATCTGACGGGTCATGTAGATCCACAGGCCGAGGAACAGGAGAACCGGCAGGACGCTGGAGACGATCGTCAGCAGCCAGTTGTTGCCGTCGGACGGCGGCTTGGCGGTGATCGTCACGTCCTTCTTGAACAGGGTCTGGACGAGCGAGGGATCGTTGGGCGCGTAGGTCTGGAACGCGCGGCCGTCCTTCATGTGGCCGGTGATCTCCGGCCCGGCGATGGTGACGTCGCGAACGTTGCCCCCCTCGGCGTCGGTGAGGAGCTGGCTGAACGTGATCTCGCTGGACGGCGCCTTCTGGCCAGGGCTCTGGAACAGGGTGACCAGGGCCAGAACCAGCAGGAAAATGATCACCCAAAGGGCGAAGTTTCGATAATTTGCGTTCATCGTCTTCCCGTGACGGACAAGGAAGCCCTTCTGGACCGTCCAGACGCCGTCGATCACTGTCCATTTAAGCGCGCCGGTCCGGATTGCCAAGGGAACGGCGACCTTGACGAACCTGAGACAATCCGAAAATTGCAGCCTTTTGGCGGCGGATGGCGATTGCGCCCGTCGCGGCGCCGCCCGATCCGGGATGCGGACGGCCGGGCCGGGCGGGCCGCGGCGGCCGATTGGCGCGCGCCGCGGCGGAAAGCGTCTCCTGTTTACAGCCCGCCGGAGGCCTCGCGTCTGAGGAAGCGTCCCGCGCCGGCGCGCCCGCGCCAGATCGCGCCGTCGACGATCAGCTCGCCGCGGGAGAACACCTTGCGAATGGCGCCGCGCAGCGACCAGCCTTCGAACAAACTGTAATCGACCCGACTGTGGTGCTCGCTCGCCCGAACCGTCGTCGTCGCGTCAGGGTCGAACAGCACCAGGTCCGCGTCCGAGCCGACCGCGATCGCGCCCTTGCGCGGAAACAGGCCGAACAGTTTCGCCGGGTTGGTCGCCGTGAGCGCGACGAAGCGATGGAGGTCCATCCGCCGCCCGGCCACCGCGGCGTCGAACAGCAGCGGCATGCGCGTCTCGATCCCCGGCGCGCCGTTCGGGATTCGGGTGAAATCGCAGGCCTCCGCCGCGCGCTTGGCGTGATAGGGCGTCAGCGTCGTCTCCGAGATGCAGAACGGGCAGTGATCGGTGGAGATGACCTGCAGATCGCCGGTCGCGAGGCCGCGCCAGAGCGCCCGCTGGTGTTCGAGCCCGCGCAGCGGCGGCGTGAACACGACCTTGGCCGCGGCCTCGACATCGTCGGTGTCGTAGGCGCTCTCGTCGAGAAACAGGTAATGGGGGCAGGTCTCGGCCCAGACCGGCAGGTTCCGGTCGCGCGCCCGCGCCACCGCCTCGACCCCCTCGCGGGTTGAGAGGTGGACGAGGTAGACCGGCGCGCCGGCGAGTTCCGAGACGGCGACGGCGCGATCGACCGCCTCGCCTTCCGCGCAACTCGGCCGGGTCGCTGCGTGCCATCGCGGCGCGGTGTGTCCGGCGGCGAGCGCCTCCTCGACCAGCGCCTGGATGAGCGGGCCGTTTTCCGCATGCAGGCAGACCAGGCCGCCATCGTCGCCCACTTGCCGCATGACGCGCCAGAGCGCGCCGTCGTCCACCATCAGCGTGTCGGGATAGGCCATGAACAGCTTGACGCTGGTCACGCCGCCGTGGCGCACGAGCCGGCGCGTCTCGGCGAGCGTCGCCGGCGTCACGGCGGTGAGGATCATGTGGGCGCCGACGTCGACGCAGGCGGTCGCGGCCCGCCCGAGCCAGTCGTCGAAGGCCGCGGCGACACTGGGGACGTCGCGCGGCTGGAAGGCGTAGTCGACGATCGTCGTGGTTCCGCCGAAGGCCGCCGCGCGCGTCGCGGTCTCGAACGTGTCGGCGGTGCGGGCGGAGCCGGTGTCGTAGTCGATGTGGGTGTGCACGTCGACGCCGCCGGGCAGGACCAGCAGGCCCGCCGCCTCGTGGATTTCGGCGTCGGCCGAGAGCGCCGCGCCGAGCGCGGCGATCCTTCCGTCCTCGATCAGGATGTCGCCGCGCCAGCGGTCGACGGCGGTCGTCACCTCGCCGCCGCGAATCAGGACGCGCTTCATCCGACAGCGCCCTTGGCGCGGCGGCGCACGAGTTCGCTGGCCGCCACCAGCAGGACGTTGGCGGACACGATCAGCGTGGCGAGCGCGTCGAGCTTCGGCGACAGGCGGAAGCGGAAGTCCGACGCAATCATGATCGCGAGCGGCTGCGTCCGTCCGCTGACGAAGGACGTCACGAGATATTCGGACGTCGACAGCACGAAGGCGATGAAGAAGGACGCAATCAGGCCGTTGCGCATCAGCGGCAGCTGGACCCGCGTGAACACCTGCCAGCCCGACGCGCCGAGATCCGCCGCGGCCTCCTCGAGCCTGCGATCGAGGCGGATCAGCACCGATGCGATCACCATCGCCGAGAACGGCAGGATGATCAGCGACTGGGCCGCGATGATCGCCGGAACGCCGTGCGGGACGCCGAGCGCCGCCATGGCGATGACGTCGGCGACGGCCAGTATGATTTTCGGAATGAAGAACGGGACGATCAGCAAGGCCGCGAACAGGGTCCAGCCGCGGAAGCGTCGGCGGGTCAGCGCCAACGCCGCCATGGCGCCGAGGGTGGTCGCGATCGCCGCCGTCGGCGCCGCGATCGTGAGGGCGTTCAGGAAACCGCCGAGCAGGCGACTGTCGTGGATCGCGACGTCGTACCATCCCAGCGTGAACCCGGTCATCGGAAAGGCCAGCATCTCGGAGCTGTTGAACGAGAACAGCGCCACCACCGCCACCGGCAGGTACATGAACGCGTAGACCAGCGCGACATAGGTCCTGAGGAGGCGCTCCATCGCCGGCTAGCCCCTGCCGAACGCAGCGCTTCCCCAGGGCGTTCGCCCAAGGATGACGACAACGGCGGCGACCACCCCGACCATGGCCACAAGCAGCGTCCAGGCGATGGCGGAGCCGAGCGGCCAATCGAACGCCGCGCCGAACAGGTCCGCGATTGCGCTGATCACCGTCACGCCGGAGGCGCCGCCGATGAGTTGGGGGGTGATAAAGTCGCCCACGACCAGGGCGAACACCATCAGCGCGCCGGCGACCAGCCCGGGCGCGGTCAACGGCAGAACGAGTCGGAGCAGGATCGTCGTCCGGCCGGCGCCGAGATCGGCCGCGGCCTCGAACAGGTGATCATCGAGCGTTTCGAAGCTCAGCCACAGCCCGAGCACCATGAACGGAAGATAATTGTACACGAGGACGATCGTCGTCGCGGTCGGGCTGAACAGCAGGGTCTCGATCGGACGGTCGATCGCGCCGGTCCAGATCAGGAAGCTGTTGAGCACGCCTTCCCGCCCCAGGATCAGCCGCCAGGCGAAGATGCGGACGAGATCGCCGGTATAGAGGGGAATGAGCAGCGCGGTGAGCAGCGCCGCCTTCACCTCGCGGATCCGCTTGGCGATGAAGAACGCGACGGGATAGGCGATGACGGCGGTGATCGCGGCGATGGTCGCGCCGCTCATCAGCGCCTTGGCGATCAAATAGCGATAGGAGCCGCTGGACAGGACCTGCGCATAATTGTGCAGGCTCGGGTCCGGCACGATGGAGACGAAATCGACGCGGAAGAAGCTCACGACGAGCAGGACGCCGAGCGGCGCGAGGCACAGCACGATCAGGGCGACGAGCACGGGGCCGACGGTCGCCGCGAGAAATGTTCGTCCGCCGTCCATCGCCTAGGCGTCCCCGGCGAGCGCGCCGTCGGCGATCCAGGCCTTGGCCGGATCGTAGCGGAGCGAAACGGCGCCCCCGACGGCGGGCGGCTCCTCGTCGGGACAGCGCACGCGCAGGGCGGCGGAGCCGGCCGCGACCTCGACCAGCCAGTCGGCGCCCTGGAACACCGTGTGGCGGACCGTCCCGCCGAGGCTTCCGCCGACTCCGATGACGAGTTGCTCCGGCCTGAGACAGAGGGACGCGCGCCGGCCGACGGCGACGCCGGGCGCGCAAGGCGCGCGGGCGGGCCCGAACGCCGTCTCCAGCGTCGCTTCCCCGCCGGCGCAGGCGACGACCTTGCCGGCGACGAGGTTGGAGCCGCCGATGAAGTCGGCGACATAGGCGTTCGACGGCCGGCGGTAGATGGTTTCCGGGTCGCCCTCCTGCTCGATCACCCCGTGGTTCATCACGATGATCGAATCCGACAGCGCGAACGCCTCCTCCTGGTCGTGGGTGACATGGAGGAACGCCAGACCCAGGCGCCGCTGAAGGTCCTTCAGCTCGATCTGCATCTCCTTGCGCATCTTGCGGTCGAGCGCCGACAGCGGCTCGTCGAGCAGGAGCAGGCGCGGCCGGTTGACGATCGCGCGGGCGAGCGCGACCCGCTGCTGCTGGCCTCCCGACAGCTCGCGCGGCCGCCGCGCGCCCATCGAGTCCATGCGCACCATCTGCAGCGCCTCGGCCACCCGCCGCGCGATCTCGTCGCGCGGCAGACGCCGCAGGGCGAGGCCGAACGCCACGTTATCGGCCACGTTCAGGTGCGGGAACAGCGCATAACTCTGAAACACGGTGTTGACCGGACGTCGGCTCGGCGGCGTGTCGAGCAGCGGCCGCCCGTCGAGCGCGATCACGCCCGCCGTCACCGTCTCGAAGCCGCCGATCATGCGCAGGATCGTGGTCTTGCCGCAGCCCGAAGGGCCGAGCAGGGTCACGTATCGGTCGGTCGACAAGCTGATGTCGACTCCGCGCACGGCGTGGACCGCGCCATAGCGTTTGTGCAACCCGCGCCCCGCGAGGAGAGGGGCCTGGCCTCCCTCTCCCGGGGCCAACGCCGCCGCCTTCACATCAACTCGCCTTCACCTCGTTCCACATCGTGACCCATTCGTTGTAGCGGCGCGGAATCTGCGGCCAGACGAACGAGTCCATCACGGCGGGGTCCTTGATGAAGATGCGTTCCTGTTGCTCGGGCGGGAGCTTGTCGCGAACGAGGTCGGTCGACTGGGCGTACGGCCCGCCGTAGGCGAGCTTGAGCCCGTATTCGGGACCGAGCAGGTAGTTGACCAGCTTGTAGGCGGCCTCGAGCCTCTCGCCCTCGACGCCGGCCGGGATCGCCAGCACGTCGCACCAGGACGGCACGCCTTCCTTCGGCAGCGACAGGGCCATCTTGATCCCCCGCTTCGTGAGGTCGTAGTAGGGCGGCAGCCACGAGAAGGCGCAGACCACTTCGCCGGTGGCGAACAGGTTGGTGAGATCGGCGATCGAGGTCCAGTAGGTGCGCAACAGCGCCTTCTCGGCGATCAGCGCCTTCTTGCACTCGGCAAGCTGGCGGTCGTCCATGCTGAAGATCTCTGTCTGCGGGATGCCGAGGTAGAGGGCCGCGATCATGATGCCCTCCACCGCATAGTCGCGCATGGCGAGCTTGCCTTTATATTTGTCGCCCTTGAAGAACACCGACCAGTCCGGCTTCTCGTCCATGAGATCGGCCCGGTAGACGATGGTGTTGATTCCCCAGTAATAAGGCAGGGAATATTGTATGCCGTCTTTCTTGTTGAGGGCGTTGTCGCGGAACACCGGGTACATGTGCGCGGCGTTGGGGATCTTTCGCAGATCGAGCGGCTGAACCAGGTTCGAAGCGATGTAGCGCGACATCTCCCACTGGCCGGGGACGAACACATCGACGTCCGCTGCGCCGCCGGCCTTGAATCTGGCGAACTGCTCGTCGTCAGTGGTGATGTAGGTCTGGTCGACCTTGATCCCGGTCTCCTTGGTGAAGGGGTCGATGTAGTCGGGCAGGCCGAGGTTGTTCCAGGTGCTCCAGACGATCTCGGTCGAAGCGGCGCGCGCCGGACTCCAGGGCAGAGCGGCCCCGGCGACGGTCGCCCCGGCGGCGGCCAGAAAATCTCGACGTCGAAGTCCGATAGCCATCTTGGTTCCCTTTCTCGCGAGCCTTGCCGTTGCGAGCCTGCGCCGGCGTCGCATCGAGACAGGCGCGGTTGACGAGTTACAGGGAAACGGCGGCGCTCCTTGTTGATATGCATCAATTTACAAAAGAGGACGCGGCGCCCCTCCTGGCAATGGACTGGGCGTTCTCCCGCGCCGCTGCCCAAGGAGCACGCAAATCTTGCATAGGGCATAGGCAAGCCGGGCGCTTCCTGGGCGCAGGCGCCGACGAATGCTTCGCGCAAGCGAGGCGCGACAAAGCGGCGCAGGATCAATGCGTCGACGCGGCGCCGTTGCCCCGGATCGAGGGTCGTCCCGTGCGTCAGCCGGTCCGCCCCGTTGCGCAGCCGTTCAGGAACATTCGCGCGCACCGGTTGGCGCGGGCCGCGATCTCGGCCGGGTCCGGCGGCTCGCGCTGGCCGAGCATGACCGCGCGCTGCGGCTCGAGGATCATCATGCCGCGCAGCATGCCGACGGCCTCGTGCGGATCGTCGAGGGCGATCAGGCCGCGGGCGCACAGACGGCGGAGTCCCTCCTCCATCGCTTGGCTCGTGCGCACGATCGCATTGTCGTAGAAGGCGGCGCCGACTTCGGGAAAGGAGCAGCACTCCCCGAGCACGAGCCGGGTGAGGGCGATGGTCCGCGGCTCGAGCGTCAACGCGCCGAAAACGGTCAGCATCCGCTCCAGCGCCGCCTGCGCGCCCAGCGAATCGAGCCGGCTCAGATCGTATTCGAGCACGAACCGGCCGATCCGGTCGGCGACGACGCTGGCGAAGAGATCCGCCTTGGTCGGAACCAGCCGATAGAGCGTCTTGGTGGAAACGCCGGCGCGTTCGGCGACATCGGCGATGCAGGTCGCCCCGTAGCCGTTCGCCTGGAACTCGCGGCCCGCCGCCTCCAGGATCAACGCCAGCGTCTCTTCGTCCGATCGCACTTGCGGGCGCCCCCGGCAACGGCGGGAGGCGCCCTCCGGCGTATTTTCGACCATGTCCGTTTTCCAAATTCTCTTGACAAGCGACCACTACCGCCTATTTTGGAAAGCGGCAAGTTTCTAAATTGTCGCGGGCAGCGCTCGGCGCGGCCCGGTCGAACGCGGGGAACGGTTCGATGAGTCAGCATCCACGAGCGTTTGCGCCCGATCGACCGGTCGACGTCGAGGAAGCCGCGCACGCCCTGCCCGCGGCGCTGGCGACGCCGGCTTCGCGCACATCCATGCTCGCGCTCCGCCGGGCGCTGCTCGTTGCGGCAGGCGCGGCGGCCATCGCCGCCGCGGGCGTTTTCGGCGCCGACTACTGGACCGTCGGCCGGTTCCAGGTGTCGACCGACGACGCCTATGTCCAGGCCGACACCACGACGATCGCGCCGAAGATTTCGGGCTACGTGGCCGAGGTTCTGGTCGGCGACAACCAGCCGGTGAAAGCCGGCGAGATCCTGGCGCGGATCGACGACCGCGACGTCCGGGTCGCCCTCGACCAGGCGAGAGCCGAGGTGGCGGGCGCCTCGGCGGCGATCGCGACCCGGCAGGCCTCGATCGAGGCGCAGAAGTCCGCGATCGCGGCCGCCCGTGCGGCGATCCGGGTCGACGAGGCCAATTCCGCTTTCGCCGATCAGGACGACAGGCGCTACGCGACGCTCGCCGCCTCCGGCTACGGCAGCCTGCAGAACGCGCAGTCCGCAGCGTCACGCTCGGCGGCGTCGCGCGCCACGATCCAGAGGGATCAGGCCGCGCTCGAAGCGGCGATCGGCCAGAGCGGCGTGCTCGAGGCCGAGCTTTCCGAGGCCCGGGCGACGCTCGCGCGCGATCAGGCGGCCGTCCGGCAGGCCGAGCTCAACCTCGCCTATACGACCATCGTGTCACCGGTCGACGGCGTCGTCGGCGCGCGGTCGCTGCGGGTCGGCCAATACGTTCAGGCGGGCGCGCAGCTCATGGCGGTGGTCCCGGCGGCGACCGCCTACGTCGTCGCCAATTACAAGGAAACGCAGCTCCGCGACGTCCGGCCGGGGCAGAAGGTGACGATCACGGTCGACACTTTCCCGGGGCGCCCGCTCGTCGGCCGCGTCGACAGCATCGCGCCGGCGAGCGGCCAGGAATTCGCGCTCCTGCCCCCGGACAACGCGACCGGCAACTTCACCAAGGTCGTGCAGCGCATCCCGGTGAAAATCGTGCTCGAAGCCGGGAGCCCGTTGGCGAACCGGCTGCGGCCGGGCATGTCGGTCACGCCGACGATCGACACCAGGGCCCCGGCGCTTCAAGCCGCTTCCGCGGCCGCGCCCGCGAGCTGAGCGCCGCCTCCAGCATCAGGAACGGATAAGCCATGGCCAGCGCCGCCGAGGTCGCGCAGGGCGGGCGAGACCTGCCCGCCGCTGTCGCGCATTCCGCCGAAAAGGCGAGCCTCACGGCCTGGATCGCCGTGCTCGCCGGCATGATCGGCGCCTTCATGGCGATCCTCAACATCCAGATCACCAACGCGTCGCTCCTCGACATCGAGGGCGGGATCGGGACGGGGGTCGACAACGGGTCCTGGATCTCGACCGCCTATCTCGTCGGCGAGATCGTCGTCATCCCGCTGACCGACTACCTGAGCCGGGTGTTCTCGTTCCGGCGCTACGTGCTCGTCAACGCCGTCCTGTTTCCGGTGTTCTCGATCGCCTGCGGCTTCACCCACGATCTCGGCTCGATGATCCTGATGCGCGGCCTGCAGGGGTTCACGGGCGGCATCCTGATCCCCGTCGCCTTCACCATGGTCCTGACCCGGCTGCCGAAGCCGCAGCAGCCGATCGGTCTGGCCCTGTTCGCGATCGCCGTGACCTTCGCGCCGGCGATCGGCCCGACCATCGGCGGCTACCTGACCGAGACCTACGGCTGGCAGACGATCTTCTCGATCAACGCCGTCCCGAGCGCGGTCATGGTCGGCGCGCTGGCGTTCACTCTCGAGCGCCAGCCGATGCGTCTGTCGCTGCTGAAGGAGGGGGACTGGGCCGGGATCGCGACGATGGCGATCGGCCTCGCCGCCCTGCAGACGGTGCTCGAGGAGGGGAACAAGGACGACTGGTTCTCGTCGCCCTTCATCCTCCGCCTCGCCGTCGTCGCAGCCGTCTTCCTGACCGCCTTCGTGGCGATCGAACTCACCGTCGGGAAGCCGCTCGTGCGCCTCCGGCTCCTGAAGCGCCGCAATTTCGCCGTCGGCGTGTTCGTCTTCGTCCTCGTCGGCTACGCGCTGTTCGGCACGATCTACATCCTGCCGCAATATCTGGCGCAGGCGCAGGGCTACAACGCCGAGCAGATCGGCGCGGTGCTCGCCTGGACCGGTCTGCCGCAACTCGTCGTGATTCCGTTCGTGCCCATGCTCATGAGGCGGTTCGACGTGCGGGCGATCGCTTTCGTTGGCGTCGGCGTCTTCGCCGCGAGCTGCTTCATGAACGTCACGCTGTCGGCTGACAGCTCGGGGGATCAGTTCTTCATTCCAAACGTCGTGCGCGCGCTGGGGCAGGCGCTGGTGCTGACGCCGATCAGCGCCATCGCCACCGCCGGCATAGCTCCGAGCGAAGCCGGCGCCGCCTCGGGCCTGTCCAACATGCTGCGCAACCTCGGCGGCGCGGTCGGCACGGCGACGCTCGCGACCATCATCACCAAGCGCGAGCAGTTTCACTCGAACGTCATCGGCCAGTCGATCACCCTCGCCAGCGGGGAGACCCGCCGGCGGATCGCCGGGATGACGGCCTATTTCGAGGCGCACGGAATGGCCGACCCGGCCGCCGCCCAGCGCGAGGCGATCGTGGCGATCGGCAGGATTGTGCATCGGCAGGCGCTGATCATGGCCTTCAGCGACGCCTTCGCCGTCGTCGGCGTCGTCCTGGTCGTCGCTGCGATCGCGCTCCTGTTCGCGCGCAAGACAACGGGCGCGGCTGCCGGCGGCCATTGACGAGGCAACCCGACGCGGCGCCGGATCCATTCATCGGGAGGACCACATGACAGAACTCTACCTCGAGGATCTCGCCGTCGGACAGACGTTCGGCTCGGGCCGGGTGCGCGTGGAGGCCGCGGCGATCAAGGCCTTCGCCGCCGAATTCGATCCCCAGCCGTTCCATCTGGACGAGGAGGCGGCCAGGAATTCGATCTTCCGCGGGCTCGCCGCCAGCGGCTGGCACACTGCCGCCTTGACCATGCGACTCCTGGTGACCGGAGCGTTCAAGCCCGCCGGAGGCCTCGTCGGCGCCGGCAACGAGATCAGCTGGAGCCGCCCTGTGCGTCCCGGCGACGAATTGCGCGTCGAAAGCGAAGTCCTCGAGATTCGCCCGTCGAAGTCGCGTCCGCAGCAGGGACTGGTCAAGATGCGTTCGACGACCTTCAACCAGAACGACGAGCCGGTGCAGGAGCTGGTCGCCAATCTGGTCGTGCGCCGGCGCGCCGCTCCCGAGCCCAGCCGGCCTGAGCCGCCGATTGGAAGGGAGGCGTGAGCGGCGCGGCGCGGTGACGCCGTCGATCGAGCGCGCCGGGGCCGATCGCCGAGGCCGAGCCGCTCCGAAAAAAAGTCGCCTCTCGCGGGAGGGTGAATTGCGGGCCTCTTGCGGAGTGGCCTGCCGACCGGGTTTGCGCCTATAGTGGCGGCGAAAGGCCGCCTCGCGCCGAGGACTCGCGTGACGGGTTGCGCAACGGGCATGGTTTCAGCGGGGTTGCGCGGTTGCCGGATTCTCTTTTTCGCGCGCCGGCATGGCTCCTCGGCCTCGTCTCCGCCCTGTGCCTGAGCGGCTGCGCGGTTCAGGGCGCTCCGTCTTTCGTGGTCGCCGGCGCATTCTTTCCCGCCTGGATGGCGTGCGCGGCGATCGGTTTCGCCGCCGCCGCCGGCGCGCGCGGGATCTTCGTCGCGACCGGGCTCGCCGGCGTCCTGCCGCTGCAGTTTTTCGTCTGCGGCGCGATCGGCGTCTTGGCCGCGCTGGGCTGTTCCCTCGTCTGGTTCGGGCGCTAGCGATGCGGGCGGCGGGGAAGTCCCGGAAGAGCCTGCTCGGCTGGCTGGTCTCGCTGGCGATCATCGCCGGCGCGATCGCCTTTTCCGCCTCGATGCTGCGCAGGGCCGCCGAGGCGCCCGCGACCGACGACGCGACGATCGACGCCGACGTGGTCCATATCGCCTCCGCGGTCGGGGGACGGATCGTCGACATTGCGGTCGCCGAAAACCAGCGGGTGAACCGGGGCGACCTCTTGTTTCAGATCGATCCGACGCCGTACCGGCTCGCCGCCGACCAGGCGCGCGCCGACCTCGGCGTGGCGCGCGCGGCGCTGGCGACGCAGACGCGCGCGGTGGAGACCCAGCGCGCCGCCGCGGCGCTCGCCGCCGACCAGGTCAGGCGCGCCGAGGCCAATCTCGACCTCGCGACCCGGACCGTCGCCAGGCTCCGCCCGCTCGCGCAACAGGGCTATGCGCCCAAACAGCAGCTCGACCAGGCGGAGACGGCCGAGCGGGACGCCGCGACCTCGCTGCGCCAGGCCAGAATCCAGCAGGCCGCCGCGGTGGCGGCGATCGACAGCGTCGCCGGGGCGGAGGCCGCGGTCGCCGCCCGCACGGCCGCGCTCGCCATCGCCGAGCGCGCGCTCGACGACGCCGCGGTGCGCGCGCCGCAGTCCGGCCACGTGGTCGGACTCTCGGTCCTTTCGGGCGAGATGGTGGCGCCGTCGCAGAACCTGTTCACGCTGGTCGGCGACGAGGACTGGGCCGCGATCGCGAATTTCCGGGAAACGGAGCTCTCCGCCATCGCCGTCGGCGATTGCGCCACGGTCTATTCGATGATCGACCGCGCCCGGCCGATCCGGGGGACCGTCCAGGGCGTCGCGGCCGGCGTGCTCACGACCGACCGCATCCCGCTGCTGCGATCCGTGCCCTATGTCGAGCGGTCGCTGAACTGGGTCAGGGTCGCGCAAAGATTCCCCGTGCGCGTGCGGCTGGACAACCCGCCGCCCGGGCTCATGAGGCTCGGCGCCTCCGCCGTCGTCGAGGTGAAGCATGGCGCCGCCTGCCGCTGACCGCGAGCCGCCCCGGCTCGCGAGGCTCGCCGACCTCCTCGCCCCGTTCCCCGGCCGTCTCGCCTTCGCCCTGCGGCTCGCGGCGGTCAGCGCCCTGGTCGCGCTCATCACGGAAGTCTACCAGACCCCCGAGCCGTGGCTCGCGATCTACCTCGTCTTCTTCATCATGAAGCCGGACCGGACGGCGAGCGTCCTCGGCGGCGTGGTCATGACGGCGCTGGTGACGCTGCTGGTCGGCTTCCTGTTCCTGATCGCGGCCGAAGTGGTGGACGATCCGCTGCGGCGCGTCGTCGCGATTGCGGTCCTGTCGTTCGGGCTCCTGTTCCTCGGGTCGGCCTCGAAGCTCAAGCCGGTCGCGAGCACGATCGCGCTCGTCGTCGTCTATGCGCTGGACAAGCTCGGCTCCGTCCCGTCCGGCGAGATCGCGACGCGCGCGCTCCTTTACGCCTGGCTGTTCGTCGGCATTCCCGCGGCCGTTTCAATCGTCGTCAGCGTCGCCTTCGGCCCGTCGCCGCGCCGGCTGGTCGAGCGCGCGCTGGCGCATCGGCTCAGACTTGCCGCCGCGATGCTCGGCGCCCCCGACGCGCGCGCCAGGCAGGCGTTCGAGGAAGCCCTGCGCGAGGGCCCGGGGGAAGTCCCGGCGCGGCTGCGGCTCGCCGGCGTCGAGCGCACGCCGCCCACGATCGTCGCAGCCCTCGCCGAGGCCGACCGCTCGACGGCGGTGATTCTCGAACTGATCGGCCTCGCCGACCGGGCGCCCGGAGCGGAATGGCCCGCCTCGGTGCGCGCGGACCTGTCCGCAAAGCTCGCGGACATGGCCGACATCCTCGACAGCGGCGGCTATCCGGTCGACGTGGACCCGGGCGCCGACGACCCGGCCCTGCCGCCCCTCGCGGCGCGCGCGCTGCAGCGACTGCGCGGCGCGATGGCGACGTTCGCCGAGCCGCCTCCGCCGGACGCGGCGGCCGAATCCACCAAGGAAGAACACAGCGGCTTCTTTCGCGACGACGCTTTCACCGACCCGGCTCACGTCTATTTCGCGCTGAAAACCACGGCGGCCGCGCTTTTCTGCTACTTCGTCTATTCGGTGATCGACTGGCCGGGCATCCACACCTGCCTCATCACCTGCTACGTCGTCGCCCTCGAAACCACGGCCGAGACGATCGAGAAGATCACCCTGCGCATCGCCGGCTGCCTGATCGGCGCCGCTGTCGGCCTTGCGACCCTCGTGTTCGTGATGCCGCATCTCGAATCGATCGGCGCCCTGATGGCGATCGTGTTCGCCGGCGCCCTCGCGTCGGCCTGGATTTCCGCCGGAAGCCCGCGCATCGGCTATGTCGGGTTCCAGCTCGCGCTCGCCTTCTACATCTGCGTCGCCCAGGGTTCCGGCCCGAGCTTCGACATGAGCGACATCCGCGACCGCATCGTCGGCATTTTGTTCGGCGAACTGGTGGTCGCGGCGATCTTCACCAGCGTCCGGCCGGTCAGCGTCGCGGCGAAGGTCGACCGGGCGATTCCCGCGCTCGCGAGGCGGCTCGCCGCCCTCGCCGCGGCTGCATCCGCCCCGGCGCGCCGCGCGCTGGTCGCGGCGGCGCAGACCGACCTCGACGCGCTCGCCCAGGACCTCGCGATCGCCCGCTATGAGCCGAAGTCGATCCTGCCCAGCCGCGCCTGGTTCGACCGGCGCCGGGAGACGGTCGCGGAGATGAGGGCGCTGCCGGCGCCGATGCTGCTCCTTTCCGGTCCGGGCGACGCCGTTCGCTGGCGCCTCGAGCGGATCGCGGACGCGTTTTCCGGCGTCCCCGTCCCGGCGGACGCCCCGCCGCAGGGCGGGGGCGCGGCCCCTGACGACGACGCGGCCGCAGCCGTCCGGGCGCTGATCGACGGTCCGCTGACTGCGCTGGAACAGATCGCGGCGCAACAGGCCCCGGCCCCTCACGAGCAGGAATTGCGTCATGCGCCCGCCTGAACGCATGGCGGCGCTCGCCGCGGCGCTGGCGCTCGGGTCCTGCGCGACCTCCGCGCTCGACATGGCGCCAGACCGCCCGGACAAGCCGTGGACGCCCGCGACGACCGCGGCGGGCGAACCGATCGCCGGCGCGCCCGGCGTCTCGGGCGGCGGCGCCGGCTACGTCCTGCCGCCCAATCCGGCCTTGCGCGCGCTTCCCGCTTCGCCCGAGATCGACAGCGCCAAGACCTATACGCTGCCGCAACTGATCGACCTCGCCGAATCGACCAATCCGGCCACGCGCGTCGCCTGGAACGACGCCCGGCGGTCAGCGCTGGCGGCGGGAGTCGCGGAGAGCGCCTACCTGCCGAGGGTCAGCGCCAGCGTCGTCGGCGGCTACCAGGCGACCAACGGCTCCGACTCGACCGCCGGCGTGAACCTCGCCGGCGCCGGCTCGAGCCACGGCGCGATCTCGGTCGTCTCGGTCGAATGGCTGCTGTTCGATTTCGGCGAGCGCGCGGCGGTGGTGGAGGCGGCGAAACAGGCCTCGTTCATCGCCGACGTCGCCTTCACCGCCGCCCATCAGCAGGTGATCTACGAGGTTTCGCTCGCCTATTATCGCTGCCAGGGCGCGCGGGCGCGGTTTGCGACGGCGAAGCAGTCGCTGGCGAACGCGCTCGCGGTCGAGGCGGCCGCGGAAGAGCGGTTCAGGCGCGGCGTCGGGACGGTGGTCGAGAGCGACCAGACGCGTCAGGCGACGGCGCAGGCGCGGCTGGCGCTCGTCCAGGCGGAGGGGGGCGCGCGGGACGCCTATGTCGCCGTGCTGTCGGCGGTCGGCCTCTCCCCGCTGACGACGATCCGGATCGCCGACACGGGGCGCCGGACGTTCTCGCCATCGATGCTGAAGCCGGTCGAGGGCGTGATCGCCGCGGCGATCGCGCGTCGCCCCGACATCCAGAGCGCCTATGCCGCGCAAAAGGCTGCTGTGGCGAAGGTGCGGGCGACGGAAGCCGAGTTCCTGCCGAAGGTGTTCACCAGCGCCACCGGCTCCTACAATCCCGGCAGTCTGGATGTGACCGCGCTTCCCGGGCTGGGCGCCGCGTCCTCCACCGTCAACATCAACAACAACCGCCTCGGCGCCGCGATCCTCGCCGGGGTGACCGTCCCCGTCTACGACGGCGGAACGCGCGAAGCGGCGCTGAAACAGGCCGAGGCCGACGCCGACAGCGCCGGCGCGAAATTCGACCAGATCCGCAACGACGCGGTCCGCCAGATCGTCGTCGCCGACAACGCGCTGCGCACCGGCCTCGCGGCGGTCTCGGCCGCGAGCGCGCTCGTGTCGGCGTCGCAGACCACGTTCGACGCCGCGCTCGCCGCCTACCGCAACGGCGTCGGCTCGATCACCGACGCGACCATCGCCGAGACCCAGCTCCTGCAGGCGAAACTCGCCTATGCCGACTCCACCAACGCCGTCCTGACCGCAGCAGCGACGCTCGCGCTCGCCACGGGAGCGCTGGGCGGGGCGCCGGGATGAACGGGAGGGCGCCCGTCTCGGACCCTCGCCCTGCCGCTTCGCGGCTGTCCCTCTCGCTGTGGGAGAGGGCGATCCTGCCCCCACGGGAGGGGGGACCGGTGGCCGCCATAGGCGTCCGAAAGGACGCCCGCCTCACGACCGGCTATGGCGGCGGATGAGGGACTGCGACCGTCACGCCGTCTTCTCTTCCCTCAGCGCCAGGGCGTCCATCATCGCCTTGCGCATCAGGAACTTCTGCGCCTTGCCGGTCACCGTCATCGGAAATTCGTCGACGAAGCGGACGTAGCGCGGGACCTTGTAATGGGCGATCGAGGCCTTGCAGAAGGCGACGACCTCCTCTTCGGTCAGCGCCGCCCCGTCGCGGCGGCGGATCCAGACGCACAACTCCTCGCCGTATTTCGGATCCGGCAGGCCGAACGCCTGGACGTCGGCGATCGCCGGGTGGGTGTAGAGGAACTCCTCGATCTCGCGCGGATAGATGTTCTCGCCGCCGCGGATCACCATGTCCTTCAGCCGGCCAACGATGTTGCAATAGCCTTCCGCGTCGATCGTCGCGAGGTCGCCGGTGTGCATGAAACGGGCGGGGTCGATCGCGGCCGCGGTCCCGGCGGGATCGTCCCAATAGCCGCGCATGACGCTGTAGCCGCGGGTGAGCAGTTCGCCGGCGACGCCGGGCGGGACGATCCGCCCCTCGTGATCGACGATCTTCACTTCGAGATGCGGCTGGACGCGCCCCACCGTCGACACCCGGCGCCCGATCGGGTCGTCGCAGGCGCTCTGGAAGCTGACCGGGCTCGTTTCCGTCATGCCATAGGCGATCGTCACCTCGCGCATGTGCATCATCTCGATCACCCGTCGCATCACTTCGACCGGGCAGGGGGAGCCGGCCATGATGCCGGTCCTGAGCGTCCTCAGGTCGAAGCGGTCGAACTCGGGGTGGTCGAGCATGGCGATGAACATGGTCGGCACGCCGTGCAGGCCGGTGCAGCCCTCGGCCTCGACCGCCTCGAGCGTGGCCACGGGGTCGAAGCCTTCGGACGGGCTCACCATCGTCGCGCCGTGGGTGACGCAGGCGAGGTTGCCGAGCACCATGCCGAAGCAATGGTAGTAGGGCACGGGGATGCAGAGCCTGTCGGCCGGCGTCAGCCGCATCGCCTCGCCGATGAAGAAGCCGTTGTTGAGGATGTTGTGGTGGGTGAGCGTCGCGCCCTTGGGCGCCCCCGTGGTGCCGGAGGTGAACTGGATGTTGATCGGGTCGTCGAACTGAAGCGTCGCCCCGAAGGCGGCGAGCCCCGCGCGCTCGGCCTCGTCGGCCGGCGCCGCCACGTCCTCGAAATTGAACATGCCGGCGGTCGGCTCGGTCCCGAGGCGGATGACGATTTCGAGCTTCGGCAGCTTCGCCGCCTTGAGCCGGCCGGGCGCGGCCCTGTCGATCTCGGGGGCGACCGAGCGAAGGCAGGCGAAATAGTCGTTGCTCTTGTGGCCGGGGCTCAGGATCAGCGCGCGGCAGCCGGATTTCTTCACCGCATATTCGAACTCGTGCGCCCGGTAGGCCGGGTTGATGTTGACCAGGATCAGCCCCGCGAGCGCCGTCCCGAACTGCGCCAGCACCCACTCGCTGCAATTGGCCGCCCAGACGCCGATGCGGTCGCCGGGCTTAAGGCCGAGCCGGCGAAGGCCGACGGCGAGGTCTTCCGCGCGGCCGAGGAGATCGGCGTAGCTCCAGCGCACGGCCTGATGGCGGGTGATCTGGGCGATTCGGCCGGGTCCTTCCGCCGTCACGCGCCGCAGCATCGCCCCGATGGTCTCGCCCAGCAGCGGAGTCGCGCTCGCGCCATGGACGTAGGATTGGGTCAACAAGGCCACGACGTTCCCTCCCCCGCGATCGTTTTTGAAGCCGCTCTCGGCGAATCCGATCGCCGACCGACCGCGTCTCCGATCCGCTTCCGTATCACGATGCGCGCAGGGATGTCGCGGGCTTTTGCTCGTGGGACACGACCCGCGGCGCGGAACGTTTCTTCATTTGCGTTCAGTCAGCGCTGGTTGCTTGCTGGGCGACGACGAGGCCGGCGGGACGCGCGCGGATCCATCTGTCCACGAGCGCAATCTTCACGGCTTCATGGCGGCTCCCCTTGGGCGACATCGGAACCAACTCCCCCCGATCAGCTCGATGCGCTCGTCCTCGTCCAAAACGCCGGCCGCGACCATCGCCTCGACCTCGGCGACGGTGAAACGGCGGCGCGGCGCCCCCTCGGCGGCGGCGGTGACGCGGGCGGCGGTGAACGTCATGGGCCTGATCCCTTCCGCGCAATCCGATCACGATCTCGAGGGGGCGGCGTCCCAGATGCGGTTGGCGCCCCAAGTCCCGCAGACAGAGCCCGGCTCATGTGGGAAAATGCGCGACTTCGGGCAAATGGCCGAAGAACCAGCGCAGGATGACTCGAGGTCCGTCCTTGCGAGCGAAGCGAAGCAATCTACGCCAGGGACGCTGCGGCGCCTGGGTTGCTTCGCCTTCGGCTCGCAAGGACGGCGGTCTTTCCCCCTGATTTCATCATGCTCTAGAAAGAATGACTTCAATAGCAAGTCTGAACAACAGAGTCGTTTGGTAACGCCCAAGGTGGACGCCGAAGAACGCCGTCATCGCGAGCGAAGCGCGGCGATCCAGGGGCCGCTTGCGCTGCTGTTGCGGCTCGTGAACCGCCATGCCGTCCCTCGGGCTTCGTTGCGAGCAGAAGACGGAGCAATCCTTGCTAAATGGACGCAAATGGCGTCGTGGATTGCTTTGTCGCATTGCTCCTCGCAATGACGGGGTTGGAAGATACGTCGCTAATCAAGAGGTACAGACTCTATCCTCAAGGCGATGCCTGTCACAATTCCCGCAGGAAAGCCGCCGGCGCTGTCCCGAGAATCCGCCACGCGCCGATCATGCCGAGGATCACGGTGAAGGCGAGGCCGCCGCCCGCCGCGGCGAGCGCCGAGGTCCAGTCGAACACGAACTCGGCGAACAGAATGCGGGTCACCACCGCCCAGGCGATCAGCGTCCCGGCCGCGATCCCGAACGCGGCGGTCGCGCTGCCCAGAATCGCGTATTCGATCAGGAACATGCCGCTGAGGCGGGTGCGGGTCGCGCCGAGAATCTTCAGAATCGTCGCGTCGGCGAGGCGGGCGCGCCGGTTGGCGGCGAGCGCGCCGGCCAGGACCAGCACCGAGGTCGTGAGCGCGACACCGGTCGCGGCGCGAATCGCCAGCGCCAGCTTCGCCACCAGCCCCTCGATCGTCTCCAGCGCGTCGTGCACGCGCACGCTGACCACCGACGGGAAATCGCGCGCGGTGGCGCGCAAGAGCGCGATCTCCGTCTCCGGCGCGCCGCCCGCCGGCAGCGCGGCCGACACCAGCTCGCTGAATGGCGCGCCCCTAAACGTGTTCGGGGAATAGACGAGGACGAAATTGATGGCGTAGCTGCGCCAGTTGACCTTGCGCAGGTTCGCGACGGTCGCCGTGATGTCGCGCCCGAGCACGTTGACGGTGACCGCATCGCCGACCTTGACGCCGAGCCCTTCGGCGACGTCCCGCTCCATCGAGACGAGCGGCGGCCCGGCATAGTCCTTCGCCCACCATTGTCCCGCCACGACCTCGGAGCCCTCGGGCGGGGTCGCGGCGAAGGTCACGCCGCGGTCGCCTTCGAGCGCCCAGGCGACCTTCTCGCTCGCCTTGACCTTGGCCGCCGGCGTCCCGGCCAGGGTGACGAACCGGCCGCGCATCATCGGCGTCTCGCTGACCTTGGCGCCGGGCGCCTCGCGTTTCAGGAAGTCGAGGAAACGCGGCGCCTCGGCGCCGCGCAGGTCGAGGAAGAAGAAGCTCGGCGTCACCCCGGGCAGGGTCTCGCGCAGCTCGTTGCGCATGTTGAAGTCGATCAGGCCGAGGCTCGTCAGCGCCGCGAGCCCGAGGCCGAGCGACAGCACGATCGACGGCGTCAGCGCGCCCGGGCGATGGATGGCGGCGAGCGCCATGCGCAGTTCCACCGGCCGCTTGACCGGCGCGCGCCGGGCCGCCAGCGCGAGGCCGAGCGCCACCAGCCGCAGGACGACGAAGGCCGCGAGCGTCGCCCCGGCGACGGCGAGCGCGATCGTCGGCTGCGGGCTCGTGAGCACGGCGAGCGCGACGAGGGCCGCGGCGGCGAGCCCGGCCACGGCGAGGTAACGGGCGCGTGGAAAACCCTGCCGCTCCTCGGCGAGGTCGCGGATCAGCGTCGTGACCGGCAGGTCGTGGGCGCGCGACAGCGGCGGCAGGGCGAAGGCGAGCGCCGTCAGGAGTCCGTAGGCGAGCCCGAGCCCGACCACGCGGACCTCGACCGAAGGCTCGAGCGGAACGGGAATGATGTTCGCCAGCAGCGCCGCGACGGCGAAGGGAATGGCTGCTCCGGCGGCTGCGCCCGCGAGCGCCCCAGCGAGGGCGACGATCAGGAACTCGACCGCGGCGATCGCCACGACGCCCGTTCCCGTCGCCCCGATTGCTTTCAGAATCGCCAGCGTCGCGCGCTTGCGCTCGACGAACCCTTGCGCGGCGTTGGCGACGCCGACGCCGCCGACGACCAGCGACAGCAAGCCCGCGAGCGTCAAAAATTCGGCGAAGCGGTCGACGCTGCGGCTGAAGTCGGGCGAGACCGCGAGGCGCGAGCGCGTCTCCCAGCCGGCTTCCGGGAACGCCGTGTTCGCCGCCGCGACGAAGGCCCGCACCGCCGCTTCGTCCGGCGCGCCGTGCGGCCCGTCCATCACGATCCGGGTGGTCCAGCGCGTCAGTGAGCCGGGCTGCACCAGGCGGGTCGCCTCGAGCGCGGCCTGCGAGATCAGCAGGCGCGGCCCGAAGCCGACGCCGACGGCGAGCCGATCGGGCTCGCTCGCGACCACCGCGCGCAGGACGAAGGTCGCCTCGCCGAGGTGAAAGGTGTCGCCGACCGCGAGGTTCAGGCGGGCGAGCAGCGCCTCCTCCGCCGCGGCGCCGAACACGCCGTTCGTTTCGCGAAGCGCCTCGGCGGGGGCGATCGGGGGCGCAAACGTCGCCTCGCCCAGCGACGGCCACGACGGCTCGACCGCCTTGACCTCGACCAGCGCCGCGTCGCCGCTCGCCGCGCGCGCCATTCCCCGCAGGGTGGCGACCGTCGACAGCGTTCCGGAACGCGCGAGAAACGCCCGCTCCTCGGGCGTGAGCTGGCGGTGGATCAGAGAAAACGAGGCGTCGCCGCCGAGAAGGACGCGACCCTGGCGGGCGAGGCCGTGGTTCAGCGCGCCGGCGAGGCTCTCGACGCCGACGATCGCCGTCACCCCGAGCGCGATGCAGACGAAAAAGATCCACAATCCCGCGAGGCCGCCGCGCAGATCGCGCAGCGCGAAGCGCAGCAGCGCGAGGGTTTGCGGAACCGGGGGAGCGGGGACCCCGTTCATGCCGGGACCAGGAGCGCACCCTCGACCGCGCCCGAGCGCATCCGGATGACCCGGTCGCAGCGCGCAGCGAGCGCCGGGTCGTGGGTGACGAGCGCCAGCGTCGCGCCGAAGCGGCCCGGCAGTTCGAAGATCAGGTCCATGATCGCGCGGCCGGTCGTCTCGTCGAGATTGCCGGTCGGCTCGTCGGCGATCAGCAGCGACGGTTTCGGCGCGAGCGCGCGGGCGAGCGCGACGCGCTGTTGCTCGCCCCCGGAAAGCTGCGTCGGATAATGGCTCATCCGGCTGGCGAGGCCGACCAGATCGAGTTCCTCGCGGGCGCGGGCGAAGGCGTCGCGCCGGCCGGCGAGCTCGAGCGGCGCTGCGACATTCTCGAGCGCCGTCATGGTGGGGATGAGGTGAAAGGATTGGAACACGATGCCGACCCGGGCGCCGCGGAATCGGGCGAGGGCGTCCTCGCTCAACGTCGTGACGCTCACCCCGTCGATCGCAACCTCGCCGCGGTCCGGCCGCTCGAGACCGGCCATGATCATGAGCAGGGTCGACTTGCCCGATCCGGACGGCCCGACGATTCCGACCGCTTCGCCCCGCGCGATTGTCAGGCCGACGTCGCGCAAGATATGCACGCGGGCGGCGCCTCGGCCGAGGCTGAGGTCGACGCCGCGCATCGCGACTGCGGGAAGGCTCATATGCGGGAAATCCTGACGGCGGGGCCGCACACATATGGTTACGGACGGGCGTTCGTCCAGCCGACCGCCCCGGCGGCCGGGCGTCACGACGTCGAAAGGGCGCCTCGCGGGGTCCGGCAAGGCGGCGCGCCCCGATCGTTGCGAATGGCCGCCCTCCTCTGGCTTCTGGCGCTCGCCTTCGCCGCCCCCGCTTCCGCTCGAACCCTGAAGGTCGTCGCGCTCGGCGACAGCCTGACCGCGGGCTACGGCCTGCCGCCCGGAAAGGCCTTTCCCGACCAGCTCGAGGCGGCGCTGCGCGCCAAGGGTTGGGACGTGGCGGTGGTCAACGCCGGCGTCTCCGGCGACACGGCCGAGGACGGCCTCGCGCGCTTCGACTGGGCGGTTCCGCCCGACGCCGACGCGCTGATCGTCGAGCTCGGCGCCAATGACATGCTGCGCGGACTGCCGCCCGAGCGCACGAAACAGACGCTCGCCGCGATCCTCGACCGGGCGAAGGCGGCGCATTTGCCGACCCTCGTCGCCGGCATGCGCGCGGCGCCGAACCTCGGCGCCGACTACGACCGGGCGTTCGACGCGATCTATCCGGCGCTGGCGGCCGAGTACGGCGCGGTCCTCTACCCGTTCTATCTCGACGGCGTCGCCGGCGACGCAAAGCTCAACCAGCCGGACGGCCTGCACCCGACCGCGGCCGGCGCGGCCGTGATCGTCGGGCGAATCCTGCCGTCGGTCGAGACGCTGCTCGGGCAGGCGAAGCGCTAGACACGCGGGGCTGTCGTCGGGGAGCCGATCGACTGCAGGCGTTGCGCGCTCGCCCATGGACTGTGGCGGTCACGTCCGTCAACTCCGGTTGAATTTCCGTCGACTGCGCCTATAAGCGGCGCCCGGGCGGCGCGGGCCGAACAGGACGGGACGGGCTTCGACATGCGGATCAAGGGACTGGCTTGCGCGGCGGCGCTCTCGGCGCTCGTCTCCGGCGGCGCCTGGGCGTTCGACGCCGCATCCGACCCGGCGGCGCCGACGGGCGGCGCCCCTGGCGACGCCGGCGCCCGCACGGCCAGGTCGCTCGAATGTTCGCAGAAGGCCGACGCGAAGGACCTGCACGGCAAGCCGCGCAAACGCTTCATGCGCGACTGCAAGCACGGGGACTGAGGTCCGCCGCCTGCGGGTGGCTCAGCCGCGCCGGTTTTTGGTTTGGCGGGCGTGAGCGCGACAAATCGCGCCGCATGGCCCCGGTTGACCTCGGCCTTCGATCATGCTCACTTTGAACGCGTTCGCGTGGGTTGTGACGATTCGATGACGGTCGGCCGGCGCGCGACGGTTCGATTGCCGCACGAACGGCGCGTCCCGTCAGGGACCCGCGATCGCTCGCGGCCGTAAAGAGGAGACAGACTTGAACGACGGCCCTAGTCGCCCCGTCGCAGCGCTCCGGCGTCCGGCGGGACCCCTAGTTTTCCCCATCCGACCCGACGCCGCCTCCGCGCCGTTGCGACCTGTCGCCGACTGATCGTCGGCGGGTTCGCGCCTCGCGCCGGCGTCGGCGAAAGGAGCGAACCCCATGAGCGTAAACGTCACAATCGCCGAGCCGGTCGAGGCCGCCGTGCTCGACGTCGCCCACATAGGCCACATCCAGGGCGCCTTCGGCACGATCCTGCACGGCGACGTCGCCCCGCGCGAAACCTGGAAGCATCGCCTCACGACCCTGCTCGCCATCATTGGCCCCGGCCTGATCGTCATGGCCGGCGACAACGACGCGGGCGCGTTCGCCACCTACGGACAGGCGGGCCAGACCTACGGCACGACGCTGCTGTGGACGCTCGCGCTCCTGATTCCGGTGCTCTACGTCAACCAGGAGATGGTGCTGCGCCTCGGCGCCGTCACCGGCGTCGGCCACGCCCGCCTGATCTTCGAGCGGTTCGGAAAATTCTGGGGCGCCTTCAGCGTCGTCGACCTGTTTCTGCTCAACGCGCTGACGATCGTCACCGAGTTCATCGGCATCAGCCTGGCGCTCGACTACCTCGGCCTCAACAAGGTCGTGGGCGTCGTCATCGCGGCCGGGCTGATCGTGGCCGCGGCGAGCACGGGCGATTTCCGGCGGTTCGAGCGGTTCTCGCTGGCGCTGGTGTTCGGCAGCCTGTTGTTGATCCCGATCTGTCTGATGGTGAACCCGCCGCTCGGGCAGGCGGCGCACGACTTCGTCGTTCCGCAATTGCCGGCGACCGGAAAGCTCAGCGACGTGATGCTGCTGGTCATCGCCATCGTCGGCACGACGGTCGCGCCGTGGCAGTTGTTCTTCCAGCAGAGCTACGTCATTGACAAGCGCATCACGCCCCGGTTCATCCGCTACGAGCGGCTCGACCTGTGGCTCGGCATCGCGCTCGTGATCGTCGGCGCCGCGGCGATCATCGCCTTCACCGCGCAGGCCTTTGCCGGAACGCCGGAATTCGGCAACTTCAGCGACGCCGGCGCGATCGCGGTCGGGCTCGAGAAATACGCCGGCCGGGCGGTGGGCGTGATGTTCGCGATCGCGCTGATCGACGCGGCGCTGATCGGCGCCTCGGCGGTGTCGCTGTCGACGGCCTATGCGCTCGGCGACGTGTTTTCGGTGCGCCACTCGCTGCATCGCGGGGTCAAGGACGCCAAGGGTTTTTACGCCGTCTACGTCCTCCTGATCGCGATCGCGGCGGGAATCGTGCTCACGCCGGGCGCGCCGCTCGGCTTGCTCACCGTCGCGGTGCAGACGCTGGCTGGCGTGCTGCTGCCGAGCGCGACCGTGTTCCTGCTGCTGCTGTGCAACGACAGGGCGGTGCTCGGGCCGTGGGTCAACGGACGCTTCGTCAACGCGCTGACCGGCGCGGTGATCGCGGGGCTGGTCGCGCTGTCGGTGATCCTGACCGCGTCGGTCCTGTTCCCCGACTCGACCGGCCCGCGGACCATCGTCGTCATTCTCGTCCTCGGCGGGGTCGCGGCGGCGGCGATCGCGCTCATGTCGATGGCGTTCGGGCGCAAGGGCGCGGCCGAACCGGCCTCGACGCTTGCGATCAACCGCGACACTTGGCGCATGCCGCCGCTTGCGACCCTGCCGCCCGCAAGGGTGTCGTTCGCGGCGAAAACCTGGATGGGCGCGATGCGCCTCTACCTCGTCGTCGCCGGCGGCCTGGTGCTGGTCCGGATCGTGACGCTGGCGGTCGGCGGGGGGTGAGGGGCCGAGGCGTCGCGCGGCGACCGGGGGAATCCGGCCGCCGGCCGCTCTTGTGACCGCTAACCGCGCTCGGGGAGCGCGGCCGCGCCGTCGGACGGCGCGCGAAACGAGCGGCCCTCAGCCACGGTCGCCCGCGCCCCTTCCCCTCGCCGTCACGCCCAGAAGCTCGCCCAGGAGGTCGAGCCCGACTCGCAGCCGGTCCGTCACCACCGCGTCCGCCCGCCACGGCGTCGCCAGTTCCGGGATAAAGCCGCGGCACTCGCGCACCCCGGCCCCGTCGATGACGATGCGGGTCAGAATCGGCCAGGCGGCCGGGCCGACCCGGTCTTCGGCCTTGCGCAGCTTGTCGCGCGCGTGCAGCGCCGCCTCGCCCTGCGGCAAGCCCGGGCGGGGGCCGAAGCCGGTGGTTCCGACCCGGTCCAGGGCGACGGCGCGCAGGTTGTCGAGCCTTGCGCGCTGGTGGGTCCTGCGCAGCTGCTCGCCGATCAGCCAGCGGATGTCGTTGAGCTTCGGGTCGTGCGGCGCGAGCACGCGGTTGGCCCGCATGACGTCGAACGGGTCGAGGATGCGCCGCACCCCCCGGGTCTCGGCCCGGGGGTCGGCGTCGCGGGTGGCCGCCGCGCCCGCGTCTTGCGCCCGGGCGAGCCGCTCGGGCGTCGCGTCGAGCCGCGCTTCGGCAGCCTCGGCGAGGGTCTTGGCCGAACGGCCGGACTTCTTGCCGGAGCCCTTGGCAGCGGGTTTTTTGCAGGCGGCGCTCATTCGGCCAGCTCCGCGCACAGCTGCGCCGGCGACGAGCACCAGGAGGCGTCCGGGATCGGACAGACGAGCCGGACCGCCGCGCGGCTCGGAAGCCCCACGTCCGGCGGCGGCGACCGATGCGCGCGGCGGAGGTCGGCGAGATGGGCGGCTGAGGCGCGTTTCGCCTCGGCGCGAGCGGTATCCGTCTTGGCGGGCTTGCGGGGGGCCTTCATCGATGGCCTCCTCATGGTCTGTTCGGCGTGGCCGGGAACACGGCCGGTAAGGGACGCTTCAAGTCACGTTCTTGGTTTGTTCACTTTCTGCGAATCCAAATCGTTCGTCAACATTTTGTTTTTTCGATATTGCTGTTTTTCGGAAAGCGTGGTTAATCACACCAGTCGCAAGGCGTCGCCGATTCGGGCGCGCAAAATGCGCCCGGCGCCTGCGAAACAGGGGATGGAGCACGTGACCGTCGACTGGATCCGCGCCGGGCTCAAGCACACCGGCAAAACCCGCAGCGGCCTCGCCAAGGCGCTCGGCCGCTCGCCTTCGGCCGTGACCGATCTGCTCAACGGCCATCGCCGCTTGCGCGCCGACGAGATCCCGATCGTCGCCGAATACCTCGGCATCGATCCGCCTCGACCGTTGGGCGGCGGCGGCAAGCCGATCCAGCCCAAGGCGCCCCTCGTCGGCTACGTCGGGGCCGGCGCCGTCGCCCATTTCTACGCCGAAGGCCAGGGCCCGTTCGACGACGTCGACGCCCCGATCGGCGCCAAGCCCAACACCGTCGCGGTGCAGATCCGCGGCCATTCGCTCGGCGCGCTGTTCGACAACTGGCTCGTCTTCTACGACGACGTCCGCGACCCGCCCGACGAGAGCCTGATCGGGCGCATGTGCGTGTGCGGCCTGACCGACGGCCGGGTGCTGATCAAGGCGCTGAAGAAGAGCCCGCAGACCGGCCTGTGGAACCTGCTCTCCAACACCGAGCCGCCGATCTACGACGTCGGCCTCGACTGGGCGGCGCCGGTGCGCGAAATGCGGCCGAAGTGAGGGAAAACGCCATCGGCCGTCCGCAGTCGAGGCGCGCGCGCCGCGCCGCGCTCCGCGCGCAAAGCGAGCTTCCCCCGGCGCGGGTCGACGACCAGACCGGCGGCCGACGCAAAACGCCGCCCTAAAGGCGGCGTCGCAGGATCGATGGATCGAACGGCGATTACGCCGTGGCGGCGGCGGCCTTCCGCGAGGCCCGATACCCCACGAAGCCCAGCCCCGCGAAGCCCGCGATCATCATCGCCCAGGTCGAGGGTTCGGGCACGGTCGGGGTCGAACCCTCCACGCTGAATTTCAGCGTCGCCGAAACGGTCGAGCCGGTGAACGGGACCCACGTGCCGTCATACGTGCCCGCTGCGAACGTCGGGGAGCTTTCGCTTCCAGTATAGGCCTGACCAGGGGTCGATACGTAGAAGTTGCCGTCGTTAGGGATGAAGGCAAACTGGCTTGCCGTAGAGTCGTAGTACCACACAAAGCTGACCGAAGACAGAGTCCCGGACGTGAAATTGGAGACGTAGGGGGCAGTCCCGAACCCATCGTTACTTCCGGCCAGTGCAGGCTGCGAGTCTTGCGTCCAGGACGCGATCGTTCCGCTGCCGTCGAACAGGGTGACATCCAACGTGGTTGCGCTTGCCGAAGCGGCCACGAATAGGCCAGCGGCGGCGAGAGCCGCAGTCAAGATTCCGCTCATGTAGTCAAACCCCCTATTATGTCAGCCCGCAGCGCCTGAATGTTACAAACATCCAGCGGTTCAACGCTTACAAGACCTTGACGAAGGCTATGTGACCGGCGTTCCGGAGTCAACGTTACCAGATGACAACGGCGCGGCAATCCAGTCGCGTTCGCGGGGACGATGGTCCTGAGCCCGATGAAGGAGTCGTGAGGGGCGCCGGGGGTCGACGCAACGCCACGGCGGCTCCGAGCGAAGGGACGGTGGCCCGGCGGCCTCGATTTTCGCTTTTTTCGCGGGGGCAGAAAGACGCCGGAACGCCGATGCGGCGAAGGGTAGCTCCCAACCCCGTCATTGCGAGGAGCAAAGCGACGAAGACTGTATGTCCTTGCGGAGGCGGGGCGGCCCGTCCTCGATGCGCCTTGCGAGGGTTGCTCGGATAGGCCGGGTAGAGCCTCACGCGAG
>NZ_QNRK01000025.1 GCF_003315135.1 Roseiarcus fermentans
CTCAGCCGAAACGTTAACCAAAGGCGCCTCCTCTCAGGCCGAGGTGGTACCCTTTTGCCTGTCGCCTCCGGTCCCCTTTTGCATGTCGCCCGACAGCATCCGGAGAAGCCTGGGCGCTGGGTCCCGTCGCGCGCGCCGGACCCGGCCGCGCCGGGCCTCATGCCGCCCGAATGGGCGGACGTGACGGTCATTCTCGGCGACGGGGATTCCGATCCGTTCGTCACCCGCGCGCGGCTCGAATGCGCGCGCCGGCGATTCGAACGCGCCGGCCGGCGATGCGCCGTCGCGATGGCGCCTCCGGGCGCCGACTTCAACGATCTGGCGCGGAAGGCTGCCGAACGATGGACGATCCCCTGAAGTCCATCGCCGAGGCCGTCGAAGTCGCGATCGGCGAGGCGGAGACGCACGTAGGCGCCGAGGGGCCGTCGCCGCCGCGGCGCGGCCGGGCTGGGCCAGGCGCCGGGCCGGCGAGTACCGACGAGGGCGCGGACGGCGGCGAGGGCCAGGCGCCGGAATTCAGCGACGAGGCGCTCGCGCTTCGGTTCGCGGCCTTGCATGAGGCGGATCTGCGATACGTTTCCGTTTGGGGAAAATACCTCATCTTCGACGGTAGGCGTTGGGTGAGCGACGTCACGCTCGCCGGCTTCGATCGCGTGCGGGCGCTCAATCGCAGCGTGGCGCGCCAATGCCAGAACTCGAAAACCGCCGTCGACATCGCGAGCGCCAAGAGGGTCGCGGCTGTCGAGCGGCTTGCGCGCGCCGATCGTCGGCTCGCGGCGACGGCCGAGGAATGGGACCTCGACTCCTTGCTGTTCAACACGCCGGCCGGAACCGTCGACCTTCGCTCCGGCGACCTGAAGCCGCATCGTCAGGAGGATCAAATCACCAAGATTGCGGCCGTCGGACCGCGCGGCGATTGCCCGCGCTGGGACGAATTCCTGCGCACGGTCACGGGGGGCGACGCCGAGCTCGCCGCCTACCTACGGCGGGTCGCCGGATATTGTTTGACCGGCGAGACGACGGAAAGCGCGTTGTTCTTTCTTTATGGCCTCGGCGCCAATGGAAAAAGCGTCTTCATTGCGACGCTCGCCGGCGTCATGGCCGATTATGCGCGGACCGCGCCGATTGAGACGTTCACGGCGAGCGCGGTCGATCGTCACCCGACCGATATCGCCGGCTTGCGCGGGGCCCGGCTCGTCACCGCGACAGAGACCGAGGACGGGCGGCGCTGGGCGGAATCGCGCATCAAGCAGCTGACGGGCGGCGACATGATCTCGGCGCGGTTCATGCGCGGCGACTTTTTCGAGTTCCGGCCGACCTTCAAGCTCGTCATCGCGGGCAACCACAAGCCGGGCCTGCGCAGCGTCGACGAGGCGATCCGGCGGCGCTTTCATCTCATCCCCTTCGCAGTGACGATCCCGCCCGAGGACCGCGATCCGGGGCTCGCGGAGAAGCTCCGGGCGGAATGGCCTGGCATTCTCGCCTGGGCGATCGAAGGCGCGCTGGAGTGGCGGACCGAGGGCTTGCGCCAGCCGCAGGCCGTGCGCGATGCGACCGCTGACTATCTCGAGGCGGAAGATTCCGTCGCCGCATGGATCGACGATCGTTGCGAACAGAACCCAGCAGCCTGGGAAACGTCCGCCAGTCTCTTCGCGAGCTGGAGTCATTGGGCGACGAAGGCCGGCGAGTTCATCGGGTCCGCCAAAAAATTCACACAGCGACTCGAGGCGCGCGGCTTCGCGCGCGACAAGATTGGCGGAGTGCGCGCGATCCGCGGGTTGAGCCTGAAAACACCCCCGGCGGACGAGTCCTCTTCAAACCCCGACGAGGGCTACCGATGACACATGGGACGCTTCGCACGGTTTGGGACGTCTGCGCGCGCGGGGCTGGAGCGCGGGGAGACGTCGATAAACGCGGGACGCGGCAAACTTGTCCTCATGCGGGCGGCAGGCGGGCTGAGGCGGGTAGCCTTCGATCGAAAATCGGCGTGTCGGACACATTGGACACGACTTCCTATTTGGGACGTACACGCGCGCGTCACGCGCGCCTGACGACGTCGGTAATCCTTGATCGCGTCCAATGTGTCCGCGACCGCCGATCGAAGGGTCCAGGGGGTAGGGGGTTTGATTCCCCGGGCGCCGGACCCGCCGTAACCGCAACCCAAAAAACGCACAGAAAAAAAAGTCTTCCGAGAAAAAACACTGCCTTTAATCAAGCCAATTCAATATCAAGGATCTTGGTATTCAACATGAACACACGATCGAAACCGAACGTTAGAGAGGGATGGCAGGACACGACTGTCGATCTTCCGATGGACATTCGGTTGAAGATCTTTGACGCCGCGCTGGCGGCCGGAGACATACCGCTGGCGTCCGCAATTTCGATCAGCCTTTTGGAACTGGCGGTATGGCTCGACGCGCTCGATGGGCCGGAAGGCTGGCCCGATCCAATTGTGTGGTGGAGGCGACAGTGACGCAGCACGGCGATAAACGACCTGGCGCCGGCCGGCCGAAAGGCGCGAAGACGCGCCGGCCAGAACCTGCGCCGCCCCCTCCCGACCTGCCCGGCGATCCGCTCAGCGTCGGTCTGCGCGCGATGCGCCAGCTCGAGGCCGAGGGCAAGGCGGAGAAGGCCGGCGCCCTGGCGGTGCGGCTCGCGCGCTATTTCCAGCAGCCGTTCGCGCCGACGGACCAGGCGGCGAGGCCTCACCCCGAGCAGGGCATCTTGCCCTTGTGGGAATCGAAGGCCAAGCCGGCCCCGACCCCCGGCAAGAAGGAGATTGCGCGCCAGGAGGCCGAGACTGCCGGCGAAGGGACCGAGTGGGGCGACCTCCTCCGCCCCGACCGGCCGAACTGAAGGCGCGCCGCCATGCCCGCCCCAGCCCGGCCGCCCGCCGCCGCGGACCTTTCGCCGGCTTCGCGGTTCGTCTCCTGCCGGATCGCGGCGGAGGGTGATCATACGTTTTCGACGGAGGCGACGATCGCGTTGATCGCTTTCAACGTTTCCCCCGCCGCCGCGGATTGGGTGCGCAACCTGGCGGAACACCGCGACCCGCGCGGGGCGCGCGCCGCGGCGATCCGCGCCGCCGCGGCCCTCGTTCGACAGCCGGCGCCGTCGGCGACCGCGAAGGCGCTGGGACACGAGATCCGGCGCTATCTGGCCGGCGCCTGGTTGCGGGTCGATCGCGAGCTCGCCGACCGCGCGCTGTCGCCGCCGCCGGACTCGTCATCGTTGCGACTGGAATTGTTCCGAATCGCGCGGCTCACCGACGGCCAGGGCCTCGCCTGGCGGCGGATCCTCGAAATCATTGAAACCTAGAGATAATTTCTTGCAGTTTTCGCGGTGGAAACTGCAAAGCGGTCCGCGACACACTCGACCTCGGCAAAATAGGAGATCGAGTCCTTGGGACTGATTGCAGACATCCTCGGAAACATCCGCGCCGCTGGCGCCAAGCCCGCGCCGCGCGCGCTCGCCGACGTCGAGGCGGCCCTCGCGCGCCTCGGCAACGAGCGGAACGCCGCGCGAGCAGCCGTAGCAGATGCGATGCGCGAGCGCGACGAACTGCTCCTGGTCGACGAGACGGACGCCCGGATCGCCGATCTCGACGCCTTGGCGGATCGCCACCGATTGACCCTCGAGCGTTGCGACAAGGCGGAGCCGCTGCTGCTCGCCGAGCTGGAAGACCTTCGGAGCGCTGCGAAGCAAGCCTGTTGGCAGGACTTGCGCGCGCGCTACGACGCGGCGGCGCTCGAGTACGCGAACGCCATGCGGGGCGCGATCCAGCGCCAGGCGCAAATGCTCAACCTGAACGACGAAGCGCGCCGCCAGGGCTTCGAGCGCGAGGTCATGTCCACGTTCATTCCGCCGACTCGGATGCTGACGATCGAGGCGCTCAACGATTTCGAGGCCGCGATCGAGCGCGCGCGCGAAATGGCGCGCCCGAACCCCGCGCCTGCGCCGCGGCCGGCGCCCAAGGTCGCCGCCGCGCCTCCGCCTCCGCCGGCGCCTCGGCCGAAGCCCAAACCCGCCGCCGCGCCGCCTTCGCCGGCCAAGCCGTTCGTCCCGCCGACCCCCGACGTCGATGGGCGCGTCCCCATTGTCATCCTGCGGCACGGCATCGAGATCGAGGGCCGCGACCGCCCGCGCGCGGGGGAGACCGTGCTCGTTCCGGCCGAGCAAGCCGCCGCCTTCGTGCGCGGCGGTTCGGCCGACTACGGCGCGCAAGGCGCCGACCCGTTCGCCGGCGGACAGCCTGATCTCGTGAGAAACCAAGAATGACGTCCCGAACTTTTCACGTCACTGTCGTCAAGGACGCCGCCGGCCTCGGCCCGCGCCAGATCAGAGTCGTCGCGGCGACCGCGTCGCCGGACCGCGTCGGCGACATCGTCGAGCCGGGCGGCTGCGACCTGCGGGCGTACCTCAAGAACCCGATCGTCCTCGCCGACCACGACCGGACGAAGGCCGTGGGCGCCGCGCAAGCGGCCATCGTCGGCGGCCGGCTCGAGGCGCGGATCACCTTCGCGCCGGCGGGCGTTTCCCCCAAGGCCGACGAATATTGCGGCCTCTACAAGGCCGGCGTCATGTCGGCCGTTTCGATCGGCTTCGCCCCGATCGAGATTGAGCCGCTTCGCGGCGGGGGGACGCGCTTCAGGACCTGGGAGCTCCTCGAAATCAGCCTCGTCGCCGTGCCCGCGAATCCAGAGGCGCTCGTCGTCGAGCGCCGCGCCCGCACGTCCACGAAAGGGCCGAAGATGCTCTCTCCGATTGCAGAATTGCTGGACCATCTCGACAAAGCCGAGCGCCATCATGTCGACGCCCTCGATTTCGCCGACGAGGCGCAGGACGGCGGAGTCGATCCGAAAGCGGCGCTGGCGACCATGCGAAAATCGGTCGAGGCCTCGCGGGCGCATCTCGACCGCGCCACCGAGATTTGCCGCAAGATTCGCGACAGCGGCGGCGGCGGCGCGGGCGGCGCCGACGGCGAACTGTCTTTCACTCCCGCAAGCCGCCGGGCCGCGCTCGACCGGCTCGACCGCTCCGCCGTCGGCGCGGTCGCCGCGCCCGCGGTTCCGGCTGTCCGCCAGCTCGGCGGCGCCTTTCTCACGGCCCAGGTGCGGGAGGAAGAGCAGCGGCGCATCTGGGCTTATTACGGGGGCAAGGCGTGACTGTGGTCGGTTTCGCCATATCCGGCGGCGGCGTCGGTTGGGCGTGGGCAGACACAGAGGTCTACTACGACGATCAGCCGTTGCCTGGACGTGTTGAAAAGCTCGCGGTTTCGCCGGGAGGGCTCGTCGGCATGTCGACCGGCTATCTGAGCCTGTTGCGGCAATTTTGCGTCATGGTCGCGGGCCTCGAGCGCGCGGATTTTTCGGCCGCGGTCGCGCGCCTTCCGACGGAGTTGCGCCGGGCGCGCAGCGAATGGCGCGAGGAGCTCGTGAGCGTCGATGTGGAGTACGAGCCGAAGACGAAGTTCGCGCTGATCGGCGCCGATAGCGCCGGCCGGATTCGCGGCGCCGTCTTCACCGAGGCGCGCGAGTTCGAGCCGGTCGAGCGCGAGGCCTGGTCGTCGCCGTTCGTCGATCGCCCGGCGAGCAACGGCGCCGGAGTTCTGGCGCTCGCCCAAACGCAACTCGCCTTCGTGCAGGCAAAAGCGCCGCGTGCGACCGGCGGCCGGCTGACGGTCGCGAAGATCGGACCAGCCGGCGTCGCGAGGACCTCGGTCCCGCTCCTACTCGCCGCCGAGCGGGCCGCCGTCGACAGCGGCCGCCGCGAATTGCGCTCGCCCGGCCGATGATGACCGGATCGAGGCCGCGCGAATCCTCGTTTGCTCGCCGGGTTTGTGGCCGGTCGGGCGGCGCCGGGCGACAGGTCGGGCGCCAGGGCCGGCGCGCTTGGACATGGGCGCGCCGGCCGAATCTTCGCCGCGCCCCGCTGGGCGGCGCGACTGCGGCTCGAAGCTCGGGCGGGCCGCCTCCGGAAGGGGTCGGGAGTTTCCTCATTCCGCGCCCCACAGGCTATCGGTTGAAAGGACCATAGATGTCACAAGACATATCTGTCGTGTTCGGAGCAGACGTCTCCGACCTCAATAGCAAGATGGCTGAGGCCCAATCGATCATGGCCGCCTTCGCCTCGTCCCTGTCGAACTCGATGTCGGCGGCGCAGGTGTCGATGAAGAAGTCCGAATCGGCGTTCGACGACTTCAAGGGCATGGTCGAGAAAATGACGCTCGGCCTCGCCGCCGCGGCGGCAGCGATTTCCGGCTATCTCGTTACGGTCGACAAGCAGGCCGCCGACTTCGGCGCCGAGATCCAGCGCGCCGCCGGCGACGCCTCGGCGAGCTTTCAGCAGATGAGCCAACTGAAGCCGTTCGCGGATCGCGCCGGCCTCGGTCTCGACGACCTCGGCAAGTCGTTCCAGACGATGCAACAGAAGGCCCGCGAGGGCGACGCGGCGACCGTCGCCGCGCTGAAGGCGATCAGCCTCACGGCGGCCGACGTCGCGAACCTGACCGAGACGCAGCTGGCCGTCAAAATGGCGGGCGCTTTCTCGAGAGTGCGCGATTCGGCGTTCAAGGCGCAGGCCGGCGTCGCTTTGTTCGGCGCCGACGCGGGGCGGATCGTGGCCGGTCTCAGCCGCGGCCCGGAAGTGCTCGCCAATTTCGAGGCCGCCGCCCACCGTGCCGGGACCGCGATCGGCCCCGACCTGCAGGCGGCGCTCGCCGGAACCAACGAGCTTTTCCAGCAGACCGGCGACCACATGGCCGAATTGCGGGCGACGTTCGACGGGTTGATGTTGCAGAGTTTCGCCGCCTTCAAGCCGGCCGCCGATGGTCTTGTGCAGGTGATTAACGACCTTGTCGGCAATGTCACGGCGGCGATCGAGGATTTCAACGGACTGACCGGCGCCGGCGAACACGCCGCGACCTCGACCGGCATCCTCGCCGACGCGGCCAAGAGTTTCACCGCGGCGATCATTGATGCGTCCGCCTGGGCGCAGGAATTCGGCGCCCGGGTCTATCAGGTCGTCGCCGACATGGGGATCCGCTTCGTCGGCCTGTCCAGGGTGGTGCAGGGCTTCGCGGCCGACCTCGAAACCGCCATGTCGCGCGCCGCCCAATTCCTCGCCAGCGCGTTCCACGCCGCGATCGCGGCGGTGGCGCGCGAGCTCGGCGACTTCGCCGAGGCGGCGAAGGCGGCGCTCACCTTCGACGTCGCCGGCGCCAAAGCGGCGCTGGCCGACATCGCCGCCGCGCACGGCGCCATGGTCGGCCAGATCAAGGAGGCGTCGCGCAACGTCTACAGCGACGAGACCATCGCCGCCTGGGACCGGATGAAGTCGGACCTCCGCGACCAGGATTCGGCGATCGACGGCGTCATCAAGCGGCTCGAGGCGCAGAAGAGGGCGCAGGAGGACCTGGTCGCCGCCGGCGGCCTGCGCGTCGGGCCGCAGGGAACGCGCGACGCCGGCAATCCGACGGTTCCCGACAGCGCGTCGGGCAAGAGCGACGCCGGCGAGCAGGCGCGCCAGGCCTTCGCCGACGAACTCGACGCCGCCCGCCAGGCGGCGAAGGACAGGCGCGACATCCTCGACGACGAGCTGCGCCTTCACAAGATTTCGATGGACGAGTGGGCGCGCCAGACCGTCGCCGCGCTGGAGACGGAAAAAGCCGCCATCCAGAAGGCGGCGGCCGAGCTCGAGGCCTCGACCGCGCTGACCTCGACCGAAAAGCTGGCGCTGCTGCGGCGCGAGCGCGACGAGGTGGCCGACATCGCCCGCCAGGAGCGCGACGCCCAGACGAAAGCCGCTGAAGCGTCGGCGCAGGCCTGGCAAAAGGCGATCGATTCGGTGGTCGGCGTGTTCAACACCGCGATCAAGGACATGGCCGCTGGCCACGAAACCCTGCGCCAGGCGGCGGCGAAGGCCTTCGACGGCATCGCCGAGGCATCGCTGCGCGGGGTCGAGAAGATGATTTCCACCTGGGCGGCCGGTCTCGCCGCCAAGAAGACGATGGACCTTCAGGCTATCACCGGCGACGCCGGCCGCGCTGCCGCCGGCGCCTATGCGAGCGCCAGCGAAGTCCCGGTTATCGGCCCGATCCTCGCGCCCGCCGCAGCCGCGGCGGCCTTCGCCGCGACCGAGGGCCTCGCCTCGGCCGATATCGGCATGTGGAGCGTTCCGCAGGACATGCTGACCCTGGTGCACCACAACGAGCTGATCATGCCGGCTGCCGAGGCCGGCGCCTTCCGTGCGATGGTGAGCGGCGGCGGCGCCGGCGGCCCGGGCGGCGTCTCGATCCACCCGACCACCAACGTCCACCTCTCGGCGATCGACGGCCCGAGCATGGCCTCCTGGTGGCGCTCGAACGGGTCCGACATGATGAAGGGCATCGACGCCGCCGTCCGCTCCGGCGCCGCGCTCGGCACTCGCCGCCTCCGGACACTATGAGGACCGACCCCATGGCGAACATCGACGACCCGCCCGGCGCGCTGACGCCGCTTCAGGAGGCCGCGGCCGCGCTCGCCGGGGTTCGAACCTTCGCGCTCTATGCGCAGGGCTCGCTGTTTTTCGCCCTGCTCGACCGCGGCGCAATCGATCCGCAGCGGTTTTTCGCCTTCGGCAAGACGCTCGCCGCCGGCCTGCGGCAGAACGCGGCGCGACAGGGTGGAGACGCCATCGCCTCCCGGGCGCAGACGGACGCCGCCGACATGCTCGACGAACTGGAGTCGATGGTGCGGAACAGGGCCGCGCCGCCCGCGGGCGCCGGAAGGGCCTGACAATGGCGTTGCCGGGGGTCCATGTCGTCCGACGCCGCGCAGCGCCACAGTGCGCCGCCCGCGCCTCGGATGCGCCGCGATCGGCCGCCCGCGCCGCCGGACTCGCCTGGGCGAAAAGCGGTCGGGCGACCGCCGGGCGCTTCGCGCGCGTAGCCGAAATCGGCCCGGCGCAGATCGCCGGCGGCGCGCTCGCCGCGCTCCGCGCCGCCGAAGGGCCGCGCCCAACCGACGAGGCGCTCGCCGCCTTGATCGGCGTCGCGCCGGCCGATTTGTCCGACCCCTTCGCCCACGCCTTCCTCGCCGGCGTCGAGGATCTCGTCGCGGTCGTTCTCGACCGGCTCGGCGCGAAATGCGCATGAGCGGCGGCGGGAACTCCGGGCTCCGGGTCGGCGAACTCGGCCTGCTCGTCGGCGTGTCCGCCTGCGGCGGCCTACACCGCCTCGCCGGCCGCCGCTTCGCTGCGCGCGATCGACGCTGGCGGCTGCTCGGCGAATTTCCGACCGAGCGCGCCGCCATCGCGGCCATCGTCAAGGCCAACGAGGCGGCCGAACAGCTCGAGGCGACGCGCGCCGCCGCGCCGCGCCAGCCGCCGAAGGCCAGGGCCGGCCGCCTCAAACGCCGCCCGGGTCCCGTCCGCCTACGGATCGGCGACAGCGTCCGCCCGGCGGGATGCGATTACGCCGGCGAGGTGGTGCACGCGGACCGTCGCCGCTACCTCGCCGCCGACCTCACCGGCCGCTCGGTTGGCGCCTTCACGACCTTGCGCCGCGCGCTCGAGGCGCTCCGCAACGCCTCGTCGCCGGGCGCCGTCACGTCCACGGCGTCCGACGCGCCGTCTCCCCGATCGTCTACCTGATCGTCGCCACCTCGCGTCGGGGCCACAGCGCCCTCCGGTCTCGCCGTCGATAGCTCGCGCCAGGGCCTCAGCTCCGCCCTCCGGCGTCACCGTCAGGCCGCTCGACCGCGTCACCGTTGGGCCGCTCGACCGGCTGTCGCCGCGATCGTTGGACAAGCCCGCGCCAGGGCCGTTGTGCGGCCCTCGCCGCTGTGCCGCCCTCCGACCGGCCGCCGCCGCGATCGTTTCGACAGCCCGCGCCTGGGGTCGTGCCACCCGCCCTCGGGGTGGCGTCACCGTCGAGCCGCAGCCCGCTCGCCGGCCCGACCATTCGCCAGCTCGCGCCAAGGCAGACGGCGTCGCCGTCGGGCACGCCCGACTAGCAGTCGCCCGTCCGCCCATCGCCGAGACCTTCCCGTCGCCGGCCGGCGTCACCCGTCGAGTCGAGCCGCTTGGAGCAAGTCTCCGAATCGTGCGTTCGCCTGTGTGCTAAGCCTCGACCTGCCCGCCGTCCGGCGGTTCGTCGAGCCGCTCGAGCGGATGATCCTTGCGAGGGGGGGCCGGAGTTTCCGGAGCGGGCTCCGCTCGAAATGAACGATCGTTCGTAGCGGGTCGGCAAAGCGCCATGCCCGGTCGGACGCCATGGCTGCGCATGATCGCCCGCGCGCGTTGTCCGTTCATCGTATAGACATCATCGCGGTCGGCGTCGTCCCAACCAATCGATAGCTCCTCGGCGATGCCCTCGACCGCCGCCCACACGCGCGGGTCGTCCATGGCCGTTTGAGCGCGGGACCAAACGAGCCGCTCGAATGCGAATGGCCGTCTCCAGCGTGCTAACATCTTCTCGATATTCTCAATGTTCCAATAGTCGTGATCGCTGACGAGGCCGCCCTTGGCGGCCGCTTCGGGCGCCAACGGAGTGCCGTCGAGGATTGCGAGCTTGCGCTCGGCGGCCATTCCCGCGGCGCTAGAGATGCCTATTGCAATGAAAAGACGGAGGTCGCCGGCGTTCCGGGCGCCGGCCAGCAAGCGTCGCTTTGCCGACGCGAATGATCGTTTCCATCTCTGAGTGCCGTAAACTCGGCCGCTAGACCCGTCGATCTTGATCTCAATGCGGCTAATCCCAAGACCGAGCGCACAGCGGACGACTGCGTGTCCGGCTTCGTGGTAATAGAGCGCGTCGCAGTGCTCGGTGTGATTGAACATACCCTCGAAAGCCTTGCACCGGAGACGGGCCTGAGGCCGGCAATCGCTCATCATGGCGTCGCTCCATGCTCCTGCGCAGCTCGCCTCAATTTCACACCCGGCTCGCCCCCGTTCGTGAACTCGACGCCCGCGCCTTCGAGGGTCGAGCGCAAGACATCGAGCGTTCGTGCGTAGGGACCGCGCTTCCCCGACTCGAAATCAGCAATTGTTGCGCGACCGATCTTGGCCGCGAGCGCCAGCTCGGTTTGCGACCATCCCAGAAGCCCGCGTGCCGCTCGGAGTTGCGCGGCTGATATCTCCATCGGCCCAACCTCATGCAAATTGTCTTGACGTAACCGAAAGCGTCATGCATTTTGCATGATGTACCATCACTCGGACAGGAGGGCAAGACAGTGACGAAAAAGGCCAAGACCGCCGCCGTTCATGACGCGGACCCGCTAGTTTCCCGGCGCTCGGCGTTCGCTGCCGTGGCAGGCGCCGCCACATTCTTCGCCGTCCCGGCCGCCGCGGCTGGAGACTTGCCGGGCGCCGACGGCGTCTTGACCGGCCTGGTTGATCGCCTTCGCGGCCTGGTCGAGGCCGAGTTCATGGGATCATGGGCGCCCGAAAGCGCGGCGGGAAGCACGGGTGCGGTCCTGGCGCAAATCGAGGCGGTACAGGCGACCTCGCCGGCCGCGATCCTCGCCAAGATCGAGGCGGCTGCGCTGTTCGTCGAAGACGACGAGCTCGATGGGCTCGAAGGCGCAGCGGACCGGGTTCTCTGGTCCGCCGTGCTCGATCTGAAGCGACTCAAGAGCGGCGCGGTCGACCCGGATCGCCGCGGCGCTCGTCTTTGATTTCGCAAGACGGTGAGCCGAAGGTCGTGGGATCAGAGGGAAGGCAATCCGCCCGAATCGCGTTCTCGCATCGCGCCGAAAGGCCGTCCTGATTTTCCTCGCCGGTCCCGCCGCCCAACGCCGCTACCGACCGAGCAGCGAGGCGGCCCGATGATAGCAGCGGGCCGATCGCGACCTGTCCGCGCCGCGGCGCGATTCTGCGCCATGTCGTGACATGACGGTGACACAGAACCGGCTCTCTGTGACACGAGTTTACGAAAGATAATTATTTCAATGATTTAGGTGGCTGGGGGACCTGGATTCGAACCAAGATTGACGGAGTCAGAGTCCGCTGTTCTACCGTTGAACTATCCCCCAACGGCCGCCGGGGCGAGGCGTCCGGCGCAGGCGGCGTCAATAGCGAAGGCGGAGCGCTGACGCAAGCCTTTCGCGCGACGCGCGAGCGGCTTTTCCCGCGCGCAATCACACGTGCTCCACAGCCACCACGCCCGGCGAGGCCTTGAGCGCGCCGGCGACGGCGGGATTGACCGTGTAGCGGCCCGGCAGGCGGATCTCCACCTCGCCCTCCTTGGGGCCCAGCATGACGACCAGCGACACCTCGCCGTCGCCCTGCGGGCGGAGCCGGCTTTCGATCGAGGCGAGCGGGCTCTCGTCGCGCACGAAGATGCGCAACCCCCTGTGCACCTTGGCGGCGGCGTCGTTGAGGCGCTCGACCCCGACGATCCGGGCGCGCACGTCCTCGCCCTCGACATTCGCCTGCAGCGTCACCAGCACGTCCGATCCCTTCTCGAGCAGGTCGCGCCACTGGTTCAGCCCTTCCTGGAACACGATCGCCTCGTACTGGCCGGATGGGTCGGACAGCTGCACGATCCCCATCTTCGAGCCGGTCTTGGTGCGCCGCTCGGCGCGCTCGAGCACGCTGGCGCCGAGCCGCGCGGTCGAGTGGCCGGAGCGCACCGAGCGGACGAAGTCGGCCCAGCGCGTGGCGCGAAGCCGCTTCAGCGCGGTATCGTAGGCTTCGAGCGGATGGCCGCTGAGAAAGAACCCGACCGCGTCGAACTCGCGCTTGAGCCGTTCGGCCTCGGTCCAGGGCGTCGCGCGGACGCGAAGCGGGGCGGCCTCCGCCTCGCCGAACAATGCGTTCTGGCCCGACTCCTTCTCCAGCGCGCCCCGGTTGGCGATCGCCAGCATCGGCTCGATCGAGGCGAACGCGACGGCGCGGTCGGCTTCCAGCTCGTCAAACGTCCCCGCCGCGGCGAGGCTCTCCAGCGCCTTCTTGTTGACGAGCTTCGGATCGAGCCGCGCCGCGACGTCGGCGAGCGAGGCGAACGGACGGGCGCCCCGCGCCGCGACCAACGCCGCCGCCTGCGCGTCGCCGACGCCCTTGACCGCGCTCAGGGCGTAGACGATCGTCGCCTTGCCGTCCGCGGCGAGGCGGACGTCGAAGTCGACCTCCGAGGCGTTGGACGAGGGCGGGGCGACGGGAATTCCGAGCCGCATCGCCTCGCCGCGGAATTCGGCGAGCTTGTCGGTGTTGCCCTTGTCGAGGGTCATCGAGGCGGCGAGGAACTCCGCCGGGTGGTTGGCCTTGAACCAGCCGGTCCAGTACGCGATCAGCGCATAGGCCGCCGCGTGGCTCTTGTTGAAGCCGTAGTCGGCGAATTTGGCCAGGAGGTCGAAGATCTCGTCCGCCTTGGCCCGGGTCAGGCCGCGCTCGATCGCGCCGTCGACGAAGCGGGCGCGCTGGGCGTCCATCTCCTTCTTGATCTTCTTTCCCATCGCGCGGCGCAGCATGTCGGCTTCGCCGAGCGAATAGCCCGAGAGCGCCTGCGCGATCTGCATCACCTGCTCCTGGTAGATGATGACGCCGAAGGTCTCGTGCAGCGACGGCTCCATCAGAGGGTGCAGGTATTCCGGCCTCTCCTGTCCGAGCTTGCGGGCGCAGTAGGTGGGGATGTTGGCCATCGGGCCCGGGCGGTAGAGCGCGACGAGCGCGATGATGTCCTCGAACCGGTCGGCGCGCATTTCGGCGAGCGCCTTGCGCATGCCCGCGCTTTCCACCTGGAACACCCCGATGGTCTCGCCGCGCCCCATCATCTCGTAGGTTTTCGCGTCGTCGAGCGGGATCTTGCCGAGGTCGATCGCGACGCCGCGGCGCGCGACGAGGTCGATCGCCTTCTGCAGCGTGGTCAGGGTCTTCAGGCCGAGGAAGTCGAACTTGACGAGCCCGGCGGGCTCGACCCACTTCATGTTGAACTCGGTCGCCGGCATCGACGCCTTCGGATCGCGGTAGAGCGGCACGAGCTCTGTCAGCGGCCGGTCGCCGATGACGACGCCGGCGGCGTGGGTCGACGCGTTGGAATAGAGGCCCTCGAGCCGCTCCGCGATGGCGAGCATGTTGGCGACCCGCTCGTCTTCCGCCGCCGCCTGTTGCAGGCGGGCCTCGTCCGCCACCGCCTGCTTCAGGGTGACCGGGTGGGCCGGGTTCTGCGGCACGAGCTTGGCGAGCCGGTCGACCTGGCCGAGCGGCATTTCGAGCACCCGCCCGACGTTGCGCAGCACGCCACGGGCGAGGAACGAGCCGAAGGTGATGATCTGGGCGACGCGGTCGGCGCCGTAGCGGTCGCGCACGTAGGCGATCACCTCGTCACGCCGCTCCTGGCAGAAGTCGATGTCGAAGTCCGGCATCGACACGCGCTCGGGATTGAGGAAGCGCTCGAACAGGAGCGCGAAGCGCATAGGGTCGAGGTCGGTGATGGTGAGCGACCAGGCGACCAGCGAGCCCGCGCCCGAACCGCGCCCCGGCCCGACCGGAATGCCTTGCGCCTTGGCCCACTTGATGAAGTCGGCGACGATCAGGAAGTAGCCGGGAAACTTCATCTTGACGATGACGTCGAGCTCGAAGGCGAGGCGGTTGTCATAGTCCTCGCGCGTCTGGCCCGGCGCGAGCCCCTGATGGGCGAGCCGCGCCTCGAGCCCCTCGCGCGCCTGCCGGCGTAGCTCCTCGACCTCGTCCACCGACTCGCCGGTCGCCGACGAGAAATGCGGCAGGATGGGCTTGCGGGTCAGCGGACGGTAGGCGCAGCGCATGGCGATCTCGACGCTCGCCTCCACCGCCTCGGGCAGGTCGGCGAACAGATCGACCATCTCCGCCCGGGTCTTGAACCGGTGATCGGGCGACAGCCGCCGGCGCTCGGGGGTCGAGAGGAGCGCCCCCTCGGCGATGCAGAGCAGCGCGTCGTGGGCGTCGTAGTCGGCGCGGGCGGCGAAATAGGGTTCGTTGGTCGCCACCAGCGGCAGGCCGAGCGCGTCGGCGAGGTCGATCAGCGCCGGTTCGATCAGGATCTCGGCGTCGAGGCCGTGGCGCTGCAGTTCGACATAAAGGCGGTCGCTGAAGACGCCGCTCAGCCGCCCGAGGCGGGTCTCGGCGAGGTCGGGCATGTGCGCGCCGAACGCCCGGTCGATCGGGCCGGCGGGACCGCCGGTCAGCGCGATCAGCCCCTGCGCGCCCGCGAGCGCGGCGAACGGGACATGCGGCTCGTCGCCGTCCCTCGGGTCGAGCCACAGCGACGACACGAGTTTCATCAGGGCGCCGTAGCCGGCTTCGGACTGCGCCAGCAGCACGATCGGCGCGCGCGCGAGGCGCGTCTCGGCAAGACGAGACGAGGACGGCGGCGCGTCGCCGAAATCGACCGTGACCTGCGCGCCGACGATCGGCTGGATCCCGCCTTTGGCGAGCTTTTCCGAGAATTCCAGGGCGCCGAACAGATTGTTGGTGTCGGTGATGGCCAGCGCCGGCATGGCGTCGGCCTTGGCGAGTTTCGCCAGCGTCTCGATCGGCAGCGCGCCCTCGCGCAAGGAGTAGGCGCTGTGGACGTGGAGGTGAACGAAGCCGACGGATTTGAGAATCGAGGAGTCCATGGCCGGCATTGTCGCAAGCGGGCGGGCGAGGGTCGAGGGGAGGGACAGTGCGGATGCGCGCCCGCGCACAGCTTTGCGCGCCCGAGCGATCTCGGATATCGGCGCCTCGCTTCTGCGCTCCTCTCGCTTCGGCGCCGGTCTTGGCAGGCGCGCCGCCTTTTCAAGGACCTGGGCGCCCAAACCTGTCACTCTGTCACGGCCGAGGGCGCCGCCGTTGCGGCGGTCATCGCGAGGAGCCCGAAGGGCGACGCGGCGATCCAAGGGCCGCCTGCGCAAACGTTGAAGAAGGCGACGCCCAGCCGCCGGGCGGCGCTCCGCCGTTCCGGCGCAAGCGGGCGGGCGCCAAACCCAGACGGCGCCAAATCAGGACAAGAGCCCGCGGATTCCGTTTTGTGGTTTTTCAGGACGTTGCGCGCGGGTGGAGTTCCGATTCGTGTATCCCGGGGCCGCGACGCTTCCGCCGTCATAGCGATCACGGCCCGGGCGCCCCGCCTCGGCAGCCGACCAGCGCCCGAGGCGCGCCATGATCAAATCGACGTTCGCCCGACGCCCGCGCCGTGCGCAGGCGACCAACCCGCCCGTCGTCGATTTCGCGCTCTCATGGGAAGACGCCGTCGCCCAGGGCGGAAGGGCCATTCCGGTGTCAAACAGCGGTTGCCCAAGGCGCAGCGGGAGCGTCGCCTCGTCGAGAACAAAGATAGAACATGGCGCCGGAGTTCGTCAAGGGAAAACTGGTTGATTCGGCCGTGGGCGCGCGAGGACGCCCATTCGCTCTGAGCCTCGAGGCGGCCCGTCTCGCCGCCTGTCGTTAGGACAGTGTTCCGTGTGAATCGGATCACCCCGCCTTGGACCCGTTCGGGGCCGGAGCCGGCCCGCGCCTGCGGGCCGGCTCCGGCGGCTGCGGCGTCATCCCAGATGCATGGCGTGGCAGGCGCCGAACAGACCGTGGAGCAGGGCGCTGGCGAGGTAGCACTGCGTGAGCGCGACGTGGTCCTCGCGGCGGGCGAAGAGCGCCGCCGCGGCGTAGGTCGCCGCCTGCAGGAGGTAGAGGAGGGCGACGGAGTTTTGCGAGAGCGTATTCAACATGGCCGAGCACCGTTTTTAGGTTGTCCCGGCGCGCAGAGAATACGGCACTGGCGGAAGCGGTCCGCCGCTCGATGGAAATTTCCGGAAGTGGGCGCGGGGGCGCGTTCCGACGTCGCTGCATGACGATCTCGACCCGCCGCCGGACCTGAGCTTCGGAGCGCTGCTCGAATGGCTGCTCATTCAGGGCGTGCGCGGCCCGGGCCACGGCCGGCGCGGCGACAAATGGGGATACAAAGCGTTCGCCGACGCGTGTGGGGTCAGCGAGCGGTAGGTGAACAACTGGCGGCGCGACAGGCATCCGCCTCGCGATCTCATTATGATCGAGCGCGTGCTTCTCGGCCCGGACCCGAGCAAGCATTTCAATTGCCGCCTGCAGCTGCGCGAGGCCTTGGCCGCCGTCCAGCGTATGCGCGGGGAGCAGGTTGACGTCCCGCCCACAGAGGATGCGCCGGAGGCTACCCCGGCCAAGCCCACCTGCGTCTCCAACATCCCCATCACCGTCCCACGCCATTTCCTCGGCCGCGAGCCTGCCATCGCGGCGATCGACGCGGCGTTGAGGGCAAGCGGCGGGCGGGCGGCGATTACGGCGCTCTTCGGGCTGCGCGGCGTCGGCAAGACCGTGCTGGCGGCGGCCTATGTGGCGCGTCGGCGCGCGGAGTATCGGGCGACGTGGTGGGTGCGGGCGCAGACGCCGGAGACGATGCGCGCCGACATCGTCGCGCTCGGCGTTCGGCTCGGCTGGGTTTCAGCCGACGCGAAGGAGGAGGAGGCACTCGCGCGCGTGCTCGACAAGCTGCGCGACGAGGGCGAGGGGCTGCTCATCGTCTACGACAACGCCGTCGACGCCAAGAGTCTCGCGCCATTCCTGCCGCGTGCCGGCGCGGCCCGCGTGATCGTCACGTCCAACGCGCACGACTGGCGCAGGATCGCCGCGCCGGTCGAAATCAAGGTCTGGCCGAAGGAGGTCGGGGCCGACTATCTCGTCGCCCGCACGGGACGCGGCGCCGAGCGCGCCGACGCGGAGGCGCTGTCCGAGACGCTCGGCGGCCTGCCGCTCGCGCACGAGCAGGCGGCGGCCTATTGCGAGCGGCTCGAAATACCGTTTGCCGAGTACCGTCGTCGCTTCGTCTCCGCGCCGGCACGGTTTCTGGACGACGCGAAGCACGCGCCGGCCGAGTATCACGACGGCCTGACGGTCGCGAAAACCTTTGCCCTCGCCATCGACGAGGCGGCGAAGCTGCATCCCGCCGCCGAGCCGCTAATCGTCTTCGCCGCGCTGCTGGCGCCGGAGCCGATCCCGCTGTTCCTGTTCGCCGAGGGGCGCGAGAAGCTCGGCGAGCCGCTGGCGTCGCTGCTCGCCGACGACGGTCTCGACGAGGCGGTCGCGGCGCTGCGCGCCTTCGCCCTCGTCGATCGGGAGACGATTCCTGACGAACGCGATCCGTCGATCGCGACGGATGCGATCCGGTTGCACCAGCTGGTGCGGCTGGCTGCGGCGCGGCGCGGGCAGGGCGACGCGTCGGCGACGAGGCGGGCGCTGATTGAGGCGATGGCGGGCGTGTATCCGGTCGGAGTCGACAGCGACGCCGCTGCTTGGCCGCGCACGCGAAGGCTCGACGCGATCATGGTCGATCTGGCGCAAGCGGACGAGACGCCGGACGGCGCGGAGGCGGCAACGGCCTCCGTGCTTGATTGGCTCGCAAGCTACAGACAGGGAGCGCTTTCCGCCTATTCCGAGGCGCGGCCGCTTTTCGAGCGGGCGCTGACGATCAGAGAGAAGGCGCTCGGCCCTGACCATCCCGCGACCGCAGCGAGCCTCAATAACCTCGCTCTCCTGCTTCAGGCGCAGGGCGACCTCGCCGGCGCGCGGCTGCTTTTCGAGCGGGCGCTGACGATCTGGGAGACGGCGCTCGGCCTTGGCCATCCGGACACCGCGGTGGGCCTGAACAACCTTGCCGAATTGCTTCGGCACCAAGGCGACCTAGCCGGCGCGCGGCGGCTTCTCGAGCGGGCGCTGGCGATCTTGGAGAAGGCGCTCGGCCACGACCACCCGACCACGGGTAGGAGCCTCAACAACCTCGCTGTGCTGCTTCGAGACCAAGGCGACCTAGCCGGCGCGCGGCCGCTTTTCGAGCGGGGGCTGGCGATCCTGGAGAAGGCGTTCGGCCCCGACCACCCGATCACTGGGAGGAGTCTCAACAACCTCGGCATCCTGCTTCGGGACCAGGGCGACCTCGCCGGCGCGCGGCCGCTGCTGGAGCGGGCGCTGGCGATCCTTGAGAAGGCGCTCGGCCCCGACCATCCCGACACTGCGGCGAGCCTCAACAGCCTCGCCGAGCTGCTTCAGTCCCAGGGCGACCGCGCCGGCGCGCGGCCGCTGTTCGAGCGGGCGCTGGCGATCCGGGAGACAGCGCTCCGCCCGGGCCATCCGAGCACTGCCTTGACCCGCGCCAATCTCGCCCGGCTGCGCCTCGCCGACGGGGCGCCCGCGGAGGCGCTGGCGCTCGCCGAGGCGGCGCTCGCGGCGCACGACAAGGCCCTCCGCGCCGATCACACATGGACGAAAGACTCGGCCCGCGCCGTCGCCGCCGCTCTCGACGCCCTCGGCCGCGGCGAGGAGGCGGCGGCGGTGCGGGCGCGGTATGGGCTCGACGGAGGGGCGACGGGCCAGGGCGAGGCGCCGGGGTAGCGTCGTCGTCGCCAGTGGCGGTGAGCGTCCGATGCATCGCGCCCCACCTTCTCCGCGAAGCGACGCGAAGCGGAGAAGGTGTCGCCGTAGGCGACGGATGGGGTGTAGGCCGCGGCTTCGACGCTGGACGGATTGCACGACCGTCGCCGTCTTGTTTTCACAGCCGTAGTCCTGCTTTCCACACCCCATCCGGCGCTGCGCGTCCCCTTCCCCAGCCAAAGCTGGGGAAGGGGAGCCGCATGCTCGCGCCGCGCCGCGTTTGTCCGACGTGCGCTCAAGGTCCATAATCGTCGCCAAACCTCACCGGGCGCTCAAATGTCCAACGTCTACGAAAGCGATTTTTACGCATGGGCGATGGAGCAGGCCGAACTGCTGCGCGCCCGCCGCTTCGATGCGGCGGACATCGACAACATCGCCGAGGAGATCGAGAGCATGGGGCGGGGAGAGAAGCGGGAACTCGTCAACCGGCTGGCGGTCCTGTTGCTGCACCTGCTGAAGTGGCAGTTTCAGCCGGGCTTCCGCAGTCCAAGCTGGAACTCGACGATACGCGAGCAGCGCATTCGCCTGCGTAGCCACTTGAAGGACAATCCGAGCCTCAAGTCGAGGCTCGACGAGGCGTACGCCGAGGCCTACGAGCTTGCGGTCGTCGGCGCTGCGCGGGAAACGGGCATGCCGGATACGGCCTTTCCCAGGGCCATACCCTTTCGGTTGGAGCAGGCGGTCGACGACGCGTTCTGGCCGGAGTAGGCCCCGCCTGTCGCGCCGCCGCGCTCGCCGGGGGCTGCGGAAACGACGGTGGCGCGGTCCACTCTCTCGGAATAGGCCGGGCCTCGGGAGGGCGCGCGTCGCGCGCCCGGGACGGCGAGACGCCGTCCCTGCCAACGTCGGCCGTTCAGCGGCAGCGCGGATTGGCGGTCGGCGTCGCGCCGATCGCGCGGCCGTTCATGTTGGCGACCTGAATGCATTGGCCGGTGGCGGGGTTGAAGTAGAAGCCGTAGATCGCCGGGCCGGACACTTCGGTGCCGACGTTGCGGAATCCGGCCCCCGCCATCGCCCCCATCACCTGCCCGGGCTGCAGGCCGCGGACGTTGGGGACGCCTCCCGCGACGGGAGGCCTCCCGCCGCCGTTCCACCCGCCGCCGTTCTGTCCCCATCCGGGGCCGCCGCCGCCGTCGCCCGGCCTTTCGCCGTTCGGACCCCATCCCGGTCCCGGGGGAGGCGGGCCGCCCGGTCCGCGCTCCTGTTCGCGCTGGGCGGCGCGACAGCCTTGCCGGTAGGCGTGGCTCTCGGCGTCCGGGTCGTAGCGCCCCGCGAGACAGTCATAGTAGCCGCGGCTGTAGTCCGCCGGCTGGGCCCGGGCCGGCGCGCCCAGCATCGAGACGAACAGCCCAATTGCGACGGCGATCTCGGTCTTCATCGGTCTTGCCCCTCCTGGGCCGCTTGCGAGGCCGAGAGGCAAAGGCCACAAGGCTGGGTCGCCGTCAATGGAAACCGCCGGATTCGGAGGTCGAACCACAACCGCGGCAATTCCGTGGCCGGCGGTTTCGGCGGCGCGCCAGGCTCGAGCGAGTTCCGCGCAGTCGACGGCCGCTTCTACACCGACGCCGCGCGCGTCCCGGTCCGGCGCGCAGTGCGGAAATCGCTCCCGCCGCCGCCCGTGACGTCGCGAATGGCGGGGGATTGTGTGCGCGCCGTCTTCTGGACTAGGTTCGCCCTGAAAGGTTTCTTCATGATCGACGCGACGCAGTTCGTTACGGCCTTATACACGGGGATCCTCGGCCGAGGTCCGGACGAGAAGGGACTCGCGTCTAACGCAGCGAGGGTCGAAAACGGGGCGCCGCCCGCCGAGGTGGCTCGATCCTTCGTGCAGTCCGCGGAATTCCTGAAGAAGTTCGCAGCCAAGATCAATTGGCGCCCGCTCGATTCGGCCAAGCCACTGCCGATCGAACTCGCCGTCACACCGGATGACGGCAGACGACTCTGGGATCGCGTGGAGAGCGTCTGGTCGAAGCTGGGAGCCGAGGAGCCGTATTATTCCCTCGTCCCCAACCCGCGATGGAAATCGGGCGAAATGACCGGGGGCAAGAATCTGGACGCTTTCTACGCCACGGGTCTTGCGGACATGCAGCGCTTCGACGCCTGGCTGGCGCGCAACGGCGTCTCGACCGACGGCGCTGCGACCTGCGTCGAACTGGGGTGCGGGGTGGGGCGCAGCACCATCTGGCTGGCGCGGCGATTTCAGCGCGTCGTCGCGCTGGACGTGTCCGCGCCGCTTCTCGATTTGGCGCGCAAGAAAGCCGAGGCCGAAGGAATCGGGAACGTCGAATTCGTGCATGTGCGGTCGGCGGCGGATCTGGGTCCTCTTGCCGCAGCGGACGTCTTCTATTCGCAAGGCGTCCTGCAGCACGACCCCCCGCCGATGATCGCCGAGATACTCGACCACGCGTTCGCCGGCTTGCGAGCGCCCGGCCTGGCGTTCTTCCAGATTCCAACCTATCGCGCTGGCTATGCCTTCGACCTGAAGAGTTGGCTCGACGACGGGCGGGACCCCGGGACGGAGACGCACGTCCTGCCGCAGAAGGCGATCTTCGATCTCGCGTGGCGGCATGGCGTGAAGCCCCTCGAGGCGGAGTCGGACAATGCGCTCGGCGCCGCCGACGGCGCGATATCGACCACTTTCCTGATGGAGAAAGTCGCCATGGAGAAAGTCGCCGCCAAGCCCGCGCCGAAGGCCTCGGCCAAGAAAAAGGTCAATCAGGTTCCGCGTCCGAAACGCGGCGCGCCGGGCTGACGCCCCGCGCGCCTGAGGTTGTCGCGCGGCCGTTGTTTCATGTTAGAGAGGCGCCGGCAATCTGGAGACCGCGCCTTGCTGTACATCGACCTTCCCACCCGGGCCGAAATCGCCAAGCTGATCGGCTTTCGCGGCAACCCGGCGGTGACGCTCTATCTGCGCACGACGCCGGTCACGCAGGACGCGCAAGGCGACCGGATCGAGCTCAGGAACCTGCTGAAAGCCGCCGTCGCCCAGGTCGAGGCGGCGGGCGTCGCCAAGCGCGACGTCGAGGGGATCCGCGACCGGGTCGAGGACCTGATCGGCGACGACGAGTTCTGGGCGAAGCAGGCCCACAGCCTCGCGGTGTTTGCGGCGCCGGGCTTCCTGCGCGCGTTCCGCCTCGCCAACCGGCTTTCGAACGCGGTCGAGGTGTCGGACCGGTTCCTGCTCGCCCAACTCATCCGCGCGGTGACCTTCTCCCATCACGCCTTCCTGCTGCCGATCAGCATCGGCTCGGCGCGGCTGGTCGAGGTTCTGCCCGACGGTCCGGTGGACGAGGTCTCGGTTCCCGGCCTGCCGAAGGGCGCGGCGGACGCGGCTGGACGGCGCAGCCATGCGCTCAGCCAGGCGGAGCATCAGGACGGCGCCCGATCGGACCAGACCGTCCTCTACACCCGCTACGCCCGTGCGGTCGACGCCGCGCTCCGGCCCACGCTCGCGGGCCAGGAGCGGCCGCTGATCGTGGTCGCCAGCGAGCCGATGGCCTCGATCTTCCGCTCGGTCTGCAGCTATCCGCATCTCGTCGCCGAGACGATTTCGCTCAGCGCCGACGAGACGCCCAACCACGAACTCGCCGCCGCGGCCCGGCCTCTCCTCGACAGGCTCTACGCCGCGGAAGTCGCGTCGCTGCGTGACCTGTACGAGACGCGCAAAGGGCAGGGACGTACGACCGCCGACATCGCCCAGGCGGCCAGGGCTGCGACCTTCGGCGCGATCGACACGCTGCTCATCGACATGGACGAGGACGTCCCCGGCTTCGTCGACGAGGAGACCGGCGCGGTCACGTTCGACGACAAGGCGGATGCGGTGAACCACGACGTCACCGACGAGATCGCCCGACGCGCATGGGCGACCGGCGCCCGGGTCGTCGCCGCCCGCCGCGCCGACATTCCCGACGGGGCGGCGCTGGCCGCGATCCTGCGCTACGCGTTCTGATGGAGCGGCGATCGGAACGGCGGCCGAGGTTCTGACCGCCGCCGTACTCGACAGCCGGGTGACGGCGCGGCGCGACGCAGATTTCATCGTTTCGACGCTCGTCCAGTCCTGGGGAAGCTTCGATCATCTCGACGCTACGCGCGGGCCCGCGACAAGGCGCATGGGCCGCGCGGGTCGGCTTCAACCGGCGCGTCGCGGAAGGGCGAGTCTGGCGCGAGACCTATCTCGCGCCCGCCGGCGAAGACGAGTGGGTCTACAGCGGCATGCCGCTGTTCGGTCCCGCCGGGGCCGCAGGCCGCGCCGGAGCGGCGGCTGTGAACGAGGGCGCGCGCGCGACCGGCTGGGCGCGGCGCGGTCGTCGTGACCGGCTAGTCGAGTTCCGACAAGGAGGAGGAACTCGCCTCTCCGTTTCGCGTGCGCTCGAACGCGGACGAGAGAGCGATCGCCTGCGCCCGGCTGCGCACCCTGAGCTTTCGGAGCACCGCGCTGACGTGAGCCTTGATGGTCGCCTCGGAAACCCCGATCTCGTAGGCGATCAGCTTGTTCGGCAGGCCCGTGACCAGAAGATCGAACACCCGCTGCTGGGCCTCGGTGAACGAGGCGGCGCGCTCGGGGAAGGCGTCGCAGGACTTTTGCACGGTCCTGCCTTTCGTGTTGATGATCGGCGTGGGATCGGTCGCGGTCGTGATCGCGGCGAGGTATTTGCCGGCCTGCTCGAAAAACCGGCCGGCCTGCTCGTCGAAGCACGAGTTGCAGCGGTTCCAGTCGCCCAGGTGCAGGCAGGTGATGTCGCGGGGACACGTGTCGCCCAGCCGCTCCGCGAGGCTGACCGCGATTTCGGCCGATTCCTGAAGCGACGCGATCGCTCGGCGTTGCAGATCGAGGACATCGGGCGACGTCGTTCTGGCCCCGCTTTCGGCGGCGCGCGCCGATTTCTCGATCACCGCGAGCAGGCGGGAATATTTCGTCCCGAGCGAAACTAGGCCAGACCGATTCCTTGGGGGCGTAATCGATATTGACATTGTTGGCCGCCTTACGGGTTCCCGCCCGGCCGGCGCCCCTGAAATGGGGACGCTCTGGTTATGTTGCAATGCAGCATTCTCAGCCCTTTGACTAGATGCTAAATCGTCGCAGCGTCGTCACGTCCGTCGGCGCGCGCCGCTCGGGCGCGCGGGTTCCTGCTTTCTCGCCAGAGAGTTATGGTGAACGGCCGGCGATCGCCGCGTCTGGCGCGGACGTGTTATGACGGGAAGGCGGGATTCGAGCGCCCGCTCGGCCCGCGAGAGGAAGCGGCGCCGGGTGTCGGAGTCCCGCTTCCGATCGGGCCGGATGGCGAGCGGCCGACCGATGACCGACCCGTCGCGGGGATCTCGGCAGCCGCCCGGAGAGGGCGAGCCGGAGACCGCGAAGGACGGCCCGCCGGTCAGCCGAAGATCGCTTTGCGCCGCTCCAGACTCTCGGCGGGCCAGAGATCCTTCGAATTGTAATAGGCCTCGAACGCGGGGACGCTCGCGGGCAGGGCGACCCAGGGCAGTCTCGAGCGGGTGTAGATGTGCACGTCCGGGGGCAGCGCCGCGGGTTCGTCGAGCGTCCCGACGCGAACGAAGCTCAGCCGCCGCCGCCCGCCGTAATGGCTCCAGAGGGCGACCTTGCAGAGCCGGCAGCGGTGGATGATCTGCGGCGTTCCGCTCTCCCCCGGGACCGGGACCGCCTCCGTCTCGCCCGCGAGCCTGTCGACGCGATCCGACTCGATCAGCCCATTGACGACGAAGGCGCTGCCGGTCTGCCGCTGGCATTCGCGGCAATGACAGCAATGGACGAACATCGGCTTGGCGGCGAGCCGATAGCGAACATGGCCGCAGGCGCAGCCGCCCTCGAGCATGGTCATTCGCGCGAAACCCTGGCGTTCTTCAGTCGTCCGACCGACGGCGGAGACTTTACCACAAGCCGCCGCCGTGCGCGCCGTCAGCCCGGAAACGTCGTCGCATGGGCTTGCGTCAGCGCGTCGTCGAGCCTGCGCCCCTCGCGGTAGCCGGCCAGCGTTTCCGGCCGTTCGACGCCGGCCGCGAGGCGCGGGCAGGGTTCCGGCGCGCCGACGACCGTGCGAATCGGGATGCGTTCGGCCCAGATCGGCAAGGCGACGTCCGCCTCGTCGTCGCCGATTCCCTTGGCGCGGACTTTCGCCGACGCCTGCTCGATCGTCATGCCGATCACCCGCGTGGCCTTGATCTCCTGCTGCGTCGCCGGCCGCAAGGTGGCCCAGCGCCCGGGGTAGAAGCGGTCGATCATGGCGGCGAGCGCGCGCGCCTTCTCGTGCTCGTCGTCGACGATGCGGGCCCGGCCGAACGCCATCGCCGAACGATAGTCGACCGAATGGTTGAAGCCGGAGCGCGCGAGCACGAGGCTGTCGAGATGGCTGACGGTGAGGCACACCGGCTCGCCCCCGGACTGGCCGCTCAGCATCCGGCTCGCGCTCGACCCGTGCCAGTAGAGCCGTTCCCCCTCGCGCCAGAACAGAGTCGGCGTGCAATACGGCTGGCCGTCGACGACATAGGCGATGTGGCAGAGCGCTGCGGCGTCGAGGATCGCATGGACGGTCGCGTGGTCGTAGGACCCGCGCTCGTGCAGCCGCCTGACGCGATTGACCGAGGTGACGGGGTAGGCGGGCGCGTCGGACATCGGGTCTCCGTTGAGGGCTGCGGCCTGGCGCGCCAGCCTGCCTCGGCCGGGCGGTCGGCGCAACGCCGGATCGCCCGGCGGCCGGCCGCGCCGCGTCCCCGAACGGCCCGCGGGGCGGCGGTCCCGCCGCCGCGGGGCTGCGCGAGCGACGCCTTCAGCCCTTGATGAAGGCCAGCAGGTCGGCGTTGATCGTGTCCGCGTGCGTGGTGATCATGCCGTGCGGGAAGCCGGGATAAGTCTTCAGCGTTCCTCGCTTCAGAAGCTTCGCCGACAGCGGGCCGGAATCGGCATAGGGCACGATCTGGTCGTCGTCGCCGTGCTGGACCAGGACGGGGACGGCGATCGCCTCGAGGTCCCCGGTGAAATCGGTTTGCGAAAAGGCGACGACCCCGTCGAAATGCGCCTTGGCGCCGCCCATCATGCCCTGGCGCCACCAGTTCCAGATCAGGCCCTGCTGCGGCGTCGCGCCGGGGCGGTTGAAGCCGTAGAAGGGACCGGCGGGCAGGTCGTAATAGAACTGGGGGCGGTTGGTCGCGACCTGCGTCTGCAAGCCGTCGAACACGTCTTTCGGCAGCCCGCCGGGATTGGCCTCCGTGCGCACCATGAGGGGAGGCACCGCCGCGATGATCGCCGCCGCCGCGACCCGGCCCGCGCCGTGACGCGCGACGTAGCGGACGACCTCGCCGCCGCCGGTCGAATGACCGACGTGGATTGCGTCCCGGAGATCGAGCGTTTCCGTCAGCGCGGCGAGGTCGGCGGCGTAATGATCCATGTCGTGCCCGTCGGCGACCTGCGACGAGCGTCCGTGACCGCGCCGGTCGTGGGCGATGACGCGAAAGCCGTGGGCGAGGAAGAACAGCATCTGCGGATCCCAGTCGTCCGCGGACAGGGGCCAGCCGTGGCTGAACACGATCGGCCGGCCGCTTCCCCAGTCCTTGTAGAAAATCTCCACGCCCTCGCGCGTCGTGATCGTCGGCATGTTGTCCTCGTGCTGGTATATGGTTGCGCAGGCGCCCGCCGGACCGGCGGGCGCCTGCGGAGCCTGGGGTCTCGAGACGGCGGGAGCATGGCGCCGTCCCCTCGGGGGGCCTTGTCGGGGAGGCGGATGCAGAGCCGGTCGGAAACGTTGCGCAAGGCCTACGCCGCCCGGATCCTGCGGCTCGCCGGGGTTCGAGACCCGCGTCTCGAGAGCGCTTTCGCGGCCGTCCCGCGCGAGGACTTCGTCGGCCCGCCGCCGTGGCGCGTGTCGGGCGGCCTGTTCGGCCTCTCCGGCGGCGACCGCGACATCGCCGCGCTCTACGACGACGTGCTGGTGGCGATCGACGCGCGGCGCGGCATCAACAACGGCCAGCCGTCGCTGCACGCCCGCGGTCTCGCGGCCCTCGCCGTCAAGGAGGGCGAGACCGTCGTGCAGGTCGGCGCCGGCGCCGGCTATTACACCGCCATCCTCGCCCGCCTCGTCGGCCCGTCCGGCAAGGTCGTCGCCTACGAGATCGAGGCCGACCTCGCGGACAAGGCGCGCGCCAATCTCGCGGGGTTTCCGCAGGTCGAGGTGCGCGCCGGATCGGGCGTGGCCGAGGACTTGCCGAAGGCCGAGGCGATCATCGTCAACGCCGCCGCGACCCATCCGGTGCGCGCCTGGCTCGACGCGCTCGCGCCCGGCGGCCGCCTCCTGTTCCCGCTGCAGGCGGCGGGGTCGTCGGGCGCCATGCTCATGATCACGCGGCCGAGGGACGGCGGCGACGCCTGGCCGGCGCGGCTTTTCGGCGGCGTCGTGTTCATCGCCTGCGAGGGCGCGCAGGATCCCGCCGCCGGCCGCAGGCTCGACGCGGCGTTCCGGCGCGGCGGGGCGGAGGGGGTGCGCTGGCTCAGGTTCGGACCGGCGCCGGCGAGCGAGGCGTGGCTCGCGGGCGACGGCTGGGCGCTCGCGCCGAAGATGTCCCAGACGTCTGGATAAATCGTTATAGAACACCTTGAGCGACAATAAGCCGCATTGCGGCGTTAAGGCGCGCTCTTCTAGCATAGTCGCTGTGAAAGGCGCGGCGAGCGTCGGGCATGTTGTCACCCATCCCTCGCAGTTCCTTTCATGGGCCGCCGTCCAAGTCCCAAAAACAATCGGGCGCGCGCCCAGCGATGTTCGCTTCCGAATTTCGGCGGCGAACAGGGAGGACGCAGCAATGTTCGATCATCAGTTTTCCAATGCGCAGATTTCCAATGCGCGCTATGGCGCCGCCTGCACGCTGTGCGAGTTCGTGACCGGACTCGCCTACGCCATGGAGGCGAGCGGCGGGCTCGACGACGTCATGAGCGACCGAATGGACGAACTGGTCGCGCCGGTGCGCAGCGCGCGCGACTGGCTGTGGCACGTCGGCCAGTTGATGAGCCACATGAGGCCGTTGCCGTCCGACTTCGACGACGGACTGGACCGGGCCGAGGAGCGGGCGCTCGACGCCCTGCCGAAGATCAAGGAGCTCGTCGCCGAGGCGTGCGAGGCGCTCGCGAGCGCGAGGGCGCACGCATACGAGGTCGAGAGGGAGACGGTTTTCGCCTGACCGGCCGGTCGGCGGCGATCACAGGGCTGACCGCGCGAACGCGCCCAGATGCGCGAGCGCGCGGCGCCCGGCATTGAGCCGCGCGTTCCACAGCGGCCAGGCATGGATCATGCGCGGCCAGACCTCCAGGGTCGCCGCGACCCGGGCGCCGCCTGCGGCTTCGGCGAGGCGCGCAGCGTCGGACAGCAGCGTCTCCTCGGAGCCGACCTGGATCAGCATGGGCGGAAACCCGCTCAGGTCCGCGAACAGCGGCGAAAGGCTCGGGTTCGCGCGGTCCATGTCGTCGGGGACGTAAGCCGACGCCAGGGCTTCGAGATACGTCTTGTGGATCAGCGGATCGTCGGCGTCCTTGCTGGTCAGCGTCGCGCCCGACATCGTCAGATCCGTCCACGGGGAAACCAGCCAGGCGCAGGCCGGCTGCGCTTCGCCCTCCTCGCGCAGGCGCTGCATCAGGGCGAGCGCGAGGCCGGCGCCGGCGCTGTCGCCGCCGACGACGATCCGGCCGGCCTCGACGCCGCTCTCGCGAAGACGGCGCCAGGCGGCGCGCGCATCGTCGAGCGCGGCGGGAAAGGGGTGCTCCGGCGCCAGCCGGTAGTCGAGCGCGAGCGTGCGCAGGCCGCAGGCGCGGCCCGCCTCGGTCACCATCCGGCGATGGCTGAGGATCGAGCCGGAGCAATAGCCGCCGCCGTGGAAGAACAGCAGAATTTTGGTCGGGTCGCTTTCGGGGGCGAGCAAGACCTCGCCGGGCCGGCCTCCGGCGTCGACGGTTTCCAGCGTCACGTCCGGGGCGACCGGCCAGACCGAGCCGACCTCGTCGAGGCGCGCGCGCCGGGCGGCCCAGCCGACCGGGCGAGGCTTCGACGCCAGCAGCGCCCGGATCGCGTCGATCTCGTCCTCGGCCATCCGCGTCGCAGCCTTCGTTCCGGCCTCCCCGCGCCAGTATAGAGCGGGCGGGGCGGGTCGCAATGTCGGGGAGGGCGCCCTTCGCCCGTCGCCGCTCCTCGCCGTTCGCGCCGGCGGCGGCCGGATCGCCGCGTCGCCCTTCGGGCTCCCGCGCCATGGCCGGCGAGGGTCCCCCGGCGGCGGCGACCGCCGGCGCTGGCGCCGCAGGGCCGGCGCGCTTACGTTGGCAGAATCTGGAATCGCCGGATCGGGAGGCAAGCGCTCATGATCACCGTCCATCATCTCAACCATTCCCGCTCGCAGCGCGTGCTCTGGCTGCTCGAGGAGCTCGAGCTGCCTTACGAGATCAAGTATTACGAGCGCGATCCGGTCACCCGGCTCGCGCCGCCGTCGCTGAAGGCGGTTCATCCGCTCGGCAAGTCGCCGGTTGTGGTCGACGACGGCGTGACCATCGCCGAGACCGGCGCGATCGTCGATTATCTGGTGGAGGCGTCGGGCGGAAAGCTGCGCCCCGAAGCCGGCACGCCCGACCGCCTGCGCTGGACCTATTGGAGCCACTTCGCCGAAGGGTCGCTGATGCCGCAGCTTCTCCTCGACCTCATGCTGACGATCATCCCGGGCCGCGCGCCCGAGGCGCTGCAGGAGGCGGCGAAGTCGGCTGCGGAGGCCGCGCGCCTGACCTACGCCGCGCCGAATCTGAAAACCATGTTCGACTTCGTCGAGGCCGAGCTCGCCACCCGGCCGTGGTTCGCGGGCGAGGAGTTTTCCTCGGCCGACGTGATGATGAGCTTTCCGCTGGAAGCCGGCGGCGCGCGGGCCGGCGCCTTCGAGGGCCGGCGCAAGATCGAGGCCTTCGTCGAGCGCATCCACGCCCGTCCGGCCTACCGCAGGGCGCTGGTGCGTGGCGGGCCCTACGCCTACGCCGCCTGACCGCGAACGGGGGTTCGGGCGGTTGGGCGGATGCACATTCACCTGATCGGCGGATCGAACGCCGGAATCTGGGACGGCTGGGCGCATCACTTCGTCATCCTCGCCGAGCGGGACCTCGGCGCTCGGATGACGAACGGCTTCCTCGGCGCGGTCGGCTCGCTGTTCGGGCTGTTCCGCCTCGACCGGCTGGAAAGCGAGGGCGGCCGCCTGCCCGACGTGGTCGTGTTCGAATATGCGCTCAACGACATCGTGCTCGCGCACGGCCGCGTCGTCTCGATCCGTCTCGTGCGCGACACCCTGACGGATGTCGCCGGCCTTTGCGTGCGCGCCGGAATCGCGCTCCAGTTCCTGTGCCTCGAACCGAGGGACCTGCGCGGACGCGCCGTCAGCCGGCGCGTCACGGCGATCTATTGCGACGTCGCGCGCGCCTTCGCTCTGCCGGCGCCCTTGTTCCAGCGCGACGCGATGGAACGCGAGATCGGCGACGGCGACTACCTGGACCTGCACCATCTGACGCCGGACGCCTCGCGCACGGTCGCGGAAGCGCTGGCGCGGCGACTCGCCCTCGGCCTGCGCAAGGGCGCCGCGCCGCCCGGTCCACCGCCGGGGCGAGCGTTGGCGTTCGTCGACGCGACGCGCGCGCGGCCGTCCGGCCGCGCCTTCGCCTCGACCTGCGCGACGGCGGTGTTGTCCGGCCCTGTGGTCGAGATGCGCCGTCCGTCGGCCGCCGTCTTTCCCGCCGATGGCCGGCTGGTCGGCGTCCTGTTCCGCGCGCGGCGGTCGTCGGGCTGGTATCGGATCGCGGTCGGCGGCGAGTCGCGGCGCAAGAACGCGTGCGAGTCGGCGCTTGCCATTCTGCCCGAGGTGATTTCGATGCAGGTTCCGCGCCTGTCCCGGCCTGCGCGCGGCTCCGTCGAAATCGCGATGCCCGACGACGAGGGGGCGTTGATGCGCCTCGCCTGCGATCGTTCGCCGATGCCGTGGGAGCCTCGGCCGCCCTTCGACGGGCAGGACCTGGCGCTGTTCGGAATCGTGCTGTGGCGCGAGACCGGGCCCCTGGCGCGCCTGCGCGAAGCCGTGCGGGCCGCCGGGGTCGCCGTGTCCGGCCGCTGGCGCCGCTACGTGATCGGCTCCGCCGTGGAACCGCGTGCGCCGGCGCCGCGTTTGCGATATCGTCGCGGGCTTGGGCGGAGGCGTTCCCGGGAGGCGGCGATGGCAAGGCTGGGGTCGGCGACGGAGCGCGCGTCATGATCACGTTGCCGAAGCTCGCCGCCGACGCGCTGGGGACTTTTCTCGCCGCCGACATGAAGGATCGCTTCGGCGTGTCGCACGCGCGCCTCGCCGAGGTCGTCCCGTTCGGGGCCCAGCTCGCGCTCGAGTGCATCGGCAACAGCGACGCCCTCTACCACAACGTCGAGCACACCATGCTGGTGACGCTCGCGGGCCACGAGCTGTTCAAGGGGCGCGCGCTCCTCGAGCCCTCGACGCCGTCCGACTACTGCCACTTCATCGTCGCCTGCCTCTGTCACGATATCGGCTATGTCCGCGGCATCGTCCGCGGGGACGGGGCGGACGAATTCGTCGTCGACGCGGCCGGGAACACGATCGTCCTGCCGCGCGGCGCCTCCGACGCCGCGCTCGCGCCCCACCACGTGGAACGGTCGATTCTGTTCGTGCTCGACCGCCTGTCGAGCGTCGCGGAAATCGACGGGCGGCGGGTCGCCGACGCGATCGAGCACACGCGGTTCCCGTATTCGACCGCGCCCGAGGACCCTCATGTCAGCGAGGAGGCGAATTTGTTGCGCGCGGCGGATCTGATCGGCCAGCTCGGCGATCCGCATTATCTGCGCAAGGCCAACGCCCTCTATGCCGAATTCGAGGAGATCGGCATGAACAAGCAGCTCGGCTACGATTCCCCCGCCGACCTGATCGACAAATATCCGAGCTTCTACTGGCGGACGGTCTCCCCCTATATCCAGGACGCCATCCGCTACCTGAACCTGACGTCGAGCGGACGGCAGTGGATCAGCGGCCTCTACGCCAACGTATTTCGCGCCGAGCACGAACTGCGCCAGTGCGGCCCGCAATTGTAGCGCCGGTCGCCGAGCGCGCGCCGTAAAGACGCGGTTGCTGGCCGTGTACCGCGCTCGGCGAGCGCGGCGACAGCGCGCGGCGACGGGGCGAAACTTTCCTTCGCCCGCGGTTTGCGGCATGAGGACGCATGACTCCAGCCGCACGCGTCTCCGCCGCCATCGAAATCCTGGCCGACATCGAAACCCGCCGCCGCCCCGCCGCCGATTCCGTGAAGGACTGGGGCCTGACCCATCGCTTCGCCGGGTCGGGCGACCGGGCGGCGATTTCCGCCCTCGTCTACGACGCGCTGCGGCGAAAGGCGTCGAGCGCGTGGCTGATGGGCGACTCCACGCCTCGTGCGGAGATGCTCGGGGCGCTGCGGCATACCCGCGGGCTCGCGCCCGAGGCGATCGCGGCGCTGTTCACCGGCGAGGGCCACGCGCCGGAGCCGCTGACGGAGGGCGAGCGCGACCGGCTCGCCGCCGCCAGCCTCGACGGCGCGCCGGCGCACGTCGCGGGCGACTATCCGGAGTGGCTGGCGCCGCAGTTCGAGGCCGCCTTCGGCGCGCGCGCAGCCGACGAGGGCAGGGCGCTCGCCGAGCGCGCGCCGGTCGATCTGCGCGCCAACCTCCTGAAGACCACACGCGACAAGGCGCTCGCCGCGCTCGCCCACCTCGACCCGCAGCCGACCCCGTTCTCTCCGGTGGGGCTGCGGATCGCGATCCGGCCGGACGGGCGGGGGCCGGCGCTCGCCGCCGAGCCCGCCTACGTCAAGGGACTGGTCGAGGTGCAGGACGAGGGCTCGCAACTGGCCGCGCTGATGAGCGAGGCGAAGCCCGGCCTGCAGGTCCTCGACCTGTGCGCCGGCGCCGGCGGCAAGACGCTGGCGCTGGCCGCGATGATGGGCAACCACGGCCAGATCTACGCCACCGATAGCGACGGGCGGCGGCTGACGCCGATCTTCGATCGCCTCGACCGCTCCGGCGCGCGCACCGTCCAGGTCAGGGCGCCGCGCGGGCGGGCCGACGTGCTCGCCGACCTCGAAGGCCGCATGGACCTGGTGATGATCGACGCGCCCTGCACCGGCTCGGGGGCGTGGCGGCGCAACCCCGACGCAAAGTGGCGGATGCGGCCGGGAGCGCTCGAGCAACGCATCAAGGATCAGGACGAAATTCTCGAGAAAGCGACCCGCTTCGTCAAGAAGGGCGGGCGGATCGTCTACGTCACCTGCTCGGTGCTGCGGGCCGAGAACGAGGATCGCGTCGCCGACTTCCTCGCCCGCCACGACGACTTTCTGCCGGTGGACGCGGCGACGCAGGCGCGCGCGGCCGGCCTTCCCGCGCTCGCCGAGCGCGTCTCGCCGTTCGGCCCCGGCGTCCGGATGAGCCCGCTGACGACCGGCACGGACGGCTTTTACGTCGCGACCCTCGTCAGGATGTGATGGGAGGGGCGGCGTCTCGCCGCCCGGGACCGGTCCCACGCCCGGGACGTTCGCTCACCCGCGCCGGGCGGCCTCCGGCCGCCGCCCTCTCCCCGCGACGCGGTCGCCGACCAAGCCTTTCTCCTCGGGCGGACAAGCAGCCGTCCCGCGGCCGGAAGGGGGTCGCCGCTACGGCCGGCTCGACACGTCGCGCACGGCGTGCGCCCACGCCTCGTACTGGCCCGACTCCATCCAGACCTCCAGCAACTCGGACGGCTCGGTAAGGACGCGAGCGATGGCCCGCCTGGCCTTGTCCCGGAGCGCGGCGCCGACCTGCGGATGGTTGGCGGCGATCCAGGCGTCGACCGAGGCGGTGTAGGGGTCCGGCCCAGCAGAGGGCTGGCTCGTTCGCGCCACGATCTCCGCCGCGGCGAGGGCTTCTTCCGCCTGCGGGGCTTCGAGATACACGTCGCCGGCCGCGAGCGCGCGGTCCAGAGCCGCCTCCAGCGCGGGCACGCCGCCGCTTTCGGCGACGGCTCCGGCAAAGTCCGCGGCCGTGTCGTTGTCGAAGATTCCGGTTCCCCACGCCCCCATCGACAGTCTCCCTCAGGTTCCGGCGTTGCGCTCGTCGTGGCGCCGCAGGTCCGGCGCCTATCGGCCGATCCCCGCCAGACTATGGTGAATCGGGACAGGCGGCGATGAGTCTCGGAGGCGGCGACGAGGCCGCGGGCCTCGAATGGGACGACCCGCAATTGGGCGGGTGGAGACACGCAGGCGGCTATAAGGCATTGTCCTCGGTTTCAAACATCCAGGCGGCGGTCATGTTCACATCACCTTGCCGAGGTTGGAGCCTTGCGAGAATGGCCGTTCGTGATCCGGGCGCTGCGAGCCGAGACCCCCTGATCACTGCCGTTCGGCGAAGCCAAGCAACAAGGTGCTGGCGAGTTCTCGCGCATTCGGCGCAAGCGCATCGTCGGGCAGTTCGCCCGCTGTCCAGAACGACAGCACCCCACGAAAGGCGAAGGCGAGTTGTCCCGGCAAGCAACGGAGCGCCCGGTCTCGCCGGGCCGCAATCAGCCCGTCACCCGCCCCCAGCGCAAGCGTCCAGAGCGCCATCGAACGCCTCCAGACCTGTCCGGGCGAAGAAGTTGCGGCGCCGAGCCAGCCCATCACAGCGCGGTTGACCTCCGGCTCCTCCAGCATCACGGCAGCCGCCGTATCGATCGCCAGCAGGACACGCTCGACCGTGTCCGTCAGCGGCGGCGCGGCGGCAAAGCGGATCTCCATCGTATCGATCCGACGGGTGGAGAGCGTCTGCATGATCGCCGCCTTGCTCCCGAACTGGTTGAAGGGGGTCGCAAAGCTGACGCCGGCCTCGGCGGCGAGGTCCCGCATCGAGAAATCGGCTTTGCCGTCGCGAAGCAGCCGTTCGGCCGCGTCGATCACCTGCTGACGAAGCGGCTCGCCTCGGACGCCGGGGGAAGAAGGCTCGATCTTGCGATTCGCCATGCCGTTATCTATATCATGATATAAGCCTATTGCCAATTTGGAGTTAGCCATGTCAATCGCCGCTTCCAAGACTTTTCTCATCACCGGTGTCAGCTCCGGCTTGGGCCGTGCGTTCGCCGAAGGCGCGCTGCACGCCGGCCATCGGGTTATCGGCACGGTGCGCAAGGATGCTGACGTCGAAGCCTTTGCCGCGCTCGCTCCTGGCCGCGCCCACCCGCTGGCGCTCGACGTGACCGATTTCGACGCCGTCCCGGCGGCTGTGGCGGATGCCGAGCGCCAGGCAGGCGCAATCGACGTGCTGGTGAACAACGCCGGGTACGGCCATGAGGGCGTGCTGGAGGAATCCTCCATGGATGATCTCCAGCGTCAGTTCGCGGCCAACGTGTTCGGTCCGGTCGCGATGATGAAGGCGGTGCTGCCCGGGATGCGCGAACGGCGTCGCGGCCATATCGTCAACGTCACCTCGATGGGCGGCTTCATCACCATGCCGGGGATCGCCTTCTACTGCGGCAGCAAGTTCGCGCTGGAAGGCATCTCGGAAGCGCTTGGCAAGGAACTCGCGGGTTTCGGGATACGGGTGACGGCGCTCGCTCCGGGCCAGTTCCGCACCGATTGGGCCGGCCGGTCCATGCAGCGTACGCCGCGCGCCATTGCCGACTATGACGCAGTCATGGACCCGATCCGCGCCGCCAGGCAGGCCAAGAGCGGCAAACAGCCCGGCGACCCGGCGAAGGCCGCGCAGGCCCTGCTCGCGCTGGTGGAGGCTGAGGATCCGCCAGTCCGGCTGTTCCTGGGCGCTGACGCGCTGGGGCTGGTCGAACAGAAGCTCGAGACCATGAAGATTGAACTCGACGCCTGGGATGCGCTCTCGCGCTCGACCAGCTTCGAGCCTGATTGAGCGTCAGCCGTTTGGCCTGTCCGCGCGCCCGGCGGCAGCGACGAATGCCGCACAGACCGATTTGGATTGCCGGAAGACTCGGCATGATGGGTCGGTTTTGGCTATCATGCCGCCTGGCGGCGGCTGGTCGCGACCGGTCCTCGCGTTCTCGCCTCGGCGGACGACCCGCTGCTCGTTTTCAGCATCGTCGGGGTCGTCGCCATCGCCAGGGGGCAGACGACTCTCGGTCGCATCGCTGCGCTGTTCGACGAGACCGAGCGAATCGGCCCGTTGCGCGACGCCGGGCGGATCTGAAGCACGCGCTCGATTGGCCCGGAAAATGCTGTGGTCAGCGCCGAGGCGGGAGCCAAGGCCTTGCAACTGGGAGACTTGTCGTGAACCTGACAGAATCCGCCCCATCCCCAGGGCGCCCGCATCATCATGCGCGCGGGCCGCTCTATCCGGCGGCGGGCGATCCCGCCCCGACGCTCGGCGGCTTCGCCTTCAGCCGCGCCGCCCCGCCCCATGCGCCGGGCGTGTTCGCGCTGACGCTCGCGGTCGACGGCCGCGACTTTCCCGTCGTGATCGGCGAGGGCGAGGACGTGGCGGCGGCGCTCGACGCCGCGGCGGCCGACCTGCCGCCGCTGCCGGGAGCGGTCGGCCGGCTGTGGCTGGAGCGGGCTCATGCGCGCCAGCGCGCCCACATCGTCCGCGACCTCGTCCACGCGCTCAACCCGCCGCGCAACACCGAGGACCGCTCGGCGCGCGCGCCGGCCGCAATCGCCGCGCTCGCGCCCGATCTCGCCGTCGACGCCTTTCCGGCCGTCGCGGGCGCGGACGGCGCGACCGTGAGCGAAGAGGCGCTCGACCGCCTGGTGCGGGCGTTCTACGCCACGGCGCGCAAGGACCGGCTGATCGGCCCGGTGTTTTCCGGCGCGATCGCCGACTGGGAGCGGCACACCGAGATCGTGCAAGACTTCTGGTCGCGCACGCTGCTCGACACGACCCGCTATCGCGGCTTTCCCTTCACCGTTCACCTCCCTTTGAAGCTGAAACCCGAGCATTTCGACCGCTGGCTCGAGATCTTTCGCGCAACCGCCGCCGAGGTCCTGCCGCCCGAAGCGGCGCGCGCCGCGATCCTCAAGGTCGAGCACATGAGCGTGTGCTTCCAGGCGGGGCTGACGCCGGTCGCGATCCGGGGCCAGTAGGCGCGGTCGGGCCGATGCGCGGCGCGTGACGGTCGCCACAGCGCCGCCACGGTCCCAATGTCATCATGCGGCCCTGGCGGCGTTCGCGGTCACCGCGTGCGCCGCAGGGAGAGCCGCCATGGATCGGCCCGGTCTCGCCGCTCACGAGCGCCTCGCCGAGGCGCTGCCGCTCGACCGGATCGACGTCAGCGATCCCGCGCTCTACCAGCAGGACGTCTGGGGTCCGTATTTTCGCCGCCTCCGCCGCGACGCGCCGGTGCATTATTGCCCTCAGAGCCCGGTCGGGCCGTTCTGGTCAGTGACCAAGCACAAGGACATCGTCGACGTCGAGGTGCGGCACAGGACCTTCTCGTCGAGCTCGTCGCTCGGCGGCATCACCCTGCGCGACCGCCCGGCCGAAATCGAGCTGCCGATGTTCATCGCCATGGACCCGCCGAAGCACGAAGCCCAGCGCAAGGTCGTCCAGCCGATCGTCGCGCCGGACAATCTCGACAATTTTCACGACCTGATCCGCAGCCGCATCCGAGACACGCTGGACGGCCTGCCGCTCGACGAGCCGTTCGACTGGGTCGACAGAGTCTCGGTGGAACTGACCGCGCAGATGCTGGCGACGCTGTTCGACTTCCCGTTCGAGGAGCGACGGAAGCTGAGCTATTGGTCGGACGTCGGGACCGCGATTCCCGTTCCGGGCGGCCTCGTCGAGAGCGAGGAGCAGCGCGAAGCGATCTTCCGTGACTGCCTCGCGGCTTTCATGGCCCTGTGGAAGGAAAGGGTCAACGCGGCGCCGCGTCCCGACCTCATCTCCATGCTCGCGCACGGGCAGGCGACCCGGACCATGAGCGCCCGCGAATATCTCGGCAACGTCCTGCTGCTGATCGTCGGCGGCAACGACACGACGCGCAACTCCATGAGCGGCGGCGTCCTGTTCCTGAGCGAGAACCCGGACGAGTTCGCAAAGCTCAGGGCGAAGCCCGAGCTGGTCGATTCCCTCGTTCCGGAAATCATCCGCTACCAGACCCCGATCGCGTATATGCGCCGCACCGCGCTCGAGGATTCGGAGATCGGCGGCCGGGCGGTGCGCAAGGGCGACAAGATCGCCATGTGGTATATTTCCGGCAACCGCGACGAAGAGGCGATCGACGAGCCGGATCGCTTCCTCGTCGACCGGCCGCGACCGCGCCAGCACCTGTCGTTCGGATTCGGCATTCACCGCTGCGTCGGCAAGAGCCTCGCGGAAATGCAATTGAAGATCCTGTGGGAGGAAATCCTTCACCGCCGGTGGAGGATCGAGGTGGCGGGCGAGCCGAAACGGGTCTTTTCGTCGTTCATTCACGGTTTTGCGCAGTTGCCGGCGCGCATTTCCGTCGCGCCGTGAGGCGGGCCGGCGGAAAGCGCGCCGTCACCGGCCGCCCGCGTCGAGTTCCGCGAGCGTGTGGCGCATGGGCTCGCTCGGAATGCCGAACAGGCCGCCGAACGGAAGATCGAGATCGAGGATCACGAACACGGCGACGGTGATCGAGACCGCGGACAGGACGATCACGATCACCGACACGGGGTTGGCCGGGGCGGTCAGGCCGATGCTGGCGAACAGGATGATCAGCCACAGCACCAGCACCCAGTAGAAGGGCGCGGAAAAGGACGGGCGCACCGATTCGATGACCGCCCAGCGGCTTTTGATCAGGTCGCCGAACTGGGTCTCGCAAAGCCTCTGCAACTGCTGGCGCCGGACGTCCGGCGGATCGAGCCCGCGCAACCGATGTCCCACTTCGTCGAGGATGGCGCCGAGCGTCACGCTCTCGCCGACCATCGGAACGCCACGCAGATCCAGGTTCGAAACGCCGTTGGGGGGCTTCTCGTCGGGCCACGTGGTGGCGATCACGGCGGCGACGTATTGGCGAAGACTCGCGCGCATCGGCGCCGTTTCCGGCCCGTAGTCGCTCAGGCAGCCATCCATCTGAATGAGGTTGCCGGACAGCGTGCTGAATCCGTCGTACGACCGGTCGAAGCCGCCCTTGACCGAGGTGGTCAGCAGGCCGAGCACGATCGCGGTGAACGTGACCAACAGATTGATGGTGAGCTGAACGAGTTCGAGCGACTCGTGCGAGCGGTGCCGTTCCGGCAGGCGGGTCTTGACCAGATATCCGGCGGCGGCCGCGGCGCAAAGGCCGAGAAAGAGCAGGGCGGTCGTTCCAAGGTCCGGCATTCGCTCCGCCCGCTTCTCGTTGGCGCGCCCAAGAGCGATCGATAACGCGCCGCGCCGGCATTTGTCACGGCCTCGACGCAGAAACGCGGCCGAGACGGGCGTCCAACCCCGGAGACCGGGCCGCCCCGTCCCGACGCAAAGGCTCAAAATAACGAACAGATAACTAACAAATTGCTAACAGTGTTGCCAAAATGTGACAGTTGCGCGGGAGTTGCAATCGAGGCGACGCGCTTGGTTGACTCGCTCAACCTTCGCGGTCAACTTTACGTAAGTTTACGGTGTGGAGTAGTCGAATGGATAGGCGGTGCATCTTCGGGGCTCTGGCGATCCCCTTGACGTTGTTGGCCGGAGGCGCGCAGGCGGCCGATCTGCCGACGAAAAAGTCCGCTCCTGCGCCGATCATGGCGCCGGCGCCGTACTCCTGGACAGGCGCCTACGTCGGTCTCCAGGGCGGATACGGCTGGGGCTCCCAGGAGGTCTACCTCCCCTCGGTCTGGTGGAGATATTGGGGCGACGAGCGTCACGGCGGGTTCGGCGGCGCGCTGGCTGGCTACGACTACCAGATGGGCAATGTGGTGGTCGGCCTGCAGGCCGACTACAACGTGGCGAATATCACCGGCGGCGCGTCGCCGTTCGGCGGCAAGTACAACACATCCAGCACGGTTAATAGCTTCGGGGCGGTCGACCTCAAGCTCGGCTATGCTGCCGACCGCGTCCTCGTCTACGCCCTCGGCGGTCTGGGGCTGATGAACGTCAGCTACACCCTGAACCAGCCCCTGTACCCGTACGCCTACGGTAAATACAACGATTTCAGGGCGATGCCGAACGTCGGCGTCGGCGTCGAGTATGCGGTCAACACCAATTGGACCGCGTTCGCCGACGTTCGCTACTTCCGCAGCGCTTCACAGTCTTACTCGGCCATGCCGGTATTGGGGCCGCGCAGCATAACCGAAGTGAACACCATCTACCGCCTCGGCGTCACGTACAAGTTCGGCGGCTGAGCGAGCGCAGGAGGCCCCGGGCAGGACGGCTCTGATTCGGTCAACGTCCGTCGGCGTCGCCGGTTCGGCGACCGTCCGTGGCGCCTCGAAGCGGCTGAACGAACCGGCCGGCGTCGGCGGGCTCGGCGGTTCCGTGGCCAGCGGGCCGGATGTTCGGCAGGCGGCGCCCGCCGAAGAGGCTCCCCGAGCCAGGGGAAGATCGCGGCGTCGTCGCAATTGCGTGGCGGAGGCCCGACGTGGCGAGCCTTCCAACGGACGCAAGCGCCGGGGCGTGGACGAAGAACCCCAAAAAATACCGCCCATGCCGCAGATCGCCATCCGGCGGTAGCGACCCCGGACCCCTCCAGTTGCGGTGTTGGAAAAATATTACAGCGGTTGGAAAATCTGTAGTCCGGCGACGGTGCGGGGTTGACTTTACAACATAGTCCGGGAACCCTCCTGCATGTTGACATGCGCGGAGTGGTTGGATGAGCGGGCGGTCCGTTGTCGGGGCGTTGGGAGTCACGCTGACATTGCTGGTCGGAGCGGCGCAGGCGGCTGATCTGCCGACCAAGAAACCGGCTCCGGCCCCGATCGACATTCCGCCGCCCTTCTCGTTTACGGGGCCGTATCTCGGACTCCAGGGCGGCTACGGCTATGACGGCGAGGTCATCTACCTTCCTGCCATGTGGCATAATTCCTGGTCGGCCGATCGTCACGGCGGCTTCGGCGGCGTCGTCGGCGGGTACGACTATCAGTTCAGCAGCAACATCGTGCTGGGTCTGCAGGCCGATTACAACCTGGCCGACATCACGGGCGGCTCCGCGCCGCACGGGTTGTACACGACGACGAACAAGGTCGACAGTTTCGGTTCGGTCGACCTCAAGCTCGGCTATGCGTTCAATCATTGGCTGGTGTACGCCATCGGCGGACTGGGGCTGATGGACGTCACCCATACGATCGACCAGCCGCTCTACCCCTATGCCTACGGCAGATACGACCAGTTCAGCTCCGGTTACGACTTCGGCCTGGGCGTCGAATACGCGTTCACCAACAATTGGATCGGGTTTGCCGATTTTCGTAAGTACAATATGCCCTCGAAGTGGTATCCGGCTATCCCCGTGCTCGGTTCGCACAGCGTGACGGAATCGCTCGACATCGTCCGCTTCGGCATTGCCTACAGGTTCGGAACCTGACGAGCGGTGCGAAAGCGCGCTCCATTCCGGCGCCGCGGGACGGACGCGCTGATCGCGAGCGCCTCCGCCCGGTTCGAGCGAGACGTCGGCCTTTGCAGAGGCATTGCGCGTCGGGATTGACGAGGCCCCGGTGGCCGGCCGCGCGGCTCACCCCTTCTTCTTGCCGGGCTTTTCCTCCGCCTCGGCGGCGTGGTACTTGCGCCGGATGTCGTCGAGGTCGACGGTCGGCTTCGGATAGGCGAGCTTCAGGTCTTCCATCGTGTTGGCCATGATCTGCGACACGGCGAGGTTGCGGAACCATTTGTGGTCCGACGGGATCACGTACCAGGGCGCGTCCTCGACGCTGGTCGCGGCGATCGCGTCCTCGAACGCCTCGATGTACTTGTCCCAGAGCGCGCGCTCGGAATAGTCCGACTCGCTGATCTTCCAGTTGCGCTTCGGGTCGTCGAGGCGCTGGGCGAAGCGCGCGAGTTGCTCCTCCGGGCTGATGTGCAGGAAGAATTTCAGAACGGTCGTGCCGTTCTCGGCGAGCAGCGCCTCGAAGTCGCGGATTCGTTTGTAGCGTTCGGTCCAGGTCGCCTTGTCGATCAGCTTGTGGACCCGGGTGACGAGCACGTCCTCGTAGTGCGAGCGGTTGAAGATCGAGATGTAGCCCTTGCCGGGCGCGTGCGGATGAATCCGCCACAGGAAGTCGTGCGCCAGCTCCTCCGCGGTCGGCTGCTTGAAGCCGACGACGCTCACCCCTTGCGGGTTGAGCACGGTGAAACAGTGCTTGATCGTGCCGTCCTTGCCGGCGGCGTCGAGGCCCTGCAGCACGACCAGAACCGAGCGCTTGTGCTCGGCGTAGAGGAGGCCCTGCTGCTTGAACAACTCGTCGCCGTAGGCCGCGAGCTCCTTCTTGGCGCTCTCCTCGGAATCGTGCTTGCCGGTGAAGGACGGATCGTGCTTGCCGAGGTTGATCTTGCCGCCCGGCTCGGCGCGAAACGCCTTGCGATAGTCCGCCATCCTGCGATCCTCTGCCCGTGCGGGAGTCCCCCGGCCGGGGACTGGAGCCGCCGCGCGAGCTTCGGGCGCGCGAGCGCCGCCGTCAATCGGTCATGAGCGCCTTCGCCCGGCCTCGGCCCGTTTTCGGGCGCGCTACTCCGACCCCATCGTTTCGAGATTCACGCCCGTCGTTTCGATCCGGAAGGCCCAGGTGACGATCGCGCCGACGATCGACGTGGCGATGAGTATCGACAGCAGCGCCTCGCGTCCGATGTCGGCGAGCAGGATCGGGAACAGGAACGCCGTCGTCACCGCGCCGATCTTGGCGAAAGCCGCGGCGAATCCCGCCCCCTTGCCGCGCAGCTTGGTCGGGAACACCTCGCCCGCCAGCAGGTAGGTCTGGGCGTTGGGACCCATGTTGGTCATGAAGTTGAACAGCATGAAGCCCGCGAAGATCATCGCGATCTGCGTCGCGCCGGCGAACCAGGACGATGCGGCGGCGATCGCCAGGCCGGCGGCGCAGCCGACGAAGCCGATGGTCTGGAGGCGTATGCTGCCGAACCGGTTGACCAGCAGCACCGCCGCGACGATGCCGACGATCAGCAGGACGTCGATCAGCGCGGAGCCTCGGGCGGCGAGTTCGTCGTTGCCGATCAGGTCGGCGAGGTTGCGGACATACGCGACCTTGTGGCCGACGGCGCTGGCGAGAATCGTGGGGGTGAAGATGCCGATCCCATAGGTGCCGAGGTCCTGCAGGAACCAGGGGACGGAGGCGAGGATCGTGGCGCGCCGGCGCTTCGGGCCGAACAGCTTGTCGAAGCCGGGCTTGGCGTGGTCCTTCGCCGGCGGCGCGAGATCCAAGGTCTTCGGATAGGCGGGGTCGCGGCTCAGCAGGCGCTCCATCTGCCCTTCCGCCTCGGCCTTGCGGCCGCGCGCAAGCAGCCAGTGCGGGCTCTCCGTGACCCAGAGGCGCGCGACGGCGACGATCAGCGCCGGAACGACGACGACAGCGTACATCCACCGCCAGGCGCCGATCTCGGGATCGTTCTTCAGCACGAGATAGCCGACCACGGTTCCCATCAGCGCGCCCAGCGCCTGGAAGCCGAACGCGCCGAGCACGAAACGGCCGCGCGCCGAACTCGCAATGCTCTCGGAGATCATCATATGCGCGGTCGGATAGTCGCATCCGAGCGCGACGCCGAGGCCGAACAGGAACAGGACGAGCAGCGGATAGTTCGGACTGACCGTCAACAGGCACAGGAAAGCGACGAAGACGAACATCTCGAGGACGAACATCCGCTTGCGGCCGAAGACATCGGAAAGACCGCCGAGACTGATCGCGCCGACGAGGATGCCGAACAGGCTCGCCGCTCCGATCGTCCCATGCTCGGTCTTGCCGAGGCCGAATTCCTGGGAAATCAGCGGCAGCGCGACGCCGGTCATGAACACGACCAGCCCCTCGAAGAACTTGCCGCAGGCGGCGAGCGTCCAGATCAGCCATTGCATGTCGGTCATCGGCGTCGAGCGGATGGCCGTGCCGTCGCTCCAGACCGGGGTCTCGTCGATGTAAGACTGGACCGAGCGCCGCAAGGCGGCGCCGGTCGGGGACACGGCTTCATTCATGGGTTCCCCTCCGAGCCGATTGAGCCGGAGAAGCGTGGACGAGAACCATGACAGGTCGATCACGGCGCGCGCGAGCGGCAGCGCAAAGCCGAAACGCCGGAGGGAGCGTAACCGACGCGGATTTCGGCGCGTCGCCGCCGCCGCAGGCCGCGCGCGCCGGAATCAGGCGAGGCTGCGCGCGAAGCCCCGCGAACGCCGGTCGAGCCCCGTGCGAGACCGTGACCGCCACGCCGTCGGCTCCTTGGCGGTCAGGCCGCGCCGGTCGCGACCGGGCAGTCCTCGCGCCCGCCCCATTCCGCCCAGGAGCCGTCGTAGAGGCCCTCGATCCGGCCGCCGGCCTCCTCGACGGCGAGCGCCAGGATCGCCGCGCTGACGCCCGAGCCGCAGGTGGTGATGATGGGGCGCGCGAGATCGACCCCGTGCGCGGCGAAGATCGCCGCGAGCGCCTCCGGCGCCTTCAGCCGGCCGTGCTCCACCACCTCGCTGAAGGGCAGGTTGAGGCTCCCCGGCATGTGGCCGCTCCTCAGGCCCGGACGGGGCTCGGCCGTTTCGCCGCGAAACCGGTCCGCCGGGCGGGCGTCCACCACCTGCGCCGAGCCGCTGGCGAGCGCCGCCTTCACCTCGTCGAGCGAGGCCACCACCTTGTCGTCGAGCCGCGGCGTAAAGGTCCGCGGCGTCGGATGCGCCTCCCCGGTCTCCAGCGGGCGCCCCTCGACGATCCACTGGGTCAGGCCGCCGACGAGGATGCGCACGTCGGCGGCGCCGTAGGCGCGCAGCGTCCACCACACCCGCGCCGCCGCGAACAGGCCGAGCGCGTCGTAGACGACGAAGCGCATCCCGTCGCCGAGGCCGAGCGCGGTCATCTCGCGGGCGAGAAGATCGGGCTTCGGCAGCATGTGCGGCAGGCCGCTGTCGCTGTCGGCGATGGTGTCGATGTCGAAATAGACCGCGCCCGGGATGTGGCCGAGCGGGAACTCGATCGCGCCGCGCCGGCCGGAGTTGGGCAGATGCCAGGAGCCGTCGACGATTCCGAGATCGGGCTTGCCGAGGTCGGCCGCAAGCTCGGCGGTGGTGCAGAAGTTGCGCATGGACATGGGGGCCTCAATCACGATGGGGACAGGACGATCCGCACGCGGCGGTTCAGGCGTCCCTTTTTCTCGATCTGGATGACGGAAGCGCGTCCGATCTCGCCGGTGCGCGCGACATGCGTGCCGCCGCAAGGCTGCAGGTCCAGCCCCTCGATGGCGACCAGCCGGACGCGCCCGCTCCCGCGCGGCGGCTTCACCGACATGGTCTTGACCAGCGCCGGGCTGGCGTCGAGCTCCTCGTCGGCGATCCACCGCAGGGCGACGGGAGCGTCGAGCGCGACGAGTTCGTTGAGCTTGCGCTCGACCTCGGCCTTGTCGAGCGGCGCCTCGCAGTCGAAGTCGAGCCGGCCCTCCGCATCGCCGACCGAGCCGCCGGTCACCGGGTAGGGCAGCGCCACCGACAGGAGATGCAGCGCCGTATGGGCGCGCATCCGCTTGTAGCGCCGCTCCCAGTCGATCCGGGCGACGACCCGGGCGCCGGGGGCGGGCAGGGCGGCGCCGTCCGCCGGGACGTGCAGAATGGTCTTGCGGTCGGCGTCGTAGGTCGTGTCGACGATCACGACCGGAGCGGCGCCCTCCACGATCAGTTCGCCCTGGTCGCCCGGCTGTCCGCCGCCCCGGGGATAGAAGACGGTGCGGTCGAGCGCGACGCCGCGCGGGTCGGCCGACAGGACGGTCGCCTCGGCCTCGCGCCGGTAGGCGTCGTCGCGGAACAAGATTTCGGTCATCCGACGAACACCCGTGGAGCGCGGCCTTTCGCCTCGAGCCAGGCCGGCACGGGCAGGTTCTTCTCGCGCAGGAAGTCCGGATTGAAAAGCTTCGAGGCGTAGCGGGCGCCGGAATCGCACAGGATCGTCACGATGGTGTGGCCCGGCCCGAGGTCGCGCGCGAGCCGAATCGCGCCGGCGATGTTGACGCCGGAGGAGCCGCCGAGCAGCAGGCCCTCGTTGACGACGAGATCGAACACGATCGGCAGCGCCTCCTCGTCCGGGATGTGATAGGCGAGGTCCACCGGCGCGCCGTCGAGGTTGGCCGTCACCCGGTTCTGGCCGATGCCTTCGGTGACCGACGAGCCGGCGCTCTTCAGCGCGCCGCTCGTGTACCAGGCGTAGAGCGCGGCGCCGGGGGGGTCGGCGAGCGCGATCGTGATGTCCCGGTTGCGCTCCTTGAGGGCCATGCCGACGCCGGCGAGCGTTCCGCCGGTGCCGACCGCGCTGACGAAGCCGTCCACCTTGCCGTCGAGATCGTCGAAGATCTCGGGGCCGGTGGTCTCGTAGTGCCCGCGCCGGTTGGCGACGTTGTCGAACTGGTTGGCCCACACCGCGCCGCCGGGCTCGGTCTTCGCCAGCGCCTCGGCGAGGCGGCCGGAATAGCGCACGTAATTGTCGGGATTGGCGTAGGGAACCGCGGGGACTTCGATCAGTTCGGCGCCGGCGAGGCGCAGCATGGCCTTCTTTTCCTGTGACTGGGTGTCGGGAATGACGATCACCGCCCGGTAGCCGAGCGCGCCCGCCACCATCGCGATGCCGATCCCGGTATTGCCCGCGGTGCCCTCGACGATGACGCCGCCGGGCCGGAGGGCGCCGCGCTGGACCGCGTCCCGGACGATCGCGAGCGCGGCGCGGTCCTTGACCGACCCGCCGGGGTTCATGAACTCGGCCTTGCCGAGAATGGTGCAGCCGGTCGCCTCCGACGCGGCGCGCAGGCGGATCAGCGGCGTCCGCCCGATGGCGCCGACGACATCGCGATGAAAGGTCATGGCTTGGTTCCCTCGATCGAACCGGACGATAGGACGCGCGGGCGGGTTGCGACAAGCCCGCGCGGCTGCCAGAAGGTCGCCCGTTCCAGGAGCGGCCGATGTTCTTCACCCTCTCCAAGATCTACGAATCGTTCCTCTCGCCCCTTCCGCTGCTGATCCTGCTCACGCTCGTGGGGGCGATCCTGACGGCGACCCGCGCGGCGCGGTTCGGGCGCGCGCTCGCGGCCGTCGCGGCGCTGGCGCTGCTCGTCCTCGCGCTGACGCCGGTCGGCCGGGCGCTGATCGCGCCGCTGGAAGACCGCTTTTCCTCGCCCGCCGCCAGCGCGCCGGCGCCCTATGGCGTCATCGTCCTGGGCGGCGCGATCAAGGGCGCTGAATCGCGCGCGCGCGGTCAGGCCGTATTCGACGAAGGCGAGCGGCTGGTCGAGGCCGCGATTCTGGCGCGCCGCTATCCCGACGCGCGGATCGTCTTCACCGGCGGAGACGGCTCGCTGCTTCCCGGACACAACGTGGAGGCGCAGGAAGCGCGGAAGCTGCTGATTGAACTCGGCGTCGATCCCGCCCGGGTGACGCTGGAAGAACGATCGCGGAATACCGACGAAAACGCGCGCTTCACCGCGGCGATGGTTCACCCCGAGCCGGGTCAGCGGTGGCTTCTGGTGACCTCCGCCTTCCACATGCCGCGATCGATGGGCCTGTTCGAGAAGGCCGGCTTCGACGTGGCCGCGTTTCCGGTCGCCTTCCGCACGCTCGGTCCCGGCCAGCCGCTGCTGTGGTCGCTCGACGCGGCGGAGAACCTGCGGACGTTCGCCACCGCGGCCAAGGAATGGATCGGCCTCGCCGCCTACCGCGCGACCGGCCGGATCGACCGGCTGTTTCCGGGGCCGGACGACCGCGCGCCCCGGGTCTCGGGGTAACGAGAGCGGACTTGCGGGCGCCCGGCGCCCTGGTCGCCGCGCTCGTTGAGCGCGGTATGCGGCCCGCGGCCGCGTCGACAACGACGCGCGATCCGCCCGAGTTGCGTCTCGGCGACGCCAATGGCGCGGCGCGCTACTCCGACGACGGCGCGCCGAGGCGGTAGACGCCGCGGAAGTCGTTGGGGTCGACGGCCTTGCCCTTGCGGGTGATCACGAGCCGGCCCTGGTTGGCGAGGCGCACCGCCGCCCGGCGCACCTCGGTCAGATGCGAGCGCCAGCCGAGTTCGTCCTCGCCGCGGGATTCGGCGTAGGCCTTGGCGGCGTCGGTCGGGCAGATGGTCCGGCCCGCCGGCGCTTCCGAGCAGAGCCCGAAGATCACGGCGTCGAGGGAGGGTCTGGAGTCGGGCGAGGGGGTCATCGTTCGTCCTTGGTCGAGCCGGGGCGCGCCGTCAAGTCACGGGCAGAGGTCCGCCAGCGCCTGTCTGGCGGCGGCCTCGATCGGCAGGCATTGGCTGTCGATGAGGTCCATGGTCCGGTCGATCACGACAGAACCGCCGTCCCGAAGCACGTGCGTTCTGAGGCAGTCCTGTCGTTCGCGATCGCCCGCGTTCTGGATGAAGCCCTTGTAATACATCATGACCGCGGTCATCCGGGCGTCGAACGCGATGTTTTTCAGTTGGTAGGCGTCCGAGCAGGAATTCGCCTGCGCGATGCTCAGCACGGCTTGCGAGGTTGGCGGGTCAGCCGCGAGCGCTGCGACCGCGATCGCGAGCGGTGTTGCGGCCCGCAGCGTCATTTTGGCCACGTCGATCATGGTTTTGCTCCCGTGGAGGGCCTGCGACAACTCCGGTCAAGCCCATAACGCTGAAAACAGCGCCTTGATCCTTGCGTTCGTGCGGTCGATGGTTACACTATAGGCAACATGAAAATTGCTCAGAAAATAGGCAGACGCGAACCGATCGCTGTCGGCGGGCTTCGGCTCGAAGGCGCGGCGATGCTCGCGCCGATGTCGGGCGTGTCGGATCTCGGCATGCGTCGCTCCGCGCGTCGGTTCGGCGCCGCGCTGGCGTTTTCGGAAATGGTCGCGGCGGAGACCTATCTCGACGGCGACGCCGAGGCGGCGATTCGTTCGGAGGGCGAAGGAGTCGTCCCTCACGCGGTCCAGATCGTCGGGCGTGAGGCCCGCGCCATGGCCGAGACCGCGCGCCGGGTCGAGGGCGCCGGCGCCGCTGTCATCGACATCAACATGGGCTGCCCGTCGCGCCGGGTCGCGGGCGCGCTCGCCGGCGCTGCGCTGATGCGCGACCTCGATCACGCCGAGCGTCTGGTGTCCGCCGTGGTCGAGGCGGTCGGCGTGCCGGTGACCCTCAAGATGCGCCTCGGCTGGGACGAAAGCCTGATCAACGCGCCCGACCTCGCCGGCCGGGCGGAGCGCGCCGGCGTCACAATGGTGATCGTCCACGGCCGGACGCGGGCGCAGTTCTACGAAGGCCGGGCCGACTGGGCCGCCGTCCGGGCGGTGGTGGACGCGGTGTCCCTGCCGGTCGTCGTCAACGGTGACTGTGCGGGCGTCGAGGACGCGCGCGCGATGCTCGCCCGATCGGGCGCGCAGGGCGTCATGATCGGCCGCGCCGCGGTCGGGGCGCCGTGGCTCGTGGGGGCGGTCGCCCGGGCGCTCGCCGACGGCGGGCCGCTGCGACCGCCTCCGGTCGGGGAGCGCCGGGAGGCGGCGATCGGACATCTCGACTGGCTGCTCGGCAAGCTCGGATCGCGCGCGGGCCTGCGCCACGCGCGCAAGCACCTCGCGGCCTACGCCGAAGCGGAAGGCGCGCCGGCCTCGCTCCGCCGCGAACTGGTGACCACCGACGATCCCGCGCGCGCGACGAGCCTGCTCGGCCAGGCCTTCGAAACGACGCGGCTGGAGGACGCCGCATGACGGCGCTGTTCCACAAGGGGCGCTCCGACCCGGCCAAGGTCCTGAACGCGCTGGCGCAGCCGCTGATCACGATCGAGGCCCAGGATCTGGTGATCGAGGCCAACGTCGCGGCCGAGACGTTTTTCGACATGGGCCGCATCGCCTTGCTGCGATCGCGGCTGGCCGACCTGCTGCCGTTCGGCTCGCCGGTGTTCGAACTCGTCGAGGAGGCGCGCAGGAACCACGCGACGGTCGCCGGCCACAAGATCGACATCTCCACGCCGAGGACGGGGAACCGCGGGCCTGTCGACATTTTCATCGCGCCTTTGCCGCAGCCGGGCGATTCCGTCGCAATCATGGTGCAGGAGCGGGCAATTGCTGAAAAAATAGACAGGCAACTGACGCATCGGAGCGCCGCTCGCTCGGTCACGGCGCTCGGCGCCATGCTCGCGCACGAAATCAAGAACCCGCTGTCGGGAATCCGCGGGGCGGCGCAGTTGCTGGAAGGAAGCGTCGGCGACGACGACCGCGCGCTGACGCGTCTGATTTGCGACGAGACCGACCGGATCGTGAAGCTCGTCGACCGTATGCAGTCGTTCGCCGATTCGACGCCGTCGCAGTGGGAGAGCCTCAACATTCACGCCGTGCTCGACCACGTGAAGCGGCTCGCCCAGGCCGGTTTCGCACGGCACGTCCGCCTGACCGAGACCTACGATCCGTCGCTGCCGCACATCCACGGATCGCGCGACCAACTGATCCAGATCTTCCTCAATTTGGTCAAGAACGCCGCCGAAGCCATTGGCGAAGATGGCATTGACGGCGAGATCACGCTGACCACGGCCTACCGTCCCGGCGTTCGTCTGCGCACCGGGCAGTACGCCGAGCCGGTGTCGCTGCCGCTCGAGATCTGCGTGCGCGACAACGGCCCGGGGATCGCCCCGGAGATCGCCGCCAACCTGTTCGATCCGTTCGTCACCACCAAGGCGCAGGGCTCTGGTCTGGGACTTGCACTGGTTGCCAAACTCGTCGGCGATCACGGCGGCATCGTCGAGTGCGAGTCGCATCCGCGGCGAACGACTTTTCGCGTCCTGATGCCATTGCCGTCGACACGCGCCCGTCCCTCCGCCTGAGAGGGAGTGAGCGGGGCTGGCTTTAGGAGCTGTGAGCATGCCGGCTGGTCAGATTCTGGTCGCCGACGACGACGCGGGTATCCGCACCGTGTTGAACCAGGCGCTGTCGCGGGCGGGCTACGAGGTCCGCGCGACCGGGACGGTGGCGGGCCTGTGGCGCTGGGTCGCGGCGGGCGAGGGCGATCTCGTCATCACCGACGTAGTTATGCCCGACGACAACGCCTTCGATCTCCTGCCGCGGATCAAGCGCATCCGGCCCGACCTGCCGATCATCGTGATGAGCGCGCAGAACACCTTCATGACGGCGATCAAGGCCTCGGAGCGGGGCGCCTACGAGTATCTGCCGAAGCCCTTCGACCTGCGCGAACTGGTCTCGATCGTCGGGCGCGCGCTCGCCGAGCCGAAGCGCCGGCGCGACGAGGAGGACGACCACGCCCCGACCGAGGTCATGCCGATCGTCGGCCGCTCGCCGGCGATGCAGGACATCTTCCGGGTGCTGGCGCGGCTGATGCAGACCGACCTCACCGTGATGATCTCGGGCGAGTCGGGCACGGGCAAGGAACTGGTCGCGCGCGCCCTGCACGACTACGGCAAGCGCAAGAACGGTCCGTTCGTCGCCATCAACATGGCCGCCATTCCGCGCGACCTGATCGAAAGCGAGCTGTTCGGCCACGAGAAGGGCGCCTTCACCGGGGCGGCGGCGCGCTCGGTCGGCCGGTTCGAGCAGGCCGAGGGCGGAACCCTGTTCCTCGACGAGATCGGCGACATGCCGATGGAGGCGCAGACGCGGCTGCTCAGGGTGCTGCAGCAGGGCGAATACACCACCGTGGGCGGACGGACGCCGATCAAGACCAACGTGCGCATCGTGTCGGCGACCAACAAGGACCTGCGCTTCGCCATCCAGCAGGGCTCTTTCCGCGAGGACCTGTTCTTCCGCCTGAATGTGGTGCCGATCCGGCTGCCGCCGCTGCGCGAGCGGCCGGAGGACATCGCCGACCTGGTGCGCTCCTTCTTCCTGCGCGGCGTGGCCGAGGGGCTGCCGCTGAAGTCGATCGAACCGGCGGCGATGGAGCGCATGAAGCGCTATTCCTGGCCGGGCAACGTGCGCGAACTCGAGAACCTCACGCGCAGGCTCGCGGCGCTCTACCCGCAGGACGTGATCGGCGAGGCGCTGATCGAGGCGGAGCTCACCGCCGCCGGCGCGCCGTCCCTCGCGCCCGCTCCGACGCCGGCCGACGACCTTCGCCCGCGCGCGGCGCCGTCCAACGCGCCTGCGGGGGGAGAAGGCTTCAACGCGGCGATGGAACATGCGATCGCCGACCTGTTCCGCTCGTTCGGCGCGGCGAGCCCGCAGGTCGGCCTCTATCACCGCGTGCTGCACGATCTCGAGGCGCCGCTGATCGCTGCGACCCTCGCGCTGACGCGGGGAAACCAGATCAAGGCCGCCGAGATCCTCGGCCTCAACCGCAACACCCTGCGCAAGAAGATCCGCGACCTCAACCTGCGCGAGATGCCGACGTTCCGGTAAGGCTCCGCCCGGGCGTTCGCGGCCGGGGCGCCGCCGACGCTGCCGCGCTTCGGACGCCGGTCGCCTCGACCCTCGGCGTTTTCTTTCGATGCGCGTGTCGCGCCGGTCCGTCGGTCCGACGAGAACGCGCAGGAGGAAGCTGAGCTGGACGGCGAGACGCCGTCCCTCCCGGAGGGCGCCCGTCTCGCGCACCCCGGCGGCGGGCACGCCGCCTCTCTGGTCGTCACGGCGCTTGCGCTGCGGGAATTCCCGGTCGCCTCGAGACATCGTGGACCGGCTCCGAGACCGACATCGTCCGCTGCTTGTCGGCGCGTCCCCTGCGCTCCGCCTCGAAGTCCACGCTTTCCACCATTCCTCCGCCGTGCTTATCTAACGTCATGTCTACTTCGGGGCGCAGTGGCGTTCTGACCGGCGTCGCGGGCCTGAGCCGCGCGTCGTCGTGGGCGGTCGGCTGGCGGGCGGCCTTCGACGGCGCGCTGGCGCGCGAGGTCGAGGAGCGGCGGTTCTTCCTGTGGCTGCCGGTCGCGGCCATGGGCGGCGTGGCGCTGAACCTCGCAGCCGACAGCGAGCCGGCGCTCTGGGCGCCGGCGGCGCTGACCCTCGTGTTCGCCGGCCTCGCCTTCGTCGCGCGGTCGCGGCCGATCGCATTCGGCGTCGCGCTCGCGCTGGCCGCCCTGTTCGGCGGCTTTCTCGCCATGTCGCTCAGGACCGCGCGGGTCGCTGCGCCCGTGCTCGACCGCATCCGGATCGTGTCGCTCGAAGGCGCCGTCGAGGAGGTCGACCTCAGGACGGTCGGGGCGCGGCTCGTGATCGCGGTTTCGAGCGCCGACGGCATGCCCGCCGAAAAGGTTCCGCGTCGGGTCCGGGTGACCACCCGAAAGGCCCCCGGCGCGGTCGCAGGCGACTTCGTCGCCCTGAAAGCCCGGCTCCTGCCGCCCTCGCACGCGGCGCTGCCGGGCGGCTACGACTTCGCCCGCGATGCGTTCTTCGCCGGCGTCGGCGCGGTCGGCTCGACCCTCGGGGCGATCGAAATTCTGCCGCCGCCGCAGGACGCCAGCCTGAGGCAGCGTTTCGCCGCGGCGATCGACCGGGCGCGCAACCGCCTCGCGGTCAGGGTCGACCGCATTATCGGCGGCGACGAGGGCGCGATCGCCGCTGCGATGGTGACGGGCAAGCGCGACTTCCTCTCGAACGACGCCAAGGATTTGATCCGCGAGGCCGGGATCTTCCACATCATCACCATCTCCGGCGTGCAGATGACGCTGGTCGCGGGCATCGTCTTCTTCGTGACGCGCCGGCTGCTCGCGCTGTCGCCGACGCTCGCCTTGAACCATCCGATCAAGAAGTGGGCGGCCGTGGTCGCCATGGCGGGCTCGCTCTTTTACGATATCGCGACCGGCTCGCGCGTCGGCACCGAGCGGGCGCTGGTGATGACGCTGATCGTGCTCGGGGCCGTGGTCCTCGACCGCCGGGCGCTGACCATGCGCAACCTCGCCTTCGCCGTGTTCGCGGTGATCGCGATCGAGCCGGAGGCGATCATGGGGGTGAGCTTCCAGCTCTCCTTCGCCGCGGTCGCGGCGCTGGTTGCGGTGATGGAGGCGCGGCTTTCGGCGCTGGAGACCGACCCCGATCCCTGGCTGCCGCAGCGGGGGCGTCCGCCGCCGCGCTCGCTCCTGTCGGAACTGCTGCACAGGCCGCAGGCGCTGCTGCTCGCGACCGCCTGCGCCACCAGCGCCACCGCCTCGTTCATGGCCTATCATTTCCACGACCTCAGCCCCTACGTGCTGGTCGGCAACCCGCTGACGCTCACGATCATCGAATTCTTCGCCGTGCCGGGCGCGCTTCTGGGAACCGCGCTCTATCCGCTCGGTCTCGACGCGCCGGTCTGGCTCTATGTCGGGCTCGGGATCAAGTTCATCCTCTGGGTCGCGGGCTTCATCGCCGCCGCGCCGGCCTCGACCGTGCATCTGCGCGCCTTCGCCCCGTTCGCGCTGCCGTTTCTCGCCCTCGCCGTCCTCAGCGCGACGATCTGGCGGACCTGGCTCTTTCGCGCGACCGCGATTCCGTTCGCGATCGTCGGCCTGATCGGCGCGCTCGACGGACCGCGCTTCGACGTGATCGTCGCGCCCTCCGGCGAGCAGGCCGCGGTGCGCGACGCCGACGGGAGACTGATGATCGTGGGCAAGCGCTTCAACGCCTTCGCCGCCGAACAGTGGCTGACCGCCGACGGCGACGGCCGCGAGCCTGCCCAGGCGCGGGATCCGAACGCGCCCTGCGACCGGCTCGGCTGCGTCGCGGCGCTGCCGGAGGGGGAGTTCCTGAGCCTCGTGCTCGACCGTCTGGCGTTCGACGAGGACTGTTCGCGCGCCGAGATCGTCGTCAGCAGCCTGACCGCCCCGGGCGACTGCGGGGCGAAATTCGTGTTCGACGAGCGCGCGCTGGCGCGGCTCGGCGCGGTCGGGCTGACGTGGAGCGACGACAAGGGGTTCGCGCTCGCCGCCGACCGCACGACCTTGCAGAACCGCCCGTGGTCGCCAGCGCCGGCGCCTGCCCTCGACGACCGGATCGTGCGCCCGGGGCGGGGGACGCACGGCGCCGAGCCGGGGGAGACGGAGGAGGCGGCGCCGGGGCAGCCGTAGGGACCGCCGTCGGCCGCAGACGTCAGGCGCTTTCCGAAGCGGTTGGGTTCTGTTAAAGTAAGGAGGAGATGCCGACCGTTCTCCGTTTCGACGGGCTGCGCGTGATCGTTTATCCGAACGACCATCGACCTGCGCACGTTCATGTCAAGGGAGCGAGCGGAGAGGCCGTGTTCGTCCTGAATTGTCCCAACGGACCGCCGACGCTGCGCGAGACCTTCGGCCTCAGCCGAACCGAGCTGAACCGCGTCGAAAATGAACTGGCGGGCGCGGTGGCGACCCTGTGTGCCGAATGGAGAAGGATTCATGGCCGTATCTGAGGAAGACGCTCGACAGGCCGAAGAGCGGATGGCGGCGCTGCGAGCGAACGGCTTTGCCGTCTCCGCGCGCTACGATCGCCGCACGGCCCGAATCGTCGTGAACCTGAATACCGGCGTGCAGATCGCTTTCCCGACGCGCCTCGCGGAAGGTCTCGCCGGCGCGTCGGCGGACAATCTGGCCGACATCGAGGTCAGTCCGGCCGGTCTCGGTCTTCACTGGCCGAAACTGGACGCAGACGTGTACGTGCCGGCGCTTCTGCAAGGCGTGCTCGGTTCGAGACGCTGGATGGCGGCCGGGCTTGGAGCGGCCGGCGGCAAGACCCGTTCGCAAGCCAAGGCCGCCGCGGCGCGGGAGAACGGCCGAAAAGGCGGACGGCCCCGCAAGGCGGGGGGCGGTTGAGAGCGTTTTGACTTTGCACGACGGCCACAGGGGGCGGACTTGGACGGGGAGGAAGAGAGACGGCGCCGCCGTTGGCGGCGGGCGCTCAAGTGCAACAGCGGATGACGACGCCGCCGACGCCGCGGAGCGGCGGCCCCCCGTCCAATCATCGGTTGCACGGGGCCGCCCACCCCTCGACGACCGGATCGTGCGCCCGGGGCGGGGGACGCACGGCGCCGAGCCGGGGGAGACGGAGGAGGCGGCGCCGGGGCAGCCGTAGGGCGGACAGGCGTTGAAAATAATGCAACTTCGCATTACATAAAGAGAACCAAGCGAAAGCCTGCCATGACCACATTGACCGTCACGGCGCGGGGACAGGTCACGTTCCGCAAGGATGTGCTGCGGCACCTCGGCGTCCAGCCGGGAGGCAGGATTCATCTCGACCTGCTGCCGGACGGCCGGGCGCAGCTGACTGCGGAGCGCGAAAAGCGTTCGTTCCGTGAATTGCATGGATTTCTGAAGGACCGGACCAACGGCGCGCGGCTCAGCCTCGACGACATCGCCGAGGCGATCGCGGAAGGCGGCGCAGCGGCCGGGGTCACGGACGAATGAAGATCACCGCCGACACGAACCTTCTGCTGCGGGCGATCGTGGGCGACGACGAGGCGCAGAGCGCCCTCGCCATCGAGGCGCTGGAAAAGGCCGAGACGGTCGCCGTCAGCCTGCAGTCGCTTTGCGAATTGGCGTGGGTTCTTGCGCGGCGTTATGGCGTGTCGCGCGCGGACGTCGCCGCCGCCATCCGGCGCCTGTCCGAGACCCGCAACGTCGCCCTCGACCGGCCCGCCGTCGAATGGGGACTCGGCCTCCTCGAAGCGGGGGGCGACTTCGCCGACGGCGTCATCGCCTTCGAAGGCGCGGCGCTGGGGGCGGAAACGTTCGTTTCGTTCGATAGAAAGGCCGTTTCCTTGCTCGCTGCGCAAGGGCGTCGAGCGCAGCTCCTCGCCTGACGCGTCGGTCCGCCAACCTGCCCAGGGCGCGGTGACGAGGAGCGACAAAGCGCGCTGCGAGCCGGCGACGCCGTCTCCGGCACAACCGCCAAATCTTCTCGAATGGTTTGCTCAAATGAACGCGCCGTGTCTTCACCGCTGTTACATACAGTTATCACAAGTCTATTGAATGCATCAAAAATGAGGCCATTGTGTTTTTGAAATGGCGATGTCATCTTTACATTGTAAGCGAAACGAGACAGCAAAAAGGGGTGGGCGACTTTCCTGTAAAAAAAAACAACGCGGGAACGGCGGCCTTGGAAAGTCCCGGTCGGTGTTCTTGAGCGCGCCTTGGAAACCTTGGCGCCGAAATCCTGTACACCGGGAGTCCGTAGATGATAAGGTCGCTTCGACACCTTCGCTTGACCCTGCTCGCCGGCACGATCGTCGCCGGCGCGGCCGGCGGGGCGCAAGCTCAATCCGTCTGGCAGGGCGGCGCGCAGAACAACCAATACAACTGGGATCTTGCGAGCAACTGGAGCACCGGCGCCATCCCGACCTCTTCCAGCCTCGTCGAGTTCGCCGCCCCGTACACGACGTATTTGCCCGTCGCCCTCAACGGGCCGACGCCGGCGCAAGCGCTGTCGTCGACGCTGACGGGGAGCCTCATCGATCTCAAAGGCTGGACGCTGACGCTTTCGGGGACCAACAGCTCCGCCCAGAGCTTCAGCGGGAACATCGGGAATTCCTCGACGACTCAGGCGGGTATCACGTTCGGCGGCGCCGGCTTCGGCACGCAGAGTCTCAGCGGCGTCATCTCCGGCGCGACCCTCGTCACGGTCGATGGCGGCTTTCTGAACCTCGCTGCGGCGAACAGCTATTCGGCGGGCACGACCGTTTCCGGCGGCACGCTCAACGCCCAGACGGCGAAAGCCCTCGGCTCGGGACCCCTGACGATCAACAGCGGAACGGTGAACGTCGCGGGCGACGAGACGGTGTCCTCGCTTGCGCAATACGGCGGCGCGCTCAACATAAACAGCGGCAACTTCATCGCGACGAACGGCGCCACGACGAACGGCGGCGCGACGAGCGTCAGCGGAACCCTCACGCTCGGGTCGGCGAGCTCGCTCGGCACGGTCCTCCTCCAAAGCGGCGGGAAGATCGCGCTGACCGGCGCCCTGACCGTGACCACGGACTTCGCCAACGCCAACGCCGGCGTCGGCAACGCCTATAAACCGCTCGCCAACGTCACAGGCGGCGCGGTCGACGCGCCGACCGGCACGACGATGGCCATCGCCCCGTTGACGGTCGCCCTAGGCGCCGTCCACGTCGGCGCGACCAAGTCGGCAACGTTCCAGGTCCATAACACGACCACGGCCGCGGTCGGCACGACGCTGAGGGGCGCCGTTCAGACGACCGGCCTCACCGACGCGAGCCTCTCGCTCAAGGACTCGGGCGGCAACACCATTACCGGCGGCGGCGACAATTTCGGTCCGATCGTCGCCGCGGCAAGCAGCGGCTCCTACACCGTGGCCTGGGCCCCGACCACGGGGGGTGCGCTCAGCGGCCAGTCGATCCAAGCCGTCAGCGACTTCTCCAACGTCGCCTCGGCGACTGCCGCGGTGACCGGAACGGCGTGGAACCTGGCCCAGGCCAGCATTCTCTCCCCGTCGGGCGCGTCGATCGCGCTCGGCGCCGTCCACGTCGGCGACGTCGACAGCCAGACGCTGTCGATCGAGAATGTCGGCGGGGCCTCGCAAAACTACGCCTATACGGAAGGGCTCGATGCGCGGGCGCTCGGTCCGACCGGCTCTGCGACCGTCAGCGGATCGATCAACAACCTCGCTGCGGGCAGCCAGAGCAGCGCGATCGCGCTGGGACTTTCGACGGCGACGGCGGGCGCGATCGCCGGCTCGGCCAGCGTGAGGTTCCTCTCTGACGGCGCCACGACGAGCCATCTTTCGACCACGACTCTGAACTCGACGACCTTCAGCCTGAGCGGAAACGTCTATGGCTACGCGACGCCGGGCGCATTGCCGGGCGCGATCGCCCCTGTCGTCGCGCATGTCGGCGACAGCGCCAGCAAGTTCCTGACGATTTCCAACACCGCCCCGACCGGCGGGTACTACGAGGGTCTCGACGCGAGCTTCGGCGCCACGACCGGCGCCGCCGTCGCCAACGGCGGCTCGGTGACGAACGTCGCGGCCGGGTCGAACGACGGCGGCGCGAACCTGGCCGTCGGCGTCGATACGCGCACGGCGGGCGCCAAGACCGGGACGGTCACGGTCAATTTCGCCTCCGACGGCGCGACCACCAGCGGCCTCGGAACGACCGCCCTGACGAGCGCGTCGCAGACCGTCAGCGTATCGGGCGACGTCTACCATTACGCCGATCCGGTCCTGCAGAAGGCGGGCGGAGACGGCTCCTTGGTCGAGACCGACGCGACGCACTACACGCTCGACTTCGGCACGGTGGGCAAGGGCGGCAGCGCCAGCCTGTCCCTGGCGATCCTGAACCAGCTCTATGGGGACGACCCCACGGGCGCCTTTACCGACAGCCTGGGCGGCGCCTTCGGCCCCGCCTCGTCCGCGCTCGCGCCGTTCAGCTACGACTTCGCGACGTTCGACCTCGCGGCGGGCCAGCAGGCGATCGGGACGATCCGCTTCGACGCCTCGGGCGGGCCGAACACCGTCTTCGAGACCCTCACCTTCTCGCCGACGAGCACGGACATCGGCGGGACATCGGATCTGACCCCGATCACGATCACGCTCGAAGGGACGGTGGCCGCCGCCGCCCCCGAACCCTCGACCTGGGCGATGCTCGGCCTCGGCTTCGCCGGCCTCGGTCTGGCGGGCCGGCGCCGCATGCGCGCGCCGAAGACGGCGTAGCACGCGACCCGCACTCGCGCGCTTCGCGCCGACGGCGGTCCTCGCCGCGTCGAGCCCCCGCCTCGCGGCGGGGGCTTTCCGTTGAGGCCGCCGCAACGCTCAGCGCGCGCTGGCTCGGCTCGCTGGCGGGCTGACGGGGAGTCTCCTTCGACAGGAAGGCGTTTGCTGGCTTGCGGCGCAGGCCCGACAACCGGCGTCCCGGCTGACCGGATCGGGCGCGACGCGAAAGGCGAGCCCGAAACCTTGCCCTTTGCCCGCCGATGGGGCCATAAGGCCGCTTTCGCGGGGCTTTGCGCTCCGCCTCGAATCGTCTGCAGAGTCAGCCCATGCGCCTCAGCCGCTATTTTCTCCCCATCCTGAAGGAAACGCCGAAAGAGGCGGAGATCGTCTCGCATCGCCTGATGCTGCGCGCCGGCATGATCCGGCAGGAATCGGCCGGCATCTACGCCTGGCTGCCGCTCGGCCTGCGCGTGCTGCAGAAGATCTGCGCCATCGTGCGCGAGGAGCAGAACCGCGCCGGGGCGATCGAACTCCTCATGCCGACGCTGCAGTCGGCCGACCTGTGGCGCGAATCCGGCCGCTATGACGACTACGGCAAGGAGATGCTGCGCATCCGCGACCGGCACGAGCGCGACATTCTCTACGGGCCGACCAACGAGGAGATGATCACCGAGATTTTTCGCGCGTCCGTGCGCTCGTACAAGGACCTGCCGCTGAATCTCTACCACATCCAGTGGAAGTTCCGCGACGAGGTGCGGCCGCGCTTCGGCGTGATGCGCTCGCGCGAGTTCCTGATGAAGGACGCCTATTCGTTCGATCTCGACCAGGCCGGCGCGCGCCACTCCTACAACAAGATGATCACCGCCTACCTGCGCACCTTCAAGCGCCTCGGCCTCACCGCCATTCCGATGATGGCCGACACCGGCCCGATCGGCGGCGACCTCAGCCACGAGTTCATCATTCTCGCCTCGACCGGCGAGAGCGAGGTGTTTTGTCACAAGGACTATCTCGGCTTCGAGACGCCGCCCGAGACGATCGATTTCGATGATCCGGCGGCCATGCAGGCCGTGTTCGACAAGTGGACCTCGCTCTACGCCGCGACCTCGGAGAAGCACGACGCCGCCGCCTTCGCGGCGCTGCCGGAGGAAGCGCGGGTTTCGGCGCGCGGAATCGAGGTCGGCCACATTTTCTACTTCGGGACCAAATATTCCGCTCCCATGAAGGCGGTCGTCAACGGACCGGACGGCAAGGAGACGGCCGTGCATATGGGCTCCTACGGCATCGGCCCGAGCCGGCTCGCGGCCGCGCTGATCGAGGCGAACCATGACGAGGCGGGCCCGATCTGGCCGGACGCGGTCGCGCCGTTCCGGGTCGGTCTGATCAACCTCAAGGTCGGCGACGCGGCCTGCGACGGCGCGTCCGCCCGTATCCACCGCGCGCTCGAGGCCGCCGGCGTCGACGTTCTCTACGACGACCGCGACGAACGGCCGGGCGCGAAGTTCGCCGCCATGGACCTCGTCGGCGCGCCGCATCAGGTGATCGTCGGCCCGAAGAGTCTCGCCGAGGGCAAGGTCGAGCTGAAGATCCGCCGGAGCGGCGAGCGCGAACTCCTCGGCGTCGAGGCGGCGATCGACAGGCTCGGCGGCAAGGCGTGATGACGGCGTCCCCTCACCCTGCCGCCTCCAGTCCGCCGAAAGGCGGACGCCCTGTGGGCGGCTGTCCCTTTCCCGGTGGGAGAGGGGGGGCCCATCTCCCTCGGGCAGAGGGTGGCGCGAAGCGCCGGATGAGGGGTCGCCCCGCATGACCGCCGCCGCCGTCGACACCGCCGCAGCCAAGCGCGCCGCGCGGCCGTTCGCGCCGTTCGAGTGGATGGTGGCGTTCCGATACCTGCGCGCCCGCAACGCCCAGAAATCGATCTCGGTGATCGCCGGGTTCTCGTTCCTCGGCATCGTGCTCGGGGTGGCGGCGCTGATCGTCGTCATGTCGGTGATGAACGGGTTCCGCCACGATCTGATGGAGAAGATGATTGGCCTCAACGGCCATATGTTCCTGCAGGGGATCGAGACGCCGCTGACCGATTACGACGCGGTGGCGGAGCGGGTCGGCAAGGTCCCGGGGGTGACGCTGGCGCTGCCGCTGGTCGAGGGCCAGGCCTTCGCGACGACGCAATACGGCTCCGCCGGCGCGCTGGTGCGCGGCGTCAAGGGGCAGGACCTCGAGCGGTTGCCGGGCGTCGCCGGTCACATCACGCAAGGCTCGCTCGACGGCTTCGACCGGGGGCAGGGGCTCGCGGTCGGCGCCAAGCTCGCCGAGCGCCTCGGCCTCAGGGTCGGCGACAATGTGACGATCATCGCCCCCCACGGCGCCGAGACGCCGTTCGGCGTCACGCCGCGGATGAAGGCCTATCCGGTCGCGGCGATCTTCCAGATCGGCATGTCGACCTTCGACAACACCTTCATCTTCATGCCGCTCGCCGAGGCGCAGACCTTCTTCAACGAGGAGGGGCAGGCCAACGTCATCGAGGTGTATGTCCAGAACCCCGACGACATGGACGCGATGCGCCGGAGAATCGAGCCGGCGCAGCAGCGGCCGATGATCGACACCGACTGGCGCCAGCTCAACCGCAGTTTCTTCGACGTGCTCGCGGTCGAGAGCAACGTGATGTTCGCGATTCTGGCGCTGATCATGCTGGTGGCGGCGCTCAACATCATCTCCGGCCTGATCATGCTGGTGCAGGACAAGGGGCGCGCGATCGCGGTCCTGCGCACGATGGGGGCGACGCGCGGCGCGGTGATGCGCATCTTTCTGATCACCGGCGCGACGATCGGCGTGGTGGGCACCTTCGTCGGGCTGATCCTCGGCCTCCTCGTGGCCTATAACGTCGAGCCGATCCGCCGCTTCCTGATGTGGATGACCGGCCAGAACCTGTTTCCCTCGGAATTCTATTTCCTGTCGCAGCTTCCCTCCCGGGTCGAGCCGACCGACGTCGCGGCCGTGGTCGGGCTGGCGCTGGCGCTCTCGATCGCCGCCACGATCTATCCGTCGTGGCGCGCGGCGAAGCTCGATCCGGTGGAGGCGCTGCGCTATGAATGAAGCCGGCCGCTTCGCCGCGCTGACGCTGGACGCGGTCGAGCGCCGCTACGGGCGCGGCGAAACCACGGTCGAGGTGCTCAACGGCGCCTCGCTCGCCCTCCTTCCCGGCCAGTCGGTCGCGCTGATCGCGCCCTCGGGCGCGGGCAAGTCGACGCTGTTGCATCTCGCGGGCCTGCTCGAGCGGCCGAGCGCCGGCGAGATCCTGGTCGGCGGTAAGCCGACCTCGACCATGAGCGACGACGAGCGCACGGGGCTGAGGCGCGGCCAGATCGGCTTCGTCTACCAGTTCCATCAGCTTCTGCCGGAATTCTCGGCGCTGGAGAACCTCGTCCTGCCGCAGATGATCGCGGGCCTGGCGCGCGCCGAGGCGGCGGCGCGGGCGCGCGAGCTGCTCGCCTATCTCGGCCTCGCCAAGCGCGAGCGCCACCGGCCGGCGGAGCTGTCGGGCGGCGAGCAGCAGCGGGTGGCGATCGCCCGCGCCGTCGCCAACGGGCCAAAGATCCTGCTCGCCGACGAGCCGACCGGCAACCTCGACCCGAAGACCGCCGGCCACGTGTTCGACACGCTGGCCTCGCTGGTGCAGGCGACCGGCCTCGCCGCCCTCATCGCCACCCACAACATGGAGCTCGCGGCGCGGATGGACCGGCGGGTGACGATCCGGGACGGGCGGGTGGCCGAGGTGACGTGATCGGCGACGGTCGCCTCACGCCCCGGCGTTCGCGCGCGCGAGCCTGACGGGCCAGGCCAGGGCTTCCGGCAACGCTCGCCCGACCGTCTCGGCGAAGGCGGCGGCGGTCCCGCTGTTCCAGGCGCCCTCGACAATGGGGGCGAGCGCCACGCCGACCCCCACCAGGTAAACGATGACAACGATCGCGAGCACGAGCCGCATGGTCCCCTCCAGGGCAGTCCCACCCACGACAACGCCGGCCTGACGCGATTGTTCCATGGCGGCAAGCGCGTCGGCTGGGGCGCCCCGATCAGGGATCGGCGCGGCGCGCGAACGGGATCACTGCGTTCTGGTCGCCCGGCATCAGCATCTGCGGCGTCTGCCTGAACTCCCATCCGTCCGGCTTGCGCTTGAGGATCCAGACGACGTCGAAGCGGTCGCCCGGCCAAGCCTCCGGCGTCGCGGGCGCATTGGGAAGCGCTGCGACCGCGCCCGGGATCGCCTTGTGCTCCCAGCACACGAGCACGACCCCGCTTTCCCTCATCACCGCGTCGGCCAGAGCCTGCGCGTCGTCCTTGGCGATCGTCGCGTTGAACGGCTGCGGCCCGGATTCCGGCCACAAAGCCTGCGCCAGGGGGATGACCGTCTGAGCCGGGCGCTTGCTGCCCTCGTCCGCCGCCGCGGCGAACACGACGTCCGGCCTCTCGATGTGCCGCGCGCTCGGTTGGGCGAAGAAGCCGACCAGCCGTCGCGCCCGCTCCCACCCGGTCTCGCTCAGGCTTCGGAGGTCCGGCGAACCGTCTGCGGTGAAGCCGGGCGCCCTGTCAGGCACGGGCTTCTCGGCATGACGGATGATCATGATTCGCGTCGGGCTCATAAGGCACCCCCTTGCGGTCGGGTGACGCTATCCGTTCCCCCAGCGCATCATAGCACGAACGGGATGAGCGCCCGCGTGCGATTTGCATAATTCCGGTAGGCGTCGCCGAACTCGCGGCGCATCACCGCCTCCTCCACCCGGAGTTTGCGCCACAGCGCGGCGGCGGCGAGGACCACCGCGAGGATCGCGCGCCCTTCGCCGACCGCGACCGCCGTCCCGATCAGGGCGAGCAGGAGCCCGGCGTCGATCGGGCGCCGGACCCATTGATAGGGGCCGGTGACGACGAGGGTGTGGCCGTGCTTCAGCGTCACCGCGCCGCTCCAGTTCCCGGCCAGCCAGACGCGCGCCCAGACGGCGAAGGCGAGGCCGGCGAAGGTCAGCGACGTCCCGAGCCGGACGAAGCGCATGTCGGGGGGCAGGAAGCGCGCGTCGAGGAGCGGAACCGGAACGTTCGGCGCGGCGAGCAGGTACGCGGCGACCAAGAGCGGCAGGACATGTGTCAGCCGCGACGCAACACCCTCCCGCGCCGCGTCCGCCTTCACCCTTCGCGCGAAAACCATCCGGACCGCGAACCAGGCGAGCCACAGGACGGGGATGATCAGCCGATACGACACCGTAGCGCCTCCGCGAGCGTTGCCGCTCGGCCATCAGGATCCAGACGACAGGGAAGCAGCCGGCGCGCCCGGGTTTCGGGTCGGGGGGAGCCATCGCTCGCGAAGCCCGGCGCCCGCTCCGGAACGGGCTTCTCCATATGTCGGATGACCATGACTCCGGTCGGGCCGATGGGACGCCTCCGTGCTGGTCTATCCGTCCGCGGCGGCGTCACAGCACGAACGGGATCAGCGCCCGCGTGCGACTGGCGTAACGCGCGTAGGCGTCGCCGAACTGCCGCCGCATGACGGTCTCCTCGATCGTCAGCTTGCGCCACCATGCGACGCCGACGAGCGCGACGCCGAGCACGGCGCGCCATTCCCCGACCGCGAGGGCGGTTCCGGCGAGGCCGAACAGAATTCCGGTGTAGATCGGGTGGCGGACGAGAGCGTAGGGCCCGTCGACGACGAGCTCGTGGTCGCGCTTCAGCGTGACGTCCGAGCTCCAGTTCCCCGCGATCCAGAGCCGCGCCCAGATGGCGAAGGCTATTCCGGCGACCGTCACGGCCGCGCCCAGCCGGACGGGCCAGAGCGCCAGCGGAACGAAGCGGCCGTCGAGCGGCGGGACGGGGATGTCCGGCGCCGCGATGAGAACGATGCCGAGCGCCAGCGGCAGATAATGCGAGAGCCGGGAAAAGGCGTCCTCCCGCTCGGCGACCGCCTTCCCGCCGCGCGCCATCGCGATCCAGACGGCGACGAAGCCGAGCCACAGGACGGGGAAGAGCCAGCGATAGAGGGCGCCCCCGGCCTCGAGGTCGAGGGGCGTCACGCTTCGATCTGCTGCACTTCCTGTACGTCAGGCAGGAAGTGCTTGAGCAGGTTTTGGATCCCGTGCCGGAGCGTCGCGGTCGAGGACGGGCAGCCGGAGCAGGCGCCCTTCATCTTGAGATAGACGATCCCGTCGCGAAAGCCCTTGAACACGATGTCGCCGCCGTCGCCGGCGACCGCGGGCCTGACGCGGGTCTCGAGCAATTCCTTGATCGCCTCGACCGTCTCGGCGTCCTTCGGGTCGAAGAACTCGCCGGTCGTCACCCGGTCTGCGCCGCCGGCCTCGATCAGCGGGGCGCCGGAGAGGAAGAATTCGGTCACGACGCCGAGAACGGCGGGGCGAAGATGCTGCCACTCGCCCTCGGCCTTGGTCACCGAGATGAAATCGTTGGCGAAGAACACGCCCGTCACCCCGGGAAGCTCCATCAGCGCCCTGGCGAGCGGCGAGCGCTCCGCATCGGCCGGATCGCGCGCCTCGAACGTGCCGTCCTCCATCACGGTCCTGCCCGGCAGGAACTTCAAGGTTGCGGGGTTGGGGGTCGCTTCGGTCTGGATGAACATGGGGCGGGGCTCCTCGAAGGGATTAGATAGGTGGGCGCGGGCGTCGAGGCAAGGCGTCGGGAAGGGGCCTCGCCGGAGTCGCAGGAAGGACGGCCGACGCCTCGGCGTCCCGCAGCGGTCGACTCCGGATGGAGCGTCGCGGACGGCCGGGCCAGCGGTCGAGTCGAGGCCCACGGAGGCTCGCTCGCAGTTCCGACTCACAAAGAGACACCGATGTTACGCTGCGCCATACCGGCGCCTTGCCTTTTCCACAAACCTATGTAAACCAGCGCCGGCTTGAGGTTTGACGATATATGTGAGGACTGGCGTAAACATGATGAAGATTCTTCCTGTCGGCGCTGCGGTTTGCGCCCTGCTCGCCCTTGGGGCGAGCGGCGCGAAGGCGTCGACTTTCGTAGTGTCTTACGAAGGCGAGGCGGCGGGCGTCGAGAACACCACCGCAACCTTCAAGACGAATGCGTCTGGCGTCAAAGAGGGTGGAGTCGAGACCTTCAACAGCCAGCCGGTGCATGGCTATCCGCAGACCATCACCACGGATTACGGCACAGGCGGTCTCATCACGGGAACCTACACGGCGGGAACCGCGAGCGGAATTCAGATCAACGCGGCCGACCAGTACGGCGGCGCGGGTGGAAACACCAATTACATCGCCGCGTTCACCGGCACGCCCTACACGCTCACCCTGTCGTCCACGATCCCCGGCGGAATCGACTATTTCGGATTCTGGCTGTCGGCGCTGGACAAGGGCAACTTCGTCACCTTCTACGGCGGCGACGGCAACAAGCTGTTCACCTTCGATCCGCAGGACGTACTCACAGCGGTCGCACAATCGGCGGACCCGAGCCTGTACTACGGAAATCCGAACCCGGGCAGCTTCCACGGCAAAGACAGCGGCGAGCCGTATATCTTCCTGAACTTCTTCGACCAGGGTGGAACGTTCAGCAAGATCGAGTTCAGCGAGGTCAATAACGGCGGCGGCTACGAGTCCGACAACCATACCGTCGGCCAGTACGCGACAATGGGCAATGGCACGGTCATTCAACTGGTCCATTCCGTCACCGTGCCGGAGCCGTCGACCTGGGCGATGATGCTGGCAGGGTTCGCCGGGCTCCTCTGGGCGGGCGCTCACGGCAAGCGACGTCCCGTCCGGTCGATCGACGCCTGAGCGCGCCGGATCATCCTCGAGAGGCGGCGACTATCAGCGCGTGCGACGGCGGCGGCCGCCGCCCCGGCGCGGCGTCGCCGTCGTCGTCAGCGTCTCCAATGCTGGAGGCGAGCAAGGCCGGTCTCTTGACATGAAGCAGGGCCGGAGCGGCCTCGCCGCTTCGGCCCCAGCTCTTCGGAGAGTGATCGCGGCTGCCTCTTCGAGGCTTTTGGCCGTGGCCTGCTCCGACCGATTCGCCCTCGTCACCAATGCCAATCCTTGGCCGAACTGGCCGCGGCAGGATGAGACGGTCGACGGCTTCTACGATGAGCGGATTCGCGGCCGACGTCTTGATCTGGATCAACGAGCCGACGGAATCGGCGTCGCGGAATTGCGAAGGCGATATCGAGGACGTCTGACCCCGAGCGGGGCGCCGAGCTGCAGCGCCCTTGTTCAACCCAGCGCCGCGCGCCATGCTCACGCCCGACTTTATGGCTTCTTTCGGATACGATACTTCCGACAGAACTTGCCCTCCGGCGGATATTCCCTATCAGAGGGTCTGGACCGATTGGCCAGACTCAGCCAGCCTCTTCAGCGATTGCACCCAGTCCTCGTGCGAGGCGAGGAGTTCGGAGCGGACGCGCCGCGCCAAGATCAACAGAAGCAAACCTTTCTGCGCTTCTTCCGTGATCACCGTGCAGCCGTTCTGCGTCGGCTCGATGTACCACGGATGTGCGCCGCTTGTTCCAGCCGGGCCGTTGGCGGACCAGACGAGCATGCTATAGGGATCGAACGTAACGACTTCCGGCTCGAAGGAATATCCTAGCGTCTTGAAGCGAAATTCGCGCCGGCCTGTAAGGCGGCGCCGCCGCGCAAAATGGATACGTCCGAACAGTGTTTGTACCATCGCGGCCACGCGACGCAGTCGATGAGCAGCGACCATACCCTTTGCGGTGACGCTCTGATGTCGACCGTGTTGTGGGCGAACACGACGGCCGACGATGGGGAATGCTGACGAGGCCAGACGATTCGGCGGTTAGGAGTTTGGGCGTCACTGGGCATGGGTCGATCTCGTCGCGAGAGCTCCTGGCCATTGTGGCGGTCGCGGCCAGGTTGGCCTCGGCCTTTTTCGACGGCTTCCTGTCGTCGATCGCTGTCGACGTTCCTTTCGAGGATGGCGGCTCGGTGCGCGCGAGACGGTCGATCAGGGCCAGGCCGAGCGGCCAAAGAGGCTCGGTCCCGCGCGACGCTCGGTCAGCATCGCGCTGCCTTTCCGAATTGGCCCAAGTCGTTCTCGTGAGACGCAGGCTAGCGCTCCACCCGCGTCCAGCCGTGCAGGCCGAGGCGCTCCTGCGGCAGGTAGGCGGCCTTGTAGCCCATCTTCTTCGAACCCTCGACCCAGTAGCCGAGGTAGACGTGCGGCAGGCCGAGCGCGCGCGCCTTCTCGATGTGGTCGAGAATGACGTAGGCGCCGAGCGACCGGCGCGCATGGTGCGGGGCGTAGAAGGAATAGACCAGCGACAGGCCGTCCGCGAGCCTGTCCGTCAGGCAGACGGCGTAGAGCGGGCCTGCCTCGTTCGGGGTCCTGCGCAGCCGGTATTCGGCGAGCTGGGTGTCGATGTGGGTGTCTTCGACCATCATCGCAAAGTCGAGCGAGGACATGTCGGCCATGCCGCCCTCGGGGTGCCGCGCGTCGAGATAGGCGCGGAACAGCGAGAAATGCTCGTTGGTGGGCTTGGGCGGAACGAAGCTTCCGAGGAGGTCGGCGTTGGCGCGGATCGCCCGGCGCTGGCTGTCGTTCGGACGGAAGTCGTCGACCAGCACGCGCACCGAGACGCAGGCGCGGCAACTTTCGCAGGCCGGCCGGTAGGCGATGGTCTGCGAGCGACGGAAGCCGGTCTGGGTCAGGAGGTCGTTGAGCGAGGCGGCGCGCTTGCCGACCAGATGGGTAAAGATCTTCCGTTCCTGCTGCCCGGCCAGATAGGGGCACGGCGAAGGCGCGGTTAGATAGAACTGCGGGGCGTCGCGCACTTCCCTGGTCACGCCGTGCCCTCTCCCGTGTTCCGCTCCCTTGGTGGTCTACCGGTCCGGCGTCACATCCGCCGGACCACGACGACGCCGGACAGGATGTCGTGCAGGCAGCGCTTCTCCGAATCGACCAGGGACACGAGGAAGATCGGCGGAAAGAACCAGCTGACGTAGAACAGCACCGCCTGCACGGCCGCGTTGACGAACGGGACGCGCTGGCCGCTGTCGTGCGTGCGCATCTCGAGGTCCATCAGGCGCATGCCGGGCGTCGCCATTCGCTGTCCGGACACCGTGAGGCCGTTGTAGAAGAACGCGACGATCGGCCACAGCGGCGGCAGGACGAACAGCGCGAATCCCAGCGTCAGAACGACCGACGTGGTCCAGAACAGCGCGACCAGAACGCTCACCAGCACGAAGTCGAAGCAGGCCGCGACCATGCGTCGCGTGCGGACGCCGGCGAACGCGTCGGCGCGAAGCGAAGGCGCCGGCGACATGGCCACGAACTGAGACATACGATCCTCCGGGCTCGACGCCCCTTAGAGTAGCAGGGAGGATGTGGGACGGGCGGCGCCCAAGTCAAGATCGGCCTTGTCGCAGGCCGACGGGAACGGCGCTCTTTCCGAGCAGGCCCGAGGGCCTGAGGGCGATGAACAGGATCATGAGGGCGTAGACGGCGATGTCGCGATCGTCGATCGGGAACGCCGCCGACCATCCGGTTTCGACCGCGCCGATCACCAGCCCGCCGAGAAAGGCGCCCGGCAGCGATCCGATGCCGCCCACGATCGCCGCGGCCAGCGCTTTCAGGGTCAGGGTCGCCGACAGCGCGTAGCCGACCGCGCCGAAGGCGGCCGTCATGATCGCGCCGGCGAGGCCGGCGAGCGCGCCCGCGAGCGCGAAAGCGCGCGCAAGGGTCGCCGCCGGGCTGACCCCGTGCATCTCGGCCGCGAGTGGGTCGTCGGCGTAGGCGCGCCATTCGCGCCCGGCCCGGGTGCGGCGAAAGACGACCACGAGCGCGACCGCGACCGCGAGCGCGACGCCGGCGGACACGAAGGTCATCGGGCTCGCGACCGCGACGAAGTCGGGCGAGCGCGCCAGCGCGAACGGCCGATTGAGCACCGGCGTCATCCAGCTCGTCCGGTCGCCCTGCGCGAGGCGCAGCAGTTCCTGAAGGAAAATGGCGAGGCCCACGGTCGCGACCATCATCTGCAAGCCGCGCGCGTTTCTCAGCGGGATGAACACCGCATGCGCCGCCGCGTATCCCCAGCCCAGCACCACGAGGCCCGCCATGACGAAGGCGGCCGCGAGCAGCGGCGCCGGGGGCGCCCCGGCGAGCGCCAGCGCGGTCATCGCTGCGCCGTAGCCGCCCGCCGCCGCGAGCTCGCCGAAAGCGAAGTTGATCCGGCCGACGAGCCCGTAGATCAGCGAATAGGCGGCGGCGAGCAGGGCGTAGACCGCCGCGAGCGGCAGCCCGTCGACCGCCATCTGGATGGCGTAGACCGCGCGCCTCGGCAGGACGGGCGCGTCGCGGATGCCGCCGAGCGGCGCCGGGTCGGCGGCGCGGCCGTCCGGCGTGGCGAGCCAGTAGCGGACGAGGACGAACAGGCGCCCCTCGTCGAGCGGCTCGCCGTCGAGGGTCAGCGCCGTCAGGTCGCGCGACTCCCGCGGTCGTCCGGGCGCCCGAAAGCGGCAGGCGGCGACGTGTCGGCCCGGCGCCTCGCCGGGCGCGCTCGAGGAAAATGCGACCTCGAGCCCGCGGCCGTCCGGGTCGGCGCGCTCGCTCAGGATCGAGATCTCGCCGCCGTCAGGCGTCAGCGCGGGCAGGGCCATGCGGCACAGCCGGGCCTGATCGGTCTCGACGACGGGCGAGCAGCCCGCGAGCAGGCCGGCGAGGGCGATGGCGAGCGCGATCCGCTTCACTGGCCGCGCCTTCGCGCGGCCAGCCGCTTCTGTTTGGCGCGATTGCCGCACACCTCCATCTCGCACCACCGGCGGGCGTTGTTCCGGCTCGTGTCGCAGAACAGCCAGCCGCAGGCGTGGCCCTCGCAGACCTTGATGCGGCTGAAGTCGCCCTCGGTGAACAGTCTCGCCGCGGCGAGCGCGATCGGGCCGAGCGCCGCCTCGACCGGGGCGGCCTCGACGCGCCAGCGCCAAAAGCCGCGCCCGTCGGCGATCGCGAGGCGGCCGGCGGCGAGGCAGCGCGCGTGCAGAGCCGAGAGCGCCGCGAGCGCGTCGTCGGGCGGAGGGGCGCCCCCGGCGATCGATTCGCCGACGGTCTGGATCGCCGCGCGCAAGGGGAGCGCGTCGCCGAGGAGCGCCTGCGCCCGTCCGGGCCGGCCGTCGAGCGCCCGGCGCAGAGACGCGACGTCCGGGCCGGAAAGCGCCTCGGCGTGCTCGATCCAGGCCACGACGTCCTCCGGTTCGCGCAGGTGATTTTGATGCTGGTCCGTGCCGCGGCCGGACTCCGTGTTGGCGAAGTCGAAGGCCAACGATCCGCCCACGAGCGGCAGGGAACCGGCGCGGGACGGGGGGAGGGGGGCGTCGCTAACTGTCATTCCACGCTTTACAAGTTAGGTCTACCTGTTACCTTCCGCAAGCTAACTGATCAAAGCACAATAGGAGGTTAAGATGCGGAACAGCGTGTTGGCGTCTCTCTCGTTCGCCGTCTCTCTCGCCATCGCCGGGCCGGCGCCTGCTCAAGTCAGAATCGGCGTCGCCGGACCGATCACCGGCGCCAACGCCGCCTTCGGCGCCCAGCTCGCGCAAGGCGCCGGGCAGGCGGTGGAGGACATCAACAAGGCGGGCGGCATCCTCGGCCAGAAGCTCGCGCTCGAGCAGGGCGACGACGTCAGCGATCCGAAGCAGGGCGTGTCGGTCGCCAACAAATTCGTCGGCGACGGCGTCAAGTTCGTCATCGGCCACTTCAACTCGGGCGTGACCATCCCCGCTTCCGACGTCTATGCGGAGAACGACATTCTCTTCATCACACCCTCGGCGACCAACCCGAAGGTGACGGACCGCAAGCTGTGGGACGCGTTCCGCACCTGCGGCCGCGACGACCAGCAGGGCCTCGTCTGGGCCGAACTCGCCCGCGACAAGCTCAAGGGCAAGAAGATCGCGATCGTCCACGACAAGACCACCTACGGCAAGGGCCTCGCCGACGCGGCGCGCGACAGCATGCACGGGTTCGGCGTCGCCGAAGTCCTCTACGAAGGCGTCAACACCGGCGAAAAGGATTATTCCGCGATCGTCTCGAAGATCAAGGAATCCGGCGCCGACTATCTGATGTGGGGCGGCCTGCACACCGAGGGCGGCCTGATCCTGCGCCAGATGCGCGACCAAGGCATGACGACGGTCATGATCTCCGGCGACGGCATCACCGACTCGGAATTCGCCCAGATCGGCGGTCCGGGCGTCGAGGGCACGTTGATGACCTTCGGCCCCGAACCGCGCCGGAACCCGAACGCCGCGGAGGCGGTCGCGTCCTTCAAGGCGAAAGGCTTCGAGCCGCAGGGCTACACGCTCTACTCCTACGCCGGCGTCCAGATTCTGAAGCAGGCGGCCGAGGCGGCGAAATCGCTCGACCCGAAGGCGGTCGCCAAGGTCATGCACTCCGGCATGCCGTTCCACACCGTGATCGGCGACATCGCCTTCGACGGCAAGGGCGACCGCACGACGGTCGACTACGTCTGGTACGTCTGGAAGAAGCAGCCCGACGGCAAGATCGGGTTCGAGCAGCTTTAGGACGAACGCGCGGCGCTGGCCGCGTCCCGTCGGCGGCCCGCGCTTCGTTTTGTCGCCCTCGTCGGTTCGGTTCGCCAGGGCGCGGCCGCCGCAGACGCGGCGGCGCTTCACCCGCGTCGGACGGACGGCGGCGATGGGACGCCTCGCTCCACTTGCGGCGGTCGGCGCACTGTGGTTTGCATGGTTGGCGAAGGGTTCCGCCAGCTTGGTTTCTGGCCACCCGAGTGATGAGACCGGAAAGGTTGTCTTGCACGCGGGCCCGAAGCCTTTCGTAGCCGATGCGAAGTCGGCAAGAGACGTCTCTCTGGATTACCTCAGAGCGACATTGACGCTCATGGTCGTGGCGCACCATAGCAGTCTGGCTTACACCCATTTCGCCCGCATCGATCCCAAGAACTATTTGGCTTCGACCGCGCCTGTTGTCGATGGAGCGCGCTGGCTGTTCCTCGATTACGCCGAGAATTTCAACGACGTGTTTTTCATGTCGCTGATGTTTTTCATATCCGGCCTGTTTGTCTTGCCTTCGCTGCGGCGCTCCGGCGCGGCGGCTTTCCTGGGTCAACGATTGCTGCGATTGGGCTTGCCGTTCGCGGTCGGCGTGACGGCGCTCATGCCGGCGGCCTATTACGCCGCCTGGCTCGCCGCCGGTCACCCCCGAGGCTACCTCGAGTTCTGGCGCCAGCACATCACGCACGGCTGGCCTCCCGGGCCGCTTTGGTTTGTCTGGGTGCTGCTGCTCTTCGACGGCGTCGCGGCGGCCCTATTTGCTGCTTTTCCCCGGCGCACGTTCGATTGTCCGTCAGTGTCCAGATGGTTCAAGGAGCGCCCGCTGCCAGCCTTTGGCGCCATGGTTTGTGTTTGCGCCCTGCTGTATCTGCCGATGCTGTCGATCTTCGGGTTTGGCTTTTGGGCCCCCCTGCTGACAAAGCCGTTTTATTTCCAGGTCTGCCGCATCGCCCTCTACCTCGCCTGGTTCTTCGCCGGCGCCTGGGTCGGCGCGGACGATCTCGAACGGGGACTGCTGTCGCGGAACGGTCGACTGGCGCGCGACTGGCGTTGGTGGCTGGCGGGCTGCTTTGTCGCGTATAACCTGCTGATCTTTGTCCCGCGCAACCAAAGCTTGACGAGCCTCCTGTCGGCGCACGGCATGGGGGCTTTGGAAGCGATCTTGTGGGTGATCAGTTGCGTGGCGAGCGGCTTCGGTTTCCTCGCCCTGTTCCGGGGCGTGGTTCGCACCCGCCGCGCCTGGATGGATTCGCTCGCGCGCAGCGCCTACGCGATCTATATCGTCCACTATGTTTTTGTTCTGTGGGCGCAATTCGCCCTGCTCGGCCAGCCGCTTCCGGCCGGGGCGAAATTCGTGGCGACCTTTGCCTTCGCGCTGCTGTTCAGTTGGATGACCGCGCAGGCGTTGCTCCGGATTCCCGGGGTGCGGCGAATCTTGTAGTCCTCGCCCACGACAATTCTCGTGACCGGCTCATCCGGCCATCTCGGCGAGGCGCTGATGCGCTCGCTGCGCGCAGAGGACCGCGTCGCGGTCGGACTCGACATCCTGCCCTCGCCCTTCACCGACATCGTCGGCTCGGTCGCCGACCGCGGCGTCGTCGCGCCGGCGATGCACGGCGTCAGTCGGCCCCGCCCGGCTTCCCCGGACACACGGCCTTGACCGCCGCCCACGCGTTCGCGTCGAGCAGGGGCGGGCCGTCGTTGGCGGCGTCGTCCGCTCTCAACGCCGCCAGCCGGTCCCGGGTCAGCGGATGGGACGCCAGATACGCCATCATGCTCTGGCTCTGCTCGCCTGTCAGGCGGAGCAGGAACGCGCCGAGCGGGGCCGAGGGCCGCCCGAGCCGGTGAAGAGCGCTCGCGGCGAATGCGTCGGCCTGCGCCTCCGCCTCGCGCGAATGCGCCGAGGTGACGAGTTCGCGCGACATGAAGATCACCGGGGTTGCGCCGGACACGTCGCCCATGAGCAGCGAGAGCAGGAAGGCGACGCCGCCATCGGCGATCATGAGCCGCAAGCCGTCGCGATGCGCGACGTGGCCGAGCTCATGGGCGACGACGCCGCCGAGCTCGTCGGGGTCGTGGGCCTTGTCGATGAGCGCGCTCAGCACATAGACACGCCCGCCGGGCAGCGCGAAGGCGTTCGGAATCCCGCTCCTCAGCACCGTGACAGTCACGGGCCTGCCGAGCTCGCCGGCGGTGGCGAGGCGCCTGGCGAGGCCCGCGAGCGCGGCGACGCCCTTGGCTTCGCGGCACCCGTCGCCGCCGAACATCGCCCTCACTTCGGTCGCCGCGGTGCGGCCGAGCCTCGCCTCCATCGCTTCGGGAACAAGGGGGGCGATGCGGTCGGCGAGGCGCGGCGCGGCGTCGATGGCGACGAACGCCACCGACGCGGCGGCGAGCAGCGACCAGAAGACAATGCGCGCGACTTCGCGCGCCGTGAGACCGGTTCGCCCCAGGTTCGGGCAAGCGGCTTCGACGCGCGCCCGCGAGTCGCGATCGGCGACATCGAGACGCGCAAGCTCCACGGCGTCGAGCGATTTCAGCCTGAGCGCGGCGGGGGCCGCGTCGACCATGCGGATCGCCGCGTAGCGCCACTCGGCGAGCGTTTGCTCGCCGTCGCGAATCTCCAGGGCGGCGCCGAAGCGCAACGCGACCTCCCGACCGGAGGCCGTCTCGCCGTCGAAATATCGCCCGCGCCCGTCCGGCGCGTGCGCCGCGCTCAAAAGCCCGCTCCCAGGTCGAAGCCGTCGAGCAACCCGGTGTCGAGCATCCCTTCGCCGATCGCGTCGCTGGCTTGCCCGGCCCGGCGAGCGAGCCTCAGCGTTTCGGCGTTGGCGACCGAGGTCGAGTCGACCACGGCGCGCCAGAACTGGTGAACGAGATAGGTGCGGTGCGCGGCGCCGATCAACGCGAGGACGGCCAGATAGGCCAAAGCCGAGGCCGCGGAGGACGCGATCCAGACGGCGTCCCCGGCGCCTTTCGCGGTCGGCGAGGGCGGCGAAGCGATGGCCGCGTGGATCGCGACGCCGGCGATCGAGCTCGCGAGCGAAATGGCGAGCGCGACGCCGACGTATCCGAGATAGATGCGGACGACCCTCCAGCCTTTCAGTGTGCACGCGAAGCCGGCGCCGCCGATCCTGAGGCCGTTCATGAACCAGCGCCATTCGAGCGCCTGAAACACCGCCCACACCCAGAAGAGCACAGGCACGGCGAGCGCTGCGACGAGGAAGGCGAACGGCAGCAGCGATTCGTTTCGGGTCGCCGCCGCGTCGGCCAGGAGGCCGATGGGAAGCAGCACGGCGAGCGTGGCGAGGACCCACAAGCCGACGCCGGCCTTGAAGAACGCCCACCCCGTTGCCTCGAAGCGCGCCGGCAGGTCGCCGTAGAAGGTGCGCCGCCACTTGAAGCGTTCGAGCGCCGCTGCGCGCCAGGGATGGGCGAGCCCCAGGGTCAGGATCACCACGATCATCAGGCCGACCGAGAGAAACGCGTATCGCCATCCCGCCGGCTTCATCCAGAACCGGACGCCGCGCCAGACCGTGCGGCTTACACGATATCGCCGGGCGCGGTAGGACGCGTACTGGAGCAGGAGGTAGATGAAGCCGAAGCTCGCGGCGCCGGCCGCCCACGCGGCGGCCCAGGCCAGATCGTCGGGAAAGCCTGCGGTTTCCGCCAGCAGTCCGACCAGGAACGAGGCGAGAAACAGCGGCGCGAGGATCGCGAGCGCGATCAGGTAGCCGATCAGAATCTCGAGCGGCCGGCCGGTGTATTCGAGCGCGTCGCCTTCGAGCGAGGTCGCCGACCAAATTCGCCGGCGTATCCCGGTCAGGAGCCAGAACCGGTAGAAGCCCACCGTGACGATTTCGAGCAGGCCGCCCTTCGCGGCGAACCAAAAGAACGAGCGGGCGTCGCTTTCGAATTTCGGGGCGGAGACGCCGTCCAACGTTTCCGAGGACGTCAGGGCGGACATGCGTTGCGGCCTCCGATCGGCGTTCCCGCAACGTATATACACTGCTTTCCGCGCTCTGTCTGTGAGTCGTCGGCGACGCCGAAGGCGGCGCGGCGGCGCATCCAGGCGGCCGCTGGCGATCGACGCCGATCGCGACGTCGTCACCTGCGTTGGCCGACCTCGCCGAACGCGAGGCGGTCGCCCCCCGGACGCGCAGGCCGAAGGGCGACCCCGTCGCCCGCCTCACTGCGCGGCGCGGAGCTCGTCGTAGGAGACCATCACGTGCTCGCGGTAGGCGGGCCGCGCGGTCAGCTTCGCGTAATAGTCGGCCAGGCTGCGGCGCGGCGGCCGAGGAATGTCGATGTCGAAATAGCGGTAGAGCAGGTAGCCGAACGCGACGTCGGCGAGGGTGAAATCGTCGCCGGCGAGGTAGGGAAGGGCGGTGAGGCGGCGCTCGGCGATGTCCAGATAACCGTCGAGCTCCGCGATCGCCCTCGCGATCGCCTGCGGGTCGCGGCGGCTCGGCGGCGTGCGCACGATGGCCGCGAAGACCGGCGCGGAAAAATTGCCCGTCACGTTGACCTTGGCCCATTCGGCCCACTTGTCGACCTGGGCGCGGGCCGCCAGGTCCTGGGGCCAGAAGGGCGCGGCGCCGTAGCGGCTCGCGAGATAGCGGTTGATTGCGGCGCTCTCCCACAGCGGCTCGCCGTCGCCGTCGCGCAGGACGGGAACGGTCCGGTTGGGGTTCATCGCCGTGAATTCGGGCGTGTCGACCCCGCCGAAGCGGTGGCCGAAGTCGTAGCGCTCGTACGGGAGGCCGAGCTCCGCCACGGTCCACATCACCGACTGCACGTTCGACGAGTTTCTCCGTCCCCAGATCCTGAGCATCGGTCGGCCTCCTTCGCGCCCGCCCCTGTGCTAGACGACGGCGGGGCGGCGTCAAGCCGCGCCGGGACATGCGCCATGACCATTCTCGTCACCGGAAGCGCCGGCCATCTCGGCGAAGCGCTGATGCGCTCGCTGCGCGCAGAAGACCGCGCCGCGGCCGGACTCGACATCCTGCCCGCGCCCTTCACCGACATCGTCGGCTCGGTCGCCGACCGCGGCGTCGTCGCGCCGGCGATGCAGGGCGTCCGGACGGTCCTGCATACGGCGACGCTGCACAAGCCGCATGTCGACACGCATGGGCGGGACGCCTTCGTCGAGACCAACGTGCGCGGGACGCTGATCCTGCTCGAGGAGGCGGTCCGGGCCGGGGTCGAGCGTTTCATCATGACCTCGACCACCAGCGCCTTCGGCGACGCGCTGAAACCGCCGCCGGGCGAGCCCGCGGCGTGGATCGACGAGACCGTCGCGCCGTCGCCGAAGAACATCTACGGCGTCACCAAGACCGCGGCGGAGGACCTCTGCCGGCTGTTCTGGCGCAACGAGGGGTTGCCCTGCATCGTCCTGAGAACCTCGCGTTTCTTCCCGGAAGCCGACGACGATCCGGAGGCGCGGGCGGCGTTCCCGGACGACAATCTGAAGCTCAATGAATTTCTCTATCGGCGGGTCGCGATCGAGGATGTGGTCGAGGCGCACCTCGCGGCGGCGGAGCGCGCGCCGGCGATCGGCTTCGGCAAATACATCATCAGCGCGACGACGCCCTTTCAGCGTGAGGACGCCGCCCGGCTGCGCTCCGACGCCGCCGCGGTCGCGCGCGAGCGGGCCGGGGGTTGGCGGGAGGAATACGCCCGCCGCGGCTGGCGCATGGCCGCCTCGATCGACCGCGTCTACGACAACGCGCTGGCGCGAGCCGAGCTCGGCTGGCGGCCGAAGTGGGATTTCGAGTCGGTCGTCGCGCGCCTCAAGGAAACCGGCGACATCCGCGGGCCGCTGGCGAAGGCGATCGGCGAGAAGGGGTATCATCCCGGACGCTTTGAAAACGGACCTGGCGCGGCCTCGTAGACGAATGCGTGTCCTTTGCTGGGCAGGCTGCAGGCCGGCTGGCGGCTTGGCGACCCGTGGCGGCCGAGCAGGCTGGAGTCGGCAGGCGGGTTGCGCCGCGAAGGCGCGCCTCGACATGCGCGAGGCGGGGCTTGCGGCGGACCGCGAGACGCGCCGGGCCGAAGCGCGCCAGTCTAGGCGGCTCTCGTTCGCTGATACCCCGCGAAGCCGAGGCCCGCGAAGCCCGCGAGCATCATTGCCCATGTCGAGCGCTCGGGAACGGAAAAACTCAGTGTAGGGTCGGGTAGCCCAAATTCTCTACCCAGGAAATACCTGTCTTCGCTGGTGGTCGATAGCCGAAACGCGAGAAATCGTCCGCCATTGGCGATCGTATCTTGAACAGCAGTTGTAACGTCGAGGTTTAATGTTTCGACGGCGCCATCGCCGGAGCTTATTGTTGCAAAAGGATCGCCAGCAAAAAAGTCGGATGAATGGACAACGCCGCCGCCGATAAATGTAAAGACATTAATCCAGCCAGGCGGACCACCGGGTTGATCAATGTTCGAGACAGGCAAAATGAGCTCTATGGGCCGCCGAGCCGCGGGAGGAAGGGCGCCAACATCGAATTCCAAAACCGTGCGATCTTCGAGATTGCCAATCGCGCCCATAACCCCAAGGAAGCCCAGAAGAAAAGGATGGCCTCCCTCGAATTTTCTGATGCCTGCCGCATCAGCAGCATCAAGTTCTGCGCCATAGGAATGCTCAATTGAGCAAAATACCAACCCAATAGAGAGCGCGAGCGCCAGCCTGCCATACGTCTTCATTGGCAAGTCTCCGTAGTCCATTCATTATTTTTATAACCAAGGCGTCGTTCGGCGGCTGCGTCCACTGAAACCAGACCTCGACGTCGAGGCTCCATGCTTTCGTTTGCAATCAAAAGCGCCGCTTCGCCAACTGCTCTTGAAATGATAGACCGCCGTCGCAGAGACCGAGGCATCCGTTTTGCAAGTCTTTTTTAATTTAAGGCGTTCCTCGCCTCGCCGATCGACCTGAGCAATCTAGCACGCCATCCAGGCGATCCACTACGTAGATTCAACCATGAGCGTGCGCTCGACACACAAACGGAAGGAGGCCGGCGTCGCTCCGGTTCGTTTCAGCCGTCAACAGGAGCATTGTGGCGCACGACGTGCGGCACGCGCCGGGGATGGCGGCGTCATGATCGAGGACGAAGACGAGGAGGTGCGTCAGCGCGCCTCGGCCGGCGTCGTGCCGCGGTCCAAGCGCCGCATCAGCGCCCGGCGGACGACCCAGGCGCTGCGCGACATGGCGAGGCCGCGCGAACGCGCGATATCGAGGACCTGGGCGGCCGAGCGGCAAATGGCCGCCGCGATCTCCTAGAGGGTCGCGCCGTCGACGGGCGTGCTCGCGGCGGCTCTCGCGTCGCAATGTGGTCGCCAACTCGTGCGCATTCCGTTTGCGGCAAAGTGGGGAAGAGATCGGCGCTCCTCAACTCGCCCTGGCCCTCAGCGCCGCTTCCACCGACCGCCATTGCGCCGCGCGCGCCCTGACCGCGGTGACGAACCACTGCGGCGCGCGATGCGCCTCGGCGAGCACGTTGACGAGGACCGCCAGCGCCTCGATCGACTTGCAGGCGTCGGCTCGCTCGATCAGCCACTGCGCCTCTTCGTCGGCGACGATTCCGGTCGGCCGCGACTGCCACACGACGTAGTCGGTGATCAGCTCGACGAACAGTTCCGTCCATTCCGGCGCATTGTCCATGCGCGCGCCGGCGACCGCGAACAATTCCTCCGCCGTCTCCCGGGTGACCTCGCCCTCGGCGAACACTTCGCGCCTGAGCCAGGCTACGTCCTGGGCGGTGACTCTGCGGCCGAGGATCATGGCGCTGACGATCGTTCGGCTCTGCTCGACTGCGAGACCCATGTGCAATTCCTCGCTCTGATCCGCGACCGGCCGGCATCGACCGTCGGCGCCGCCGTGTTGAAGCCACCCTGCGCGCCGATCTTTTCCGAGAGATGAATCCTCACGCTACGGAAAAGGTTCCCTTGGGGCAGGGTTAAGGTCCCGCAAAATCATATGGTTTCGTGACCGTGAAAGCCGCTGCGGCCGCCGCGGTCGACCGCCTCGAGCCTTTCGACGAGAAACGCCCGCGCCGCCGGGTCGGTCTGGAGCCCGATGGCGGTCGTGTAGGCGTGGCGCGCCGCGGCGCGGTCGCCCGCGCGGGCGCTCAGATCGGCCCTGGCCACCCAGTACGGCTCGAAGGCGTCGAGACCGCCTGCGCGGCCGGCGGCGTCGAGGAGCGCGAGCCCCTCGCTGGGCCCGCGCGTGTGCGCCGCGGCGACCGCCCGGTTGATCGCGACCACCGGCGAACCGGTCAGCGCATGGAGACCGTCGTAGAGGGCGGCGACCGCTTCCCAGTCGGTCCAGCCGGTGAGCCTGCGCGCGGCGTGCGCGGACTGGACCGCCGCCTCGAGCTGGAAACGCCCGGCCGACCGCGCGCCGCTCGCCCGCCGCAACAGCGCCTCCGCTTCCTCGATCGCGCCCGCGTCCCAGCGCGCGGTGTCCTGCTCGCTCAGGGGGACGTAGCGGCCGAGGCGGTCGCGGCGGGCGGCGCGGCGGGCGTGGGCGTAGAGCATCAGCGCGAGCAGGCCCTTGGCCTCGGGCTCGTCGGGCGCCAGCGCGACCACCATGCGGCCGAGCCAGAGCGCCTCCTCGGCGAGGTTGCGTCCGCGCGGGTCGTCCGAGAAGGTCTCGTCCCAGCCGAGCGAAAACGCGGCGTAGATCGCCTCGAGCGCCGCCTCGAGACGGGCGGGCAGATCCTCGCGCTCGGGGATGCGGAACGGAACGCCGGCGAGTCGGATCTTCGCCTTGGCGCGCGCCAGCCGCTGGCCCATCGCGGCCGGCGAGACGAGAAAGGCCGAACCGATCGCGGCCGCGTCGAGGCCGAGGATCGTCTGCAGCATGAGGGGCGCGCGGACGCCGGTGTCGATCGCCGGATGGGCGCAGGCGAACATGAGCGCGAGGCGGCGGTCGGGAATCGCCTCGCGCTCCGCCGCTTCCAGTTCGTCCGCGATCAGCGTCAGCGTCTGCTCCGACGCCTGGGCGTTGCGGCGACGGCGACCGCCGTCGATCAGCCGGCGCCGCGCCGCCGTCACCAGCCAGCCTTCCGGGTTGGACGGAACGCCTTGCCGCGGCCAGACGGCGAGCGCGGCGGCGAAGGCGTCGCCGAGCGCGTCCTCCGCTCCGGCGACGTCGCGTTCGCGCGCAGCGAGGAAAGCGACGAGCTTGCCATAGCTTTCGCGCGCGACCCGCTCCGCGGCCGCACGCGCCGGTTCAGACCCGGAGAGCGGCTCCGGCTTCATCGAGACCCCGCGCCGGTCACATCGTCCAGACCGGCCGGACCTCGATCGCCCCGGTCGCGGCGCCGGGGCAGCGCGCCGCCCAGGCGATCGCGGCGTCGAGGTCGGCGGCCTCGATCAGGTAGTAGCCGCCGAGCTGCTCCTTGATCTCGGCGTAGGGCCCGTTCAGCACCCGGGTCTTGCCGCCCTCGGCGCGCACGACCGTGGCGTTCGCGCTCGGGTGCAGGCGTTCGCCGCCGACATAGACTCCCGCCTCCTTCATCGCCGTCGTGTAGGCTCCGTAGGCGGCCATGATCCGGCCGGCGTCCTCCTTGCGCGCGGCCTCCATCGCCTTTTCGTCCGCATGAATCATCAACAGGTAGCGCATCGTTCGTCTCCACGAGGGCGCGGCGCCTCGGCCGCGCTCGAAGCCTAGACGTTCGGGTTGCGGCCGTTTCGACAGCCGCCCGGCCGAAAAGACACGCCGCCTTTCGCTCACCCCCGCAGATACCGGTTGAGCCAGTCGATCGTCCGCGTCCACGCCTCCGTCGCAGCCGCCTCGTCGTAGCGCGGCGTCGTGTCGTTGTGGAAACCGTGGTTGGCGCCCTTGTAGACGTGGCCTTCGTGCGCAACCCCGGCGGCCGTCAGCGCCGCCTCGTACGCCGGCCAGCCCGCGGTGATGGCCGTGTCGAGCTCGGCGTATTGCGCGTTGACCGGCGCCCGGATCTTCGCCGCCTCGGCCGCGGTCGGCTGCCGGCCGTAGAACGGGACGGCGGCGGAAAGGCTCGCGCCCATTTCCACCGCGAGCGTGTTGACGACCCCGCCGCCGAAGCAGAAGCCGACCGCGCCGATCTTGCCCGTGCAGTCGGGCTGCGCCTTCAGCCAGTTCGCCGCGGCGAGGAAGTCCGCCTGCATCCTCACCGGGTCGATCGTCTTGAACAGCGCGAGCGCCCGTTCGTCGTCGCCCGGATAGCCGCCGACTGCGGTCAGCCCGTCGGGCGCGAAGGCGATGAAGTTCGCCAGCGCGAGCCGCCGCGCGACGTCCTCGATATAGGGGTTCAGGCCGCGGTTCTCATGGACGACGAGCACGCCCGGCAGCCTGTCCGCCGTCGCCGGCCGAACCAGGTAGCCGTTGACCGTCCCCGTGCCGGCCGGGGACGGCGCGCTGACGAAGCGCGCGACGAGTCGCGGGTCGTCCGGCGCCGCCTGGATGGCCCACGCGTAGTTCGGCCGCAACATGTCGAACAGCGCCGCCGCCGTCAGCGAACCGAACGCGAACCTTTGCGCGCCGTCGAGGAAGGCGCGGCGGCTGAGGCCGCCGTGCACGTAGAGATCGAACAGATCCAGCAGCCCTTGCGGGAAGTCCGAGGCTCGTTTCCGCTCCATGAGCGTCTCCTCCTCCGTCCGGTCTCACGGCGTGAAGTTGCTCTGCCCCGGTCCCGCCAGATGGTACACGTCGCCCAGTTCGTCCTCAATCGCTGCGGAGGGCCCGCTCCTGGCCTCGAGGGTGAGATCCCGGTCGAGCGTAACGGCGCGGAATTTCCACCCCGCCGGGAGTTTCAGCCGATCGCCGAGCGAGGCCAGGTCGTCGTCGTTCTCGTTCGGCGTGGCCTTGGCGGTAAAGGCCGAGAGCACCCAGGCGCGGCCCTTGGGGTCGTCCAGCACATAGACCTTGCCGCCCTTCCGGAACCCCTCGATCGCCGTGCGCGGGAACGCCTGATAATGATAGCGCTCCGGCGGCGTCTTCGCCGACAGGCGGGATTCGGCGGCCGCGCCGTTGCCCATCCAGGCGGCGTCGAGACCGTCGAAACTCCGCACCGCGCCGACCCGGTCGGCGAACCAGTCGAGCGCCCAGTAGCGCGGCGGGCTCAACTGAACCGAGAGCGCCTGAAACTGTTTGGCGACCTTCTTCGGGTCCACCCGCCCGGCGGCGTCTTCCGGCGCCGAATCGCGCGTCTCGTCGCCGCCGTTCTGGCCGGTCGTGTTGTAGATGCTGACGTACAGCACCTTCTTGATCACGTCTCGGGCCAGGAGGTCGATCTCCTCGAAGCGGTAGCCGCGCAGATTGTCGAACTTGCGCTGCTCGGCGTCGGCGCAGTCGTCCGGCAACTGGCTGAAATACCTGCAGGTCGAACGGTCGGACGCCACCGCGGGCGCCGCGGCTCCGGTCGCCAGCGCCGCCCACGCGACTGCAAACGTCAGCGCCGGGCCTCGGCCACGACGGCTGTCCCTTGTCGGCATCGCGACCTCGCAGTCCGACTGTGTTCCCCAACCCCCCGCAACCGGCATGGTATTGCCCAACGCTGCGATTCCGCAACAGCATTGCGCGGCCGGCCTTCGCGCCTTCGGCTTTCGCCGGAAGCCGGGGCGTGGGCGCGTCGGTTCGGTCTGGCCTTTCGGTCGCGTTCTGATTATCCACGCGCCTGTCGAGGATGGGGCTGACGATGGACGCTGCGACGAGGCCGCCGGATCGGGCCGCTGCGGGAAAGCGCGTGCTGGTGCTGGGCGCGACCGGAACCATCGGCCGCGCTGCGGCGCGCGCGCTGGCGCGGCGGGGTCACGAGGTGGTGTGCTTCGTGCGGCCACGCGCCGGCGTCGGCGGCGGTCTGACGGCGGACGACAGCGTCGCGCTGCTCGCGGGCTGCGCCGTTCGGTTCGGAGAGGTCGCCGACAGGGCGTCGCTCGCGCGCGACGGGTTTCGCGGCGAGCGCTTCGACGCGCTGGTGTCGTGCCTCGCCTCCCGCACCGGCGCCCCGAAGGACGCCTGGGCGATCGACTACCAGGCGCATGTCGACGCGCTCGCGGTCGCGCAGGAGGCCGGGGTTCGACACATGACGCTGCTGTCGGCGATCTGCGTGCAGAAGCCGCTGCTCGCCTTCCAGCAGGCCAAGCTCGCGTTCGAGAACGCCCTCGTCGCTTCCGGCCTGACCTACTCGATCGTCAGGCCCACCGCCTTCTTCAAGTCGCTGTCCGGTCAGGTCGAGCGGGTGAAGCAGGGCAAGCCGTTCCTGGTGTTCGGCGACGGCGAACTGACGGCGTGCAAGCCGATCAGCGACGACGATCTCGGCCGCTACATCGCCGAATGCCTCGACGACGAGCGCCGCTTCAACCGCATTCTGCCGATCGGCGGCCCAGGCGAGGCGATCACGCCGAAACAGCAGGGCGAGCGCCTGTTCGCCCTGCTCGGCCGCGAGCCGAAGTTCCGGCATGCGCCGCTGGCGCTGCTCGACGCGATCGTCTTTACGCTCGGCGCGCTCGGTCGGGTCATCCCCGCGCTCGCCGAAAAGGCGGAGCTGGCGCGCATCGGCCGCTATTACGCGTCGGAATCGATGCTGCTCCTCGACCCGGCGACCGGGCGCTACGACGCGGCGGCGACGCCGTCGACGGGAGAGGAAACGCTGTTCGATTTCTACGCGCGCCTGATCAAGGGCGAAGCGGCGGTCGAGCGCGGCGACCACGCGGTGTTCTGACGCCTTCAGCCGGCCGAAAACATCGGAAACGCGACGCCGAGCGTCCAGGCCAGGATCACGCCGAGCCCGATCCCGACCGCGCCCGGCGACATCGTCCGCCGGCCGACGAATCCCCCCATCAGGCCGAAGACGACGAAGAACAGGACGATCAGGGGGATGATCAGGATCAGGAAGAACAGGCGCTGGAAATCGAGCGCCACCGCCGCGGCCAGCGATGCGAGAAAGGCGCCGCGGGCGACGAGCACGCGCAGCCAGGACGCCCTGCCGTTGTCCGTCACCAGGCTGTCGGACAGCATGTACGGGACCGCCCCGACCGCGATCGCGGCGATGATCGGCAGCCGCGCCAGCGTCGGCATGAACGAGGCGACGTAGCGGTCCATCGCGCCGCCGAAGACGACGACGCCATAGACCGCCAGCGCCAGCGCGCCGAGCCACGCGACGCGGCCGATCCGGACGCCGCTCAGCGCCAGGATCCCGAGCGCCAGCGCGCCGTAGAGCAGCAGATGGACGGCGAGGTAATCCGCGACCAGGACGGGCAGAAAATGCGTGTCGACCCGGGCGAGCGCCAGCGGCGTGACCGCCGCCGGGATCAGCGTGGCGAGGAGGAACGTCTTCCGCCGCAGGGTCGGGAACGGCCGCTCGCCCCCGGGCAGCAGCGCCGCCAGCGGCCACGACAGCAGCACGACGCCGGCGAGCAGCAGCGCGATCCATCCGCCGGTCGCGGCGACCGGCCCGGCGCTTTCGCGGTGAAACACGGCGTCGAGCCAGGACCGCGCCTCGGCGAGCGCGGTCGGCGAATAGAGGACGCCGACGTGCTCGACGTCCGGCGCCACGACCGTCCGCCGGCCGTCGCCCCGCGCCGGGTCGCCGATGGTCTCGCCTTCCCTCGCCGCCGGATCGGCGAGGCGCGCGTTCTGAAGCGCGTCCGCCCGCAGGCGCGGCTCCCACGCGCCGTCGATCATCAGCAGATTGCGCGGCTCGGTTTGGGTCACCGCCTCCGAGAATATCGACACGGCCACGGTGGCCGCCACCCGCGGGTCCTCCAGCGCGCGCCGCACGATGATGTCGGACGCCATCGAATGCCCGAGCAGCGCCACGCGGCCGTCGACGGAGGGGAGGGCGAGGGCCGCGTCCGTCACCCGGCCGATCTCGCGCTTGAGATATTGCGTGGTCCCGTCGATGCGCGTCACGTCGCCGCGCATCGGCGTCGGGTTGCGGCCGTGGCCCTCGAAATCGAACGAGACGGCGACGTAGCCGGCGCGGGCCAGGGTCAGGGCGTAGGCTTCCATCAACTGGCGCGAGCCGGCGAAGCCGTGGGCGATGATCACCGCGGGCGCCTTGCCGCCGTCCGTGCGCCGATAGACCGTCGCCGGCGTCGAGCCGACCGCGAGCGGCGTGATCGTCAGGCCCGCGCGCGCGTCCTCCAACCGCCAGATCGCGACGGCGCAGATCAGGAGGCCGGCGAGCAGGGCGAGGAGGCGGGGAGGGGAGACGCGCACGGTTGTCCTGTCCGGGGGCGGCGACGGGACCGTCGAGATAGGCGTTCGGGGCGCGCCGCGCCAGACGCTTCTCCAGCCGCATCCCAGCCGCTACAATCTTGCCGGGCGGCGTGCTAGCCTTCCCGCGCAATGTGGACGGACGTCGGCCCGGGCGCGACCAGGAAGCCGAAGACGGATCGAGGGAGGACATGGGGATGGCGTTGCGGGAGAAGCTGATCTGGATCGCGGTCGCGGTCCTCGGAGCGGTCGCCTTCGGCGTCGTCGCGCTCACCCGGGGCGAGCCCGTCAACGCGGCGTGGCTAGTGACCGCGGCGGTGTGCATCTACTTCATCGCCTATCGGTTCTACGCCCTGTTCATCGTCACGACCGCGCTCGGCGCCGACCCGAAACGGGTGACGCCGGCCTATCGCCACAACGATGGCCTCGATTACGTCCCGACCAACCGCTACGTGCTGTTCGGCCATCATTTCGCGGCGATCGCCGGCGCCGGGCCGCTGGTCGGGCCGGTGCTGGCGGCGCAGATGGGCTACCTGCCGGGAACCCTCTGGATCCTGGCCGGCGTCGTGTTCGCCGGCGCCGTCCAGGACATGGTCGTCCTGTTCTTCTCGACCCGGCGCGACGCGAAGTCGCTCGGCGAGATGATTCGCACCGAGATCGGTTCGGTCGCGGGCGGCGTCGTCGGCGTCGGCATCATCCTGATCTGCGTCATTTTGCTCGCCGTGCTCGCGCTCGTCGTGGTGAACGCGTTGAAGGGGAGCCCGTGGGGAACGTTCGCGGTCGCCAGCACCATCCCGATCGCGCTGTTCATGGGCCTCTACAGCCGCTATCTCCGTCCCGGCCGCATCGGCGAAATGTCGGCGATCGGCGCCGTGCTGCTGCTGCTGGCGCTGGTCTTCGGCCGCACCGTCGCCGAGACTCCGGCGCTCGCCTCCGCCTTCACCTACACCGGGGCCGAACTCGCCCTGCTGGTGATCGGCTACGGCTTCGTCGCTTCCGTGCTGCCGGTCTGGCTCCTGCTCGCGCCGCGCGACTACCTGTCGACTTTCCTCAAGGTCGGCACCATCCTCCTGCTGGCGATCGGCATCATCGTCGTGCGTCCCGACCTCGAAATGCCCTCGGTGACCAAGTTCATCGACGGCTCGGGCCCGGTCTGGGCGGGCGGCCTGTTCCCGTTCCTGTTCATCACCATCGCCTGCGGCGCGGTGTCGGGCTGGCACGCGCTGATCTCGTCGGGCACGACGCCCAAGATGATCGAGAACGAGAACCAGATCCGCTTCATCGGCTACGGCGCGATGCTGATGGAATCCTTCGTCGCGATCATGGCGATGGTGGCGGCGACGACGATCCATCCGGGCGTCTATTTCGCGATGAACAGCGGCGCCGGCCTGATCGGGACCGATCCCGCCCACGCGGCCGAGGTCATCACCAACTGGGGCTTCGCGGTCACGCCGGACATGCTCACCCAGGTCGCGCACGACGTCGGCGAAACCACGATTCTGTCGCGCACCGGCGGGGCGCCGACGCTCGCCGTCGGCATGGCGCAAATTCTCTCCGGCCTCCTCGGCGGCCCGGCGCTCGCCGGCCTCTGGTATCACTTCGCCATTCTGTTCGAGGCGCTGTTCATCCTCACCACCGTCGACGCCGGCACCCGCGTGCTGCGCTTCATGTTGCAGGACCTGATCGGCGACGTGGTCCCGGCGTTCCGGTCGACCGAATCGTGGACCAACAACCTGATCGGCTCGGCGCTCGCCTGCGCGGGCTGGGGCTATTTCCTCTATCAGGGGGTGATCGATCCGTTCGGCGGCATCTGGACGCTGTGGCCGCTGTTCGGCGCCTCGAATCAGATGCTGGCGGCGATCGCGCTGATCCTGTGCACCGTCATCCTGTTCAAGATGAAGCGCGAGCGGTTCGCCTGGGTGACGCTCGTTCCGGCCGCCTGGCTGGTCGTTTGCACGGTGACGGCGGGGATCGAGAAGGTGGCCAATCCCGACCCGAAGGTCGGCTTCGTCGCCCACGCCATGCGCTTCAGCGAGGCGGCGGCCTCCGGCAAGGTGCTGGCGCCGGCCAAGACCGCGGCCGAGATGGGCCAGATCGTGTTCAACGACTACGTCGACGCGACGCTCGCCGCGATCTTCGTCGCGATCGTTCTGGTGATGCTCGTCTACGGCGTCCGCGAGGCGCTGCGGGCGCTGCGGCAAACCAAGGCGACGACCGCCGAGATCGGCGGCGCGGCGGTGGCGGCGGAATGAGCGAGACCCTGACGAGCCGGGCGCGCTTCGTCTGCGACAGGGTCGCGCAGACGGCCCGCCTCATGGTCGGCGTGCCCGACTATCCGACCTATGTCGCGCATCGCAAGGCCAACCATCCCGGCGATCCGGTGATGACCTACGAGGAGTTCTTTCGCGAGCGGCAGAGCGCTCGCTACGACGTGAGCAAGGGGCGTCTGCGCGGCTGCTGCTGACCGGCGGCGGGCCGGGCTGATGGTCAGAGGCACGGGACCGGAGCATCCAGCATCGGCCGTCCCGCGCGCCTGAGGGGCCGGAACATGTCGAGGATCGCGCCGAGGCAGGCGTCGACCGCCGGGTTCGCGCCCGCCGCGAGCGCCTCCAGATCGCCGTTCATCAACGCTGCGATCAGCCTCGCCGCGTCGAGGTCGGAGCAGCCGACGAGCGCGCGGTCGCTGTCCACAACCCAATAGCCGTCCATAGCGCAATGTACCGAATAGGTCGCTGATTTATTCATGTTGTCACGCTCGCTTACAAGTATAGGTGCGCAGGTCTAGTTGCCCCGAAAACGATATACGCAAAGGAACATCGAGTTTGTTGGATAAAGATAGTCTAAAGGTGCGATTTTTCGCCGCATGGGCGGCCGCCGTTCGCTGATGCGATAAACCGGGGTCGGGCGGCGGCGCGCGGCGGCCGGCCGCGCCGGCGTCAGGCCCGCCTTATCGCGGCGAAGGCGGCGAGCGCGCGGGCGCGCGCCGCGTCGTGGTCGACGATCGGCTTCGGGTAGGTCTTGCCGAGGATCACGCCCGCCCGCGCCAGCGCTTCGGCCGGCGCCCGCCACGGCGCGTGGACGAAGCTCGCCTCGAGGCGCTGAAGCTCGGGGACCCAGCGCCGGACATAGGCGCCGTCGGGGTCGAACCGCTCGCCCTGCAGCACGGGATTGAAGATGCGGAAGTACGGCGCGGCGTCGGCGCCCGACCCCGCCACCCACTGCCAGCTCGCCGGATTGCTGGCCGGATCGGCGTCGCAGAGCGTGTCCCAGAACCAGGCTTCGCCGCGCCGCCAGTCGATCAGGAGGTGCTTGATCAGGAACGACGCGGCGATCATCCGCACGCGGTTGTGCATATAGCCGGTGCGCCAGAGTTGGCGCATGCCGGCGTCGACGACCGGGTAGCCGGTCCGACCGCGCGCCCAGGCGCGAAACCCAGGCTCGTCGTCGCGGAACGGGAAGGCCTCGAATTCGGCCTTGAGCGCGCGCGTGGCAAGATCGGGATGGGCGTAGAGAAGCGCGTAGGAGAACTCGCGCCAGCCGAGTTCGGAGAGGTATTTGTCGGCCGCCGCCGCGAGGCGCGGGTCGGCCGCCGTCGCCGCCTCGACCGCCGTTGCGGGGCGGCGCGGCGACAGTTCGCCGAACCGGAGGGCCGCGGACAGGCGCGAGGTGGCGGCCGGCGCGAGGCGATCGCGGGCGTCGGCGTAGTCCCCGAGGCCCCGGTCGAGGAATCGGGCGAGCGTCGCCCGCGCCCCGTCCTCGCCCGGCGTCTCGCCCTGCGCGAGGTCGCCCGACCAGTCCGGCGCCATCGGCGTCAGGCCGAGCGCCTCGATCGTCGTGCGCCGCGGCGCCTCGGCGGGCCACGGCGCCGCAACCAGGCGCGTGGGCGCCGCCAGGGGCGCGGGCAGGGGGCCGAGGCCGCGATGCCGGCGCCAGAACGCCGAGAACGTTCCGGCCGGCCGGCCGTCCGCTCTCGCCAAGTCCCACGGCTCCCGCATCAGCCGGCCGTTGAAGCTCGCAGCCTCGACGCCGCGCTCCCTCAGCGCCGCCTTCACCCGCCGGTCGAGCGCGATCGCGTCGGCCTCGTAGCGGCGGCTCCAGAGCGCGCGTTCGGCGCCCGCCGCCGCGGCCAGCGCCAGAAGGATCCGGTCGGCCTCGCCTTCGACGACGTCGAGCCGGGCGCCGCGTTCGCCGAGGCGGCGCCCGAGACTGGCCAGCGACCGCTCGAGCCGCCATTTCGCCGCGCCGCCGAGCGGCCGCCCGTTCTGCAAGCGCTGATCGTGGATGTAGACGAACAGCGCCGGCCGGCCCGCGACAGCCGCGATCGCCGGCTGATCGTCGAGGCGAAAATCATCGCGAAGCCAGACGATGTCACAAGTCACGTCGACGCGCTCCCACGTTCCGGCCGGCCCGCCGCCCGCCTTGATACGCCGCGCAGAGCCGGAAGGATCCTTCGGGCGACCCGCGACGGCGCGCGCCGTTCCGTGCTACAGGTTTGTCAAGGCCAGCGGGCGCAGGTCCGGGGCGATGGAGGAAACCGCATTGAACCTCGTCAGCGAGGGAGCCGGGGTGGCGGTCGCGACGGCGTGGAGCCTCGGCGCGCATGCGGCCGCCGCCGAACTCGCCCGCCAACTGGCGCCGCACGACCTCGCCGGGCTCGTCGTGTTCGTCTCGCCCGATTACGACGCCGCGACGTTCGCCGCGGAGATGGCGCGCCGGTTCGGCGCGACGCCGGTGGTCGGCTGCACCACCGCCGGAGAGATTACCCCGGACGGCTGGAGCGACGGAGCGGTGGTGGCGATCGGCTTCCTGCGCCAGCACTTCGCCTTCATTGCCCGGCCGATCCTCGACCTCGCCAATTTTCACGTCGAGGCGGGGCGCGAACTGACCAAGCAACTGCGCGCCGAACTGAGCGCCGCGCGCCCGGGTTTCGCCGGCCGCGGCCTGTTCGGCCTTCTGCTGGTCGACGGCCTGTGCCGCCGCGAGGAGGCGGTCGTGACCGCCGTCCAGATGGCGCTCGACGAGATTCCGCTGGTCGGCGGCTCCGCCGGCGACGGGCTCCGGTTCGAGCGGACGTTCGTGATCCACGGCGGGCGCGCCTATACCGACGCCGCGGTGCTGGCGCTGGCGGCGACCGACCTGCCGTTCAAGACCTTTCGCGCCGACAATTTCGAGCCGACCGGCGTCAAGATGGTGGTCACCGAGGCCGACGTGGAGAAGCGGATCGTCAAGGAGCTCAACGCGGAGCCGGCGGCCAAGGAATACGCGCGGGTCTGCGGCATCCTCGACGACACGCTCGACGCCTTCGCCTTCGCCTCGCACCCGGTGGTGGTCACCATCGGCGGGCAGCATTTCGTCCGCTCGATCCAGCGCGTCAATCCGGACGGATCGCTGAGCTTCTTTTGCGCCATCGACGAGGGGCTGGTCTTCACCGCCGCCCGGCGCCGCGACCCGTTCGAGGGCCTGGCGACCCTGTTTGGCGGCATCGAGGAGGAACTGGGCGAAGTCGACCTCTACCTCGGCTTCGACTGCGTGCTGCGGCGGCTCGCCGCCGAGCGCGAGCAGATCGCGCAGCCGATGTCGAAGCTCTACCGCGCCAAAAGGGTGGTCGGGTTCAACACCTACGGCGAGCAGTACACCTCGATGCACGTCAACCAGACCTTCACCGGCGTGGCGATCGGCCGGAAGCGGACGGCCGCGCCGTGACCGCGGTCGTCGACGAGGTCGAGGAGCTCAGGCGCGAAGTCGCCAAGCTCAAGAAGATCAACGCCAAGCTGATCTCGCGCGTCGAACGCTCCTACGACCAGCAGCCGAGCGCCTACGCCCTGTTCGAGACCGCGATCGCGCTCGACAATCAGGTGCGGCTGCGCACCCAGGAGGTGCAGCAGGCCCTGCGCTCGATCGAGCGCGTCAACGGCGACCTGTTGCGGGCCAAGGAGCAGGCCGAGGCGGCCAACCTTCTCAAGTCGTCCGTGCTGACCTCGATCAGCCACGATCTGCTTCAGCCGCTGAACGCCGCGCGGCTCGCCCTGTCGACCCTCGGCGGCTACGACATGGGGCGCGAGCAGGCCGGCCTGATCGATCAGGCCGACCGGAGCCTGGCGACGCTCGAGGAGCTTCTGCGCACGCTGCTCGACCTGAGCAAGCTCGACGCCGGCGTCATGACGCCCGACCTGCGCGCGTTTCCGATCGACGCCCTGCTGGCGTCCGTGGTCAAGGAGCAGGCGCGGACGGCGGAGAAGCGCGGGCTGAAGCTCGCGCATTTCGGCGCCGGCCGGTGGGTGACGTCCGATCCGCTGCTGTTGCGCAGGGTCGTCCAGAACCTCCTCGCCAACGGCCTGCGCTACACCCGGCGCGGCGGCGTGCTGGTGGGCGGGCGGGCGCGCGGCGACCGTTGGACCGTCGAGGTTTGGGACACCGGCCCCGGCATCCCGGAGGCGCGGCGCGACGCGATCTTCCAGGAGTTCCAGCGCGGAGAAGCCGGCGAGCAGGGCGGGCAGGGTTTCGGGCTCGGCCTCGCCATCGTGCGCCGCCTCGCGCTCGCGCTCGATCATCCGATCGGCCTCCGCTCCACCGTCGGCAAGGGGTCGATGTTCTCGATTGCGCTGCCCCTCGCCGAGCCTGCGAAGGCCGAGCCCGCGCCGCCGCTGGCGGGGGCGTCGCCGACCGCGCGCGGGCCGCTGCGCGACGCGCGCGTGCTGGTGATCGAAAACGACGCCGCCGTGCTCGCGGCGATGTCGGCGCTGCTGTCGCGCTGGGGCTGCGACGTGACGGTCGCCCCGTCCGGCGACGAGGCCGCCGAGATCGCCGCGCTGCGGCCGCCGCAAGCGATCATCGCCGACCTGCACCTCGATCATTTCGAGCGCGGCGCGACGGCGGTGGCGAAGGTGCGGCGCGCGGTCGGCGCGGCGACGCCCGCGATGCTGGTCACCGCCGACCATTCCGACACCGCGGCGCGCGAGGCGGAGGAGGCGGAGATGACGCTGCTCAGAAAGCCGGTGCGTCCGGCCGAACTGCGCTCGCTGCTGAGCTGGCTCTTGTCGCAGCCGGGAGCGTAGGATTCCGCCCGCCCGGAGCGGGCGCGTGGGTTGCTTCGCCTTCGGCTCGCAAGGACGAGGGGACCCAATAGCCGTCATGGCGAGCGCAGCGACGCCATCCACGCCGCCGCTGCGCTGCGGGCGCATGGGTTGCTTCGCCTTCGGCTCGCAATGACGACGGGAGCCAAAAGCCGTCATGGCGAGCGCAGCGGAGCCATCCATGCCGCCTCTGCGCTGCGGGCGTGTGGGTTGCTTCGCCTTCGGCTCGCAATGACGACGGGAGCCAACAGCCGTCGTGGCGAGCGCAGCGACGCCATCCATGCGGCCGCTTCGCTGCGGGCGCGTGGGTTGCTTCGCCTTCGGCTCGCAAGGACGAGGGGAAACAACGGCCGTCATGGCGAGCGCAGCGAGGCCATCCACCCCGCCGCTTCGCTGCGGGCGCATGGGTTGCTTCGCCTTCGGCTCGCAATGACGGCGGGGACCAAAAGCCGTCATGGCGAGCGCAGCGACGCCATCCACGCCGCCGCTGTCGACGCTGGACGCATACACCAGACGCGTTATGCTAACGCTGCTTCGCAAGGTGGAGTACGGGGCACATGCTCGCACCGGCCAACAGGCTGATCGACCTCCACAGTGTGGTCGAGTGTCCGGCACGGCGTGCGCAGCGCCGCTATCCATCTGTCCGCTTCGCCGTTTCGCCGACGGGTCGCAAGGCCGGAGCGGCGTGACGTCGCGTGCGCCGTGCGTCTACATCATGGCGAACAAGCGCAACGGCACGCTCTATGCCGGCGTCACCTCGGATCTGTCGCGCAGGGCGTACGAGCATCGCCAGGGCCTGATTCCCGGCTTTACGTCCCGATACGGCTGCAAGCGGCTCGTCTTCTACGAACATTACGAGCGGGTCGTCGACGCGATTGCGCGCGAGAAGCAGATCAAGGGCGGGTCGCGCGCCAAGAAGATCGCGCTGATCGAGGCCATGAATCCAGACTGGAACGACCTTTACGAGACGCTCGCCTGAACGGTCCGCTTCGCCTTCGGCTCGCAAGGACGACGGGAACCAACGGCCGTCATGGCGAGCGCAGCGACGCCATCCACGCCGCCGCTGCGCTGCGGGGCCGTGGGTTGCTTCGCCTTCGGCTCGCAATGACGGCGGGGAACTCGCAGCCGTCATGGCGAGCGCAGCGACGCCATCCACGCGGCCGCTGCGCTGCGGGCGCATGGGTCGCTTCGCCTTCGGCTCGCAAGCACGACGGGGAACTCGCCGCCGTCATGGCGAGCGCAGCGACGCCATCCACGCCGCCGCTGCGCTGCGGAGGCGTGGGTTGCTTCGCCTTCGGCTCACAAGGACGACGGGACCCAACGGCCGTCATGGCGAGCGCAGCGACGCCATCCACGCGGCCGCTGCGCTGCGGGCGCGTGGGTCGCTTCGCCTTCGGCTCGCAAGGACGACGGGACCCAACGGCCGTCATGGCGAGCGCAGCGACGCCATCCACGCGGCCGCTGCGCCGCGGGCGCATGGGTTGCTTCGCCTTCGGCTCGCAATGACGGCGGGGAACTCGCAGCCGTCATGGCGAGCGCAGCGACGCCATCCACCCCGCCGCTTCGCTTCGGGCGCGTGGGTTGCTTCGCCTTCGGCTCGCAATGACGTCGGGGAACTCGCAGCCGTCGTGGCGAGCGCAGCGACGCCATCCATGCCGCCGCTTCGCTGCGGGCGCGTGGGTTGCTTCGCCTTCGGCTCGCAAGGACGACGGGAACCAACGGCCGTCGGCCGCTCCGCACGCGCCTGAAGTGTTCCGCAATACCTCAGGTTACACTGTCATCCACTCTTCTGCGAAAGAAAACCGTCGGCCCGGACGGCCGCGTGACCGGGACAAATTGTCGCATCGGGTGTAAAGGTCGCAACCAGCGGCAACATTTCTCCTTCTGTAACAAGTCTTTGATATCTCGCCAAGTTTTCAGACCTCACGCAAACGTGAAGACAAAATCACTTTTTGTCGAGATGCGATAACATCACAAACAATCCGATTGCAGGAAACAATTCGTTCTGCTCAATCATCAGTCGATGTCGGGCCAGTTGGAGGTGTTGTTGTGCAGTTGACCAGCGCTGTCGATCAATTCATCTACTCGGAAAAGTCGGAAGAGTCTTTCCATAACGTCGACTCGGAGCAGACCTACTGGATGTCCGTCCTGAACTGCCCGGCGCGACGCAGCGAACGTCGGATCGCGCCCGGTCTCGTCACGGCCGCGGTCAGCGCTGCGGCGGTGGTGGCGCTCTGCCTGACCTCGCCACTGGTCGAGAACGCCCTTCGCGCCGCCAGGATTGTTTGACGGGGTCACGCCGGCGCGCCCCGACGGGCGAGACGACGTCCGCCGCGTCGCGCCGGCGTGACCAGACGGTGTTGCAACGCCAGGTTTTCATCGCCGCCCTGCACTGATCGCAGGCGTCGGCCGCGCGCTCGCAACAGACATCCTGGAATCCGACGACCATGAACCTTGGCGTGAAACCCTGGTTTGCCGGCGAGGCCGTGCGTTCGCCGGACTTGTCCCGGCCGTTCGACGTCGACCGATGGCTGGCCGTCGCCGCCGCCGTCCTGGCCATCGGGATCGCCGGAGTGGCCGCAACCGGCTGGTTCCTCGACAACGAGACGCTGAAAACGGTGTGGCCGGACGGCGCGCAGGTCAAACCGGCCACGGCCGCCGGCCTGACAGCGAGCGCGGCGTCGCTCGTTCTCGCGGAATTCCTCCCGCGCGCCCTCATCTTCCAGCGGGCGCTCGCCGTCGCGGTGGCAGCGGTGGGCTGCGCATTCCTGCTCGAATACACTTTCAACGCCGACTTCGGCTTCGACACCGTCCTTTTCCCCGACCCGTCGACAAATCTGCCCGGTCGCCCCTCGGTCGCGACTTCGGCCAGTCTCGTCGCCCTCGGCCTGGCGCTCGCTCTCTTCCGCGCCCGCTCGGTCCCTCTCGAAGCCATGCGCGGGGCGCTCGCGATCATCGTGATCGTCCTCGCGCTGACCGGCCTCCTCGGCTACCTCGTCTCGCCGATCGACCCGAGCGTGCAACGGACGCTGAGCGGCTTCGCGTTCCCGACCGCCGTCGCTTTCCTGGCGCTGGGACTGGGCGCGCTCGGCCCGAACCGTACGGTGGGCAGGACCCGCGAAGGCGTCAGCGTCGCGGCGCCGATCCTGGGTCTGGCGGCGATGGCGACGCTGATCGTCATGACCCTCACCGCGGTCGATGCCCAGCGCCGCGCCCGGATGAAGGCCCGCGACGCGGAGACCGCCGTCGATGCCCTCGGCGGCGCGCTCGATCTGCTGCGCGACGCGGAGACCGGTCAGCGCGGTTACCTTCTCACCGGGATCGAAGACTATCTTCAGACCTACGAGGTCGCTGCGCCGCTGGTCGCGCCCGAGATGGCGCGGATCGCGGCGCTGGTCGGGAACGACGCCGAAGCCCGAGACCGGCTAAACCGGATCCGGTCGCTGGCGGAGCGGAAGCTCGCCGAGTTGCGGCGTACCATCGACCTCCAGCGCGCCGGCGATCCAGCCGGCGCGCTGGCGATCGTCCGGTCCGGCTACGGCAAGCGCACAATGGATCGGGCGCGCTCGGAAGTCGCGGCCATGCAGGGCGGGTTGCGGCTGAATTCCAGCGCGCTTTTCGACAGCGCGGACCGCATGGCGGCGCGACTGCAATACACGATCCTCATGACCGTATCGCTCGTCGTCGGGCTGGCGGCGTTCCTCGCCGTCGACGGCCGTCGCCGCTTCGCGCAGATGCGCGAGACGCAGCAGCGTCTCGCGGCCGCCAACTCAGACCTCGATCGCAGCGTCGCCGAAAAGACCAGCGAGCTGTCGTCCGCCCTGGACGCGATGCGGGTGTCGCTCGGCCAGACGAAGGCCGCGCAGGCGGAGCTCGCCGACCGCGAGGCCCGCCTGCTGTCGATCCTCGAGACCGTGCCCTCGGCGATGATCGTCATCGACGAACAGGGTCTGGTGACCTCGTTCAGCACGGCGGCGGCGAAGCTCTTCGGCTATCGTCCGGACGAGGTCGTCGGCCGCAACGTCAAGATGCTGATGCCCGAGCCCTATCGCGCCGAGCACGACGGCTACGTCGCCAACTATCTGCGCAGCGGCGAAGCCCGCATCATCGGCTACGGCCGGCTGGTCCGGGCCGTCAAGCAGGACGGGACCGTGTTCCCGATCGAACTGTCGGTCGGCGAAGCGCGCGCCAACGGACGGCGTATCTTCACCGGCTTCATTCGCGACCTCACCAGCCGCCAGAGGATGGAGGAGGAGCTCCGCCAGGCGCAGAAGATGGAGGCGGTCGGGCAGCTCACCGGCGGCATCGCCCACGACTTCAACAACATGCTGACGGCGATCATCGCCAATCTGGAGCTGCTGTTTCCCGACCTCGAGGATCGGGACCAGCGCGAACTCGTCAACGAGGCGCAGGCCGCGGCGCTGGACTGCGCCAAGCTCGCCTCGCAGTTGCTCGCCTTCGGCCGCCGCCAGCCGCTCAATCCGGAGCCGACCGACATCCGCTGCCTGGTCGCGACCTTCGCCGGACTGCTGCGGCGGACGCTGGGCGAGTCGATCGAACTCGAACTGGTCGCGCCCCAGGCGGCGCACCGCACGGTGGTCGACGCCGTGCAGTTTCAGAACGCCCTGCTCAACCTCGCGCTCAACGCGCGCGACGCCATGCCGCACGGCGGCCGGCTGACGATCGCGGTCTCGCCGGCGCGGCTCGACGCCGCCGCCGCGCAGGCGCACCCGGAGGTGCGGACCGGTCACTATGTCCTGATCGCGGTCTCCGACACGGGGGCGGGCATGTCGGAAGAGGTGCGCAGCCGCGCCTTCGAGCCGTTCTTCACCACCAAGCCGATGGGGGCAGGCACGGGGCTGGGGCTCAGCATGGTCTATGGCTTCGTCAAGCAGACCGGAGGCCATATCGAGCTCGCGAGCGAGCCCGGGCGCGGAACGAGCGTGCGGATCTACCTGCCGGTTCCGGAGGGCGACGGCGTCGAAGCGCGACCGGCTTCGGCGACGGCGGACGCGCAACCCTCGCGGGGATCCGAGACGATCCTGCTGGTCGAGGACGACGTGCGTCTGCGCCGGGCGCTCGGCCGGCGGCTCAGGAGCCTCGGCTATCGGGTGTTCGAGGCCGACAGCGGTCCGGCCGCCATGGCCGAACTCACGGCTATGCCGGAGGTCGCGCTGCTGTTCACCGACATGGTGATGACCGGCGGCATGAATGGCCTCGACCTCGCCGAGGCGGCGCTGGCGCAGCGGCCCGAGCTCAAGGTGCTGTTCACCTCCGGCTACGCCACCCCCGAGATCGCCCGCCTCGGCCGGCGAAGGGGCGCCTGGCTGAGGAAACCCTACACCGCCGAAGACCTGGCCAGAACGGTGCGCGAGGTCTTGCAGGACGCGGCGGGATGAGCGGGCTCTTTGTCGATCCGGTTCCGGCCGCCGCCTGCGCAAGGGGGCACGGAATATGATTGCGGATTCTCAGAATAAATGCGATCCTGACGCCGCGGGCGCCTGCGCGAACAACACCCCGGGAGTCACCAGCCGCCGGTAACTCCCAAGCCGCGCCGAGGCGGGAGGCGGCGGGCAGTGCGCAACGCCTCTCCCTCAGGGAGAGGACAGGCCGCGAAGCGGCCAGATGAGGGTGCGCCACGCCGACCCTCGGCGTTCCCGGCCCTCACCCTGCCGGGCTGCGCCCGGCTGCCCCTCTCCCGGAAGGAGAGGGAGGCGTCGGCTCGGGCGCTGCAGCCGTCCGTAACTCCCAAGCCGCCGTCCTCGCGAGGAGCGAAGCGACGTGGCGATCCAAGGGGGGCTGGGCCAAGATCTGCCGTATGCCCCGCGTAGCCGCGCTGCAACGTTGGCGCAGGCGGCCCCTGGATCGCCGCGTCGCCCTTCGGGCTCCTCGCGAGGACGGCGGGCAGCGTCATCGCCGCCGCCTCGGCGTCGACGACCCCCGTCATTCCCAAGGTGCGCCTAGGCTTGGCAGTTACAGCCGCCCGTAACTCCCAAGCCGGGGTGGGTCCGAATTGTCACAGGTTGGGTGCGCTCGTCGGGTGGCGGCGGATTTTGCGAGACGCGGCGGGGCGAAACGTGAGTCAAGGTGGGGATGGTTGT